>NZ_JAGXJV010000011.1:0-70456 GCF_019091145.1 Lysinibacillus sp. GbtcB16
GGGGCTACCGGTTCTACTGGCTCTACTGGCTCTACTGGCGTTACCGGAGCTACGGGTGTTACTGGAACTACTGGTGTGACTGGGGCTACTGGTGATATCGGAGCTACTGGCGTTACCGGAGCTACTGGGGCTACTGGAACTACTGGTGTGACTGGGGCTACTGGAACTACTGGTGTAACTGGGGCTACTGGAACTACTGGTGTGACTGGGGCTACTGGTGTGACTGGGGCTACTGGTGATATCGGAGCTACTGGCTCTACTGGCGTTACCGGAGCTACTGGTGTTACTGGAACTACTGGTGTAACTGGGGCTACCGGTTCTACTGGCTCTACTGGCTCTACTGGCGTTACCGGAGCTACGGGTGTTACTGGAACTACTGGTGCTACAGGTTCTACTGGCGCTACGGGTATAACTGGCGCTACAGGTATTACAGGAGCTACTGGCGCGACTGGAACTACTGGTGTGACTGGGGCTACCGGTTCTACTGGAACTACTGGTGTAACTGGGGCTACTGGAACTACTGGTGTGACTGGGGCTACTGGAACTACTGGTGTAACTGGTGCTACTGGAACTACTGGTGTAACTGGTGCTACTGGACCTGCGTTTACTGAAGGATTCTCTGCCTTTAAAAACACGTTGGTTGTTAGTGGATCTACCTCAATCACTAACTGGAGTGTCGCGTCACCGTACTTTACAACACCTGCATTCAATCCAACAACTGGTATATTCACTGTACCAACTACAGGTAGATATTCCTTTGAAGCAACTATTAACTACTCCACTACTGCGGCCATTAGTGTTACTTTAGGAGCAGGAATAAACCCTTCATTTGCAATTAGGCAAAATGCTACTACAAATTTAATTAGTGGCTTGTTCCCTGTACTAAACGTCAATGTGGCACTTGTATTAACTTTACGAGCAGTTCTTGGAAATGGCACAATCACTTTAGCAGGAGAAGTGAATTTAAATGCTGGAGATACGATTGACTTGTTCTATGAAGCCAATGGATTGACTATCTCTCTTACACTAGGTGGAGCAAACTCTGGTGGTATCGTTTGGTCATGTCATCGAATTTCTTAGAACTAGGTTATCTAGAAAATTTGGATGTATAGATGTAGAAATAGCAAACTATGAAATAGTTAGTTTGCTATTTCTTTTTTGTCTTCTTTTGAACTTACGTCAATAAAAAAATAGTACAAACATAATGTTTGTACTATCGTGCTTCTACTAACAAAAAATTTCCGCCAACACTTCATCGGCAACATGTTTACCTTGTTGCACACATTCTGGGATGGATATTCCTTCGAATGAGCTGCCTGCCAATTTTACAGTTGGAAAATGTTCTCGTAATTCCTGCTTTATGCGTTGGACCTTCGCCTCATGTCCAACGGTGTATTGTGGCATCGCATTTTTCCAGCGTGTGACTACAGTCGTTATCGGTTCTCCATTTATACCGATAGTTTTATTTAAATCCTGTAGCACTGTTTTTTCAATCTCAGTATCTGATAATGCTACAATCGCCTCGTCACCCACTCGACCAATATAACTACGTAATAACACATAACCATCAGGTGAGGTACCCGGCCATTTTCGATTCATCCACGTACATGAAGTGATTGAAAAATCACTATTTCGAGAGACATAAAATGATAGCGCGTCTAACTCACCAAGCTGCTCCTTTTTAAATGCCATTGTAACGGTTGCGATAGTTGCAGCTTTCATTGTCCCTAGTTCATTTAATAAATTATACTTACTGAACATCTTATCCGCCATATTAAAGGGTGTAGCAATAATGACCGCATCCGCTTTAATATGTGAGAAATTGTTTAGCATTACATGTACAGACCCATCTTTTCCATGCTCAATTTCTTCGACCTTGACACCTTTCATCACTGTCCCCGGAAGTAGAGATTCCTCAATACTTTCGATTAATGTTTCAAGCCCATTACTAAAGGTTTGAAATATCCCTTTATTTTCATCAATAAAATCATTACTCAAGAAATTTGTTCCAGCCTTTTTCATCCCTACTAATAAGCTACGATATTTTTGCTCTAGATGATAAAGCTGTGGGAAAGTTGAGCTCATACTTAATTGCTCAATATCCCCTGCAAATGTCCCTGCTAGTAAAGGCTCCACTAGATTTTCAACAACCTCTGCGCCAAACCTTCTTCTAAAAAATGCCCCCAATGGTTGATCATCGTCTTGTGCTGAGCGTGGGATAAAAAAATCACCTGCCGCACGAACTTTACCGCTTAGTGAAAACAAGCCTGATGTAATAAATGATGAGATATGTGGCGTTTCACCTGATAAAAGATGGCTTGGGATTGGGTATAACTGGCTTCCGAAAGCAACATAGTTAGGTCCTGCGTTACTCGTCATGATTTTTTGTTCGATACCGAGATCCTTTGCTAAAGCATTTACATAATTTTCACGGTCAAAAAAAGATTCTGGCCCACGCTCAATAATAAAACCATCTTTTCTTAGTGTTTGAATTTTTCCGCCAAGACGTAATGACGACTCGACAAGTACGATATCTAATGGCAATTCTTTTGTGCTTGCTTGTTTTTGCATATAGAACGCAGCTGTAAGGCCCGTAATACCACCGCCTACAACAACTACCTTTCGTCTTTTCTGAGTCACCAACATCATCACTTTCTTTTCGCTTAGCTTAATTTTTTATAAATCGCATCGACCATCGCATCAATAAATAAAGGATGTGTATTTGGCATCGACGGACGATAATATTTTGCGCCTAGTTCATCACAAACAACTTTACATTCAAAATCATTATCATATAACACTTCTAAATGCTCTGTTACAAAACCTACTGGCGTATAAACAAATGAACGGAAGCCTTTTTCCTCATAAAGCTCACGTGTTAAGTCTTGAACATCTGGACCAATCCAAGGCTCTGGTGTCTGTCCTGCTGATTGCCAGCCGACCTCAACGTTTTTCAATCCAGTTGCCTCTTGAATAAGTCGGGCTGTTTCAATTAATTGATCCTCATAAGGGTCACCTAAATCTTTAATTTTTTCAGGAAGTGAATGAGCTGAAACGATTAAGCATGCTGTTTCACGTTCTTCTTCAGACATTGACTTAAATGTATCATTAACTTGTTGTTTCCAATACTCAATAAATTTAGGTTCATCATACCAAGATTCTACGGATGTAATCGTTAAGCGATCTCCTGCTGCTTCCACAGCACGGCCATTATAAGATTTAATAGAGAATGTTGAGAAATGAGGAGCTAAAACAATTGATACCGCTTCTTTGATGCCCTCTGCGACCATTTGCTCTATTGCGTCTTCAATAAATGGATGAATATGCTTTAAACCAATAAACAATTTATATTCTACAGCATCCTGAACTTCATTTAAACGTGCACATAACGCTTCAGCTTGTGCCTGTGTTGCTGCTGCTAAAGGAGATAAGCCTCCGATTGCTTCATAGCGACTACGTAAATCTTCTAAATGCTCTTCCGAAGGTTTGCGACCATGACGAATATGTGTATAGTAAGGTTCAATATCCTCTTCTTTATAAGGTGTTCCATATGCCATTACCAATAAGCCTTTAACTTCTTTCATTACCCTTTTCACCTCTAAAATTGTTTTATGTTTTTATACATTATGTGATAAAAAGAAGCTGTCCAATCTATGATGTTGGACAGCTCCCTTTCTATGATAAAAATTTCGTACATAGAAAAGGACATATTTCACATTTGAATCCGCTTTTTAAGAACGAGCTTGAATTTGTTGTGCACTATATTCATGAATAAGTGTCGTTAAACGCTTTAAGACCTCTGGATCAACCTCTGGGAAAACACCATGACCTAGGTTAAAGATATGACCCGGCATTTCTAAACCTTGATCGATAATATCCTTAGCTCGTTTTTCAATGACTGACCAATCAGCCAATAAAAGTGATGGATCTAGGTTACCTTGGACTGGTTTTGTAATACCATTCGCGCGTGCTTCTTTTATCGGTAAGCGCCAGTCTAAGCCGACAACATCAATCGGTAAATCATTCCATTCCTTCGCTAAATGACTTGCCCCGACACCAAATTGAATCAATGGTACATTTTCTTTTTGTAATTCCGCAAAAATTCGCGTCATAATTGGTTTTATAAATACACGGTAATCTTCCACATTTAAAGCGCCCACCCAAGAATCAAATACTTGGATCGCTTTTGCACCAGCTTTAATTTGGGCAGTGACATCTGCAATAATCATGTCAGCCAGTTTATCCATTAATGCAAACCAAGCTTGTGGTTCTGACACCATAAATGATTTTGTTTTGTTATAGTTTTTAGAAGGACCACCTTCAATCATATAGCTGGCAAGTGTAAATGGTGCTCCAGCAAAACCAATCAACGGGACATTCAATTGCTCTTCTGTCAAGATTTTAATAGTCTCTAATACAAATGGTGTATGCTCTTTAGCGTTGAATTCACCTAAATTATCAACATCTGCAACTGAACGAATTGGATTAGAAATAACAGGACCAATACCTGCTTTAATTTTTACATCTACGCCAATTCCAGGAAGAGGTGTAACAATATCTTTGTATAGTATAGCTGCATCAACATTGTAATTTTCTACAGGTAGACGAGTGACATATGCACATAGCTCAGGTTGATGTGTAATTTCCTCTAATGAATATTTTTCTTTGATGGCACGATATTCTGCCTGAGAACGTCCTGCTTGACGCATATACCATACTGGCGTGTGTGTGGTTTTTTCTCCACGAGCAGCACGCAGAAGTGTATCGTTAAAAGTTGTCATGAATAATTCCTTCCCCTCGATAAATTCATTACTATCCATACGCCCTGGCGTAATTGTGTCCAGATTCCTTGCTCTTTACTCTTCTCTTCAAAATCTGCAATATCGACCAGAGGCTTTATCTTGAATCAGTGGGTTCACCACTCTCTATAGTGGAAAGAGTTTTCTGTATCTTATACTTCGATTTATGTACAAAAAACATTTGCTGAGTCAAGAAAAAAATGTATTATTTATTCCTTTATTATTGATATCCGTTTCCAATAGTAAACGCTTCCTCTGTTATTGTATAGTTTTCCTAGTGAAATGTCATAAAATTGTTCATTCTAGACAGATTCTTTTTGGACAAAGCGTTAGACTTATGCTGAAAAGGGTATAATCACGCTATAATTAGTAAGATTCATGAGGAGGATAAATTGATGAATATTTATTTAACTTCTGGTACTGGTGATTTTTTAGAACAACTGAAAAATAAGTATCCAAATGAGCATATGATCTTAATTCACGGAGAGGGAAATTCCGTGTTAATTCATGAAACAGAAGGGAAATCTGTTTTTGCCACACCTCGCAAATTTGAAGTGTTAGATTCGGTAAATGAGCTAGAAGAACATGGATTCTTTGTTCTTAATAATATTCCCGTAACAGATGAAGGACGCCCTGTTTTCGAGCATCGCTTTTTACAACGTTCACATGCCATTGAGGATGAGCCGGGCTTTGAGTCCTACAGATTACTTCGTCCCATCAAGGATGACACTTATATTGTTATGACTCAGTGGCATGGACCACATTCATTCGAAGCATGGAAAAGCTCTAAAGCCTTTGAAAACGCACATGCAAAAAGAGATGATTCTAGTGGTGTAAATCAGCAGAACATCTTCTCGGCAGCGTCCTACGTTACAACTTATAGTGCTATGCCAAAAGAGGATACAGAATAGATCTACAACAAATAAAAGCTCATCTTCTCAGCACAGGCTGGGAAAATGAGCTTTTCATTATTTAGATACCTTCGCAGTCAATTCACTAATTACTAAAACAATGACAACTACAATATAAAACATCGGCTGTGTAATCGCACATAATCCTACGATGATCGCTTGTGTAATCATAGCTAGACGTACAATTTGCTTCACAGCTAGTTGACGAGCATTATCCGGCAACGGAAACAGCATGTCCATGCGGAATTCCCCACTTGAAAGTAATGCCTGTTTTAATTGGATAGTCGTTGCAAAGCTTAGTGCCGCGGCAACAATCCATGTAACAATTGGAATGTCTACAAATGCTGCAATCACTGCTGAAATGGCCGTAAGACGAAGCCATAAATAAAAATGATCATCTGTACGGACAAAGGTGCGAAATACTAAATACTTTTGAGCGTTATTTTTACCATATGGAACGAATTTATAGAGCCAGTCCATCCAGCCTCGACGTCGGATGCTTCCATGTAAATGGGGTACATCTGTAAAATAATTTGCGAAACGGTAAAAGCTCATCATTCGATTTTGCTCAAGCTTTACAAAATGTTCGTAAGGTACTGGTTCTCCTGCAGATTTTTTTCTAAAGACAATAATATAAATAACACTTATGACTGTAGCAACAATTGATAGGAGCAACTGAGCTTGCAGCCCCATAAAAACAGCGGCAGCAAATATTATTGCTCGGATCAGCCTGTCCACCCAAACCATTTGACCGCGTTCACTATATCGATAGCTGAATTCTCCTCGTACACTTATATATTTCAGCACAATCACAAGTAGGAATATCGACCAAATGTCAGCCGTTGTTAAATCCGTCACTGCTTTTAATAGCGGAATACTAACAATGTAGACGATTGCTACAATCCAAACCTGAGACCAAAATGTCCAAGCTAATGCCTTGCTAAAATACAGCGACATTTTTGATTCAAGGGGCAATAGGTACACTTGGTCTGGCTCTCTCAATAGCGTAGTAGGCCGACTAAAGGCCAATAAGACGCCTATAAAAACAGCAATAAGTGTTTCAGCTGGGAAATCTGACTGTACAACTTTCAACCATTCACTATATTGGTAGCCTCCTGCTCCAATTAGAAATACAAGTACAATGGCAATATGTCCTGTAAAAATAAATTGCATATATTTTTGTACTTCTCCGATATAATGCATAAAGCGAGAGGACCATACATCACGCAAGTTCTTCATGGTCCCGCTCCTTTGTCATTGCAATATATAGATCGTCCAATGTTGCATTGGGCATCGCAAATGTTTGTCGCAAATCTGCCATCGTTCCTTGCGCTCGAACTCTTCCTTCGTGCAATAATATAATTCGATCACAATGCTTTTCGGCAGTCGATAGAATATGCGTAGACATTAATATGGAAGCACCTTCTTTTTTCTTCTCATCCATTTGATCTAATAATGATTGAATTCCGAGTGGATCTAACCCCACAAAAGGCTCATCTATAATATACAGACTAGGATTCACTAGAAAGGCACACATAATCATAACCTTTTGACGCATTCCCTTTGAAAAATGTGATGGGAACCAGTTTAATCTTTTCTCCATCCGGAATTCCTTTAAAAGTACTTCAGAACGAGCATCTAGAGTTGCCTTATCAATACCGTAAGCCATCGCTGTTAATTCTAAATGTTCCCTCAATGTTAGCTCATCGTAAAGCACAGGGGTTTCAGGGATATAAGAAAAGGCTGTACGATACTTGTCCGTATCTTCCTTTAACGTTACCCCATTAAGGTAAATATCCCCTTCTTTTGGCAACATTGTTCCTATTATATGTTTAATCGTTGTACTTTTACCGGCCCCATTCAAGCCAATTAAGCCAACAAGCTCTCCTTTTTCAATAGTAAAAGATAAATCTTTAATAACAGGTTTTCTTGTATATCCACCTGTCACATGCTGTACCTCTAATACTGACATAACCTCACTCCTCTTCTTGTTTTATATTTTATCAAAAATTAGCAAATGATACAGGTTTGAGTATGATAGAATGAATTTACATATACGATAAGGGGGAAATTCTCATGAGCGATTGCTTATTTTGCAAAATTATCGATGGATCCATTCCAAGTACAAAAGTTTATGAAGACGATCATGTCTATGCATTTACAGACATTTCACCAGTTGCAAAAGGTCATACTTTACTAATTCCAAAGCATCACTGCCAGGATCTATACGAAATGCCAGAGGATGTTGCACGCAACTTATATGCTGCGGCACCGAAAATTGCGAATGCCATTAAGGCAGCGTTTGAGCCAATCGGTTTGAATACGATTAATAATAATGGGGCAGCGGCTGGACAAACTGTGTTCCACTATCATCTACATTTTATTCCGCGTTATGACGAAAAAGAAGGCTTAGGTTTAGTTTGGCAAACACAAAAATATTCACCAGAACAATTGGCTGAAGTGGCAGAAAGTATTAAAGCCAACCTATAACGACTTTTGTCATATATTAACATTTTAATAACCCACATACTGTATTGCAAATATAAAAATTTTAGCGTACAATCACAAATAAGTTTCGCTAACGGTCAAGAGGACACGTTGGGAAACTAATAGATTAGCTTAGTCGAGGAGAGATAAAAAATGAATACAAAGAATTTAGTATTAATGGCACTTTTAGTTGGGATCGGTGCGGCACTATATGTCGTTACACCAGGAATGATTAACGGCATGAAACCCGATTTCATGTTAACAATGATGTTTATTGGCATTTTATTGTTTCCTACAGTGAAAGAAACGTTTTTACTTTCGATAGCAACAGGTGTACTTTCAGGTTTGTTCACAACATTTCCTGCCGGTCTAGTTCCAAACATTATCGATAAAGCTGTAACAGGCTTTGTGTTTTTAGCTGCTGTAATTGTTCTAAAAAAGATAGCAAATAGTTTCGCTGTCTCTGCAGTTTTAGTTGGTTTAGGTACTATACTATCAGGTACGGTCTTTTTAGCAGTGGCACTTTTTGTTTTCAATGCAAATGTAGGTGCAACGTTTGCGATGCTCTTTATTGGGGTTGTCCTTCCAGCGGTAGCATTTAATGTCGTTGCTTTTGCTATTATTTACCCTATTGTTGCAAAATTAGTAAAGCGCTCTAAATTTGTGACTGCCATTTCTCAGATTTCATAAATACTAACTTTAAAATAATCGAAAGAAACTGAACGGTGATGCTCTATCACTTGCTCAGTTTCTTTTTCTTTTTGTATTCATGCAATTCATGGTTTAATAGTAGTTAATCATGACAAGAAATGAGGTAGATAATATGAAAGCAAAACCATTCTTAATTGGACTAGCAACAGGTATTATTGGTGGAACAGTTGCTGTGCTGTTCTCAACCCCACAATCAGGCCAGCAGTTACGCACAACATTAAAACAAAATGCAGACCAAACAAAAGGTATGCTCCTTGATGTTAAACAACAAGTAGGGACTGTGAAACATTCTGTCAATACATTAACAAACGAAGTTAAAAATAATATCCCACAAATAATAAATGATTTAAAACAAACAATTACGACTTTTACAGAAGAAATAGAGCCAAATAAAAATAATTTGCAACAAGAATTAGATGCTTTACAGAATTCGATAAGCGAAATCGAGAAAAACATTGCACAATTCACAGAAAACAAGAAAAAACCGCAGGAAAAAATTAGCGACTAAAGTCCTCTTTAGATGCTAATTAATCTATTTTTTCATCAAAAACTATTGCTATAATATTATTTTTTAACCACTTTTCAATTTTTTAATTTTTCTAACTTTAAACTTTTTTTCTTTACTGCTATAATATTTTTAAAAATGTGAAAGAAAGCAGTAGGTGATGGTTTTGTCAGAGGAATTATACACACAAAAAGAAGCAATGCTTTATAGTCAAAGAATCGCGCAATTATCGAAAGCACTATGGAAAGCGGTTGAAAAAGATTGGCAACAATGGATTAAACCATATGATTTAAATATTAATGAACACCATATTTTGTGGATTTCCTATCATTTAAAGGGAGCCTCTATTTCTGATGTAGCAAAGTTCGGAGTCATGCATGTATCAACAGCATTTAACTTCTCCAAAAAATTAGAAGAGCGAGGCTTCCTTAAATTTTCGAAGCGAGATGATGATAAGCGTAATACGTATGTTGAGCTAACTGAAGCTGGTACAGAGCTTATTGTAGAGATGAATAAAAACTACCATAATACTTATCATTCTGTATTAGAAGGATCATTGGCCTTAAAAGACTTATACGGCCGTTTTCCAGACTTTTTAGACGTAATGGCTGTCATACGAAATATTTATGGTGAGGATTTCATCGATATTTTTGAACGCTCCTTCCAGCATTTCCGTGATTCCTTTGACACGCTTGAAGAACGTCCAACTGTAAAGGGATAAAATAAGGCTATCGTACAGATATTTTCCTCTGGATTCTAGCTGTTCATTTAGAAATAAATCATGTGAAAGGAGGTATTTCAGAAATATTTCTGAAGTACCTCCTTTCTCTTGCATTCTAAGACAATTCAATTTACATTAAATAGGACACTTCCTATTTTCGGAGTTGATAATAAACCATGCATTGTTGGAAAATTTTAAATCTTGAACATCATTACGGCACTACGCGTATTATTATAATGGGTGTTATTACTTTCTTATCCGTTTTTTCAGTATCGTATGTGACGTTTAATTTATTCAATGAAGAGCATTATACAGATCGTTTATTCTGGCTCTTTGTAATAGCTGTATTAACACTTTATCCGGTTCACAAGTTTTTACACTTTCTCGCTCTTTACGATTTACGCCAGCATCTTAAATTGCGAGTCCGTACGCAATTTTATCTAATACCAGTATTACACATGCGTATTCGTGAGCCTTTATCCAAAAACCGTTATATACTAGCACTTCTTACGCCTTTTATCGTTCTTAATACTAGTATTATAATAGGTACTTGGCTACTACCAGCATACACACATTACGGTACTTTGCTGTTAGCGTATCATTGTAGTCTATGTTTGATTGATATACTTTACGTGAAATATTTATTGAATTCGCCAAAAAACTCACAAATTGAAGAAACACCAAAGGGCTATGAAATTTTAGTTCCACCAACTGTTCACTAAATTGCTTGTACTTGTTTTTTAATGGCGTTCTTTGTTATGCTATTACTATTGAAAGAGGGGAGGAATAGACTTGCTATTAATGATTGTAGTTCTATTCTCGGTATTCTATTTATTTCAAATTAACCGTATGACATATGCTCTATGTATGCGACGTGAAATTCCCGAAGAAAACCAGCCAAAAATATTCCGAACTATAAATATACTTATTACCATTTTACTTGTCTCATTTTATATTGAAATTTTATATGCAGTATAACAATTGAAAAGTAAATTACATTCACATCCGCATACGACAAGATAAGTTGAGTCCCCATAAAACAACTTGCTCAAACCATTACTAATGGCTTGGATCTCTAGCATGCGGCGTGAATGTCTAACACTGTTAAGAAAAGCTAAGAGTTAATGGAGCTCTTAGCTTTTCACTGTTTTATTAATTAGTATAGGAACGCTGCACCAACGATAATTAATAAAATAAATAACACAACTAATAAAGCAAAGCCTGAGCCGTAGCCACCGCCACCGTATCCTCCGTTGCCCATAACTTCACCCCCTTTCTTTTCTATATCCTATGCGCTTCAAAAATTGAAATATAGGCAATACTCAAGGGGGAACCATTTTGTTTTTAAAACGTTTATGTTATAGTAAAAAATGGACGAAACCATGTTAGGAGAGAATATCCACTATGAAAAAGACAGTTTTATCTTTAACTTTAGCTGCTTCTGTTTTAGCGCTTGGTGCGTGTAGCGGCGGAGATAGCAAAGCAATCGTTACTTCTAAAGTTGGCGATATTTCAGTTGCTGACTTTAATGAAAAAGCCAAATCTTTAACAGGCTCATATGTATTACAACAAATGGTGACTGAAAAAGTATTGTCTGACAAATATGAAGTAACAGATAAAGAACTTAAAGAAGCTTATGATACTACAGCTTCACAATTTGGTGATGGTTTTGCACAAGCACTTGCTGAAAGTGGCTTAACAGAACAAGGCTTTAAAGATTCTTTACGCGTTCAACTTCTTCAAGAAAAAGCTTTAAAAGATCAAGCTATTAAAGAAGAAGATGTAAAAAAATACTACGAGCAAATGAAAACAGAATTAAATGGTCGTCATATTTTAGTAGCAGATGAAAAAACAGCCAAAGAAGCCATTGAGAAAATTAAAGGTGGCGCTAAATTTGCTGATGTAGCAAAAGAGTACTCTACAGATACAGCTTCTGCACAAAATGGTGGAGAGCTTGGTTGGTTCTCTGTTGGTTCAATGGTTGATGAGTTTAACGATGCTGCTTATGCACTTGAATTAAACACTTTAAGTGAGCCAGTAAAGTCTAGCTTCGGTTATCACGTAATCGAAATTACGGACAAGCGTGACGTGAAAGATGTTGGTGCATTTAAAGATGAAGAAGAAAAAATTCGTACATCGATGTTAAGCAAACTGAACCAAACAGGTGAAGCGCAAACTATTCTAAAAGACATCGTTGCGAAAATGGCAAAAGATGCAAAAGTTAAAACTTCTGATAAGGATTTAAAAGATTCCCTAGAATTCTTTACTACAACAAGTGAAGAACAAGCTAAGGCAGCTGAAGAAGCAGCTAAAAAAGCAGAAGAAAATGCTTCTAAGGAAGAATCTAGCGACAAAGCAGAAGATACAGATAAAGAATCTAAATAATGAGGATGATTGACCTTTTCCATTAAAGGAGCAATATCCTCAAATAAAGGGAGCATCTTATCATACAGATGCTCCCTTTCTCTTTTGCTATTTTACTTTAAATTGGCTTATTTCGGCTTGTAAGTCATTCGACATCGTCTGAAGTACATTCGCAGCACTTGCGATTTCCTCGTTAGAAGCCGTTTGCTGCTCAATAGAGAGCGCGATATGCTGTATACCTGAAGAGGTGCTATTTGCAATACCTACAATTTCTTTCGTTGCATAATCGGTCTGGCTCGCCTTCTCATTTACACGCAATACTATATCCGTAACTTCCTTTGTACGATGGCTAATTTGTTGGAGATATTCTACAATATTTTTAAAGGCACCGCCTGTTTGTTCAACAGCCTCTCGCCCTTCCTCTACAAATTGTGTACCACTATTAATAGCATAAACTGCGCTTGATGTTTGGCTTAAGATATCATCTACTAATGTTCTAATATCGTCAGCAGCCTTCCCAGATTCCTCAGCTAGTTTTCTTACTTCATCGGCGACAACCGCAAATCCTTTTCCTGCTTCTCCTGCTCGTGCTGCCTCAATGGAAGCATTCAATGCAAGTAAATTTGTTTGATCCGTAATGCTTGTAATGAGTGCTACAATTGTACTAATTTCCTTCGATTTTTCCCCTAATGCATTGACAACCTCTGTTGATTGGTGAACAGATTCATTAATAGTATTCATTTTTCCAATCGTTTGTTCAATTAACTGTAATCCTAAATCAGCCTTTTGGTTCGTTTCATTCGCTATATCCGCAACTGCCTGTACTGCGGATGAAGCATAATCCATATCCTTGGAAATTAAGTTAGCAGAATCAGATAATAAGTCCATTTGCTCCAATTGACCTTCCGCACTAGCGGCAATTTCTCGAATTGCAACAGAGATGGTTTCAACTGTGTTACTACTTTGCTCTGTAATCGTAGTAAATTCATTTGTATAAGCAGAGACATCCGTAGATGCTTTATTCGCCTTTTCAATAACTGAGCCGATTTGCTCTAACATATGATTAAATTCAGTCGATAATTGACCAATTTCATCTTTCAATTTATCATCTATACGTACTGTTAAATCGCCATCCGCAGCTTGCGTCATTGCTTTTAACACACGCTTTACACGCTTTAAGACGATATATCTTGTACATAAAGAAATAATTACTGTCCCGATAAATAGCGAAATAAATGTATTAATGGCAACACCTGCGCTACCATTTAACTCCACTACCTTTTCGATTTGTTGGCTAACGAATTCTGAAATATGTGAGCTAATAAATAAACTGATACCAATCGCTAGTATCATTTTGAAAATCAAACTTTTCCAAAACTTTATTTTACGTGAAACAAGTCCCTCTTTATCCATTGTTTTTCCCCATTCCTATAAATTCTTCCTCTATTCTAAAATAAATACAGTATTGGTACAATGGATAGGTACTGAAATTCCACAGTATATAATTAGACTTATATAAAAGTTCGCCCACACAGTTATTTAGAAATAAAAATTTCACAAATAATGTGTTGAATGATTAAAATGTTGGCTTATAAAACGATCGGTTATCCAGAGGGAATAGTCGCTCTGTAAATTCACCAGGTGCCGTTTTACCTAAGGCTCTAGTCAGCATATTCATCTTAGCATCGATGTTATCAATATAATGTAAAATTTCTGCTTCTTGAACCATCGGCTTTTTAGGACTACCCCACTCTTCCTTACCGTGGTGAGATAATACCATATGCTGTAAAAGCATCACTTCTTCACCTTCAATTTCTAGCTCACTAGCAATCTTAGCAATTTCATTCACCATTATCGTAATATGTCCTAACAGGTTGCCCTCCACTGTATATGTCGTGGCAACTGGTCCTGACAGCTCCACAACTTTTCCAATATCGTGCAAAATAATACCCGCATATAACAGGTCTCGATTAAGAGTCGGATATAAATCAGCAATGGCTTTACCTAGTTTTAACATGGACACCATATGATCTAATAGGCCAGAAGCATAATCATGATGATTTTTAGTTGCCGCTGGAAAAACTAATATGTCATCCTGATGTTTTTTAATGGCTGCTCTCGTCATACGTGAAATATTTGGATTTTTAATATCAAAGAAAAATTGATTCAACTCTTCAAATAGTTGTTCCTTCGGTGTTGCAGAGGAGGGTACTAAATCATGAATGGCAATTCCTTCTTCTGGCTTTGCCACACGAATGGCTTTGATGCGCAATTGATTTTTCCCTCTGTAGTCGTGAATTTCTCCACCGACACGTACAATGGCTTCAGCATGATACATCTTTTCATGATCCTCATTTGTATCCCAAAGCTTTGCCTCAATATCTCCACTTTTATCTTGTAATATAAGCGACATAAATGGCTTCCCAACAGTAGTAACTCCTTTTGTCGCTTGTTTAATTAATAAAAATTGATCAACTGCTTCTCCAACCTGGAGCGTTGTAATTCCTTTCATGTTGACGCCACTCCCCTTTCATTTGCTAGTGCTCCTACATCAATAATTTGCTCTTTCGGCCAATGTTTGAGCATTTCGTCATGGCAAGTAAAATATAAAATTTGACGTTCATATCCTACTTCTTTCATTAATTGTACCATTTTGTCTGTACGGTTTCGATCAAAATGGACAAACGGATCATCCATAATAATCGGGAATGGCGCAGAGGTCATCAACGTTTGCGCAAGTGCCATACGTAATGCCATGTAGGCTTGCTCCTTTGTTGCCTGTGATAATTCAACCATTTGATAACGAATTCCTGCCACATCTTTCGCAATAAAGTAGCCCTCTTCATGAATCGTAAGTTGATCGTAGCGCCCTCCAGTAAGTAATTGGAATATCGCATTAACCTTCGATAAAACATGTGGTAATTTTTCTTCTCGAAGACGAAATAATGTTTCATGAATAGCAGTCGCCACGGCTTTTTTCGTTGCCCAATGCTCAATCAACTGCTGTAACTCCGATTTTTCCTGTTCAAACTGTTGAAGCATTTGGCCATATTTTTCGTCATTTAATAACTGTTCCTTTTCAATTTGCAAGGCAGCCCGATGTTCAAGACATCGGTCTATATCCACTTGCAAAGAAGTTTGCTCCTGCTCTAAAACACGCATATTCTCTACAACAGAGTCCTCTATTAACTCATCGTATTCAGATAAATTCAACGAGGCTAGTTGAGCCTGAATCGTTTGAAGCTCTGTCGTAATCTTTCTCTGCTGCTCAAATTGCTCATATCTCTCATAATAATCTCGTTCGTTTTGCACCTGTGCTTCGTTCAATAGCTGCGTCATATCAGCGGTATAACGATCTATTCGTATTTGTCCACTTTGTAGTTTAATCTTGATGTCAGCTAGCTGCGCTTGTGCTTGCTGTACTTGCTGTTGCTGTTGCTGCGCTTCCAGGTAGGCTGTGCGCAAATACATATATATTTCATGTTCATTATAAATTTCATTTAGTACTTGTTGAAGCTGTTCATAAAGGCCGTTCTTTTCATCCTGAATTTCTTGCAAAAGGCTAATGGACCCGTCCCTTTTAACCGCCAGTTCTTGCACATTTCGTATGCGCATAAATAATTCTGGCATTAACGTTCTAGCGATCGTACCTTGTAAGCGATAGCGTTTTAAAAATTGCTGCAATGACTGCGTAGTTTCTTCACTCTCTAACTCTGCTTGCTGAATTTTATATTCCAATTGGGCATACTGCTGCTCCTTCTCGCTTTGCTGGTCATTGACATGTAACCAGCGATCTTCCAATCTTTGTTTTTTTAGGCGTATAGTTTGTACAGTCATTTCATCTTGCTCTAATTGTCGTAAGAGGTGACTATTTTCTTTATTGGGAGCCTCTGTGGCTTGTCTAACAACCTTCATCAACAATATTGTTATGATTATCAAAACTACACCAATAATGGCCACCGCCACATTTTTTTGAATAACCCCATAAACAAATGACAATAAACCAATTAATAAAATCATCCAAGAAAAATAATTAGGCTGCCTTTGTTTAGTCCGTTGTGATTTGGCAGCACGCAATTGCTCAAGCCTCCGCTTTTGTTGAGGCCACTGTGCTAAAATATGTTCTTCTTCCTTTGTTAATGACTCCTGCTTTAGCCTTTGCTTTTGTTGCGTTATGGCGTCTAATTCTTGATGGATTTGCTCTAGCGAACGTAAATGAAACTTTAGCTCATCCTCCGCCTCCTCCAGCTTTTTTAATTGCTGTTGAAATTGCTGTTCCTGCTGTAAGGATACTGTTTCTCCAAGGAGAATGTTCTGTGCCTCTTTTTCTTGCACACCTAATAAACGAAACTGCGTATCAATTTCTTGCTCCAGCATAAAGAGATCATCTCGTAAGTTTTTCTCCTTCACGATCAACTGATGCCATGTTGCCTCCTTTTGCATAAGGCGGCCCATTTCAATTACGGTTTGCTCATTCACAGTAGCTAGCACTTTGTCCTGTAGCAATTGATATTGTTCTTTTAATTGCAGCAACTGCTGACTTTCGTGTAAAAGACGGTCCTTTGCTTGTTCATATCGTCTTACTCCTTCTGCTGGAAATTGAACATATTGATCATCCCCTAATGCTTGCTGCAACATCTGTTGTTGCTTGATAAGAGGCAAGGCCTGCTTTTGAACCGTTAAGTATTGCCATTGCTGTTGTTGCTTTTTTTGTGTGTCATAAAGTTTCTCTAGGTTTTGCTCAAGGAGTTGCAATTGTTGTAATTTATCCTCAAATGTTTGGATCTTACCTTGCTCGAGTCTAATCGTTCGCTCCAATTGCTTTAACTGCTCAATTTTTTGATTAATTACTGGAACTTTACCTGTTTTCTTAAATAACTCGTTCGCCTCTTTATCCATTTTTTTCTCAAGAGCAGACAGGTGCTGGATACCTGTTGTACCAGAGGAGAGGAGAAGATGTGTTAATTCCTCCTCTGACATTTTTTCAATGCCTTGAAGCTCATGCAATGAAAAGGAAAAAATAGATTCAAAGGATGCTCTAGAATAGCCATATAAAAGCTTAGCTAACAGCTCCTCCTGTCCCGTTGTACCATCTTCAAGATAAACAGTAACATCACCTGCAGCCTTGCCTTTCACACGCTCAATAATGCATGAACCATAAATAGGGTGTAATAGTGTCAGTTGACCACCAAACTTCGTCGATACTTTTGGTTCATATTTGCGCTGTGTCTGCTGCCTTGTTGGAAAGCCAAAAAGCATCTGTAAAACAAATTGCTGAATCGTTGTTTTTCCTGCCTCATTTAATCCATAAAAAATTGTAACGCCTTCATTTAAGGGAATTGTCAGGTTTTCATGCTTACCAAAGCCATAAATTTGTAGTTTTTTGATTGTTAGCATGTGCATCACGCCCTTTGAATTTCTTCCGCCAATAGTGACTGTGCGTTGTGCGTTAAATTCTTTATATCCTTTTCAGATAAAGGCTCGATCAGCCTAGCGCCACCAGCATACTGGTATAAGTCTTTTAGTATATCCTTCCAGTCAGTACTATCCCATTGCTCCATTAAACTTACGACTGATTGCGTAGCAGCAGAATATTCACCTTGAATCGAAGGTTTTTGTAACACCATTTTTTGTACCCAGCACATTGGCTCAATCCCTTCTTCTGCCTCTCGTATGGTCTCCAGCCATGCGTCCACCGTCGCATGCTCAAACAAGGCCTCTGTTTGCTCATCAATATTTTTTAAATAAAGCTCCACTACCGCCGCTCCCAATGAAGTTCTATTGACAGCAATTGCTTCCTCGCATCTTTTAAGTAATTCATTAGCATGGACGATATTCGTACAATCCACCTCTATCGTGTTATAAACAATGGCGGAGGTAGGAATAAAATCAAGTTCACATGCTGTTTGCGATAAAGTTACATCATAGCAACCTTTAATTCCTTGTTCTTTACGATGACGGCTTTGAATATTGCCTGGATAAACGATTGGAGGATTTTCATGTAAGAGCTGTCGTTTATGAATATGCCCCAACGCCCAATAATGATAATTCCTTTCAAGTAGCTGCTGTTTTGTAAATGGAGCATATAAGGCGTGTGAAGTATCGCTAGCCTCACTGCCATGTAACATGCCAATATGAATTGCATGAGAGTCTTGAGCGATTGGATAAGTATCAATAACCGACTCCTTTAAGTGGCGTTCACTATAGCTGAAGCCGTATATACAAACTTCCTGACCACGGATTTTCAACTGGACAACACTCGTCTCAGCCGGTAATTCATAGACATTGCTTGGTAAAGAAAAACGTGTCCAGGTTCCTTTTAAATGATCATGGTTACCATAGCTAATAATTACAGGAATATTGTGTTGAAAAAGTTTCTCCATTGCCTCTTGAAATTTCCTTTGGGCTTGTAAACTGCGATTTTCACCATCGTAAATATCTCCGACTATTAATAAAAAGTCGGGCTGCTCCTGAATGGCCTTTTGAATAATTTTTTCAAAAGCATCAAACGTACTTGTTCGAATCTCCTTCAAAATGTGTTCAGGTAAGCCAAATAAACCCTTAAATGGACTATCTAAATGTAAATCTGCCATATGGAAAAAACGAATTGCTGACATCCAATCACCCCAACTATAGATAATTCCCACCTCAGTTAGTTACTACAAACTACCAACCAAAGCAGTCATATGATTACAAAACCGAATATTTGTTCTATTTTATCATACTTCCCTATTTATGAAAAATGGTAATGCTTAAAAAAAAGTGTCGACTTACTTTTTCCACAATTTTCGTAATTTATCAAATAGTTTACTAGTTTTACCGTGAAGTTTATAAATCTTCTATGTATAATAGATATATATTTAAATAAAAGGGTGGGGTTTGTATGGAGAATTACCGTTTCACAGCTTTCGAAAAAACAGGGGAAACATTGTTTGATGAAACATGGACATTTGAAAATGATGATGCTGCTAAATTAAATGGCCAACAACAAATTGAAGAAAAAGGTGTTGCCAACAAAACTCATCGTCTTGTAAACGCTTCAGGTAAATTAATTTTATTCCATGTTTAATAATTGAGAAAAGGCATGTAGGATATCTACATGCCTTTTCTTATTTTTATTTCCCTACAAAGACAGGTGTTCTTTTCTCTACAAAGGCATGAATTCCTTCTAAATGATCTGTCGATTTACGCATAGTTGATTGACCTTCCGCTTCCATTGCAAGGATATTTTCGAGCTGTGCTAAATTTTGAGCGTGTAAAATTTTTTTTGTTGTAATCATAGAAGAAATAGGTGAGGCAAGCATTTTACCAACAAGCTGATCTGCCATTGCAAAGACAGTACCATCTGGGGCTATATAGTCGATTAATCCTGCATCTAATGCTTCTTGTGCTGTAAGGACCTTACCTTCCCAAATCATTTGTTTCGCTTTCACCGTACCGACACGTTCCTTCATAAAGAAGTGACCACCTCCATCTGGAATGAGTCCTATGCCTATGAAATTCATAGCTAGCTTACTCTTTTCACATGCCACAACAATATCTGCCCCTAGTGTTAAACTAAAGCCAAGTCCTGCCGATGCACCATGAACTGCCGCAATGACGATCATTGGTAGCTGATAATAGGCCTTAACGATGCGTGTCAGATATACCATCGCTTCATCAATATTTAAAGGCTTATTTGAATCAAGCATCGCCTTAATATCGCCTCCAGCAGAAAAAACCTTCCCTTCTCCACGAATAACAAGTACTTGTATATCTTTTTCCTGTTGCAAAGCCTCAAAGCATTCAGCGAGTTCTCGCATCATAACGTCATCCATCGCATTCATCGCCTGAGGACGGTTCAAAGTTAACGTTGCACGACGATCTAACATTTCTAAAGTAATCGTTGAAAATTCCATCTCCATTACCCCCAAATATGAATAGTCATTCACTATGTACTATTCGTGTTATTTTATAAAACTCCTTCTCCGCTAAACAAATTCACTTTGGTTATGCTATATTAAAGGACGAATATTGTTATAAAGGTGGTTACACATTTTGACGCATAAAGACTATCGTATATTACTTTATTATAAATATGTTACGATTGAAGACCCTATAGCATTTGCTGAAGAGCATTTAGCTTTATGTCAAGACCTCGGACTTCTTGGCCGCATTTTAGTTGGTAATGAAGGAATTAACGGAACTGTTTCAGGGACTATTGAACAAACAGACGCTTACATGAATCATATGAAGGAAGATCCTCGATTTAGCGATATTATGTGGAAAATTGACGAAGCTGATGGGCATGCTTTCAAAAAAATGCACGTTCGCCCTCGCCGCGAGATCGTTCACTTAGGTTTAGAAAATGATATTAATCCTTTAGAACTAACAGGGGAATATTTATCTCCTAAGGAATTTATGGAACAAATGCAAGAAGAAAATACGATCATTATCGATGCACGGAATGACTATGAATTCGACCTTGGTCATTTTAGAGGCGCTATTCGACCGGATATTGAAAATTTCCGTGACTTACCAGCATGGATGGAAACACATAAAGAAGAATTTGTAGATAAAAAGATTTTGACTTACTGCACAGGTGGAATTCGTTGTGAAAAATTTTCTGGTTGGTTAAAACGTGAGGGCTACGGAAAAAGTGTTGGTCAATTACATGGTGGAATTGCCACATACGCAAAAGATTCCGAGGTAAAAGGTCAACTCTGGGATGGGCAAATGTTTGTTTTTGATCGTCGTCGCAGTGTGCCAATCAATCAAGTGGAGCATGTCGTTATCGGAAAAGATTATTTCACAGGTGAGCCTTCCGAACGTTATACGAACTGTGCAAACCCCGAATGCCATAAATTAATGCTATGTGAAGAAAAGCATGAAGACTTTTATATGCGTAGCTGTTCTGATGAATGTCGTCGTGCCAAACGTAACTTCTTCGTTGAGGAGCATGGCTGGACAGTAAATCAAATCGAAGACCAAATCGCTAAAATCTTAGATGTCCAAAACGCAAATTCATAATAGACATCACTCTATTACTTGGCGGCAAAAAGAGCATCGTTTATGACGATGCTCTTTTTGTACTGGCATTAAACTTCTGCTAAAAAACGTCCTACCTGCCTACCACTAAATATACAGCCACCAACAAACGTTCCTTCTAAAGCGCGGTAGCCATGAACACCACCGCCTCCGAAGCCACTTACTTCCCCAGCAGCAAATAGTCCTGGAATAGGCTGACCATCCATCCCTAACACTGCCCCATTTAAGTTTGTTTGTAAGCCACCTAAGGTTTTTCTTGTTAAAATATTTAATCGTACCGCAATTAAAGGCCAATTTTTAGTGTCTAATATTTTATGTGGCTTAGCAACACGTACTAGCTTATCCCCAATATAATTTCTAGCACCGTGAATGGCGTTCACCTGTAAATCTTTTGTAAACTTATTATCCATTTCTCGATCTCTTGCTAAAATTTGCTCTTTAATTTTCATAAAATCGAGTAAATCATTGCCTGCTAGTTTATTCATTCCATCTACTAGTTCTCTTAAATCATTTGCAATTACAAAATCCTCACCATGGTTTTTAAAGGCTTGGATTGGAGCAGGTGGTCCGGGCATGATCCTTTTTAAAACATCACCAATGCTTTTGTTTGTTAAATCAGGATTTTGTTCCGAGCCAGATAGAGCAAATTCTTTTTCAATAATTTTTTCTGTTAAAATAAACCAAGAATAGTCATAGCCTGTTTTTTGAATGGTTTCTAGTGTACTGAGTGTATCGAATCCAGGGAAATTAGGCGCATGAAATCGGTTACCTTCTGCATCAAACCATAAGGAGGAGGGGCCTGGCAATATTCGTATTCCATGATTAGGCCAAATCGGATCCCAATTTTTTAATCCTTCTGTGTAATGCCACATACGATCACGATTCACAATACGTCCCCCTGCATGCTCTGTAATTTCCAGCATTCTTCCATCTACATATGCAGGAACACCACATACCATATTCTTAGGAGGAGTCCCTAATCGTTCAGGCCAATTTTTTCTCACTAAATCGAAATTCGCCCCGATACCCCCACTTGCCACAATAACGGCTGCAGCCTCATACGAAAATTCTCCGACTCCTAATCTTGAGCTTTTTTCCCCTCGACTGATAAAGGTTTCTGCTAGTACTGTTCCACTTATCCCCATAATCCTGCCGTCTTGCTGAATAAATTCATCTACACGATGTCGTGGTTTAAATTCAATATAGCCATCTTTTATGGCCTTTTTGACTTTATCCACAAATGGCTTAACAATGCCTGGACCTGTTCCCCATACAATATGAAACCTCGGCACAGAATTTCCGTGTCCACCAGCTAGAGAACCACCCCGTTCTGCCCAGCCAACAACAGGAAAAAATTTAATCCCCTTCGACTTCAACCAATCATATTTTTCACCCGCAGCAAAATCGACATAGGCCCTCGCCCATTTATATGCCCAGGAATCCTCATCTTCTAAACGATCAAAGCCTGCTGTCCCTAACCAGTCCTGCCATGCCAGCTCCTTACTATCCTTAATGCCGAGCCTTCTTTGTTCAGGAGAATTTACTAAAAATATGCCACCAAAAGACCAAAATGCCTGTCCCCCTAATGAATTTTCAGGCTCTTGATCTACTAAAAGTATTTTTTTCTTTGCATTGACTAACTCGCAGGCTGCCACTAAGCCTGCCAGTCCGGCACCAACTATTGCAACATCGTATTTCATTACTACACCCCCAAATCAATCATCCTTAATTTAAATTCTTCTCTCATAGTCTATTTACCTTCTAAAACTCAAAGTTTTGTCTAAAATGTGACAAGGCAAAATGTTCGTTTTCTTTCATGAAACAAACTAGTTCTAACATAGAACAATTAATTAATCCCATTTAATTGCCATATAATATTTTCGCTATAAACTTCATGGAACCTTGATACAATCAGTCTTTTTAAATATCGTTAACGCTTTCATTGTACACTCCTAAAAGACGAACATTAATAAAATATAACACTAAAAATGTTCGTATATTAGTATTTTTCAGACTTTTGAAGTCAATTTTTTTTTAGTTTTTTAGAAATATCATTGACAAAGGTGAACAATAGGGATTATGATGTTAACAAATTTAATCATAAAAAATATAACGACGGAGACACACTAGTCGAAAGAAAATCCAAAGAGAGCTGATGGTTGGTGCAAATCAGTGATTTCTACGATAATAGTTCCACTCCTGAATAGTTAAGCTGAACCATTTAAGTAAGCTTATCCGTCTCATGCACGTTACGCATATTGCTAAGACTGCAAGAATAAGTTTTTCTAGCAGTGATTAAGGGTGGTACCGCGAACCAAGTTTATGTAGCCTTTCGCCCCTTACAACACAATAACTGTGTTTGTAAGGCGTGAAAGGCTTTTTATATTGCTTTCGATTCGGAAAGGAGATTGTTTGCATGCTGTAAGATGTTAGAATTTTACAAATTTCAGACTATCGTAGATAAAACCACTATTAACATTTATTAAAAAGGAGCTAATTATAATGATTACTGCCACAAAAACAATTAACGTATTTATCGCTGATCCACTAAGTGAGGATGGGATTTTCCCATTACGCCAGGAACAAGATTTAGATTTAAACATTATCGTAGACACTGGCCTAGCACCAGAAGAATTAATCGCTAAAATTGCAGATGTAGACGTGTTACTTGTTCGTTCACAAACTACTGTGACACGTGAAGTAATTGAAGCGGCAAAAAGCTTAAAATTAATTGGTCGTGCTGGTGTAGGTGTCGATAATATTGACCTTGCTGCTGCCACTGAGCATGGTATTATCGTTGTCAATGCTCCAGATGGTAACACAAACTCAGCTGCTGAGCATACAATCGCCATGATGACATCACTTGCACGTCACATTCCACAAGCTTTTAATACATTAAAAAATGGGAAATGGGACCGTAAATCTTATGTTGGAGTAGAGCTAAAAAACAAAACTTTAGGTGTTGTAGGCTTTGGCCGAATCGGTGTTGAAGTTGCTTACCGTGCAAAAGGTCAACGTATGAATGTGATGGCATATGATCCTTTCCTAACGGATGAGCGTGCAAAAGAATTAGGTGTCACAAAGGCGACAGTGGAAGAAATTTGTGAAGCAGCTGATTTCATTACTGTACACACACCACTTCTTCCTGAAACACGTAATCTTATTAATAAAGAAAAGTTTGCGATGATGAAAGATGGCGTACGTATCATTAACTGTGCACGTGGCGGTATTATTAATGAGGACGATTTGTATGAGGCTATTGTAGCTGGTAAAGTAGCAGGTGCTGCACTAGATGTATTCGTATCTGAACCAGCGACAGACCATAAGCTGCTTACTTTACCTCAAGTAATCGCAACACCTCACTTAGGTGCATCTACAATTGAAGCACAAGAGTCTGTAGCTGTTGATGTATCAAATGACATTATTAAATTTTATAAAACAGGTACTGTAACAAATCCAGTGAATATGCCATCTATTCCGAAAGAGCTTCTTGCACAAGTTGAGCCTTTCTTTGAATTAGCAGAAAAGCTTGGTTCATTCTTATCACAAGTAACAACAGAGCCTGTAAAAGAAATCAACTTATCTTATGCTGGGGATGTAGCAAACTATGATGTCCGTCCATTAACTTCAAATGCATTAAAAGGTTTATTAGCTAAAAATCACGGTAATCATGTGAATGATGTCAATGCTCGCTATCTGTCTGAGCGTATTGGCATGAAAATTATCGAGCATAAAACAACAACGGCTAAAGGCTTTACAAGTTTAATTACAATTGAAATTATTACTGCAAATGAAACACATACCGTAGCTGGTACCTTATTAAATGGCTTAGGTGCACGTATCGTCAAAGTAGAGGACTATGTTGTAGACGTTATTCCACAAGGTCATCTTCTATATATTAAAAACACTGACAAACCAGGTGCCATTGGTCGTGTAGCCACTAAACTTGCAGAAAAGGAGATCAATATCGCCACTATGCAAGTTGGTCGTGCCCAAGTTGGTGGGACAGCGGTTATGATGTTAACGATAGATAATGTTGTAACAGATGAAGATTTAGCATTTGTGGCACAGCTTGAAAATATTGATGAAGTAAAAGCTATTAATTTATAATAAGCAAAACGAAAAGCAGAGAGTTTTACTCTCTGCTTTTTTGAATATTCTTTAAAGGGTAAGCTAGTGAGCATCGTGATATTGGTGATAGCTTTTCCATTCATACGCTTAGCATAAAATATAAAGTATTCCAATCAAAAAATGTACTGCATCCGTGAAGGAGCAGTACATTTCTTTAAAGTTTTTCCACTAGTTGTAATAAGTCTGTCAAAGAGACTATCTCATACGTAGGTGTCACTTCTCCATTGGCCCTATTATTTTCGCGATTAATCCATACGTTTCGCATCCCTACACGAGAGGAGCCTAAAATATCAGTATTGAGATTATCGCCAACCATAATTGCCTCATCTGCTGTAATACCTACGCTCTCCATTACATGCTCAAAAATAGAAGCGTCAGGCTTTCCTTTTCCAAAGTCTCCTGAAATAATAATATGATCAAAGTACGGAGCTATTTCTGGCGTAATTTCCAACTTTAAATTTTGCAAACTAGGTGCGCCATTAGTAAGTAAAACAAGCTTGTACTTGCCTTTCAACTCGTCTAACACAGGAAATGTATCTTCATATAGAAATGGGGAGGCTTTACGCTCAGCTACAAAGCGTTCTCCTAGTTCTGCCCCGAATTTTTCATCCTCTATACCAAGAGCAGCTAAACCTTTTGTCCATGCTGCCGCACGATAGCCTGGAACAAGTCCCTTCATTGTTTGGAAAGATTCAGTCGGATCATCAAATGTTCCCCATAGTCCTTCGAAAGGATTAATGCCAATTAATACGGTATAGTCGTATGTTTCATAGCCTTCGTATAATGCACGAGCCTCTTGACGAACTGCTTCCTCTAGCTCAGTAGAATTCACATTATGTATCGTAGCAGCATAGTCACATGTTTTTTCAAAAGCAGTTTTTACTGATTTTTTATCCCATAGTAATGTATCATCTAAATCAAAAATAATAGTGTTTATCGCCATTTTATCCGTCCGCTCCTAGCTTCTGATTAATACTATTATTTTAGCATATTTTCAAAATATTTAGGATAACAAATTATGTCCAATTCCTCTTAAATTCCATCCGTTTACAGGGCTTTTCTGATTCAAAATAATAACAAGCTGCGGATAACTTCCTCACAGCTTGTCATCTATTATTTATTGATGTTTATGACGTAAACGGTCCATTAAATTCTGGATATCAGCTTTTTTTTGTTCTGTTTCTTCCCTTAAAATTTCAATATGGTAAATGCCTTCGATTTCTTCTATCTGTACACGATCCCCAACAACGACAGGCTTATTCATAGCTGACTGTAAAATAATAATTTGTTCTTCTTCCTCAGGATACTTTAAAAAAACAGCATAACCGTCTTCTATACGATCTAAAGTATATTTAGTCGAGCTCACTAACAAGTTCCCCTTTCTCATTCCGTAATTGCGCAGCATCTCCATCGTTTAGCCATATCTGTTTAGTGGTCCATTTTAAATAATTATCCCCTTCACGAGCATTAGCCCCGCTAGTAACATAAATGATTTTACCAGGCTGTAATGATAGATTAGGAAAATTAAAAACTTGATTTCCTTCCAGAGAAATAAGCTGCCAATTGTTTAACGAAACAGCTTGTTGACCATTATTTTTAATGCCTACAATTTCTGTTACTAAATCTTTGCTGACGATCTCAACAGCTGTAGGTAAAAAAGTGGATGGAGTTTTTGGAGTTACCGCTCTGGAAGCTTCCTTTCCATTCACCGTGTAGTTTACCCCATCCGTTGCCACGATAATCGTTCCTGATTCAGCAGTAGCATAGATGTTACTGCCCATTGCTTGCAATCGATCCACTACTTCTGCATGAGGATGCCCATATTTATTATCTTCACCATAGCTTAATATAGTGACTTCTGGCTTCACTGCACGAATGAATTCTTCTGAGCTACTTGTATTAGAGCCATGATGTCCTGCCTTCAGAATAGTGGCTGTCACATCATTTTGCATCATTTCTTTTTCTAATGCTATGCCCGCATCCCCCGTTAATAAAAAGGATACGTTGCCATAAGCTACTTTTAAAACAATCGAAGCATCATTATTATCCGTAGCATGTTCATTTGCATTTAAAACCTTCACCGTTACATCCTTATCAAATTCAATAAGGTCCCCTGTTTTCGGCACATAATAAGGTATATTTTTTTGATCAATCGCCATCAGCATTTCTTCAAAAGTTTGAGAGGTATGTACTTTGCCCGAATCAAAAAATTGCTCAATAGGGATTGTCTGTAACACTGGAATGAGCCCACCTATATGGTCAGCATCGGGATGTGTTGCCACTACCTGATCAAGTTTGTTCACACCAAGTTCCTTTAAATAAGAAACTACCTGCTGTCCTGCCCCTTTCACACCACCGTCTATAAGCATTGTTTTCCCATTTGGCGATTCAATTAATATGGAATCCCCTTGTCCCACATCAATAAAATGAACTCGCATCTCATGGCCAGCCGTTACAGGTACTTGCTCTGTCTTAACTGCTTCTGTACAGCCTGCTAATAAAAAAATACAAAGGAGTACTACTATTAATTTTTTCATGTGACTAACTTCCTTTCTATCTTCCTATTATACAAAAAAGAGAGCTTACCATGGGCAGCTCTCCTTGTACTTTAAACAAATATCCACCATAAAACCATTGTAATTATAATTGTAACAATGCCTTGTAACAATGTGGCAACTGTTTGTGCCTTATAGGCTTGAGTTACTTCCATTCCACTATACTGTGTAATTACCCAGAAGAAACTGTCGTTTACATGACTAACCGTCATTGCACCAGCTCCAATGGCCATTACTACTAATGCTAACGGGACAGCTCCCTCAATGCCGAGTGTCACGAGCATTGGTGCAACTAGAGTAGACGTAATAACAAGCGCTGTCGTTGAAGATCCTTGGGCAGTTTTTAAGGCAGCAGCTACTAGAAACGGCACTAGCAGGAATAAAGTACCTGACGCAAACATCCCCAAATCCATTTCCTGTAGCATTTCTCCAACACCAGCATTTTTAATAACGGTCCCAAATGAACCGCCCGCTCCTGTAATAAGTAATATGGGAGCGGCTTCTTTTAAACTCTCTCCAATCCAACCCGTTAAGGTCGTTTCACTAATTTCAGGTAATAATAAAAAGGCAGCAGCCACCCCTAAAAATAAAGCTACCGTTGGTGAACCTAAAAACTTAAAGATCGTATTGACTGTTGATTCGGGATCCCCTACTAACGATGCTATTGAACCAAGACCAATTAAGACAATTGGAAGGACGATTGGTAAAAAGGCTTTAAATGTTGAAGGCATTTTGCCAAAGGATTTAATAACTTCCTCATAGTCTAATGCTTCTACCTCATCTTCAGGTACTCGAATTTTGGTTGCAACTTTCACGGACCACATATAGCCTACAAATGTAGCCGGTATTGCTACTAATAAACCAATGACAATAACTGTCCCTAAATAATCGGCCGCCCCAATATTTCCTGCTGCTGCGATGGGACCTGGTGTGGGTGGGACTAATACATGTGTCGCAAATAAACCCGTCGCTAAAGCTACTGCCATTGATGCAATCGTTACGTTAGCCCGTTTTGCTAATGATTTTTGCAAGCTGGATAAAATAATAAAACCCGAATCACAAAATACTGGGATGGATACGATGTAACCAATTAAAGACATCGCTAGTTGTGGACGTTTTGGGCCGACGATTCGTAAAACTACTTCTGCCATTCGATAGGCTGCGCCTGATTTCTCTAATATTAAACCTATAATAGTTCCAGCGATAATCACTAAGCCAATGCTCGTCATTAAACCACCGAAACCAGTGTTAATACTTTCTACCACTGTTAATAATGGCATTCCTGAAGCAATTCCGACGAAGAAGGCACTCATTAATAATGCCAGAAATGGGTGTAGCTTTAATTTAGCCGTGCCCAATACAACAAACAATACCCCTATTAAAATAATAATGAATAACATCTAGTCAACCCCCTTTTGTATGTAAAGCTCAAAGATTCTCTTAGTTTTTAACCGAATAAAACGAGCGGGTTCTTGCATTGCCTGCTGAGTAGTAATCTCCTCATCTACTAATGTTTCTACAACGCTAAAATACTTTTGAAGTGCAGGTTTAGCCGTACTATCAATGTCTCCCGATAATAAAGCTGCATCTATATGTGCTAGCGCTGCGGCTTTCGCAACCCCTAATGGAGCCTTACCATGTAATGTTTGGAGATCCGATTTTCCTTCTCCTGTTATTACTAACTGTGCGGTTGCTAAATGAGCCTGTAACTGGACTGCATCTATGACGATATCAATTCCTGCATGAAATGTCC
This sequence comes from Lysinibacillus sp. GbtcB16, assembly GCF_019091145.1. Classification (NCBI taxonomy): domain Bacteria; kingdom Bacillati; phylum Bacillota; class Bacilli; order Caryophanales; family Bacillaceae; genus Lysinibacillus; species Lysinibacillus sp. GbtcB16. The sequence continues at coordinate 29,965 of NZ_JAGXJV010000011.1, forward strand.
CTTTTAAAAATGCGATTAACGCGCCTCCCAATCCTCCTGCCGCTCCCGCTCCTTGATAATCATGCAATCGAATAGAAAACTGTTGTTCAACGATATCTGCAAAATGCTTTAAACAGTTATCAAAATGTATGACTTGATCGTCCCGCACACCTTTTTGAGGACCAAATATAGCTGTTGCTCCTCGTTCACCAATGAATGGATTATCCACATCACAGGCAATGGTAAATATCGCTCCTGTTAATCTAGCATCCAGTCCACTTACATCGATTGCAGTTAACTTCAGTAGACTTGAAATTCCATCTTCTAAATCTGAGCCATCTTCCTTTATGAATCGCGCACCTAATGCCTTGAGCATGCCAATCCCTGCATCATTTGTGGCACTTCCACCTATACCGATAATAAATTTTCTAAAGCCTCGGTCGAGAGCCGCCTTGATTAATTGGCCAGTACCATACGTTGTAGCAAATTCAGGATTTTTTTCATTCTCTTGTAGCAGCATGATGCCAGATGCCTGAGCCATTTCAATCACACATGTTTCTTTATCACCCAAAACACCATATTGTGCTTTTATGTCTCTTCCTATTGGATCTAATACATCCACTGAAAAATATTGACCATTCGTAGAGGCAATAAGCGAATCAAGTGTCCCTTCCCCACCATCTGCAATGGGTAGAATTATAGTTTCTATTGATGGATCTGCATCCAGAATCCCTTTCTGCATGGATTTTGCTACTTCAACTGCTGACAGTGTACCCTTGAAGGAATCTGGACTAATAATGATTTTCATATAATACCTCCACTTATGTCGTCCATTGACATTTACGTAAATTTTAAATTCCTAAGTTAAGCGCTTACAAATTATTATAATGACAATAAATTCAGAAAACATTATAATAAATGTACAATTTATCTGTGCTATAACAGACGGTTTTTTATCCGAGGTGTATAAACATGTTGACCAAAAAATTAGCAGAAGATATCGTACATCAAACAATGTTACGCTTACGTCACAATATTAATGTCATTAGCCCTACTGGTGTTATTTTAGCCTCTGGAGACAAGATGAGGGTGGAGGATATTCACGAAGGTGCAGTTTATGTAGCAAAAACAAAAAATACATTGATTATTAATGAAGACAATATAGAGTTGTATCCAAATACAAAGCCTGGCATTAATATGCCTATTATGTATCAGGATGAAGTAGTAGGTGTGATTGGTATAACTGGAGATTCAGAAGACATGCTTGAAATCGCCAATCTTGTTCAATTAACGACAGAGATCATGACACATCAAGCACTCGTTGAGTCTAAAAGCGAATGGCAACGGAAGAATAATGACTACATATTCGAGGCACTCGTTCATGGAAGTAAGCTGGATGCTACTTTAAATAAACGAATTCAGAAATTACCATTCTCACTAATAGCACCCTTCCAAGTTATATTAGTGAGTTTACATGAAACATCTTATTTAGAAAATACGATACCCTTCTTTTTTGAGGATTTATTTTATAGACAGCCCATTCTGGCTGGACATAGCCAATTACAGGAGTATTATATACTGCTAACCCATTGTCAGGAACAAAGCCGTCAATCTATTATAAAAGCTCTCAGAAAGAAAAAACAAAAACTACCTTCCTTACAAATTGGTATTGGTCCAGTTGTCCAGCAACTTTCACTACTTCCTTATAGCTATCAGGGAGCTAGGACAGCACTTGAATTCGCTAACGTCCATAACGAGATTACCTTTTTTGAGGATGTAGAGTTATTTTCTCTTTTTAAACATCGTGAATCAGAGGAGGTACAAGCTTTTCATCACCGAATCCTTAAAAATATCAATGCAAAACAGCTAGAAACATTACAGTCGTTTTTTGATTGTAATTTACAGTTAAAGCTTTGTGCACAGCAACTAAACATTCATCGTCACACACTTACTTATCGATTAAATAAAATAAGAGAGTTAACTGGCTATGATCCACAATATTTTGAAGATGCAGTGATTTTGCAAATGGCGTGTACATTACGAACTCTATAAATAGTAAAGGCAATCTGAATCACTCAGATCGCCTTTATTTTATAGTTTGTATACCTCATCTAAAAACTCGATTTTTTTCCCAATAGCCTCTTCAAAGGTCATAATATATGCTGCAGGATCTTTTGGGTTGTGGAATTGCGTAATTTTTCCTGTTTCAGGATGAACAAATTTAGAAGATGCGCCACAACCAACCCCTAAAATTGTCTGTACCTCTTCCATGATCACAATATTATAAATACTCTCTTCACCAGCTTTACTATAGCCGACATTTTCGAGATTACCTAAAATATTTTTTTGGCGATATAAATAATAGGGAACATAGTCATTTTCCTTTGTCCAATCTTGTGCCATTTGCATCATTTCAGCGACCGTATCTCGATCTGCTACTTTATATTTATCTTTATTGCGAGTCATTTCAGATGCTCGTTTAAATGATAATGTATGGACAGTTAATGATTCAGGCTGCATCTTAGCCGATTCCACTAATGAATGCTGGAATTCCTCAATACCTTCATTGGGTAAACCAATAATGAGGTCCATATTAATATTGTTCATACCAGATTCACGTGCTAGCCAAAATTTATCAATTGTTTCTTGAACTGTATGATGACGACCAATGGCCTTTAATGTTTCATCTGTATACGATTGTGGATTTACACTAATACGATCAATTCCCCATTTTTTAAGCACTTCTAATTTTTCAGGTGTAATCGTATCTGGTCTTCCTGCTTCAACGGTAACCTCTCGAATTGTTTCAGGGTTCGGGAAGGATTCATACATCGTTTGATATAAGGCGTCCATTTCATCTGCTTCAATGGAAGTTGGTGTACCGCCCCCCCAATAAATAGAGGTGATTTTCATATTATTGTCCTTGAGCCATTTTCCCATTTCACGTAATTCAATATGCAAGCCATCTAAAAATGTATTTACACGACCTTGCTTACGATTACTTCCGATCGCATAGGCTGGGAACGTACAATAAGCACATTTCGTTGGGCAAAATGGAATGCCGATATATACACTAATCTCCTGCCCAATTTGATCAATATCTGGAATGGTTACTAATTGTCGCTCCACTATATCTTTTAAAAGTGCTACCTTCTCCTTAGACAGGCGAAAATCTCGAATTAATAGCTCAGCAATTTCTTGATCTCCTTTTCCTTCTTTTCTAAACTTGTGATAGAGCTTAGTTGGACGGACTCCTGTTAGAATTCCCCATTGCTGATGTACCCCTGTATGCTGCTCAAGAACATCTAAGAATACATGGGATAGTGCTCGTTTCATTCGAATATTGAGCTCACGACCTGTTGCAGCTGATTCGTATTGGATGCTGTAATCATTTGTATATTGTTGTCCATCTACAGTCAAGATCGCTTTTGTAGCTATTGAAAAACTTTCTCCAACGTCGTACGTAAATGAAACCGACATATCAGCTTCCTCCGGCTCCACTCGCAGCTTGGAATCCTCAAAAAATAAATTCGCTATATGATTTAATACGCGAATCCAATCCTCAGGATATTTTTGATCTATGTGAATCATTTTCATATTGTTTCGCTCTCTTCTTTTCTTATTCCATATATATTGTAGATTTAAGTTTAACAAATTTCTATGACTTTAAGCAAAGTAACAATAAGAAACAGTTAGAAAACAGAATATTCAGTCTACATATAGACAAACTATTTTTTTGTCATTATAATTTCTTACAAAAGGTGGTGTTGATAGTGTTTCTTTTAAAAAATAGTAATCGTCCATCCATTTCGAGCTTTATTCATCAAGTAGAAGTAGCATTCCACCATTTTGACTTAGCGCGATGTGATGAAAAAACATTATATGTCACCGTATTATTTAAATATGAAACATATAATGTGATCTGTGACTTTATCTACATCATTGACCAACAAGAAATGTACGGAGCTATTTCTATCAACAAGCACTACGAGAAAGCTAGGGCATTTGTTAAACAGCACTTCCAGCAATTTTTATTGTATTCAGATGAAATGATATTAGCTAAAAATTTTATGAGTACGCTTTCTTTCAAGCAATGCCTGCAGCAATTTGCCAAAAGATATCCGTCTCTTGAAAAATAAAACTAGTATGCCACAAAAGTTGGCATACTAGTTTTAAATTTATTTCAAAAATTCTTCAATGAATTCAACAGGGACATAAGTTTTCGTGTCTTTCAAAATTGGTGCCACTGACAAAGTGCGTAATGATTTGTTATAACCAAACGTTTTATCTCCACGTGTGATTGTATAAGATCCATTGCCCTTTGTTAGGATAACCGTTTTACCTTTTGATTCTACTTTAAAGCCAAGCTTTTCTGCAATGCTCCGTAATGGCACCATTGTTGTTTCTTCTACCATATAAAAATCTGTGGCGATGATTTTATTAATTTCCTCATCTACTGGATTCAAAGAACTTTCCGAATTGTCATCTAGAACAATCACTTTCGAAGGTGTTGTTTGTGCTGGGATACTCTTTGTGGATGCTGTATAAAAAACAGCTAAATGCTTCTCTGCTAAATCTTTTGACGTTACTTTTTCACCTTTTGCATTGAGCAGCTCTGTTTCTTTTCCAATATTTAATTTTAAAATATCATATGTGTTTGTTAAATCTTCAAAGAAATAATCCACTTCTACAAGCCCAACTTCTTTTGAATCTACAATGACAATCTCTGGATTGAATTGCGGTGGGTAGATATATTTTTGTGGTTTATTGGCAAAGGTATAGGCCTCTACTTTATCCCCTTCTTTAAGCTCTACTTTTTTACCCGTATTATCATACACAGGAGTATCTTTTGTAATTTCTAGTACATTTGTTTGTTCTCCGTCTTTAACAGTGTAATATGTAATGTCTTTAGCAACACGAACATCTTCAACTGTTCCATGTGTTTGATTGAAAATGTGTACTGGATCGATTTGGATTTGCGGAATTTCAACTTCATCCTTCTGCTCATTTGCCGAAGCAACAGGTATGACAATACTTCCCATTAATAATGCAGACAAAGCTGCTGGTGCTAATTTTTTCATATACATAAAATATCTCTCCTTATTGTTTGGGTTCATAGGAGTAGTAGTTTTAAAATGGAAAAAGTTTCATTACCTATAGAGAATTTTAAAAAGAGGTGTCAGTAATTACCGACACCTCTTTCAATTTATTCTTTTACGAGTTCGCTCAAACCTGTAATATCTATACCTTTTAATGCTTGTGTAGCAAGCCGGTCTGCTTCTGAATTGTCCTTGCGAGCGATTAGCTGATAGTCCGGTTGAATGGTTAGCTGTGCTAATTTGGTATCAATCTTATCTGCCCAACCTACTAGATCCTTTTCTAATGCTGCCCATTCCCCATTTAATTGATTGATAACTACTTGGGAGTCTCCTTTAATTTGGACCGGTAAATGATGGACATTTAGTAATTCTAGCTCCACTAAACCTAAATAAAGCGCAGCATACTCTGCTTCATTATTAGATTTAAGCTCGGATGAAAAAGCATTTCTTCTTAAACGATAGGGCTTACCATTTTGTTCATAGTAAATAGCACATCCAAGCCCTGCCTGCCCTGTCCCCCTATCAAAACCTCCATCGAAATAGACAATAATATTATGCGGCTCTGTATCTATTTCTTTTAAATAGGCTTTTAGCTCTTTTAATGTCCAACTTGTATCTTGACGATCCAAGCAATGAATGGACTTGACTCTTCCGGTCTTTTCCATATCCTCTGCTAGTAATAGCGCTTGCGCTGCAGGCATTTCTTCAGAACGTAAAACAGTTGTTGCTCCCTTCGGTGTTTTATAGGTCCATTCAATGAATACATGCATAGCTATAACCTCCAATACAATTGACTGGTGTATATAAAGTAAAAACGTGCTCCGGTTAGCGGATACACGTTTTCCTCTTACTTGTATATGTGCAATTTCTCAGACAATTATTCCTTACGATATAGATGATTTATTGAATATCTTCATATAGGCCTTGAATTGGCTTTATTAAAATACGATTCACTTCTTCAATGACTTTACTTAACTTCATTTCTGCCTCAAGCATAGCTGAAATCTTTTCATTTTGCTGCACAAGCTGAGATGCCTTTTGGGCATAAACAAGCTCATCCTCCAATAAATCCTCACCAGCTAATTGTTTCTTTTGTAATTCAATTTGAATTTTACGGAAGTTTTTAAAGACATTTAACGCCTCTTCATCACTCTTTACAACTTCAACCGCCGCTTGTAAAGCCTCAAACTCTGGAGTCTTACGGAAAGTTGCCTCTAGCGCATTAATGTCATTATAAATATTAACCATTTATACAATCTCCTTTTTAAATAAAGTAAACAATTAAACCTTGCACAATTCCAATCAATCCACCAAGAACTGCACCTAATACGGTAATCATTTTAAATTCACGTTTTGAAATACCTAATACTAGTTCCTCTAATTTCTCTACAGGGAAAGAGTCAACCTGCTCACGAACAACTTCTTGTAAATTTAAACGTGTAAGTACATCCTCTAGTTTTTCCTCTGCCTTGACAAAAGCTTTTTCAATCGCCTGTGGGATAACCGAATGTTTCATCCATTCATTTCCATCAGGCCAATAATAAGAAATTGGTTGATTTAAACGTTCAGCGACAGCTAATTGCTCTTTTACATACATTTGTAATTTCGATAAAATTGGATCAAACTGCATGTCTTGTAAAAAGTCCATCGCTGGTCGATCTTTTAATTTTTCCCATTCTTGTGTAAAAATTTTTGTTAATAATGTTGACGTACCCGGAGCTTGTAAAAACTTGACAAGCTCACGTTGAACTTTTCCTACAAGGGACGATGAATCACCTAAAAACATATTGATCATACCACCAAATGACCCCTTTGATGATAAGAAATCATCAATCATTGCTTTAATTGTCATTTCACCTTCTGGTGATAAAAAGTAATCCTCGCCTTTTTCTAGTATATGATTGACTGCTACAGGAATCTTGGCATCAAGAGTATCCTGCATATCTGAAGATAGCAGTGTACGAATTGATTTTGTTGATAGTGTATTCTTCACTGATGCAAATTGTCCCTCAACAATCGCTTCAACTTTCTGCTCAATTGTAGCTGGCATATGAGCAAACCCCGCAATATTTAACCAATCTTGAATCGTTTTATCGTTTGTAAAGATGGTTTCTTCTACTTTCGTTTGCACAAGCTGTTCAACCTTTTCCTGAATATCCTTCGAGAAAAATTTCTTTCTAAATGTTTCAGGAGTTAATAAATAATTTACAACGGTAAGACCTAGCTGTTTTGCTAATTCATCACGTCGTTTTGGAATAAGACCAGGTGTAAATGGAACGCGCCAGTTTTTAATATATATTGCGTTATGTGGACGAAAAAGCATTTTAATGGCTAGGTGATTGGTAACGCCTCCGATTGCTGCGCCAATAATTGCCATAAAAAGTAATGTCACGATAAAATTGTCCATTAGTATCCTCTCATTTCAGTTGAATTCACGATTGGCGTTTTTTGTCGCCTTCTGCACTTATTATAGCAGAGCAATGATTTCCAACAAAAGAAATACCCCCTTTAGATTTCAGTATAAAAGTGAATAGTTGCAAAATTACCATTATCCTTGAATAATATGAACTACATACTATAGAAATGAGGTTGGATGATGATTCAACATTTCAGTTTTAAGCCATTATTTGAAAATACTCAACTTCCAGGATGGACTGTTTCATTTTTTTATCAGCGTGAACGCTACTCTGCTGAATATTTAAAAGACGGCACTATTCAATGGACAGGACCAACACCTCCAAATGAAGAAGATGTTAAAAAAATGATTCATGAGCTAATGCTATTCCATGTGTATGATTAAAAAATATAGTAATTTTTTCGCTTAATTCCCCGATAAAAATACCTATATTTACTATATATAGCACGTCCTTTATGCTAATTATGTTGATACATGTTGAAATTCCTATATATTTCTTATACATTAGGGTTAGCAATTTAATAGTATATGTTTTTTATGCAGGGGGCCATTTCAATGAGTAAAGTCACGCTTTCAGATGACTTAAACAGTTATCATTCAAAAGCATTAATACGTGTAAAAGTAAAAGAATTTTTTTCAGAATTTTCCGCGAAAATATTCGAACTAGCTGACGAAGCTGGTAAATTAGATCACAAAAAATTTGAAACCATCTCTGGCATTAATGGCGATTTCTATAATGAATATTGTAGCCAACTTAAAGGTTTCTTTGACTCGTCTGCAAGCACTTTTGGTAAAAAATCAATTAAAACAATGTACTTTACTTATAACGGTAAAAATTACATTTTGACTCAGCAAGGTATCACAGAAAAAGCACCAATATCTATAGCACCATTTACGGATAATTTACCTTTGAAAGAATCCTTTCATGATGTAGAGAAGGCATGTTTAAAATTACGTTTCCAACAGGAATAAACTTAGAAGGAGCAGTCACATCAAAGACTGCTCCTTCTAAGTTTATTCTCACCAAAAAAAGGAAAGTCTCAATTGATGATCGAGTCTCTCCTTTAGCTATAAAAAATAATTCATTTAAAAAAATCCGCAAGTAAAAGCACTCTTGAGATTTTTGACGTGTCGTATTATATAAGATGCAAAATGCTTCTTTCCCTAAACAAACTATCTTTGCTCAATTTAAGTTAGCATATTGCAATCACGTTTACAATCACTTTGCTTGTGAAACTAGCTACTTTTTACAGGGATAGAATATGAACATAAAAAGTTGTTGTCAATATTTGTGTTTTTCTTTTAAATAATTTATTATTGAAACATCCAACAATTTTTTAAATCATAGGAGGTGTACACTTTGTTTACTTCCCTCATTTGGGCGGGAACAAAGGAATTATTTGGACGGAGACATATTGGAGATAACCATTAGGTTGGCGGCATTCGCCCTACTAATTATAATGACAGGATTTTTCGTTGCAACAGAATTTGCAATCGTTAAAGTGAGAACTACCCGCATTGATCAATTGCTCGCAGAAGGGCATAAGAAGGCGAAAAATGCAAAACGTGTTGTTTCAGATTTAGATGAGTACTTATCTGCATGTCAGTTAGGTATTACCATCACTGCACTCGGTTTAGGTTGGTTAGGTGAGCCTACATTCGAAATTATTTTGCACCCAGTGTTTGAATTTCTAAATTTGAATGGTAGTATAACATCTATCCTTTCATTTATAGTTGCATTCTCAATTGTAACGTTTATGCATGTTGTTATTGGGGAATTGGCGCCAAAAACATTAGCCATCCAAAAAGCAGAACTTGTCACATTAAACTTTTCTGGCCCATTAATTTTATTCCACAACATTACGTATCCAGTCATAAAGTTATTAAACGGATCTGCCCGTGGCTTAACTGGCCTTTTCGGCTTAAAAATGATGTCGGAATCAGAAGTAGCTCATACAGAGGAAGAACTACGTATGATTTTATCGGATAGTTTAAAGGGTGGAGAAATAAATAACTCAGAATATGAATATGTAAATAGTATTTTTGAGTTCTCAGATCGTCTTGCAAAGGAAATCATGGTTCCTCGAACAGAGATTGTCGGCATTGAAAAAGAACTGACAATTAAAGAGGTATTTGATTTAATGGGTGTTGAACAATATACTCGTTATCCAATTATTGACGGCGATAAAGACCATATTATTGGTTTAGTTAATATGAAGCATTTATTAACCGCTTACATTAAAGACCCGAAAAATGGGGATAAACCAGTTATTGATTATATGCAACCAATCATTCGAGTGATGGAAACAACGCAAATTAACGATTTATTACTCAAAATTCAACGTGAACGTATTCATATGGCCATTTTAATGGATGAATATGGCGGAACATCTGGTTTAGTGACGATCGAAGATATTATTGAGGAGATTGTCGGCGATATTCAAGATGAATTCGACGAAGATGAAATCCCAGAGGTACAAGAAATAGCAGATAATCATTTTATTTTAGACGCCAAAATGCTTCTTGAAAATGTAAATGATATGCTAGGTACTGACATAGAAGATGATGATATTGATACTATCGGTGGTTGGTTTATGACAAAACGCTTCGATGCAGTCGAAGGCGACAGCATTCAGGAGCAAGGTTATGAATTTATTGCAAAAGAATTAGATGGTCACCATATTTTATACTTAGAAGTTCTGAAGTTACCTGAAAGTGATTTATCAAATGAATTTGACGCTGTTACTGAGTAAGATTCATAAATATGGACTTTTCCTCACACCTTATATAGGTGGGAGTTAATACCGTGATAATAGATATAAACGACTCCCTTTTAAAAGGGAGTCGTTTTCTAATGTCCGAAAATTTTGCGAGGGGGAAACAAAATGGAGCTCTATACAAATTTACGTGAAGGGGAAAAAGGCGCTTGGTTATCCATTGGGACTTATTTAATCCTAAGCTCTATCAAACTAACGATTGGCTATATCGGCACCTCTGAGGCGTTAAAGGCAGATGGCTTAAATAACACCACGGATATTATCGCTTCTATCGCCGTCTTGATTGGCTTACGCATTGCTCAAAGACCGCCCGACTCCAATCATCAATATGGGCATTTGCGTGCTGAGACCATTGCCTCTTTAGTAGCATCATTCATCATGCTTGTTGTTGGTCTCCAGGTTTTAATTAATTCTTTAAAAAGCTTATGGGCACCACCTGGCACAACGCCTTCCCTCTTAACAGCATTTGTAGCGATAGGTAGTGGTGCTGTCATGTATATCGTTTATCGCTATAATTTGGCACTTTCTAAAAAAATAAAAAGCTCCGCTGTCAAAGCAGCCGCCTTTGATAATCGCTCAGATGCATTTGTCAGCATCGGCACTGCAATAGGTATTTTTGGTGCGATTTTTGGTTTTCCAATTATCGATTCTCTCACAGCTCTTATCGTTGCCTTTTTAATTATTAAAACAGCAGTAGAAATTTTTTGGGAGGCTGTTCAAAGTCTTACAGATGCATTTGATATCGATGAAGTGGAAACGTTATCAGTCCTAATCCGTAATGTGGACGGTGTGATCGAGCTCTTAGACTTTAAAGGCCGCGCCCATGGTAATATGTATTTTATCGACATAACCGTAACGGTTGACCCCTATTTAAATGTTTTTGACAGTCACCGCATTACTGAAGAAATCGAACGTACCATCTTGCGAGAAAATCGTTTTTGTCAGGTTCTCGTGCATATCGAACCTCATATTGAAATAGTTCCCCCTCCAAACGATGAAAAGTCTCCTACCAATTGATTGGTAAGAGACTTATTTTTATTTAATAGCGATATAAACTTCCACCTGGGCCTCTTGTGGGTTTGCACAACGTTCATCATACAGTTCAAAATCACCAGTATATGTTCGTTTCACCTCAGAATTTGCAAACCATGCCCAAATTTCTTGCCATGTTTGGATAACAATCTCCGGCATTTTTCCTTTCTGTGATGTGAATACTAAATATTTGGCTGCTGGAATAGTCTTGATGACTAAATCAGAAGGTGCTGTGTTCAATGAGGCTTCTACACCAAGTGTTATGGAATAATTGCCGTTTACATCAGTTTCATAGTCCGAATACAAACCGTACACGCTTTGATTATCCAACTTAGATAATTGGTCAACAATATTTTGCTCATAAAAATCATGCCATAATTGCGGGATTTTGGCTTGCGCTGTCCTTTCATTGGCATTGCTTGTTTCCGTCGAAATTCCTATGATTTGAAATGCCTCTCTTTTTATAATTTTTGGTTCTGACCATTCTTGTTTTCTCCATCTTTTTAAGCTTGGCAAAAAAGATGTAAGCATATGACGGGCATCCTTTTCAGGCATGCCATCTTTCTTTAAATGTGGCACACAAATGTCAATCATTGCTTCAACGGTTAAATCGGGTTGTTTAAAAGTCCCCCCCTCATAACAATATGTACAATAGTCTTGATTTTTGTGACCCTCTTTTTCCGTTCCTAATAAAACCTCATCTGTTAGAGGCATTCCACAGCTTTGACAATAGTTTTGCATCATGTTTGATTCCACCCTTCGCTTTATTTGTCCTTACTATAGCAAAGGAAACCTGACAACTGTCTGTCAACTATTATCTGGATTTTTATATACTTGAACAATTTCCTGCGCACGTTTTTGAAGAATGTCTCTTATATGAGGCGGTTCTATTACTTTTATACGATTGCCAAAACTAAGTAAAAAGCCGTACAGCCACTCATCCTCTGGTATAGATATATTAATTTTGGCCTGCTTATGATTAACAAATTCTACTCCAAAGGATTCTTCCACTAATGTCGTCACAGCCATATCAAAACTAATGACTAAATCGACTACGTTTTGTGGCTGATACCATTCTTTCCCCCATGGAAGTTCACTTAAATTAATTTCCTTCCGCTCATAGTGTAGATCTTCTTGCATTAAGTTTTTAATTCTTGCCAGTTTAAAGAGTCGAAAGTCCATTCTTAACGTGCAATAGCCATATAAATACCAAGTCTTTCCTTTTTGAACCAATGTATGCGGTTCAACTACTCGCCTTGTTAATTCTCCATGTGTCGTCGAATAGTTAAAGCTTACACAATGTCTATTTTCTATAGCACTTTTTAAAATCGTAATATGCTCCTTAAAAAGTATATTTGGCCCCCATGGACTCAGATCTATAAATAGGTGGTCCATCGATTGTTTGACATGATCATCTGCAATACTAGTTAGCTTTTCAAGAACAGCTTCTGCATGTGAATCTTCATAGGTAGTCAAAGCACTTTTAATGGCAATTGTCAGAGACGCAAGCTCATCCTTTGTTAAAATCTGTTTATCTACACGATAACCGTCTATTAAGCTAATTCCTCCGTGCGCTCCTTGTTGGCTAATCACGGGTACCCCTGCACAGCTTAGTGTTTCAATATCTCGATAAATAGTACGAACCGACACATTAAATACTTCTGCTAATTCTTGTGCGGTAACCTTTTTTCGATTGATTAATATCATTATCATTGTAAGCAGACGCTCTAATTTCATAGCGAAGCCCCTTTCTTCATAGATCTTATTTTTTTCTCAGCGAAATGCATTTTAATTACTATCATCCTATATTTTTAAGTATTTTTTAAGTACTTTTTTAGTTTTATTTAAGACAAATGTACTATAATTACGCCTGATTAATTATTACAATCATTATACTATTTTTACAATATAAGAAAAAATATTACTTTTTAAAGTCGATCTCTTACAGCTTTATATTCCTACTAAATATAAACTATTTCAATTTTTTATAAGAATAGTTTGATACATAAACGCCTAAACAATTATTTCAATTCTCTTAACACAAATAAATAACTTCTTTCTTCTATATAATGAACGGCGAATACTTTCTAAGAAGGGATTTGGCGTGATGTGACACCCCCACAGGATTACTAACTCTCGCCTGTGGAAGACCTACTATAAATTGCTTTATTTTAGTATCAAATTTTTAATAGAGAAAATTAAGTGATTTTAACTTTTCATGCCCTTCAGTATATATAGAAAGCCTTTTCAACCAAAATGAACTAGAGTTTAATGGTTTTCAATTTAATTGTAAAAAGGAGAGTTTGATGTGATTCGAGCCGTTTTAATAGACAATGAACCTTTAGCTTTACACTATTTTCAAAATAAACTACAAGTATTTCAGCAAATACAAATTATTCAAACCTTTACGAGTGTAGAAGTATTTCTTAATGAGCTACCCTCGATAGAATTTGAGGTTCTATTTTTAGAGGTAAAACTCAAAGAACTTTCTGGACTTGAAGTAGCGGACATTATTAAAACAGAGCGTCCACATATCAGTGTTGTTTTTATTACTTCCCATCATGAATTTGCTTTACAAGCTTATGAAATTGGTGGACTTGATTATTTATTAAAACCCATCAGCCATGCTCGTTTAGAAAAAACAGTGACTCGTATTGATCATGAATTTTCTATACAGCAAATGCTTCAACAGGCAACTCAAACGTTATTAAACGTACAATGCTTTGATCAATTTGCTGTTTATAGCAATAAAAGCTTAGTAGCATTTAAAACTGAGAAGACGAAGGAATTATTTGCTTATTTTATTTTGCATCCAAATATTCCTATTCACCGAGATTATTTAATTGAAATTCTTTGGCCAGATTTAGATTATGTAAGAGCCAAATCAAATCTTCATACAGCTTTGTCGTACTTAAGGAAAACATTAAATACGATTGGCTATGAAAACTGTATTGTTTTTTCAAATAAATACTATATCTTTGAAAAACCAAGCCTCGTGTGTGACTTATATGATTTTCAAAAACTTCATGAGGATTTTTCACGATTAGAATTTCCTTCTATTTCTTTAATTCATCAATGTCTAGCAATTTATAAAAATGGTTTATTTGTATTTGATGATTATGAATGGGCAAAAGCCTATAAGGATAGATTAACGAAATCATACATAGAGATATTAGAAAAAGGGTTCCAAACTACAGTCTTTTCAGATACTGATAAAGCCATAGAATTTTTGCATGCTTTATTAGAATATGATCCCTATAATGAACAAAAACTTGAGCACTATTTATACACATTAATACAGGCAGGTCTTCATGAGCAGGCGCACAAAATTTTCCTAACGTATAAACAAAAACTAAAAGAGGATTTAGCATTAGCTCCAAGTTCTACTTTATTAGAAATATCAAAAAAGTTATTTGTGGAAAGTAAATAACCAAACTAAAAACGACGAGCTCCTACAATATTGTAGAAACTCGTCGTTTTGCTTTAGCTACCACTACCCTCTGTCAAACCATGTTTAACCGCATATAGAGCAGCCTGGGTACGATCTTGTACTTGTAATTTTGTAAATATATTAGAAATATGAGTTTTAACTGTTTTTTCTGTAACAAATAATGAGGATGCAATTTCTCGATTACTTTTCCCTTTTGTTAGCTCTGCCAGCACATCCTGCTCACGAGGTGTCAATGGATTTAACGAATGTGGGGCATTCTGTGCCTCCTGGCGATCCATTTCAAGCGTGGTTGTA
This sequence comes from Lysinibacillus sp. GbtcB16, assembly GCF_019091145.1. Taxonomy (NCBI): domain Bacteria; kingdom Bacillati; phylum Bacillota; class Bacilli; order Caryophanales; family Bacillaceae; genus Lysinibacillus; species Lysinibacillus sp. GbtcB16. The sequence goes on from NZ_JAGXJV010000011.1 coordinate 45,013, forward strand.
GCCTCTGGGTGTAATGTATTTTCGCCACGCATAATGCGACGAATAGATAAGACCAATTCATCTGGCTCAATATCTTTCAATTGATAGCCTGCAGCCCCAGCCTCCATTGCAGGGACAACATGGTCCCGATCTGAAAAGCTTGTCAGCATTAAAATCTCTATTTTTGGAAATTTTGCTTTAATGCGCTTTGTCGCCTGTATGCCGTCCAACTCAGGCATCACTAAATCCATTAAAATAATGTCTGGTTGGATACTTTCTGCTAATGATACGGCTTCATGTCCATTTTTCGCCTCTCCAACAACCTCAATATCCTTTTGTGTCTTTAAGAAAAACAGTAACCCTCGACGCACTACGTGATGATCGTCTGCAATTAATACACGTATCATGTCCTCTCCCCCTTAATATGGCAAGCGGATCAGCAGCTCCGTACCTTTGCCCATTTCACTTACCCAGTCGGCAGTGCCACCCACTGATTTTGCACGGTCCTTAATGGATTGTAAGCCCATTGACAGTAGCTTCGTATTATTGTCAATGACAAATCCTCGACCCTCATCGCGTATAACTAATAAAATATCTGTAGATGTGACGGTAATATAAAGTGCTGCCTCTAAAACACCTGCATGGCGTCTCACATTATTTAAAGCCTCTTGAGCTACTCGAAATAATGTCTCTTCAATCCGCGATGGAAATTGTAGGACTCCTGAAACCGTAACATGTAATTTTAAGCCAAGCATCTCAGCATATACTTTTATCGCTTCCAGTAGGCCATTTTCCAATCCCTTTGGTCGTAGCTGCCAAATCAATGCCCGCATCTCTGTTAGCGCATCCTGTGTTAAATGCTGTATCTCTTTAAATGTTTCTTTCACATCGCTATCCTGTGTCATTTCAATTCCAGCTCTCGCCGTTAGCGTAACAGAGAATAATAGTTGATTGACAGAATCATGTAAATCTCTTGCTAGACGGTTGCGCTCCTTTACAAGGGCCATTTCTTGCTCTTGTTTCGTCAGTAAAATTCGCTTTATAGCAGAACCCATCTGAAATGCTACCGACTCCAATAGGGCTAGCTCCTCCTCTGAAAAGCGTACCGTATCCTTTGAGGCAACATTTAATACACCAAAACGTTCTTGGCCAGATTGAAGGGGCACTGTGGCATGATGGGTGATTCCTTCATGATCCCCAACATTAGCTGCAATGGCACTTTCAATGCGTTGACATTCAATGATATTAGATGCCTTTTTTAGCTCCTCATTACGATAACGCGATACACACCAACAGCCACCTTTTTTTAAATAATGACAGTTGTTAAATTCCAATGCCTCAGGTAAATTTTCATGAACAACAAGCTCCGAGCGTCCCTTTGCATCAATAAAAAAGATCCAGCCTGTTTCAAAATTCGTGCCATTTAAAAATTTGATAAGGGCCCCTTTTAGCATCGTAACGATTTCAGTTTCTTCATTTAATAGCTCTGCAATTTCCTTTAATATACTTATATTGGAATGCTCATTTTCCTTCACGAAAACACCTCTTCTTTAGCATTACTATTGTTAATGATACCATTAAGGTATTAGGCTCGTCTTCATTAGCCGTTCATACTTTAGACTGAAATTATCTTCCTTATTTTGCGTAAGTTAATTTACATATAAAACTAGAACAACTATAATCGTACAAGTAGTGTTTTTATAAAGGGGAGAATCGACATGTCTAAAAAAGAGGAAAATGGCTTATTATTTATATGGATAGTTTCAGCTGTAGCTACACTGGGTTCATTATACTTTTCTGAAATTCGTCATTATGAACCGTGTAAATTATGTTGGATACAGCGTATTTTTATGTATCCCATCGTCATTATGGCCACTGTAGCCTTCATACAAAAAAATGCTCGTATTGCTGTCACAACAGCGGTTTTCTCTGTTATCGGAGGCTGTATCTCACTCTATCATTACGGCATTCAAAAGCTTAGTTTTTTAGCGGATAATGCCCCTTCTTGTGGCGCCGTATCATGTACAGGTCAATATATTAACTGGTTAGGCTTTATTACTATTCCATTTTTAGCATTAACTGCATTTATTTTAATTGCAGGGGCAAGCTTTTATTTAATAAAAGCTACAAAAGCTGCAAAATAATCAAGGGACCGTGTTCTACAATTGGAATACGGTCTTTTCTACGGAGGAAGATTAATGTTTCTTTATACATTCAATGAAGATCACTTAACGATTGAGGAACTGTTACGTAATCATTGGCGACTAGGCAAAAAGCTCGTCCATGAACTACGTATGGCAAAAGCTATTACATTAGAAAATGATGAGCTTGTTCAATGGAATACGCCTTTACAAGTAGGCACTATTGTTAAATTTACATTCCCAATCCCAGCGTCTAGCTATAAACCGACCCCTGTTTGTGCAATTGATATCGTTTATGAGGATGATCATTGCTTAATCGTATCGAAGCCAAAGGGTATGGCAACCCACCCTAATGATGACCGAGATACCCATACATGTATGAACCATGTTATCGCGCATATTCAACAACAAGGTGGTATGTATGCAGAGCATGTCCATCGACTAGATAAAGGGACACAAGGTTTATTACTCGTAGCCAAGCATCCTTTAGCGAAATCAATTTTTGACCGAATGATTGAAGAAAAATCTATTATTCGAACGTATGCGGCAGAAGTACAAGGAAATATACGCTCCTCATCAGGTACCATTTCCGAATCTATTGGTAAAGATCGACATCATGCTTCTAGACGGGTCGTGTCCAAGACTGGGCAGCATGCAGTGACACATTATGAAGTTGTTTCACGCTACAAAAATTCTTGTGTGGTCCATTTGATTCTAGAAACGGGTCGAACACATCAAATTCGTGTCCATTTAGCCTATATCGGCCATCCTATTATTGGTGATACGATGTATGGTGCAAGAGAGACGGTTAGTGATGACTATGAACTCCATGCTATCCAATTAGAATTTGACCATCCATTTTTAAATAAACGCATTACAGTCAAGGACGAGCAATAAACAAAAATCCCGCCTCTCTATTACGAGAGCGGGATTTTATATATAGAACTAAAAATCAAATTTGAAATGATCAGGATCTTGCCCAAATCGTTGATTCCGATTTAATGACGCTATCTTATCCATTTGAGTCTGTGTTAATTCAAAGTCAAAAATCTGTGCATTTTCTGCAATTCGACTAGGTGTCACCGATTTAGGAATAATCAATGTGTCATTTTGTAAATGCCAGCCTAACACTACCTGAGCAGCCGACTTGCCGATCTCCTTGCCAATTTCTACGATAGTAGAATCATCAAGTACCCCACCTCGTCCTAAGGGTGACCATGCAGTAACTGCAATCTGATGTTCATGGCAAAATGTGCTTAATGCTTGTTGTTGTAAATATGGATGCATCTCCACCTGATTAACCATTGGAGCAATATTGGCTTTTGTCAGTATTTTTTCTAAATGATGCTCATGATGGTTCGACACACCTGTTGCACGAATTAGTTTTTCATCATATAGGCGTTCAATGGCACGATAGGTTTCCACAAATGTTTCAGGAACAGCCCAATGAGTTAAATATAAATCTACATAATCCATATTAAGCTTCTTCAGCGATACTTCAAAAGCGCGTAAGGTTTGATCATATCCTTGGTCATTATTCCATACTTTTGTGGTAACAAAAATATGTTCACGTGGTACACCTGAATGACGAATAGCTTCTCCTACCTCTGCTTCATTCCCATACAATGATGCCGTATCGATAGCTCGATAACCAACCTTCAGCGCTGTATCGATGGATTGTAATGTTTCTTCATGATCTGTCATTTTATAAACACCTAAGCCGAAGCGAGGCATTTCTACTCCATTTGATAATGTTTTCGATGATTGTAAATTCACAAATCACAACCCCTTTCTTTTTCCTAGTACCATTATACAAAAAATTGGATTTAAGAAAAATAAGGAAGCTACTGTTCTTCACCACTATTCATCCTTTTCCTCGATACTTTCCAATTGAATAGGGTCGGCAATACGCTCATCCTCCGCAAGCTCTAGACCATCACGTAAATGTTCCATTTGTTTGCCCAAATCTTTTAATTCCTTCATATCTCTCGCCATCGTACCATTTTCAATGTTTGGCACTTTTTTTTTCATATGAATCACCTCCTTAATAGTTTTCCCGATAACTATACGTTTGAACCATTTCTGACATATTTTATTCAGGTATGTCGTTTCATTTTCATAGTAGATAGGCTATACTAAATAGAGATGTCTTTATTACATGAGGAGGGTTACTTCCATGAAACTATTATTAATCATTGGTGTAACAGTTGCTTTCTTAACAGCTATTTTTACTGCTGGGTACGAAGGCGATTACAAAGCGGATAAATAATACCTCGAGAAAATCACTAAGCATTAGATGTGCTTAGTGATTTTCTTTTTTTGTCGAACAATAACATTCCTTACTTGACTTTCGGTTATTATTAAAATAAACTAACTTACATAAAGTAACTAAATGAATAAAAATAACTTACCGGAGGTATTCTATATGCATTTCCATGAAAAACCTAACACATATGTAACAAATGTTGAAATAAAAGTAAGCGATCTACAACGTTCTTTAGCATTTTATCAAGACGTTATTGGCTTCAACGTTTTACACCAAGAATCACATAAAGCTACTTTAACAGCGGATGGACATACTGCACTATTAACAATAGTCCAACCAGACACAGTGGAAGAAAAACTGAGCAGGACGACTGGACTTTATCATTTTGCACTACTCTTGCCAACTCGTCGTGATTTGGCAAATATTATCACGCATTTTCATGAAAAAGGAGTATATCTTGGGGCTTCTGATCACGCTGTCAGTGAAGCACTCTATTTAAATGATCCTGATGATAATGGTATTGAGGTATACGTAGATCGTCCTGAAAATGAATGGGGATGGCATATGGAGCAAGTGCATATGGTGACAGAGCCCCTAAATATTCGATCGATTTTAGAAGAAGGGGATGGAAATTGGAATGGCCTTCCTGCTGGTACAGTCATGGGACATATTCACTTATCTGTTTCTAACTTGGCAGAGGCTGAACAATTTTATACAAATGGCTTAGGGTATGATATTGTGGCTCGCTATGGTTCTCAGGCATTATTTATTTCTACAGGGCGCTATCACCATCACATTGGCCTAAACACTTGGCACTCAGAAAATGCTCCAAAGCTTGGCGAAAACCAAGTAGGCTTAAAAACGTACTCACTGCGTTTAGATAATGAAGAACAAGCATCAATAATGAAAGCAAACCTTCGTGCGATGGGTGCACCTGTTATCGATATGGACGGTGGATTCCAAACCGAGGACCCGGCTGGAAATATCGTATTATTAAAACTTTAGTAAAAAGCAGTTCTCACAAGTGTTGAGAACTGCTTTTATTAATGTAAACCTGGATATCCTTGTTGTCGTAATGCCTCATATATAACAATAGCAGCCGTATTAGATAAGTTGAGTGAACGGACATGATCACTTTGCGGAATACGCAAGCACATATTGCGACGTTCATACGCAAATTCTTTCGGCAGTCCTGTTGTTTCTTTCCCAAACATAAAGTAAATGTCACGCTCTTTATCACTAAAATCATGTGTGGTGAACGGCTCATCACTATAAGTTTCGATTAAAAATACGTCTCCACCTTTAGAATATGCTATAAAATCATCTAGTGAATCATGATAAACAACATTCACACTATGCCAATAATCTAAGCCTGCCCGTTTTAGCATTTTATCATCGGTTGAAAAGCCTAGTGGACGAATTAAATGTAATGAGGTATTTGTACCAGCACAAGTACGAGCAATATTTCCTGTATTCGCTGGAATTTCTGGTTGATATAAAACGATATGCAATGGCATAACGATACACTTCCTTATTGTCATAATTTCTTTTAGTATTACTTATTTAGTTGAGTTGCTTTTTTTCATTCATCCTGAAAAAACTGCAAACCTTTGTGAATTTCATGCAATACTTCTTCGTCCTGCTCATTAGCTTCCGCATCATATAAGGCAGACTTAGCCTGTTCTCCGCCTATCTTACCTAAAGCCCATGCTGATGTGCCTCGAATGACTGGACGATCATCGTTTTTCAAAAGGTTGATAAGATCTGGAATAGCCGCCTCCTCTTTAAAATGAGCAAGGGCGAGGATCGCATTTCGTTGAATGGGCTTTTTACCTCGCCATGAACCAGAAACGTGGCCAAATTTTGCCTTAAACTCTCTATTAGAAATCGTTAATAGTGGTGTTAGTAATGGCTTGGCAAGCTCTGGATCTGGCATAAATTCTTCATGAATCCAATTAATTTTCCCTTTATTTTTGGGACACACAGTCTGACATGTATCACAACCATAGAGACGATTACCAATATGGCTACGAAACTCATCAGGAAGTGTTCCCTTCGTTTGAGTGAGGAAGGCAATACAACGTTGTGCATCCAATTGCCCTCCTTGGATTAATGCACCGGTTGGACAAACATCCAAGCATAGGCGACACTCCCCACATTCATCCTCCATTGGCTTATCTGGCGAGAATGGAATATTGGTAATAAGCTCCCCTAAATACACATAAGACCCGAATTCAGGTGTTATAATCGAACAGTTTTTACCGCTCCAGCCTATGCCTGCACGTTCTGCTACTGCACGGTCTACAAGTGCACCTGTATCAACCATTGACTCTATACGAACACCTTCGACACGCTCCTCAAGCCAAGCAGATAATAACTTCAAACGTTCACGTATTGCTGTATGATAATCGACTCCCCATGAAGCACGGCAAAATATCCCACGTCTTGCTCCCTTTTTGCCAATGGGTGCATTTTGCATACGTGAGGGATAGGCAACCGCGATCGAGACAATACTCTCTGCCTCATTTAATAATTGCAGGGGTTCGGTACGTTTTTCAATATCACTTTCTTCAAAGCCAGACTGATAGCCAAGCTCCTGCTGACGACGCAGTCGGTTTTTTAATTCTGTAAAGGGAGCTGCTGTTGTAAAACCTATTTTATCAACGCCAATGGATATTGCATATGCCACAAAGTCGCGTTGTAGGTCATGTATGTTCATTTTATTTCCAACTCCTTACATGGTACAATAATAGAAATAGATAAAGTAGGTGATGTTCTTTGGAAATTTCCATTAACGAATCTCTATTAACACAACATCCCGAGCTAAAAATCGGCATTATTCATTATACCAAAATTGTTGTAGCAGAATCCCCTCAAATGATTAAAGGTCGGATGCAATTGTATCAAGAAAACCTTTTTCTAGACATGCAGGACCTTCCAGTGAACCAGCGTGAGGGTATTGCGGAATGGCGAGCACTATGGAAACAGCTAGGTGCCGATCCAAATCGTTATCGTCACTCAGCAGAAAGCCTAATGCGTCGAATTAGTAAACAAAACTATTTAACTCCATTTCATTCTGGTGTAGATTTAAATAACTTCTTCTCTCTTCAGTATGAAATTCCGATTGGTCTATATGATGTAGCCCTTATGAAAGGGTGCGTAGAAATAGCTCTTGGACACGAAGACATTGGCTATGAGGGTTTAAATGGTCGTTTTAATACATTTAACAAAATCCTCTATAGCCGTGATGAAAAGGGAGCGTTTGGTTCTCCATTTGTCGATTCTAAACGAACAGCCGTTACAGAGGATACGACTGAGGCGCTCCATATTTTTTATCTTAGACCATCACTAACACATGAAGCAGCGAATGACCTTTTGGCGTCAGCAGGCAAAATGTTTAACCAAATTCATGGTGGTGACTATCATATTGCCCTCTTGTCAAATAATGCACCATCTACAAAACTATAAAAAGGATGTGTTTTCGTGATCAACCTTGCAGAAGCTGTTAAACTAAAAAGTATTTTAGGAAAGAAAACGCAAGAGCTTATTAGTGAATTACATCGTAGTGCTTTTGTGACAGTAGAAAAGGGACAGGCTCCTAAAACAAGTAACCGTGCACTCTCCCTTATTGAAGCGGAATTGGCACAAGTTCGTGTAGATACGCGTACGCTAGATCGTTTAGTGTATGAGGCAAACATCCAAAACACAGTAGACTTTAAAGGGCAGAAACTAGCACTAGTGGAAGCTATCGAATTAGCTACACAGCTGCGTGCTGAGGCTGAACTATGTAAAGAATTTAGTATGCGGGAAAAAGAAAGTGTTCGCTTTGGCTATGGTGATGGTGCTATGTTATACGAGATTGCATTATATGAGCCAGATGACTATCGTGAACGCGCAATGAAACTCGAAAAAGAGGCACATAAACTATCCAATCTTATTAATTCAAAAAATTACAGCATCCAACTTCACTTTGATGATTCCCGTTATTTCTAATCTCGGGGCGGTGAGACTCCAAACCGAGTTGGATGTGCTGTTTTCAAATTTAGCTATTCGGCTAATTAAATAAAAACCAATAACAAGTTACCTGTTACTGTATGACCGATGACTAATGACCAACTATAGGTAAAGGCCATACTCAAAAAACTTGATTCCATTTGAAAACGCCATCCAAGGCTCTCCTACATCTATGTATGGAGAGCTTTTTTATCAGCAAATATGTAAAATTTTCCTATGTCTAGATTGCCCCTTTCAAGGACAAAATGGAAGTATCTATTGGAAAGGGGTCATACTATGACGCAGCAAAATGATTCAACACATGAGCAAGATACAACATTGACAAATCGACAGGGACATCCCGTTACTAACAATCAAAATTTACGAACGGTTAGTAATCGAGGTCCTGCAACACTTGAAAATTATGATTTTCTAGAGAAGATAAGTCACTTTGACAGAGAGCGAGTCCCAGAACGAGTTGTTCATGCTCGCGGTGCTGGTGCACATGGTTATTTTGAAACATACGGTGTAGTAGGCGATGAACCAATTTCTAAATATACCCGTGCAAAAGTCTTTCAGGATAAAGGAAAAAAAACACCTGTATTTGTACGTTTTTCAACGGTTATACATGGTGGACACTCGCCTGAAACATTACGTGATCCACGAGGCTTTGCGGTAAAATTTTATACAGAGGATGGCAACTGGGATTTAGTAGGTAATAATTTAAAGATCTTCTTTATCCGTGATGCGATGAAATTCCCTGACATGATTCATGCATTTAAGCCTGATCCTATTACTAATATTCAAAACGTTGAACGTTTCTTTGATTTTTGTGCTAGCTCACCAGAATCCTTTCACATGGTAACATTTGTATATTCACCTTGGGGTATACCCGCTAATTATCGTATGATGCAGGGCTCTGGCGTCAATACGTATAAATGGGTTAATCAGGAAGGTAAAGGAGTCCTCGTCAAATATCACTGGGAGCCACTTCAGGGCATTAAAAATTTAACACAAAAAGAAGCAGAAGAAATTCAGCAGAAAAATTTTAATCATGCCACTCAGGATTTATATGATGCGATTGAACGTGAAGAATTTCCTGAATGGGAGTTACATGTTCAAATTATGGAGGATGGCCCACATCCTGAACTTGATTTTGATCCATTGGATGACACGAAGCTTTGGCCAAACGATCAATTCCCGTGGTATCCAGTCGGTAAAATGGTATTAAACAAAAATCCTGAGGACTATTTTGCAGAGGTAGAACAAGCTACTTTCGGTACGGGCGTACTGGTCGATGGTTTAGATTTCTCCGACGATAAAATGCTGCAAGGTCGTACGTTCTCCTATTCGGATACACAACGTCACCGTGTGGGAGCCAACTATCTTCAATTGCCCATTAATGCGCCTAAAAAGCGTGTAGCAACCAATCAAAGTGGTGGGCAAATGATGTATAAACGGGATTTAGCACCTGGTCAAAATCCACATATTAATTATGAGCCATCCATGTTAAATGGCTTAAAGGAAGCAACACAGAATGGCAAGGAATATACTCCGTATATTGAAGGAAATCTTGTTCGAGAATCCATTGATCGTCAAAGTAATACCAAGCAAGCTGGTGAAACTTACCGTAACTTTGAGCAATGGGAGCGCGATGAGCTGCTTGCCAATTTAATTCGTGATTTAGCGGTCTGTCATATGGATATACAAAATGCAATGATTGCACTAGCAGCAGAAGCAGATGAAGAATATGGTCGTTTGCTAAAAGAAGGGTTGCATAAGGCTAGAAAGGAATCTTCTCCTTCAAAGCCGCTTGGCAATATTGGTGGAGATCATGCCCCTCAAGATGCGATAGATAAAGGACATAATGCCGAACCTTATTAATTCACACCAAAAAGACATTACATATTTTTGTAATGTCTTTTTGCATTATTGTTCATAGGCCTTATACCAATGATATGGTTGTATCTCTTTTAACGTTTTAAATATTAGTGTACCGTCTGAATTTGTAACTGCTGCCTTCACATTCTCTCCCCAATAAAAGAGTCTTTCTTGGCAGACCCCACAAGGTGTGAGGACTACGAATTTAGATTTTTCATTTTCTCTAGCAACACAAATCGAATGGGTCACCTTTGTATTCAATTTATGCGCCTCTAAAATAGCACCCGTTTCCATACATAATTCAGTTGCTGCATTGATGACCTCTGGTGCGACACTAGTTAAAATATGCCCGTCCTCAGAATATAAAGCGGCCGCTCCGCCCCATCCTGAGGGATATCTTTTCTCCACTAATTGGACCGCTGCTTCATAGAGCTTTTTCTCAATATCCATATCATCTAACATCCCCCACAGTTAATTTACTCCTGGTAATATCTTCAACACTTTTCCCTCTGCATCTAAATACGCATCTACCCCAAGAGGAATACCTATATTTGTTGATTCATGTCCTATTTTAAAACCTGCCACAACAGGAATGCCTAAGTCTCCAAAATACTCTTTCATTAAATTATGTAGTGCTGCATCATCCGACTCTGTTTGTGTAAAGGAGCCAATGACAACACCTGCTAGCTGCTCTAATTTCCTAGCTTGCTTTAATTGCTGTAGCATCGAATCAATGTCAGGAATCGATTCAGCTAACTCCTCTATCAATAAAATCTTACCTTCTGTCTGTATCTCAAATTTAGTGCCTAATGTGCTGACAAGACGATAAAGATTTCCTCCTATTAATTCACCACGTGCCACCCCACCAGCAATTGTTATTAAAGGAGAGATTGACTCCGTATATTGTATTTCGATAGGGGAAAATAATTGTACAAACATTTTCTTCGATAGTTCATCCATTGTATTAGCAGCCATTAGCATAGGTCCGTGGAATGTTACTAAATTAGTGTACTCATTGATGGCACAATGCAAATAGGTAATATCTGAAAAGCCCCAGAAAATTTTTGGATTTTCCTCTAATAGCGTATAATCAATTTTATCAGCTATTCGAGCAGCGCCATAGCCACCCTTTACACAAAAAATCGCTTTCACTTCAGGATTTTTTATCATTTCATGAAAATCAGCTAACCTGATTTCATCACTACCCGCTAAATAATCATGCTTTGCATGGATTGTATCCCCTACGATATAGCGAAGACCCAACTCATCTAAAAAAGCTAATGCGTCCCCAAGCTTTTCAGGTTCTACTAGACTCGATAGGGCAACTATACCTACTACATCTCCCTTTTGTAAACGTGGTACGGTATTTTTCACGTTCATTCCTCCTCTATTTTTCTTACGCTGTCTCTAAGCTAGTGCGAAGGCATTTAGCTATCATTGCATCTTCTTCCCATCATTCTATACGGTTAGTTCTACTTAAGAAGAAACTCTCGACACTCTACAATTGCACCCTCTAGACAATTAGACATTCCCTTCAACAAGGGTGATTTAATTGTTATTGTAGCAGTATTTTTTAGGAGCGTATATTCATGGCTCATACGTTTTCAGGAAAAGCAAGAAAGCAAAGACTTCAGTCATAAGAAGGCTTTGCTTTTTATTGTTAATTTGTACCGCCATAAATAATCGTGACGTTAGGATGTTTCAATAATTGACTTGCAGGGAAATCTTCTGTTATATGGCCACTTTTCAATTTTTGGATGGCCGCCAGCTTCTTTTCACCAAAGGCAATCAGGACAATTTCCTTCGCCTTCATAATAGATTGAATACCCATCGTAATCGCATGTGTTGGGACTTCGGCTTCGTCATCAAAGTAAATCGCATTTTCTGTTCTTGTTGATTCCGTTAATTCAACAATATTTGTCATAGAATCGAACGGGGTACCTGGCTCATTAAAACCTATATGACCATTTACGCCAATTCCAAGAAGCTGTAAATCAATACCTTCTGCCGCATCAATTCTTGCATCATATGCCATGCATTCAGCAGCTAAATCCTCCGCCTCACCATTTGGCAAATGTATATTTTCCTGTTTAATATTTACATCATTAAACAAATTATTGTGCATAAAAGTCCAGTAACTTGCAGGACTTGTTCGCTTAAGACCTACATATTCGTCCAAATTAAAAGTTTGTACATCCTTAAATGATACTTGACCAGCTCGATGTCGCTCTACTAATTCTTTATACATTCCTACAGGTGAACCACCAGTTGCTAATCCTAGCACACTATTTGGCTTCTTCTGTATTTGCTCTATAAAAATCTTTGCTGCCACTTCGCTCATTTCGTCATATGTATTGACTTCTATCCATTTCATTTTCCTTATCATACCTACCTTAAATTCTTATTCATTAACTATATTGTAAAATATTTCACTTTATAGTAGCTAATATATTAATTCTACAAGTTATTTAGCTATTTTTCTATCATTTCCCTCGTAATATTATGCGTGTATTCTGATGCTGTTTCGGTTATGTTATTAATAAGGAAGTGAGGCGATTTTATGAATGCACAGATTCAGCAATATTTACAGCATATTCAATTTCAAGGAACTTTAGAGCCTACCGTCCAACTTCTAGGACAGCTACAGACAAAGCATCTATTGACTATTCCCTATGAAAATTTAGATGTTGCCTTGAACCTCGGTATCTCATTCTCTATTCCTAATTTATTTCAAAAGATTATTATTGAGCGACGTGGTGGCAATTGTTTTGAACTAAATATTTTATTTAGCTGGCTTTTACGGGAGCTCGGCTTCTCAGTTACCAATCGCTATGCTCAGTTTTGGCGCAATGTTGAAGAACATACGCCTCCTGAAGATATACCCATGCATCAGCTATTACTAGTAAAGGATGCGAAACAATCCTATATATCAGATGTAGGCGTTGGTGCTTTAGCGCCTTGTAAACCAGTACCATTACTAGCAGGATATCAACACCGAGAAGGTCGAGAATTATATAAAGTAGAGTATGATGAAGAAAATGGTTGGATGCTTTTTGAGCAAACCAAGCAGCAATGGCGTTTGCTCTATTGCTTTCATGATGATGCAAATGATGCAAAATTTGCCCCACGGCTCTCCAAGCAAAAAAATAAAATCGCCATGATTCGAACGGCTCGTGGTCGTCACACGATGATGAACAATGAATTTAGAATTTACGAGGGACCATCCTTAACTACCTATACAACAAACACCGAGAAGGAATGGCTGCAAGCATTACAGCGCTTTTTTCATATTTCTATACAACAATAAAGGAAAGCGAGCCCATCAGTGGCTTGCTTTCCTTTTCTGATTATTTCATTGTTCGAGTGAGTAATTCAAACACAACTATATCATTGTGTAGCTCCTTGATTAAACCAACATCATCTACGAAATAATAGGTTTTTATCACATCACTAAATTTTGACCTTTTCTCTACTATTATTACACCCGTATATTGCACTTCACCAGCTTGTACTGTGCTATTAGTTGATTTTACAGTTACTCTTTCTCCTGCAGTAACCCCTGGATCATCTTCATGTAAAATAACACCTATTCTAAGTGGTAGTTCCATATATAAATCATAATGTGTGTTAGCGTCACTTGCAATGGCTTGACCATATGCACGATCATGAGCATATAAAAGCTCATCAGAAAGTGATTGTCCTGTACTTACATTTTTGACTGTCCATACATCATTTTTACCGTCGTGTTGCTCATATTGATAGCTTAAAGTATAACGTTTATTGTCACTTAAAGAATAATGGGCATACGTATAAACAAATGCCGGGTCCTTTAGCAAGTTAGGCTTAGAAAGAGTCAATGCTCGTGCCAAAAAGGCTGAGAAGTGTGCACGTGTAACAGGGTCATTAGGCTTAAACGCACCACCCTCATAGCCCCTTACTAAATGATTATGAGCCAGTGTTAAAATTTCTTTATAACCACGTGTCTGCTCCGTCACATCTGTAAAATAATAAGGATCTGAGCCTTTTAATTGAAAAGCCCTATTTAGCACAATAGCCATTTCTCCTCTAGTAATCGGCGCGTCTGGATTAAATGTCTGGACTGCAGCGAATATCCCTTTGTTTTGTACAGCAGCTATTTCTTTGTAATATGGATTAGCTGGTGTTACATCTTGATAGTGGGGGTTTTCTATATTGATTGTGTTTAGTCCTAAAGCACGTGTGAGCATGACAGCTACCTGTGCTTTCGTAACATAGTCATTCGGCTTGAATAACTGATTCGAATAACCCTTCACAATATCCTGCTCCACTAAATAATGTATTTCTGTCATCAAGGTATCATCCGTTAAATCTTTAAAGCTTGCTGCCTGCACTTCCTTCGGTATTATGCCAATCGTTATCAGGATCAAACATACTAATTTCAATATGTTCCTCACATTATCCCTCCTCCATCGATTCTTTACCCATAAAGACGTATAGTTATGCTTAAAATGAAAAAAGACTCTACTGAAAGAGACTTTATTTGTTATTTTTATGTTGAATTAATCCGATTCCTATTCCAGTCGGATCCACTAAATAAGCAAGATAACAGTCATCAAACTCCATTTTCTCACGCAAAATAGTAGCCACGTTGCTTGTTGCCTGTTCGATAACTTCGTCAATTGCATCCACTTCAATACCCCACTTTGCTTTTTTGCCCAGTTGTCACTGGCCAATAATCCCCATTCGGGGCCGCTTTCTCCGGTTCCTGACTATTTATTTCAAAGCCAACTACTCTTCCCAACATATCCCCCCTTTTTATTTTTGCATAACAAATAATTCAACAATTAATTGGAGTTCCCTTCCAACTTTAGAAATTTGACGATATTCCGAATAAAAATTTTAACTATTTAATTAATTAGAAAATTATGTATAATTTAATTAGAACGACTGTTCAAATCATTAAAGGAGCACGACATTGAATAAAAGACGCTATGACAGTGACAAGGCAAAGATTGAAATTATCAAACATGCCATCCAATTATTTTCTCAACATGGCTATAATCAAACATCTGTTGGTGATATTTCGAAAGCCTCTGGTTATAGTAAAGGACATATTTATTATCATTTCGAAAATAAAGAAAAGTTATTTGTACTTTTGGCGCAGCAATCGATGAAAAATTGGCATGACAAATGGTTGCAACAAGAATCCTCATACACCACATCAACAGATAAATTGTATGGTATGGCCATGCATGTCCTCTATGAGTATCAAACACCTTTACTAAAATCAGGTCAAGAACTGGCATCTAATCCTAAATCGAGCCCTGATTCTATACAGCAATTATTCAATTTAGCTATTACACCAATGAATGCTTATCGTGCAATTCTTCAAGAGGGTATCGACCAAAACGAATTCGTTGATGGCAATGTAGATATATGGACCGTCTTACTTGGCACATGGCTAGGTGGATTATGTCAGCTTACCAATCATCAAAATTTGAAATCATTAGAACCACTCTTTCATCAGGCAATAACGATTTTCTTAAAAGAAATTAAAAAAGGTGGGATTTAAATGAAAGTAGGTTTAATAGGTGATAGCTTAACAGAAGGTCGTCCCGGAGTTTCATTTTATAATCTCTTGAAACTTCAATATCCTCATATTTCATTCGATAATCTTGGAAATCCAGGCGAGACGATTAAAAGTTTACTTACTCGCTTGGAAAAAGCACCACTCCAATCTTCCTATGATCTCCTTATTCTTTGGATAGGCGTCAATGACGTCTATTCAAAATTATTAAAGGTGCAAGCACAACCAGTGGTGAAGGATCATATTGAATTCGAAGAATACTGCCTAAAAGTATTAGAGAAAGCACATGCCGCTTCTAAAAATGTAGTGTTAGTATCACCAGCATTAGTAGGAGAAGATCTTCAAAATCACTCTAACCAAGAAATAAAAGAGCTAACATCCATTATGGAGTCTGTTGCATTGAAATCTGGCAACATCTATTTTGTGAATATGCAAAATCTCTTTAAAGAGCATTTAGAAAATTTGGAGTGCTCAAGCTTTATTAATAAAAATGTAATGAGAGTTCTACTAGATGTTTTATTTTACAAAAATCCTTTACGCATCGATAAATTATCTCAAAAACGAGGGCTACATGTAACTTTGGATGGCGTTCATTTGAATAGTAAAGGTGCTAATATAGTGGCACAACAATATAGCTCTATCATTGAACTTTATGGAGATGAAGGAGACAAAATCGGGAGGTTCTAAAGATGACAAAGATTGCTGTTGTTACAGGTGGTGTATCAGGGATAGGAAAGGCTATTTGCCAGGAATTAATTGCTCGCCATATATTTGTCATTATTGCTGATATTCAAGAACATGAGGGTCGCATGTTAGAAGCAGAGTTAAATAAAGATGCTGTCCAAGCAAAATTTGTACATTTAAATGTAACCGATTATAAAAATGTAGCTTCTGTCATTTATGATGTATATGAGGAATTTCATCGTATAGATTATCTGTTTAATAATGCTGGTATTGCTATGTATGGGGAGTTGAGTGAAATGACTATTGAGGATTGGAAGGAAATTATGGCCATTAATTTATGGGGTGTCATTTATGGTACTCAAATAGGCTACCCACTTATGAAAAAGCAAGGTTTTGGACATATCGTCAATACCTCCTCCGCCGCAGGGTTAGGACCTTCTCCTTTTTCTACTGCATACGCTACTACCAAACATGCTGTTATAGGACTAACAACCTCTCTCCACTATGAGGCTGAGGAATTTGGGATTAAGGTGAGTACCTTATGTCCAACGTTTGTGGATACACCCATTTTCGAAAACGCCAAGGCGATTCATATGGATCAATCAATGATCACCAAACAATTAAAGCAGCAAAAAATGATCGCACCTCAGCGAATTGCAAAAATGGCTATAGAAGGTGTTCATCAAAATAAGCCTATCATTTGTCCAATGCCTATGCGCAAAACAATGGATGTTATTTTTACTATTTTTCCTTTTCTACACAAAGCGTTAATGAGAATGGTTTGTAAAATGAGTCGTAATGCACGTTTAACCTAAACGTTACACAAGGCTCCCTACTAGTGGGAGCCTTGCTTATTTTATAATACGACACCATCGCTCATTTTAATAATACGATCTGTATAAGCCAACATTTCTTCGTCATGCGTCACTAATAATGTTGTTATATTTAACGTTTTTGTTAGTGTTCTTATTAACAACATAATTTCTTTAGAGCGCTGTGAATCTAAACTTGCTGTTGGCTCATCTGCAAACAATACTTTTGGTTGATGAATAATGGCACGAGCAATCGCTACACGTTGCTTTTCTCCACCTGACAAGGAAGAAGGATAAGCATGTTGACGATGAGCTAACCCAACTAACTGTAATAAACGATTTACTTCATGCTTTTTCTCATGTTTCTTCAGTGGCGACCCAGCAACGTCCAACATTAATAGCAGCTGCTCCGCTACGGTAAGAAAAGGTACAAGATGTGCAAACTGAAAGACAAAGCCAAATTTACTTGCACGCAGACCTCGTACCTGTTCCTCGTTCATAGCCGTTAAATTATGTCCCTCAAAAAGGATTTGTCCATCTGTTGCTGGTTGTAGTCCAGCAGCTATAGTTAATAGCGTGCTTTTCCCTGAACCAGATGCACCTACCAATGCTGTAATCTCTCCTTCTTTTAGGGATAAATTAATGCCTTTTAAAATTTCCTCTTCGACATCACCATTTTTAAACGTTTTTCTTACTTCATCAATCGTAAATAACGTCATGACTAAGCCTCCCCTTGGTGTATTGCTTGTAACGGTTCAATTTTTTTAATTTGTAGACCTGATAGTGTAGCTCCCACAAAACCAATGACAAGGAACACTAACGATAGTTGTATTGTTGTACCTAGGTTTAACGTAAACGGCATCTCCTTTGGCGCAACTATATTGAATAATTGACTAAGGCTGACTGATAATACTAATGAAAAGGCAGTAATAATCACCATCTGTGTCCAGATCATGTTAAATAACCTACTTGTTTTTAATCCAATCGCCTTGAGAATGCCATATAGTCCTATCTTTTGTACATTCATCATATAGAAGAAAATAGCAAATAACATACCACTAATGACAACTAAAAACCAAATTATCATATTTAAAGACATCTGTTCCGCACTGTAACTTGGAATAGCATTCAGAAATTCTTTATTGCTATAAGACTGCAGTCCCTCAAATTCCTTAGCCGTATTTTTGGGAACGAAAATTAATTGCATATCCTTTACCCGATATATTTCCTGATAGGCCTCTTTACTTATATAAGCAACAGGGGCATGGCTATATTTCTTTTGCTCCACAAAGCCTTTCACTATAAACTCGCCACTATATTGATTGTTCGTTAATATATCTCCAACCTTAATTCCTCTATCCTGTAGTGAGCTGTCTAATAGCACCTCACCATGTCGTACATTTCTAAATAGTGTTGATTCCGTCGACGTGACAAAGGCCACACTTTGTTGTTTATCATCCTGATCACTTAAAAAGCCCATTTGAATAGAAAAGGCAACTGCCTCCTTCTCCTCAGTCATGACTTCCTGTTGTAGATCGCTAGAGATTCTCGAAAGATTAAACGTCCCATCTGCATCCTCCGTCATGTAAAATTGTCCCTGAGGTAAATCTTTTATTAAAGCTGCATTATCCTGTGACAAACCATTCGCCAAACCTGAAATAATAAACGTTAAAAAACTAACTAGGAAGATGATGGAGCCCAAGATTAAAAACCGTACTTTATTTTTCTTCATTTCTTTCCAGGCAAGATTCATCCTTAACCCCTCCATTACTTTGATTATCCTTAGCTTAAAATTGTTACATGAACAGAGCATGAACTAATCGTTAAAAATGTAGGGGAAAACAAATAAACCGCTCTGAAGGAATGTAATTTATCCTACAGAACGGTTTATATCTTCATCTAAAAAAACTCATATAATCCATTTTTAAAGTAATTGTACTCGTTTTGATTAATTAACTTTCCCCCATACCCTTCATAAAAAATCTGCCTGTCTCTCTCAGTTTCAAAGGCTTGTGGTTTAGGTCTTACAGCTAGCGCAAAATCGTATCGTGGGTCACCGAATGCTCCACCACTCCAATCAATAATACCCGATATTTTCTGATTATGAACGAGAACATTATCGATTGTAAAATCACCGTGTATGAATGTTTGCTGAATAGGTTCAGGTTTATTCCCTTTTAAGTCATCCAACAACTCTGACGTACCATCTACCTCAAAATTTTTTAGATTAAACTCTGCCTGACCCAACATATCATCGATCCAAACCCCAACTGCACCCTCCTTTATTTCCAGTGGACATGGCGTCGAATGAATTGCTGCAAGCACCTTTCCATAATGAAAGATGATTGCTTGCCTATTTTCCTCTTTGGTTTCATTCTCTAACGCCTGTCTAATCGTACTACCTTCTATATATTCCATCAATGCCCATGCCTGCTCGTCTAATGGCTGTGCAATAAAACAATATAAATGAGGGACAGGTAATGTAGAATTAGACAGACATTTTAGGACAGTCGCTTCTTTCTTTAACCATGAGCCATATTGCTTTCCTTTTGTTCTCTTTAAAATGAAAGTGCCTTTTGCAGAAAAAAGGATTCCAACATCCGATGTATGCCCCTGTCTAGGAAAAGAAATGTGGGTAACCCCACCAACATAATCAACTATTTTTTTAGGTATTTCTATGAGCTGTATCGGCTTCAACCTGATCACCACCTAGTTAAAAGTTAGAACAAATATTGTAATAAAAAAACAATTCCAATCACTAAACTATATAATTTTAGCATTTCAATAGTTTTCTTTTAATCTTATCCGTTTTATACGTTTATAGTGTTTTTATATACTTTATGATGTTGCTGATATTTTCAGAATTATATTCCGACTCTGTTAAAAGATAGTATCCACTTTTCGAAAAATCAATATGACCCAGTAAACTTTTTAAGTATGGAGAAATTAAAACCAAAACGCCATCTTTTTCTAATAATTCCTCTGGAGATTCAAATCCATGAGTAACTTCAACGTTAAAAGAACTCAAATGATTTTCTTTCAATGATATTTCTATGCTTTTTTTTAATCTCGTTGACCTTTTCCTCAAAAAGAATCCTTCTCTATCTAAACCTGTGGCAAATCCCCTAAACCCCATTGCTAATTTTGAATAAATATAAATCGTTTTAATTATGAGCAACCCCTTCAAAAAAAGATTTATAACTCTCTCTATACAAATCCTATTATTTCCATTTTAACATATAAAAGAAAGGAATATATATTGTCACTACTATATCAATTGCTACCCTTAAACGTTTGTGCAGCACATAATTTCACATAATTATGTTTGAAGTACTGTCCTACATGGTGGAAGTGATGTTGTAGTAGCATGGAAAACAAAAAATACTCCACACAATTAAGTGTGAAGCCTTAATATGTAGCATTAGTATAGGATACCGGTGGTCGAGACAGAGAATGCATTAAAAAGCTTTATTTTTCAAGGTATTCTATCTGACGGGTGTAAAATTGGTGTAAAGTAATTTGGCAATGTAAATCTCAAAAGTACATACTTTTCTCTAAAAGTGATATGCCTCAAGATAAGTTTTTTCACTAATTACATCTTGCCGCCGTGAGGTGAAATGTATTATCTTCTCTTTAACAGTATATGAAGATAGTTCGGTATATCAAAGTTTTTTCAAATTCTGTTTATAACATCTTTAACGAGAATTTATCCTTTTTTCATTGAATTGCGGTAACAAAGTGTTAGCTCTTTGCAGGCGAACTTTTAGCAGAAATTAATTACCCAGTAACGGAAAAGTAACAATTAAATACATTACCCACACTCTAAATACGTAGAGTGTGGGTAGTGCTAGTGGGTTCAATACCGCATTCATTTCTGCCAATTTACTGCTTGATAAGCTCTAACTTTTTTGCGGCTACATCATTCTATACCATCGACAATCAACATTATTTGATTGAAAGTTATTGAGCAATGCATGTACTTCATCTGTTGATTTCGTGTTCATCAATTGATATCTTACATTGTCCTTCATGTTACTTCTCCGCTCTTTTCAACAACTCATGGTTTTTCATTTACAGAACGCTTCCTGAAAGTGCGAGTGTCAGGTCAAAATCAGCTATCAGGCTTAACACCTGCTTGACTCCTTCTTCATCAACCAAAGGCAATTCATACATATAGGAGGCCTACCAGTACTGCCTTTGCCCTAAGGCAATTGGCGTTTAATCCCGGTTGCTACGTCTTTAATGCGAGAATTATGCTCGCTGAGGCTCAATATAAAGCCTACCAAAGTACATGCTGCTACGTTTATCTTATCCAATAAAATGGCAATTTTTCAATTGCGAAATGCCTCACATTTCGAGTTTTGAAAAACACTGTTCCTCAATCATAAGATAGAGCCACTACCTTCTACCACTCTTGCCTTTTATAAAACCGGTGGATGAATTGGAACAGATATAATTATTACTGCAGCACTCAGTATTAAAATTGATAATCCAACATTTTTCTTCATATTCACACTCTCCTTTAAATTTCAATAAATTGCATAGCTTTCTCGAACTGCTTTTCTTGTCGATAATACTCTCCCAATAAATTAGAAAATTGTTGGTGCATTTCTTTTAATTCTTCATTATCTGCTGTAAATGGAATTAACCTCCCTTCTAAAAAATCCATTGCTTTCTTTTTTTCTTCTCCTAGCAAATATAAATAAAAAGTAGCAAATAAATTAAAACTTAATTTTTTCTTATTTTTTGCTTCTTCCTTTAGAATAGTAAAGGTTTTTATACTTTTTTCCGTTTGTTCTAAGCGAAATTGCGTAACACCTAAATTATATAAGCAAAGCAGATAATGATCACAGTTCTTTGACATTAAAGAAGCGCTTTTTTCAAAGTAAATTAATGCATTTTCATATTCCCATCTCATTTGGTACAAATCCCCCAAATTGTGATATATAGCAGGTAATAGCTGCTGTTGCTGTAATAGCTCCACATTTCTCACTAAATGTTCATAGATTTCGATTGCTTCGTGAAACACTTTTCCTCGAGAGTAATTGAGTGCCAGAGACATTAATGTATAAACAATTCGTTTAAAATTAAATTGGTCCTTATAGAATTGAAGAGCTTTTTTTCCATAAATAATTGCTTGGCTTGGTTCTTCTAACCGCCCTTTTATTAAAGCGAAATGATAGTAAAACTCTCCTTCTAGTGACCCTAGTTCTGGATGTATTTGAAGTATTTGAATTAGTTCTTTAGCTGCTTCCTCATATTTACCTTTTGTAATTAAAACTAATGCATAATAATATGAATGTAAATACCTTTCATGTTGGGAAAAATTTGGTCGGTGGGCATTTAGCCATCTTAATTGATTGTCTGCTAATTTATGCTCTTTAACAAACACATAATAACGTAACTTATAAAGTTCATATAAATAAATAGATTCTGTAAAACCTATTATTTCTTCATATTCTTTTAATCTGCTCATTGTCTCTTTTACTTTCTCATTCTCTAGGTAATTTATATGTTTTTGTAAATCATTTAATAGGCAAATAATATTTTGTTCGTTATTCTCTACATCATGAATACTAATATTTAATCGTTCTAGCAGTAGACGTATTGTCTCGCTATTTGCTTCTTTATTATTATTCTCAATTTTACTTAAATGAGGAATCGAGCAAATCCCCATCGCTACTGAATTCTGTGTCATTCCTAGCTTTGTACGATAGTACTTAATTAATGAACCAATCTTCATTTTCATAACCTCCCGTATCGAATGACTATATTTTACATTTATTATAATCATAATTTTCCCAATAATCAAAAAACCTAAATTATGGTAGATTCAAATTGTAGTACTATAACTAAATTTGAAAAGGGGTTGGAAAGAATGAAAAAAATGAAAAGTACGTTGCTAAGTCTTTTGATTGCAGGATCAGTAATAAACCCAGTGTACGCAACAGCGATGGATAGCGAAGATAGCTCAGGAAATGACGTTGGTCAGGAGAAATTCCGTGTTTATGTTGAGGCAAACAAAAAATCAGAAAAATCAACATTAAAAACTCAATATTCTGCTCGTTGGGAATTAACAGAGAACGGATTTTCAACTGATATGAATGAAAAACAATTCGAAGCATTACAGAAGAATAAAAATTTCACAGTTACAAAAGTGCCCATCGTTACATTAGATACGATAGGTTTGGAAGACGATAGTATGGTAGAAAATGAAACTCTGGATTTGGTAACTTCTTTAAGAGCTTCTCAACAAATACCTTGGGGCATTAAAGCAATTTATAACAATGATACTTTAACATCTACAACTGGAGGAAGTGGCATTAATATTGCCGTACTCGATACGGGTGTGAATACTTCTCATCCTGACCTTGTCAATAACGTAGAGCAATGTAAAGACTTTACAGGTGCGACAACACCCATTAATAACAGCTGTACAGATAGAAACGGACATGGTACACATGTTGCTGGTACAGCCTTAGCTGATGGTGGAAGCGATCAAGCAGGCATTTACGGTGTAGCTCCAGATGCTGATCTTTGGGCTTACAAAGTGTTATTAGATAGCGGCTCTGGATACTCAGATGATATTGCTGCTGCTATTCGACATGCAGCAGATCAAGCAACAGCTACTGGTACCAAAACAATTATTAGTATGTCTCTTGGTTCTTCAGCCAATAATAGCCTCATTTCAAGTGCTGTCAATTACGCATACAGTAAAGGAGTTCTAATAGTAGCTGCAGCTGGTAATTCAGGCTATGCGCAAGGAACAATTGGTTATCCAGGGGCATTACCAAATGCAATCGCCGTTGCAGCTTTAGAAAATGTACAACAAAATGGGACTTATCGTGTAGCTGACTACTCTTCACGTGGTTATATATCTACAGCTGGAGATTATGTAATCCAGGAAGGTGATATTGAAATCTCAGCTCCCGGCTCATCAGTTTATTCTACATGGCATAATGGCGGTTATAATACAATTAGCGGTACATCAATGGCTACCCCTCATGTCTCTGGTTTAGCAGCAAAAATTTGGGCTGAAAATCCGTCATTGTCTAATACGCAACTACGTTCTAACTTACAAGCGAGAGCAAAATCAGTAGATATTAAAGGTGGTTATGGAGCTGCTATAGGTGATGACTACGCTTCAGGATTTGGATTTGCTCGCGTTCAATAATTTCAAAAGGTGAAGCATACTAACATTAGTAATACAAACCATAGCTTTGGTTTGTATTACTATTTTTTTGGTTCTAAACGTATTCACCAGTACCCCTACCTCCAAGTAGTATTATAGCTTCGCTTGTTATACGATATCAGCCTCAACATATTTCTACAGGTAGGGTGAACAGGTTGACCAGAAAACATATTATCAATACCATTTGCAGTATCGTTCCCTTTAAATTCATCTTGTAGTCTACTAATAACCTTCTTCATAAAAATCACCTCCAACCTTTCCATTGAAACTTACTTATTGTGTAATATATTATTTTTTAACAATGCACCATTCACTTAAAAACTACCTTCTTTAACTAATCTCCCTACACAACTATTTGCTATATTATTACGCTAACCTCCGCTACTGGTGATCGGGATAGGGAATGTAGTAATAAGCCTTATATATCAACGTCTTCTACCTGAAGTGTGTAAAATGATTTTAATTCTAATCGTATCCCCAAAAATGAAAAAAGCTCACAAACCCTGTACTATCAAGGATTGTGAGCTTTCTAAACTTACTAAATGTAACGTATATGTACATAATGATACCGGTGGTCGGGGTCGAACCGACACTCCAAAGGAACACGATTTTGAGTCGTGCGCGTCTGCCAATTCCGCCACACCGGCATAATGGAGATAAAAAAAATCGGATAAACCGATTAGCAGTTAAAATATGGAGGCGGCAACCGGATTTGAACCGGTGATAAAGGTGTTGCAGACCTGTGCCTTACCACTTGGCTATGCCGCCATCATACTTGGAGCGGAAGACGAGGTTCGAACTCGCGACCCCCACCTTGGCAAGGTGGTGTTCTACCACTGAACTACTTCCGCAAAAAAAATGGCTGGGGTACTAGGATTCGAACCTAGGCATGACGGAATCAAAATCCGTTGCCTTACCGCTTGGCTATAC
>NZ_JAGXJV010000110.1:0-539 GCF_019091145.1 Lysinibacillus sp. GbtcB16
GGGACAAACTTTGTATAAAAATTATAAAGTTAAAAAAGAAAGGTATGTTGCTCAAAGACATAGCAAAAAAGCTAGGCATAAAGAATCCATCGTGTATTACATCTCAATTGAAGAAACGGGGATTGAAATAAAAATTTCACATACCATATTAAATATAAAAAATTATAAACACAAATTAATAGTCCACATTTAAGGGCGTTGATTATATATAGGAAGAAACTGTTTCCTATGTATAACCAACGTCCTTTTTTTATTACAAAAGGAGGAACAAGGTATGCAGGAACTAATTGAACAATATAAAGAGAAAGTAAATCAGTTAGAAAACTTAAAAGAAACAGCACCGGATAATGATAAAACAATTATTGGTAGTATGATTACTGATTTACGTTATGCACTGGAATGGATGCGTACAGCAAAGGAACCAGGAACGATAAGAGGCATTGAACGTAGAGCAGCATATCAGCGTAATACTGCAGTAAATCCCTTACTAATGCAAAAGTATTTAAGAAGCGCAGAAACGTTATATGAGTGGGATGATA
>NZ_JAGXJV010000111.1:0-536 GCF_019091145.1 Lysinibacillus sp. GbtcB16
TAGAAGAATCCATAACTTCCATCTTGTAATTCAGCATAATTATTATATTTTACAAAATATCTATGCTTACAAATTTCATGAAGTTTATCATACATATTCCTAGAAATTAATATTGTTATAGTGTATAAGAAAAGCTCATGGATAAAATATCGAAAATGTTCAAATTCAATTGGACCAGTCGTACCAAAAGAACCAGAATAAATATTTAGAGTCTCAAAAAGATCGGTAATCATTTTAGTATCAAATACTGTTTGATCACTGCATAATAGCTCCATAAATTTAATGTAGTTATTTCTTAATGGAATCATTTCATGAATTAGATTATATACCTGCTCATCATATGGTTCGGATAATTCTAATACTCGATATGCTTCTAAATCTTCTAAAAGAGCTTTTTTATAGTCATAGCATAAGGATGCTATTCTTCCAGGTCGGTGAATGATAGCATCCTGCATAGAAGATAAAATTCCATCTACCTTAAATCTCGTTTTTTTTTTCCTCAAATATATAACTTGGGGCTGTTCCTAATTCTGGTT
>NZ_JAGXJV010000112.1:0-532 GCF_019091145.1 Lysinibacillus sp. GbtcB16
ACTTTTCTAATTCTGTTTTTATATCATTATATGATATAAAGTCAACAACCAAATAAACTTCTTTTCTCGTGTTTGGGCTTAACAAGGTCTTTCTATACATATCAACTGCGTATCTAGCATTAGTTCCTTTTCGCAACCTTCTAATTTGAGAGTTTGGATAATCTTTAAGAGAGTATATCTTGTTCCATTTTTCTTTTTTTCTATCTAATTCCGCATCATTTGCAAAAATATTACCTAAATTTTTTTGCGCTTGAGAAATTACTTCATGAAAATTGGAAGCACTTAATCCTTTCTTGCCATGTTTAGCATGAAAAAAAGAGATATTTTCATGAGATTTAATAGAAATATAGTCTGCCCACTCATTTCCCAAATCATCACATATGACATAATCTGAACCTATAGTTAATTGTTTCTCAACAAAATTAAATAATGAGTTGTTACTAAACTCTTTTGTCCTCGTTGGGCATTTACCCTTTTCACTATCTATATGTTCTAACCTTTTATATTTCTTAAATATCTTTAGAAAATGACT
>NZ_JAGXJV010000113.1:0-530 GCF_019091145.1 Lysinibacillus sp. GbtcB16
ATACTTTTTCATTTCTCGATGAACTAACACTTTCACAATGTCTGACCGCCATAAACGGCTTGTATTAAGTGTTACAACATAATCCACCTCATGCTGGGAGAGATACTCCAACATCTCCTGAAAACCTAATCTGTCCACTTCTAACGCTTCCTCGTCCACTTTAGCCCCACTGATACCCTCGTCCTTAAACAAGCGTAAAAGCGTGTATCCTTGAGCCTGACAGTATGCTTTGATTTCATCTTCTTGGTATGCAAGGCTATATCCATCCCTTGCTTGTCCTTGTGTGGATACTCGAATATATCCGATTACTTTCATGATATTTCCCCCTCCGTTACGCTAATTGAGATTAACGTAACGCTTAGCCGATATTTTAGTATAAATTCATTGTATGCGGCTTTAGCGATACAATCAACCCCTTTACCGATACAAATTTATTGTGTATCGTAATAGTAATATAAATAGAGGAAGGGAACTATCATGCCTATATCAATCAAACTTAAAGAAATCTTGAAAGAACGTGACCTTTCACA
>NZ_JAGXJV010000114.1:0-527 GCF_019091145.1 Lysinibacillus sp. GbtcB16
TTCACTTGCTTCATTGGATTACCCTCAATCAACACCTCATCAACAAAGAAACGAAACATCACCCGTAAAGTTTTCAGGCGTGTATTAATCGTAGAAGGGGAGAGCCCCACCTTTTTGCAATCATCTGGTTTGTAATTATGGTCTTCAAATTGTACCTTCTCGTTCTTCATAAATACTACGTAGTTGCGGATCACATCGGTCGTAATTGTATCGATATTTCTACTAAGACATTTATAATCTAGAAAATACGTAAAGTATCGAAAGTTTTCTTTATACTGACGCAAAGTATGTTCAGCTCGTCCTTCAGCAACCTTAGCATGGTAGAATTTCTCAAATAAGTCGTCAATCGTATGTGCCATAAATGTCCTTAACTCTTTCTTCACACGTTTTCCTTTACGTTTCGAATCGGTTCTTTCATTATTAGATGTCATAAAAAACCGCGTCCTATTTCGTTTTTGAAAACGAAATAGGACGCGTATAACTTACCCGTTGTAGTCGACCGCCACCCTGCGTCAAGTCAATGTTAA
>NZ_JAGXJV010000115.1:0-514 GCF_019091145.1 Lysinibacillus sp. GbtcB16
TTATACAAAGTTTGTCCCAATCCTTAGGTGTTCGCACCTTAACTTCTTTTTCAATTAATGTACCGCCTAAATATATACCTAATGCATTTATTTCTTTTCCTATCTCACACTTTGTCCAACAATAACTAGCATTGCTATCCCTTTTATGCTCACAACCAGCACAATTATTATCCATTAAATCAATTATTTTTAAACGAACGGCTGCTTTATTCATGAAACATCAGGCCATTCTAATTTCTCTATATGCCTTAAATAATCTACTAAAGCACGATCAGTGCGCTCAACAATAAAAGCATGTTTTTCAAATTCTTCTCGTGGTATAGATTTTCTTCCACCCTCATATGATTCCATTACATATTTTGATACTAACGATAGTGGCACTAAATACGTCACTTTATCTTTCCAAAACTCTATTAAGAAGAAGCAAATAGCCCCCATTGTTTGTGTATCTTCTAAATAGTCAATCTGGTGCCGATGGATATTTTCTAGCGGAAAACGTGTTGTTTGCTCCGTT
>NZ_JAGXJV010000116.1:0-513 GCF_019091145.1 Lysinibacillus sp. GbtcB16
ATCAGGGTTATAAAATTTAAAAGCCAGCGGATTCGTGGATGTGCGGCCCTCATACTTAATGGGTTGGACGATCTCAAAGTAGCTCATGCATTCAGCCTCCAAAATGGATTTATAATTGCCTCTGAAGCCATCATAGCATCATTCACATAGTTTGTAAATTCATTAAACAAACTTAGTTGGTGCAGGAAGCTGCCTTTCATGATAAAATCAGGGCTAACACTTAGAAAAATAAGCAATCGGAGTAAGTAGTGGGGGCTATGCAATGAAACAAACAGGCGATTTGAATCTCGTGAAAAAAATTAATAAATCCATCGTACTTCATCATATTCGCACGGACTCCCCCATCTCGCGGGCACGGATCGCCGAAATGACGGGGCTCACGAAGGCGACGGTATCGAGCCTTGTGAACGAGTTGATCGAAAGCAGTCTCGTCGAGGAAATCGGCGCAGGCGAGTCGAGCGGCGGGCGCAAGCCAATGATGCTGCTGTTCAATGGGACTGCCGGCTATGCCAT
>NZ_JAGXJV010000117.1:0-330 GCF_019091145.1 Lysinibacillus sp. GbtcB16
TTGATGCCTATACCCCTCTCATCCCTGGTTAAAAAACACAAGAATTGAGAGTGAAAGAGAAAGAAACTCTATTGTAATCTTGTGTGAACTCCTCTAAAAAATCTAAGTGTTAGAATAGTTTGAGAGAGGAGTGAGTGGGATGTAAGGGTTATCTCCTAAACCCCGTAAAATGAGAATTGAGTTGTAAAAGGGTGGTTGGCCTTCGCCTATTGAAGGAAGGCCTCTAGTTGACGTCGGTGACCTCGTCAGTGGAGGAAGCCAAAAGTGGAGTAGGTCAAGATTGACCGAACCACTCTAAATCTCTGGTTTGCGTTTATTTTGAGCACTTTA
>NZ_JAGXJV010000118.1:0-502 GCF_019091145.1 Lysinibacillus sp. GbtcB16
TAAAACCTGCTTGACGGAGCCTTAATAATATGAAATTTACTACATTTCTCTTTTCTATTTTTAAATGCTATAAACCAATGTTCCATAAATAACCTGGATTTTAATTTGTGTATAGCAAGCCGAGAAATAAAAGGAATCATCTGAAAATTCGTTGGATATTTATCTAGGCGCTCATTAATCAATGAAGGTTGATTATATGTATCTAAATTTGTAATATACAACCATCCTTTTTTGTATAAATCAAAAAGCCTTCTCAAAACAATATCTTTAACTTTCCAATACAATTGATTGCGGTTAAAAAATAAAGATTCAACATTCAGTGAAGACATCGCTCTATAAATAACCTTGTGATTTTCAGGCTTACTCGCTAAAATTTGCAGCCTAGTTTCTAGCGCTATTTTCCTGCTAGCCATCTCCCAAAAAGCTTCTACTCCTCTTCCATTAAAACAGTACGACCATATTCCGTATCTTGCAATATTTATTATCTCACCATGAAATGCAT
>NZ_JAGXJV010000119.1:0-495 GCF_019091145.1 Lysinibacillus sp. GbtcB16
GTATTCATATTTTTATAGTTCAATATAAGAATTTAAATTATACTCTATAATATTCGTTTTTATATGAACATGCTTTACACTTTTAATATTAAAATCAGCCATACAAACTATTTATTTTCTGCATTGCTCTTTCTTAAGTCCTAATACATCCCATGTATTTCCCCATATCTTCATTTCGTTAAAAATAGGCTGTAGAGTTTGTCCTTTATCAGTTAAGGAATATTCTACATGAGGTGGGATATTAGAGTAAATTACACGTTGAATAATTTTTTCATTTTCTAATTCTTTTAGTCTCATGGATAGTGTTCTAGGGCTGATTCCTTTTAAGGATTTTTCTAATTCACCAAACCGTTTTGGTCCCGAAAAAAGGTCTCTAAGAATAACAAATGTCCACTTCCCACCAATTACCAGCATTGTTTTTTCTATAGGGCATTTAGACAATTTTTCTTCTTCTTGTTTAAGCATACATTATTCCCTCCTGATACTATATATAAA
>NZ_JAGXJV010000012.1:0-54748 GCF_019091145.1 Lysinibacillus sp. GbtcB16
TTTCGTTCACTAGCTAGGCTAGCTACTAAAAACTTTATTGATTACGTTTTGCTTGTTCAGTTTTCAAGGTTCATTTTGTCGCTAAGTTTTTGATAGCAACTCTTAAATTATAACATACTCAGTTATCGTCGTCAACAACTTTTTTAAAAAGTTTTTCATTTACGAGAGACAACTTTTAAATCATATTACAACCACATTTCAGTGTCAACAACTTTTTTCGTTTATTGATTCTTTATAATGTTGTTGTTCTTACGTCGTTTTAACGACAAGTAATAATTTATCATGTTCGCAATTACTTCGCAAGTGTTTTTTTCATAGAAAACGATATTATTGAAAAAACGCGCTTTAGTAAGCTATTTCATACACTTATGAGAATGTAGATTTTATATCATTCTCTGTTCTAACTTAAATGATTTGTTTTACTATACATTGCTTTCTTTCAAAACTCAACTAATTAAAAATTAAAACATAGAAGCAGGAGTTAAAAGCATCTGCTTCATTTTCTCCTGCTTACTCAACTAAAAACCTCATCGTTTGCTATTCAAGCTTCGCGCTACTACTTTAAGCCATCATCTTGTGGATCAACTATATTTAAGCACCACAGGAAATTATCCCATGCGGAATACCAGCCACTAAAAATTTCAGAAGAATCATCCCAGCGAACATCAAACTTCTTATGTCCGTCGATCTCTACTAAATATAAAGTAAGATTCTCGTCTTTTTTGGCAACTACTAATTTCATTCCATGCTCAAGTTCTTCTTCTGTAAATGGAACATCTGATACAGAACGTAATTGAGCCTGTTCAAATACTTGTTTGTTAATAATTTTGTAATTCATTATATGCCCCCAATAAAAATACTTCTTTTTTATCTACTGTCGTTTATAAAACATAGAACTATAAAAGTATAACCTAAATATAATCCACGTTTAAACAACTTAATTTTTTTAATACAAAAAAGAGGAGAATTGCCTTATCCGCAAATTCTCCTCTTCATTCTATTCTTATCTTACTGTTAGAAAAGATGCTACGACTATTTGGTAATATGACGCATTGTCGGGAATAATAATACATCACGAATGGAAGGTGAGTTTGTTAATAGCATGATTAATCGGTCAATACCGATACCTAGTCCACCAGTTGGAGGCATACCATATTCTAAAGCTTCAATGAAATCATTGTCCATTTCATGCGCCTCATCATTACCAGCCGCTTTCTCTGCTAACTGTGCTTCAAAGCGCTGACGTTGATCGATTGGGTCATTTAATTCTGTGAAGGCATTTGCATGCTCACGACGAACAATAAATAGCTCAAAGCGATCTGTGAAACGCTCGTCCTCTGGATTTTTCTTTGCAAGAGGGGAGATTTCCACTGGGTGACCATATACAAATGTAGGTTGTACAAGTGTTTCTTCTATTTTTTGCTCAAAGAATTCATTGATAATATGGCCTACTTCATGAACATCTTTCACTTCTACTCCATGTTCTTTAGCAAGAGCCTGAGCTTGCTCCTTTGTCATCGGCTGCCAGAAGTCTACACCAGTTGCTTCTTTTACGGCATCAACCATGTGAACTCGTTTCCAGCCCACTGCTAGGTTAATTTCATCTTCTCCATATTGAACTGTAGTCGTTCCAAGAACTTCTTGAGCAACGTGAGCTATAAGGTTTTCAGTAAGAGACATGATATCTTGATAGTCAGCGTATGCTTCATAGAGCTCAATCATTGTAAACTCAGGGTTATGTCGTGTAGAGATCCCTTCATTTCGGAATACACGCCCAATCTCATAAACCTTTTCTAAACCGCCCACAATTAAGCGTTTTAAATGCAGTTCGATTGCGATTCGCATATATAATTCCATATCAAGTGCATTATGATGAGTAATAAATGGACGAGCAGCCGCACCACCAGCAATTGTATGAAGCATTGGTGTTTCTACTTCTAAATATCCAGAGTTATCAAGATAGTTGCGGATAGCACGGATAATTTTAGAACGTGCTATAAATGTTAATTTGCTTTCTTCATTCGTCATAAGATCTAAGTAGCGTTGACGATAACGTTGTTCAACATCCTGTAAACCATGGAACTTCTCTGGCATAGGACGTAGCGCCTTTGTAAGGAATGTGAATTCCTCTGCCTTTACTGAAAGCTCGCCAACCTGTGTACGGAATACATTTCCTCGGATACCTACGATATCTCCCAAATCAGCTTGTTTAAATAATTCATACGCTTCTTCACCTACATGGTCTTGACGAACGTAGATTTGAATTTGGCCACCCAAATCTTGAATATGTGCAAAGCCAGCTTTTCCTTTACCACGCTTCGTCATTATACGACCCGCAATAATAACCTCTTGCAGATTTTCTTCTAGTTGCTCTTTTGTTTGATCTGCAAATTGTTCCTTTACTTCTGTTGACAAATGCGTACGTTCGAAACGGCTACCAAATGGATCTTGTCCGTTCTCTAATATAGTTGTCATTTTTTGGCGTCTCACCAAAAGCTGGTCATTTAATTCTTCTATGTTTGACACTTGTTTCACTCCTTAAATAAATAGCGTTTACGTCCATAATATTTCTATTGTACACAATTTTAATGCTGTAATCATCTGTTTCAGTTTATTTTCAATACAAGATAAGATAATTAATAATTCTAAAAATTAAAGCGCGCAAAAAAAGCGTCTCTGGCAAAACTTGAGACGCTCACGGTATCTTTATCTTAAATAATTAATTCTTTTGCTTCAGGGATCATGAGATTGGACTCGGATTCTTCATACTCTTGAACAAGGCCATTTAATAACGCGCGAAGCTCTGCTGCCGTTTCAGTTTGGTTAATAGCGTTACGTGCTTTACCATTACCTCTAATTCCCTTCAAATACCAAGAAGCATGCTTACGCATTTCACGAACTGCTATACCTTCTCCTTTTAATTGGAGCAGACGTTCAAAATGAAGTAGACAGACGTCCATTTTTTCACGTACACTCGGTTCTTCCTTTAATTCACCAGTTTCTAGATATTGAACTGTACGATAAATCATCCATGGGTTACCCAAAGCGGCACGACCAATCATCACTGCATCTACACCTGTAGTTTCTAGCATACGTTTAGCGTCCTGTGGCGTTTCTACATCACCATTACCAAGAACAGGGATTTTCACGTTTTCCTTTACCTGACGAATGATATCCCAATTCGCCTTCCCTTCGTACATTTGTACACGTGTACGACCATGAACCGCTACCGCTGATGCACCGGCACGTTCAACAGCCTGGGCATTTTCAATAGCGAAGATATGCTCATCATCCCAACCAATTCGCATTTTTACGCTAATAGGCTTTTTCACTGCATCCACCACAGCTGCTACCATTTCATACACTTTATTAGGATCTAAAAGCAAACGAGCTCCCGCTTCACATTTAATGATTTTATTAACAGGGCACCCCATATTAATATCTATAATATCAGCGTTTGTATTTTGATCTACATACTTAGCTGCCTCTACTAATGTTTCTTTATCTCCACCAAAAATTTGTAGTGACAGAGGATTTTCACGTTCATCGATATAAAGCATACCTAATGTTTTTTCGTTTTTTTGAACAATACCCTTATCACTAATCATTTCAGCATATACAAGCCCTGCTCCGAACTCCTTAACGGTTAATCGGAAAGCAGAATTACAAATCCCTGCCATTGGAGCTAATACAACACGGTTGTCCATGACAATATCGCCAATTTGAAAGGGCTTCTCTGTTGTTTGACTCAACGTTGTCTTCCTCCTATATAGGCATGTACCTATTTATCCTTAATTTAAAATTATATAAAGCGCCTACCTAACTCACTATAAGCGGTTCGTTAGTCGGCTGCCACAAGTTTATACCTTCACTCTCACGGTCCATCTGTTGCAATAAATGATGTGCTTGTTGTAGCTGATCTCCGAAAGGTGCTGGGGTAATCTCTACGAGTGGCACTAAGACGAAAGCTCGCTCATACATTCTTGGATGAGGAACAAGTAGATTCTCTGTTTCAATATTTTCTTGATTGTAAAGTAATATGTCAAGGTCGATGATTCGTGGACCCCAACGAAATTCTCGCACACGCCCTAACTCTTGTTCAATCGATTGGCAAATCTTCAGCATTTCAGTAGATGATGCATCAGTTTTGAGATGAACAGCAATATTCAAAAAGTCTGCCTGATCTGTATAGCCTACTGCTGCCGTTTCATAAACAGATGAAACACGTACAACCTCAATGTTCTCCTTTTCTCTTAAAAGAGCAACAGCTTGTTGAAGATTTTCATATCTCTCACCTATATTTGTACCTATTGATAAATAGACATCCTTCATTAAAAATCACCTCTCGTTACTTCAACAGACACTTCTTTGTAATAGCCATGTATTGGTGGGTCTGGCTTAATCAACTCTACACGAACGCCCTTTATTTTTTCAGGGTATGTTGTTAAAATCATGTTTGCTATTTTCACAACAAGTGACTCAATAAGCTTAAAAGGTTCTCCTTCTACAATATCACGACATAAAGCATAGACCTCTGCATAATTTACCGTATAAGCGAGGTCATCCGTTTCTCCAGCCTTTGTCATATCTACAGCCAGTGAAACATTTGCTCGAAAACGTTGACCAAGAGTTGTTTCTGCCGCTAATACACCATGGTAACCATAAAACTGCATATCTTTTAAATGAATATAATCCATTATGCCTCCTCCTTATACAGTCGTTTGCCTACTAGCACATCAGCCATATGCGCTGCACGTGCCATTTCCTTTACATCATGAACGCGTATCATATGACAGCCCTTTTCAATTCCATAAACTACCGTTGCTCCCGTACCTTCAAGACGTTCATCAACTGGCAGCTTCAAAACATTGCCGATCATGGATTTACG
This sequence comes from Lysinibacillus sp. GbtcB16, assembly GCF_019091145.1. Classification (NCBI taxonomy): domain Bacteria; kingdom Bacillati; phylum Bacillota; class Bacilli; order Caryophanales; family Bacillaceae; genus Lysinibacillus; species Lysinibacillus sp. GbtcB16. The sequence goes on from NZ_JAGXJV010000012.1 coordinate 4,889, forward strand.
AGATGTTGCTAAAAGCACAGGATAGCCCATTCCCACTAAATCCTTTAGATGTTGCATCATGGCTATATTCTGCTCAGTGTTTTTAGCAAAGCCGATACCAGGATCTAGGATAATATGACGATCAGGAACCCCCGCTTGATGTGCGATAGCGATACTTTCATCTAAATCCGCTTTCGCCGTTGACCAAAAATCAACACCATAATCCATATTTTCACGATTGTGCATTAAAATTATTGGAACATCTAAATCAGCTGCAACCTGTGCAATTTCCGGTTCAGCTTTTGCTCCCCAAATATCATTTATCATATGCGCCCCCGCCTCAATGGCAGCTCGCGCTACGTTTGCTTTATACGTATCAACCGAAATAATCGCATCTACTTCTTTCAATAATGCTTGTATAACAGGTACAATACGTGTAATTTCATCTTCATCTGAAATACGCTCATAACCAGGACGTGTAGACTCTCCGCCTACATCGATAATTTTAGCACCATCGGCCACCATTTTTTTCGCTTGAGCTACCGCAGTTTCAACACTGTTGAACTTCCCTCCATCGGAAAAGGAGTCTGGTGTAACATTTAAAATACCCATTACAAACGTTTCTTTTGTAAAGTCTAATGTAATACCATTAATCGTTAATGGCTTCATATATTTATCTAGCATACAAACGCTCCCTCTATCGTTGCTCCACTTCTTGAGCAAATGCATCATGTAAACGCGTATATACAGGTCCTTTATTACCCAATAATTGCTGATTCTCTATATGAATTATCGGTACAAGCTCCTGCACAGAATTGGTAATAAAGCATTCCGTACTTTGTCGTAAATCTTCCTTCGTATAAAAGCCTTCTCTTACTTCAAGACCAAGAGCATCAGCTTTCTTTATAACCCAAGCTCGAACAATACCAGGTAGTATGCCTGTTTCCAAGGAAGGCGTATATAGTATATCATTTTTTACCCAAAAAACATTTGAGGTCACACCTTCTGCAACATAGCCCGCTTCCGTTAAAAAGAAACCTTCTTGCTGTGCCAATGACGGCAGCTCGAAACGACCAAGCACATTGTTGCCATAATGATGTGATTTGACGCGTACCCCTTGTTCAGGTGAATTACGTGGGGTAGTAAGCCACTGAGCTGTCTTTTCAGTTCCACGAGGTGTATCCAGTAATTCTTTACGAAAGATAATGATATTGGGTTGCATGTATTCTGTTGGCTGCAAACCAATACTATGTTCACCTGCTGAAACATTAAGACGGAAATAGCCATCCTGACCACCAGCTTGCTGATTTAATTGTTGCACAACTTCAAATAATACACTTTCAGGATAGGTTAAATGAATGCGATATTGTGATAAAGCCTGCTGTAATCTTTTCATATGTGCATCCCATTCAAATATCTGCCCCTCATATGTTCGGAACGTTTCAAAGAAGCCCAAACCATATAAAAAACCATGGTCAAAAGGGGAAATCCGCAAATCTTCGGCTGCCATATAGCTTCCATTCATCCAGCACTGCATCTATTTAACTCCTTCTACGTACATATCTATAAATTGACGAAGGAGTTGTTTACCTTGTTCAGTCATAATAGATTCTGGGTGATATTGTACACCCTCTATTGGATAATCCTTGTGACGAAGCCCCATAATTTCTCCCTCTTCTGTCCAAGCGGTTACTTCTAGACAAGTCGGTAGCGTCTCTTTTTCTACAATAAGAGAATGATAGCGAGTAGCTTGAAACGGGCTTGGCATAGCTTTATGTAAGCCAACTTCAGCATGTAATACAGGAGATGTCTTCCCATGCATAAGGCGCTCAGCCTGTATTACCTGACCACCGAACACTTGCGCAATAGCCTGATGTCCAAGACAAACACCTAAGATTGGAATATTTCCCGCGAAATATCGAATAATATTCAGACTTTCACCCGCCTCATTGGGACTACACGGCCCCGGTGAAATAACTATCATATCAGGTGCAAGTTGTTCTATGTCCTGTATTGTTAATACATCATTTCGTTTTACTATTACTTCATGACCAAATTCGCCCAAATATTGTACGATATTATAAATAAATGAATCATAGTTATCGATCATTAAAATCATTTTGCTCGCTCCTCCGCCATTGCCTTTGCCTGCCACATGGCCTTCGCCTTATTTAAAGATTCCTGATATTCTCTTTCTGGAACAGAATCAATGACAATACCTGCTCCTGCCTGAATATGCGCGACCCCATCTTTTATAAATGCTGTACGAATCACAATATTAAACTCCATGTCCCCAGTGTAGCCCAGCCAGCCAATAGAACCTGTGTATAAGCCACGTCTTACAGGCTCTAATTCTTCGATAATCTCCATTGTTCGTATTTTTGGTGCACCAGTAATAGTGCCGCCTGGGAACATTGCACGGATAACATCAGCGTTTGTTTTGCCTTCCGCTATTTCTCCCCGAACATTGGATACAATGTGCATAACATGCGAATAGCGTTCAATGACCATGAACTCATCTACTTCTACTGTCCCATAAGTTGATACTCGCCCTAAATCATTACGCTCTAAATCCACTAACATCACATGCTCTGCGCGTTCTTTATCATTGTCAATTAATTCCTGAGCCAATGCTAAATCTTCCTCTTCAGATTTCCCTCTTGGACGCGTTCCCGCAATGGGTCTTGTTGATAATTCTTGACCCTGACGTTTAACTAAAAGCTCAGGTGATCCAGAAACAACCGCAAAATCCGGGGCTTCCATATAAGCCATGTACGGTGACGGATTAAAGGCTCTTAATGCCTCATATACATCCATCGCTGTCGCATTTAAGTTTTTAGATTGACGAACTGATAAATTGACTTGAAACACATCACCTTGTGCGATATATTTTTGAATTTTCTGCACCGCCGCCTCAAAGTCAGTCCCTGCGAATGACACAAGCAATTCACTCTCGTCATTGACTACTTCTATAGCATTGGTCTTTTCAAATTTACGCGTAGCTAGTCCATCAAGGGCTGAAGTTTGCCAATTAGTAGCCCACTCTTCTAAGTCAACAACACAATCTTCTAGCTTCATTAAAGTGACCGTATTGTGTTTCACATCATGTACTGCCCAGCTATCAAACAAATAAAAATAAATATCTGGTATTTGTAGATCGTCATTAGCTGTATTAGGAAGCACTTCAATATTGCGCGCATAATCATATGTTACAAATCCAATAGCGCCCCCCTGAAAAACTGGAAGTTCCTTATTAAATGGAACCTGGTATTCCGCCACGAGTTCTTCCAATAATGCAAGAGATTCTCCTGGTAAAACTTCGCTTCTGCCATTTCTCCAATTTACTAAAAGTCCGTCCTCTACTGATTGTGCGGTTGCTAATGGATCCCAAGCAGCTATTGTAAAATGACCACCTCGTCCACTTTCTAAAAAGACATGCGAATCTTGTGTCTCAGTTTGCTTTTTATAACTATAAAAAAATGAATCTGCATCCATCTCTACTGTTTTCGTCAAAATTGTCTTCAAGTTAGCTTTCCCCTTTTAAATCATTTGATGTGATTCCATCTTAACGTGAATATTACATAGATGCGAATATTTTTATAAGGCTCTATAAAATTCTAAGCGCACTAAAAAAGACTCCTTATCAGGAAGGAGTCTTTTTTCTATTAACTTAAATTAGTCTTCAAATTGATAGAGAGGTGTTGATAGATAACGTTCACCATTCGAAGGCACAATAGCAAGGACATTTGAACCCTTACCTAAACGTTTTGCAGCTTCAATTGCAGCATAGATCGCAGCGCCTGATGAAATACCACATAAAATACCTTCTTCACGCGCAACTTTACGAGCTACTTCAAAAGCTACCTCGTTTTCAACAGGGAATACAGACGAATAAATTTCTGTATCTAAAACCGTCGGCACAAACCCTGCTCCAATCCCTTGAATTTTATGAGGGCCAGGTTGACCACCAGAAAGAACAGGTGAATCTTTTGGCTCTACAGCGATAATTTCAACATTGGGATACTTTTCTTTTAATACGGCACCTGCACCTGTAATAGTACCACCAGTACCAACTCCAGCTACAAATGCATCTAGTGTTAAGCCATCGAATGCTTCTACAATTTCAGGGCCTGTAGTTAGGCGGTGAATAACAGCATTCGCTGGGTTCGTGAATTGTTGTGGTAGGAAATAGCCATGTTCTGCAGATAATTCTTCTGCTTTAGCAATAGCACCTTTCATACCCGCTGGTCCAGGAGTCAATACAAGCTCTGCACCATATGCACGAAGTAAGTTTCGTCGCTCTAAGCTCATTGTTTCTGGCATCACTAAGATTGCTTTATAGCCTTTAGCAGCAGCAATCATCGCAAGACCAATACCTGTATTACCAGATGTCGGCTCGATAATCGTACCACCTGGTTGTAACGTTCCATCTTTTTCTGCCGCTTCAATCATGGCTAATGCTAAACGGTCTTTCACTGAGCTTCCTGGATTAAAATATTCTAATTTTACATAAACAGTACCTTCATTTTCACTTGTTGCATGATTTAATTTAACGATTGGTGTTTTACCAACTAATTCAGCTATCGAGTTCGCTAATCTACTCATTTAATAATCCACTCCCAATCCCTACTATTTTTATAGGTTTTACTTATTTTGTATTTTATCAATTTTTCCATTCGATTGTCAATAAATAAAACTTGTATTTTCAGAATATTTATCTACTGTCGATGGATGGAGCATTTACTAGTCCATCAAACATCTCATAAAGACAAAAAGAATCTGCACCATTTGTCGGGTAAGTCCATTCTGATGACATCCACGGTCTGCAAGTTTTTTAGACTTATGCTACCCGCAAAGAACTTGCAGATTCTTTCATTTATTATTTTTCTTTTTTAGATTCTCCATAATACCATGTAGCATTAAATTCAGACCAAAACGCTTCAGGTGTAACAGATTGTGGCAACTGCTCTAAAGCTAATTCACGCTCGATATGTTCTTTCACATCGTCATATGTAAAGGATTGTCCCTCTAAAACCTCTTGTACCTGAACAATGCCATAATGACCATTATCTAACTTAAAGGCTTTACTCACCTCATTTGCCTTTGTAGATTTCACAGCATTAATAATGGCAGGATCCACGTTTTCCTGATTTTCCGTCAGGAAACCAACATCTCCCCCTAAACTCGCTGAAGCACTGTCTAAGGAAATCTCGCGGGCTAGCACTGAAAAATCAGAGCCATTTTTTAGTTCACCCAGCGCCTCGTCAGCAGCTTTCTTGGCGTCAACCTCAATAAAATTGGTACGATAGCTTGTTTTTGTATTGTATAGTCCTTGATTTTCCTCATAGTACTTTTCAATACTCTCTTCACTTATCACTACATCTTTTGTGAGTACCTTATCTAAAATAAGTTGTGAACGAATTTTTTGGCGTAATTGCTCCGCTGAGAGATTTTGCATCGCTGTATCAAATTTATCTTGAGCAGAACGCATTAAGGCTAATTCGAGATCAATTTCTTGATCAGTAACTTTAATTTTATATGTCTTTGCTGCCTTTTCCATTACAGATTCATTGACTAAATTTTGTAGTGTTTCTTTGCCATATCGCTCTTCCATAGCAATCATCCACTCTTGGCGCGTGATAACATCCCCGTCAATGGCAGCGACTTGTTCGTCGCTACCAATTTCCTGACTTTTATTTGGGATAGCCCATGCAATGAACCATAAAATATTACCTAATAACAATACCGCAATGACAGCCAGCGCTGGTTTTGTTTTTAAACGGCGCTGTAATAAAGGGGTTTGGTTTGGTGTTGTAGTGGCAGAAGGTCGTCTATTACGATTTGAGCTCATCAATAAACCCTTCTAACTCTTCTTTTGAAAAATGATAGGTCTCTAAGCAGAAATGACATTGTGCATCTGCACTGTCATCCTCTTCAATCATTTCTTTAATTTCAGCTATTCCTAGACCTAAAATTGCTGCACCAAACCGCTCTTTTGAACATTGACATTTAAATTCGACTGGCATGGAATCTAAAATTTGTAGATGGCCATTTCCTAATACAGCTTCTAAAATTTGCTCAGGTGTAAAGCCTTTTTCAATCATTTTCGAAACTGGCTCTATTGTAGCAAGATGCTGTTCGATTTCATTGATTGTTTCCTCTTCACAGCCTGGCATTAATTGCAGAATAAATCCTCCTGCAGCAAGAATTGTGTTGTCCGGATTAACTAATACACCTAAACCAACTGATGAAGGTACTTGCTCAGATGTAGCGAAATAATAAGTAAAATCTTCAGCAATTTCACCTGAAACAATTGGTGTTTGGCCTGAAAACATATCTCGCAAACCAAGATCCTTAACGATTGTTAAAGCTCCTTCAGTCCCAACGCCTGCTCGCACATCTAGCTTTCCTTGCTCGTTTAAATCGAAATGAACATGAGGATTCGTGACAAATCCACGTACTTCTCCACGTGCATTACTATCGATTACCATTGGACCAATCGGACCATTACCCTCAATCTTGATTGTAATCTTCTCTTCACCTTTTAACATAGCACCCATCATTACAGCCGCTGTCATAGAGCGCCCTAGAGCAGCTGATACAACTGGCCATGTATCGTGACGACGTTGCGCTTCTCCAACTGTGGCTGTTGTACGGGCTGCAAATACACGTACCTGTCCATTAAATCCTAAACCTTTAACTAAATAATCATTCATAAATGAAATGTCCCTCATTTCTTATTGGTTACGTTTATACAGTTTATATAAACCCTTTAACGTTAAAAACGGATCCACAACATCAATAATTTGCGTTTCTCCTGCAATTAGATTTGCTAATCCACCTGTAGCAATTACTAATGGCTCCTCTTTACTTTGTGCCTTCATCCGATTAACAATGCCCTCAACTTGTCCTACGAAGCCATAAAAAATTCCGGCCTGCATGGCGGAAACGGTTGTTTTTCCTACAATATGTGTAGGTCTTAATATTTCAATACGCGGCAGTCTAGCAGCTTGAGTATAAAGTGCCTCTGTCGAAATGGTTATACCCGGCGCAATCGCACCACCCATATAGTCGCCTTTTTCATTTAAATAACAATAAGTTGTTGCTGTACCAAAATCAACTATAATACAAGGTGCTTTATATAAATCTAAAGCTGCTATAGCGTTAACAATACGGTCAGAACCAACCTCTCGAGGATTTTCGTATTTAATATTCAAACCCGTTTTAACACCAGGACCCACTACTAGAGGTTTTTTTCGAAAATACTTCTGACACATTGCCTCCAATGAATACATAATTGGTGGCACAACTGAGGATATTATAATGCCCGTAATTTGTTCAAATGAAATGCCTGCATGATTAAAAAACGAAAGAACTTGCATAGCATATTCATCTTCTGTTTTATAAAGGTCTGTCACCATACGCCAATGGAAGGCTAATTGTTCGTTGTCATCATAAACACCTAACACAATATTAGAATTCCCTGCATCTAAAACTAAAATCATGGTTGACACCCCCATACCATCATTGTAACTTTCGCCAACCTACTGTTACAACTTACATTATCCATCTAACTTGAAGTTAAAACACTTTAGAAAATGATACCATACTTTTTATGCTAGGAAATAGTATTCCAACCTTCTTAAAAAAAGAGCATCCTAAGCTAGGACGCTCCTAAAAAAATTATTTGAAATTAAATTTTTCCGGATCTGGACCACAGCGTAGACCGTCATTTAAAGCATCCAGTTGAGCCATTTCGCCATCTGTTAATGTAAAGTCAAAAACATCCAGATTCTCCACCATACGAGTGGCTGTCATCGTTTTTGGGATAGTTACAACGTTGTGCTGTACATCGTAGCGTAATACGATTTGAGCAGGTGTTTTATCATACTTAGATGCTAACTCTTGAATCAATGCTTCCTCCAATAAGCCGCCATTCATTAAAGGAGACCAAGCCTCTACTTGGATGTCCTTGTCTGTACAATAAGCACGTACTTCCTTTTGCGTTAAATGTGGATGGAATTCGATTTGATTAATAACAGGAATAACCGTAGTTTCTTTCAAAAGTATTTCTAAATGATGTACATGGAAGTTACTAACACCAATTGAACGCACACGTCCATCTTGATAAATCTTTTCCAGTGCCTTATAGACCTCTACATAATTTGTGTCAATGCCTGGCCAATGTACTAAATATAGATCCAAATAGTCTAATCCTATTTTCTCTAAACTGCTATCATAAGCGGCAAGTGTTTCTTCATAGGAAAGTCCATCGTTCCAAACTTTAGATGTTATAAATAGTTCTTCACGCGTAACCAAACCTTCTTCTATGGCTGCTCGTATCCCTCGTCCAACACTTTCTTCATTACGATATACTTGTGCCGTATCGATGCTTCGATAACCTTTCGCAATAGCCGTTTTTACAGCTTCAGCTAGGTCTTCTCCTTCTGGAACACGAAATACACCGTAACCAACCAAAGGCATTTTAAGTCCATTATTTAACGTTACAGTTCCCATGCGAAAACACTCCTATCCATTTGTCTTTACAAATACATCTTGTCTCCACCATTTGTGCGAAGTCATATGTAGCTGTCTTCCACTAATATCCTAATGCTTTTTTATAATAAAAGGCAAAGAAAAAGACTGTTTACTCATTTTGCAGTAAACAGTCTTTCTCATTTATTCACGTTTTTCGTCGATACCCTTAGGTGGTTCATTTGATTCCTTGCCTTCTTTTGCAAGGTCTAAAGTTGTTGGGTTTGGCTCTTTACTTAATAGCTCTTTTTCAACAACTGGCTCACCAATCGTATCTAACGTTGGCTTCGTTTCCACTTTCGGAGTGTCATTCCCCTCAATTTTTTCGACAGCCTCTGGTGCTGGTAAAACACCATGATCACGTAAATGCTCGATTTCTTGCGCATTTAATGTTTCTTTCTCCATTAACGTATTAGCAATTAAATCAAGTAACTCACGATTCTCTGTTAGGATACGTTTCGTACGCTCATATTGCGTATCAATAATTTTTTGCATTTCTTTATCAATTTCATAAGCTATAGAATCAGAGTAATTTTGGTCCGAATTAAAGTCGCGGCCAAGGAATACATTTCCACCCTGACTTGAACCGAATTGCATTGCACCAAGATTTTCACTCATTCCATATTCAGTAACCATAGCTCGTGCGATACTTGTAACCTTTTGGAAGTCGTTATGTGCCCCCGTAGAGACTTCACCAAGAACGATTTCTTCAGCTACGCGACCACCAAGCAGTCCAGCAATACGGTCTAAAAGCTCTTGTCTTGTTGTAAAGAAACGTTCTTCCTTCGGTAACATAATAGCATATCCACCCGCTTGACCGCGTGGAACAATTGTTACTTTGTGGACTGTATCCGCTTCATCAAGCTCTAGACCAACAACTACGTGACCAGCTTCGTGGAAGGATACAAGTTTTTTCTCTTTGGCTGAATATACTCGGCTCGCTTTAGCTGGACCAGCGATTACACGGTCAGAAGCTTCATCGATATCTGCCATATTGATGGTACGTTTACTTTTACGAGCGGCTACAAGAGCAGCTTCGTTTAGTAAGTTTTCTAAATCAGCACCTGAGAAGCCTGGCGTACGTTGTGCAACTGCTGCTAAATCAACTGTATCTGCTAAAGGCTTGTTACGTGCATGTACCTTAAGAATCGCCTCACGTCCTTTTACATCAGGATGTCCTACTGTAATTTGACGGTCAAAACGACCTGGACGTAATAACGCTTTATCTAAAATATCTGGTCTGTTTGTTGCAGCGATGATAATAATACCCTCGTTTGCCCCGAAACCATCCATTTCTACTAGCAACTGGTTCAGTGTTTGTTCACGCTCGTCATGACCCCCGCCTAGACCAGCGCCACGTTGACGACCAACTGCATCAATCTCATCTATAAAGATAATACATGGTGCGTTTTTCTTCGCATTTTCGAATAGATCCCGGACACGTGATGCACCGACACCGACAAACATTTCTACGAAGTCAGAACCTGAAATTGAGAAGAAAGGAACGCCTGCTTCGCCTGCCACAGCACGTGCAAGTAATGTTTTACCTGTACCTGGAGGACCTACAAGTAAGATACCTTTTGGAATACGTGCACCAATCTCTGTGAATTTACGATGGTCTTTTAAGAAGTCTACAACTTCTACAAGCTCCGCTTTCTCTTCATCAGCACCTGCTACATCTGTAAAACGAACCTTTTTCTTTTGGTCATCATAAAGTTTAGCTTTACTCTTACCAAAGCTCATCACTTTATTACCGCCACCTTGAGATTGGCTCATTAGGAAGAAGAACAAGAAAATGATGATAATGAAAGGAATGATCCCTGTAAAGAATTGAATCCATCCACTCGTTTCTGGCGCTGCTAAATATTTAATATTACTATTTTTTTCCTTAGCAGCCTCATCGATGCGATCCATTAATGATTGGTTATCGCGAGGGATGTTCACTGTAAAGCTTTGACCCTTTTCATAACCTTTTAATGTACCTTCTACGACATAAACTGATTTATCAGGTTGAATTGTAGCACTTGTTATTTCTTTCTTATCTAGAGCTTGTTGGAACTCATGATAAGTTAACTCTTTCGTTGGTGAATTGCCACCGTTGAAAGTACCAAAAATACCGATAATCACTAGGAAAATCAGTAGATAGAATATGGTATATCGAAATATTCGATTCATCTCCAGCCTCCTCATTACAAACAGAAAAATTATAAGTAAAATCTTAACATATCATGATTTCATCATACAACGAAAAGCCCTACTTAAAAAATGTTTCGTTCATTTTTTGCTATTATCAAAACAGTTTTTAGGCCATCTTAATACATCCCAGCGTAATTGTACCTGTTCCACGGGCTCGAAATAGCTGAACATTGTGTCAAGATTTCGAATTATGTTAGCCATAATGAAAAACACTTGACTGCGCTGGAGGCCATAACTTTTAAAGCTGGTCGTTTTGTATCTTAAAATGAATAAACTTCAGGTTTCAAGATACCAATATAAGGTAGGTTACGATATTTTTCAGCGTAATCTAAACCATATCCAACTACAAAGCCGTCTGGAACTTTAAAACCAACATAGTCAGCCGATAGGTTCACTTTTCGACCTGATGGTTTATCAAGTAATGTAACAATTTTAATGGATTTGGCTTTTCGATATTTAAATAAATCTACTAAATAGCTTAACGTCAAACCACTATCGATGATGTCCTCGATAATTAATACGTCACGTCCTTCAACGCTCGTATTTAAATCCTTTAAAATCTTTACTTCTCCAGATGACACGGTAGCATTGCCATAGCTAGAAACATCCATAAAATCTAGCTCAATGAAAGAATCGAAGCGTTTCATGAGATCTGTCATAAATGGCATTGCTCCTTTAAGTACACCAACAGCTAACGGGAATGCATCTTTGTATTCCTCAGTTAATTGTGCACCTAGATCTGCAATTCTTTCTTGCAATTGTTCTTCTGTAATCATTACTTTTTCGATGTCATTTTGTAACATATCGATTCCTCCTCGTGATGTATCAACAAATCTTCAACCAATTACGGTGAAATATTTTACAAAGACCTTAGTCTACGATGAGCACTGTATCATCGTTTGGTTGCGGAGTGGTTGAAAAAAACATTCCCATACGCACACCAATTACCGCTACCACCTCATCAGACTGAGAAATCAGTAACGGCCAGCTATTCCGCTCATTTAAAGGAATCTTTTCATCTATAAAAAGGCGAGATAAGCGTTTTGGCTGATCCATTCCTTTTAACAGCATTCTGTCTCCATCCTTGCGTGCTCGAATAGAGAGCGGAAGGTGGAGTTTGCTAGCGTTAAAATAAAAAAGTTGTGCAGTATCCGTCATCAATTCGGACGATAAATCGTGCAACTTGACTACGCATAAGCGTTTACCATTCGTCAATGTTGTCCACCCATTAGCAGCCGAAATAATTATTTTTTCAGAAGAAGGGTAGTCCTCTGTTGAACTATTCTTCTGAATCATTAATTTTCCGTAACAGCGAACTGCAAGGAAATCTTCAGGCAAGTGAATTTCAGCATACCCTGCTGTCGTATCACAAAGCTTTAAAATTGAAGTCAATAAAGCATAACTTTGTATCGTATTTGAATCTTTGTAAAGATAGTTTAATAGTATTAAAATGAGCCTCCTTTGTAAAGCAAGTGGTACCAATTGAAAAGCCTCAATTTCCATGCTATATGTATTTTCATTACTTCTTTTAATGGTTTTGGAAAATACACCTTCGGCTAATGTCATTAAAAAGGTATTGTCTTCTTGCAATTGCGATGTAAAATGGGTCACCTGTTCGGTCACTCTCGGATTTTCAGCCTCCAGTAAAGGCACGACATGATGTCTGAAGCGATTTCGGACATAAGTATCTTTGAAGTTACTGACATCCTCTCGATAATTTAAACCTTTTCTAAGTAAATATTCCCCTATTTCAGTCTTTGTAACCGTTAAAAACGGACGAATTAATGTTTTTCCTTCAAAAAGTCGCTGAGGGCGTATGCCTTGCATGCTATTCATCGTCGCATTTTTTGTCAGGGCCATTAATACTGACTCCAGTTGGTCATCCGCATGATGTGCAGTTACAAGCTTATTCGCATTCGTTTTGTACAAAATCTCTTTAAAATATCGATACCTTTCTCTACGACATATCAGCTGAGTATTTCCATTCTCCTGTGCCAGTATTGTTGGTATGGAGATCGCTGTGGCATGTAAATAAACGTCATTTTCATCACAATATTTTTCTACAAATGCCCTATCCTCAGCAGAAGCCTCTCCCCTAAGCATATGGTCGACATGTACTGCTTCCACCCGAATGTTCCAGTGCTTTTGTGTTTCAACAAAATAATGGAGTAAAGCCATAGAATCTACTCCACCCGAAACGGCGATGAGAAGATGGTCGTCTTGCTGTAATAATTGCTCTTTTTCAATAAATGTCTTAACCTTTAATTCAAATGACAAACGCTTCTCCTCCCCTTTTCGATCATACAAAAAATGATTAGCTCACAGAATATTGAGCTGGTCTAAATACAGCCCATGTCGGAACAACATGTGTCACCTCTAACATGAGTACAGTACAATCATCTTCTATTTCAAAGTAATCTTGGAATGACTGCATAATCGTTGTTAGCTTTTCTTGAATAGTATTATTTGTACTGGCTACCTGCTGTGCATAAGCTAAAAATGTCTCCTCTTGCTCATCCCAATCGGCAACACTAGAAAACAGTCCATCTGAATGCATTAAAATGACATCCCCTGCTTTCAGCTTTCTTTTTTCAGCCTCAACCGCAGAAATCGATAGAAAACCTACAGGTGCTGCATTACTCTCAACCTTTATGACTTCCTTCCCACGCAAAATATAGGTCGACATTCCCCCAGCCTTCCATGACCATAAATCACCATGCTGTAAATCCACTAGTGCAAAATCCAGGGTTGCATACATATCATCCTGTTGTTTTAATGACATGACATAATGCAATGTATGCATTGCCGTTTCAGGATTCATATTGTAATTGAGGCACTCTCGCATTAAATGTATTAATTTTCTACTTTCATGTTGTGCTTCTTTACTTTGCCCCATACCATCCGATAATAAAATGGCAAAAAGACCTGGATGCAATTGGAAAAGTGCATGTGAATCCCCAGAATACAAAGTTGCATCTTTAGACATGCTATATATATCATACTCTACTTCAAAGCTAATAGCTGATCTAAAGCATATTTGTATATGACGAAACGGCATTTCACAAGCCACTACTTTTTCAATTTCAAATGGCTCATTAAAAATTTCATAAAGAATCGGCAAAATCATCCGTTCAGCTAATGTTGTATCTTTCTCCCAATCAACACGGGCTGGCGCCAAAGCACAAACTATCTTTCTAGCCCCTGGCTTATTGTTAAGGACATCTAGCTGAAAGCATTCAATATGAGCATCCTTTAAACGCTCAATGATATCCTTTTCAACACTTACAAAAGAAATCGTATCCTCCTTCATCTCAGCAATTAATTGGTTTAAATGATTACTCATATCACGGAGCTGTAGTGCAATCATTTTTTTACCATGAAAGTACTGCCCGTTAATACGTTCCCTGTATAATTCCGTATCCAACTCTTCAAAAATCTTTGTCGATTTCACGCATTTATAGCGGATTTGTTCTTCTACACGATGAATAGCTGATTCTTTACCTACTCCCTTCATATGAAACCAATCTGTCATCAGCTTGTCCATCCCATTATTTTGAGCTCCCCAGCAATGATCATGACGGAAACAGCTTAAACATGTATTCATCGGGGATACTTCCTTCGCTTCTTCAACTGGCGCGGTCATAAAACGATCAAATACCAGCTCCTTCATAAATTGCACGAAATGCTGAAAATGTTCTAATTTGTATGTGACGTGTTCAGTTAACCAATTTTGTCTTGCGAGTAAAATTTCCTCCCGTTGTGGGAAGAGCTTGTCCCTCACCTTATCTGAATATTTTCTAGGGATCGTTAGGAAAAGAACGCTTCCAATGGCAATGGAAGTGAAATACACACTATCTAATGGCAATGTTGCATCATAAAATAAAAAAAATACACTAGGTAAGATACTTCCGATTGCAACCCCGAATCTACCACCTTTAGCCCCCATACCTGCACAAAGTCCTGTTAAGGTGGCAACAGATAGCATACCGGTAAAGGAAAGCTTAGCAACACCAATGAGCGTTCCTAACACCGCTCCGATTACTGTTGCTAACGGTACACTTCCAACTAATGCACCAAAACAAATAAAAAGCTGCAATAAAAATATAGGGAGCGAAAAATAGCTAAACACAACTGCTTGCATCCCCGTAAGCATGGCAGCAAACACGACTAACCCTGACCCAAGCTTCTCGTAAGTCCAATGACTCGTAAACCATTCATATGAATTGACGAAAAGCACTTGCATAAAGAGGGTCATAATTAGAGCTAGTGCCGCTTCACAGCCTACATAAAATTGTACAAGCACTGGTGGTAAGCCTTGATACATCGCCCCTTGCCACATAATTTGCACCAATAAAACAGCTAAAGAGACGGCAATACTTTGAGGAAGTCTCCAGTAACGGAAACGCATAATACATTCATACATGATGATTTGTAATGCTAAAATAACAACTTGTCCAAAGCCCAGGAAAAAACAGCCGACCAAACTTCCAAATAAAACGAATTTGGCGTACTCCCTATACTTTGTTCGAATAATTGCCCAAAAAGGAACTGAGAACGGTACTGCTGCTTCAAATACAACGGATTGAGCCAAAAAAAAGGATGTTAAAAAAAATAGGGTACCTATGAAGACTTGCTTCTTTTTTATCCCTAATTTTCGGTCGTCTACATTCGCTGTATTATACCATTCGATACTTGTCATTTATTTATCCCCTTTCCCGCACTTTTGGCTATTATAAAGAATTATGCATGGAAAGATTGTCTGACGTTGGCATTAAAAAATATAAACATTTCGACGAATACGTATACATAAATACGTGAATTGGCAATAATTTCTTTTGTAATTGTCGGTCATTGTGGTCCTATATGAAGCTATCTGTTCCAGACAATATATCAGGTATCATCTCACCATTAACAGGGAATCTTTATAAATAGGCGTTCTATCAACTATTCCCCACTCTTTTCAATGATTACGGCAAGACAATTCTACTTAAGAACAAAAAATCCGCTAAAATATCTTTATATAGCTGACTCTGTCTCATCTTGTTTAAAGAATTTTATTGTAAAATATATTTTTTGATATTTTTTTATTAATCTTCTTGACACTAAGACCAATGGCTTGTATTATTTAACTTGTTGCTTAAACGACATGCGGAAGTAGTTCAGTGGTAGAACACCACCTTGCCAAGGTGGGGGTCGCGAGTTCGAACCTCGTCTTCCGCTCCATAAAAAAATTGGCGGCCTAGCTCAGCTGGCTAGAGCGTACGGTTCATACCCGTAAGGTCGGGGGTTCGATCCCCTCGGCCGCCACCATAGTAGGCCCCTTGGTCAAGTGGTTAAGACACCGCCCTTTCACGGCGGTAACACGGGTTCGAATCCCGTAGGGGTCATCTCAAATAGGCGTCTCAGAATGATATTCTGAGGCGCCTATTTTTTATTCTGCAATATGATATGTATAAGGTTCGACTATGTGACTACATATAAAATATGGCATACTACATATAAGATTGTATTTTTAGGAGGTTTATTTTCCTTGAGCGCATTAACTAAAGCTGCTTTAATTTGTGGAAGTGGCTCAATGATTATTCTTGTTTCAATACTTATTAATTTACCATTTGTTGTTCAAATAATGTTGCTACTTTCCGGGCTTGCTGTAAGCGTATATGGCGTCTTTTTACTTGTTAAAATGGTTATTCGACCAGCAGAAAAAGCATCCATTGCTCCTACTGATGAAAAAGTAGTCACACCTATCAAAAAGAAAAAGGGACCTTCCTCAACTTTATAGGTCAGTCCACAAAAAAAGGGATTAGCTTTTTATTAAAGCTAATCCCAGCTCTATATCATACACTTTTTCTACGATTAAAACAGTCAGCAAACTACCCTCTTCTAGCTCCGCGACCTCCGCGTTTTGACTCTGTAGCACGTTTAAGTGTTGCTAGACGTTCATCACTATCTTTTAAGAAGCGTGCCATTTTTTGCTCAAAATTTTCTTTTGGCTGGTGGCGGTCGTTACGATCGTTAGAGCGATTATCGCGACGTGGACGCGCTGGACGCTCTGGACGCTCTGGTCTCTCAGCTTGAGGCTTTGCTTTACGGATTGAAAGACCGATCTTTCCGTCCGCTTCAACATTCATCACTTTTACTTCAACTTCATCTCCAACTTTTAGATGCTCATTGATATCTTTTACATAATTGTCAGCAACTTCACTAATGTGAACTAAGCCTGTTTTGCCATCTGGCAGCTCAACGAATGCTCCAAAATTTGTGATTCCTGTTACTTTACCTTGTACCTTGCTGCCTACTTCAATTGACATAAAAAAAATGCTCCTCCTTAAAAATTAAGCGACTCTTTTGAGCCATGTAATCATTTTAATTAAACTTTTTACTGCAATAAGCTTCTCTTTTCATTATATATAACTAAAAAAGAGTGTCAACAATACATAGCTTTTCAGTCGTCTTTTTTATCTTCCTTATCTGGAATTATAAAAATAACCTCACCTTTTTCAGACAAGTAATACTCTTTTCTTAATAGTTTTGCGATATATTCATCATCCTGTAATTGTTTGATTTTAAGATTTAAAGAATCCTGTTCCTCTTTCAATTCAGAGAGATGCTGTTTCGCTTCTTCCTTTGATTTCTCTTTGATTGCTAATGTTTCCTGTTGGTTGGATAGCACATTTAAGAGAAGGGCGATAATAATGACTGGTACAATCGCAAAAAAGACAATACGGCGTAATTTACGTTTCCGTGCCTGTTGCTTGCGATTTATAGCTTTATCCGTGTTACGGACATAGTCATTATCAAGCTTTGTAAAGTTCTGTTGTTCATCATTTGATGAATGACGTCTAGTCATGCCCGCACCTCCGAAAATTATTGTTGCTTTTTATTATACTTCAAATATCGTAACTTTTTTAAAAAAGTGTAGGACAAATACGAATAAATTTTGACAAAAGGTCTTATAACAAACATTACTATATTTAATAAAAACTGCAAAATATGTCGAATAACCGAGACGATGAAGCGCACAATGAACCAAAAGGGTCTCCATGTAATATTCACCAAAACTCTAGCTATGAAACGTAAAATAGTTTGAAAAAATGATTGATACAAAAAAATTCCGGCTATTTGCGCAAGCGGGTCGTATGCCCGCCATGCGCCGTCTTTTAGCCAAAATAATAAATAATATGTCAGCCCTCCAAGTAGAATCCATGTTAGTAGCTCAAAAATCATCATCCACTTTCGAAGGCTTGACCTTTTTGGAGTTGAAAAAACAATAAGCCTTACACTATCAATAATGAAACCAACTGCAATACCGCTCAAAACCATGACAATTAATTGAAAGAATTGTTCACTAACAATCATCCAAATAACTTATGAAGGAAACCCTTCGAGAAGCCACTTTCCTCCTCGTCGTACTGTAATGTTTTTACAGTTCCTTCAAGTGTCAATAATCCTTTGTCAACATCTAAATGAACGATATGCAGTTCCTCTCCACGGATTAACAAATGCCCTTGGGACGTCTTAATGAAAAACTCTTCCTGATCAAAGCGTTCAATTGATTTTACAGAAGTCATGTCCATTCTTTTACGATTACGAATCGTTAAAATATGCTCTCCAGATGGAATTGTGTAACGATTACTTTCTTGATGTAGCGTCATTTTTTTCCTCCTTTAGTCGTCCTAGCTTCTGTTCACTTTATGCGGACAACCATCAAAGCATGACAACTTTATTTAAGTTGTCTATTACTTTCATCCATAAATGGAAGCAGGAACAACATTAGGAGGTTAAAAAAGAAATTTATTCTTCATCATCTATAAATTCAGGCTCAATTTTTTCTAGTCTCTCTTCTTTCAAAATGGTAAACATTTTGGCTGCATCTTCTTTTTTCACTGTCTCACGTATTTCTTCTACACGTGCTGTTACTATTTTTTGACCAAATCGGATGGCCAGTTCATCTCCAGCTTTTACTGAGCTGCTTGCTTTCGCTACCTTCTCATTGATAGTGATACGCCCCTGATCTGCCACCTCTTTAGCTAAAGTACGACGTTTGATTAAACGTGAAACTTTTAAAAATTTATCTAATCTCATAGTTCTTTCTCCCTTTCTAGTTGCTTCGCTTCATTCCAGAACCTATCTAATTGATCTAAAGTAAAGTCAGCAAATGATTTTCCACTTGCCTTTACTTGAGCTTCCACATAGCCAAATCGTCTAGCAAACTTTTCGTTCGCATGCAGGATTGCCTCTTCTGGAGATAATTTATAGAAACGTGCTAAGTTCACTAATGTAAATAATACGTCTCCTAATTCATCAAGTCTGGATATACTAGAGCCATTCGTCACTTCATGGCGAAATTCCTGCCACTCCTCCGCAAACTTATCCCATGCACCTTCTACATCCGGCCAGTCAAAGCCTACTTTGGCAGCTCTATTTTGATAATTAAAGGCTGTCTGTAGCGCCGAGGACGCCCTATACTCCCCTTCTAATAGTGGTTTATCAGTCATACCCTTTTCTTCAGCCTTTATAGCCTCCCAATTGGCTACAACACCATCAGCATCTTCCACTGCAACATCTCCAAAGACATGTGGATGGCGACGAATCATTTTCTCACTAACAGAAGCTAAAACATCTTCAAGCGTAAAGTACCCTTGATCTTCTCCTATTTGTGCATGTAAGAACACTTGTAAAAGCACATCTCCAAGTTCTTCAATCATTGCAAAATCATCTTCAGCATCTACAGCAGCTAAATATTCATGAGCTTCTTCGAGTAAATACTTTTTCAAGGACTCATGAGTTTGCTTTTGATCCCATGGACAGCCATTTGGACCTCTTAATGTTGCAATTATGGTACGGAATGTTGTCCAATCTCTTAAGGCCTCTTCCTGTGAATTTACAGGTGGCACATAGACGGTTGTTAAATTATTAACCTCCACACTTTGATCGAGTTCATAGAGTGGCACAGTAACAATTTTTTCCTGTGAAGATCCCGCAGCCGTAACTACGGTCACTGGGTACTCGTCCTCATATTTTTCCATCAATGTTAGCTTCACTTCTGAAGCACTAAATGTATCGTACACTTGGGCAATTAAGATATGCTGACGCATGTTGATGTCATGCATGGAAAAGCTAGTGCCATCCAGCAATTGAAAACCTTCAATCGGATCAATTTTCAATGCACCAAAAATCGGATCCAAGAAACTTTGTCCACCTTCTATGACAAGATTGAAAGTACCCTCAGCCGCTGCTTTTATAAGCAATTGCACTGTTTGTTCTGCAACCAATGGATGACCTGGTACCGCATACATACTATCCTCTATAGCTGTAGCTGCTATAAGTGATTCTGCAATTTCTGCATATACTGGCTGAAATGCGTCGTGTTTTTCATAAACTTTGTCAAAGCTTTCGAACGTTATACCTTCTGCCGCTAATTCCTCTAGTACTGGATGATCGACTGTACGAACAAATAATTTTTTAGCAGCTTTCAATTTTTTATAAACGCCCATTTGCAGCTGATTAAAATCCCCTGCACCTAGACCAATAATAGTTAAAGTATTCACATTTCCACCTACTTCTTTGAATTTAGCCATAGTTGGTAAACGGCCATTCTACGTCCGAACGGTAATAAATACCACTCTTTTTCTACTAACACTCGTTTCTTCGCAATCATTGTAAGCATAACAAACGCTCCCAAGCCTACTGCAGTAAATCCTGCGATCACCGCTACTGAACGTGATGACAATAAATGGCCTAAAAAAGCAGATACCATCTGTAGCCATACCAATACAACCACTGCCATACTTATTGATGCGAGCCCCACTTTTTTATAAAATTCGGTGGGTGCTAATTGAATACCAGTCATTGTTTTTAAATAAACAATAAGCAAGAACGCTGTTAATAGTAATCCTATATCATTTGCAATAGCTGCTCCTAATACACCAAGCCAGCCTATCAAACGAACATTTAATATTATTTTTAATACAAACCCTATCATTAAGAATAATGCTGGCTTCTTTAATTTTCCATAGCCCTGTAAAATGGCTGTAAATGTAAGAATAATCGACAAAGGCACGATTTGGAATACATATACAATTAATACTTCGGATAATGTATTGGTTTTAAAAAGCATTTCATTTAAATAGGGCATAACAAGCATTAATCCGAGTGAAGCAGCCCAACCAAACAAAATAGACGCTTTATATGTTAATTGGATAAATGGAATGGCACTTCGCCCTTCTTGTTTTTTCGATAGATGAGCAACAAGTGGAACAATTGCAAGGGATAGCGAGGATGCGATAACAACGCCTAGTTGTACGAGCGGCTGTCCACGATCATAAATCCCCTTGGTTTCTTTAGCAACTGTAGAGTCCATACCGTGATCGATTAATAACGAATAGATCGTAAAGGAATCAACTAATTGATAGCCTAGTAACAAAAGGCCACTCATACTTACACTTAAGCTAAGCCATGTAACCTCTTTAATAATCGGTAAGCTTTTAGCCTTGTGTAGACGTAGATGCACACGGAATAGCCCAAAGCGTTTAGAAAAAATATAGGCAAGTAATAATAATGCAGTTATTTCCCCTATGACTGTACCTATAACGGCCATTTTCCCCGCAGCATATAGGGATTTTGTGGTAGTCATAATGACAAAGGTTCCTGTTAAAATAACGGTTACCCTTATCGCCTGTTCAACGACTTGAGCATAGGCAATAGGCTCCATAATCCCTCTAGATTGAAAACCGCCCTTCAAAATAGCAAGTGCTGGCATTACCAATACTACAAGGGAGCCCGTGCGTATCAAAGGTGCCAGTTGAATATCACCCATCAACTGGGCTATTTTTTCAGCCCCTCCAAATAGGACAGCAAAAAACAATAATGAGAGCACCGTCAAATAACGGAAAACGACACGCATGATCATGCTTCTTTTTTCATTACGTTCTATTGTATCAACTATGCAATCATTATCTGCAAGCATTTTTGAAATGGCTACAGCAAAGCCACTAGATGTCCAAACAACGAAAATTGAAATGACTGGATATACCTGTTGATAAATATAAAAACCTTCATCACCAACTAGATTTTGAAAAGGTACACGGTAAAAGGCACTAAGTACTTTTACGATAAGGGCAGCGATTGTTAATAAGGCCGCTCCCTTCATGTAGCTTTTCATACCAAAACGTTGCGACATAAATTGCCCTCTTTCCTTCTTAACAATGCCAATAGTATAGCATATCTAAAAAGTTTGACGCGCCAGGCGACAATACTGTTCCTAATTTGGCCCATATTTATGTACGCAAAAAAAGTTATTACACGGCCTAAAAGGTCATCGCAATAACTTTTACATGCATCAGCTATTCATTTGTTTCGCTAAGAAGTTTGCAGCCGTTTCCACTACTTTCACTTCTACCTCACCAACAAAATGCACTTTAGACAATACTATAATACAGCCAATTGGGTCACCATTCACCATAATAGGTGTTGCACAGTACGATTTTACTTGCTCATATTGTCCAGGAACAATTTCAATGGATGTCTCCATTTTTTCAATCTTTGTAGAGCGTTCTTCCATGAAGCCTTCTGCAAAGGACGTAATACGACGATTGATATATTCTTTTTTACCAATCCCTGCTACGGCAATTACTTCATCACGGTCTGTAACAAATGCTGGTGTTCCTAATGTTTCATATAATGTTTCAACATATTCTCTTGCAAATTCTCCTAAATCGTTAATTGGAGAATATTTTTTTAATATGACTTCACCTTCACGGTCCGTATAAATTTCAAGCGGGTCGCCTTCACGAATACGTAGCGTCCTACGAATTTCTTTTGGAATAACTACACGCCCTAAATCATCAATACGACGAACAATTCCTGTTGCCTTCATTCTAATGCCTCGCTTTCGCTACAATAAAATTTTTTATTCAACTATAGTATGGTTTTTATTTAAGCAATCTATGCAAAAACTGAAGAAAAAGGATTTCACAACCATCAATTTTTTTCAAAAAACTTGCATTACATCAATCAACTCATTATTAGAGTACCCAAGGAATACGTTTCTATAATTAATTGATTAAAATTGTAGCGAAAAAAGGCAGTCTTATCTTTACTTCAAAAGATAGGACTGCCTTTTTATTATAGCTTCTTTGCTTGATCAATAATTTGCATCAGTTCTTCCAAAATGTCAAAGGGTTGATGTTTTCCGCACTTCCGCTCATCAATGGTTAGTTTTAATTGCATGCCATCCATACCAAAACCAACAGCACGTTCAAATTTCATGGACTCTTCAATAATTTTACTACCATCAACATTTGCTGTTCCCTGTTCGGATAGCAAGATTGTAATAAGTTTCTGCTTATCCTTTACAGAGACTACTCCCGCACCTAATCCCCATACTTTCATTCGTGCTACACGAAGTAGACGCTCTGTTTCAATTGGAAGATCACCAAATCGATCTTCTAATTCCTCCATGATTTCACCATACTCTTCCACCTGATCCATCGCTTTAATGCGTTTATACATTTGAATTTTTTGGTATCCATCAGGGATATAGGCATCGGGAATATA
The DNA here is from genome assembly GCF_019091145.1 of Lysinibacillus sp. GbtcB16. Taxonomy (NCBI): domain Bacteria; kingdom Bacillati; phylum Bacillota; class Bacilli; order Caryophanales; family Bacillaceae; genus Lysinibacillus; species Lysinibacillus sp. GbtcB16. The sequence goes on from NZ_JAGXJV010000012.1 coordinate 28,157, forward strand.
CGCATCGACACTTAATAAAATTTCAATCTCAGGTTTTTCTTCTTTTTTCACACCTGTTTGACGCTCTTCAATTGCCTCTTGGAGCATCTGTGAATACAAATCAAAACCAACCGAATCAATAAAGCCGTGTTGTTGCGCTCCAAGTAAATTCCCGGCGCCTCGAATAGATAAATCTCTCATAGCAATTTTAAAGCCTGAACCCAGCTCCGTAAATTCCTTAATAGCCTGCAATCTTTGCTCAGCAACATCTGTCAATACTTTATCACGCTGGTACATAAAATAAGCATAGGCTACCCGATTAGAGCGCCCAACGCGTCCACGCAATTGATAGAGCTGAGCTAAGCCCATTCGATCAGCATCGTGGACAATTAAAGTATTAACATTGGGAATATCTACACCGGTCTCAATAATAGTCGTTGTCACAAGTACATCATAGTCTCCTTCTAAAAAGGATAATATGACTGATTCTAATTCAGACTCTGACATTTTCCCATGTGCATGACCTATTCGTGCCTCTGGAACGAGCACTTGAATTTCCTCAACTTTTCTAGCCATATCTTCTACTCGGTTATATAAGTAAAACACTTGTCCGCCACGTGCCATCTCTCTTTCGATTGCCTCTCGAACTAGTGCCCCACTATGTTCCATCACATATGTTTGAACCGGGAATCGATTGGCTGGTGGTGTTTCTATAACAGATAAATCTCGGACCCCTACCATTGACATATGGAGCGTTCTCGGAATAGGTGTCGCTGTTAACGTTAACACATCGACATTTGTTTTTAGCTGCTTAATTTTTTCTTTATGCGTTACACCGAAACGTTGTTCTTCATCAACAATTAATAAACCAAGGTCTTGGAATAATAAATCCTTCGATAAGATTCTGTGTGTACCGATAACAATATCGACTTGCCCTTCTTTTAACCCTTTTAAAGTAGCTGTTTGCTCTTTCTTTGACCTGAAGCGTGATAGCAACCCTACATTAATAGCAAAGTCCTGAAAGCGTTCACGAATGGTTTCATAATGTTGCTGCGCTAAAATGGTTGTAGGAACAAGGAAGGCAACCTGTTTGCCATCTTGAATAGCTTTAAATGCGGCACGAATGGCCACTTCTGTTTTACCGTAGCCAACGTCACCGCAGACAAGGCGATCCATAGGACGTTCACGTTCCATATCTCTTTTTACTTCAACAATAGAACGCAGCTGATCCTCTGTTTCTTCATAGGCAAACATTGCCTCGAAGTTACGTTGATCATCATTATCAGGTGTAAATGCATGCCCCTTTTCAGCTTCTCGCTTTGCATAAAGTTTAATTAAATCATCTGCAATATCCTGTACAGCTGACGATACCTTAGCTTTAGCCTTTTTCCACTCTGCGCCACCTAATTTATGTAGCTTCGGTTCTCGGTCCTCGGATGCCACATACTTTTGAATTAAGTCTATTTGCTCGACAGGTACATATAATTTATCGTCTGCACGATATCGAATATGCAAGTAATCCTTATGTGTTCCATTTACCTCTAATGTTTCTACACCAATATATTTCCCTATTCCGTGGTGAACATGAACAACATAATCACCAGGTTTAATTTCCGTATAGCTTTTAATGCGTTCAGCATTCGTCATTTTTTGCGTACGTGCTTTTTTCTTAGCCTGCTGCTTAAATAGTTCATCCTCAGTGACAATGGCCAAACGTTGGAGCGGTAATTCGAAACCACTCGACAATACTCCATCGACAATATAAATTCCAGCATCTGTAGGCTCACCTATAGCTGCATGGATATCATACTCTTCTAGCATTTGCTGAACACGTTTCACACGCTCTTTATCTCTAGCTACGATGAGTACTGTAAATTTGCCAAGTAACCAGCGTTCAATCTCACTTTGTAGCAATGCCATTTGTCCGTGAAATTGTTGCATTGGCTTGCAAGAAAAGTTAGTCGTCTTATTAAACGTTATTCCCGAAAATGTACGTGAAAATAATGAAAAGGACAGCTTTTGTTGCGACAACATTGCCACTATTTCCTTTAATGTGAAGGCTGGTTTAACATCATGAACCATTTTCCCTTCTTCAATTAAAGATAAAAACCATTCCTCTTCTTCACGTTCCCAAGCATCCATAACTTCTTGGATACGTCCAAGCTCATCAAATAAAACAATTCCATCTTGCGCAAAATAGTCGCCTAAAAAAGCCGTTTTATCATATAGTAATGACCCATATTTATTAACATAGTCAGGAAGATTTCCTTGTTGTAGCAATTCAATATCATACTGAATATGCTGATAAAGGAGTTCTTTTGTTTCCTGCTTTTTAACTTTCTTTAGACTTGCGGCTAACGCTTTTTCTAAACGACCTGCCAAGTTCTGTCTTTCTGATTTTGTCAGAATAACCTCAGAAGCAGGAAGTATACGAATTTTTTGTAATTTATCAATAGAACGTTGGTCATCTGCCGAAAATGTTCTTATAGAATCTACTTCTGTATCAAATAATTCAATCCGAATAGGTGATTCTAAATACGGTGGATAAATATCAAGTATGCCTCCACGTAAGGCAAATTCGCCAGGTGTAGTCACCATGGAATTTCGGACATAGCCCATTTCAACTAATGTTTGTAGCCATGCATCCACTTCAATTTCATCGCCCACAGTTGTTTGTAAAAAATAGTGTAGCCAATGTTCCTTCGGCTGCATGATCTTCCTCAAACCTGCAACGGGGATCACGTAAACAGCCTTCTCCCCCCTAGCTAAGCAATCAAGCGTTGCGATTCGCTCTGCTCGTAATTCTGGAGAGGCCACAGAAAGGTCTGCAGCAATAAATTCGTCCGCTGGGTAATAGTGAACATTTTCTTCACCTAATAGTCCAGCAAGCTCATCCACCATTCTTTGTGCCTGCAGTAGATTAGGAGACACAATGTATATCGGCTTCTTTACATATTCAAATAACGCATCGACCATAACGGGACGTGCGCTTCCAGTTAAACCTGTAATAAGCTGTGATGCAGTTTGACCGCTTTGAATCTCCTGTAAAAATGATGTAATATGTTTATCTCTCGACACAAGCTGTCGTAAAACTTCCACAGTCAAAAGCTCCTTTCAGCAAAAAATTCTATTTGTCATTACTAGCATTCTAGTGCTAGTTTGTATATATTTATTAGCCATTTTACAAAATGGAAAAAGCCTTGAACACACATGAAGTGTGTCAAAGCATCCTTCCAATTATTGAATCCATTTATTGAGTGCATGATAATCTGGATATTGTCTCAGCGAATCCTCACATTGCTCACAAATACAGTGCACAGTCGTATGACCATGCTGATCTTTCTCAACATAATCATCGGCTTCTCCCAATTCGAAAATATGTAGTTTTCGAATTGTATCATCTGCATCAAATGGTAGTGTCCCTATTTCTACTTCACAATGCCGACATCGATAGCGAACTGACATCTCCAAATCATCCTCCTTTAAGCAACTTTCTACTTAAAGTATAGACATTTATAAATTGGATTATGCACTATCTTCGTGTCTTCAGAATTGTATGAACTTAAAAATGGGAGAATTAATTTTTGCTTATAGGCAAGACTTATCCATATAAGCATGAGTTTAACTTAGACTTCTGTATCCAAAAATTTTAACTAAATTCACGACTTTACTTGTTAAAATGATTCATCACATCAAGAAATGGCTTTGAAAGAGATACTTCTACAGCATTTACAGACTTTTCAATGGCTTCTTTCATATAAACCTGATCTTCCTTTGAAAACTTTGCTAATACATAGTCTGCAACCTTCATGCCAGTTGGTGGTCGACTAATGCCTACTCGGATTCGATTAAATTCCTGCGTACCTAAATGTTGAATTAAGGATTTAATGCCATTATGGCCACCCGCACTTCCTTTTTGGCGCAAGCGTAATTTTCCAGTTTCCAAATCTAGGTCATCGTATATGACAATTAGATCTTCCACATCAATATCAAAATAATCCATTAGGGGACCTACACATTCCCCTGATAAATTCATATATGTTAAAGGCTTAACAAGTAGAACCTTCCCCTCAGGTCGATGAACAGTTGTGTACATACCATTAAATTTTGAATTTGTTAAAGGTGCCCCCCATTTTTCTGCTAACGCATCAATTACATCAAAACCAATATTATGTCTAGTGTGCTCATACGGTTTACCCGGGTTTCCTAAACCAACGATAATTTTCATAAGTACCTCTCTTCTTTCAAATCTAATAGTCATTATTTTACCATACCACATGCCTAGAAAGCATTTTGAACAATTGCTAAATGCCATTTTAACGCTACAAAAAAAGCTAGCAAGAAAGTTTTTAGCTTTCTTACTAGCCTGATAAATAATTTATTTTACACTTGCTCTTCTTCCACACTAGCAGTAACTTCTTCTTGCTCTGCCGAAACAGGAGCAACAATCGTTACTAATAAATAATCATCTTCACTAACAACTTCGACAGGCGTTTGATTTCGAATCTCCGCTACAGTCAGGGATTCCCCTACTTTCAGTGATGAAATATCAACTTCAATGGAATCAGGTAGTTCAGCTGGTTTCACCTTCACTTTTAATTCTAAGTTAGGCTGCATTAAAATGCCGCCCTCACTCACTCCAACTGACTGACCAACTAATTTAATTGGCACATCGGCCTCTAATTCCTCCGCCATATTAATCGCTAAAAAGTCTACATGATTAACTTCATCTTTTAATGAACATTGCTGTACTTCTGATACAACTACATTCACTTTTTTCCCCTCTAAATCTAGTGAAAACACACTGTTTTGCCCATTTTTTTGAATGGATTTCTTAAATTCTTTTGCAGAAATAGAAATTGGGGTTGAATCTAACTTATAGCCGTAAATAACTGCAGGAATGGCTCCCCCTTTTCTAAGTTGGGTTAATGTCGAACGATGCCCAGTTTCGCGCTTTGTAACACTTAATACTGTACTCATATCTCTTTATTCCCCTTCCAAGAAAATTATTTACGCCTTATCAACAATCAGCCACTCAGCATTTTAGTGACTATCTTGTTTAAGGCTATAATAATATTTACCTCTATTTTTTAAAGTAGTGTAAATATTATGAAGACACATTTACTATTATACCCCTTTATTAGGAGATTCACACATAATATACTCTTTCCCTTCATTAAATAAAGAGAAAAAGGACAAATCCATCTAAAAAGATAGATTTGCCCTTTATTCTTTATAATTAATCGAATAGAGTACTTACAGATTTGTTTTCGTACACGCGAGAAATTGCATCAGCCATTAATTTAGCTACAGAAAGCTCTGTAATTTTTGGAGATTTTTTATCTTCCGCAAGCTGAATTGTATTTGTCACCACTAATTCTTTAATAGAAGAGTTTTCGATACGCTCAATTGCTGGGCCAGATAGTACAGGGTGAGAACAGCAAGCATAAACTTCTTTTGCACCGGCTGCACGTAATGCATCTGCACCGATCGTAATTGTACCTGCAGTGTCAATAATATCATCAATCAAGATTGCCACTTTACCATCAACATTACCCACAATGTTCATAACTTCCGCAACATTTGGTTTTGGACGTCGCTTGTCAATAATTGCAATTGGTGCTTTTAAACGTTCCGCCATTTTACGAGCACGTGTTACCCCACCATGGTCTGGTGAAACAACAACGATTTGATCTTCTGGAATACCTTTAGATTTAAAGTAATCTGATAATAATGGTACTGCCATTAAGTGGTCGATTAAGATATCGAAGAAACCTTGAATTTGAGGTGCATGTAAATCTAATACGATTACTCGTGTTGCACCTGCTGTTTCAAGTAGGTTTGCCACTAATTTAGCTGTAATTGGTTCGCGCGCTTTTGCTTTACGATCTTGGCGTGCATAACCATAATAAGGCATTACGACGTTTACTGTACGAGCAGATGCACGTTTAACTGCATCTACCATAATTAAAAGCTCCATTAAATGTTCGTTTACTGGTGCAGAAGTTGACTGCACGATAAACACATCACAACCACGAATACTTTCTTCAATGCTAATTTGAACTTCTCCATCGCTGAAGTGCTTAACAGAAGATTTCCCTAATTCTACACCCATTTCTTGCGCAATTTCTTGAGCTAACGGGTTATTTGAATTTAGAGAAAATATTTTTAATTGTGAGTTTGCATAATGATACGGCATGATGGCCTCCTGTTTAGTTGATAATTATTTTAAATTTAATTTGCTTACATAATTAGGTTTGTTTTCTTGTCTTGCACGAGCAATAGCAAGTGCATCTTCAGGTACTTCTTTTGTAATTGTAGAACCTGCTGCAATAAATGAACCTTTTCCAACTTTCACTGGCGCTACTAAGTTAGTATTACATCCTACAAATACATCATCTTCAATAATTGTTTTGTACTTATTTTTTCCATCATAGTTAACTGTAATGGAACCGCAGCCAACATTGACGTTACTGCCAATTTCAGCGTCACCAATATAGCTTAAATGTGATACTTTTGTGTCATTACCTAGCTTGCTTTTCTTCACTTCTACAAAGTTACCAATTTTCACATGGCTACCGATGTCTGAAAGTGGTCGAATATGAGCAAATGGTCCAACGGCTACATCTTCCGCAATAGCGCTTTCACGCACAACTGAAGAATGCACCGTTGTACGATCTCCAATTTGGCTATCTGCAATTTGAGTATTTGGGCCAATATTGCAATCTTCTCCGATTACAGTGGCTCCTTCTATCATACAACCAGGTTGAATGACAGTATCACTTCCAATAACAGCTTCCGCGCTAATATATGTCGTTTCAGGGTGAATAATTGTCACACCGTTACGCATATGCTTTTCATTAATTCTCGCACGCATTAATGTCTCTGCCTGTGATAAAGCAACACGGTCATTGACACCCAGCGTTTCTTCAAAATCATCTGTCACATATGCTTCTACAATATCACCTTGCTTTTGTAGAATTTCAATAACATCTGGTAAATAGTATTCACCTTGAGCGTTGTCATTTTTCACTAATTTTAATGTTTCAAATAGCAACTTGTTATCAAAGCAATATGTGCCCGTGTTTATTTCTTTTACTAATTGCTGTGCTGCTGAAGCATCCTTTTGTTCAACAATTTGCTCTACTTGCCCATTCTCGCTACGTAAAATACGACCATAGCCAGTTGGATTTTCCGCAATTGCAGTTAAAATTGTTGCTTTAGCATTCTTTGCCTGATGATGCTCAAATAGAGCCTGCATAGTTTCGGGACGAATTAGCGGTGTGTCACCACAAACAACTAAAGTTGTTCCTTCTTCATTCCCTAGAATTCCCTCAGCTTGTTGAACAGCATGTGCTGTCCCTAACTGTTCGGCTTGAAGAACATACTCACTTTTATCTCCAAGCTGATGTTGCACTTTTTCTGCACCATGTCCAACAACCGTTACAATGCGATTCACATCTAACGTTTGAATATGATCCACCACATGTTGTACCATCGGTTTCCCACAAACTGGATGGAGCACTTTATATAATTTGGACTTCATACGTGTACCTTGACCTGCAGCCAAAATGACAGCAAAAATATTGCTCATCTGTAAGTCCTCCAATACGCTCATTTTCTCTTATGACTATATAGCATAATTCATCTATTTTCAAGGCATGTAGAGTTGACAAAAAGATGAATTCCAAAAACCACTGCACCTTCTGCTCGAATGTCATGAAGTATATCCTAAAACTGCTGGTTTTCTCTTTTTATCAAAATAAAAAGAACTCTTCAAAATTGAAGAGTTCCTAAAATTTCTGACTAATAAAATTAACTTTAAATTGCAACTACTTCTTAAATAGTTAGTTATTACCTTTTAACTATACACCAATGCTCTCTAATTCTACTTCTTCGCCCGTTTCCTCTAATTCACTAGAGTTATGATAGGCGTTTAAAATAATCTCTTGAATTTTATTACGAGTATCCGAATTAATTGGATGAGCGATATCCCTAAATTCACCATCTGGTGTTCGTTTACTTGGCATGGCTACGAACAATCCAGTATTTCCATCAATTACACGAATATCGTGAACAACAAACTCATTGTCAAGTGTAATGGAAGCAATCGCACGCATGCGACCATCCGTCTGTACCCGACGTAATCTCACATCAGTAACTTCCATTTTCTCACCACCTCTCTCTTAGATGCCTAAATAAAAATTATCATATTCTTAATTACCGAATATTTTCCTTTTTATAGTCTATCAAATTTTCTAAAAAATTTGAATACTTTAGAGAATAATATTTTTTCTTATTTACGGAATTTTTGACAATTGTTTGTCAACGATAAAAAAAGCCCCCTAAACAGAACGAATGCTCTTCATAGTGGGCTTCAATAATCTATTCTTTATTTAACAATAGCAATAACTTCGATTTCTACTTTTACGTCTTTAGGAAGTCGAGCTACCTCTACAGCCGAACGTGCAGGCTTATGCTCCCCAAAGTGGCTTGCATAGACTTCATTCATTGCGACAAAGTCGTTCATATCCTTCATAAACACTGTAGTCTTTACAACATTTTCTAAAGATGATCCTGCTGCCTCTAATACTGCTTTTACATTGGCGAATACCTGATTTGTTTGTACAGTAATATCGCCTTCCACTAATTCACCTGTAGCTGTTAATGGAATTTGTCCTGAGCTATAAAATATACCGTTCACAATAATCCCTTGTGAATATGGTCCAATTGCTGCTGGTGCATTTGATGTTGCTACTACTTTCATTTGTCATGTCCCCTTTTAGAAAAATAGTTACCTTCACTTAATGCAATTGTTCGATCTTTTTCATTCACTTCATGAAGCTTTACAAGCGAATAGTAATCATCTACTAACGTTTCGTCCGCATGTTCAGCCTCAACAAGCACTGCAATGCCAGCTAATTGACAATCAAATTCTTCTAATAAATTTTTCATGCCATTCATAGTACCGCCAACTTTCATGAAGTCATCGGTAATCAAGACACGTTGTCCACTCTTCATGCTTCTTTTTGATAATACCATTGTCTGAATTCTTCTGGAAGAACCAGACACATAATTAATACTTACTGTAGAACCTTCTGTTACCTTACTATCTCTTCGCACAACAACTACTGGCACATTTAAATGTCTAGCAATAGCATGTGCTATAGATATACCCTTCGTTGCTACTGTCATTATGACATCGATCTGTTGATCTGCAAAGGCAGAAGCAAAAACCTTCCCTACGCGGTTAATTAAATCTGGGTTCCCTAGTAAATCTGTCATAAACAAGTAACCACCAGGCAATAAGCGATCTGAATGCTCAAGCTCTGCCTTTAAATCCTGAATAACTGAACGCACCTCTAGCTCGGACATTTTAGGAATATATTTTACTCCTCCTGCAGCACCCGGCACTGTCATCAATAACCCGATTCCTTTTTCTTCGAAAGTTTCTTTTACAATCGTTAAATCCTCACTAATGGATGACTTCGCAGATTGATATAGTTCTGAAAAATAAGTTAGCGGGATCAGCTGATGTGGATGTTCTAGTAAATAGTACGTCATATCAACTAGTCGTTCACTACGTTTCCATTTCATGCGACCCTCTCCTAAACACGAATATTTATAGGTAAAATTAACACAAATTTGCGTTTCTAAGCAAGCGTATTTCGCTCACCTAATATTCTTACTGCATAAACTTCTTCACAAAACCCACGTAAACCATTATAAATACGACTGACACGAGCTTCACTATCGACTAGCCCAAAAACAGTCGGACCGCTTCCGCTCATTAACGTAGCATCTGCTCCAAAGCGTTTCATTTGTTCCTTTAACATGACGACCTCTGGATGTAGCTTAAATGTTACAGTTTCCAAAACATTTCCTAATGAAGAACATAATAGCTCATAATCCTTCGTTTCAATAGCCTGTATCATTTGCTTCGTATTTGGATGCTCCAATCCTTCAACTTTAAGACCACCGTATACTTCAGCAGTGGATACGCCGATTTTAGGTTTTGCTAATACTACCCAGCAGTTAGGCGGGGCAGGGATTTCCTTTATTATTTCACCGCGTCCTGTGGCAAGTGCTGTGCCACCATAGACACAAAATGATACATCTGAACCGATTTTAGCACCTAGTTCAGCCAATTCATCTATCGATAACCCTAAATTCCAAAGTTCATTAAGGCCCTTAAGTGTAGCAGCTGCATCACTACTACCTCCAGCAAGGCCGGCAGCAATAGGGATTTCTTTTTCAATAGTAATGGATACACCTTGTTTAATGCCATATGTATCTTTAATGAGACGCGCTGCCTGATAAGCAAAATTACGATGATCGTTCGGTACAAAATTATCTGTTGAAATTATTTGGATCACTCCATCTTCTCGAGATTCAAGACTGATACGATCAGCTAAATCGACGGTTGTCATAACCATCTCTACTTCGTGAAAATTATCAGGTCTTTTATAAAGTACATCTAAAGTTAAATTAATTTTTGCAGGCGCCTTTACATAAAGCATTTTTCTTCCTCCCTTATAGCAACACATATAAACAATTCCTTTTTCGCACAAGATTATTCATTTTATTTTACCATACTGAGATTACGAAAATGGAAAAAAAGAACCGTATACCCTGTTTGGAGTAACGGTTCTCTCTCGTCAGCTGTATTTGTTGTGTCAGTAAGGATTTTCCTCCTTACTGAATGAAACTTAATAAGTCGTCTATTTTATTAGAAATAGTCTACTTACGCTCTTGCTCATTACTTGCTCGTTCAGCCATTTCAATGGCACGTTTGACCATATTACCAGCATCTCGAGCTTTTATGCCGCCCCAGCCTTCCTTTTGCACAACATCATAAAATCCAAGTTCTTTTGCGATCTCTTCTTTTAATCGAGGTGACATGATACCCTTTCTAGGCATATAAACTCCTCCTTTAACAACTGACCACATTAGTATGCCCCGGGAAAACGCAAAACACTCATGTAGTTTTTAACATACATGAGTGTTTCAAAAATATAGAAATAAGTACTAGAAACTATTTTGCGACAGCAGCCTTTGCTTCGTCTAAAAATGTAATCTCTACTGCTTCAGTTAAAATATCTGTGTAACTATACGATACGCGCTTACACGTATTGTCTTCTTGGTCAAGTTCAACTACAAAGATGGCGCGATATGTCTCGCGTAATATCCCTGCACACTCAACCGTTTTCTTGCGACCACCGTTTGCTTTTAATTGCAAACGTTTACCCAAATGACAATCCAACGACTTTTTAATGTCCGCTAAAGTTTTTGGCATTTTCGCTTACACCTCACTAATAACTAGTATAAGCGAATCGCCCAAAAATGTCAACAAAATATAATATTTTATCAGCACCTCATAAATCTTGTCAACTTATTTTTTATAAAAAACGTATATTTTTTTACATCTAAGAAAAAATGTTAACAAAATTTTTTACTTTGCAAATACAGGATATAGCGCATCGGCTAATTTTCCAAACTCTTGAATCGTTAAAGTTTCACCACGACGGGTTGGTTCGATACTAGCAGCAGTTAAAGCCTCTAGAATGAAGTCCTTTTGTGCTTTACCATTCGGCAAACCTGATTGTAAGTTATTATATATCGTTTTTCTACGTTGTACGAAAGAGGCACGCGTCACGACAAAAAGGAAATCCTCATTAATAACCTTTACTGGCGGCTCATCGTGCTTAATAAGGCGAATGACTGCTGAGTCGACGTTAGGCTGTGGCATGAAAACCGTCTTAGGGACTGTCATAGCTATTTCTGCCTTTACATAATACTGGATGGCAATCGACAATGAACCATATTCCTTTGTCCCTGGCTTAGCCGTTATACGATCTGCCACTTCTTTTTGCATCATGACAACGAATCCACGAATTGGCAATCGATCATTCAATAATTTCATTAAAATTGGTGTAGTTACGTAATATGGTAAATTGGCCACAACCATAATATCTTCAATTCCTGGCATTTCCTCTGCAATCACTTTAGCAACATCGGCCTTTAGAATGTCAGAGTGGACAATAGACACGTTATTGTAGGGGCTAAGTGTATCCTCTAACACAGGTAATAGTCGTTGATCAATTTCAAAGGAAACGACCTTTTTAGCACTTCTGGCTAAATGTTCGGTTAATGCCCCAATACCTGGGCCAACTTCAATCGCCCCACTATTTTCTGTTAAGTTGGCATGGCTAACTATATTTCTTAATATATTTGGATCAATTAAAAAGTTCTGTCCTAAGCTTTTTTTAAATGAGAATCCGTATTTTTTTAAAATTTCCTGCGTTCGAATTGGGGTTGCAATATCCTTATGCATCATTTTCCTCCTGATCTAGCTGTGCAACTGCGGCACCAAATTGCTTTTCTGTAATTTGAAACATTTTCAATCTTTTATGGAGCTGCTTACCATTTGTAGCCCCTATATTTAATAATTCACCAAGACGATCACGACGATGCTTTGCCTGCGGATGACCAATTAAACGAGCTGTCATTAAATCCTCTAGTGTTATATCATCTTCGTTTGGTACATCAAGATTAGGGGTATAGACAAGTCGTAGCGCTTCACGAATATCGTCGTCTGCTGCATGCTCAATCCCTAATCCCTTGCCATTCTTCGCAATTGTCTTTGCTTTCGGTAAAAAAGCGTGCTTGACCCCTTGAACGCGCTCCTCAATAATGGCACGTATGCGTCGTCCTGGATAATCAGGATCGGTAAATACAATAACTCCACGCTTCTCCTGCGCATGCTGAATACGTTTCAACGTCTCTTCAGATATAGCAGATCCATTTGTTTCTATAGTATCTGCTTGTACGGCTCGCTTAATTGCTGTCGTATCATCTTTTCCTTCAACCACGATAATTTCTTTAATTTGCAAAAAGGCTCCTCTTTTCTACCTTATCTTCTGACCATTTTACAACTGCATGATACTGTTTGTACAGGAATACAAGACTTATACATACCTATACATATACTATTGCTTAGCCGCTAAAAATAAAAAAAGAAGCTTTCCCGCCAGTCAAAACAGGAAAGCCTTAGTGAAAAACATTTTGATTTATTTTACAATTTTTTTAATTTAATACTTTAATACGCACTTTCTTACGTCCCCAGTTACGTGCTTGGGCATCTGTTTGTACAAGTATATCGATCTTATTACCCTTAATTGCGCCACCAGTATCTCCAGCAATAGCTGTACCATACCCTTCAACCCAAACTTTTGAGCCTAGCTTAATAACAGAAGGGTCTACTGCTACCACCTTCAAGTTGGAATTTGAACGCAAGTTTATACCAGTTGCCGATGTACCTGAGCAACCGTTGCAATATGGTGTATAGGCTGTTGCTGTTACATAGAACTCTTTACCGCTTGATGGCTCTGCTGAACCACGCGATACAGTCGCTGCACTTGCAACTACAGTTTTAGTTCCGACTGCAACTACTTGCTTTTTCGGCTCTTTTAAAACTGCCTCAGATTGTAGATTCTTTGCTACAACCTTCCCATTTTCTTTGACAACTTCATACGTACGAGAAACAGAACCTTTCTGTCCTGTTGCTACTACCTTTTCTTTCCCCTTTTGCAATGAAGCATCTTGCTTCTTTTCAACTGCGAAATCTAAAGAGTCTTCCACTACATCGATAACCTTTTCTACGCGAACTACTGTGATTTTACTCGCCGGAGTAAGAACGTCCTCCAGGTTATTTTCGACACGATCGAATTCATTTAACTGAATTCCTTGTTGTTTTAAAAAGTTAGCGACCGTAGTCGAAGTGGACCATACTTGTCTTTTGTTTACGCCATCGACAAGCGTTAATTGAAACGCTCTTTGAATATCGATTTTGTTTTCTGCGCCTAGCTCAGTATCTAGACCTTGTGCTAAAGAGTCATGTTCAGATACTTCAATATTCGCTTCCTTCAAAATGTCTTTCACTAGTGTTTCAGTTGTCCATACTTTTGACTGATTTCCATCAACTGAAATTGTTACTTCTTTTGCCTGTTCCCATTGAATTGCTAAGCCATTAACAATTTTGGTGTTCAGAGAGGGTGATATTTTGTCATGCGCTGCTACATCTATATTTTGATCTTGTAATAATTGTTCTACAGTTTTGGCATGTGTGGATACTTCGATTGTTTCTCCATTTGCTTCAAGCTTTACGGCTTTTTTCGTACCTTGATAAAGCACGAAAGAGATTACAGATACAAACAGGACAAGTGAAATAATTCTTATCACTGCTTGCTTACTCCTCAATGATCCTAAGAACAAGTTTTTCATGGAATTATTTGACATGAAAAAACGCCTCCTTAATACAAGGTTGGATTATACGGACTAGTTTTGGCACTGTCAACCCGAAAGTATTTCTTTGAAAATTGACTTCTTTGTTTTTGCCAACCGTAAACCCTGTATTGGAGGCATCTTAGCTAGTTAACTGTCAATCCCAAAAAATTTTTTCGCATTGTCGGTAGTTGCTTGTGCAATTTCCTCGATTGTCAACCCTTTCAAACGTGCAATTTCTTCCGCCACTAATGGCACAAAAGCGGGTTCATTGCGCTTTCCACGGTAAGGATGTGGTGCTAAATAAGGGGCATCAGTTTCAATCATCAAGTGCTCAAGAGGGATATCCGTAGCCACTTCTTTTGGCAAACGTGCATTTTTGAATGTCACGGGTCCCCCAAGACTAATCATAAAATTCATAGCAATACATTCACGTGCTGTCTCTACACTCCCACTAAAGCAGTGCATAACACCCCCTACAGATGCTGCATTTTCTTCACGTAAAATATTTACAACATCCCCTGTTGCATCCCTATTATGAATGATAATTGGTAAATCAATCTTTTGCGCTAACTGTATTTGTTTGCGGAAAAGTGCCTGTTGAACATCCTTTGGTGATTTATCCCAATAGTAGTCCAACCCAGTTTCACCAATACCGACTATTTTTGGATGTGCTGCTAATTCCTCAATCCACTCTAAATCTTCCTGCGTGCAATCAATGGCGTCGACAGGATGCCATCCAATAACACCGTAAACAAAATCATATTGCTCTATCAGCTCCATAGTTCTTTCAATGGTTTTACGATCAAAACCTATAACCACCATTTTTTCTACTTTAGCTTCTAAAGCTCTATTGATTACATCTTGAAGGTCTTCCTCGTATTGATCTGCGTTTAAATGTACATGTGTGTCAATAAACATCTTCATTCTCCTAACATAGATTTTATTAAAATTTATTATTTCATATTTTTCGTAAGCATTACAAATTTGTTACAAACGATTCGGGTTTGTGACAATCCACTTAATCGACAAAGCTCGATTTGGTCCTATATACCTAAAAACCCATTAATTTTACAGCATATAAATTATTTCGAAATAATAATAAGGCTAATTCTACCGGCAGATTTGAAAAGCCTGCTGAATAATATCTATTCAGCAGGCCATTCTTCGTTTGTTACTTTACTTTTGCACCATTTTCTAGTTTTGAATCTACAGATGCTAATTTTAAAATCCCATCTTTTTCACCGGCTAGGATCATACCTTGTGATAATTCACCACGTAATTTAACTGGTTTTAAGTTTGCTACGACAATCACTTTTTGACCAACTAATTCATCTGGAGAATAGAATTTCGCAATACCTGAAACTACTTGGCGTTGCTCGTATCCTAGGTCGACTTGAAGCTTTAATAATTTATCAGCTTTAGGCACCGTTTCACAAGCAGTTACAGTCGCAACACGCAAATCAATTTTCATGAAATCATCAATAGTAATTTCAGGAATTTCTGGGTTTCCATCACTCTTTGTCTCACTTTTAACTTCTTCTTCTTGTGAAGTTTTTACTGAACCACGCATTTCTTCACGGATATAAGCAATTTCAACTTCATTTTCCAAACGAGGGAAAATAGGTATCCCTTTTTCTACCACTTTAATGTTTGCTGGAATAGTATTGCCGAATGTTTCAATTGTATCCCATGCTAAGAATTTGTCATCCAAACCAAGCTGTTCCATCATACGTTTAGGTGTTGTTGTCATAAATGGTTGTAACATGACAGCAATTTGATGTAAGCTTTCTGCCAAATTTCGCATTACTGAACCTAATTTTGGTTTATCCGCTTCTTCTTTTGCTAATACCCATGGTTGTGTTTCATCTATATACTTATTCGTGCGTGATACTAATGTCCATAAGTCTGCCAATACCACACTAAATTGCATTTTTTCCATACTTTCTTCATATTTAATACGTACCGACTCAGCCTGCTCTTTTAATGCTGTATCAAATTCTGTCGATTGAAGATTCTCTGAAGGAATAATGCCATCGTAATATTTGTTAATCATCGAAATAGTACGGTTTAATAAATTACCTAAATCATTTGCAAGATCAAAGTTTGTGCGTTCAATAAATGATTCTGGAGAGAATACTCCATCTGAACCAAAAGGTAATTCGCGTAAAAGGAAATAACGTGTTGCATCAAGGCCATAACGTTCGATTAACATTTCTGGATAAATGACATTACCTTTTGATTTAGACATTTTCCCGTCTTTCATCATAATAAAACCATGAGCAAAAACCTTTTTTGGTAATGGTAAATCTAAAGCCATTAAGAAAATTGGCCAATATATTGTATGGAAGCGAACGATATCTTTCCCTACTACATGCACATCTGCTGGCCAATATTTGTTGAATAATGTTTCATCATCTGAAAGATATCCTAATGATGTAATATAATTCGTTAATGCATCTACCCATACATAGATAACATGTTTGGGATCCCCAGGTACTTTAATACCCCAGTCAAAGGATGTTCTCGATACTGATAAATCTTCTAACCCCGGTTTAATAAAGTTATTGATCATTTCATTTTTTCGAGACTCCGGTTCAATAAATCCAAGGTTTTCCTCATAATAAGACAATAAACGATCCGCGTATTTCTTCATATTAAAGAAATACGATTCTTCTTTTACTTTATGGACGGGGCGACCACAGTCTGGACAATTTCCATCAACTAGTTGAGTCTCTGTAAAGAATGATTCACAAGGCGTACAATACCAGCCTTCATACTCACCTTTATATATATCTCCATTATCTAAAAACTTTTGGAAAATCTTTTCGACAGCTTTTGTATGTCGTTCTTGCGTTGTTTGAATAAAATCATCGTAAGAAATATCCATTAACGCCCAAAGCTTTTTCGCAGCCTCTGCAATTTCATTGACATAATCCTGAGGATGTTTGCCCGCTTCTGCTGCCTTCTCTTGAATTTTTTGTCCATGCTCGTCCATACCTGTCAAAAAACGAACATCATAACCACGTAAACGTTTATAACGTGCTATCGCATCTGATGCAACTGTTGTATATGCCGTACCAATATGAAACTTCCCACTTGGATAGTAAATGGGTGTTGTTATATAGAATGTTTTCTTTTGTTCACTCACAAGAACTGCCTCCATTGTTTTACAATATACTTTCTATTCTAACGAAGTCCGAAATTCGTTTCAATGAAAGTTTATTATTCGCGAAAATTGTCGAATAATATATTTAATCCATTTACTGACTTAAATAAGAACCTTTTATACTATAATCAAAAATATTTATTAAAAACCTTTTAAAAAAACAGAAATAACAGCATTCTTCTCAAAAATTTTTTTAGAAAACCATAATATTAGTGCATTAATTAATTGACGTTTATGGCATTACTTGGTATGATAACTATCAGACAAAGAAATGATGTCGAAATTTGACGAAATGCCAATATAACTTTTATAAATTAGGAGGAAAACTATTATGAAATCAACAGGAATTGTTCGTAAAGTCGATGAGTTAGGTCGTGTAGTAATACCTATCGAATTACGCCGTACACTAGGTATCGCTGAAAAGGATGCTTTAGAAATCTATGTGGATGATGATAAAATCATCTTAAAAAAATATATGCCTAATATGACATGTGCTGTTACTGGCGAAGTTTCAGATGATAACTTCCGTCTAGTTGGAGGCAAATTAATTTTAAGTCCAGAAGGCGCTGAAATGTTAGTAAAAGAAATTCAATCAAACTTAAAAAAATAATGCTTACACACCTAAATCAAGACAGTGATTTAGGTGTTTTTAATATAAACGTATACTATCTACTATACCCAAATTGTGAATCCCTTATAATGTCCATGTCAGACCTTTATATGTAAGGTTACTATTATTTATATTTGTAATCAATCCAAAAAATTAAGAGCTACCCTAAGGTAACTCTTGATGTCATTGATTATGATATTCGTTATAGACATCTCTCTTCGCTAATTGTCGTTCCTTGGCTACTTCTTTAATGGCTTCTTTAGAACTTACATCGTTTTGTTGAAGGATATAATCCACATGCTCGATAATAGACAGTGTATGCCAATAAGCCTCTTCAGAATCTTCCACTTCAACTTCCTGATTCCCCTCAAGGACTATACAAAATTCACCACGTATTTCTTCTGTTTGTGACCATTCTATAGCTTCTGCTAGGGTCCCACGCAAAAATTCTTCAAATTTCTTAGTCAGCTCTCGCGCTAAAACAATACGACGATTTCCTAGAATAGCTTCCATGTCTTTTAATGTTTCCTTTAAGCGATGAGGTGCTTCATATAATAAAATCGTTTCTTGTCGTTTTTTTAATTGTTCTAATTGCTGGCGACGATCTTTTTTTCCACGATTTAAAAAACCATAAAAGAAAAATGGCTGGGGTGTTAATCCTGAAGCTATTAATGCAGTTATTGCTGCATTTGGACCTGGTATAGGCACAACCGGAAAGTTTTGAGCAATTGCTTTTTCAACTATATCTGCTCCAGGATCAGAAATACAAGGTAAACCTGCATCACTCACTAATGCGATGGTCTTCCCTTCCTGTAGAAAAGTTAATAATTTTTCTCCACCTACAGCTAAATTATGTTCATGGTAACTCATTAAAGGTGTGTCAATTTCAAAGTAGTTACATAATTTCTTTGTATTTCTAGTATCCTCTGCTGCAATAATATCCGCTTCTTTTAAAATACGGAGCGCCCGTACACTAATATCCTCTAGATTTCCGATAGGTGTTCCTACAAGATATAAACAGCCTGTCTGATCGTGTATTGTACTTTTTTGTGATTTCACGATTCACCCCTCCTTATATACATTATTTTTTGAGTTCTTGTTAGTTGCTTAAAAGCATATTCTGCGCGCATTGCCTCTTCCTTTGTTTCAAATTCTTCCTTATAAATACACTTTACTGGCCCTCTAGCTCTTGTATATTTTGCCCCTTTGCCAGCATTATGTACAGCTACACGCTTTTCTAAATTATTTGTATAGCCTGCGTAAAGTGATTGATCCGCACACTCTAGCACGTAAAAATAGTGACTATTGCTCTTTTCCATAAAGAATCTCTCTCACTTCTGCAGTGTATTCATTATTCTCATTATAGACATACAATGGCGGTAATATTTTCAAATCAGGCTTCCCATCCTTTATTCCTTCTATTAATAATGTATTGGCTTCTTTTCCTTCTTTCGGATAAATAAGCTGCATTCGTTTTGGCTCTAAACGATTTGCACGCATTGCCGTGACTATATCTAATAATCGCCCTGGTCGATGCACAAATGCTGCTTTCCCTCCTTGCTTTAATAATTTGCTTGCTGATTGAATGGCCTCTTCTAATGTTAAATAGAGTTCATGCCGTGCAATAGCATGATGCTCACTAAGATTTTTATCACTTGCTTCATGCGCTAAAAAATAAGGGGGATTGCACGTAACAACATCATATTTTTCAATGCCCAGTTGTTTCGGTATTACTTTTACATCTCCAAGAATCATTTGAATTTGATTTTCTAATTGGTTATAGCGAACACTTCTCTCTGCCATATCAAGCAGGCGTGGCTGAAGCTCAACTCCTATTATTTGCCCCTTCGTTCGTGCACTTAAAAAGAGAGGGATTACACCATTTCCCGAGCATAAATCCACAATATTTCCTTTATGAGAGGGAATATTGACAAACTTTGAAAGCAATACCGCATCCAATGAGAATGAAAAGACAGATGGACTTTGAATAATACGTAAATTCTCAGCCAATAAATAGTCTAGACGTTCATCACCTTTTAGCCATTTTTCCATGCTAATTCCTCCTATGCTACAAAAGAAAAGACTGATACCACCGTGGTGGGAATCAGCCTTCTATTATACATTTTGTTTATTTAAAAATGATAGACAAAACAGACAATCTTCACCTTTTCGAGAGCTTCCAAAATGAACATGACAAACATGGAAACCTTCCTGGTATAGACGAGCTAGGTTATCATAGCCTTCACCTATATCTAGCGGACTCTCTTTCTTTACTTCAGCAGCTTGTACGGAGTGTGTATTTGAAAGTAGTTCTTCTAGACGTGTGCGAAGATGATGATTTTCTGTTTCGAGTGCCTTATGCTCTTCCATCATTAACGCTACAAATTGTTTCAATGCACCAAATTGCTCCTGCATTGCTTCGAGCTGTTGTTCGAACTCCATAACGGTATCTAAGAAATTACGGTCCTTCACCCAAGCCACCTCGTTAAATTCTCTATCTTATATAAGATTTTTTTCGCATGCTAGCAGTTCTTCTAGTGTATACTCAACTGTGCGCTCCTGCTCTTGTAAATATACTTGAATAAGTCTTTCCAGCACATTCAAACCTACAACTTTACCGCGGCCATCTGGTGTCATAGCTACTTCACCTAAATCTGGCATACCTTCTTTTGCCTCTTCATACTCATCATTCTCATACTTTAAGCAACACATTAAACGTCCGCAAAGTCCTGATATTTTTGAAGGATTTAAAGATAAGTTTTGATCTTTAGCCATTTTAATAGAAACTGGCTCAAAATCTCCTAAAAATGTAGAGCAACATAGCATACGACCACAAGGCCCAATGCCTCCTAATAATTTTGCTTCATCACGAACACCGATTTGGCGGAGTTCGATACGTGTTCTAAATACCGAAGCTAAATCTTTTACAAGATCCCTGAAGTCAACTCGTCCTTCAGCTGTAAAATAAAAAATGATTTTATTACGATCAAATGTATACTCAACATCTACAAGCTTCATTTCTAGATTATGTTCTATAATTTTAGTACTTGCAAGTTCAAATGCTCGTTTTGACTCAGCAGCGTTTTCTTCTACTTGTATACGATCACGATCATCCGCCGGTCGAAGTACTTGTTTAAGTGGTAATACAACATCATTCTCACCTACTACTTTTTGAGGGACAACCACTTTACCATATTCGACCCCGCGCGCTGTCTCAACAATAACATATTGACTATCTTCTAATAGAAATGATGCTGGATCAAAATAATATATTTTACCCGCTTTTTTAAAGCGGACTCCTACTACATTATACAAATGTATATCCCTCCTGCAGATTTAGCATTAACTGCTCCATCAATAACGTCCTATTCATGTTACGCTGTAAAGATGCACGCGCCTGTAAAATAGATTCCATTTGCTTAGACAATTGCTCATAAGTGGAATATAACGCGACTTCTTTGAATAGTGGTAACATGTCTGGATAAGTACAAGCTGCCTCGGGATTAGCTTTTATTGACACTATATCACGGTAAGCAAATAGTAGTAAATCCAATGCTTGCTCTATTTCGCTTTTTTCTTTAAAGTGTGGTAGCCACTCCTCGTGCACAATAAGCATGGCCTCATGTACATTTTGCCGAATAGCTTCTACTAATTTTAACACTGTTTTTCGAGCAAGTGCAAACTGCTCATCACTTGCTAAAAATATCGCCATTTCGAGCTCGTTCGTCATCATACTTACGGTTGAAGCCATCGAATGCGAAATATTATTTTCCTGTAAATGCTGTAATAAAACATGACGGGGCATTTTTTGGAATTTTATGTGTTGGCAGCGCGAGCGGATTGTTGGTAGTATCGATTGCATTTGCTCTGTTAATAAAATAGCAGTAACCTCACCATCTGGCTCCTCTAAAAATTTAAGTATCATGTTGGCAGAAGCCGTGTTGAGACGATCTGCATGATGAAGAACATAGATTTTGCGTCCCTCTTCTACGCCCATCATTTTCATTTCACCAATTAATTCACGCATTTGATCAATCTTAATAAATTGACCCTCTGGATAAATTTGATGAATATTTGGATGATTTCCCGAATCCACACGTCTGCAATTTCGACATGTTTCACATGGAACATTTTCGTTTGGGTGCTCACATAGCATTAGTTTGACAAAAAAATGCATAATATCTGCTTTGCCTGTCCCTTTTTCACCGTCAAAAATGTACGCATGTGCTAATCTATTTTTGTCAAAAATCGTTTGAAGTTGCTTCATTACAACTGGTTGTAGCGCGAATAGCTCTTCAACATTCTTGGCCATATATTTAAAATTCCTTCCTGTTTCTATTGTAAAGATGGGACTGTTCCCACTCTTAACTTTCCATAGAAACATTGCAGTAGTTCTTTATTGGCGATTGCGTTTTGTGTAAAATTGCCATTGTCACCTCACACGTTTAGGAAGATAATCACTGCGTTTTTAATTAACAGATACTCTTGACTGACTCAAAAGTGAAATGATTAGTATTTTAACGTTATTGGTTTTCAATGATCATGGGTCTACTATTGAATGAAGGTACATATTCGAAAAAAGCCCGCGCCTATAGGAGAATGAGACACGGGTTTTACATATATAAGTTAATTAGTAAGCCTTTAATCTCACCGATTTTATCAAGGAGGTCAATCGCTTCTTTCTCTTCGTCTAAAAGATCTTGCGCAAGTTCAACCAGACGTGTATCAATCGTGTCAATGATTTTCAAACGTCTTCCTTCACCAAAACGATTCCAAGTATGAGATTGCTTTAATTCCATACCATGTTCTACTGTCTCTTGTAGAAATCGTTTAACTAGCATTTTAAACCTAGCAAGTTCTCGTAAATTACGCGATCTCGCAACTCGGTCACCTGCAGTAGATATATCCCCTAACAACCTTGTCAATTGCTCAGTTTGCAACTTTGTTCCTTGCTTGACGACCATATCCCCAAATCGGTTATTTTGATTATTATTTTGTAGTGGCTCTTTACGATTTGTATTTAACCCGACGCGTATATCTTGATTAATTTTCAAGCTTGTTTCGCCCCCACGATCTTTATCTATTTCTCCTCAGCATGATTGCTTTAGGATAACAATAGGCCAAATCCTAATCATGATTCTGCCTTTCAAACAGTGAACCCTAATGTTTATGAGGAGGCTCTTTTTTAAAAATGATGGAATTGTTCAATCGGTAAAACAAAGACAGTGGCTCCTCCTACCTCAACCTCTACAGGATAAGGAATATAGGAATCAGCATTTCCCCCTAGTGGAGAAACTGGCGCAACCATCTGCTCCCGAGCACGACAATTATCCCGAATAATATCTAAAAGTTTGGGTATGAGAGAGTCTTCAGTTCCTATAAGAAACGTCGTATTTCCTGAACGTAAAAATCCTCCTGTGCTCGCTAATTTAGTTGCGCGAAACTGATTTTTCGTTAAAGCATTTGATAAGCGGCTGCTATCCTGATCCTGCACTACAGCTACGACTAACTTCATTCGCACTCACCCCTTTTATAAAATTAACCTAAATAGGTTTCAATATTATTCATAAGCTTTTAATACTTCCACTATTAATAATCTAATTGAAGATAAAATAATGGATAGTATCATTATATCACATTGTTATAGACAACTTCATGTATTTACTGTATTGCGTCCAATAATAATGACCATACATCTTCAACAACACTATCAATATCTTGGTCAGCATTCACAATACGTATACGTTCTGGATAACGCTCAACGAGTAGTAAATATCCTTCATGCACCTTTTGATGAAACGGTAAACTTTCAACATCTAAACGATTTACTTCACGATTTCCCGTTGCATAAATACGTGCTAAACCTACTTCTGGTGCAATATCAAATAATAGCGTCATATCAGGTAATTTCTTTCCGATAGCGAATTCATTAATGGAAAGCACCTCATCAATACCTATACCTCTTGCATAACCTTGATAGGCTAAAGATGAATCGATAAAGCGATCACATATTACCAACTTCCCAGCATCTAAAGCAGGTTGAACCTTTTCAAAATAATGCTGGCTTCTTGCTGCAGCATATAACAATGCTTCAGTTCGTTCATCCATTGCTGTATGTGCAGGATTTAAAATAATCGTTCTTATTTTTTCTGCAATTTCAATTCCACCAGGTTCTCTTGTTGCTAGAACATCAATATTTTTTTCTGCTAACCGCTCTGCAATCTTTTGGATGACGGTTGTTTTCCCTGCTCCCTCTGGACCTTCAAATGTTATAAATAAATTGCTTTTCATGCTGTTAATTGCCTCCAACTATTTAATGACCTGAATCATTTTTTCTGTTAAACGATGATTTCCTTGAAATGTTGCACCTGCTGCTAGTAATTCTTCTAACTGACTTAGTTTTGCTACTGTTATTCTTTCTCCTGGCACTAGTAATGGAATGCCGGGTGGATATGGAATAATCATACTTGCTGATATTCGTCCCATTGTACGCATATATGGTAACCATTCTTTATTTAAAGATGCAATCTCATTGAAAGTATAAATAGGCTCAGTTATCTGAACAAATTTATAAGCTGCTTGAGAAGCCTGGCTGCTATCAGTTTTTGCTGTTTCTAATAGCAATGTTACAGCTTCCTTTATGCGGACTCTTATTTCAGCAAACGGATAGGTATGTCCTTGCTTGAGTAATGGTAATATGAATAAAACTTGATTCCTATCAGCTAACTCCCCATAGACATGCTCTGCCTCTAGCGCCTTCTGTAATTGAAAGCCACTATAACCTTTGACACGTAAAAGTAATTTAAGAGGGTCATCTACTTCAATAACTTCCAAAGAGCCAATCGATCGTAATGCTTCAACCCATTGATTCCTTTTTTCTATTATATATGCCCCATCACTCTCCATATATGTCTGTACATAATAACGAGCATCATCTAATGAAGCTAATAGCACATAAGATGGGCTACTAGATTGTAGCATACGTAAATAGTGATGAATTTTGTCAGCTTCTATTAACTCCGATCTCACATGCATAAAGGATGCCATCGTCATCGCAGGTAGAGTTTTATGCGCTGAATGTACGACAACATCTGCCCCAAGAGACAAAGCTGATGGTTGAAATAATGAACATGCATGAAAGTGAGCGCCATGTGCTTCATCCACCAATACAGGGATCCCCTTTTCATGGCAATAAGCAATTTGTTGCTGTATTTCACTAGAGGTTACCCCATAATAAGTAGGATATGTTAAAACAACTGCTTTCGCCTCTGAATAATTTTCTACAGCTTCCTTTAAATCCTGAAACGTAACATGTGTTGCCGTTAATGTTCGTTCATCCCATATCGGTGACACGAAAATAGGCTTGGCTCCAACAAGTTCAATGGCATGAAATATAGACTTATGCGCATTCCTTTGAACAATAATGATATCGCCTTTTTGACAAGTAGCGTAAATCATTGCTAAATTTCCAACGGTAGAGCCTCCTACCAAAAAGAAACTTTTCATCGCTCCATATGTATCAGCTAATAAATGTTCTGCTTCTAAGATCATTTCCTCAGGATAATGCAAATCATCCAGTCCTGATAATTCAGTTACATCATAACGCATAACATCCTTAAATGCTTGCGGAAGGTGAGACAGTTCGCCATGCTTATGGCCAGGGACATGAAAAGAAATATTTTGTTGTTGTCGAAAACGTTCTAACCCCTCGATAATCGGCTTTTTCTTTTGCAAAACAAACACCTATTTTCGTTATATTCTCATCTAATTATACGAGATTATAACGCGATAAAAAAGTCATCCTTCAGCAAGCTGTTCTATATTTACAGGTAAAGTTATAATTTTTCAATAAAATGCCTTACTATTATAAAAACCGACCATTGCCACCTTCTGCAATAATCGGTTCTCCACCCTTTATAAATGAAACTATTATTCTTTTGCTACCGTCAAAGCCATTTGACTAACGAGTTGCTCCACCAATTGTGGAACAAATTTTTCTAATACAGGATTCATCATTCCTGCTAAAAAGCCACTAGCCTTCATAGTTAAGCTACCAGTAAGTTGGATTGATTCATCTTGGTGCTTAATTTCGAATGACCCATCACCATTTATCGGATCCGATAGGCCAATTAAATCAAATAAGACTTGATGTGGTTCTGAAGGTTTCAATTGAAGCTCCACCTTCACAGCCTTTTGAATGATGCCGAAGTCACCTTGAAAAACCCAAATCATGTTATTTTCATTTAGCAACTCATGATGCAAATAACCTGGTATTAAAATAGCCCACTTTTCTCTATTTTGAATAAAGCTCTCTACCTTTTCTCTCTGTATATAAATTGCATCACTAGTATATAGTCCTGTAGCCACTCTATTTCATCCCCTTTATCCAATCTTTACCATTAAATTTTACCATTTTCGGTGCTTACAAAGACAGACAAAAATAAAAACCGCTGAGATATATCTCGGCGGTTACAATTGCCTAGCGACGTCCTACTCTCACAGGGGGAAGCCCCCAACTACCATCGGCGCTAAAGAGCTTAACTTCCGTGTT
>NZ_JAGXJV010000120.1:0-491 GCF_019091145.1 Lysinibacillus sp. GbtcB16
GAAAAGTTAAAAAGACATGGTACAGCTAAAAATGAAACTGTTCAAATCTTATGGCTTATTTCCTCGTTTGTTTTAGCTTGTAAAGAAGTGAGTGTAGATGCATATATTACATGTCTCCCGTAAAGTTATTGGATAATTTGTACTTCCTCTGGAATACCGATTGATCCTATTTAGGTTAGATGAAGTAAATATGTATTTAGTAAGTAAGCGTCTATGCTAAAGTTTCTGTTTTATGATTTATCTTATACATATACAATTTTGTACTGTCTAAAGGTGGGAATGAGAAGAGGATTTCTAAGAGGTTAGGAGATAGTAGCATCAAATAACATTAGGTATTTATTCGTATGTATTGCTAATATTACAAGTAGAAGCTATAAAAAGGATTTTTTTAGATAATGTGACTACTGCTATTATAGAGTGTGAGGGGAAATAAATAAAAACCGTGTCAAACATTGATTTGATACGGTTTTTATTTTTATAAACAAGGAATG
>NZ_JAGXJV010000121.1:0-474 GCF_019091145.1 Lysinibacillus sp. GbtcB16
TAAAGGAGCATGGTATATAGGGGATGATGAAGTATATGGTGAACACATCTTTGCAAATAAGGGCTATCAAACTTGGAAAACAGAAACTTATGGAAGTTAAAAAAACAAATTTATTGCTGAGAGGAGCAAAATTATGAAAAAAACAATTTCTGCTTTATCAATGATTGCTTTATTTTCACTTCCTATCCATTCATTTGCTCAAGAAAAAGAAATGGTTTCGGATAAAAAAGTTCCTGAAATTGTATATGATGTGGAGAGAAAAGCATTAAAAACTTTTTCGCCAGCATTATTAAATCCGAATAATAAAGTTAAAAGTAGTGGCGCGCATTATGTTGCATATTCAGATTTCACTCAGACGGGTGGAGCAAGTTCGGTCTCTGATGCTTATACAAATAATAAAAAGACCAAGAAAAAAACAATAAATTTTATTTATGCAGAAACAAAGGGTTATGTCAATGGGATTTATAGAGATAG
>NZ_JAGXJV010000122.1:0-473 GCF_019091145.1 Lysinibacillus sp. GbtcB16
GTCAATCTCCTTATATTCTGCAAGCAAAAATGCTTCTTCTTTTCGCCTTGCTTCCTTTTCGAAAGCTTTGTTTTTCCGAATGCCCTTTGTTCGTTGTGCATTACTCATCGGTATTTTTTCAGTTTTTGATTTCTTCTTAGCACCTTTGACAACATATTCTATTTCAGCATCCAAATTTACTTTTTCCTGCAATTCTTTATGCTTATATTCTTGTTGTTTATATTTCTCATAGGCGCGAAGATATTCTATATCATAAAGTGAACAATCCGAATAACGTTTTTGATGGTCTAATAATGTACAAACTTCGTAGCCTCTATCATCCTCATTTAGCAAATAAATATAGCTCATATTACGAGGATCATATGAAACCTTAATGCGCCAACTTTTCTCTCTTGCTTGAGGAAACCACCCTTCTCGTATCGCCTTTTCACAAGAATACTTCATATCTTTGAATTCAATCCCTTTATATGTGA
>NZ_JAGXJV010000123.1:0-472 GCF_019091145.1 Lysinibacillus sp. GbtcB16
GGGTCCTGCTGAACATAGCTAATAGATTTCCTTAAAGCCAATAAATTATCACTTGTAATAGTCGCATCATCTATTAATACTTGTCCTTTTTCCGGTTGAATAAGCCCCATTAAAATATCAATTAATGTACTTTTTCCAGCACCCGATCGCCCAACAATTGCTGTCATACGATTGGTTGGGATTTGCACATTAATATTTTGTAGAGCGTATACATGTTCGTTTTCATTGTAACGGAAATATACGTTTCGGCATTCAATCCCTTTTCTTATAGACATTGGTTTTACATGTTTATAACACTGTTCTATATCTTGTAATTCCTTTGCTGTCTTACACTCTTCTTGTAATTCTATTAAAGACTTAAAAGCAGGAATACTTGCAGCTAGTTGCTCAAGATTGGATTGAATGCTTGTAAATCTTGGCCATAGCCTTGAAAAAATAAGAATAATTAATAATAGTTGTCCTGGCTGAGCTT
>NZ_JAGXJV010000124.1:0-471 GCF_019091145.1 Lysinibacillus sp. GbtcB16
GTTCAGTGCCGCTTCTTTTCTTAAATTAAGATATGGAATACCATAGTATTCTAAGTTCATAATTAGAGCATCCTCAAATGGTTTCCATGTATTAGCTCCTTTGTATTCATTAAAGCCAAACGGCAAAATAAAACCAATAGGCTTTTTTGGGTACTTTTGCAACAAACCTTCACACAGTACCTTCATTGCCCCATGGATAGTTGATTTATCTGTACTTCCGAATGTCCCGATAGGGGTATTACCTGAATAAGCATAATCATTGATTCCACCCATAACGGTGATGATATCAGCGTCACTTCTCATATTCGAATAGCGAACACACATCCCTGTATTATCACCTTTATCTGTTATACAAGTACCACCAACACCATAACTAACAGCGGTTACTCCCGTCTTTGTTACTATTTGCTCATGATACGTTTTTACAGGCGTTCCAACTGTTTCAACACCTGTCGAGTTATCCCAGTAACC
>NZ_JAGXJV010000125.1:0-468 GCF_019091145.1 Lysinibacillus sp. GbtcB16
AGCTTCTTTTGATTTTCCAATTTGACCTATTGCAGAAACTTTTTCGCCGTTTACATAAATGGTATGGGCGGACCAAATGTTTCGAATGCGAAAGCCAACTTCAGAAAAATGCTTAGGTAGCTCGATTTTTAATTGATAAGAACCATATTGTGTTTTGGATTCCCACTGTCCTGGCACAATTTGATTTAGAGCTTTTTCTTGAAATTGGTTCACATCTACAAATTCATTTGGGGTGAATTTCCATTCGCCTGCTAAAGATAATATTTTCGCATTTGAAGGAAGATCACCTAAGTTAATTGTCCCATTTTGTGCACGTGTTTGAATGAGATTTGTATCACTATCTCGAAAGTTAATATGTATCATTAAAAATATCATCATAGTGATGAGAAACCAACCAATGGCTTGTTTCCACATGGAGTAATCACCTCTTCTTCAATAATATATAATAAAATTTCTAATAATTAAATT
>NZ_JAGXJV010000126.1:0-467 GCF_019091145.1 Lysinibacillus sp. GbtcB16
GAAGATAAGAGAAGTAGTAATATCCTTAAAATATGGGCTAGTGGACTAACTGAAGCGCTTATTCGTTCAGCACAAACTCACAAGATTCCTGCAAAGGCTAACACAACGTATACATTTTCTGTAGACTTCTATGCAGACAGCAATAATACTGTATGGGATTACCAAGTTCCTTTCATTATTCAGTTTTACGATAAAGACGGAAACCGAGTAGAGTATCAAGATGTAAGTATTGAAAGTTGTGGTGTCCCTATTCCGTTCAAGTACGATAAGTGGCAACGTTTAGTCTTAACTTACAAGCCAACAAATACAGCAATTACTCATATGGATTTCAGACCTGCATTGTTTAAAAACGGTCAGATTCACTTTAGGGAGTTCCAAATTGAAGAAGGTTCTCAGGTTACAGGGTGGGGGCCTTCCCAGGCTGATCTCGTGAAAGCTAAGGTCTTCCATACAAAAACTTCTGAAAT
>NZ_JAGXJV010000127.1:0-463 GCF_019091145.1 Lysinibacillus sp. GbtcB16
TTGCGGGGGCCGGATTTGAACCAACGACCTTCGGGTTATGAGCCCGACGAGCTACCACTGCTCCACCCCGCGATAATGATATATGTTGTTTTTAAAAATGGTGGAGGATGACGGGCTCGAACCGCCGACCCTCTGCTTGTAAGGCAGATGCTCTCCCAGCTGAGCTAATCCTCCATCTGGGTATAAAAATGAATGGTGACCCCTACGGGATTCGAACCCGTGTTACCGCCGTGAAAGGGCGGTGTCTTAACCACTTGACCAAGGGGCCTTCGTTTGGAATAATTAAAGTGCTGGCGGAGAGTAAGGGATTTGAACCCTTGAGACAGTGTTAACCGCCTACACGATTTCCAATCGTGCTCCTTCGGCCACTCGGACAACTCTCCAAGAATGGCTCCGAAGGCAGGACTCGAACCTGCGACAACCTGATTAACAGTCAGGTGCTACTACCAACTGAGCTACTTCG
>NZ_JAGXJV010000128.1:0-231 GCF_019091145.1 Lysinibacillus sp. GbtcB16
AGAAAAGGTACAAGCCATTTTTGATCAAGTAGAAGCGGGTACGCTAACGAAAGAAGAAGCGATGAAGCAACTTGATGAGGCGCTAGGGTTGAACGGAGATAAAAAAGCTACAAGTAACCCATCGAACTTTGATGAAATTTCAAAAGAAAAGGTGCAAGCCATTTTTGATCAAGTAGAAGCGGGTACGCTAACGAAAGAAGAAGCGATGAAGCAACTTGATGAGGCGCTAGG
>NZ_JAGXJV010000128.1:331-461 GCF_019091145.1 Lysinibacillus sp. GbtcB16
GTTGAACGGAGATAAAAAATCTACAAGTAACCCATCGAACGCTAATGAAATTGCAAAAGAAAAGGTACAAGCCATTTTTGATCAAGTAGAAGCGGGTACGCTAACGAAAGAAGAAGCGATGAAGCAACTT
>NZ_JAGXJV010000129.1:0-461 GCF_019091145.1 Lysinibacillus sp. GbtcB16
CCTTAGAAAATAAGAATCTCAAAAAATATTATAGGGTGAATGATCTATAAAATCTTGTAATTATATGTTAAAACAATTAAATAGCATATAGTAGAAAGAGCATCGATGGTGGATGCTCTTTTGTTGTGAAGTTATTTAGAAAAAGTTTCAGTGATTTTGAGGGGCTTGATAAAAAAATTATACATTTTCTTTATTATTAAAATAGGACTAAGAACCGCGGCAGTAATGGTAGTGTTTATATTTTCAAGATTTCTCAAAACGTCTTGGTCTAGAATAATTAACGGCGGGGGTACACTTTTCTATGAGCAGGGGATGTTTCTTTCGAATGTCCAATTACTAATTATTATAAGAAGAGAAATAAGGTTTTGTATGAGTTCGCTTATAAGTAAGGAGAGAATGATATTATGGAACAAGTTGTGAGAGAATATTTTTCGCCGAGTAAACAATACAAAGTACAAATT
>NZ_JAGXJV010000013.1:0-35930 GCF_019091145.1 Lysinibacillus sp. GbtcB16
AAGATTTCTTAGAGAAAACTTTCGGTTTTAAAACATATCAGTTCGCTCGAACCTATTCTTGGCTTGATCCCTACTCCTATTCTTCCAGTGATGGTTACCATTTAATCACATCGCTCAATGCAATTGGATCAGGTGAAATTTTCGGTAAGGGCTTTCGAAACCGGGAAGTTTATGTTGCAGAGAACCATACCGATTTCATTTTCACTGTAATCGGTGAGGAATGGGGCTTTATTGGAGCAAGTATTGTTATTTGTATTTTCTTCCTACTAATTTATCATTTAACAAAAACTACTCTTTTATTGAAAGATCCATTTTCAACATATGTTTGTGCTGGTATTATCGCTATGATTACATTCCATGTGTTCGAGAATATAGGAATGACGATTCAATTATTACCGATTACCGGTATTCCACTTCCATTCATTAGCTATGGTGGTAGTTCATTAATGGGAAATGCTCTAGCTATCGGACTTGTCTTTAGTATGAGGTTCCACTATCGGACGTACATGTTTACTACACATGATGAAGATGAATAAAAATAGAAAAAGGGAAGCCTCTATTACAGAGACTTCCCTTTTTCTATTGTAAACGAGTTAAGCTTGAACTTGCGGTGTCTGCGTTGGTGGTGTTAGCACTTTTAAAAGTTCTAGTCGAGACTTTGTTACAGTGGCTGTTACACCCAACTTAGATAAATTCGAAACAATCTTTTTCAAATCTACTTCTTTCCTCATACATTCCACCTCAATCTTTCCTCGATTTTATATAACGTTTAATTGGCAAAAAAGTTTCATTTTTCTACGAGTATGATGTCTGACAAGTTTATCATACCATTTAACTTTGCTTTGAAATTTTTCTTTTTTGTGACATTGTATTTTTTTTATACCCTGCCCTGTTCACCACCAAACATTTATAAACTAACCTAAACCCCCATATTTTATTCATTTACTCTATTTCACAGCAAAAGAAAAGCCGTCTATCCATGTTTCTCCTTCCGTTTTCTTGTAATAGCAAGAACAACGGGGTTAGAATATACATATTGAAATATTGTATGAAAGCAGGGAACTGTATGAAAAAGGCAATTTTATTATTAATGTCTGTTCAATTCCTCGTTTACCTAGGGTTCGGTATTATTATTCCAGTCTTACCTGAGGTTATTGTGCAGCAAAATTGGGATAATCTCCATGTTGGTGGCTTACTGACCGTCTATTCATTAGCTAGCTTTTTCACTGCACCATTTTGGGGCATGCTATCAGATAAGGTAGGACGTAAACAGCTAATCTTAACGGGACTAATTGGTTTTAGCCTAAGCTTTGTTATTTTTTCATTATTTATTGATAACTTAGCTATTTTATATGTTTCCCGCGTTGTAGGAGGATTATTTTCTGGAGCTTTATATACGGCTGTAACAGGATTTATTGCAGATATGTCTAGCGAGGAGACACGTAATAAATATATGGGCTTTATGGGTATGTCCATCGGTCTAGGATTTATTTTTGGCCCAGCAATTGGTGGAATACTAGGGCATTATAGCTTGCAATTACCGTTTATCGCATCAGCTATATTAATTGGACTATTATTTATTTATGCAAGTTTCGTCTTAAAAGAACCTGAAAAACGAAAAGATACAAATAAACGTGCTATTGTGCCAAAAGGTGCTGGGAAAATGCTACAATACCGTGTGCGTTACTTATTTATGTTTTCATTTTTAGTAACATTTATGTTAGCAGGTGTTGAAGCTACATTCCAACTATTCCAAATCGAAAAAATTCAAATTACACCATTACAAATTGGTTATTTATTTATGTTTAGTGGCTTTGTTGATGCTGCGATACAAGGTGGTGTCGTTCGCCGAATTAAAAACGGTAGTGAGACAACTTGGCTAATCGGGGCACAAATTGTAACAGCCGTGGGGATGCTTTTATTCACGTTAACCGCTAACCTATTTATCGCAGGGCTAGCATTATGTGTCTTTACAGCCGGAAACGCACTTGCAAGAACATGTGTTGTTTCACTATCCTCTAAAGAATCTGGCGGGCAATATGGTACAGCAGCTGGACTATCTTATTCCATGGATAATCTAGGACGCATACTAGGTCCTCTATTTTTCACCTGGTTATTTACGATGCATGCAAGTCTCGGTTACTATACATCAGCAGTAATCGCTATTCTTTCTATTAGCTTAATTTTTATTTTTAAAGCCTCTAAAAAATCGTTGCGTTTTGATTAACATTGATCATGGCTACGATAGAATGATTAACAAGCAATTCGGATTATCTCTAGTAAGTCATAGAGATAATCCTTTTCTATGCTAACTAGCTACTTAAAATCTTCTTTCCTCATTTGAAGTAGGCTATACTAAGTATGTTATTATCAATAGTAAAGGTAGGTGTAGGAATGAGCATTTTTACAGATATAGAATACTTAGTTCCTTTAACTTTATTTTTTAATATTTTATTAGCCATGACTATCATTTTTTTAGAACGTAAAGATGCTACATCTACATGGGCATGGATTCTCGTACTATTTTTCATACCATTAGTTGGGTTTATTTTGTATCTATTACTTGGAAGACAGTTACGAAAAAAACATTTATTCCGTTGGGAAGGGCGTAAAGATATCGGTATTGATACGCTCATCAACTATCAAATGGATGCCATTCGTGATGAAACATTTGAGTTTCGTATTTCAAATGCAGAGAATTATCAAGAGATGATTTACATGCACCTTAGAACAAACAATGCTGTTTTAACGCAGGACAATCATCTAGATATTTTTGATGATGGGGCCAATAAATTTGAACAGCTCCTTAAAGATATTGAAGCGGCTAAGGACCATATCCATATTCAATACTATATCTTCCGTCTTGATGATTTAGGAACACGAATCGTTCAAGCACTAATTAAAAAGGCGCAGCAAGGTGTCAAAGTACGCCTCCTCTATGATGAGATGGGCTCACGAAATGTGAAGAAACGACATTTCAAAGAATTGCTTAATGCCGGAGGCGAGGTAGAAGTCTTCTTCCCTTCCATCTTTCCACTCCTGAATCCCCGTTTAAATTTTAGAAATCACCGAAAAATCGTTGTCATTGATGGCCGCATTGGCTATATCGGAGGTTTTAATGTTGGGGATGAATATTTAGGCTTACAAAAAAAGTTTGGGTATTGGAGAGATACACATTTACGTATTGAAGGTAGTGCCGTACATCCACTCCAAACACGCTTTTTATTGGATTGGAATCAAGCAAGCTCCCAGCAAAAGATGGGTTACTCGGACCGCTACTTCCCTGCCATCCCGAAAAAAGGTGATGTTGGTTTACAAATTGTATCAAGCGGACCCGACTCCGATTGGGAGCAAATTAAGATTGGTTACTTAAAGCTGATAAATATGGCCCAAAAGTATATCTATATTCAAACGCCTTATTTTATTCCAGATGTAAGCTTCTTAGATGCCATTAAAATTGCGACTTTGTCCGGTATCGATGTACGTATTATGATCCCTAACAAGCCAGATCACATGTTTGTTTATTGGGCTACATATTCCTATGTTGGACAGCTACTTCGTGCAGGAGCAAAAGTATATATCTATGAAAAGGGCTTTATTCATGCCAAAGCTATCATTATCGATGATGAAGCTTCCACTGTTGGTACAGCTAATATCGATGTTCGAAGCTTTAGCTTAAATTTCGAGGTGAATGCCTTTATCTATGATGCCAACATTTCGCATCAGCTGGCGGAGCTGTTTGAAAAGGATATTTTTGATTGTACAGAGCTCACGTGGGAGATGTACCAAAACCGTTCATCATTGATCAAATTTAAAGAATCAATATCTCGGTTATTAACTCCTATTTTATAAAATGAAAAAGGAAGAGAGCTTGTTCGTGTAGAACCGCATCTCTTCCTTTTTCTTATTTCACGCCTAAATATTCTTCTAGCGTAATGCTTTGCTTAGCAATTTCTTTAGCTACGTCCTTACCAACATAACGATAATGCCAAGACTCATACATATAGCCTGTAATTTCCTCTTTATTTTGAGGGAATCGTAGAATAAACCCATACTCTTGAGCGTGTGCAAATAACCACTGACCTGCTGGTGTTTCTCCGAATTCCTCTGTCAGCCAAACATCTTCTTTTCCACGCTCTCCTATATCAAACGCTAAGCCTGTTTGGTGTTCTGAATAGCCTGGACGAGCACTGTATCGATCTGCCGCTGCTTGTCCATCACGATTAACATAGTTGTTATAAAGTGTTGTTTGATATTCAAAAGAACGATAACCGCTAAAAGCAACTAAATCAAACCCTTGTTGCTTGGCGGCCTCTAGCATTTGATTAAGCGCTTTTCTTGCCTCTGGATTTTCCTCAGGTGCAAAGGTAGAAGGAAGCGGATAAATTTTATTTGCTAGCAGAATGCCTTTTATATAAGTAGGTTCGGTAGGTAATGTTTGATTAGGCAGATAGCCATTTTCGTCTGGTTGTTGCTCTGGCTTTTGAGTTGTTTCAGGTGTAGTGTCTGTCTTCTCAGTTGTAGAAGAATCTTGCTCTGTTGATTTATTTGTTTCTGTAGATTTTGGTTGCTCATTAGATGCACTATTTACTTGATTATTTTTATAGTTGTAAACTACAAAAATAGATACGATTAACGCAACAGAAATCAAAGCACCCATGATGAGCAAAAGACGATTGTTTTTCACTATTTATGCCCCTTTTAAAAATAGCAAATACGAAAAGAGTAGGTCCTCCCTCTGTAAATACTTATCTTATTTTATTACTTGATTGATATAATCTCATTTTAGCACTGTTCACATGTTCAGGTGTGAAATTCACCTGTTATTTTGTAAATATTAGTCTGTAAGAATAATGATGAATACGATGATTGAAGCTAACGCAAAAAATATCGCCATATACTTCATCCATTTCGCTTCTTTCCCATATCCTTGTTCTTCAAAACTTTTTGCTCTAAAGCCATTTGACATGGCAAACATAATCGTCATTGCAAGTACAGCAAAATTAAATTTCCCTATAATAATAAATACAAGTGCCGCAATACTAAAAATAGCGACTAAAATGGATGATAGCCATTTTCTGTTCATCATGTTGTCCCCCTAAAAAAATCGAGGCAACAGAGGCGCCTCGACATGAATAAATTATTTTGCTTTTTCTGGATGTTGCGAATAGTACTTTCGCCCAATATATGTTTGTAGAATTAACAACGCACCACTGACAGACCAATACAAAGGTAATGCTGCCATAGATGACATTGAAATAAAGACAATCATAATTGGTGAAATATAAATAAACATTTTCATTTGAGCCTTTTGCTGCTCAGGTACAGTCCATAACGATACACGTGCCTGAACGAGGTAAACAATACCTGCTACAATCGTCATGACGATATCAGGTGACCCTAAACTAAACCATAAAAACTCATGTGACTTCACATCTGTTGAATATAAAATTGAGAAATAAAGACCCATAATAATCGGCATTTGGATTAACATTGGTAAGCATCCCATGTTTAATGGATTAATGCCATGCTTTTGATAGAGAGCCATCATTTCTTGTTGATATTGCGTTTGCTCTTCTTTTGTCTTAGCTTCTTTCATTTTCTTCTGAACTGCTTCCATTTCAGGCTTGAAGGCATCCATTTTTGTTTTCATCAATTGTTGTTGACGATAATTTTTCAACATAATTGGCATTAAGACTAAACGGATTAGAACAGTAATCGCTATGATTGCTAAACCATAACTACCTGCAAAGATATTGTTTCCGAAAAATTCCAATAAAAATTCCATAGGTTTTACAAAGATACTATAGAAAAAGCCTTCTTTGTTTTGCACTGCCTGACAGCCACTAAGTACAAAAACAGCCAGCCCAAGCATTGAAAATAGTTTCAAATTTTTCATTTTTCCACCTACTATAATTTATCAACTACTGTGAAGTATACCTTATAGGGTCTATCTTTATCAAATAGAAGTGCCCTATTTATGTTTGTTATTTTCATAAAAAAAGGTGCGAGCTATAGCAGTATAGCTAACACCTCCGCACCTCATATTGTTCTATGCTCAAAATCTATGCATTTTGTAATTCTGTCTCAGCCATTTCAAATCGGTAAAATTCATGATGGAGCTCATCTCTAAAATGCTTCGGTGTAACACCAGTATACTTTTTGAAAATACGTGTAAAATAACTTTGGTTACAGAAATGGAATTGATCAGATATAGATGTGATACTTTTGTTGGTATGTCGTAAGTAGTATTGTGACTCTTCTACACGTCGAACATTTAAGTATTCAACTAATGTAATACCTACATGTTCTCTAAAAATACGTGATAAGTGACTAGTACTTATGTGGAAATTATTAGCTATACTTTCCACAGTTAAATCATTTTCTAATTCATCATTTATATACATGATCACTTTGTTGACAGTTTGATGACGGAAAGTCGGTTGTTTGCGATCTGCAATAAAATAAACAAAGAAATCAATTAAATCATCGGCAAATTGCAAAAATTCTGCGTCTTTCATTTGGTTTTCGATCATATCATTACAAGCAATATTGAAAGCAAATGCCTTTTTTGAAGGTACTTGATTGTCTAGCAATTTTCGAGCAACGATCGAAGACAAAACGGAAAAATAACCTCGAACAATTTTAATGACCTGCTTCCCAAAACGAATTGAAAGAATATCAATTAATTCATGTAAAGATTTTTTCGCTTTGGTGGATTCTAAATGGTAAATTTCAAAAATTAATTTCGACTCAATATTAAAAAATTCTTCGACGCCGATATATTGATTTATATTATCGATTTCTTGGAAGTATCTTTTGGAAATCGTTTCTGACATAGAATGTTGATGTAGTTGCATAATCTTCCCCATCTTTCCTCAGAGTGCACGAACTGCATTACAATATTTGACATCAATCCCAGTGAATAAAAAATAAGAAAATAGTATTTATTAATTTATCTTAAGAACTGAGTCCTATTTCACATTTTTTTAAAAAAACTACCTTATAAATAACCTAACTTAAACACCAGAACACAAGAAAATAGACTATACAGTGAATTTTACCATATTCTGCGATTTCCTTTCAACCACATTTTAATTGCTACTCTAGTTCTAATTTATCACATAGGCATAGTAGAAACCTTGTAAACTTATTCCTAACAATTAAATTTTACCATATACGTATCAAAATATTTTAGTCATTATCTAAATGTATTTACAAATTATACAAGACAAATTTCACCATTCTAATGAGTCAATCGACATTTTTCTATTTTATTCCTAAATCTTCTCTATATAATTTATATGATTATGTAGTAAAATAGATGATAATACTATTTTTAAAAGTTTAGACGAGGTGTTTAAAGTGGAACCAAAACAAATAGAAGAAATTATGGAGATCATTAAGGAATTCTTTCCCGAGAATACTTCCATTGCTATCTCTGATACCAATGAGTATTTGTATTACCAGCCAAGTAAGAAGGTTGATTTAAAAATTAAACCTGGCGACCCTATTAAAGAAGGTTCAGCGGCTCATAAAGCCCTAAGCTATGGTCAAAAAATTAGCTCGTACATCGAACCTGATGTTTTCGGTGTAGCCTATTACGGTATGAGTATTCCTTTAATGGAGGAAGGCGAAACTAAAGGAGCTATCACTGCTATCTTCCCGCAAAAACCATCAGCATTCTTAACAAACTACATTACCATTAAAATCGATGATTGCTGGTACCCAATTAAGCATGATCAAGTGATTTATTTAGAAACACAACTCCGTAAAACATTTGTTAAAACAATGTCTCGTGAAGGTTATCACCGTTTAAACCTAAGTGATTTAGAGCTATTTTTAGCACCTGATTCATTTATTCGTTGTCACCGCTCTTACATCGTTAACATTGACTACATCGATGAAATTCAACCAGATTCTCACTCAACGTTTTTATTAATAATGAAAGACGGTACTCGTATCCCTGTTAGCCAACGCTACGCAAGCTATTTCCGTCGTTCTTTAGGTTTCTAATTTTAAGTACAGCGAGCAATCTATGTGGATTGTTCGCTGTATTTTTTTAATCCGAAATAGACTCCTCATGTCCCCTATTAACAATTTTCGCATAGTTTTTATGTAGTAATTACCTATATTTATACAGCTCTACAATAAAACGTTTTCTCTGTCGAAAAATCATCTTAATGCTCGATTTTCCTTTTTTTACTCAATTTAATGCTATTCATAAAGTAATTGTGACAATTTGGTGATAGTATTATTCAAATGGTTGGAGTCATACTACAACTGAATAAACAGAAAATTCTCAAATGTTTTTTCTAGTTTTGTAATCGGTTTCCATCAAAATTATTTAGGGGAGGATTTTTTTATGGATGCAAATGTTCAAAAACGCCTAGGTTTAAAAGAGCTTGAGAGTAAAATTGTCACTGCTGAAGAAGCAGCAGCGCTTATTTCTAATGGTGATGTAGTTGGGATGAGTGGTTTTACTCGTGCTGGGGACGCAAAAGTTGTGCCAATGGCTTTAGTTGAGCGAGCAAAAAATGAAGAATTCAAAATTGATGTATATACAGGTGCATCATTAGGACCAGAAGTGGATAAGTACTTAGCAGAAGCTGGTGCCATTCGTAAACGTGGACCATTCCAAGGAGACGCTGGTATCCGTAATTTAATTAACTCTGGTGATGTTTTATATGTAGATGCTCATCTTTCTCATAATGCTGAGCTAGTGCGCCAAGGAATTATCGGACCAATTAAGTATTTAATTCTTGAAGCGGTTGCTATTACAGAAGATGGGTTAATCATTCCAACAAACTCTGTAGGTAACTCACCTATCTTTGCAGAATATGCAGAAAATATTATTATCGAGTTAAACATCTCACATCCAGAAGCTTTAATCGGTATCCATGATATTTATGTACCTGGCGAACAAGGTAAACGTGAAGCTATTCCAATGACAGACGCTATGCAACGCATTGGTGATATCGGTATTAAAGTGGATCCAGCTAAAATTAAAGCAATTGTTATTTCTGAAGAGCCAGATGCTCCTTCATTAATCGTACCTCCAGATGAAGAAACACAAACTATGGCAAACATTTTATTAGACTTCTTCAGCGATGAAATTAAAGCAGGTCGTTTAACAAAACAATTAATGCCATTACAATCTGGTGTTGGTTCTGTTGCAAACGCTGTACTTGATGGCTTTGCAGATTCAGAATTTGAAGATTTAATCGTGGCATCAGAAGTACTTCAAGATGCAGTATTTAACTTAATCGATGCAGGTAAGGTTAAATTTGCCGCTGCAACTTCAATTACATTGACTGAAGAATTACAGCAAAAAGTATATGGCAATTTAGAAAAATATGCTGATAAAATTTGCTTACGTCCACAAGAAATTTCTAACCACCCTGAGCTTATCCGTCGATTGGGTCTAATCTCAATCAACACAGCTCTTGAGCTAGATATTTATGGTAACGTAAACTCAACGCATGTCTCTGGTACTCGTATGATGAACGGTATCGGTGGTTCAGGAGACTTCGCTCGTAACGCACGCCTTGGTATTTTTGTTACAAAATCATACGCAAAAGGTGGAGCAATTTCTTCTATCGTACCAATGGTATCTCACGTTGACCATACTGAGCATGATGTAGATGTTATCGTAACAGAACAAGGTATCGCTGACTTACGTGGTCTTGCACCAAAAGAACGTGTACCTTTAATTATTGAAAACTGTGCACACCCAGATTATAAAGAGCAATTATGGGATTACTACAACCGTGCTGTCGAAGCAACTGGTAGCCATCAAACGCCTCACCTTTTAGAGGAAGCACTTTCTTGGCATGTAAACCTTGCTAAAAACAAAACAATGAAAAAAGAAGTGTCAAAAGCTTAATCTTCAATTTTCAGGACGCCTACTAAGTGAAAACTTATTGGGCGTTCTTTTTTATTGGAAATGTTATAATAGGAATATATGCAACTATCTTACTAATTTGTTCTAATTCATGGGAGGAGCTATGAAAAAATTTATTTATGTAATTATTTTCTTTTCTTTTTTCGACCTATTTACCCAGCTACCTGTTATGAGTACATATGCTGAGTCTTTAGGAGCATCAGCATTCCTTACAGGTCTTGCAGTAGGTATGTATTCGTTATCCAATACATTTGGTAATATTATTTCAGGCTTTTTAACGGATCGCAAAGGACCTTTTATCATACTCATCGTTGGTCTCTTAACAACAGGTCTATCATTAACACTTTATAACTTAGTAGAGGAGCCATTTGCGCTTTTAGTAGTCCGTTTTATTCATGGACTTGTTGCAGGCTTCATTGTCCCTGCCGCCTTTACATTTTTAGCAAACGCTACTGAGCAAGAAAAAAGAGGTAAGGGTAGTGCTATTTCTGGCGCATTTGTTGGTATTGCTGCTATTATTGGCCCTGCTTTTAGTGGTATTCTAGCAAGCCGGACAAGTGTCCCATTTGTTTTTAATATTACTGCAAGCTTTATGCTTTTATTAGGGATCCTTTCTTTCTTTTTACTAAGAGCAA
The DNA here is from genome assembly GCF_019091145.1 of Lysinibacillus sp. GbtcB16. Classification (NCBI taxonomy): domain Bacteria; kingdom Bacillati; phylum Bacillota; class Bacilli; order Caryophanales; family Bacillaceae; genus Lysinibacillus; species Lysinibacillus sp. GbtcB16. The sequence continues at coordinate 10,540 of NZ_JAGXJV010000013.1, forward strand.
ATCAAGTAAAAAAAGAAAAAGCGGCACCAAGTACATATATACCGATAAGTGTATTTTTTAATAATACAGGAACATTAAAGGCATTTTCAGGAGCCTTTTTCTTAATGTTTTCACAAGGTGTAATTGCATATCTTCTACCGCTCAAAGTTCAATCGCTAGGCTTTGACTCTCGTTTAAGTGGCACATTGATGAGCACATTTGGTATTATCGCTGTACTTGTTTTTTTATTACCAACTAATCGTATTTTTGATAAGGTTAATCCTCTAAAAACATTGTCACTCGGTATTGGATTAATGGGATTAAGCCAATTATTAATAAGCCAAGCTGATTCTAGCTCTTTGCTTTATCTAGCAATGGCATGTTATGGGGTAGGGTTTGGGTTCCTTTTCCCTTCCGTCAATTCACTTTTAATCGATTCTACAACTGCTGAAATACGAGGAAAAGCATATGGTTATTTCTATGCATTTTTCTCTCTTGGTGTAGTATTAGGTTCTTCCTTGTTAGGATGGTTATCACTTGGAGTGATTAGTGGCTTTATCTTTACGGGAATTGTATTATTAATATTTGCTGGAGTAATCTTACTCCCACACAAAAGACCTTCTCATGCATAGATGAGAAGGTTTTGTCATTATTTTTCCTTATCTTGAATTTCCTCATTATAGAAGTGGACACCAGTATGTCCTCCACCTTCAGCGACCATTTCATTTGAGGCAATCTTCGTTGGAGAAGTACCAGCCTCTGTTGCCACCTCTGTTGATACGCGTTCTGCAATATTGTCGTGCATATCAGGACCTGTTGTCAGATAAGATTCTAATCTTGATTTCATATTATTAAACATCGATAGTGCTTTATCACGGTTCTCTTTTTTACTTAAATAAGATGCTGCTAATCCCGCTAATCCTGCAATGACAACACCTGTTCCTTTTCGTTTAGCCATAATTTATTACCTCCTAAAAATATAGAAACTAGCTCTGTACTATAGTTTTTCCCTATTCTTAGAAGAATAAACATTTATTTTTTTATCTCTATCTGCATATATATAAGAATAAGAAATATACTTGCCTACATATCCGCCGTACAACCTATTCTTCTATTCACATTCAGCTAAATTTTCGACATTTATCATAATTATGTAATTTTTTATGATTATAAAAGGCAAGTAAAGGGAATTAATGAATTAATACTAAAAATAGGAGCGTGATTATGATGAAGGATTTCGATTTAGCGTATGATTGGATAGACATGGCTTCATTAGTAGGGGGGGCAGGCCTTTTAACCGTACTAATTTATGGTGTTATACTTTTGTAAGGAGCTACTTGAATGAGTTACTTTAGAATTTAAAAGGCAATCCGCTTACCTTCTAAGCAGATTGCCTTTATTTTATCGTTTTACATCATTATAAGCATCTGATTTGGCAAAGGCCGCTACTACATAGGAACAAACTGCTTCCATCTTATAGCCGTGTTCACGCGCATACTGTGCTGCCTGATCAAGCAATTGTTTGGCCACCCCTTGACCTCGGAGCTTATCTGATACATAGGTGTGATCCATTACCATTACTTGCCCGTTTTGCTGCCAAGTAATTTCTGCAAGTCTTTCCCCTGCTTGCTCATTCAAAAATGCAAATTTATTTCCTGCTAATTGCTGTAATTGAAATTCCATTTCTCACCACTCCTTTTAAACATAGTACCATAGCCTTTTGGATTTTCACAAAACTTGCGACTCTTCTAAACAAAAAGAATCTGTCCACTCATTCTAGTAGATGAGTATGACAGATTCTTTTATTATTCATTATTAGTTAAACCAAGAAGATATAGTATCTTTTAAATTAGTAAAGAAGCTTTTCACACTCTCCCAAAATCCTTTATCTTCCATAAGAGAGCCGAACTTTTCCTGAATCGTATTACTAATATCGTTTAATTGTTCAGACCATTTACTGAAATCAATTTCCAGCTTACTGATTTTATCCATTAAATCTACGAGCAATTGACGGTCCTTTTCACTTAAATTGATGTCAAGCTTGTTTAATTGCTCTTGAACGATCTTTTCAACGTCTTCACGTGTAGCTGGCTTTAATTCAGCAATTTGCTTTTTAATTTCTGTAAGTAATTCAGCTACCTTTGCATCATCCACACCTGCAGATTCAGCAATAGATGTTGCAACCGATAACTCCTCATTTGCTACATCTGTTCGTTCAATATCAAGCGTTTCACCTGTAGTAACCTCGTATGCCTTGTAAATACCAACTAACGCCGAATGCCCTGTTACCGCCTTAGGTGCAGCCACCTGTACTGTAGCATCTTCAATCCCCGCCGTTAACATTGCATTCGCGTACATTTCTGATGTCACCTGTGTAATATTTGTTGGTGTGACAATTTCTATTACTAGACCTTCCCCTACATCTCTTCGTGTAATTTTAGCAGAAGAATACATGCGGGAACTTGAATTACTATCTTTAATGTATTTAACTAGATCCTGACCTGATACCGTTATTTCTTCGATTTCAGGTTCTTCATTGACTTTTAATGATTTTTTTACTGACTCTTTTTCAGTTTCAGATAAATTTGCCCCATATACAACGATTGGAACGCCTAACTTTTCATCAATTGCTTTCGGAGGCGTATTATCAGATGCAAACCCTGTCGCTGGTGCCATCACACCAAATACCAACATAGTAGCTGTTAGTATTTTCATCCAAGTTTTTTTCAAATCGTGTGACCCCTTTCGATAAAACCTCATAATTAGCCTGAATAATGTATACCACTATACAGTTATTAGTACGTAAAAAAGAAGAGAAGGTTTCAAGGATGTCTCTTGTCGCTATTATTTAATTTAATTAATCGTCCACTAGACTTCTTCAGTCCAGCCGTCCTGTTGCTTCACTTTACCAGCTTTCATCAATGTTCCTAATGCACGTTTAAAGGCACCCTTACTCATATGAAACATTTCTTGAACTTCTTCAGGAGAGGATTTATCGCCAAATGGCATTTTGCCCCCAACATCCTGTAGATAGCTCAAAATTTGCTGCGCATCATCGGAAAGGCGCTCATGTTTTCTCGGCAAAAGAGAACCGTTCATGGAGCCATCTTCTTTTACATCAATAATTCGAACTACTACATCTTGGCCCATGCGTGGCTCCGCATTACGCTCTGATTCATGCACAAAAATACGATATGGATGTTCTACACCTAGTAAAAACGAGCCAACTGGTAACAAACGGTATGGGCGTGCCTGAATGTTTTTATTATGCAAATCTTCAAATGCACCTTCATATAGCTCCGAAATCTTTTCTTCCGTTGCTAATCGTCCAAATAAATCACCGTTACGATCTGTGCGTAATGTCATAAATAAATGATCACCTGGAACCGGCCATACTTCTTTTAATGGTGGTAAATCCTCTGCTTTAACTAACACTTCTCGGGAGGAACCTATATCTACATATGCCCCTTCACGTTCTACTACTTTTAGCACTTTCGCCCAACCATATTCTCCTTGTGTAAAAGCTGGGATTGCTGTTGTAGCAGCTAAATCCCCTCGTCGATCTACAAATAAAAATACTTCAAGGCGGTCACCTACTGTTAGCGGCTCTGTTACCTCTGAAGCATTTAAAGGTAGTTCTTCAACTCCATTTGTTAAAATCCATTTTGATGTTTGTTGCTCTAATACCGTTAATGTAACGACTTCACCTGATTTTAATGCGTCCATATTGTCTCCCTTTCCTCCACACCATCATTTTATAGATTGTGCTGTGTTTTTGATGCCTCTAATTTTTTCACGATGTCTGGATTCTCTTCCATTACTTGCACAAGATCTGCTATACGATCGATTGAATTCCAACTTAAATGATGCTCAATTCCTTCAACATCATTATATATACGCTCTTCATCCACACCAATCATTCGTAAAAACTGCTCGAGCAATTCATGACGCTGCACAAGACGCTTTCCTAGCTTTTCACCTTTCGGCGTCAATGTCAGCCCACGGTATTTTTCATAAACTAAATAACCATCTTTATCTAATTTTTGAACCATTTTTGTAACAGAAGAAGGAAGAACAGATAATGCTTCAGCAATGTCAGACACTCGCGCATATCCTTTGTTAGCGATTAGTAAATAAATTTGTTCGATATGGTCCTCCATACTAGGTGTTGGCATATCCTTTTCCCTCTCTTTCCTTTTCTTACTCTCTAGTTTACTACAAGCTTGGCTTAAAAGTTAACTGAAAATACATATGCCAGAAAATCACGACCTGTACAACTTAAAAAGAGCCTCTTCATTTAAGAAGTAGGCTCCGCTTTGTGTCGAGGATACTTATTTACCACATGTAACGCGTGAATAATCTCTTTGTTGATGCGCTCAATACTTTCAGGAGTATTCATTTCCTTAAATGCCTCGTCTCTAGCTTCCATAGATGTAACATACTTACTCGGCAATGCATTTAGTGTAAGTGCCACCGTGTCGAGTTCACAGATTTCGCATTTACAAAATGTTTGATATTCCGGTCCTCGTAGTAAAAAGCTTACTAAACCACGCACAATCTCTTCTGTAACATTTACTAAAATAGGATCTGACTTATTCAAACTTTCGCCTCATTTATATTGAATGGTTACATTACTCCTGAAACTATAATAGCTTTTAAAAAGTACTTTTTCAAGAATCACTAGTAGCATCTATTCGCACAAAATTAGTAGTGTCAAAGTAAGATTAATCTCCTGCTTTTTCCTATCAAATCACATCTTACCTACTACTTTTTTGCTTTTATTAGTCTTAATGAATTAAAAACAACTAATAAGGTTGCGCCCATATCTGCAAAAATTGCTATCCATAACGTTAACCATCCTGGGATGACTAGCAGCAACGCAATTAATTTTAAGGCTAGGGCAAAAATAATATTTTCCTTAATAATGCGTAGTGTTTTTCTGCTTAACCCAATTGTGTATGGGAGCTTTGTTAAATCGTCACCCATTAAGGCAATATCGGCTGTCTCGAGAGCTGCATCTGTGCCTGCTCCTCCCATTGCAATTCCCACATTTGCAGTGGCCAATGCTGGCGCATCATTTACACCGTCCCCAACCATTGCTACGGCTCCAAACTGTGCACGTAAATCTTTAATCGCCATTAATTTTTCCTCTGGTAATAAACCAGCACGCACATCTGTTACCTGTAATGATGTAGCAATGGCCTTAGCAGTAGGCTCTGCATCTCCTGTTAACATCACCATATGTTTTACTTTTAGGGCATTAAGTTTTTGCAAGACATCCTTACTTTCATGACGCAATTGATCAGCAATCCCAATTAATCCAATGAGTTGGCTTTTCGAAACCGCTGCTACTACTGTCTTACCCTGTTCCTGTAGTTTTTTAACCTGCTTTTCTATATTTTTATCGATAGAAGCTAATGTGGATACCCATTTCATGCTACCTACGTAAATAATCTGCTGATCAACTGTTGCAAAGGCTCCTTTGCCTGTGACTGATTGGAATTCTGTAGGCACTAGCTCAGATAAATTTTTATCGTGTAATCTATTTAATATAGCTTTTGCTAATGGGTGCTGGGACTGTTTCTCTACTGCTGCCACTAGCTGTAATACATAGTCCTCTGACCAACCATCCATTGTCACTATATCCGTAACAGCTGGCTGTCCTTCAGTTAATGTACCTGTTTTATCAAAGGCTACTGCTTCAATATGTCCTAATTGTTCTAAATGAATTCCGCCTTTAATCAGGACACCTTGTCTTGCAGCATTCCCAATCGCAGTGACAATAGCCACCGGTGTAGAAACAACGAGTGCACAAGGACATCCTACTACTAGCACTGCTAAGCCTTGGTAAATCCAGTGCTGCCAATCTCCTATAAATAAAGGTGGAATAACAGCTACTAAAAAAGCAACAATGATAATAGCTGGTGTGTAATACTTCGCAAAGCGATCTACAAATTGCTGAGAAGGTGCTTTCTCTGCCTGCGCCTCTTCTACAAGATGAATGATTTTAGCAATTGTTGTGTCTTCTACTCGCTTTGTCACGCGAACCTCAAGCGCACCCTCTTCATTTAATGTGCCTGCGAATACTTCATCATTCACTGTTTTATTTACTGGAATGGATTCACCTGTTATAGCTGCTTGATTTACTGCAGATAGTCCGCTAATGACAATGCCATCCATCGCAATCTTTTGCCCAGGCTTTACAAGTAAAATATCCCCTATCTCGATATCTTCTGTCGGCAGTTCAAGCTCATGAAAATGCTCGCCATGCGCTCTTTTAATAATAGCTGTCGGTGGAGCGATATCCATTAACCCTCGAATCGATTGTCTTGCCTTATCCATAGAGTAAGCTTCAAGTGCTTCACTTACGGCAAATAGAAAGACTACAACTGCCGCTTCTTCCCATTGACCAATAATAGCAGCTCCAATAATAGCGATTGTCATAAGGGTCTTCATATCAAATTCAAAGCGAGCTAAATTACGGAAGCCCGTTTTAAAAATACCAATTCCCCCTACAAGAATAGCTATGATGAACATGGCTATTGGAATCGGGTTTGTTTCTCCCTGCATAGAAACAAATAAATAGCCTAGAATGACAAAGAACAAAGATATCCCTGCCAAAATATTCTCTTTTTTACGGTAAAAAGGTGTAGATTTTTCAACTGTTCTCACTGCTGATTGCGCCACCTTGATCCCATCAAAGGCACCTGCTTCTTCAATTTGATTCACACTAATGCTGCCGACTACCGTTATTTTAGAAGCACCAAAATTGACTTGTGCATCCTCCACCTCAGGAATAGCCTTAACATTTTTCTCAAACTTCGCTGCACAGCTAGCACAGGAAAGATTTTGCAATCTGTATTCTTGTTTAGTTGGCGTCGCTACCATTCGCAATCCCCTCTTTCGCATGTTCATAGGCAATTGTTACAATTTGAAATACATGCTCATCCGCTAAAGAGTAATACATTTGCTTCCCTTTGCGGTGTGTCTTTGCTAAATTATTATCTTTTAAGTAACGTAAATGATGTGATGCTGTTGCGACTGACGAGCCAATAATCGATGCTACATCACAAACACATAATTCATCCTCTACCGTTAAAGCAAAGGCGATTTTAAGCCTTGTTTCATCAGATAATGCTTTTAAAAACTTTGCTACCCCTGATAGATCAGGCATTTGTTGTTGTACCTTAGTGACTGCTTCTTCATGTACTTGCGTCACTTCACAAATTTCTTTTGGCATTGTTCCTCACCTCATTCAAATATTCGTTTGATTGTATTCAATGTAACATATTATTCCATCTTATTCAAATGAATATTTGAATGTTGTGATTTATATCCTAGTAAAAAAAATTAACGTACTTTAATAAGTACGCTAATCATTTTTGTTACTTCGCTTTTAATTTTAATGTTTTACCTTTAATATCTTCCTGTTTTACAAAAGTTCGATGATAATCACCATTTGCCCAATCAAGTACCTGATCTTGATACCAATCAGACTTTACATGACCACTTTGACCAGGTCCAACAATATGATAGCCAGAAGATAAATCACCCACATCCACAACAAAACGCCAAGAAGCACCATGATCCACATTACCAGCAAGATCATTATCAGCTGCCTGTACCGTCACTTTGGATCCTCCAATTGGAACCTTTTTAGCATTAAAATAGGCAGCTAAAATTGGAGAAGCACTACCTAACGTATGATCAAAAGTGAGCTGGTGGAAATCTCCCCATTGCCACTTGGATGCATTTTTACCAAATTGATCTTCTAATTGTGCAATGGTAAGCTCAAGTGCCTTGTAAACTGTTGCATCAACTCCACCTTGCTCCTCTATCCAAATACTCTTGCCCTCTGCATAGGCAGTGCGTAAAAGCTGGTCTGTAATATTAAATTTACCATGCATGATGTCATACATATCTGCAGGCATTTGATCTTTAAACAATACTTCCTGTAATTTGGTCATAAGCGTATGGAATACGAGTGGTGCGCTTGATTCCTTAGCATCCACCATATCCCATTTCTCCAGCATGGCAATAATCTCTGTGTACGTACCATCCTGATCTTGCGCTTTCATAGATGTTAATAAACTAGGAAGAAATTCCCTTGCATAGAGATTATGTTGATCCATTTGCAAGTTCATCATATCTTCTACCGTTATCGAATCGTTCGCCTCAAGCACTTCTTTAATTCGTTCAAAACGGTAAGGCTGAGCCCAGAAATCTGTAATGTGATAAGGATATTCCTCTCCTACGACTTGATTATTGGCTGTAGCAATAAAGCCTTCCTCTGGATTCACTACTGTTGGCAGCTCATCCCATGGAATAAAACCATCCCAACCATAGTCACTAGAATCACCTGGAACTGGCAATTGACCATCACCTTGCTTACGAATAGGAATTTGACCATTTGCTTTATAAGCAATGGTGCCATCCTTTGAGGCAAAAACGAAGTTCTGCGCAGGTGCCTTAAAGTCTTCTAAAGCTTTTTCAAAGTCATCCCAAGATTCAGCCTTATTAAAACCAATTACTGCACGTAATTCTGCAGTTGATTGAAGTGCTGTCCACTGCATTGAAAATTGTGCAGTTGGCTTGGTATCTTTGAATGCTAGATCCGTCATAATCGGACCATGGCGAGTCACCACCACATCAAAATCTACAGTTTCTCCGTCCTTCACCTTAATAGATTCATCACGTACCTCAGCTTGCTCCCATTTTCCATCGTAGCGGTATTGTGTTGGATTATCGGGATTAGGTATTTCAATATATAAATCCTGCACATCCGGGCCAACATTCGTCACACCCCATGCTATATCCTCATTATGACCCAAAATAATACCTGGAATTCCTGCAAAAATAACACCACTAACATTTTGTTGTGGAGATTGCAGATGCATCTGATACCAAATGGATGGAGTACTCAACCCTAGGTGAGGATCGTCCGCCAAAATAGGTGTACCTGATTTAGTTTTATCACCAGAAACAACCCAGTTATTACTGCCGTTAAATTCATTAGGCAGTAGATCTGCATTAAATTGTCCTGCTACCGCTACAGGGTTTTTAATATTTGCCTCAATAATAGATGAAGCATTTTCAGGGTATTTAATAAATAATTCTTTGGCCTTTTCTTCATCAAAATTTTGTAAAGCCCAGTGACGGAAGGCAAGTGTATTCCAATTCCCTCCCAAATCATATGCCATATACTTCCCAATCGTTAAAGAATCCACGACTGTCCATTCCTCTGGCTCGTAGCCCAATAATGAAAATTCATAGCTTAAAGTTTTATTTTCCTTAGCTTGCGCAATAAATGCATTTACCCCTTCTGCATACCACTCTAGTACTTGCTTGCTTTCCTCATCATAGGCTGCGAGCGATTTCTCAGCGGCATCGCGTAAGCTAAATGTACGAAAGTGTTTGTCCGTATTTATTGTTGCTTCCCCAATAATTTCTGATAATCGACCACTCGCCTGTCTTCGTGCTAAATCCATTTGAAATAATCGATCTTGTGCTTGAACATAACCTTGCGCACGATATAAATCCGCATCTGTCTTTGCAAAAATATGAGGAACCCCTTTGTCGTCCCTTGTAACCGACACATCCTGCTCTAAAATATGGACAGCTAATTCGCCATCAATTATCGGCTTAGATTTATTCATAAACCATGTAAATCCGGTAAAAGCTACGATAGCTAAAGTCGCTACGATCCCAGCAAGGACGATGAGCCACTTTCTCCATTTGAACTTTCTCTTTTCCATCTCATTACCCCCTCTGTGCACTATATTCCTTCCTACCTCTTAAAATCCTTAAAACAAGGTTCAAAAGATTGTCGATAGCGAATATTTGTGTGTTATGTAAGTAAATCAATCTTTAAATACAAAATTTTGTCGCCATTCGCTATTAGACTAGTATAAACAATTGGCTATATGAAGGTACAGAGCATTGTTAAAAAACGTATTTCATAGATACATGGCTTTCCTTTCATTAGCCTCCTTTTTTATTCATTCTATTATTATTGCAAAGACAAAAAAATCGTATTTCCAAATAGAAAATACGATTTTTAATGCTAGACATGTAGTTGTAATTCAATAGGACAATGATCGCTGCCCATAATGTGTGGGTGAATAGTCGCTTGATCTATTTGATTTTTTAATTGCTCCGACACAATAAAGTAGTCGATGCGCCAACCAATATTTCGTTCACGTACTTTATTCATATAGGACCACCATGTAAAATGGTCAGTTTCATTAGGATGCTTGTATCTGAAAGAATCTACAAAACCACTGGCTAAAAGCTCCGAAAATTTAGCACGCTCCTCAAATGTAAATCCGGAATTCCCCACATTCGATTTCGCATTTTTCAAATCTATTTCAGTGTGTGCAACATTTAAGTCGCCACAATAGACAACAGGCTTCTTACTATTCAGGTCTTGTAAATAGCCAGCTAAACGATCTTCCCATGTTAATCGAAGTGGTAATCTCGCTAAATCTCGCTGTGCATTGGGGGTATAGACATTTACTAAATAGAAATTTTGATATTCTAAAGTAATGATTCTACCCTCATCCTGAGAATCTTCATCGCCAACTCCATACTTAACAGATGATGGTGTATGCTTTGTAAATATAGCTGTCCCCGAGTAGCCCTTCTTTTGAGCATAGTTCCAATATTGCTCATAATCATCTAGTGCAAGCTCTACTTGTCCAGCCTGACATTTCGTTTCTTGGATACAAAAAAAATCTGCCTCTATTTGATGAAAGAAGTCTAGAAAGCCTTTCCCTAGGCAAGCTCTAATGCCATTAACATTCCATGATATAACTTTCATCTCATACTCACTCCTTAAAAAAACGCCCTTCGACTCAAGCGAAGAGCGTCACATTACAGATCATCACCAACAATTTTAACTTCTGTTTCTAATTCAATACCGAATTTTTCTTTCACAATCCGCTGTACCATTTGAATAGTCGCAATATAATCAGAAGCAGTAGCATTTCCTTTATTGACAATAAAACCTGCGTGCTTCGTAGAAACCTCTGCACCGCCTACTCCTTTGCCCTGCAAGCCACTATCTTGAATAAGCTTCCCTGCAAAATGACCTGGTGGGCGTTTAAAAACACTTCCCGCAGATGGATATTCTAATGGTTGCTTAGATTCTCGCTGAAAGGTTAAGTCAGCAATCTTCGCATCAATTTCCCCTTGTTCGCCAGATGCTAATTGGAACTCAGAGGATAACACGTAATAGCCTTTCTTCGCAATAACGCTTTTACGATAACCAAGCTCAAGCTCATCCTTTGACAAGGTTAAAATTTCTCCCTCTTTTGTTAACACCTTAGATGAAATAATGATATCTTTAATCTCACCGCCATAAGCACCTGCGTTCATAGCCATTGCCCCACCAATTGACCCAGGGATACCACAGGCAAACTCGAAGCCTGTTAAAGATGCTTTGGCAGATAGTTTCGACACATCTTTAATTAGCGCACCACTTTGAGCATAAACATGTTCACCATTAATACGAATCTCATCTAAATTTGAAAATGTTACAACGATTCCTCTATGACCACCATCACGAACAACCATATTAGATCCGTTACCTAACATTAATAAAGGAATATTATTTATATATGCATAGTGAATTACAAATGCTGCTTCTTCTTCTGTATCAGGAAGAACAAAAACATCTGCTTTGCCACCTAATTTTGTCATTGTATATTGTTGTAATGATTCATCTAACTTAATATTGGCAGGATTAATGCTCTTCGCTAAATCCTTTGCCCATTGTTGTTTTGTCATGAGAGCTAATTCCTTTCTAACGTCCTTCTTACTCTACACCAGTATGGATTTAGAACCCCAATTTGACAAGTAAAATGAAGGGTATTTTTATCTCATATAAAAAGACAGGTAAGTCCTGTGCAGAGATGATGAATATTATAAAGAAAATTGACAGTCATTCCAAGTGTCGTTTTTGGCACAATACTACCTAAAGAACAAGCCATTCACTTTAAAGCCAGCTACTTGCCCATGTTTCAATATTACGGATAGCACCTTCTAGTGCTTGCCCTTTATCCGTTAATGAATATTCAACTCGTACTGGGACTTCAGAATACACTTTACGTTCAACAAGTCCTTCTTTTTCCAGTTCCTTTAAACGTTCTGATAATAAACGGCCACTAACAGGTAATGCAGACTCTATTTCATTAAAACGCTGTGGTCCATCTAATAATTGATATAATATTAAACCCGTCCATCGTTTTCCGATTAAATCCATTGCTTTAGCTAAACGAGGACATAAAGTTGTCTCATTCATAATTCTTCACCTCTATGTAACTATTGTAACGATTATTGCAGGAAATGTAAATTTAGAGTAACTTATTTACATAAAATAATTAATATACTTTTATATACTTAATTACAAAAAGTAACTTTAGTTTTCAGTTTTTTTCAATTAGGGTGGAACCTTCCATCGTTAAACCGTCCGTCCTCCTAATAATACAATGCCCTAGATAACAGTAATATGACTAACTATTTATTTAAAGTCTTGTAAATGTTCACAGTTTACACTTTTATTAGTGATGATCCATTCCTATTTATGAAAAACCCATTGAATATGGTATTTGTTTCCTTTATTATTCGTTGTAGAATGCTGTTTTAGGGGGTTTTTAAATGAAAAAATACACTATTGATATCAGTCATTCCACACTTAGTTTTTCTGTACGACATATGATGATATCTAAAATTCACGGTACTTTCGAATCGTACAACGCTGAAATTGCTGCAGCCAATATTGAGCATATGCAGGATGCAAGTATCTCTATTACCATTGACGTGGCTAGTGTCTCCACAAAAAATCATGACCGTGATGTACACCTTGTGTCTCCAGATTTTTTTGATGCAGACGTCTATCCAAAAATAGTTTTCACCTCTACATATATTGATAAACAAAATGATAAAACTTTTTTGATACATGGGGATTTAACAATTAAAAACATAACAAAGCCTATCTTATTTACAACAGTATATACAGGAAACGGTGTTAATCCTTGGGCAGAAGAAGTACATGGTTTTCAGGCAAAGACACAAATTGATCGCCGTGATTTTAATTTAGTCTATAATACAATTCTTGAAACAGGTGGCGTATTAATCAATGATGAGATTGACATTGTGGTAGACGTCGAGTTAAGCCCCCTTTAGTTTTTGATTTACTATAAGGAAAGAGGGAACTTTACATGCTATGGTTTGATAACGGAATTACATTTGAATCGAGCTTTATTACAATCGTCTTTTTTATTGTTTTTGGTAGCATCGCCTTCAGCCTTATTAAAGCTATTGTCACTTGGTCTATTAATAACCAATCACAAACCTTAACTGTACCCGCTAAGGTTGTGTCAAAACGTACAAATATTCGTGGAGGCACTAATAATTCTGCGGCATATACTTCCTATTTCATCACGTTTGAAGAACGACATGGGGAGCGTCAGGAATTTAAAGTGAAAGGTCGCGATTTTGGACAGTTAGTGGAGGGTGACATTGGTTTTTTAACGTTTCAGGGCACACGCTTTCATACTTTCGAAAGACAAAAAAGGGAGAGTAGCGATTAAATCGTACTCTCCCTTTTAGTTTTATTTAATTAAATACTTTGCAAATCCTGCCTCTGTATCTTCTAAATATTCAATGTTGCTATCTGTTGAGATAAATTTTTGTGCATCTTTCGCAGATAGATAAACAACTTTCGTCTTGGCTGGGAATGGTACAAATGACCAGTTATTATCCGCAGCTGGGTTAATTGTTTTATTTGCCATAATATAATCAACTACAGCTTGACGATTTTCATATGCATAGTTAGTTATATTCGAACCGTCCGTATTTTTAAATGTCGCTCCATACGAACCACCAACACGATAATTATTTGTAATGATAATGAATTCTTGTTTTAAATCAATTGGTTTACCATTATACTGTACATTTTTAATACGGTTCGCCTTTTCATCAACAAGATTACCACGTCGGTCATATTTAGATGGAGATGTCACATCAATTTGATAGGTTAAACCATCTAACACGTCAAAATTATAAGAGCGTGCTTCTGAATCAATAATATTTTGCTCTTCTGTCTTATTCGGATCAATTGTTGCAAAAATACCTGCAGCCATCTCTAACCACTCGACGGCTTGTGCACCTGTAACTTTAATTGTTGCTACAGTATTATCGTAATGATAAATGTCCGCCATATTTTTGATGGCAAGTGGACCAACTGGAATGTTTGTATAATCTAATGGATTATTTCGTGAACCGGCTTTAAAAGGCGCCCCAGCAGAAAGAATCGGCGTTTTTTCATCAGCCGTTCCCTTTAATTCCTGTTCAATAAACCATTTTTGTGCTTGTGTGACGATTTGAATAGAAGGATCATCTTGCACCATTGAGAAATAACTATGGATTGGCGCAGTTGTTTCACCAACAGGCTGGCGAATATAAGTTAAAGTGCCTTCATGTGCTTGTTTCACAGCTTTTAATACCGTAGTGGATGGTTGTAAACCTTCTTGCTTGATTGATTGCAATGACCCACTACCATCTACTACAACCCACTCTGATCCTTGTTGTTCTAGTTTTAGATCAATGATACCAAGATGGCTACCATAGCTACCTGCCATAACTGTTGGAACACCGTGAATCGTTCCCTTTTCTTGATCTACATCTTTCAAATCTTTGTAGTCACCTGGGAATGTTAAGTGAGAGTGCCCTGTAATCAAAGCATCGATTCCGTCAATTCCAGCTAGTTGATAGCCAACATTCTCAGCGCCTTCCACGTAAGTGTCCTCACCAATACCAGAATGGGAAAGAACAACAATTACGTCTGCTCCAGCCTTCTGCATTTCAGGAACTACTTCTTTTATTGCTTCAACAGGTTCTTGCATGTCAACTTTACCAGCTAAATGAATGGCATCCCATTCAACAATTTTTGTTGGTACAATCCCTGTCACACCAACTTTCAGTGTATGTTTCCTACCAGTGCTATCCACTACTTCTTTATCAAGAATAACATAAGGTGTAAACATACGTTTTTTTGTTTTAGCATCGTAAGTATTAGCATTTACGACTGGATATTTAGCATCATTTAAAACTTCATTTAAGAAATCAAGACCATAGTTGAATTCATGGTTTCCTAAAGTTCCACCATCATATTTTAAAGCGTTAAGTGCCGCAATAGCCGGATGTACTTCCCCTGGCTTTAATACACTTTCTAATGCTTTATAAGAGCCAAGTGGCGTACCTTGAATTAAATCTCCATTATCGAATAGTAGTGTGTTGGGGTTTTTAGCACGAGCTTGTTCAATTAATGTAGCTGTATTAGCTAAACCAACCTCAGATGATGGAGCATCTAAATAGTAATTATAATTTGCTAAATTTGTATGAATATCTGTAGTTCCTAAAATTTGAAGATCTACTGACACTCCATTAGATGGTGCCTTGTATTCTGCTACAAAACGCTCTACAATACTTTCCATTTGCTCATGTGTTACATAGTCAAGAGGACGGATAGTATTATCCTCATACGCTTGAAGAATATTAGCTGCAACAGCATTAGCTAAATCTTGTTTATAAGCTTTAGCAATTTGATCAGCATCCTTAAATTGGTCTAAGACCGCCAGGGAAGCGTTTTCACTAACAAGTCCACGAGCAGATATAACAAACGCTTGTTGACGTGTTAATTTATCGTTTGGACCAAATGTAGTTGCTGTTTTTCCTTTTATAAGTTTTAACTGTACAGCCTTTTCTACATATGGTGCTAAATCCTTAGAGACATCCGTAAAAGTAAGGGAAGATCCATCACCTAATTCGACATCTAAGCTTTCTACTAATTCTTTTACATAATCAGCGCGTGTAACTTCATTGGAAGCAGCATTAGCAGTGAATCCAAATGGTATCAACGCGGATAAAACTAGTAGCATGGCTAAAAATTTAGTTATTAATTTCTTGTTCATACAACAACCTCCTTATTCATCTAGTATTTTCCTACAGATACTATTATATTAAACTAACTCTATTTTTTACTGAATAATTAGTCCTAATTATATGTATTTTTAAAAGAATGGGTTATCACTTTCCTATAAAATCACATTTTTCTATCATTTTTATTTTTATACCACCAATAGAATGTTAGTAAATGTAAATTCCAAATAAATAGTTAATACCAATATATCCGACTTCTACACCACACCATACCTCTGCTCACAAAATAAAAAAAGACCTCTCAAATTCGAGAGGTCTTTTATTAAAAAAATTTTTTTACGCGTTTACTGTTTGAAGTGATTGAGCTACTTTTTTCACTTCTTCTAGGCCATTTGCAATAATTTCTTGTGCTTTATCAGGTGATGCATTGTGACCTTCAATAATTACTTCTTCGATAATTTCCATACCGAACACGCCGCCCGCTACATTTTTAATGTAGTTTACTGACATTTCCATCGGCTGTGTTTCTGGTAGTGAGTAGTAACCACCACGAGCATTTAAAATAATCGCTTTTTTATCCGTCATTAAGCTAACCATTTGGCCATCTTCACCATATTTGAATGTGAAACCTGCTTGGTACACATAGTCAATAAATGTTTGTAAAGGTGCTGGAATAGTTAAGTTCCAAAGTGGGAAAGCAAATACTACTAAATCAGCTGCTGTTAATGCATCCATCGCTTTTTGTTTAGCAGCTAAAAGACGTGATTCGATGTCTGTTAACTCTCCACCATTTTGTACTTTACCAAATGCATTGAAAAGGTCTTGCCCAAAATATGGCATATCTTCTGCAAATACGTCAAAAGTTGTAACGTTTACACCTTGTACGTTTTCCATAAAAGTATCGTACATTTTTGTTGAAATACCGTCTGGACGGTTGTTTGCTTTTACTACTAAAACGTTCATTATATAAAATCTCCCTTATATCTCATAGTCTATTATCTCGAATTCAAGATATAAACTTATCTTAAAAAAATTCTTCTAAAAAGTCAACGATACTTACCTCAGACTTTTGACTGAAATATTAGATAAAACTTTTCACTAAAACGAATAAAAGAGGCTTGTTTGTCAAGCCCCTCCGTAGTTAGAGTAATTTTAGCACTATAATTTACAGTTATCATCTGTACAAACACCAGCGTCACCCGTGCCAGCCATTTTTAGACCAGGTTGTAAGCCCTCTTCCTCAGCCACTTTACGTAGTGTATCTTCGAATACTTCTTGTGGCTGGGCACCAGAAATACCATATTTACGGTTTAAGACAAAGAATGGGACCCCACGAACTCCAAGCTGCAATCCTTCTTGAATATCTGCTTCTACCTCATTTTTAAATTCATCCACAGCAAGAACTTTTGCCACTTCCTCGCGTTGCAATCCTACCTGTTCGGCTATATCTAATAATACAGCCTCTTGTCCAATACGTTTTCCTTCAATAAAATGACTGTGCAGTAGAGCTTCAACTAATGCTGTAACATCTCCCTGCTGCTCAGCCCATTTAACAAGTCGATGTGCCTTTAACGTATTCTCTTCCATTAGATTGCTAAAGTCATAGTTTAAGCCTACTTCTTTCGCACGCTCAGTAACACCTAATGTCATTTCTTTGGCCTTTTCTAAAGACATACCATATTTCTTCGCTAATGATTCATAGACAGTAATATTCGAATCTACTGGGGTATTAGGATCAAGTTGATAGCTTTTATAAACAAGCTCCACTTGCCCACCAAAGCCAGTATCTTCAATCGCTTGCTCTAATTGTTTTTTACCAATATAACAAAATGGACATACATAGTCAGACCATATTTCAATTTTCATTACTCACACTCTCCTTTTGCTACATTGTAGCGATAGATTAAATCGCAAGGCAATTTTTATGCTTCATCGCATAAATTCTCCAGTACATCTACATACTGAACATAAAAACATTGTGAGGTTTATCTATGACTCAATCTCTTTGGCTCGCTACTTCCGAATCAGTCTCACTATCTTCACTTTCTTCATCTACAACTTGTGATGTATGTATAGTCGGAGGAGGATTAACTGGTCTTTATACAGCCTATGTCTTGGCAAAAGCAGGTGTTGATGTACTTTTACTTGAGGCGAATACCCATTTTGGTCACGGTACTACAGGACATTCCACGGGTAAACTAACTGCCCAGCATAGTATCGTTTATGCTAACCTTTTAGAGAAACTATCCGTTGATGAGGCACAGCTCTATTACCAACTCAATCAACAAGCCATTGAAAAAGTAACACAATTGTTTCCAAAAAGCAGTGTGAAGCAAGTAGATTCGCTATTGTATGCTCAAACAAAAGAAGGGTATGCGCAATTATTAAAAGAATGGAATGCTTATAAGGTGTTAAATATCCAATCAAAAATCACCACAGAAACAGAGCTTCCCTTCCCCATTACAAAGGCTTTATGCATGTCCCAGCAAGCTCAAATAAATCCTGTAGAGATAAGTAATTTTCTTGCCAAAGAAGCACAAGCGATGGGTGCCAAGCTTTATACAAATACCCGAGTTCAGCAATTAAACATAGCTCAAAATAACTTACATACCGAAAAGAATATGTCGGTTCAATATAAAAAACTTATTTTGTGCTCACATTATCCAATTGAAGCTTTCAAGGGGCTAAAGTTATTTAAACTGTCAAATAGTCGTTCTTACATGGTGGCTAGTAAAATTTCTGAAACGATGCAGGGGCAGTATCTATCCGTTGATTTCCCTTCTCGTTCCATTCGCACAGCTACAATTAACAACGAACATTTTTTAGTACTGGGTGGAGCGAATCACATCGCTGGGGAAACAGTCAATACAGAGCCGTACTATGATGCCATTGCAAATGAAATGAAAGAACATTTTGAGCAAGAGCCCATTTATCGATGGTCTGCTCAGGATATCGAAACTCCTGACATCGTTCCTTACGTAGGAAGAATTACAAACTCATTGCCAAACGTATTCATTGCTACCGGCTATAGAAAGTGGGGCATTTCTAATTCCTTTGTTGCCGGTGACATTTTATCCAGCCTAATCACGGGATCAAGAAGTGAGGATGGTGCCATCGCACTCTATTCACCATCACGTACAAAATTTGGTGCCCAGTTTATGCAAATGCTTAAAGTTGGCGGCTTTGTCGCAAAAGAATTTATTGCTGGGTATATGAGAAATGCCAGTGCTCCTACATGTACTCACTTGGGCTGTAAGACGAAATGGAATGAGGCTGATGAAACATGGGATTGTCCTTGCCATGGCTCCCGCTTCAATGCTCAAGGGGAAGTACTGGAAGGACCAGCCGTACAACCTTTGAAATTAGATTAAAAAGAAGGCTGTAGACAAACTGTCCACAAATTATGAGTTTGCTACAGTCTTTTTTACGATGAAATAAAGTAAAGCCGTTGATGTCCACTATGGTCGCACTTCGTTCCTATCCATTTTCTATATAAAAGACTCCCTTTTTATATGTTAATAAAAAGTAAAAAATCTATGCAAAGCGCAAAGAAAAAGGATGGTGTATGATGGACAACCTGTAAATGTCATAAAAACTGCCCATACAGCGATGCTTACTTGCTGTCATAGTAAAGAAACTGACTATCGGACGAGTAAATATCTTAAGAAGCATGTTGGATTCGACAGTAATTACCCAATATGGTACATGCAAAAAACATGACAAAAGCCACCGAAAGTGTGAACTTTTCGATGGCTATTATCTACAGTCTAAGTAGCTGTCTTGTTGTGTAAATTACTTTAGAGCTTCTGTTAATACTGGCACAATTTGCTTTTTACGAGAAACAACGCCTGGTAACACAACACGGTTGTTGATAAGCTCAGCACCGAATCCTTTTGCTGCAGCTTGTGCGACTTGTCCAATTGCTACAGCTGTAGAATCGTTATTTAGAATATCTGTTACAACGAAGAAGAATAAATCTAAACCATTCTCAGCAACATTTTTATTTAATAAAATCTCTAATTCCTCTTGTCGATTAAGTACATCATTAATATCCACAGCATTCACCTGTGCGACTACAGATTTGTACTCACCGAATTGAAACTCCTTAGCATCTAATGATAGTAGATCTTCTAAAGATTTATCAGATAGGTCTGCACCGGCTTTTAGCATAGCTAAACCATATTCTGCAACATCCACATTAGCAATTTTCGCTAGTTCTTCGCCAGCTTTTACATCTTGCTCCGTGCAAGTTGGTGATTTGAATAATAATGTATCTGAAACGATTGCTGATAGCATTAAACCAGCAATGTTCGCTGGTATATCTAAACTGTTTTCGTTAAAAATTTTCTTTAGAATTGTAGCCGTACAGCCTACTGGTTCTGCACGATAATATAGCGGATCAGCTGTTTGGAAGTTAGCGATGCGGTGGTGATCAATTACCTCAGCAATTTGCACTTCCTCAATACCATCAGCCGATTGCTGGAATTCATTGTGGTCTACTAGAATAACTTTGTCCGCTTCTCCAACTACAGATGAGATTAAACGTGGCGCTTCAAAGCCAAATTTATTTAAAGCAAACTGTGTTTCATTATTTACATCTCCAAGACGTACAGCCTCGGCTTCTTCTCCAATTTGTTGTTTTAAATAAGCATATACAATTGCAGATGTGATAGTGTCTGTATCTGGGTTTTTATGTCCAAAAACTAATACTTTACTCATTGAATTTATTCCTCCTAAAATGACCTTACATTTATCTTTTATTTTATCATATCTTATGGACTAACAAATGAAAAATTGAAACATTAAGCAAACTATGCTCATTCATTTAATATACAATAATAATTCCCCACTCCCAATAACCAACTATACAAATACGGATAAAGTATAATGAACCTTCAAACTGTCACATACGTATATTTGTGCACCCATACCCTTTGTTTTCATTATCTTTTTTTACCATCCTATTTTTAACATTCAATAGTAAAAGCGCATATTTTTCTAATATTAATTATTTTACATAGATATTTAGTTGGATTTTCATATTTATGTAAGCATAATTTTATGCTATTATCAGATAGTCTATATTTTTGGATATTCAGGAAATGGGGATTACGATGACAAAGAAGATGGAAAAAAAGTACATTCCTTTAGCAAATTATTTTGAAGTAGCTTTACAACAAGAAATCACTTTATCCTTTAGTGAATTAGAAAACATTATGGGACAAGCCTTACCGAATGCCGCCTACTTAAATAAGAGCTGGTGGAAAAAAACAAAGCCCCCTCTATCACACTATTTGTCATGGACAAATGCAGGCTACCATGTCATTGATGTTAGACTAGGTACTAGTATAACGTTCTCATGCACGCAAACTAAGACAACTGTAAACAATCTTTCAAAAAATGAAGAGTACCCTTCTGCATACATAATTCGAGGGATTGAAGCATCGGATGCTAGATCGTTTATTCTTTTACAGGAAGAAATTTTTCAACAAACCGACTTCATGTATAATGTTCAAAATGAAGTAGATCTAACTGTCCAACAACTTCGTAAAAATTTAGCCTATTGGAAACAACTAAAAAATCGCACTATATTACTTTGCGTATTAAATGGTATTTTTGCAGGCTATGCAGTTGTACATGGGTATAAACAAACGAAAGCTAAACATGTTGCCTCTGTTCGCTTAGCTGTGAAGGAAGAGTACCAACAAAAAGGCATTGGCTCTGCGCTAATGAAGGCTGTAGAAAGTTGGTCAAAACAGCGTGATATATCCAGATTAGAATTATCAGTTATGGAACATAATAATGTTGCTTTACATCTTTTTACGAAAATAGGATTTAAACAAGAAGGCATCCGACAAAATGCTATTAAATTAAATGATACTTACATTAACGAGTATAACTTAAGTAAAATTTTATAAATCACTTTGCCTAGATGTCTAAAGCATATTTGGACATCTTTTTATATATTTAGACTATAAAAAATGCATAGAAAAGTAATATAACACTTTTCTATGCATAACATTAAAATACCTGTTTCTCTCTAGCAGCATCCAGAAATAATATATTACTATCTACTTGCTCATAGGATTTTTGATATTTTTCATAATGCCCTTTATCTTGGCTAATCATTTCCTCCAATAAAGCATGTAAGAAAGAAAATAAAACGGGCACTATATCTAGCGAGGAATGCTTGTTTGTTCCAAGCGCAAACAAAATATTAGCATATTCACGAACGGGTGAAAATGCAGTTCCAGTAATAGCAATAATTTTTACTTTCTTCATCCTTGCAATTTCAACAATCGTTTGAATATCCTTTAATTGTTTATCAAATGATAAAACAATTAATGTTGTACGCTCTCCCATGCTATTAATTTGATTCAATATTTCATCGGAATCTATACGAAGCTGCTTAATATTAGAACGTAGTGTTTTTAATGTGTTGGATAACCAATTTGCTACAGATGCTGCCTGACGAGTACCTAGAATATAGATATTATCTGCTTCATGCATCCATTTTGAACTTTTTTGAATCTGTTGATCGCTAATTAATTGAATTGTTTCCTGAATATTTTGACTATCTCGCTGCATTACCTTGCCAAAACGAGAATTAGTTTGCTTTTTACCCGTATAGGTAGATTGTAGATTTGTTCCTACATCTTGGGACATGACATAACTTCTTATTTCTTCTTGCAGTTCCACATATCCCGATAAATCCATGGCATAGCAAAAGCGAATAACCGTTGATTCACTTACATTAGCCAGTCTGCCTACTTCTGCCGCTCCATTAGCAATCACTGTATTGGGATTATCCATTACAAATTGAGCTACTTTACGCTGCCCCTTTGACAGTCTTACAAACCTTTTCTTTATATCCTCATGAATACACATTCCTAACAACCTTTCTTTCAATGACCTTATCACGAATGGGAGATTGTTTCCTACTTACTCAAAATTCGATTAAAAATACAGTATCATGATTGCAATTTGAATACAATGACTTTTCTGAAAAATCTTCAGCGCATTAACCTGCTAATATGTCGACTTTTTGTACTTTTCTATGTTGATTTGTTATTTTACCAAATTTATTGGTTCGGGTGAATAAAAATCAATAATTCCTAATTTTTATGTAATACACTAGCGAATAAAGACAAAAATGTCCTGGATTGATTACTCTTATCCAGGACATTGTTTAGTTATTATTCTAATTCTAGCTGCTTGGTTTCCTTCCCTAGGAAAATGACACCAATAACACCTATAATAATGGCTCCACAGAAAATGGCAAAAATGAAGCCTATATCATAACCAGCTGTTAATAAAGAACCAACTAGTAGCGGTCCGAAAATACCACCAATTCGGCCAGCAGCTGCTGCCATCCCTGCACCAGTACCTCGAATAATGGAAGGGTATTGCTCAGGTGTATAAGCATATAAAGCCCCCCATGCTCCTAAGTTAAAGAATGATAAAAACATTCCTGACAATAACAGTACTACAAGTGTTTCAGCATTCCCGAAAATGAAAGCACTCACTGCAGTACCAATTAGATAGGAAACAAGCACAAATTTCCGTCCAAACTTTTCAATAAACCAGGCTGCAGTAAAATAACCTGGCAATTGAGCTAATGTCATAATGAGAACATATTTAAAGCTCGTAATCATATCAAAGCCCTTACCAACCATGACACTTGGAAGCCATAAGAACATACCGTAATAAGAAAATACAACTGTAAACCAAAGCACCCAAAGCATCAATGTAGAACGTGCATATTTTTTTGACCAAACTTCTTTTATATTTTGAAGGATGCTACGTGATTTGGCCTCTTGCTTCACCGTAAACTGCGGTGAATCTGGGAGATGCCATCTAAGATAAATAGCATAAAATGCAGGGAGAGCTGTTAAGATGAGCGCTACTCGCCATCCCCATGTTGGAATAACAAAATAGGATATCAATGCGGCAATTAGCCATCCAGCTGCCCAAAAGCTTTCCAATAAAACAACTACGCGTCCTCTTTCTTTTGCTGCCACGCTTTCAGATACTAGCGTTGATGCTACAGGTAGTTCACCGCCCAGACCCATTCCTACTAAAAAACGTAGCATTAAAAATGCCGTCAGTGTAGTCGTAAAAGCAGATAGACCACTGGCAATGGAAAATAGGACAAGTGTCCACATAAAAATTTGCTTTCTCCCTATTTTGTCTGCAAAAACACCGAATACAAGGGCTCCAACAGCCATTCCAATTGAGTTTATACTACCAATCCAGCCAGATTGACTTGGTGTCAGTCCCCAATCTGCTGCCAATGCTGCAATGACAAACGATAATATTCCAACATCCATTGCATCAAAAAGCCACCCAATCCCTGCAACGCCCAATAGTCTATTTCTAGAAATAGTTTGCTTAGATTTATTTGTTCCTACAGTATTTGTCGCCATTTTAACCACCTGTCTTTACACTTGACTTTACATTACAAGATTACTATACAGTTGTTTCAAGAAAGTGACAAGCAAAATTCAAATTACCGAATTGTTTCGACAATTTATGAAATGCTATTGAAATAATAGTGTGATTTGCGTTAAAATGTCTTTTATACAAATACAACTGTTCTTTCTATAAGAACAAAAGGAGATCGTATCTTTATGTGGAAAGGCCTTATTGATGAATATAAACAATTTTTACCTGTAACAGAAAATACACCCGCATTAACTTTAAACGAAGGCAATACGCCTCTTATACATTTAGTGAATTTATCCAAGAAACTAGGCATTGAGCTTTACGGTAAAATTGAGGGTGCAAACCCAACTGGCTCATTTAAAGACCGTGGTATGGTGTTTGCTGTAGCTAAAGCTATTGAAGATGGTAGTAAGTGTGTGATTTGTGCCTCTACAGGAAATACATCTGCTGCTGCAGCGGCTTATGCTACAAGAGCTGGTATTCAATCCATCGTTGTAATTCCTAAAGGAAAAGTTGCCCTTGGTAAGCTTGCACAAGCAACTATGTATGGTGCAAAAATCATTGAGATTGATGGTAATTTTGATGATGCTTTAAGTATTGTTCGCCAAGTAAGTGAAACAACTCCTGTCGCACTTGTAAACTCTGTCAATCCATACCGCATTGAAGGTCAAAAAACTGCATCATTCGAAATTGTAGATGCCTTAGGCTCTGCTCCTGATTATCTATGCATCCCGGTTGGTAATGCAGGGAATATTACTGCTTACTGGAAAGGCTTTAAAGAATATCATGCTGCAAAAGATTCTGGCCTACCAAAGATGTATGGCTTTGAAGCAGAAGGTGCAGCAGCAATCGTCAAAGGAGAGCCTATTGCAAATCCGGAGACAGTTGCCACTGCTATTCGAATTGGTAACCCAGCTAGCTGGAAATTGGCAGAAGCAGCTCGAGATGAATCTGGGGGTATTATTGATTCCGTAACAGATCAAGAAATTATTGCTGCTTATCAATTAATCGCCAATACAGAAGGC
>NZ_JAGXJV010000130.1:0-460 GCF_019091145.1 Lysinibacillus sp. GbtcB16
AGAAAAAAGTAAAAACATATTAAATGTAATAAGCAACTTAGGGATTTTTGGCTTTATGTTTTTGTTTGGCGGTATGTATACATATGTTTATTTTTATGGAACAGCCTTACTCGAAACATTTATTATGCTATTTATCGAAAATGCACTTTTAGTCATACAGTATTATTTTATGAGGAAGTTAGATTTTAAAGAGAGACTTCTTGAAATTTTAATTGTAATTGCTACCAATATCATTTCATTTTTTATTATTCAACAAAATGTAGCATTAATAGCTATTGTTATAGCTGTTGCTACTGCATCATGTATATTAATAAACCGTAAAAAAATAGAAAAACTATATACACACTAATTAATCTAATTAAAAATTAAATAGATTAACAAGCACCCTATCAGGGTGCTTGTTTGGTTCCTTCCACTTGATAGGGGAAACAAGGATAGAAAAGACACCCTAAGGTGCCTT
>NZ_JAGXJV010000131.1:0-458 GCF_019091145.1 Lysinibacillus sp. GbtcB16
AACATCACCCTGAATTGATTTGAAGAACTCTCTGCTAGTCTTTTTTTCTAAAAGGTATAGCTTTTTAATATGTCTATGCAATCTATCGCGTATCCAACCTTCACCTACATACAAAGCTTCCTCCGCAGTAAGATTGACAAATACATATAATCCTCGCTTATCTTTAGGGACAGATTCATTGATTTTTCTTCTTAATGGTAGGCCTTTCGTATACTTTTCATTCTCATTATATTTAAAAGAGATTTCGAAACAACGCCATAGTGAATTTGAATCAAGTGGCAATAACGAATTACTTACCAGGGTTTCTTTAAGGCTGTTATCAAATTGAATGATGTCTAACATTAAAACTACTCCTTTAAATAGAATAAAACGAGTTTCCTATATTATATATGTAACTTCATCCGATGTATAAAATTAATTTTTTATCCAGCCTCTTTTGATTGTAGATAACATATCAT
>NZ_JAGXJV010000132.1:0-458 GCF_019091145.1 Lysinibacillus sp. GbtcB16
AGATAAATAAAACAAAATGAATCGGAATCTTTTTGAAAAATTCTTCTTATTTTAATTGTTCATTTATTGGACATATATTGAAGCGTAAACTGTTTCGCGAGGAGTTAGGGAAAAAGAAATAACTCAGCTTCTTTCGTAAAATTAAAGTATTAAAAAATCCCCTATCCAGCGTAAGATTACTTGATAGGGGATTTTTTTAATGGGTGTAGGGCGTTATGTATATTGCTGTTCAGTGTTTCGAAAAATGTACGTAATTTAGAACTTAAATGATTGTTTTGATGGATAAATAGTTTTTCAGCAACGAGTAGTTCACCATGTATACCAAAACATTGCATGTGTACGGAAATTTCTTCGTTATTTTCATGAATGGTTGGGAAAACGTAATGGAATGCTGAGCGTGGAATCATGTACTCTTTGATCGTATAAGTGTCAGAATCGCAATTTGGCGTATGCTTTAT
>NZ_JAGXJV010000133.1:0-457 GCF_019091145.1 Lysinibacillus sp. GbtcB16
TTGCAAGAACAATTAAACCTTCAAATGAATTGGAAAAACATAGGGTAATAGAAAAGTTTGAAATAGAAAGAGAATATTGGTATCAACGAAACGTAGATTGGGGAATAGTGACGGAAAATGAAATCCCTAAAATATTAGTGAATAATGTGGAATGGTTACACACGTCGTATTTTTTTCATGAAGACCTCTCTCCTTCAGCATATAAAACTTTGCTGCAACAATTGAAATATTCTCTTTCAAGAAAAGGTGTTTCTTTAATTGAAATACTAACACAATTTGATATCCAATATGGGCTAGAAAATGGCATGGCTTTGGAGCTATTTAAACATCTTATTGCGGTTAAAGAGATTAAAGTGGATATGTTCCAACCAATACACACTCATTTATTTGTAGAGGATCTTATTTTGGAAGGCGCTCAAAATTGGGAGAAAGGAGCAGTTTAGATGTTTGTTGAAAA
>NZ_JAGXJV010000134.1:0-456 GCF_019091145.1 Lysinibacillus sp. GbtcB16
GATGGGCAAGGAGTTAAAACTGCTACTGAGGTTGTCAGTGAGAATTCTAAGACGTTTAGAACGAAGCAGTCCCATGAAACAATTATTGAAGATGGTATACAAGAATTAGTTGATAGCATTATTGATATTGCTGTTCTATATGGTGAATTTAACGGTCCCACAGGAGAATACGAGGTTACAGTTACTTTTGACGATAGTATCGCAGAAGATGCTGCTGCTGAAATAAATAAACAAGTCATATTGATT
Organism: Lysinibacillus sp. GbtcB16; assembly: GCF_019091145.1. NCBI lineage: Bacteria > Bacillati > Bacillota > Bacilli > Caryophanales > Bacillaceae > Lysinibacillus > Lysinibacillus sp. GbtcB16. The sequence goes on from NZ_JAGXJV010000134.1 coordinate 247, forward strand.
TCTAACGGATTAAACAGCAAGAAACGCGCAATTATGAAGATTCATGGTGTAACTGCAGAAGAAGCTGAAGCGCTATTGAAGGAGGTACTTGCAGAAAATAAAACCATTACCCCTGAAAATATAGATTTCTTTGGTATGAACAACCCAAAACAGAATAATAACTCAGGAGATGAAGGATAATGGCACTGCCTCCTGAGAAGTTACAGCAAC
>NZ_JAGXJV010000135.1:0-453 GCF_019091145.1 Lysinibacillus sp. GbtcB16
TTTATTAAGGGTAAAACTAACAATGCATTTGGCTTGGAATTCCATCCGGATACTTATAGTGATTTTTTGGATAATATTTATCATTCCCTTCATTCTCGTAATATTGAACAACATGTTATGACTACGTATAAATTTATGGAATTTATAAAGAAAGCAGATAAATTAGATTTTAAATTGGGAAATGTCATTTTGGAGAAAGAAGAACAATTATATGGTTACGATGGATATGAATGTCTTAAAGACTCTTTAAATCGTGAGGATGTAAATGCGACTATTGAGTATCTTGATTTACTAGTACAAGAGGCAATAGAAATTAAATGTATAGAAGGATACTTTATTAAAGAAGATGGTAACTTAGAGCGTTTGAACATTTATTCAAATGGTACTATTTCAACAACTATTAGTACAGGAAAAGAAAAGAATGAATATTTATTTTTAGAATTTCTTGTCAAG
>NZ_JAGXJV010000136.1:0-451 GCF_019091145.1 Lysinibacillus sp. GbtcB16
TATCTTTTCAATATTTTTCATCAATATCATTAACAGTAACAACTCTGAGATCTTATAACCGATAAGAGTTATAATCGAAATCATAAATATATTTGCGAAATTCAAATTACCACCCCTTCATATCACAAAAAGCTGTAAAAATTTTAGGTGTCTTAGAGCTATATTTCCATCTTTTACAAGCTAAATATGCCCCTAATTCCAATATTATTGTTACTAACCAAGCAGCTCCTATAGCTAAAAGTGCATCTATAAGAGCCCCTACTGTAATAATAACAGGAAGAGCCGTATTGATCGGATCTGGTCCTGGAAATTCAACTTTATCTTTTTTTATCTTTTCAAACGCTTTAACTTCTGATGAACTTAAATTTTCATATCCATTTTTTAAATTTGTTGTTTGTTCTGGGGTAAGCCCTAATTCAAGTGCCTTTGAAGAATCAAAGAGATACTTATT
>NZ_JAGXJV010000137.1:0-447 GCF_019091145.1 Lysinibacillus sp. GbtcB16
GCCGCCAGCTGCTTTAGCGTAGATGTATACACGTGATTAAAGTCTATGATACTATACGCCTCGTGACCTGGGTATGGTGGGAAGTAAAGGCTATTATATAGATAATGAAATAGTAATTTCAAATAAAGGTCATCTAAATACCCCTACGTTAGAAAAGTTGAAAAAGATGGTTTTTAACGGTGAAATAGAAGAGGTGTTTTTCTCACATTATCTCGATAATCGGAAAAGTAATTTAGAACGTGAATCAATAGAAAATGTGAGGAGAAAGTAGGGATACAAGTTATCATAATAATATTTGTCTAACTGAAGAACCGGTATCTTTAGAAGGTTTCCCTAATGAATATCTATATTTTGTTGAATTATAAGAGAATGAAAAAGGGAATATAATTTTAGTGTTGTTTATGCATCATTAAATGATTTTATAAATAAGGAATGGAAGTGTTAGGG
>NZ_JAGXJV010000138.1:0-444 GCF_019091145.1 Lysinibacillus sp. GbtcB16
TTAAACATCCTGCTTAAAGCGTACGAGCTCAAATGCTCCGCCTCGGCGATTGATTCAAGAGAAAGCTCTTCCATGTATTTCTCGTGAATGACCGTGACGATCCGATCCACGGCTTGCTGCAAGTAAATATCCTGCTTGCGCCTCGTTTCGCGCAGGAAAGGGTGAATAACGCGGGCGAGAAACCATTTTTCAATCTCCTCCGGCTCCTTGATCTGACAGAGCTGATCGTACAAATTCACACCCTCATACAGGCTGTACAGACTCGTGCCCATCTGCATAATGGACCGCTGCACGGAAGCGAGCAGATGCAGCATGCCCTGCTGCACCCATAGCTCCTTGCCGGCATTCATCCGCAGCTCATGCAGAAAGCGGGAGAGAGCTGCCGTCGTTTCCTCCTCTTGCCCCATTCGGATTCCATGAAGCACTTCCTTCTCCAGGTGAAAC
>NZ_JAGXJV010000139.1:0-441 GCF_019091145.1 Lysinibacillus sp. GbtcB16
TGGAGAATGTGAAAGCGGTTGATACAACAATTATTCAACCTTACCCTAAGTGTTCGTTCTCTACTACTATTTTTACTAATGGAAATTCACTTGATGAGTTATATTTATTTCATTCAGATTCTTTATTCGGTCAATGGGTGTCGCATCCATTGAATCCTATAGTTTCTGATGCAAAATCGGCTCGGCCTGCTGGTAATATATTTGTTCACGAGGATAAATTAATTAGACCATCACAAAATTGTTTATTTTCTTATGGATATTCAGTCAATTTGAATGAAATTGAAATACTTAATGAAGATTCATATAGAGAAAAGAAAATTAAAGAGATTACTCCAAGTATTTTTAAGAGGAACAAAGGTACCCATACTTACGTTTTTAATGAGGATTTGGAAGTACTTGATGGCAGAAAACAGGTACTTAAATTTAAGTAATCCTTATTAT
>NZ_JAGXJV010000014.1:0-33216 GCF_019091145.1 Lysinibacillus sp. GbtcB16
ACGGAAGTTAAGCTCTTTAGCGCCGATGGTAGTTGGGGGCTTCCCCCTGTGAGAGTAGGACGTCGCTAGGCAATAAAGGCAGTCAGCTGTGTGCTGGCTGTTTTTTTATTTTATTATCTTAAGTAAATGCTTCATAAATTACAGGATTTTATACAAAACTCAATTATTATATAATGATTCAATTGTAAGATTTCATATAACTATAAGATGGTCGCTAGTAGTTTTTTATATAGCTATTTATTTGGATTTTCAATTAAAATTTGCTATGATTAAAAGTCTGAATTGTCTTTCTTTTATAAGTTTCTTGACAGTAGCAGTCCACGTTGTTAATCTTACAATTAATATTCTTTTAACTATAGGAGGACGTTACGAAAATGTGGGAGACTAAATTTGCCAAAGAAGGTTTAACTTTTGATGATGTATTATTAGTACCAGCTCATTCCGAAGTATTACCGAAGGATGTTGATTTATCTGTTCAATTAACACCAAAGATTAAATTAAACATTCCAATGATCAGCGCAGGTATGGATACAGTTACAGAGTCTAAAATGGCTATTGCTATGGCACGACAAGGCGGAATCGGTATTATCCATAAAAACATGGGTATTGACGAACAGGCTGAACAAGTAGAAAAAGTAAAACGTTCTGAAAATGGTGTTATTACAAACCCATTCTTCTTAACTCCAACTCATCAAGTTTTCGATGCTGAGCATTTAATGGGTAAATACCGAATCTCTGGTGTACCTATTGTTGACAGTATGGAAAACCAAAAACTAGTAGGGATCATTACAAACCGTGATTTACGTTTTATCTCTGATTACTCTTTAAAAATTGAAGATGTTATGACGAAAGAAGATTTAATTACAGCTCCTGTTGGAACGACTCTAGAGGATGCAGAAAAAATTCTTCAACAATATAAAATCGAAAAACTTCCGATTGTTGATGAAGAAGGTCGCTTAACTGGACTTATCACAATCAAAGATATCGAGAAAGTTATTGAATTCCCTAATGCTGCTAAAGATACACATGGTCGCTTACTTGTAGGTGCAGCAGTAGGTGTATCGAAGGATACAATGGTACGTATCGAGAAGCTTGTAGAAGCACAAGTTGATATTGTAGTAATCGATACAGCACACGGACATTCAGAAGGTGTATTACAGACAATCCGTTCAATCCGTGAAACTTACCCAGAACTAGAAATCATTGCTGGTAACGTAGCTACTGCAGAAGGTTCACGTGCATTATTCGAGGCTGGTGCAGATGTTGTTAAAGTAGGAATTGGCCCAGGCTCAATTTGTACTACACGTGTTGTGGCTGGCGTAGGTGTACCGCAAATTACAGCAGTATATGATTGTGCTACAGTAGCTCGTGAGCTTGGTAAAACAATTATTGCTGATGGTGGTATTAAATACTCTGGCGATATTGTGAAAGCTTTAGCAGCTGGTGGAAATGTTGTAATGCTAGGATCACTTCTTGCAGGTACTTCTGAATCTCCAGGAGAGACAGAAATCTTCCAAGGTCGTCGCTTCAAAGTATACCGTGGTATGGGATCTATCGGAGCAATGGAAAAAGGCTCAAAAGATCGTTACTTCCAAGAGGATGCGAAAAAGTTAGTGCCTGAGGGTATTGAAGGTCGCCTTCCTTATAAAGGACCATTAGCTGATACAATCTATCAACTGATTGGTGGTATCCGAGCTGGTATGGGTTATTGTGGAGCACCACATCTTGAGTATTTACGAGAAAATGCACAATTTGTTAAAATGACGGGTGCAGGTCTTCGTGAATCACATCCGCATGATGTGCAGATTACAAAAGAGTCACCAAACTATTCCATGTAATATATTACTTGCAACTTTTATGCTTTCGCATCGTCTACAAAGATGGCGCGAGAGCATTTTTTTATGGTAGAGAGTCAACACGTATGTTGATATCTATGATAAAATGTCGAGGACAAGATTATTTTTTGGAGGGCTTTCAAGGTGAAAAAGAAAATGAACACCGTATTACGCTTACTCCTAATTCCCGTTTTATTAATTGGTATTTTTGCAGGTATTCCTGCAAAGGCAAGTGCAGAGACGGATTTAGGACTAACAGTGGATGCTGCAATTTTAATTGACGCAGATTCAGGAAAAATTTTATATGAACAAAATGCAGATACTTCACTAGGTATTGCAAGTATGACAAAAATGATGACTGAATACCTGTTATTGGACGCTATTGATGCAGGGACAGTTAAATGGGATCAAGAATACCACGTAACCGATTATACGTATCGTATGTCTCAAAATCGTGCATTAAGTAATGTACCTTTACGTCGTGATGGTTCCTACACGATTCGAGAATTGTACGAGGCAATGGCTATTTATTCAGCGAATGCTGCAACTGTTGCTATAGCTGAAACAATTGCTGGAACAGAGACTGAATTTTTGAAATTAATGAACAAAAAAGCAGAAGAACTTGGCCTAGAGGGTTATAAGTTTGTCAATGCTACAGGTCTAAATAACGCTGATCTTTTTGGGATGCAACCAGCTGGGACAGGACCAGAAGATGAGAACGTGATGCCTGCAAAATATGTGGCAAAACTTGCCTACCATCTATTAAAGGACCACCCAAAGGTATTAGAAACTTCTCAAATTACTAAAAAGACATTCCGTGAAGGTACAGAGGATGCCATTGAAATGTCTAACTGGAACTTTATGTTACCAGGGTTAGTTTTTGAATATCAAGGTGTAGATGGATTAAAAACTGGTACTACAAACTTTGCAGGCCATTGCTTCACTGGTACTGCAGAACGGAATGGTACTCGATTAATTGCAGTGGTCATGAAGGCTGTTGATGCAAGTGGACAAGGGTCATATAAAGCTCGTTTTGATGCAACAGCAAAATTATTTAACTATGGTTTTTCACAATTCTCAAAACAAGAGATTTTACCAGCAAACTATACGTTTAAAGATCAAAAAACAGTAAAAGTGACAAAAGGTAAAGAAGACAAAGTAGAGATTGCTGTAAAAGAACCTATTTCATTTATGATCAAGTCTTCTGATAAAGATCTCTATAAGCCTAAATTGATTTTAGATAAAAAGAGTCTTGAGGCAGGAGTTAAGAAAGATACTGTTGTAGGGAAGGTCGTTATTGAGCGCACAGAGGGCACAGATTACGGCTTTATCGATGGTAAGGATATTTCATCCGATATTGTTACTACAGGGGCTGTAGAGCGTGCTAGCGGTATCTCATTGTTCTTCCAAGGTGTTGGGAACTTCTTCGGCAATTTATGGAGTGGGATTTCTGATTTCGTTGGAGGTCTATTCTAATCATTAATTAAAGAGCACATGAATGATAACAAACATTCATGTGCTTTTTCACATTTTTGACCCGAATAGCATAGGCTAATAGGCGAAAGGATGTGGTTAAATGTGTGGCATTACTGGATGGGCTAGCTTTCAACAGGATTTAAAAGCAAGTGAAAAAGTTTTGCAAGCAATGACACGAACATTAAACAAGAGAGGGCCAGATGATGAAAATATTTGGTGTAGTGAACATATTGCATTTGGCCATCGACGGTTAGCGGTTATCGATTTAATAGGTGGCAAGCAGCCGATGAAAAAAATACATGATGGGGTAAACTATGTCATTACATATAATGGCGAACTTTATAATACGGAAGAGCTGCGCAAAGAGCTGCAAAAAAGAGGTCATACTTTCACAACACATTCAGATACCGAAGTGCTATTGACTGCTTATATTGAATGGAAAGAGCAATGTGTAGACTTTCTAAATGGTATTTTTGCCTTTGGTATTTGGGATGAACAGGCTCAATCTCTTTTTTTATGTAGGGATCGATTAGGTGTGAAGCCCCTTTATTTTACAGAGCAACAGGGGGGAGTTCTTTTTGCATCGGAAGTAAAGGCTTTACTGGCACATCCAATGGTTGAAGCTACTATTAATACGGAGGGATTAGCAAGCATGATGGCTGTTGGCCCCTCTAGAGCTCCAGGTAAGACTCTTTTTCAAAACATTGAGGAGTTACGACCAGGATATGCAATGCGCTTCTCTAGAGAAGGGTTAAGAAAGTGGCAATATTGGCAGCTACAAAGCCGCAAGCATGAAGAATCATTGCAAGAGACGATTGAGCATGTTCGTTTGCTGTTAACGGATGCTATTGAACGACAGCTTGTTTCGGATGTACCGATCTGTACATTTCTATCGGGAGGTCTTGATTCTAGTATTATTACAGGGATTGCTGCAGATAGATTCCAACAACAAAACAATAAGTTGCATACGTATTCAATCGATTATGAGGATAATGAACGTTTTTTCAATCCTCATGCATTTCAAACTTCAACAGATACGTATTGGATTCAAAAAATGACCGATACTTTTAAGACGACACATCACGCAGAGGAAATAACCCAGCAACAGCTGATTGATTTACTAGTAGAATCGGTTATAGTTAGAGATTCACCAGGTATGGCAGATGTTGATTCTTCGTTACTATGGTTTTGTCGAGAAATTAAAAGAGACTTTACTGTAGCACTATCAGGCGAATGTGCAGATGAAATTTTTGGTGGGTATCCATGGTTTAAAGAAAAAACTACGGGTTTTCCTTGGATTCGATCATTGGCGGAAAGAAATGCATTACTCCAAGAGAAGTGGGATAAAAAATTAAAAATTGAATCCTATGCACAGCAACTATATACACAAACGATTGCAGAGGTCCCGTTGCTAGATGGCGAAAGTCCGGCAGAAGTAAAACATCGTGAAATGTTTTATTTAAATATACAATGGTTTATGCAGACATTGCTAGAGCGGAAAGATCGTATGAGTATGGGAGCTAGCTTAGAGGTGCGGGTTCCTTTTGCGGATCATCGCCTTGTAGAATATGCATGGAATATTCCTTGGGAAATGAAGGATTTAGAGGGCATAGAAAAGGGGTTACTTCGAAAGTCCATGGCACATTTATTGCCTGATGAAGTATTGTATCGTAAAAAAAATCCATATCCTAAAACATATCATCCAGTTTATACAGCAGGTGTGCAAACATGGTTAAGAGAAATTCTTAAAGATAAGAACTCTATCTTACATGAATTATTTGAGCATAAAAAACTTACGGAACTAATAGAATCGGGAGGCAGCTCTTTCAAAATTCCATGGTATGGACAATTAATGGCGGGACCTCAACTTTTAGCATATCTAGGGCAAATTCATACTTGGTTTGAGCATTATCATATTCAACTCATTGAATCCTAATGGGGGTCACCCATCTACTACTTGGTTGTAGTAGATGGGTGATTTTTTTGTATTCCCCAACAATCCATTAATTGTTCGATCGATTGTTCAATTACATGAACAGGTATACCCCCAAAGCCAAGTAAAAATTGTGCTTGCGAGGATTCAACGTAATCTAGTCGATAATCAGATAACGGATAAATACCTATCCCTGCTTGGAAGGCAAGTTGTTGTAATTGTTTTTCCGGCAACTTGTGCTTAACGTCTAATAATATATGCATCCCTGCTTGCTCACCAGTCATGTTAATGGATGATGAATATTTTTCTAAAATAGAAGTAAGCTTATCATGTTTTTTACGATAAACTTTACGCATCCTGTTAAGATGTTTAGCAAAATGACCATCATGCATAAAATTTGCAACAATATGTTGATCAAACCGAGGGACGGTTGATGAATAGTAATTAAAGACATCATTATATGTAGCAAGTAATTGAGGTGGAAGTACAAAATAGGCTACGCGCAAAGAAGGCATTAACGATTTTGTAAAAGTGCTCATATAAATGACTTTATCGTTTCTATCGAGAGCATGTAGAGCAGGAATTGGTTTTCCAGTATAACGAAATTCCGAATCATAATCATCTTCAATGATATAACGAGATGGGCTTTGTGTCGCCCAATTTAAAGCCTGTGCACGTCTAGTAGCGGATAATACTGCACCAGTAGGAAATTGATGTGATGGTGTAATATAAACAACATTAGCTTGTGTTTGCTCTAGCTCCTGAATGATGATTCCTTCCTCGTCGACGGCAATAGGATAAACTTTTCGTTTATGCTGAGAGAACATACGATGCACAGCCGGATACCCTGGATTTTCCAATGCAAAGCATGTATCATCACTAAAAAGACGTAAAATCATAGGCAGAAGCTGCTCCGTACCAGAGCCAACGACAATTTGCTCGGGGTTACAGACAACTCCACGTGATTGATATAAATAATTCGCAATTTCAGTTCGCAAAGAAAGCTCCCCTTGAGGTTCCCCTGTTAATAATAATTTCTTTGAGGATTCATCAAACAGCTCCTTTGCATATTTTCTCCAGATCTGAAATGGGAAAGCATCGATATCAATAGAACCAGGATTAAAATCTATTTTGTATGATTTTTTTTTAGGCTGCTCATTGAATGGGATTATCGTGTCCTGCTGGATATAGGGTAGTTCATCTATTTCTTCTACAAAATAACCTACACGAGATTTGGACATAATATAGCCTTCTGCAAGAAGCTGTGCATAGGCAATTTCAATCGTTGTTTGAGAAATATTCAAAAAATCGGCTAATTTTCTTTTTGATGGCAATTTTTCGCCTACTGCTATTTTTTTGGTAATAATAGCTTCTTTAATGCCGTTGTATAGCTGATCATATAGCGGTTTATCGCCATCCCGTTCAAGCTGAAATAAAAGCATATCCATATGCTAAAAACCCCCTGACCCTATGAATTTTTAAAAAACTGGATATTTTTATATGGTCAATTTCTATTATACTAAATTTCATCATAAAGGTGGAGGTTAGACAATGAAAAAGACAGGTACAAATTTGGTGAAGCGTGGTATGGCTGAGATGCAAAAGGGCGGCGTCATTATGGATGTGATTAATGCTGAGCAAGCAAAAATTGCAGAGGCGGCAGGAGCAGTAGCAGTAATGGCATTAGAAAGAGTACCTTCCGATATCCGCAAAGCAGGGGGTGTTGCTCGTATGGCAGATCCTCGTATTGTAGAGGAGGTACTAGGAGCAGTCTCCATTCCTGTGATGGCAAAAGCTCGTATCGGTCATATTGTAGAAGCTCGTGTTTTAGAAGCAATGGGGGTTGATTATATTGATGAAAGTGAAGTGCTCACACCAGCAGATGAAGAGTATCACTTATTAAAAAGTGATTATACCGTACCATTTGTGTGTGGCTGTCGTGATTTAGGCGAAGCAGCCCGTCGTATTGGTGAAGGAGCAGCTATGCTACGAACAAAAGGTGAACCAGGAACAGGGAATATAGTGGAAGCAGTTCGACATATTCGTAAAGTAAATGCCCAAGTTCGTAAAGTAGTAGGTATGACAGAGGATGAATTAATGACAGAGGCAAAATTACTAGGAGCACCTTTTGAATTATTAAGAGAGATCAAACATCTTGGTCGTTTACCAGTTGTTAACTTTGCAGCGGGAGGTGTGGCAACACCTGCTGATGCGGCTTTAATGATGGAGCTTGGGGCTGATGGTATTTTTGTTGGTTCGGGTATCTTCAAATCCGATAATCCTGAAAAATTTGCACATGCAATTGTGGAAGCAACGACGCATTACAAGGATTATAAGCTCATTGCTGAACTATCAAAGGAACTCGGCGTACCCATGAAGGGTATTGATATTGCACAGCTTGGACAGCATGAGCGCATGCAAGAGCGAGGCTGGTAGGATGAAACGAATTGGCGTTTTAGCCTTACAAGGGGCGATACGAGAGCATGTTCACATGCTAGAAAACCTTGGCTGTGAAGCTGTTGAAGTAAAACAGAAGCAGGATTTGATAAAACTAGATGGACTTGTATTACCTGGTGGTGAGAGCACGACTATGAGAAAGTTGTTGGATCGTTCTGACCTACTAGAGCCTATACGAGAGCTAGCGCAACGAGGTTTGCCCATGTTTGGGACATGTGCAGGATTAATTTTAATGGCCAATACTTTAGTAAATGATGAACCGCATTTAGCAGTTATGGATGTGACAGTTACGAGAAATTCATATGGACGCCAAGTTGACAGCTTTGAAGTAAAACTCGATATCCCTAAAATAGGTAAGGCAATTCCAGCAGTTTTTATTCGGGCACCTCATATGGAGACAGTCGGAAAAGATGTTGAAATTCTCGCCGAGCATGAAGGTAAAATTATTTTAGCACGGGATGGACATTTACTAGGTTGTTCATTTCATCCCGAATTAACATCAGACTCACGTATTCTTGAATATTTTGTAGCATCTATGGTATGACTTGCAAAATTTGTTTTCATATAGTACAGTATGGTTAAAATTTAATTAACTGAACACGATGATGGGAAGTAGTAGCAAGCACGTTTTTTTTAGAGAGTCAGCGGTTGGTGGAAGCTGATAAAGGCACTTGTGAATCCGTCCTGGAGTTGCACAGTCGAAGTCAATGAAGTAGGCTGCTGCCGGCTGGAATGCCGTTATAAAATAAGTGGATTAGACATTGTGTCTAGTCAATTAGGGTGGCAACGCGGGTAGCTCTCGTCCCTTTATGGGATGGGGGCTTTTTTGTGTTTATCTTGAATCAGAAAATGCTGCCCCTTTACAGAGCTTTCTATTCTGATGTTCAAATGACCACTGAATCAAGTTAGAGAAACAAGATGCAACAATTCCCCATCATTAAGAAACTACTGGAGGTATGATCGATGTTAGATATTAAACGCGTGCGCGATAATTTCGCCGAAATTAAAGAGATGCTATTAACACGTAATGAAGATTTAGGAAATTTGGATGACTTTGAAAATTTAGATGCAAAGCGTCGTGAACTAATTGCTAAAACGGAAGAACTGAAGGCAGAACGAAATAAAGTATCTGAGCAAATTTCTGTAATGAAGCGCAACAAAGAAAACGCAGATGAAGTGATTGCTCGTATGCGTCAAGTGGGCGATGAAATTAAAGAACTTGATGTTCAATTAAATGATGTGGAAGATCGCTTTAAAGATATGATGATGCGCCTGCCGAACGTTCCTCATGAATCTGTACCAGTGGGTACGACAGAAGATGACAATGTTGAGGAATATACATGGGGTGAAATTCCAGCATTTGATTTTGATATTAAAGCACACTGGGATCTAGCTACAGATCTAAAAATTGTGGACTTTGAACGTGGCGCCAAAGTAACTGGTAGCCGATTCTTATTCTACCGCGGTCTTGGGGCACGCTTAGAACGTGCGTTGATGACATTTATGATGGATTTACATGCAGAAGAGCATGGCTATGAGGAAATGCTGCCACCTGTGATTGTAAATCGCGATAGCTTAACAGGTACTGGACAGCTACCTAAGTTTGAAGAAGATGTATTTAAATTAGAGGAAACAGATTATTTCATGATTCCAACGGCGGAAGTACCAGTAACAAACTTCTACCGTGATGAAATTTTAACTGCTGAAGCTTTACCACAAGGTTTTGCTGCATACAGTGCATGTTTCCGTTCAGAAGCGGGCTCTGCCGGTCGTGATACACGTGGTTTAATCCGTCAGCACCAATTTAACAAAGTGGAATTAGTTCGTTTTGTAAAACCTGAGGAGTCATATGAGCAGTTAGAGCTGTTAACGGGTCATGCTGAAAAGGTACTACAATTACTAGGCTTACCATATCGTAAATTAAAAATGTGTACAGCCGATTTAGGCTTTACTGCTGCGAAAAAATATGATTTAGAAGTTTGGATTCCAGCACAAAATATGTACCGTGAAATTTCTTCTTGTTCAAACTTTGAGGACTTCCAAGCACGACGCGCAAATATTCGCTTCCGTCGTGACCCAAATGCAAAACCAGAATATGTCCACACATTAAACGGTTCAGGGCTTGCGATTGGTCGTACAGTTGCCGCTCTACTAGAAAACTATCAACAAGCTGATGGAAGCGTAGTGATTCCTGAGGTTTTAAGACCATATATGGGTGGCAAAGAAGTAATTGCCCCAAAATAAACAACTGATCAAGGCTATTTTAGATGAACCTTTACACGGTAATCTAAAATAGCCTTTTTTCAATTCCAAAATTGATAGCTCTCATAATTTTTGAAAATTCGTTATAATGGGTAATATTCATGGGGACAAGGGGGAGAAATTCATGGATCTACAGCAATTTGCTCAGGCTTTAAATGAATTTGACAATGTCTTAATTACTGACGATAAAGGCTGTGCAATATTTTATGATTTAGCAGATTTAAATATATTAATGGAAATCGGCTTAACACCAGATGAATTTTTTCACAGTACTGTAACTGATAATTATCAAAATTTATCACCTGAAACAAGTACCGTTTTTAAAGTATTACAAACGGGACAACCAATTTTATATTACGAACAACAATTAACAACCTTGAATGGTTTTAGTTACTTATCACTAAGTTCAACCTATCCAATAATGGAACAGGGCAAATCCGTTGGTGCAATTGAATTTTCAAAGCATTTTTATGAAAGTAAGCAAATAAAATACTTAGATAATTTCCTGGGACATAAACTATATAGAGATAATCACACGACGTATCGCCTAGAGGATTTTATTACAACAAACGCGGACATGAAGGAGCAGCTCGATAAGGCACGCCGTAGTGCTAAGAAAAATGCTCCTATTTTATTGACAGGGGAAACAGGGACAGGAAAAGATATTATTGCACAAGGTATTCACAATGAGAGTGAGCGCTATACAAAACCATTTATTACACTGAATTGCTCAATATTAACGGAGGATAATATCTTTCCACAGCTATATGGCTCAGAAAATGAAGAGAAATGTGGGAAATTACAGGAGGCCAATGGTGGAACATTACTCATCGATCATCTTAATTTGCTTGATGCATCTTTACAGGCAAAACTGTTACATGCGGTGGATATAAATATGTTAAATGGTGAGTCTTTGGATATTCGTTATATTACGACGGTCAATGAGGATGTAGATAAACTTTTAGTCGAGAAAAGATTACGGGAGGATTTATTTTATCGCTTAAATGTCCTACAGATTGATTTGCCACCACTTCGTATGAGGAAGGAAGACATTCCGGCCATTCTAGATTTTTATATACAATTTTATAATGAACATACTGTACAGAAAAATGTGAGCTATCGTGATGAGGTACTGCAATTATTTTATGCCTATCATTGGCCTGGTAATGTACGCGAGTTAAAAAATGCTCTGGAATCAGCCTACAATAATTTAACGGGCAATGAAATTCGCGTTGAGCATGTGCCGGAGAGAATTAAAAAAAATATCCAACAACCTGCTCATCTACTAATGCAAGTGAGCCAATCCGGTCATTTACGTGATTTAACAGAGGCCTACGAACGTCTTATTATAGCTGAAAAACTACGAGAAACCGATGGACGATTAGCAGAGACAGCCCGTCGTTTAGGAATTTCACGTCAACTTTTGAAATATAAATGTTTAAAATATGAGCTGCTGTAAAATTTTTTTTACAAAAAGGGGATAAAAATTTATCTCCTTTTTTCATGTTTTAAAATTTTTTATTATTTAAATAAATCTTATGTAAATCAGTGATAAAGGGGCTGAGGACATGTCTAAAATTATGCAGCATACGATCATAGTCGGGCTAGCTTTATTCGCCATATTTTTTGGTGCAGGTAATTTAATTTTTCCACCGTCCATAGGAAACAGTGCAGGGGTCTCTTGGATTTCTGCATTGATGGGCTTTAGCTTAACAGGTGTTATTCTACCTGTACTTGCGGTGTATGCCATTTATAACACTGGGGGAACAGTGGAAGCGCTCACAAGGCCAATCGGAAACTGGTTTTATAAAGCATTTAACACGGTCATGATGGTTTGTATCGGAATGGTTGTCACAATACCAAGGATGTCAGCGACCACACATGAATTAGGTGTATCGCAAATTATTCCTACTATACCTTTACTAGTGTCAGTGCTGGCATTCTTTGCAATTTGCTTTTATTTTGCTATGGATCAATCAAATGTCATCGATAAAATTGGGAAATGGTTGACGCCAGTTCTCGTTATCATACTCATTATTCTCATCGGTAAAGGGGTATTAGATCCGATCGGGGCAGCGGTCCATACGGAAGCAAAAAATGTATTTGCCAACGCCATTATAGCCGCCTATCAGACGGGAGATGTTGGAACAGGTATTCTTTGTGCACCCATTTTTCTGGCAGCGATTGTCAGCTATGGCTATAAGGGTAAACAATCTAAAAAAGTCGCACTCGGAGGAATGGTTATAGCCGCGATAGGCTTAATAGCCGTTTATGGAGGTTTGCTTTACTTAGGTGCCACAAGTAGCGGTATCATCACGAGTCCAGGTAGTGATACAGAGCTGTTAGCAAGTATTGCTTATCGTGTGATTGGAAACTTGGGGAAAGCGCTATTGGCTATTTGTGTTGTGTTCGCCTGTCTAACATCCGCAATAGGAGTCATGGTTATCTCATCACAATTTTTAAACGAATTAACGAAAGAAAAGCTTGGCTATAAAACATGGGTGTTGATTATGTGTATAGTGGGCGCAACAATCGGTTCGTTAGGAGTAGGTGCCATCGTAGAAATTACACTGCCCATTTTCTTGGTTATATATCCAGTCATTATCGTACTTGTGTTGCTTGGAGCATTTGATCGTCTTGTGCCCAATGCAGGAGCTTATAAAGGAACCGTATTATTTGCTTTTTTAGTAAGTGTTGTTGAAACAATTTCTAGCTATGGAATTACGATACCCGGGGTGACAAAGTTGATCTTGCATTTACCATTACAATCGAGTGGATTTGCCTGGGCTGTCCCATCTATTATTGGCTTTATTTTAGGCGCCTTCTTGCATAGAGTGCTTAAAGCAGAAAATCCGGAGAAATCAACTTTCGGTATGGAAGAAATAGGAGTTGAAAAATGATGAAAATTATTCGAAATGCAAAAATTTATACAGCAGATACTAATCAGCAGATGGCAACAGCCATGGTTATTAAAGATGGAAAAATTCTATGGATTGGACAGGAGGAAAACTTACCTGCTTACCAAGGTGATATCATCGATGGACAGGGCAAGGTCATTATTCCAGGGATTATTGATGCGCATATGCATCCGATTATGTTAGCTGATGTTTTGGAGCAGGTGGCCTGTTTACCTCCACATATTCATTCGATTGAAGATATGCTTGTTGCACTAGAGAAATATGATGCTAGTCAACGTGGTTGGATTTTAGGATGGGGCTATGATGAAGGAAAGCTGAACGAAAGAAGAGCCCCTCTAAAAGAAGATTTAGACCGCGCATCCACGGCGCTTCCTATCATTGTTATGCGTACTTGTGGCCATATCATATCGGTCAATAGTAAAGCCTTAGCCATTGCAGGTATTACGAAAGATACACCCGATCCACAGGGCGGGCAAATTGATCGTGATGAAAATGGCGATCCGACTGGTGTACTTCGTGAAAATGCACGGAACCTCGTATTACAGCATTTACCGACGCCATCAGAGGATGAAATTGTAACAAGACTGCTAAAGCTATCACAGACCTTAGCATCCTATGGTGTGACAAGTATTACCGAATTAATGGCTACTGTGATGCCTATTGATTATTTAACCCTGTATCGTAAAGCCCGTGAAAAAGGCTTTAAGCAACGTGTTGCCACCTATTATATTTGGGAGGCTGTTCAAAACTATGAGCTTTTAACAGCGGACAATTTGGACCGTTCAGCAGGCGCTTATATTGGAGGCATTAAGTTGTTTTCTGACGGGAGTGTTTCAGGTCGAACAGCGCTTGTTTCCGAGCCATTTTTGGGAGGAGAGGAGCGAGGCATTGCTATGACTTCAAAAGAGGAGCTACTAGCAGCTGCGGCTGTAGCAAAAGAACATGGCATTCAGCTAGTAGTTCATGCGATGGGGGACAGAGCTATTGATTTAATTGTCAATACTTTTTATGAGGAAAAAGCGTGGTTAAACGATGCGCCTTCTGTGCGTATCGAACATGCAGCGATGCCTTCAGCAAGTGCTTTGCAAAAGGCTGCCAAATGGGGCATAGGATTTGTGCCACAACCAATCTTCCTCTTCTGCGAAATTGAAAGTTATTTAGAAAATCTAGGGCTGGAAAAAACACAGACATTATATGGAGTTCAAACATTTTTACAGCGAGGGATTGCAACAGCCTTATCCTCAGATGCGCCTGCAACATCATGGGCAGAAGCGGCTAATCCATTTGTCACGATGCAGGCGGCTGTTACGCGTATGGCCTATGATGGGTCCGATCTAGGTGCCGCTGAACGAATCTCTGTAGAGGAAGCATTACAATTGTATACAGCGGATGCTAAGACAATGATTCGTATGGAGAACGTTGGTCAACTGAAAGAAGGCTATGAGGCTAATTTTATTGTACTAACGGATGATATTCTTTCTATTTCGCATGACCAGCTTATGCATGTAAAGCCATTCGCTACATATATTGAGGGCGAATGCGTTTTTGGACAATCAACGATGCAAGCTACACATTAAGTATCTATATAGATGCTGTCGCTGCTACGACACATTTCATATATATCACCATTCTCTTAAATATAATAAAGAAGGTGTCTCACTAGGAGGCACCCTCTTTTCTTTTAGTTAGAAACTACTGTTATAAAATGTTAGCGAGTGCGAACTCGATGTTTCACAGAGAAATTGTGTTCACTAGAGAGTAAGTAAATAATACCTTCAATAAAAGATATAATGACAGGTATATAAGTCCAGCAGAAAACTAAATAAAGAATCCCTTGGAAAACCTTCCCTAAATAAAATTTATGAATACCGATACCGCCAAAAAATATAGCGAGGAAACCAGCTAAACCTTTACTTTTTATAGGCCATGAAGGATCAATACCATCATACATAGGAGCTGGTTGTGGCTGCGCTTGATAGGCAGGCTGTACCGCTTGTTGAAAAACAGGCTGTACTGGTTGTTGAAAAGCAGGTTGTTGCACTCTTGGTTGTTCGCTTTGGAAACTGAATTTTTCCCCGCAATATTTACATTGAGATAATGTGATATCAGCAGGTGCACCACATTGTGGACATTCGATATTGCTCATGTTAATACCTCCAATTGTCTAAGTACATAGTCGAAAAATTAGTGTGATTAAAACTGTTAAATGGGATGAACCTGAGCACCACAGTTATTACAAAACTTAGAATTAATATCTATTTCTTGTCCACATGAACAAACTGGTTTCAGTAAACTAGTTCCACAAGTACTGCAGAATTTTGAAGATTCTTCGTTTTCATTGTGACAGGAATGACAAGTAATAACTTTTCGCACTAAATTTTCCCCACATAAATTGCAAAACTTACTGCTAGAAGAAATACTGCCATGACAAGAAGGACAAATCTTATGCGTAGGCTGATGACCAGGTTGCTGTACTTGTTGGTTCATCATGGATGCCATGCCTTGTCCTACACTCAAGCCAACTCCACCAGTTGCAAATATACCAGCTACTCCATTTTCATTTGATGCGGCTGACTCATAAACATCAAAGCTACGTTGGGTAACATAACGATTGTCTCCCATAATTTCAAACTTAGCTTTATCCTGTAAAATTTCATTAATTTCTTCAAAATCTTCTTCAGGGAAATTGATAGATTGAATATGGAAATTCGCTGTTATAAAGCCATACTTAATAAATTCTTCGGATACTTTTTCTTTTAAACTATTTGAAATGTTTTGAAGCTCTGGTGTTATTTCCAACGCAGAAATTTTCTCATTAATAATCTTATTTGCGAGTTCGGTTTTTACAGATGTAATAAGAGAACCTTTAAAATAATCCTGTACTTTTTCGAAGCTAACAATATCATCTTTATTCATAGAGCCGATCACTTCTGAAAAGAATACTAAGTAATCATCTAGTCGTAGAGCTAATTGCCCAAATGCTCTTATACGCAATTTTACAAAGTATTTTGGATCAATTAACTGAATAGGATCAGTGGTCCCCCAATATAAGTCCATTTTCACAGTGAGATTAATAAAGTAAATCTCTGCTGAGAAGGGAGTCTCCCCTCCATATGCTAAATTTACAATGTTATGAAGTATCGGTAGGTTATTCGTAGATAAAACATGTGTTCCTGCATTAAAAACATCACACATTTGACCACCTTTTACAAAAATGGCTACTTGTCCTTCATGGACGATAAGTGTGGTACCAAGTACTAACTTGTCAGTTGGATGCTTGTAAATTAACCAATCACGTGAGCGTAATCCGTCAAATTTCACTCTATCAAAAATAGGCATGAACATTAACCCCCCTATTTATTTACTAATAAATCAAAATTATAACTAGTTATATTCTCCCTTTTGAGTTTATGTATGTCAATGTTTTATCGCGCAGAAATTTGGTGCTGCCATATAAAAAAAGTGTCTTCATAATGAAAGACACCTACTTTTTATATTCACATTTTTTATTCATTCCGCTATTCCTTTTCAGCCATTGCTGCTTGTCTTGCCTTTTTCTCTGCCTTCTTTCGTTCACGTAAAGCTCGGAAAAAATCGGTTAGGATTTGACCACATTCATCAGCTAAAATTCCTTCAGATACTTCGCATTCATGGTTAAAGCGAGCATCATTTAATAAACGATAAAGTGAATCTACACAGCCTGCTTTCATATCCTTCGCACCATAAACGACACGTGGTACACGGGATTGTAGGATTGCTCCTGCGCACATGGGGCAAGGCTCAAGTGTAACGTAAAGTGTTGTTTTTTCGAGACGCCAACTGCCGATTTTTTGACAAGCCTCTTGAATAACCATTAATTCAGCATGTGTTGTTGCATTTTGTGTTGTTTCTCGTAGGTTATGAGCTTTTGCAATAATTTCCCCATCATAAACAAGGACAGCCCCTATAGGTACTTCCCCAAGTATAGCTGCTTTTTTTGCTTCCTCTAATGCTTGTTTCATAAATAGACGATCTGTTTCAAAAATATCCACTAAATATCTCTCCTTAAAAGTAGTTTATCCTGCTTAATTGGTAATTGCTACTTTTAACTTCATGCATAATGTATTGACATTCCTAAAATAACCATCTATATTTATATATGAACACATGCTCATATATAAATATAGATTATTGGGGGTAAACTAATATGGATGAACAAATAACGAATGTGGAAAATAGTCAGCATTTAGACGATGAGACATTATTCGTTGTGTCACAAACTTTTAAGGCATTAAGTGACCCGACACGAATCCGAATTTTAAATTTACTATGCGCAGATGAGCATTCCGTCAACGACATTGCTGAAATTTTAGATTTAGGACAATCGACTGTTTCTCATCAATTACGGTTTCTAAAAAATTTGCGATTAGTGAAATTTAGACGAGAAGGTACCACTTTATATTACTCCAAAGATGACGATCACATTATGAATTTATTGAAGCAGGCAATTGAGCATGCTGCACATAACTAAAGAACGGAGGGATTAATGATGGGACATAATCATGATCATGGCCATGATCATACACATGGCGCTAACAAAAAGGTGTTAATCGTATCATTTATTATTATTACTAGTTATATGGTTGTTGAAGCAATTGGTGGTTTTTTAACGAATAGTTTGGCTCTTTTATCGGATGCCGGTCATATGTTAAGTGATTCCATCTCATTAGCTATCGCCTTACTCGCGTTTGTTTTTGGAGAAAAAGCAGCAAGCTACAGTAAAACATATGGATATAAACGATTTGAAATATTAGCGGCAGTATTAAATGGCGTTACATTAATTGGGATTGCATTATTTATTTTTTATGAAGCGATCGAACGTTTTGCAAATCCTCCTGAAGTGGCTACTACAGGTATGCTTATTATTAGTACAATTGGTTTTTTGGTTAACATCTTAGTTGCATGGATTATGATGCGTGGTAGTGATACAAAGGACAATTTAAATATGCGTGGAGCTTTTTTACATGTACTGAGTGATATGCTAGGATCCGTAGGGGCTATTGTGGCTGCCTTACTAATTATGTTTTTTGGTTGGGGATGGGCTGATCCTCTAGCAAGTGTTATTGTCGCCTTATTAGTAGTAAGAAGTGGCTACTATGTTACAAAATCCGCTATTCATGTCTTAATGGAAGGAACACCTTCAAATGTAGATGTTCAGGAGATAATTCAATTAATTGAACAAACCGATGGGATAGAAAGCATCCATGATTTACACATCTGGACAATTACTAGTGGAACCAATGCTTTGTCTTGTCATGCAGTTGTAAATGAGCACTTAAAAATTGTAGATGGTGAGCATATTCTACGAAAAATTGAACATAATCTTGAGCATAAAGGTATTAAACATGTAACCATTCAATTAGAAACGGCTTCCCATCCACATGAAAGCTCGATTTTATGTCAATTGAAAAATGTACATGAACATCATCATGAATAAAAAAAAAATTTTATGGCTTGCATACCCTTCGTGGGTATAGTATGATGAAATTGAAATAGGAGGTGTAGTGAATGGAGGACATAGTAAAAGAGGATGCTTGTCATACAGAGGGAGCTACGTCTTGTCGAAAAAGCCATCACCCTGAGCGTGTAAAAAAGGATTTAACAACTCGTTTAAACCGTATAGAAGGTCAAATCCGAGGCATTAAGGGAATGATCGAAAAAGACGTTTATTGTGATGATGTTATTACGCAACTGTCTGCGACACAGTCAGCTTTGAATAGTGTAGCGAAAATTTTATTAGAAGGTCATTTAAAGGGTTGTGTTGTGGATCGTCTATCGGAGGGCGATGATGCAGTTTTAGATGAATTAGTAGTAACGATTCAAAAGTTAATGAAAAAATAGATGTTTATAAAAAAATTAAAAGGAGAGATTTATTATGCAAAATGTAACATTAAATGTACAAGGAATGTCATGTGGTCATTGTGTAAACGCGGTTGAAAAAAACGTTGGTGCTTTAGCTGGTGTTGAACAAGTAAAAGTAAATTTAGCAGAAGGTTTAGTTGATGTTGCATTTGACGATGCACAAGTATCACTTGATCAAATTAAAGAGACAATTGATGATCAAGGCTATGAAGTAAAATAAAATTTGTAGAGTGCTTCTGTGGCACTCTCTTATTTTCAATAATATATACCCCTAGTCGGTATAAGGAGAGGTGAAAGGTAAATGAGTTCTGATCATAAGGAAGCTAATTTGCAAATTACAGGGATGACATGTGCGGCCTGTGCCACTCGAATAGAAAAAGGGTTAAATAAAATGGATGGAGTAGAACAAGCAACAGTTAATTTAGCGCTTGAAAAATCATCTATTAAGTACGATCCAGCAAAGCTAAGTGAAACAGATTTTGAAAAAAAGATAGAAGCGCTTGGCTATGGAGTAGTTAAACAAAAAACTGAACTTGATATTACAGGAATGACATGTGCGGCCTGTGCTACTCGAATAGAAAAAGGATTAAATAAAATGAGCGGCGTATCATCTGCCAATGTCAACTTAGCTCTTGAAAAAGCAATGATTGAGTTTAACCCATCAGAGGTGAACATTGCAGATATTATTGCTAAGGTTGAGAAGTTAGGATATGGTGCCCATCAAAAAGCAGATGAGCAGGAAACAGAGGATCATCGAGAAAAGGCTATTAAGCAGCAACAACAAAAATTTATTTTATCAGCTATTCTATCCCTACCACTGCTCTGGACGATGGTTGGACATTTTTCATTTACATCGTTTTTATATGTGCCGGAAATCCTTATGAATCCATGGATTCAAATGGTGTTGGCTACACCCGTACAATTTATTATTGGTAAGCAGTTTTATGTAGGTGCATATAAAGCATTACGAAATGGCAGTGCAAATATGGATGTACTTGTTGTGATGGGGACATCAGCGGCTTATTTCTATAGTGTTTATCAAGCAATCGTGACGATAGGATCACATCATGGCCCGCACCTCTATTTTGAAACAAGCGCTGTATTAATTACATTAATTTTATTAGGTAAATTATTTGAGGCAAAAGCAAAAGGACGTTCATCCGAGGCGATAAAAAAACTGATGGGACTTCAAGCCAAAACAGCCATTGTTGTACGTGACGGTCTAGAGATGGAAGTGCCTTTAGAAGAAGTGATGATTGGTGATATCATCCTAGTTAAACCAGGAGAAAAGATACCCGTTGACGGAGAAGTTTTAGAGGGAACAACGGCTGTTGATGAATCCATGTTGACAGGAGAGAGTTTACCAGTCGATAAAAAGCAGGGCGATTCATTATTTGGATCGACTATTAATAAAAATGGTTTTATAAAAATGACAGCGACAAAGGTTGGCCGTGATACGGCACTAGCACAAATTATTAAGGTGGTAGAAGATGCCCAAGGATCAAAAGCACCAATTCAACGTTTAGCAGATCAGATCTCAGGAGTTTTTGTACCAATTGTTGTGGGCATTGCGATTGTGACATTTATCGTTTGGATTATTTGGGTACGTCCAGGAGAATTTACGCCTGCTTTAGAGGTCTTAATTGCAGTACTTGTGATTGCTTGTCCATGTGCACTTGGTTTAGCCACACCGACCTCTATCATGGCCGGTTCAGGTCGCGCCGCTGAATTTGGCATTTTATTCAAAGGTGGCGAGCATTTAGAACAAACACAAAGTATTGATACAGTCGTTGTAGATAAAACAGGGACAGTGACACATGGTAAGCCAGTACTAACGGATGTTCTTTTAGCGCCAGACCAAGAAGAAACACGCTTTTTATCATTAATTGGTGCGGCTGAAAAACAGTCGGAGCATCCACTTGCAGAGGCGATTGTTCACGGTATAGAAGAACGTGGGATTGCTTTAGGGGAAGTTCAATTTTTTGAGGCTATTCCAGGTTACGGTGTGCAGGCAACAGTCTCAGGTCAAGGTGTTGTCATTGGTACACGAAAATTAATGCAACAGTACGGCATCCAACTGGATGATATTTTACCAACAATGGAGCAATTAGAGCGAAATGGCAAAACAGCGATGTTGGCCGCAATAAATGGCCAATATGCGGGGGTAGTAGCTGTTGCTGATACAGTAAAAGATACGTCTAAGGAAGCCATTCTTCGTTTACAGAATATGGGCATTACAGTCATCATGATGACGGGAGATAATGAACGTACAGCCCAGGCAATAGGCACAGAGGTAGGCGTGAACCAAGTTATTGCGGAAGTTTTACCTGAAGGAAAAGCAGATGAGGTGAAAAAACTTCAAGACCAGGGTAAAAATGTAGCAATGGTTGGCGACGGTATTAATGATGCACCTGCGCTGGCAACGGCCAATATTGGTATGGCCATTGGAACAGGGACAGATGTGGCGATGGAAGCGGCAGATATTACCTTAATCCGTGGTGATCTAAATAGTATTGCGGATGCCATTCTTATGAGTAGAAAAACAATGCGTAATATTAAACAAAATCTGTTTTGGGCATTTGCTTACAATACATTAGGTATTCCGATTGCTGCAATTGGTCTGCTTGCTCCGTGGGTGGCAGGTGCGGCAATGGCTTTTAGTTCTGTATCGGTTGTATTAAATGCTCTACGTTTACAGCGAGTGAAATTGTAAAATGAAAAGGCATTGGGATGCATATTCTCAATGCTTTTTTTCTATTTATACGGAGGGAAATCTCCTGCTTAATTTCCTAGAATAATAGGTTGATTCTGTTTTTCATTTTCTCACTATGATAAAATGAAAGGTACTGACTCATTTATGTAGAACACAATGATCGAATCCATAGAACAAAAGGAGGAGCTTCTGGTGACGGTTCCATTTGTTACGGTAGAAGGTCCGATTGGTGTTGGTAAAACCTCTTTATCGAAAGAGATAGCGGCGACATTTAATTACCATCTATTAAAAGAAATTGTAGACGAAAACCCTTTTTTAAATAAGTTTTATGAAAACATTGAGGAGTGGAGTTTCCAAACGGAAATGTTCTTCCTTTGTAATCGCTATAAGCAATTAACGGACATTAAAAAATTCCGATTTGCTCATGCCAAGCCAGTTGTAGCAGATTATCATATTTTTAAAAATTTAATATTTGCGAAGCGTACACTGGCATCTACCGAATACGAAAAGTATGAGGAAATATATCAAATATTAACAAAAGATATGCCTGTTCCTAATGTAGTTGTTTATTTACATGCAAGCGTTGAAACATTGATGAAACGGATTGCCATGCGTGGACGAGATTTTGAAAAAATGATATCACGCGATTATATGGAGCAGCTCGTAACCGATTATCATTCTTTTATCGAACATTTTGAGAAAATGCATCCTGAAATACCAGTTATTCGATTTAATGGAGATCAGCTCGATTTTGTTAAAAATCCAGACGATTTAAATTATGTTTTAAAAATTATTAAGGATACGTTACAAAAAAGGAGTTTGCAATAATGAATTTAAGAGAGAAATACGATATTCCTCCACAAACGGTCATCACGATTGCCGGTACTGTAGGCGTAGGAAAGTCTACGATGACAAAAGCTTTAGCAGAAGCATTAAATTTCCGTACATCATTCGAAAAAGTAGATACAAATCCGTATCTTGATAAATTTTATGAGGACTTTGAAAAATGGAGCTTCCATTTACAAGTCTACTTTTTGGCAGAGCGTTTTAAGGAACAGAAACGTATTTTTGAGTATGGTGGAGGATTTATACAAGACCGTTCTATTTATGAAGATACTGGGATATTCGCTAAAATGCATTATGATAAGGGAACAATGAGCCCAACAGATTATGAAACATACACAAATTTATTTGATGCTATGGTCATGACACCGTATTTCCCACATCCAGATTTACTTGTTTATCTAGAGGGACCGATTGATGCTGTTATTGGGCGTATACAAGAACGAGGGCGCGCAATGGAGCAACAAACGCCAAATGATTATTGGATAGAAATGCATGAACGTTATGAAAACTGGGTTAATAATTTTAATTCCTGTCCAGTTCTACGTTTAGATATTAATGATTATGATTTATTAAAAAATCCGGATGCAATTGAATCAATTGTGAGCCGTATCAGTCATATGCTAAAACAAACAAGCCATTTAAGAAAATAGAAGCGCAAAAAACGACCAAAGAACGTGAAACAATACATAGCTGATTGTTTCACGTTTTTTGAATAGGAGGGATTACTATAAGAATTGCAGTGTATTGCGGATCTGGTATAGGTAAAAGTCCAGTGTATGGGGAGAAAGCTACAGAGCTAGGTACAGTATTAGCTAAGCACGGACATAGTGTTGTTTACGGTGGTTCCAAAATGGGGTTAATGGGAAAGGTAGCAGATGCTGTTTTAGCCGCAGGTGGAGAGGTTATTGGTGTTATGCCAACCCATTTACAAAAGCGGGAACTGGCTCATGCTACATTAACAGAAATTCATTTTGTTGAGTCTATGCATATTCGGAAAGCTAAAATGGCGGAGCTGGCTGATGCATTTATTGCTCTTCCAGGAGGTGCAGGAACTTTAGACGAATATTTCGAAGTTTTTACTTGGGCACAAATTGGCCTTCATGAAAAACCTGTCATTTTATATAATGTAAATGGTTTTTATGATGCACTCTTACAGCATTTTAAAATAATGCTAGAGGAAGGATTTATACGACCTGAACAAAAGTCCTTTTTCCGTATAGCAACTACTCCAGAGGAAATAGTACGTTTACTAAAAAAACATGGGTGAACATTGCCCATGTTTTTTATAATATAAAATAAACGGTAAAAAATAGAAATGGATGAGGTGGATTATGCAAGGTGCAGATACTCAAGTAACCGATGATTTGGTAGTACAAGCCATTGAACGCAATATAGCAATTATACGTTTTGATATGGATCGAAGGGTAGCCTATGTGAATGAACTGTTTGCTAGAACATTAGGCTATACAGTACAAGAGATGTTAGGAAAGAATCATAAAGATTTTTGTTTACCAAATTTCGTTCACAGTCCAGCATACGAACAATTTTGGCGCAATTTAGTAGCAGGAAATAGTTATCAGGACAAAATTGAGAGAATTGATGCAAATGGCCAAAGGATTTGGCTTGAGGCTACGTATATGCCTGTTTTCGCCAACCATACAAATAAAGTAATTGGTGTTTCAAAAATTGCTACAAATATTACTGAACGTCAAAATGAAATAACAAATGTAGCCGATCAATTGAAGGAAATGTCTAATGAGCTTCATCAACGCTCAGAGGCTGGTATTCAAAATAGTCAAGAATTACTGAGCACCATCCAAGCGGTTTCTCAGGAGTCAAAAGAAAATGTTAGCAATCTGGCACAGCTAAAAAATCAAGCAGTTTCCATTAAAGGGATTGTGAAAACCATTCAAGAGATTGCTTCTCAAACAAATTTATTAGCTTTAAATGCAGCTATTGAAGCTGCACGGGCTGGGGATTATGGTCGAGGCTTTGATGTAGTGGCAAAAGAGGTGCGCAAGCTTTCTGTCAGGGTAGAGCAATCCATTTCAGAGGTGAAGGATCATATAGAGGGGATAGAGCGGGAAATTAATCAAGTGACAGACAGTATTACAAAGATAGCTGAAAAAGTAGAAAAAACAAATGAACAAATTACTATTACAACTAAAGATTTTAATGAAATTGCATCTGCGGCTGAAGCTTTAGACGAGCAGTCCAAGCAATTTATTGAAATTATTTAATATTCCATATTGCCCAATCTGCAGACTAGATGGTGGACTAATTTACAATATTTTGGTAGATATGTTGAAATAGTATAAGTTTTTTCATTACAATATTTGTGTAAGACGTTCATTAATCATAATAGGGGTGTTATGGATGACAAAAGTGGAAGTAAGTTTTCAGCATCTACCAACAACAGCTATTTCAGATGCGACAGGTGGACATACGAATTTGTGTAGTACGATTAAACCGCTAGCCAATCATTTTAAAATTGCTGGGCGTGCGGTAACTGTACGATTACCAGATGGTGAAAATGGTGCAGTGTTGGAGGCTATTCGAGTGGCCAATGAAGGTGATATTTTGGTTATTGATGCAAAAGGAAACACCAATCGAGCGGTAGCAGGAGATTTTGTGGTGTCCTTAGCAAAAGGTATTGGTGTACAAGGCTTTGTAGTTGACGGTGTAATTCGTGATATTGCCGCTATTCGTGGGCTAGATTTCCCTGTATTCGCTTTAGGTACTACAGTAGCTGCTGGTAATAAAAATGGTGGTGGCAAAGTAAATGTACCCATTGCCATTGGAGGAGTAACAGTTCACCCAGGCGACTATATAATTGGAGATGTGGATGGTGTCATTGTCGTACCACAGCAAGATGCTGAAAAAGTGATTGAAGCTGCAGAGGAAAAGATACTTAAAGATGAAAAACGTGCGCAAGAAGCACATGTAAATGGCAAAAAATCTATTGTTGCGTATTTAGATAAAGTACTTGGAAATTAAAAAAACGCTCACGATGCCATCCTACATCGTGAGCGTTTTTTATTTTATGCTAAATTCTCATTTTCATTAAAGTAATTCTTCATTTTTTCGCGATCGAAACGGCCTTCCCATTTCGCCATTACTAATGACGCTAATGAGTTACCAATTACGTTAACAACTGTACGTCCCATATCAAGAATACGGTCAATACCAGCGATAAATGCTAGACCTTCTAACGGAATGCCGACAGTACCTAAAGTGGCTAGAAGCACTACGAAAGATACCCCTGGAACCCCTGCAATCCCTTTCGATGTAACCATCAATACAAGCATTAACGTAATTTGTTCACCAATGCTTAGGTGAATACCGTACATTTGCGCAATAAATAATGCTGCAATCGCTTGGTATAGCGTTGAGCCGTCTAAGTTAAAGGAGTAACCGGTTGGAATAACAAAGGATACAATATCCTTCGGAGCCCCTAATTTCTCCATTTTTAACATAATACGCGGTAATACAGCTTCAGAACTTGCTGTTGAGAATGCTAAGATTAGCTCATCTTTCAGCACTTTAATTAAATAGAAGATGCTGATTCCTGCGAATTTTGCCACAAGGCCAAGAACAACAAAGATAAAGAATAACATAGTTGCATAAACAAGAATGGCTAATTTGGCAAGTGGTACCAGTGAGGCAAACCCATATTTGGAAACGGTTACACCAATTAAACCAAATACCCCGATTGGAGCAAACTTCATTACGAGGTTAGTTACCCAGAACATCGCATCTGCTACCCCTTGGAAGAAGTCTAAGACTGGCTTTCCTCGATCGCCAACTGCTGCAACTCCTAAACCAAAAATAACTGAGAAGAAAATAATCGCAAGCATATTACCCTCAGCCATAGACTGAATAATATTTGTTGGGACAATACCTACAATTATATCGAAGGGCCCCTCATGCTGTACTTCCTCAGTCGTTGTAACATATTTCGAGATATCTCCTTGAGATAATTCGTTCATGTTTATTCCTGCACCAGGTTGGAAAATATTCGCGGAAAGTAATCCGACTAATATAGCGACAGTCGTAATAATTTCAAAGTAAATAATGGATTTCCCGCCTAATCGCCCAAGCTGCTTCATGTCTCCAGTACCAGCAACACCTACGATTAATGTAGAAATAATAATCGGTACAACAATCATCTTAATAAGATGTAAAAAGATATCCCCTAATGGTTGTAAATATGTCTCAATCTTGGGGTTTCCATAAAAAATACCACCAACAATGATCCCTAAAATCAAGCCGATTAAAATTTGAGCGGCTAGACTGATTTTAAATTTCTTCTTCAAACCCTTTGTACCCCCTGATATTAAATTTTTAGGACACGCCTTACTTTAATAATACGGAGGACTTATGGAATCCGACAAAATCCGAGAAAATTAATTTAATTTTGTTAAAATGTCTGAATATAGCACTTGTATAAACTTCTTAATATTTACCTTTGCTTTACGATTGTCATGATCTTCAATCTGAGTCATGAGTTGACGAATTTCTTTAAAATCGAAGTAGCGAGGGGCATAGTATTCAAACTCAGAGTTGGTGTAATCGACAACACCTAAGTTTGCGAGATTAATCATGGCAGCTAATATCGTTCTGCGCACACGCTGTTCTATGGCTTTACTTTCCTTTAAAATGTCATCAGGTGTAGCCTTTGTTACAGCAGCGATTTCTTCATAAAGCTCCTTTAATGGGGGGAGGGGTGCAATCTTATGCTGATGAGCAAGTAAAGTTTCGATAATAGCTATAATATCCTCGCTCCCAATCTCACCGACAATACCCATATCATTTAATATGGACTGAATATGGTCTCGTGAAGTTGCTTTATTTGCTTTTTGCTCACTTAATTCAATATTTGTAAGTGATTGACGAATAACTAACAATGAATTTTTCAGCCGAAATTGTTCTGTAGTTTTTTTCAAAACATTTTCAACCTCAATGCGGTTAATCGGTTTATGAATGAAGAAATCTATTCCTTGCTCATAAGCCTCACCAACCATTTCTTTATTCACAACCTGAGAAATCATTATAAATTGACCCTCAAAGCGATTTTGAATAAGATGTTCGACTGTGGCTATACCATCAAGCTTTGGCATCAGTAAATCGATTAGCACAATCTCAGGCTGGGTCATTAAAATTTGTGGTATGGCATCCTCTCCATTGCGAGCTTCGCCAATCACTGTACCTAACCCACTATCTTCAATAATTTGTTTTAACATGACACGACTTGCGCGATCGTCGTCTACAATAAAATACCTCATTTAAGTCTCTCCCGTTTGAATAGTTTGCGTAGGAATTATGATTTTAAACGTTGTGTATTGATTGTTTGATTCAACGGTTATGGAGCCTTTTAATTTTTCTATTAGTTCAGCAACATGTGAAAGGCCAATGCCAGTTGCTGCGACACCTTCTACATTATATTTTGTGGTAAATCCAGGTTCAAAAATAATAGAAAAATCATTCTGTGAAATTCCCTTTCCATTGTCACATATTGTTACTACAGTATTATCCTCTTGTCGTTGAATAGCAACAGAAATGATACCTTGTTCTTCGATAGCCTCCACTGCATTGGCAGTTAAATTATTTAAAAGCGCAAGCAGTGCAATATGTTCCTTTGTTTGAAAATCGAAGTCTATACTTGTTTCAAACTGTATATTCTTCCCAAGTAATTCAGCGTACTTACTATTACCGTCTTCGATATAATGTAATAATTCTGATAATATAAAAGGCCCGAAGCTTCTCTCACCAACAATCTTTGAAATGCCCGCATAGATGCGTTGTGAATCCTTTTTCACTTCATGAATTTCCTGGGCAATATGAAGAGCTTGCAAGCTTTCCGCTCGATATCCTTGAGCTTTTAATTGCCGATATAATTCAAAACCGCTAGCTGTTATGGTTTCAATATGGTTCATGGATTTCTTTAAATACAGAGTCTCAACGTAGAGGTCAGATCCAATATTCAGCATCTCTTGTACACGTTTTTTTTGTTCGGCGATCAATATAGAGCTATAAATACCAACTACAAAAAAGCTTCGTAATAAGGCCACTGCTAATAGGATCAAAAGGTCGTGAAGAAATAAAAATGTATAAGTTTGTACAAAAAATCGGAAAATTTGTTCGGCTAAGTTACTAATGACCTCACTAAAAGCGACGAGTAAACCAAGCTTTAGTGGTTTTTCTCTATATGTTTGAACATCTAAAATTTGTAGGCATATAGCAAACAATACATAAAATAATCCTGCTGGTAAATGGTTAAATATGCTCTCTAATACGGGTATATCATGTAAATAGGAATTAAAAACACGAAAAATGATTGTCACTATACTTGTAGCAAACCCAGCTAAAATAATGGGAGTGGGTTTAATTAATGTGCATAAGAAAAAGATAATGGTGCCTAAACCAAAGCGAAATGTCGTATTGGCAAACGGCATAATTTTAATTTCACTACCAATTGCGGTCAAAACAGCAATCAGAATAACCCAAGTGAGGGAAGTGCGAGCTATATTTCTTTTCGATGGCAATTTGACAACCTCCCATAAGCGATATAATAAAAAAATACCACAACCGAGACGGAAGTGGTATTTAACAAGTCATACATACAATTTTGGCAAAAAAAAAACGGCTACATTCGTAGTCGGAAATTAAAAACTGGAGGAGGTAGAGGGATTCGAACCCCCGCGCGGTGTTACCCGCCTGTCGGTTTTCAAGACCGATCCCTTCAGCCAGACTTGGGTATACCTCCATGTTATATTGCTTTACTGTCTTTCGACAAAAATAAATTTATCATAATTTAAAAACCAAGTCAATAATTTTTTTACAAAATATCGTGATGTTAAAAATACATAGGTAATAAATAATTTGTGCATTAAGTTGCAATTTATACAAACAGTAAGTATACTAGTTATTGCCGTGCTAGGTGGGAAGGTAGCGGTGTCCTGTAACTCGCAATCCGCTCTAGCGAGACTGAATTCCTTTTTCGAGGCTGTCCGTATTGTTTGGTCTGCCTTCTGCACGTAGTGTTGACGATTGGGTCCTGCGCAATGGATACCCATGAACCATGTCAGGTCCGGAAGGAAGCAGCATTAAGTGGTCATATCCATGTGCCGCGGGGTTGCCTAATCTGAGCTAACGACAGGAGTAACGCTTATGTGCGGCTGTCAAGGAAAGGTGCACGGCATTAAATTGCCAACTCAAAGCATCCGTCTACTTTAAGGCGGATGCTTTTTTTATTTTTATTTAGTAACTTCATTTTATATATAAGGCAGCAAATGCTATAATTAAGACTATTCTATTTAATGGAGAAGGGGAGAGAAAAACAGTGACGTATCAAGCATTTTACCGTGTGTATCGGCCGCAATCTTTTCGAGAGATGTCCGGTCAAGCGCATGTCAAAAGAACGCTACAAAATGCTCTCCTAGCGAATAAAACGACGCATGCTTACCTTTTTTCTGGGCCACGTGGTACAGGGAAGACGAGTACAGCTAAAATTTTTGCAAAAGCTTTAAATTGTGAACATGCGCCTGCAAAAGAGCCCTGTAACGAATGTGCTACATGTATAAGTATTACGGACGGTTCGCATCCTGATGTCATTGAATTTGACGCAGCTTCAAATTCACGTGTTGAAGAGATTAGAGATATTATAGAAAAAGTTCGTTTTGCTCCTGCAAGCAGCAGATACAAGGTGTACATTATTGATGAAGTGCATATGCTCTCTACAAGTGCTTTTAACGCTCTTTTGAAAACTTTAGAAGAGCCGCCTCCTCATGCAGTATTTATTTTAGCAACAACAGAGCCTCATAAATTGCCTGCAACAATTATTTCTCGTTGTCAGCGCTTTGATTTCAAACGACTTTCTACCAATGATATTATTGAACGTATGAAAGTTGTCTTAGAAGATATTGAGCTGCCATATGAGGAGCAAGGCTTAAAGGTAATAGCGCAATCTGCTGCTGGGGGAATGCGTGATGCTTTAAGTTTATTGGACCAAGTAGTATCTTTCAGCGGAGAGAAGCTAAAGCTTGAGGATACATTATTAGTTACAGGTTCAATAAGTCAGGATGTTTTTTATAATTTAGCCGAGGCACTTAAAGCGAAAGATGTTGCACAAATGCTTGCGCTATTAGAACAACTAATTGCTGATGGTAAAGATCCACTGCGTCTTTCAGAAGATTTAATTACATTTTTCCGAGATTTATTATTACTTCAAACAAGTGATGATTTAGCTGAATTATTAGAGCTCGTGTCTCCTGAGGAACGTGTAGTATCCTTGGCGCATGAATTTGCACCGAATATGCTTTATGGCTATATCGATATACTTGCGAAAACTCAACAAGAAATGCGCTTTTCTCACCATACGAAAATCTATTTAGAAACGGCATTACTTAAAATGGTACAGTTTTCGGGAGGGAGCACTAATCAAGCGGTAACTACAACGAGCGATACGGCTATTAGCCCTGATCTTGCTCAAAAAATTGTAGCGCTTGAGCAGATGGTTCAACAATTATCCGTACAATTACAATCAGGTGCTCCTGTGCAAGCATCGCAAACACCCAAAGAGCAAAGACCGCGTGCTAAAAATCCAAACGGCTATAAGGCTCCGACAGGTCGTATTCAAGAGGTACTAAAGGACGCTACAAAGCAAGATGTTCAACGTATAAAATCGATTTGGGCACAAGCACTAAATCAATTGCAAAAATCTCAATCTGCACTTTTAGCTGAAGCCGAACCAGTTGCGGCATCTTCAAGTGCTTTTGTGTTAAAATTCAAGTATGATATTCATTGTCAGATGGTTGCAGATAATCAGTCTTTAAAGGGCCACTTTACCCAATTAATTGCCGGACAAACTGGTACAATGTACGAGATGCTTTGTATACCAGAGGAATCTTGGTTAAAAATGCGTGAAGAGTTTATCCGTGATCATAGTATGCAGCACAAAAAAACATCAGCTGCATCAGAGAATGGTGAGGAATTATTAGAACCACCACCGGCAGAAATGTCGGATGAGCCATTTATCGATGATGCTCAGCCACTTGCTTCACAGGACCCACTTGTGACAGAGGCTGAAAATCTCTTTGGTAAAGATTTTGTTGAAATTATGGAAGATTAAATTTTAGGAGGAAAACATGTATGCGCGGAATGGGAAATATGCAAGGTATGATGAAAAAAATGCAAAAAATGCAAAAGGAAATGATGGAGGCTCAAGAGGCTCTCAATGCAGAGCAATTTGAAGGTGTTGCTGGTGGCGGCATGGTAAAAGTAACTGTGTCTGGTCAACGTGAAGTTGTGTCAGTAAATCTTGATGAATCTGTAGTAGATCCAGAGGATATTGAAATGCTACAAGACTTAATCGTTATTGCTACTAATGAGGCATTAAAAAAGGTAGAAGAAAAAACGAACTCAACGATGGGTAAATTCACTCAAGGCTTAAACCTTCCATTCTAGGAGGTATTCATATGTACTACCCAGAACCAATATCAAAATTGATCGATAGTTTTATGAAATTGCCAGGTATCGGGCCGAAAACTGCGGCTCGTCTGGCGTTTTTTGTGTTATCAATGAAGGAAGAAGATGTCTTATCTTTTTCTAAAGCATTAGTTGATGCTAAACGAAATTTAAGCTACTGTTCCGTTTGTGGCAATATTACGGATGTAGACCCATGTCACATATGTACAGATAAACAACGAGATCATTCGATTATTTGTGTTGTTCAAGATACAAAAGATGTGATTGCGATGGAAAAAATGCGTGACTATAATGGCATGTACCATGTGCTGCAAGGTGCGATATCACCGATGGATGGCATTGGTCCAGAGGATATTAATGTCGCTTCCTTGTTAGTCCGGTTGCACGATGAAAGTGTCCAAGAGCTTATTCTAGCTACGAATTCAACTATTGAAGGCGAGGCAACAGCTATGTATATATCTCGCCTTGTCAAACCATCAGGTATTCGTACGACCCGCATTGCGCATGGATTGCCAGTAGGTGGGGATTTAGAATATGCTGATGAGGTAACGTTATCTAAGGCGATGGAAGGTCGACGTGAGCTGTGAGTGAGGGATTAATATGTTCTTCCGTAGTAAAGGAAAGCTAAAAAAAGAGTTCGATAATAGGCTCGTAAATCTTATAAAAGAAACAAAAGAAGATTTACAGCAGGCTAAGATAATAGAAGAATTAATGGACGACTATGATCTAGGGGCGATCGCTCAACGAAAAGCGGCAGAAAGCATTCATTTTTATTTATTTAAAGAAGCTAGAATTCGCAGAGTGTTAATTAAATAGTTCTATTGGCCATTCATAGAAGCAATACAGGAAACATAAACTTTCATAATTATTTTTTTGAGGGGGTAACCATATGTCTTGGTTAGTAATTATGAGTATTTGTGTTCCTGTAGGGCTTCTTTTTCTTTATGTCATAATAAGACATGCTAAGCTTGGCAAAATCTTAGAAGGATTATCTGTTTTTTGGTTTCGATTTGCATTTGCATTCCTATTATTATTTATGATTCATTTAGGTATTGGTTATATAGGATATAATGTGCCGATTAATCTTTTCTCTGTCTTAACAATTGCCGTTTTAGGTATTCCGGGGGTTCTAGGAATAACCGCTTTAATATTTATTTTATAAAATGCTTGCAATATAATAATATTATGGTATAGTTATAGAAGTCGCCAATACAACTGGTTGAAACGAATGTAAATTAAAAAATATGTTGACACAGTGTGTGTGACGTGATACTATATGAGAGTTGCTGTTGAAAAAGCAACGACGAACAATATGAACCTTGAAAACTGAACAAGCAAAACGTAATCAATAAAGTTTTTAGTAGCTAGCCTAGCTAGTGAACGAAACAA
>NZ_JAGXJV010000140.1:0-440 GCF_019091145.1 Lysinibacillus sp. GbtcB16
AGATGCTGTTAACCATCCAGCAAAGCCGTTCTTTTTAATTTTAGATGAAATGAACTTAGCGAAGGTAGAACTATACTTTGCTCAGGTGCTTAGTTGTATCGAATCTAGATTTTTAAATGTTAATTTAAATAGCGTTGAATATAAGAATCCATTATTTAACAAGTCTTATAGAGATAGATTTCATGAGAAGTCTATGAAAGCTACTCATGATGAGGAAAGAGAAATTTATGAAAAATTATCAACTTTAACTATACCCAATAATTTATACATAATCGGAACAGTTAATATAGATGAAAGTACACATCCTTTTTCTAAAAAAGTATTGGATAGAGCAAATGTAATAGAAATAAATGATGTAGATTTAAATATTGGTATGGATTTTATAGAGGAACTTTATGTTAAAGAAGAAACGGAAGAAGAAGCAGAAGAAGCAGGAGCAG
>NZ_JAGXJV010000141.1:0-436 GCF_019091145.1 Lysinibacillus sp. GbtcB16
ATAGGGCTCCTAGTCAAGTCTCCTATTCCCTTACAACTCCTAATTCTTCTCTAAGAAAACACCTCCTACATGTATGCCCCTCTCATTTTGCCCTCTCCTAGCTAGAGTCCTAAGAGAATGTCCCTCTCAATTAGGACCCTCCTAGCTAGAGTCCTCACATTTCTGCATGATTGTCCCTCTCAAATAGGACTCTCCAAGCTAGAGTCCTAACAATCTCTTTAGGGGATCGGCCTCCTGGAACTCTATAGGGGTTCCTCCCACCAAGTTGCTGCGCAAAGGGTGCAGAAAAGATTCATCTATTGCTTATGAAAAGAGGAGGAATACATGGCTATTTATAGGGCTTCTAAACCCTAACTCATAATAGGACTCCTACTCAAGACTCCTACTTCTAACCAACTCCTAATAGGACTCCTACTTAAGACTCATATTCTTTTAC
>NZ_JAGXJV010000142.1:0-435 GCF_019091145.1 Lysinibacillus sp. GbtcB16
TACAGTATGGTGTAAAGGATACAGTGAACTGAAAAGGATGGTTGGTATGGAAACTTTTACTGCAAAGCAGATTACAGAAATTCTTCAAAAGGAAGGGACGAATATAAATTTAAGAACTGTGCGGTATTATACGCAAATTGAAATTGTGCCTCCTTTAGAGTTAGTAGGGAATAAAAGGGCTTATACAGAGAAACATTTACATTATTTTCGGGCGATCATCACACTATCAAAAACAGGAGAAACACTTGCTTCTATTCAGGAAAAGTTGAAAGAAATGTCTCTTGAAGAAATTATAAAAATTGGGGAACGAATGACTTTTTATCAGTCGGATAAAATTCTTCAGCATGAAACACATAAAGTGAATGATGATGTGTTCATTACTTTAAGTACGAATGTTTCAGATGAATTGAAGCAACAAGTCATTAACTCTGTTTC
>NZ_JAGXJV010000143.1:0-435 GCF_019091145.1 Lysinibacillus sp. GbtcB16
CAATTTCTCTAGTAATTGTTCGATAACAGTATCCCATTGAACATCTTGAGGTCCCTGCAAAATCAACATCGCAAGTGATTTATATTCACGTTCAATTTCCACAATAAAATAATGATGTCCATTTAAAAGTTGTACACTTCCTAAAGCATATTTTCTTTTTGTTATTCCATCATCTAAAAAGCTAAACTTTCTACTTTCTTCAAAGGTAGGTAAATCTTCAATTTTAAAATCTATCGTTTTAACACTTGGAAAATCATTTAATTCATTTAATAGCTTTATAAACTCGCCCAGTTCACCTGTTACTGAAGCTTCATGTACACCAATCAACTCTATCCCTCTTATTAAACTATTTCCTCCAGTATCTGCCACTGTGCGCTGATTAGTATCTTCAATCAAAAATTGCTTTGTATCTTCATTAGTCGATTCTCTTAGCTT
>NZ_JAGXJV010000144.1:0-435 GCF_019091145.1 Lysinibacillus sp. GbtcB16
GTATTCGTTATGCGGTACTACGAAGCCTTCGTATAAGCTGCCGTCATTCGCTACAGTCACCGCACCAAGCCCTCTGCCCGTCAGCGGAGAATCCTTCACGCCATTGAGGAAATAGTTCCAGGCTTCCGTTCTTCCTGACAAGTCAACACCGGTGCCGGTCTGGCGCTCGAAGGAACGCTTCGTCATATTGTCCCACTGTACATACACGGCTCCCCCAATCAAAACCAGGGAACAGAGCAGCGGAATTAATAAGATGAGCTTGCCCTTGATATACTGCCTGACCATATCGAAGAAATAGTAAGCCGCCATGGCCAGCATAGCGAGAATAGGCCCTCTAGTCCCCGTTGCGATTAGAATGGCAAAGTTGGCAGCAAGCGTGCAGTAAAAAAACTTGGCCTGCAGCGGATTGCGTTTGGTCTCCATTAAGGCAATGGT
>NZ_JAGXJV010000145.1:0-428 GCF_019091145.1 Lysinibacillus sp. GbtcB16
GAGTCTGTACCTGACATGTTGAAACCACCGAATGGTTGGTAGCCAACAATCGCCCCTGTACAGCCACGGTTGAAGTAAAGGTTTCCAACATGGAATTCTTCACGTGCTTTTTCTAGGTTTACGCGGTTTGTCGTAATGACAGCACCTGTTAAGCCGTATTCTGTATCGTTAGCAATTTCAATCGCTTGATCGAAATCTTTTGCTTTTGCGATAGCCACTACTGGTCCGAAGATTTCTTCTTTCATAATACGTGCAGAAGGCTCTACGTCAGCGAATACAGTTGGTTGTACGAAATAACCTACTGAATCGTCCGCTGTACCACCAGCTACTAGACGACCTTCGCCTTTACCGATTTCGATGTATTCCGTAATTTTATTGAATGCGGCTTGGTCAATAACCGTTGCCATGAAGTTGCTGAAATCTGTTGG
>NZ_JAGXJV010000146.1:0-425 GCF_019091145.1 Lysinibacillus sp. GbtcB16
TTTTTGATGCAATCCATAATAGCTGTTTTTATAGGCATATCAAAATATCGATACTCATAAGGCTCCTCTAACAAATTCACTTGTTTAGGTATTTTTCTAAAAAATAACCCTTCATGTTTAAATAAAAACAAATCCACACTATACTTTGAATAATCTATCGTTTCTAATAAAGAAATTAATGCCTTTTCTGCCCCTCCACAATTTAAATTATTTATTACAAACAATACATTTTTTTTCATACGCCCCACCAGTTATAAAATTTTATATAGCTTATATATTTCTTCTTCAGTTCCTAAGTTTTCTTTAGATAAGTTACTTTCTAATTTTCGTTTCAGTTTTGTATTCTTTATAAGCTTTTCAATTCCATTTACAATAGCTTCTGGTTTCATATCTACAATTAGGCCATTTACTTCATTTTCAATTTG
>NZ_JAGXJV010000147.1:0-425 GCF_019091145.1 Lysinibacillus sp. GbtcB16
TAAAGGAAAGTGAGATTAAGAAATGAAAATCTCCGGACATCAACTATTTTGGCTGATTTTCACGATGGAATTTGGGATGACAGCCTTATTCACCGTCTCGAACCCCGTATTTCTTGCCAAACAAGACGCTTGGCTTTCAATGATCTTTGCAAGCCTGGTCAGCTTATGCACCACCTTTGTTGCCGTTAAATTAAGTCTCCTTTACCCGGAGCAAACCTTTATTCAATTCAGTCAGTCGATTCTCGGAAAGTGGCTGGGAATAATCATCCTGATCCCTTACTTTTTCATGTGGATTTCCGTAACCGGCATCATTTTAAGGGAATATGCGGATTTTGTCTTTTTAGCCTTATTTAGTTCAACTCCGCTATGGGTTATTATTCTCATTATGTTAGGTGCTGTCTTATATGTCACCTGTTCCGGAGGAC
>NZ_JAGXJV010000148.1:0-423 GCF_019091145.1 Lysinibacillus sp. GbtcB16
TTTATTAAGCAGACATTTAAAGAGTATGAATTGATTTTAGTAAATGATGGTTCTTCAGATAACAGTTTAAATATATGTAGGAAATATGAAAAACAAGATAATAGAATAGTTGTAATAGACAAGAAAAATGAGGGGAGTATCGCGACTAGAAGAAAAGGAATAGAAGCTTCGAATTCTAACTATATAATGTTTGTTGATGCAGATGACTGGATTGATAAGAAGATGGTTGAGGAGTTATATTATCAATCTATGGAGAGTAACGCAGATGTTACTGTATGTAACATGTATAAAGTCTTAGGGAATAGCATGTTAATTAAGAAGAAAAATAAAAGTAGATATTTCAGTGGGAATAAGATTTATGATAAGAACGAAATAAAAAGAGATATAGTAGTGGCATACTTTTGGGGACATCCTTTTCCACCA
>NZ_JAGXJV010000149.1:0-417 GCF_019091145.1 Lysinibacillus sp. GbtcB16
AAAAAATAATGTTGTGTTAAACAAATTATTTCAAGCAAATAGATTTATGTTAATACCAAATTATCTATCAACATCGTACTTTTCGTTATATCGGTCGAAACATTATTGAATATACACCTTGCTATTACCATTGTTTTTTCTTTAGTTAACCAATGCAAAGCAATTGAAGTGTTTTCAAGGTAAGAAAGTGTGATGGTCGAAGTATTTTCATTGTCTGCTTTCCTAATAATAGAGTTTAAAAATGTACTTCGAGTGTTTAGCACATTCCCATCAAAATTCAAGGCAACATTTTGAAATATACAATTATCTATATTTACCTTTCTCTTATCCTTTACATCATTACTACCTACAGCCATATCTCCTCCTATTATTGAAGTTTTCACCTTCATAAATTTCGCCTCACTTATATTACAGCAC
>NZ_JAGXJV010000015.1:0-27181 GCF_019091145.1 Lysinibacillus sp. GbtcB16
AACCCATGTGGCATCACTTTCAGTATCAATTATTATATCTTCATTTTCGTGAAATAAATTTTTAGTTCCCTCTAAAACTATAGGGTGATCATCCACTATGAGCATGGTAATCATGTGTTTCACTCCCTTCTTTAACTGCTATTCTAATAGACATCCCTTGGTTTAGTTGTGAGTCAATATAAAAATGACCATTAAAGGCTTTTACACGCTCCTGCATACCTCGGATGCCCATTG
The DNA here is from genome assembly GCF_019091145.1 of Lysinibacillus sp. GbtcB16. NCBI lineage: Bacteria > Bacillati > Bacillota > Bacilli > Caryophanales > Bacillaceae > Lysinibacillus > Lysinibacillus sp. GbtcB16. Next base: position 235 of record NZ_JAGXJV010000015.1, read on the forward strand.
ACTCTGCTACGATAATATCCTCTACATGACACCCTACACCATCGTCACTATAGATGATTTCAAAACCATCATTCATTTCCTTTAGATGGATTTCAACAGCTGTTGCATAGGAATGTTTTAAGGCGTTATTCAGTACCTCTTGGAATAATCGATAAATCATTAAATTCATACGCTCATCTTCTAAATACAGTCGATCTATTGAATAAATTAGAACAAAATTAGCTCTTTCTTGAACCTTTCGAATTAACTTTTCTAATGCAGCATTTAAACCTAATGTATCCAGTAATGGAGGCTTTAAATTCTCACAGTATGATCGTAATTCATGTAGAGAGTCAACCATCTGCTTATGAATTTTTGCAAGCTTCTCCTGAATGTCTGTTGTATCCTTTGCATTAACAAGGACATCCACCTCTCTTGCAATATGAAGTTGTTCCTGCAAATTGGTGTCGTGTAGCTCTTGGGCTAATTGGTACTTTTCTTCTTCGAATCTCAACCATAACAGCTTATTAAGCCACGGCAGTTGGCCGTCATCAGCTTGCTTCATATGCTTCAATTCCTCTAATAGTTCTTCCACCATCTTTGTATTTTCAATAAAATTATTTACATACAATAGGAGCAATTCGAGCCATAGTAGCTCCTCATCTTTTAAATGAATTGTATTGTTATGCCCCAGCACTAATGCTCGTTTATAATGAACATCCTGATGGAGAAATGCTAAATAAATTTTATCAATCTTACGTATTTCTCCCAATCTTATATCATCCATTGTGTCAGGATGTATCAAAATTCTCTCCCCACTATTTGTAAGGAATTCATTCGTATCATAGTTATAAGTTAAAACAAAAACATCCTCTAGCTCCAAATGAACAGAAACCTCATATGCGAATTTCTCTAAAAGCTCATCCATTTTAATAGTTTTCCCTATTTTATCTACAGCCGTGTACAGCTGATGAATATAATCACCTTTTGTTGAAAATAATATTTTCCGCTTACGATAGTCAACTTTTTCTTTTACATAAAAGAGTATGACTAGCGAAGAAAATGTAAAGAAGGACACGCCTGACATGACAGTGATTCTTAAATATTGACCGGCAATGAAATACAAGCCAACTGTGAACCATAAGGTAAATAGTAAAGAAAAAATAACATAGTAGCGCAATCTAGTAATATGATACTCGATATCAAATAATCGTTCTGCTAATTGTGTAAATATAAAGCTAAAAGGTATCAGTAATAAAAATAAGGAGCTAATCTCAGATGAAAGGATATACGTATGAAAAAGGATTTTTGGAAGTACATATAAAAATAGAAATGGTAAAAACGGAATCATTATACTACTTAATAAAATCTTCAACTGAGGTGAGCTATATTTGAAATAGCTTATTAATAAAATACCTAAGATAATAATAAGCAAAATAAGGAACATAAATAATACAATATTCGAAAGTATATCATTAGAAGCAGGGAAAACAGTTCCAATACAAGCCAATATAAAACCAATCAAAGGCATTAAATAAAAGAACCGGATATTATTCGTAAACATCCATTTCGTTTTCATAAATGCAAAATAATTTTTTAAAAAATGTAATAAAATCACTAAACATAATAACATAGTAGTACGATTTACAATAATCCCTATCCCATCTAACCTACCCGAAACTCCACTACTTACATAAGCTAGCGAGACAGCTAATATAAAAAGAATGAGTAAATCTGTTAACCTAGTATTTCTTTGCTTGAAATATAAATAAAAAGCAACAAATAACGTTAATAAATAATAGCAAGCTGGAACTATTAATACATAAAAAAATTGCTGAGGAATATCTAAATGTTTAATATGTATATTTTTGATTTTCCCATCTGGCTTCATAATTGTAAGGTCATTCGCAGATAGTATTTTTGATTTATATTTCAATTGATTTAGTTCGGCAATCGGGCCATCATCTACGTTTAAAACAGTATCACCAATGGATATATTCTGCCCCTTAGCCCAATCTTTATAATATAGTTGAGATACTAGCCATTTACCATCTTTTTCTTCTACCCCAATTTCAATATATGGCGCGCTATAATTCACAAAATTTAAATATAAACCTACCACTAAATAAAGAACTATAGCTGGCCAAAAAAACTTGTTACGCAAAGTTTTTAGTTCCAAATTTCACTTTCTATATTCATTTCATCAATAAATGCTTCTAAAATTGCCATTTGTTCTATAGATGAAATTCCAATTAATGAGGCTCTTTGTTCTTTTAATAATGCAACTAGGCTTGGGTTTTTTTCTAAGTACTGAATTACATTAATCATCCAATCGCTCCTCATCACTTTATTAATTTTTGTAGGTAGTCTTTAGCTAAATCATTTAATTCTATATTTTCAAGATCATTTATTGCCTTCAATTTATAGACATTTTTCACAGTAACTGCATAACGTATTGCTCCGCCATTTGTCAACTCATTTTCTGCTTCTTTATGATCCAAAATTGTAACTATATCACCATTATAATAGTCAGCTACAGATTTTGAAACATCATTTTTCTGTGATAAAAGATAAATAATCGGCAAGGAGAATCTTTTATTTAGTAGGTCATTTTTAGGTCCCCATGCTTTCAAACTTTGGATATCATTTTTAATTTGTTGGATAATGCCTATGTATTTTCCATAAGCCTCTACTTCTTTGGATACTTCCCCTTTGGCAAGAACCTCTCCTATTAAGCAACTCATCGCTGTTAAGGAACCAGATTTAAGTGTAATCATGTGTATATAAGAATCTTCATCCCGGCAATTATTTAATAAGTCCAATTGCTGACCACTAATACTTTTTAATGCACATTCTTCAAGTATTGTTATAGCAGCTCTTTTATGTTCAAAGGAAGTTTCGTTAATTGTTTTTGAAGCCATAATCAACATAGCTAGAGCAACATTTAAAGAAAGTTCTGGCGTCCTGCACCAACTATTATCTGAATCCTTATCTTGAAGATCATCAATAATATCAAAAGACAGTATTAAGAGTTCAACCGCTGCAGCGATTTTGTAAATGTCGTCATTTACAAAATGTGAAAACGCCTCATAGTGCCAATAGCATAATTTGCCAAAAGAAAAACCTACTTCTATTTTTTCTTCTTTAAAGCTTTTAAACAGCAATTTTAGCTCCTGATCAAGAAATGTTTCATTTTCAATAAGAATGTCTAATGATTTATTAATACACTCATCCAACCCGTTCAATAGTCCTCTCTCCCTTCCGCTATATTAATAAATATTATATATATTAATGGGAATTAATACTAGCAGTGTCAATATTTTATACATATAATCCCATAGTTTCTTATATAAAGAAGTATCCCGCCAAAAAGTGGCGTTAATTATACAAACCACGCCATTATTTTGTTAAATAATAGTTATAATATGGCGGTAGAGAACTATGTACCGCCATAAAATTGGCGTAAACTCACCATTGAAATGGCGTTATGACAGATGTTACGCTTATATTAATATAAATTGATTTTCTCATTGTCCTGATAGATTGATGAACATGAATTTTTTTGTACTGGGAGTGTTTTAAAATGAAAAATGGATTTAACGAAACTGTTTTCATACTTACGGCTACTTTTTCATGTAATATCTCTGTCTCAGCTGAAGAAATTACAATTAAAAAGCCTACAGGGGAGCAACTACGAATTGAACAGATTATTATTCAATCTGAGTTAAAAGCTTATCAAGAAACCTTAAAGGTCTATAAAAAGCTTTCAACCTTTTCAAACTTAATTAGTGATGTTCCTGGATTTGAAGATACATTTCAGCAAAAAAGAGATTACTATATTCAGCAATATGGCATTATTAAAATTTCGAATGACAACCTATCTAGTATGCCATCAGTCAATCCATTAACCTTTGGATTAAATATAGCGTCATCTACCGCTTACATGACTGCAAACTACACAATTATTAATGCTAGAGGACTGGCAGCGGTGACAGAATCATCTATAACTCATAGGCTAGATGAAAATACTAGCATCTCAGTGCTTTCCATTAATGAAAGCACTATTTCCTTTAATATGGATGCTACATTTTGTAGTTCAATAAAAACACCGATTACCCATTAGTTTGAATAAGCTGATAGCAATGGCACCCCTTTTCGTTCCATTGTTATCTGCTTTTTATGTACAACAAAAAGGTGCCTCAATCGCTTGAGACACCTCTAGGCTATTAACCTTTTACATAATATACTTCTTGTCCGCTTTCAATGATATGATCAGGCTTTGGCTTACCTGCGCTTGCCTTATGACCAGCAATATGCTCAGGGCTCTTCTCCCAATTCTTCCATGCTTCTTCTGATTCCCAACGAACCATCACTAGCACTTCCTCATCACCACGGCGAACTTTCTTAACAAGTACCTGTTTATCAATGAAACCAGGTTGTTGTTCAAGTAATGATGGTCCGTTTGGATTAGCACCAAAACGTTCCACCACTTTGTCCGAATTCCCTTCCGTCACAACGATACGTTTAATTTGTACAAACATATTAGTTAAACGCCTTTAATACATCTTCAACTTTTAACGTTTCAGATTGTAAACCGCCACCTGAAAGGTACCAAACTTCTGGATCTAGGTAGAATACTTTACCGTTTTTCACAGCGTTTGTTGCACTTACGATTTCATTTTCAATTGCAGCTTTTGTACCTGATTCACCGTTTTCATTTACAACAGCGTCACGGTCAACTACAAATAGAATATCAGGGTTCGTTTCACGAACATATTCAAAACTTACATTATCACCATGTGTGCCAACTTTAACTTTCTCATCAGCAGCTTTCACACCAAATACATCATGAATAACACCGAAACGTGAACCAGAACCATATGCTGATAATGCGCCTTCACTACCTAATACGATTAAAGCTTTCTCTTCTGATGCAGTTGCTTTGCCTTTTACTTCTTCAACTTTTGCTTCATATGCAGAGATTGCATCTGCTGCTTCTTTTTCTTTACCAAAAATTTTACCAGCTAATTCTGTATTAGCTTTGAATGATTCTAGGAAGTTTTTGTTATCTACACCAATGTAAACTGTTGGTGCAATTTTAGATAACTCAGCATATGCTGCTGACGCACGACCAGAGATGAAAATAATATCTGGGTTGATTTCAGATAATTTTTCATAATCAGGCTCGAATAAAGTACCAGCATTTACATAAGTGCTATCTTTATACTTGCTTAAGTAAGATGGTAATGAATCTTGTACTACTGCAGTAGGATTAACACCTAGTGCATCTAGAGTATCTAAGAAACCATTATCAAAAACAACAACTTTTTCTGGGATCTTATCAAGCTTTACTTCTTCAAACGTAGTATTACCATCGCGACCTTCAATAGTGCTACCTGGAATAGTTAGTGGATATGCTGAAGAAGCCTCGTTTTGTTCTTCTGCAGGTTTGTCAGTTGACGTACCTTTATCTTCTTCTTTTGCTTCGTCTTTTGAACCGCAAGCAGCTAAAACTAATAGCATCATCGCCATTAATACTGTTAGTAATTTCCATTTTTTCATTTTAAAAATTCTCCTTTAAAATATATTTTATAGTTAAATGGATGGTTAAACCATCTGTTACTATTTCTAAGAATTAAAATAAACACAAATTCGGCAGCCATCCTGCTCTTGAACAGGGATATCCATATCATAGATTTCCTTCAATGCGTCCGAGTTAATAATATCGTTGGTAGAACCGTTTTTCACAACACGGCCATCTTTTAATGCAACAATATTATCTGAGTATACTGATGCAAAATTAATGTCATGGAGTACAATTACAACTGTTTTCCCTAACTCATCCACTAGCTTACGTAAAATCTTCATAATCTGAACAGAATGTTTCATATCTAAATTATTCAACGGCTCGTCCAGTAAGATGTATTCTGTATCCTGAGCAATAACCATTGCAATAAAAGCCCGCTGACGTTGACCGCCTGATAATTCATCTAAGTAATTATGTTGAATATCTTCTAAATTCATATATTGAATAGCTTCATCCACTTTTTCTTCATCTTCGGGTTTTAAATTTCCTTTTGAATAAGGGAAACGACCAAAGGATACAAGCTCACGAATCGTTAAGCGGACATTCATAAAGTTAGACTGTTTTAATATGGATACGCGCTTAGCGAAATCATCTGATTTCCAGCGTCTTACATCTGCTTTGTCGAGTAGTACTTCACCAGTATCTGCATTCAGCAAACGGCTCACCATTGAAAGTAGCGTGGACTTTCCTGCACCATTGGGTCCAATAAAAGACGTTATTTTCCCTGAAACAATGTCAACACTTACATCTTGAACGACAGGTTTTTTCCCGAAAAACTTCGTAATTTCTTTGACTTGTATCATCCTGCTGACCTACTTTCTCTTAATAATAAGTAGATGAAGTATACTCCACCCACAAAATTAATAATGACGCTTAGTGTAGTACTGAAAGTGAATACTCGTTCAACCATCCACTGCCCACCGATTAAAGCAATAATACTCATTACACAAGAACCAGCAATTAAGACGGAGTGCTTGTATGTTTTAAAATACTGATACGATAAATTCGCAACGATTAATCCAAAGAATGTAATTGGCCCAACTAGCGCTGTCGAAACAGAAATCAAGATAGAAGCTAAAATTAACATGCGTTGTACCAGCTTATCATATGGTACACCTAAATTAATTGCTGTATCTCGTCCTAAAGACATGACATCTAATTGATTCATATGACGCCAACCATATATAAATGTTAGTAAAATGATTACACCAGCAAGCCAAACTAAATCTGAATTAACATTGTTAAAACTTGCAAACATTTTACTTTGTAAGCCTAAAAATTCATTAGGATCAATCAATACTTGGAAGAATGTTGTGATACTTCCTAAGAACGTACCGACAATCATACCAACAAGGAGTAAGAAATATATTGGTCGCTTTCCTTCTTTAAACAAAACTCTATAAAAAATTAAAGCGAAAACAATCATTGATACAATAGCAAGGGTAAAATTATAGTAAATATTGATAACTAAAATAGATGTAGAGCCAAAGAAAAAGTAGATGCATGTTTGAATCAACATATACAAAGCATCTAATCCCATAACACTTGGCGTTAAAATTCGATTATGGGTAATGGTTTGGAAAACCACTGTTGAATAGGCAATAGCTATACCCGTTAGCCCCATCGCTATAACTTTTATGACACGTCTCGGGAAGGCATAGTGATAATTCCCATTTAACTCCCAAAATAGATACAATAAGATAGCTATCACGGCAAGACCCAGTAAAATGAACATTCTTGTACGATTACGCATATGCTCTCCCCCTAAACAACATGACTAGGAAGATGGCACTTCCAATTACACCAACAGTCATACTAATTGGTATCTCATAAGGGAAAATCAGTACGCGTCCTAAAATATCGCAGAATAATAAGAATGACATACCAAGTAATGCTGTATGCGGCAATGTTTTTGCCAAATTATCACCTTTAAACAGTGAAATAATATTCGGTATGATCAAGCCAAGGAACGGAATGACACCGACTGTTAGCACCACTGTTGTGGAGATAAGAGCCACCAATACTAAGCCTAAATTCACCACAAGCTTATAGGATAGACCAAGATTTTTAGCAAAATCCTCACCCATACCAGCTACTGTAAAACGATTGGCATAAATATAAGCTAAAATAAGTACTGGTACACTTATGTATAACAGTTCATAACGGCCTTTCATGATTAATGAGAAATCTCCTTGTAACCATGCAGAAATGTTTTGGATAATATTTGCCTTATAAGCAAAGAACGTTGTTACGGAAGACAGGATATTACCATACATTAAGCCAATAAGCGGTATAAAAATCGCATCTTTAAACTTAATTCGATTTAATATTTGCATAAATAATAATGTGCCGGCTAAAGCAAATATGAAAGCGAAGGAAATTTTTTGGAAATACGTGACATTCGAGAAAAACATCATGGAAATCAATACACCCAGTCGAGTGGCATCTAAAGTACCTGCTGTCGTTGGTGATACGAACTTATTCCTACTTAAGCTTTGCATAATTAAACCAGCAATACTCATACCTGCACCTGCTAGCAAAATAGCAACAAGTCTAGGTACACGACTAATTAAAAATAGTCTAGTTTCTTCTGATTGGAAGTCTAATAGATCACTTGGTTTAATATCTACTACTCCGATAAATAGCGATACTATAGACAACACAACAGTTGCTGTTAAAAGATATCTTATTTTCATAGTAATCCCCGGTAGATTTCAATTTTGTGTGTAATGAATGTGTAGTGAAAATGATTATCATTACTCACGATTTCCATTATAGTCATGTTTTCATTCTCAGTCAACCTGTAAATGAGAATTATTCTCGGTTTATTTTAAAGGAACTAGAAAACGTGTCTAATTAATGAAATATTAGTATTTTCGGCAAATTTTATACCTTAAATAATTCACTATTTCTACAATTTTTTTATCCAAACAAAATGGTAATTGAGAACACCCGCGCGTCTCAATTACCATTTTTATTTGTTATATGATTCGTCTCACTTTTCTAAACCATGCTGAAATAATGAATAGAATTAATACCAACCCTACGTATCCCATTACTGCATAGAGCTTAGCTACAAGCGTCGTAAATCCTGCTAGACTTGCTAAAAAGCCTAAAACTCCTATAAAAATAACCGCTACTTTAAAGCTAGGTCTATCAGGCTTAAAGAATCTTACCATAAATGAATAGAGCATCCCTACTGCCGTATTATAAATCATCCCTAATAGAGAGAAAGTCATTAATAGCCCAACTAATGGATGAATTTCATTTGCTAATGCTAGCATAGGAATATCTAGTCCTATAACAACGTTCATTTTTGCAAGAAGAGAAAAATTAATAAGCAGAATTAAAGCGCCTAAAAGAATTCCGCCAATAATGCCCCCCATTCCAGCTATTTTATCATTACGCACCGAGCCGCACATCACCGTTAATAATGAGAAACTTACTCCAATATTAAATGACATATATAACAAAGCAGTCACCCACCAGCTTTTCGAGCTTATTTGCGCCTGCTGGGCAATTACCGCTTGTTCGACAAAGGTAAGATCCATCGTTGCAATGGCATAGATAGCAATAATAGAAACAATCGCTAATAAGTACGGAGTTGCTAGTGCAATAATATTAATAATACTTTTAACATCCATCATCACGGTGGCTATAGTTAGCAGTATCATACATATACTCCCTAGCCAAATAGGTAGTCCAAACATTTGCTGCAATGTTGCACCCGCACCAGCAAACATAATAACAGCCACGCCAAATAAAAACAGTGATAATAAATAATCCAATACAAGACCAACAGCATTACCAGAAATCTGATAAATTAAATCCTTATGAGATGCAGTGCGTAGTCTTGAGCTAACCTGGGCTACACACATACCAACAATAGAGAAACCAACCATCGCTAATAGGGCACCATAAACCCCTTTAAAGCCATAGCTTGTAAAATAGAGGACAATTTCCTGTCCAGATGCAAATCCTGCACCAACGATAATTCCTACATAGGCACCGCCGATTTGCAAGCTTTTTTTCAATCAGTTCTCTCCTCGTTTTTTCCTTTATCGTAAATGATTTTATTGATAGATCTCTTTGCTAATCGTTAGCTTATCAATAAGAGCCCTATTAATTGTATAGCCAATGCCGATTTCTTGAGGTACATCAATGTATCCATTTTTGACGATGACTTCTGGATTAATAATATCCTCATACCAATAATGACTAGAGCCTGCAGTATCTCCAGGCAACATAAAATGGCTAAGCGAAGTTAAGGCAATATTATGTGCTCGTCCGATTCCTGCCTCTAACATCCCTCCACACCAAACGGGAATATGATTCTCCTTACAGAGATCATGAATCCGTTTCGCCTCTGTTAAACCGCCAACTCGTCCAATTTTAATATTGATTACACCACAGCTCCCTAGCTCAATTGCTTTACGAGCATCTTCAAACGATGTGATACTTTCATCTAAACAGATTGGTGTTTTTATGTTTTTTTGTAGGGTTGCATGGTCCACAATATCATCAGTAGCTAATGGCTGTTCGATCATTAATAAGTTGTAATCATCAAACTGCTGTAATATGGCGATATCACCCAACGTATAAGCTGAGTTCGCATCGACCATTAAAGGTAGATCCGGTAGCTCTGCACGGATTGCACGTACCACTTCTACATCATAGCCAGGCTTAATTTTCACTTTCACCCTTTTGTAGCCCTTTTCCATATGGCTTTTTATTACTTTTATTAATTGAGCTGTTGAAGCTTGAATACCTACGCTGACCCCAACTTCAATACGTTGTTTTTGCCCACCTAAAGCCTTTGCGAGTGATTGCTTTGTTTGCTGGGAATAAATATCCCATATTGCGCCTTCTATCGAAGCTTTCGCCATGCAATTTCTGCGAATAGGAGCAAACAATGTAGTCACCTCATCTGGATGCCCAACCTCTTTATGTAGCAAAATGGGTATTAGAAAATCTTTCAGCATATGCCATGTCGTCTTTAAAGTCTCCTCTGTATACCAAGGCGCTACAAAAGCTACCGTTTCTCCCCATCCAGTAATCCCAGATTCATCTTGCGCTTCTATTAATAACAGTTCCTTTTCATCAATTGTGCCAAAGCTTGTTGTAAATGGTGCTTTCATCGGCATTTTAATATGTCTTAACGTTATCTTTTCTATTTTCACAAACTTCACTCCCTATTATAATTATAAGGCTAATAAGGAGCGTCTGACTAACAGATAGCTATGGACATATTCCGGGTGCTTCTTGACGCGTACAATGGCATAGTCTTGATTGAATAACGTTGTTAAGATCTTTCTAATTTTATAGCGCCAGTCCTCAGCTAGCTTAGGACTTTCAACTTTCAATTTCTGCAAATATTGAGGAATGGGTAATAGATAGGCATCCTGATGAAAGGATTGCTCCATTTGAAATGTGTTATCTATGTCTAGGACAGGCAAGCCATCAACAGTTAGTGTCCAGGGTACGATTTCATCTGCGATCTCTTCTAGTTCGTCAATGCTATCTGCCATTTGTTCACGCTCTATCCACCACTCTACAACTAGCCTATCTGATGGTAATCCTTCATTAAAGTCATCTTGAAGAGCGCCGTAATAATCATTTTCGTATTGATAACTCATAGCATTTAGCTTTAAAAATGCTAAATTTGCTAAACTCACCTCCAGAGGCTCAATTAACCAACGAACCAGCTGAAATCCATTTTCTTTTGCGTATTCTTGCTGAGCATGCTTTAATAACTCACCTACACCTTGTTCACGATATGCTTTATTTACACCAATCATGTGTGAATGTAAGTATATTTCTCTATCATGAGAACCTACAAAGCAATAGTTGAAGCCAATTAGCTTTTCTTCTAAATAAGCACCTAAAACTAATCCGCCATTTTGTACAACTGCTAGTAATTGGTGAGAGGGAATTGCTTGGCTTCCCCATATTTCAGCATTTAACTTTTGGACCTCTGCAATTTCTATAGGTGTCATTACTTTGCGAATATGCACTTGCTCTAACATTATGCTGACGCCTCCTTTGTATCCGTTGATTCCAATGCTAACAAGACTGCTCTCGTAAGAATCTCCACGCCAGTAACAAGTCTTGCTTGTTTAAACTTCATTTTAGGATGGTGTAACCCTGGTGATAACCCACATCCTAAGCCCAACATTGTTGTTTTTAAGTGTGGTCGTTTTACCGCATAATGATGAAAATCCTCTCCACCAGGTGTGTGTACCGGCTTTCTTAAATTTGATAATCCGGCAGCTTGTATAATTGCTTGTTCCATAATATATTGTGCACTCGTATCAACTTCTGCGGCTACAATATTGGCAACAGTACGTAATTCAATCTGCACCTTATGCAATAACTTAGAGGAATCAATAACACGTTTGACCCCTTGCGCTAAATCGTCCATAACATTATTTTGTTGGGCTCGAATATCAATCGTAAATGAGGCATTACCAGGTATAATATTGCCTGATTCTCCCCCTGCATGAAACTTTGTCATCTTCACCGAAACAGGTACCATTGGATCGGTATGAATGGTTCGTAAATCTTCAATGATGGTAGCCCCTACTTCGATTGCATTAATGCCAAGGTGTGGCCTTGCAGCATGTGCATCTTCCCCAATGATCTCCCCTTCAAGTAAACGAGAGGCACCATGATACAAGGCAGCACAGTATGTACCATCCTCTAGCTCATGGACTGGTCTTACGTGAACTCCAAATAAATAATCGAGCTCATCAATTACCCCTTCTTCTAAGACCGCTAATGCTCCAGTCCCTTTTTCTTCCGCCGGTTGGAAAATGACACGGATTGTACCATTAAATGATGGCTGTTGTTCTTTTAATAATAAGAGTGCACCAATAGCCATTGTCATATGTCCATCATGCCCACAGGAATGGTTGGCACGGAAATGGCCATCAACCTCCTGCCATAATGCGTCTATATCTGTTCGTAAACCTACTTTGGGACTACCATGGCCCACATCCACATAAAGACCTGTAGAATTTTTAAAACGAATTGGCGAAAACCCTTCTTCAGTTAATAGATCTACTATATAATTGGTTGTTTCTACCTCATGCCAGCTAATTTCCGGATTGGCGTGTAAATACGTGAAAATCTCCATTAATCTTGACCTCAAACGGTCCAATTCTTCTTTCATAACATCCAACCCCTTAAAATTTTCTTATAATTATGATTATTATAGCGAAAATAATGATCTTCTACATAGAAACTTATACCCATACTCAATAAAATTACTACTTAAGATAATATATTTCGCGCTAGACTTCATAAATAGACATTTATTTAGATAACAAAAAAAGATGTAAATACAGCCCATTATCCGGACTGTATTTACATCTTTAATTTAGTTAATACCTTTCATTGCCTTTGAAATAATTGGCGATAAAACTAACAATAATATACCAATGACAATTGAAAGCGATCCTAAGAAGCCAAAGTATGTGAATTCGCTTACAACTTCATAAACCTTTACTAACTGAGCATTAATTGCTTGTGCTGCAGCACTTGTTAAAAACCATAAAGACATTGTTTGTGCAGCAAATGCTTGTGGTGCCAATTTCGTCGTAGCAGATAAACCAACTGGTGATAATAATAATTCACCTACAACTACTAAGAAGAATGACAGTACTAACCACCAAGGACTAACTAATGTTTCTCCGCCAGATAAATGTGCTGGAATCATCATGACAAGGAATGATAAACCTGCAAAGAATAAGGCGTATGAAAACTTACGTGGCGTAGTTGGCTGCTTGTCTCCCCATTTAAGCCATAACATCGCAAATAATGGTGCCATTGTTATAACAAATAGCGGGTTTAATGACTGGAACCACGAAGATTGAAGCTGAATGCTACCAATACTTAGTTGTGTACGTTCGTCTGCATACGTAGCCAGAATTGTTGCCCCTTGTTCTTGAATCGCCCAGAACATAACGGCTGACAAGAATAATGGAATATAGGCAAGAAGTCGAGATTTTTCATCTTTTGTTGTCTTTTTACTACGATACATATAAATAAAGAAGGCTGTTGGAATTAATACACCTAGAGCTGTAATAATTAAACTGAATACATTCATTGTTAAAGTACCCGTTTTAATACCAATAGCACCAAGAATAATAATCAGTAAAGCAACAATACCAAATTGCGCAAAGACTTTTTTACGTTCTTCAGGCTTTAATGGGTTATTAACTTTTAAACCCGCTAAGCCTAAGTATTTTTTCTCTGTCAATTTATAAACAATTAATCCAATGAACATCCCTAAACCGGCTAAACCAAAGCCTAAGTGGAAGCTATACTTTTGTCCAATTGTTCCGACAATAAATGGTGCAATGAATGCCCCCATATTAATACCCATATAGAAAATAGAGAAGCCTGCATCACGACGGCTATCTGTTTCAGCGTAAATATCCCCAACAATACTTGAAACGTTTGGTTTTAATAACCCAGTCCCCATTACGATAAATGCCATTGAAGCAAATAGCATCGCTACACCGCCAGGCAGTGCTAGCAATAAGTGACCAATCATAATTAACACGCCACCATAAAAAATAGTTCTACGTGTTCCTAATACTCGGTCAGCAATCCATCCACCTATAATACCTGACATATAAACGAGGGAACCATAAATGGCCATAATAGAGTTCGCTGTTCCGCGGTCTAGACCTAATCCACCCTGATTCAATTCGTAATACATAAAGAAGATGAGAATTGCTCGCATACCATAATACGAGAAACGTTCCCAAAATTCTGAGAAAAACAAAGTAAAGAGCCCTTTAGGGTGTCCAACAAAGCCATTTTGAGGGACAGATTTTACAACTTCATCTTTACTAGACATACAATACCCTCTCCCAATTAAAAATATTCTCTTAAAAAAACATTATTACCCTAAAATAAGGATTAAAAAACTGTGTTTCATCATACTAAAGTGTTTTTTTAACTTTAGCAAGAGTTTTAAAAAATGTTGAAAATTTATCATTTTTCTTTAAATTCTGACTGTTCATTTTTATAATTATTAAATCCTTTGATATATCTAAGTTTTCTCACACTTCCATAGTGCAAACTTGTTTTCTGAACATTAAATTATTCTAAAATATTTAAAATTCGGATTTATAACTTTTTATCCAAATTTAAACTATCTTTTCTAAAAATTATTAAAATACGTACATGCTGTTGTTCTAGATTCTATATTCCCCTTAATCACAAAAAGCATGCCAAAATCTTTTTGGCATGCTTCAGGTTATTTTTTCATTTTATTAATTTACAACGTATTGCTGATATTTTGCATAATCCGCTTCTTTAACTTCAAGCGATAATAAAGTACCGCCCTCTTCGTATGCTGTATTAGAAACAGAGGCATGTTCATTTAAATAAGAAACAATATTCCCTTGGTCATAAGGTATGAGCATTTCACATGTCACATAATGGGAGAAAATATGTTGACGAACTAATTGAATTAATTCTTCTAACCCTACCCCTTGTTTTGCTGAAACCCAAATATTATCCCCACTTACAACAGGGTAAGGCACTTGGGCAAGATCAGCTTTATTGTAAACATAGATGGTAGGGATACCTTCAACTCCTACCGCTTTTAACGTTTCATTTGTAACGTCCATCATAAAACCATGCTCTGAATTAGAAACATCTACGACATGTAATAAGAGATCTGCATCTCGTGCCTCTTCTAATGTGGAGCGGAACGCTTTTACTAAATGGTGAGGCAATTTGCTTACAAATCCAACTGTGTCCGTTAATAAAAATGTCTTTTTATCAGGTAGCTCTATCTGACGAACTGAGGTTTCAAGCGTAGCAAAAAGCATATCCTTCTCAAAGACTTGTTTATGCTCTTCTTGCCCTATCTCTGCCAACAACTGATTCATAATCGTTGACTTGCCAGCATTCGTATAGCCGACAATAGACACTACCGGAAGGGCATTTTTTCGACGCTGTTTCCGCTGCGTTTCTCGTTGATCTTTGACCTGCTCTAGATCCTTTTTGATTTTTGCTATTTGATCTTCAATTTTTCGACGATCCAATTCTAGCTTTGTTTCCCCAGCACCTCGGTTTTTAAAGCCACCACCTGTACCTCCACCTTGACGGCTTAAAGAGGCATGTAAGCCCACTAAGCGTGGGAGCATATATTGAAGCTGTGCTAGTTCTACCTGCATTTGTGCCTCCCGTGTTTTCGCACGGCGGCCAAAAATATCTAAAATAAGCATTGTTCGATCAATAACTTTTGTTGCTAGATCACGCTCTAAATTACGAATTTGCGACGGTGATAGCTCATCATTAAAAATAACGAGATTTGCTTGTGCTTCTTCATAGAAATTTTTGATTTCTTCTATTTTACCTGTACCAACATAATGGGAAGGTGTCACGCGCTCTAAATTTTGCGTAACTATCCCTACAACCTCCACATTGAGAGCCTCTGCTAAATTTTGAAGCTCTTCCATTGAATAATCAAAGTGCGCATCATTCCGTAAATTTACGCCAACGAGAATGGCCTTTTCAATTAATACATCAACTTCCTTAATTCTATCCATTAGAAACCTCCCACCAAAGCCTCGGTGACCCTACGACAAATTTTCTTCATCTTACCATAAATTACACCTGTCCGTATGTTCGGAACCTTATGAAAAACGTTTCAAAAAATGCGCCTCTTAGAAAAGGCGCATTTCCTTTATTTTCTTTCTTCTTTTAATAATACTTCCGAACGGTTAAACTCTTCTTCAATTTCTTCATTATGTCTATACGTCAATAGACTAACAATAACCGCAACGATTAAACATACGAAGAAGCCTGGCACAATTTCATATAGGGCACTTGATAATGATTCAACTTTCCCCCAAATAAATGCTGTTGCAGCACCCGTTACCATTCCACTTAAAGCTCCGTAATTTGTTAACTTTCTCCAATATAAAGAAAGTAAAATGACTGGCCCAAATGCTGCACCGAATCCTGCCCATGCAAAACCAACTAAACTTAAAATCGAGCTATCTGGATTCCAGGCTAAAATTGCTGCAATAATCGCAACAACTAAAACAGCCATACGCCCTACAAAAACATAATGTTTATCAGTTGCTGTTTTGTTAAACAATGCTTTATAAATATCCTCTACAAGTGCCGAAGAGGTAACGATTAATTGCGATGAAATGGTACTCATAACAGCAGCTAAAATGGCCGCTAGCATAATTCCAGCTATAAATGGATGGAATAAAATTTGTCCAAGTACAATAAATACTGTTTCAGCGTCTTTTAGCTCACCTGCATTTTGTTCATAATAAGCTACCCCTACTAATGCTGTCCCAATGGCGCCAAATAAACTTAACATCATCCAGCCAATACCAATACGACGAGCCTGCTTTGTTTCCTTTACAGAGCTGATGGCCATAAAGCGCACAATAATATGTGGCTGCCCAAAATAGCCTAATCCCCAGGCAAGCGAGGAAATAATACCGGCTGCTGTTGCAGTGGCCGGTAACATGTTTAGAAGATCTGGGCTAACTGCTTTAATAGAAGTAATTGTATCCCCTATCCCACCTGTTACAAAAAGACCGAATAGTGGTACAGAAATAAGTGCTATAAACATGATAAGTCCTTGTAAAAAATCGGTATAACTTACTGCTAAAAATCCACCGAACAATGTATAGGCTACTACTACTGCCGAAACAATTAACAAACCTGTATGATAATCATAACCAAATGAGCTATCGAAAAATTTGCCCCCTGCTACCATCCCGGAAGAAACATAAAATGTGAAAAATAATAAAATAATGATACCTGAAGCAATTCTGATTAACTTCGTATGATCGCGTAATCGATTGTCCAAATAACTCGGTATTGTAATGGAATCATTGGTAACCTGTGTATAAACGCGTAGCCGTGGTGCTACTAATAACCAGTTTAAATAAGCACCTACTGTTAACCCAATAGCAATCCAAGCCTCAACAAGACCTGATAAAAAAATAGCACCGGGTAAGCCCATTAAAAGCCAGCCAGACATATCCGCCGCACCTGCACTTAGAGCCGTTACAGCCGGACCTAAGGAACGACCACCAAGCATATAGTCTGTTAAATTGGATGTTTTAACGAATGCATACCAGCCTATCGCTAGCATGGCGACCATATAAATAATAATTGCTAATAATTGATACATATTATCTGACATACTTTTTCCTCCTATTCAGTCTTTAGTATCACCAATTCATAAAGAAATACTATACATAAAGATACCATGAACATACATTTCTACCTATAATTACTCAGAATTTTTGTGAAAATTTTTTCAAAAACATTGTTCGTTATAAAATGTGTTAAACTAGTGCCATCTATTACACAATAAAGTAGGCGAAAATGTATGACATTTGAAGAAATGAAAGCTCATCTCATAAAAAGAATTTTACAGCAACAGCTAGTTACTGCGACAATCAGTCAACCTCGCATGAAATCTAATGAAGTTAAACGCATTAAGTTGAAGCCTTTAATGTTAAAGAACAGTTATCATATACAAATTGAATACCAATATGAACGAATTTTAAAACATGAAAATATTCAATTGACCGAATTTCCCGCTAAGCTGGAGACTATATTCGAAGATTATCGCCAAGCCCATGTTGATTTTATTGATGAAAAAGTACAAGTCCAATTATCCAAAAAGAATAAAGTACTTTGGAAATCCGATCAATCCAGTACACCTAAGCAAGTTAATTTGGCACATAATCGCAAAAAAAATTACTTACTTTCGGATGATCAACCTTACCCGTTTTTAATCCGGCTTGGCGTGCAAACAGAGGATGGAAAAGTTAAAAAACAAAAATACGATAAATTTAAGCAAATTAATCGCTTTATTGAATTTATTGACGATGCTTTATCCTACTTACCAAAAAATCGGCAAGTTCGTATTTTAGATTTTGGATCAGGCAAATCGTATTTAACGTTTGCGTTGTATCATTATTTAAAAATCGAAAAAGGTCTAGATATACGTGTAACAGGCTTGGATTTGAAAAAGGAAGTTATTGAAGAGTGTTCAAGAATAGCACAGGATCTAGGCTATGACCAGCTTGAATTTCTTGTAGGAGATATTAATGATTATAATGAGGAATCCGCTGTAGACATGGTCGTAACGCTGCATGCGTGCGATGTTGCTACAGATATGGCTTTAGCCCGTGCCGTGAAATGGGGCGCAAGCGTTATATTAAGTGTTCCTTGTTGCCAACATGAATTGAATCGTCAACTAAATACCCCTTCATTGGACATTATGTTACAACACGGTCTTATCCGAGAGCGCTTCGCCGCCCTTGCTACTGATTCTATTCGGGCTGAAATCTTGTCACTTGTTGGCTATGAAGCACAGCTTCTTGAATTTATTGATATGGAAAATACGCCTAAAAATATTTTAATCCGAGCATACCGAACAGGAAAAAAAGCAAGTGTAGAGCAACGTGCCAACTATGATGCTTTCTTAAATTTATTACATGCAACACCATTTTTACAAACGGAGTTAAAAGAGTATTTATAACATACAAAAAGGCAAGCCGACTATAGACAAGCTCGAAAATTTCGTGTGTGGCTATAGTCTTTTTTCTTTTACGAAGCTGTTGTTTTTCATGATGGATGGACGCTTTCCATGTCAGGGTTGAGCGAGAATATTCACTCCGTTCATGCTTAAATTTGAACAGCCTACCAGCATATCTGGTGTAGTCATTCCCCATGAACAAAAACCATCGAGAGTGAAAACTTCTCGATGGTTTTGTCTACAGTCTAAGGCAAGCCAACTTATTATAGCTCTTGTCGTAAAGCATGGATGACATCAATTTTCGTCGCCTTACGAGCTGGACGATAACCTGAGATCATTGCTACTCCAATACTAATACCTGCTGCAATAACGACTAGCTGCCATGGAATAAGAGAGAATGTAATATCATTTGTAGCAAATGCTTCTTCTCCCGTGGCTGCTTTAAGAATTAACGGTAGCACTGCATTTGCCGCAAAACTAATGGCGTATGAAATGATAACCGCAATGAAGGTACCTAAAAGTCCAATAAATGTACTTTCCATTAAAAATAAACGTTGGATTAGTTTTGGACTCGCACCGATCGCTTTTAATACACCTATTTCACGAGTTCGCTCTGTCACCGCCATTGTCATCGTATTGAAAATACCGATGGAAGCAATGAGCACCGCAATCGTACCAACAAAAATCAAACCGATTTTTAATACTAAGAAAAATACATTCATTTGATCTAATTGCTCCGTCACGGAATAGACACTGTAGCCATTATCTTTTAGTTTTTCCAAAATTGGCTTCACGTTTTCCAATGTATCAGCAAAAATATTGAATTCCGAGTAAAACAATTCCTCCTCGGTTGTAGCTCCAAGAGCGGAAAAATTCTCAACTAATGCTGGCTTTTGCGCTATGTCCATATGAATAGTATTATCAATCATCCAATCATACGAAGGTTTCTCCATGACACCAACAATTGTATAGGTCATTTTTTCTGTTTCCTCATTGTTACCAGTGTTAGGCAAGAGTGATATGTTAATGCTCTGTCCAATTAATGTTTTTTTATAGCCTTCATCACTTCCATTATAATAGGTACCATCTGCCTCAGCCTTTTTGCTTTTTTCTTTAATCACATTGCGATCGGCCTCATTTAATAATGTTTGTGCAAAATGATAGCCGACCACTATTTCATTTGGCTTTGATGGATAAACACCTTCTGCAAGCTTGCCATTCACCTGCTCAAAATCCTTCATATCGTTCAAAATTAAACTAGAAGTTGAATCACGATCACCTAAGAAGGAATGTGCAGAGGCATTCATGCCCACCGTTTCAAGTACTGTTTCCACATGATCTATCTTTTTAATTTCTTGGACCTGATCCTCTGTAAATTGCTTATCCCCATATACTTGAATTTTCGTAACTGTTTCATTTGAAAGAATTTCATTACGTAGAGATTCCTGTAATCCAAAACCTACGGATGCTAGTACGATAAGGAAAGCACAGCCCATCGTTGCAGCTAGCACCGTCATAAAAACACGTAATTTATTTTTCTTGATATGCTGCGTGACAAAATCTATTTGGTCTTTAAATAACATCTTAAGCTTCCTCCTTTACCAGTTCGCCATCATACATACGGAAGCGTCTATGTGCGATTGTCGCCACTTCTTCATCATGAGTAATAATGACAAAGGTTAACCCAAACTCTCGGTTTAAACTTTGAATAAGCATCAAAATATCTTGCTCTGTTTCTGAATCCAAACTTCCTGTTGGCTCATCTGCCAGTAATACAGGAGGATTCGTGATGAGCGCTCTTGCAATACTGACACGCTGTTGCTGCCCACCTGATAATTCATTTGGATAATGATCGGCGACTTCTGTTAGACCAACCTTGTCCATTATTTTTTTCACTTTTTCTTTTCTCATTGCTTTGCGCAATCCTTGTAGCTTCAAGGGTAACTCAATATTTTCGAATGCCGTCAAGCCAGGCATTAGTTGAAAGTTTTGAAAGATAAAACCGAATTGTCTCAAGCGAAATGCGGCGCTTTCTGTTTCATTTAGTTGTGCTGTTTCTTTACCATTCACTTTAATAGAACCCTGCTCAACCTTCATAAATCCAGCTAAAACTTGTAATAAAGTTGATTTTCCAGAGCCACTTTTTCCGACAATTGCTACAATCTCTCCTTTATTGACCTCAAAGTTCACGCCTTTTAAAACGGGAACCTGCTTTTCTTTCCCTTTTTTTCCAATTAAAAATGTATGTTGTAAGTTTTCAACTTGAATCATTTGTTAATAAACACTCCTTTCTCACTCATTTCCCATTGTAGAAAACAATTCTTAATAAAGAGGAAGGATAAAAATGAAGATATTCTTAAGAATAAGGAGAGACTCCTATTAAAACAAATTGAATTTACATTCCCTTTACAATTCAAGTATTATTTTCACTGATTTTCATTGTAAATCACACACAAATCTGTGCTAAACATGTCTGAATATCAGTAAAAAACCTAATTACAAAGGATTTATCTGTACTATTAATAACAATGACAGTTTAATCTCCCTTTATTTTGTGAACGAATTGTATATTACAGCAATGTAAATTTTTATGTCGAATATAAAATTTTTATGTAGATAAATTAAAGATTTTGTTATGATAGTAAAGTTTAGAGGTCGATTAATTTATTTATATCCAGGAGGATTCGATTTACATGCTTAACTCAAAAAAACAAGACCCTTTCTTTATTGCATTGCATAAAATTGCTGAAAATATGAGAGAGGCTGTGCATTACGCAAATGATTTTCGTATTAACAGTGTAGCTGACCTAAAAGAGATTAGCATTACAATGAAAAATTACGAAACTGCTGGCGATAAGCTCATTCACGAACTGATCGTAATGCTAAACAAATCATTTATGACACCTATTGAGCGTGAAGATATTTTAGAGTTTGCCATTCGTATGGATGATATTTTAGATGGTACAGAACATTGTATTGCCCATTTTGAAATGTTTTCACTCACAGAAATTGATGAATCCATGCGCACTTTCCTAGGCTATATTTCTAAAAGTGTGGATGAAATTGTCAAAGCAACTGAAGAGTTAAAGAAAAAGAATCTAATTGGTATGCGCCCTCACGCTATTCTAATTAAAGACTATGAACGTGAATGTGATGAAGTACAACGTTCTTCCATTAAACAACTGTTTTTAAACGAAAAAGATCCGATTCGCCTCATTAAATTTAAAGATATATATGAACAACTTGAAGATATCGCTGATCATTGTCAAAACGTAGCTAATACTATGGAAACAATTATCATGCGTAACGCATAATTAGGAGATGGGCACTTTACAATGAATACAATCATTATACTAACCGTACTGGTCGTCATCTTTGCCCTAACATTTGACTTTATCAACGGCTTCCATGATACTGCAATTGCTATTGCAACTTCGGCTTCCACTCGAGCATTGCCACCTCGTGTAGCGATCATCATGGCCGCAACCATGAACTTTATCGGCGCTATCACTTTTGTAGGGGTTGCTAAAGCTTTAACAAAAGACATTGTAGATCCATTTTCTTTAAATGCCTTTGAAGGAGACACAACCGGCTCAGTCGTTATTTTGGCCGCACTAATTTCAGCTATTATTTGGAATTTACTTACATGGTATTTCGGTATTCCATCAAGTTCTTCCCACACATTGATTGGCTCTATAGCAGGTGCTGCTGTCGCATCTGCTGGCTTCGATGTATTAAACTATGGCGGCTTTACTAAAATCCTTATGGCGTTAGTGTTTTCTCCAATACTGGCTATTTGTGCTGGTTTTATTATGATGACACTATTTAAATTATGGTTTAAAAACCTTAACTTATATCGCACTAATAAAGGTTTCCGTACGATGCAAATTTTCACCGCAGCCATTCAATCGTTCACACATGGTACGAACGATGCGCAAAAAGCAATGGGGATTATGACAATGGCTTTAATCGCTGGAGGATTGCATAGCGGTGATGAAATACCTTTCTGGGTACGTGCTGCTGCTGCCACAGCTATGGGTCTAGGTACATCTATTGGTGGTTATAAAATTATTAAAACCGTTGGCGGTAAGATTATGAAAATTCGTCCTGTTAATGGGGTAGCGGCAGACTTAGCGTCAGCAACAGTTATTTTTGGTGCGACATTAATCCATCTACCTGTATCTACAACACATGTTATTTCTTCATCGATTATGGGTGTTGGTTCTGCACAGCGTGTACGTGGCGTTAACTGGGGAATGGCCCGCAAGATTGTTACTACTTGGGTTATTACAATGCCTATTTCAGCTGTAATGGCATCCGTTATTTATTTCGTCCTATCATTATTCTTTTAATAACAAGGCTCCTGTCTAATAAATGGACAGGAGTCTTTAGTTTGTGACACGACAAAATGTGACACATCCTTTAAACTAATTGAAAAGGGGGATACATAAACAACTATGAAAACTTTTTCAACTTTTATTACCACACATGCAAAAGCAATCGTAGTCCTGTGGATTATTATTTTTCTAGCCATGGCTTATTTTGCTTTACAGCTTCCCGGTAAACTTCAAGGGGATGGCTTTTTTGTTGAAGCGGATCATAACTATGTCACAAAAGAGCTAGCAAAAACATTCGATATACCAACCAATACAATCTTGGTTGTGTTCGATCCAGCTCAGGATAAGAAAATTGAAGAAACTTTAAATAAACTCGATCACATAAAGGAAATACATTCCATCCAGTCACCTTTAGAGGATGCTTCTTTACGTAAAGATGGGATTGCCTATGCTATGGTCCATTTAAAAAACGATGCTGAAAACCTTTCTGAAATCGTTGAGGATATCCGTTCATTAATTGAAGAAGACGGCGTTCATATTACGGGTGGACCAGTTATTTCTGCTGACATTAATACAGCCAGCCAAAAGGATTTAGCATCTGCTGAGGCCATTGGGTTACCTATCGCCATTATCGTTCTATTATTGGCTTTTGGTACGGTTATTGCTTCTATTTTGCCAATTATCATTGGGGTTGTTACAGTTGTAACCGCCTTTGGTATTATGACATTACTTAGCGGTAGCGTGAATCTCTCCATTTTCGTTTTAAATATTGTTCCAATGCTTGGTCTTGCTTTAAGTATTGATTTCGCACTATTGCTCATTAATCGTTACCGTGAAGAGCGTGCCCACACATCCATTGCACAAGCTATTCAAACTGCCATCCAGACAGCAGGACGCTCCATCATCTTTTCTGCAGTATGTGTCATGATTGGTTTAGGTGCCATGATCGTCATTGATGTTGAAATATTCCATAATATCGCTCTAGGAGGCACCATAGTAGTTCTATTAGCTGTTCTTTCCGGCTTAACCTTACTCCCTGCGACGATGATGCTGTTAGGCGACCGACTCAATAAATGGCGTCTACTACGTGTTAAACCAGGAGGCGCAAATCGTTGGCGGAGCTTTGCAGGTTTTGTCATGAAACATCCAGTAGCAATCGTAATTGCTGCATTATTATTACTTGGTATCGGAATGCTCCCATTAAAGGACATCCAATTAACAATTCCTCAGGTAGATTCCCTACCGACAAAATATGATGCACGTGTAGCGTACGATAAATTAGATGAAACATTTGGACTCGGTGAAACATCTACTTTATATTTGTTAGCTGAACGTAAAGAAGGCTGGGAGGATGCTGAAGCTAGAGAGCTGATTTACACTATTCAAGAAAAGTTATTAAAAGATCCACTTGTTACTAATGTTTCAACTATCTATACTGCCGCAAACATTTCAACACCTAAGGAACTCTCTGCTTCTTTAGCAATTCCACAGGTGGCGGAGCAATTAAAACCGGTTATTCAAACCTTTTCAAAAGATACAAGGCTATTCATCCCAATTACCATTGATGCAGCTGGTTCTTCCACTACTGCCCAAAAATTTGCACGAACTTGGATGGATAAAGATTTAGGTGTACACTTTGCACTTGGAGGACCCGCAAAATTTAACCAAGAGATATTTGATGAGATCGCTAATAAAATTGTTTTAGCGATAGCCATAATCATCGTGTCCACTTTCTTTATTTTAATGCTGGCATTCCGTTCAGTATTAATTCCGTTAAAGGCCATTATTATGAACATTATTGGGCTTTCCTCTGCCTTCGGAATACTCGTCTATATTTTCCAATACGGACATTTTGGCATTGAGGCAGGATCGATTGTATTGATTATCCCAGTTATTGTTTTCTGTCTTGTTTTTGGCTTAAGTATGGACTACGAAGTCTTTTTAATTTCTCGTATCCAAGAGGAATATTTAAAAGGCGCCAACAATACACACGCTACAATAGAGGGACTGACATCCACAAGTCGGATTATTACTTCAGCAGCGCTCATTATGATTGTTATTACAGGAGCGTTTGCCTTCACAGATGTCATGCCTGTGAAACAAATTGGTGTTGGTATAGCCATTGCTGTTGCTATTGATGCCACAATCATTCGTCTTATGCTAGTACCAAGTCTCATGAAACTATTTGGTGATTGGAACTGGTGGCTTCCTTTCGCAAAGAAAAATAAATAATAAAAAATCCGCCTCCTTGTTCAAGGAAGCGGATTTTTTCTCTATGCATAAATACTGTTATACCACTCTTTTGCTGCGTGAACTTCAGGAATCGTTAGCTGATGTCCGAAATCAAACCAGTTCGTCGTCACAGTCGCACCCGCCGAACTTAAAAGTGCTTCTAAATCCTCTGATTCTTGTGCTGTACACATCGGATCATTTGTACCTGCACCTATAAAAACAGGGATAGCAGATAGCTTAGGTAGCTCTATCCCTCGTCTCGGCACCATTGGATGATGTAATATAGCCCCTGCTAAAACGTCCTCGTAATGGAATAATAAGCTAGCCGCAATATTAGCACCATTTGAATAACCGATAGCTACAATTCGTTGACGATCAAAGCCATATTGCTGTGACGCCTCGTTCAAAAATTCATTCAGTTCCTTTGTACGAATGATTAAATCCTCTATATCAAAGACACCTTCCGCTAGTCGACGGAAAAACCTTGGCATTCCATGTTCTAGTACATTGCCTCGTACACTTAATATATTGGCTGTATCATCAATTTCCTTGGCAAGTCCAATTAAGCTTTCTTCATTACCACCCGTGCCATGCAACAACAATAGAGTTGGTTTTGCTTCGTCTGTACCTTTATAAAAAATGTGTTTCATTGACAGTCCACCTCTCGATTATCTTGAATTCGAGATAATTGTAGCCTGTGGCAAAATTAAATTCAAGCTCTTTGACTTATTAATTTCGCGATTTTCACGATTTGGTTGTTCCTCATGGTTTTTATAAAAATTAGTTATAGTAAAAACTGATAGTAAACACGCCACAATCACAACAACAATAACAATTCCCACTAGTTTTTTCCCGTTCATTTTATGATAATCCCCCGTATTTATTATTTCTTTTTACGAAAGCCTTCTTCTAGCAAATATTCTTTTGCTGCATCATACGTACCAAACGCCTCTTCAAGATTTTCCCCATGGTAGACATTCCAAGAACGTTGTTCAAATACTAGCTGTAATTGATCACCCTCTCGACTATGCCAAATCTCGATAATCGGGTCTTCCGTCTCTACCTCTTCAGATAGATATTGAATAGCATCCGCAATAATCTCACGAAGTTGTTGCTCATCATAATCACGGATATTTACTAATCCTTTATTAGCCTCTTGCTCATAGCGCAATAAATCTCCAACAAAGATAAAGCCATTGCCATTCGGATGTAGCTTTTCAACTACAATTGTCTTTTCATAAAGACTGTCCATAAAGTGATAATTTAAGC
>NZ_JAGXJV010000150.1:0-415 GCF_019091145.1 Lysinibacillus sp. GbtcB16
ATCCTCTTGCCGAGCAATGAGGTCGATGGGGGGAGGTGGAGGGAGCAATGAGGTCGAGCAGGGGGGCGGGAGCAAGGAGGTCGAGGTCGGTCGCAAGGAGGCGACCGGCGCTAACGGACACAGCGGCGCCTATTCGGCGAAAATCAGCCGTTTCAAAAATCTAACGGACACCAGCGCAGCTATTTGCCGATTTTAGCGAGATTTTCCGCTGAAATTGGCAAATAAGGTCCTGTGTGTCCGTTAGATTTGAAACGAGCCCATTTTTCCGGAAATAACGGCGCTGGTGTCCGTTACAATTTCAAAAAGGCCCTTTTTCATCGAATAAGGGCCTGTGTGTCCGTTAGCGCGGTTCGTGACCTCGCTAACGCCAATTAGGTTTGATCCGCCCGCCGAGCAGGCAGGATATTACAGCGAT
>NZ_JAGXJV010000151.1:0-414 GCF_019091145.1 Lysinibacillus sp. GbtcB16
TTGTTCTATTTTTTTATCCGATTCAGTTAAGTTAGTTTCAGTTTCTTGTCTCGCAATTTCAATTTGTGCTAACTGTTGGGTAGCTGTTTGCAATGTATTTTCGGCTTCTTCAATTTTGTCTTTGGCTTTTTCTTCTAAAGATTTTATATAAGAGTAAGCGACAGTTGCCAAAGCTATGATAATTGCGACTGCTATAGATCCCCAGGTAATTATTGTAGAATCCTCTCCTTGCAAGAAAGTTATTTGACTGTCTTTAGCAGAGATAATCTTATCTTGAACGTCTTTTACAGTTTCTAAGGAATCAACTTTCGTTTGTAACTTGCTCAATTGTTCGTTAACCTTTGTTAATTGTTCGTTAATTTTTACGTTAGATATTGTAAACAAAGTCAGTTTCATTGTTTAATCCCCTTTGTG
>NZ_JAGXJV010000152.1:0-412 GCF_019091145.1 Lysinibacillus sp. GbtcB16
GACGCTTTTCTTCTTGTGGCGCTCTATAATCTGCAGCATCTCGTTATACATCCACGATTTTACTTCCTCAAGGGTTGCGAATTGCTCCAGGAAGAGATGGATATTCTTCATACCATGAAATGTTGTATGGTTCTTGAAGCTTTTCATGATCGAATAAATGATGTGGGTCAGCTGCAGCTTGCATTCCTCATAGTTTAGCTCCTGCATATGCAAGGTAAGTTAGTCACAATAGCCCACAAGCGCCTTTTCGTTTTTGAGTTGGATGGAGTGAATAACCTGCTTCAGCAAAGCTTCGTCGAGATCACTGTCTTTCCCCCGTTCATACCTCTCCAGATCTTCGGAGGTAAATACCCTGTCCTCATTATTTATGAATCTCATTAACGTTAGCTCGTATAGCTGGGTATAAATAATT
>NZ_JAGXJV010000153.1:0-409 GCF_019091145.1 Lysinibacillus sp. GbtcB16
TTTTATAAACGGTATAACTTTATTTAAAATCCACAATTGATGATTTTATAACCTTAAACTTCTATTGTTCTAGTATCTCAAAATCAGGTAATTGTTTAACTAGCTCTAATGTTTTCATACTAACTGTAATTACTGATAATAATAGATTTAAAATATATTTAGGGTCATCACTGAATTCATTTGGATCATCTGTAATACCGGATTTTTTATCAGTCTTAATCTGATACTGATCAATAATCCATCCAATAGCTGATCGACCATTAACTACATATTCATATGCCTTTTCTGGAATATTTTTAATTGTTATATGTTCGTTATAAATTATAGTATCTAAAACTCCTTTTTTAAGAGGTTTCATTTTAGTAACCTTATAATTAGGATTAGGAACACTAATTACAACTTCAACATC
>NZ_JAGXJV010000154.1:0-406 GCF_019091145.1 Lysinibacillus sp. GbtcB16
TAAAGGCATATGAGGGCGGGAAGGTAACAGTTGATACAAAACCACAAGAACCTGTTAAAAACGTGACAGAGGTTCAAGGGGTAGCTTACATCGATGGGTATAATGTTAACCTTAGAAGTGGACCATCAACAAGCAATGGTGTCATTCGTCAATTAGAAAAGGGAGAATCCTATAAAGTTTTAGGAAAACTAGGAAACTGGTTAAACCTGGGCGGTAACCAGTGGATTTATTACAACCCTTCTTATATTCGTTATAATGGGGAACAGACTTCTTCTGTAGAAGGAAAACGCGCTGTTTCTAAAGTAGATAACCTTAGATTCTATTCTGCTGCTTCCTGGGAAGATAAATATGTTGCCGGAAGTGTAGATAAAGGATTAGGGTTTACAATTATTGATAAAGTAACAAC
>NZ_JAGXJV010000155.1:0-406 GCF_019091145.1 Lysinibacillus sp. GbtcB16
TGCAGTAGGGATTACTTCAGTTGATCCAGATAACAATGAAGAGAGTGACGAAAACTACTACTATAATGGTGGTGGAGCAGCAGAACGTGATATTACAGGATTTATGATGTCATATGGATTCGAGGGACATCGTTATTATGGTGATGAAGCTCAAGATTATATCTTAAGCAAAATAAACAAAGTAGGGCCAGAACGTAAAACGGATTTCCGTGTGACAGAACCTAACGGGGATAAATGGGAAGGTAGAGCGACTATGAGTGAAATAAAATCACCTGGTGGCGATGCTAACTCTAAAGGGGAAATCGAATTTACAATTAGTTATGATGGGGTTCCAACATTTACAAAAGCACCCAGTACACCCTCAGTCTAACGAAGAACAAAGAGCCGTTAATTCGGCTTTTTTTAA
>NZ_JAGXJV010000156.1:0-405 GCF_019091145.1 Lysinibacillus sp. GbtcB16
GCCGAATTGGGCGAGCAGCTGGCTATGGAGATTTCGGATGGCAAGAGCGTGGAGCCTTACAATCTGCCTCTAGCGGCCTTCAAGACGAAAGTTATTGAAGAGACGGACGATAAGTCTTCGGCTTTCTATCCGTTTCAAGCTACGCTCAATGATTGGTCAAGAGGGATTAACTACAATGGAGGGGGAAGCTTGCCCTACTCCTATAAGATGAATTTGGATTTCGATATTAAGCTGCAGGATGAAATTGTCGTGGATCAGAGCTTTTCCAAAATGAGGGTGGAGTTCGCGGACGAGAACAATAGAATCTTGACCTCGAAAGTCTTCTCCTTCACGGGTGAGAATAAGCTGGTTAGCGGCATACAGACGATCGAGTTCAACTTGGATCGTCTTGAGACAACGGTATAT
>NZ_JAGXJV010000157.1:0-401 GCF_019091145.1 Lysinibacillus sp. GbtcB16
AGCTCAGTTGGTAGTAGCACCTGACTGTTAATCAGGTTGTCGCAGGTTCGAGTCCTGCCTTCGGAGCCATTTTTTTGCTCATTTTTAAGATGGATTTATACATAAAAAATGTAGAAAAGTGTTGCAAGAATGTAGAAATAGTGTTATTATAATTCTTGTCTTGTTTGAGACATAAGTTTGGCCCCTTGGTCAAGTGGTTAAGACACCGCCCTTTCACGGCGGTAACACGGGTTCGAATCCCGTAGGGGTCACCAATTAAAATACATCATCATGATGTACAGGCTTTAAAAAGAAAATAAACTGTGATATAACACACCTGTTTCTATGGAGGATTAGCTCAGCTGGGAGAGCATCTGCCTTACAAGCAGAGGGTCGGCGGTTCGAGCCCGTCATCCTCCACC
>NZ_JAGXJV010000158.1:0-399 GCF_019091145.1 Lysinibacillus sp. GbtcB16
TGACAGCTTGCTGCGCGGTGTAGCTGGTGCCGCCTACCAAAGCTTTCAGCCAAATGTCACCTTTGTCGATGTTATTGGATTTACTTGTGCTTTTGACAATCGCTTGCAGATCATCCGGCAGTACGGGCAAGAAGTCATAGCCGAGCGAAGGAATAGGACGGTCTTTGTTAATATAGATTTCTTTGGACTTCTGGTTGATGTCGAGCAGTTCTTTTTGCGTAGGCACCTCTGGGCGAAGGTTCACCAGATACACTTCCGCGCATTTGCCCAGGAGCAGATCGGATCTCATCATATTCAAATCGTCGGTGTAGAGCTCTTTCTTGTTCTTCTCCGTATCAATCGGCTGCAAACAGCCATTCGAGCCTTTTTGCGAGTGGGTACCCTCAATGCCGTTTTTCA
>NZ_JAGXJV010000159.1:0-398 GCF_019091145.1 Lysinibacillus sp. GbtcB16
GATGTAAGTCCATCATCCCATACACGAAGTTGGCTGATCAATTAATAATAACAAATACTGCTCGGATCAGGAAACGGATGCTGTTCAGCCCAAGTCAACGGACAGCTGATCGACATATTGAGTAAGCTGCCTATTGTGATTTCCTGCAATCCCCCACTGCCTCGCCAGCCGACAATAACTTCAACCGCAACTGTATTTCATGCAGTAAAATCCGTGTATATTGGCGATTTCGAGAGAATATCTGCATTTTGTACAGGTAATCCGGGCGATAATCGCCCAATCTCCTGATTTCGATGAAATTACATGTATGTTTTGCAGGATCACTAGCAATCATAGGTAAAATCCATCAATTTTCCTGTATGTTCTACAGTTGTTCATCTCCATCTACCAACTTAATA
>NZ_JAGXJV010000016.1:0-26736 GCF_019091145.1 Lysinibacillus sp. GbtcB16
GCATTTGCAAAAATTGCCACTCCTATGGCTCCTGCACAATTTGCAATATCTGTCCAAGAAGCTTAAGTTGTTACTAATGGAATTTCAGTTTCATTAGCTATTTGAGGTACCTCATTCATTAGAGTTGGGAATAGTAAGTTATCTCCTTGAGCAATAACCTCAATACCTGATTCATTAGAAATCCACTCAGCAATCATTCCAGCTTCTTGTTCTACTAATTCCGCAGGCATTTTATCAATTGCAATTAATAATTTGTAAGAATCACTGTTCTCTGATATGCCTAACTCGTTTAACTATTGGTCCTCATAACTATTTTCTAGTGCAGTCGCATTTGCACTCTCTAGACCAAGAGTAACACTACCTGCAAGTAATACTGAACAACAAGCAGTCATACAAATTTTCATAAAAACCATAAAAACTATATTCCTTCTTATATGTAATATAATTACATATATTATTATATTATATTATATTATATTTTTATATTATTTAAATAGAACTTAAATACTATTTTCCATTATTTCTCTTTTTGTGTAATCTATCTCTATCCCAATAAATTAGAAATAATGAACCTATTAAACTGATACTTAGTAAAACTATTAATAGTGTAGATTTATTAAAATAATTAATTAGTCCAATTAAGGAAGCCAAAGCTACTAACATATAAGAATAGGGTGCACCAAATGTTTTCAAAATAATTACCTCCTAATAAAAAAGTTTTATTAAATATACTAATTATTTTAAAATATGTAAAATGAAAGTAATTAAGCTGTTGTTTTCTATTTATAAAGGCTAAACTTAATCTCATCATGATTTAGAGATGATTATGCTTTTGACCTTCAAAGAGGAGATTGATGATGTTTAGAATCCTCAAAAATACATTAGGGAAAAGGAAAATATAGGGTGTCTGATACTAACATTCACAGGCTGTATAAGGGGCAGCTGAAGGAAACCACTCATACCGTACAAATCATTGCTGTATCAATGGTATTTAAAAAAATTCGTAAGTATAGAAGCAAGGGGACCCAGCTCTTTTTATAGCCTTTGACAGCCGTATAGTGGACTGTAATTCCATAGATATCTTCAATAAAAATCCCCATTAGATTATACCTAACAGGGAAGATAGTAACTGATCACTTATGTGTAGTTACAGCTTTATTCTTTTGTTGTAGCGCTTCATTTTTTTCAGCGAAGCGGTCGTTGTGGGAAGAAACGCCTGCCATTTTTGCTTCTGTAGGGTCAATGTATAATTTGGCGCTATTTACAGCGAGGACCGCGTCATTAAATGCTCCTGCAATCAGTCTTATTTTCCCTTCGTTCGTTACAATATCGCCTGCGCCAAAGATGCCGGGGATACTAGTGCACATTTTTGGTGTAACGGAAATGCCCCATTCTTCAGAAGCTAAGCCCCAATCCATAATGGCGCCACCAAAGTTTCGGTCAAACCCGTGATTGACAAGTACTTCGTCTACTTCAATATTTGTTGTATCATCTGCATGAACATGCTGTAATGTGACATGCTCGATTTTATTACCATTACCATGTAAACGAGAAACCGTGTAGGGAACGAAGGTTGTGACGATAGATTTCATGCGCGTTACAGAAGATTCAAAGGCACTAAAGTCATCACGTCTATGCACGACATACACTTCTTTGGCGATTG
The DNA here is from genome assembly GCF_019091145.1 of Lysinibacillus sp. GbtcB16. NCBI lineage: Bacteria > Bacillati > Bacillota > Bacilli > Caryophanales > Bacillaceae > Lysinibacillus > Lysinibacillus sp. GbtcB16. The sequence continues at coordinate 1,664 of NZ_JAGXJV010000016.1, forward strand.
GAGCCATTTCAATAGCCCAATCTACAGCTGAGTCGCCTCCACCAGAGATGAGTACACGTTTATCTTTAAATCTATTTATGTTCGTTACTGTATAATGAAGATTGTTTAGTTCATAACGGTCAGCGCCTTCTACCGTTAATTTCTGAATGCGTGTAATGCCTCGTCCTGTAGCTAGAATAATCGTTTTTGTATAATGTTTCTCGCCGGTTTTTGCTGTTAAGACGAAAATGCCATCATCGCGTTTTTCCATGCCAACAATCTCTTGGCCAAAGACGATTGTTGGATTAAATGTCGTCGCTTGCTTGATTAAGGAATGAATGATTTCTTCACATCGAACAGGCTCAATACCACCGACATCCCAAACTAATTTCTCGGGATAGGTACGCATAAATCCACCTAGTTCATGCTTTACTTCGATAATTTTTGTTTTCATTTCACGCATGCCACTGTAAAAGGCAGCATACATGCCTGCTGGGCCTCCACCGATAATAATTACATCATAAATCTCTTGTTGCATTTAAGGCACCAACCTTTCAACTAAATAATCAAGGAAAAGTGGAGAGCCAACTAAACCTTCACCTACAACATAATCAGCTGTTTTTAATGGGTAAACATTGCCTGCCTTTACGGCATCCATTCCTCGCCACATTGGGCTATTCTCTAAATCCTTCATGGATTGTTCACTACTATAATTTTGCATTTGCCGTTGTTCGACAAAAATATGGTCTGCGTCAATCTCAGGTAAAACTTCTAAGGAAATAGGCGTGAACCAATCATGATGATCCTTCAGCTTAGTTGGAATACTTAATCCAAGTTGTGTATATAACATGTCACTACCAGGACTACCCTTTTCAGTGCCTAACACACGATATTGATTTTGTTCTACACGCAATACAAGAATTTTTTCGTCACCTATAGCCTGATGTAGTTTCTCTTTCGTATCTGCTATTTTGTCTCTATACTTCTGTAGAGCAAGCTCTGCTTCTTTTTCTTTATTGAACAGTTCACCAAGCACAGGTACATATTCATCTATTGCAACACCGGCTTCAACAGCTACCGTAGGGGCAATTTTACTTAATGCTTCATATTTTTTAGCATCAATAGCTGCGCCTTGAGCAATAATGACATCTGGTGCTGCTTGAAGAATAACTTCTAAATTGTCTTCATATTGCACAGTTGGAATAATTTTAACATGGTTGTCATCGAATAATTTAAAGCGGTATTCAGGTTCAATTTCTTCAACGACTGTCACCATTTGAGGCGTTACACCGATTTCAATTAGGTTTTCAGCATAGTTAGAACTAAGAACTAATATATTTTTAGGCTCGTTTGGGATAGTGACATCACCGTAGGCATCTTTTATAACACGTGTTGTAGGCTCGCTTTTTTCTTTTGGATCCTTTTCTTCATTTCCGCTTTCTTTGTTAGTACTTGAGCAAGCAACTAAAGCTAAAGCAACTAGTATAAGAAGTATATAGGGCGTCATTTTTTTCATGGATTATTGCTCCTTTTTATTTGATAATGATTATCACTATCAAATAATAACAGGTAATGTTAAACCCTACTATGGCGTAAAGTGCCTTAAAAATTGGATTATTGTGTTCTAGAGCAAAAACTCCCTAAAATCGCTTGTTCAATCTGTTGCATAATCTCCCTTTTGCCAAATACACTACAATTGTTAATCCATAAACCAGTATCCACATAAAAAACACGGTTATTTTTCACCGCATCTAAATTTGCCCACTGCTCACTATTTTGTAAAGTAGCTAGGCTTAAGTCGGCGGTATAATAGTTCATTATGCGTTTTTCAATAAATAAATATGTAGGATTGGCAGCCACTAATTGTTGTAAGGAACATATGTTGAAACTGTTTGCATTTGCACGCAATCCTTCAGGTATTTGCAAGCCCAGCTCCTGATATAAAAGAATAGCCGAGTCACTAGAAGATTCACCGAGATAGCGGTAACCTAGCTCCTCCACACGTAAGTATAGGATAGTAGCATCTTTTACTATATGATGTTGTATTTTATTTTTTAGAACCTCTACATATGTTGTAAGTTCGCGAATGATTTGTGCAGCTTCCTTCTCTTTGTGGAACAATTTACCAAAATAGCGGATGAGTGAATGTAAATCATAGGTTAGTCCAGTGATAACAGGGGCGATAGTTTGGAACTGCTGTTTTGTCTCCTCTGTTAAGTCGACACCGATAATTAAATCGGGTTGTTGTTGTACAATTATGTCCTGTTGAATCACATATTGAGGCATTTCTAAAATGGTTGTACCGACTTCCTGAAAAAGAAGTTGTTGATACTTTGGAGTTAGGGCGTTAGTCACAGTAACACAATTAGGTACAACACCTAATGCTATCGCAATTTCTGCATGTGCAGGTGAGAGAAAGCAAACACGATATTCACTAATGGTCTTTTTGTATTGCTTAGGTGGGCGACCAACAATACGTTTAAACTGTCGGCTAAAGTTTTGCACATCATCAAAGCCCACTTTTTTTGCGATATTTTGTGATAAATCATCTGTTGTTAATAGCATTTCCTGTGCGCGGAAAATACGATAACTAATTAAATAAGCTATCGGTGTCTTATCATATAACTCAATGAATTTTCTTGAATAATACCATGGACTATATCCAGCGATAGCTGCCAATTCATCTCTTGTCATCATTTGATTATACTTCTTTTGCATATAAATAACGGTATGTTTCATTCTTTGTTCCAGCGTGTATTCATCTATTGGTCTCTCTTGTTGTAATTCTTTCAACAAGCTGTATAAAATAAATTGTTTAATAGTGACATGGAGATGATCTATATTTATAGCGAGCGATATACGAATATCTGCGATGACCGTTTCAGGCACTCGGTGAATATAGTAACCATTTGTTGTATCGATAGACCAATTACAGGTTGATTTGACTTCTGTATCATATAGCTCAAAGCTAATTAAATAGCCCGAAAAATCAAGTCGATTTGTATGTGTAAGTTGGATAACGGCATCATTTTCAAGGGCGATTAAATGCCCAAATACAATATGCTCATTGTGACCATTAATAGATAGAGTGGTTTGGCCATCCGTAATCAATAAGAGAGCCGCACGATCAAGATGTATCGTCGAATTTTGAAATAATGATTGGGCTAAATCTTTTATTTCTGTGCAATGTGCCAGCCAATTAGGATTAGAATCAAGCATTTATGTACTCCTTTAGTTTGTTGTGATAAAAGTATACTACGGAATGTCACAACAAACGTCATAAAACGGTAAGTGAAAACACCTCTCTGGTTAAGGAGGTGTTTTTATGAGAGGTATAGAAGGGGCATTAATGGTTGTGGTTAATACTTTAAAATAATAATAATATTTTTCAATTTTTTCATTTTGTACATCATTGTAAAGCCTCAATAGAATCTGCATCGTGTGATTGTAAACACCATCAGCATAATTTTCCGTTTGTGTATAAGGTATTTCTTCATAAATAGGAGATAGAGATCAAGCGTGTGCAAAAACTTATTTTTGTTCTAACGTCTAGATACTTTTTCGTTAATTGGCACTCATTTCTGAGTCTGAACAAAAATGCAGAAATTTGTTTTTATTAAACACTAACTAGTAAACAGTATATATGTACATAAGCTGAGTGGTGCTATTTTTATACTAAGTGTCTATACTGTTTAACCAATCAAATGTAAAATAAGTGATTCTTATGTATGTAATATATAGATTTATCGAAAAAGGGACTTAACTAAACTTAACAGCTTGTATTCCTATCAATATTGTTTGCGGTATTATCGTTCTTTCTTTCTTCTTGTTAGAAGTAATTGGTATAGAAAAATGATGGCCAAAAAAATTACTCCAAATAAATAAAACCAAAATATGGTTGTTTTTTCTCCCCAGTGAATACTTACTTGGCGTAAAAGAGTAATAAATAAGATTAGTAACGGGATAAGTATAGCTTTCCTATTAATCAAAATTGTTCACCACCTCTAATTTCCAATTTATGTTTCTGTATGTCTATCCAAATTTGAAACATTTTTTCAAATCTTAGCCCAAGTAAATGAAATCCCCAAAAAGCAAAGTGTTTCGCCATTTCAAACAAATGTCTATAACACAGATTACTAAAAGGGGATGATACAAATAAAAATTTAAATTCAATTACTTAGAACTATGTAATTAAATTATTAAATTATAATCAAAAAGTCAAAACTAAATTTATTTTAGTTAGTCGCTACCTAACCATACTCCAACTACCCCACCTACTACGGCACCAGCAGCAATTCCCCAAGGTCCACCAAGTCTACCCACTTGAGCCCCTTTTTTTGCTCCTTGTACTAAAGCAACACCTGTCGCGCCAAGACCTGCACCTGTAGAAAAATTAAGAACAGAAGATGCAGCGCCTCCTCCACTAATCTGTAACTCATCATTAGACAATTCAATTAAATTTGCATCAAAACAATAGTCTCTCATGTATCGTGCTCTCCTTTACATTTATTTTTTATCAATCGCATACCCAATAATATAAGCAACAGCTCCGTAATGAGCTCCTACTACTGCTCCTGCCGGACCACCAACAAGGCCACCAACAGTCGCAAACCCTGCAGAAGTCTGAATTGTATTCCAGATTTCATTCTTCAGGCCACCGCCATCTATTTCGATTAACTCTGCTTCAGATAATTCGTTCATCCCTAACATATGTATTCACCACCTTTCTAGTAATCGGTATCAAATTAACATATACGTTTAAACATATATTATTTTTTTTGGGTTATATTTACAACTGTGTAATTCCGCAAAGTATCAATTGCGTAATCACACAGTTGATTACAGAATGTAGCTCTATTTAGGGGGAATTAACACCAATTTATTAGCATTCTTTATGTAATTTTTACCTAAATTTCGATTACCTATTTTAGAAATATAGCAAAATATTAAAAGCGATAACAAAATTTTACTATTCCATTTTGTTGTTAGACGTTTATAATGAAATGTAAATATTTTAAAAGTGGGTGATGGGTGGATTTGCTGTATCAAAACAAAATATTTAAAGAAATGAAAGAATTAGTTTTATCGGAAGATTTCCATGAGTCTTTCAGAACTAACATTTTAAATTATATTGATGAAAAAAAAGATTCTCATATGATTTTTGGGCATCTCTGTATGATTCACTATCAAGAATTTGCCCAAGATGATAACTTGGAAATTATAAAGATAGCCGCCGCTATTGAACTAATAATTTTAAGCTTTGATATAATAGATGATTTACAAGACAATGATTCAGATTATATCTGGTGCAATGAACCTGCTTTTGCTATGAATGCAACTTTAGCCATGATTTTTTTAGCTATAAAGCTGATAAGTGAAAGTTCCTTTACTCATAAACAAATAGCTATAGGTGTTTTAAACGATTTTGTCTTAAGAAGTATTAACGGACAACACTTAGATCTATTAAATAATTGTAGAGTTGAAGAAAGCTATACAGAAATGATTACTTTAAAATCTGGATCATTGACTGCCTTAAGTAGTCAGTTAGGCACGGTTCTAGCGTTAGGTAAATATGAACCCTGTGTAGAAGAGTATTCAAGTTATATAGGTGTTATTCAACAAATAAAAAATGATATTGAGGATTTAAACATGTGGAATAAGAAAAATGATTTGCTAAATAAAAAATTTTCCATACCTATTATTTTTTTATTTGAACAAAGTGAGGAGTATTCAAAAATTTTAACAGATTATTATTCAGGTACTACGGCATACTTAGATAATCAAATTTTTGAAGATGCTTTGATGAATAACGGAGCTATCCATTATACCGTTGCATTAAAAAATACATTTAAATTTAAAGCACTAGATTTATTAAAGATAATGCCATTTAGCAGAAAAAGTAGGCTATATTTAGAGAAATTGATGGAATGAGGGTTGTAATTTGAGAAAATTAATTCAGTATTTATTAGAAAATCCTAGTTTAATTGTTTCCTTAAAAGAAAACAAATTGTCATTATTAGGTGTTACAACACGAGAGCAACAGGCTATTTTGGAAGCATTTAATGAGCCTATCTATTTTAGAGGGCTTGGATGGCGCGGGGCAGTGGATGAAGATAAAATATAGTGCCTTTTTATTTACGATTATTAGCTATACATTAGTGATCGTATATATGTTATCTATCAGTTTCAGATATCCGTTGATCGGCATTGAAGTAGAAAGAGTACATAATGGTTGGGTCATAAAGAATTTTACCTATCCTGAGTGGGCAAACCTCAATGATGTAGAAAAAGGGGAAACTATTTTAGAGGTAGATAATAAAGAAATAGAAACAGGAAAAGACACCAAAGAATATATGATAAGAAGTGCAAATAGTATCTTGTTAGAAGATTCACAGGGTAATTTAAAGACTATACAAATTAAGTATTCAGAGTTGCCATATCAATTTATGCATGCTTTCATTATTCCATTAGTTTATTTCTTTATCAATTTAATGTTAAGTATTTATTTATATACATATAAAAGAAAAACCTTTCAATCTTTGGGCATCTTTATTTTATTTATACTGACAGTTTCATTGACTTATAGCAGTGTGGGAGCTTCTACTCGATTAGATAGTTTAGGCATATTTATAATAAGTAATGGTTTAATATTAAGCTTAATTTTATTAATTCATTTTTTATATAATTATCTTAAATCTTTAAGTATTCATTTCACTTTTATAGTGAATAAAATAGTCTTATATGGATTTACTTGTATTGTTGGTATATTGACACTATGTGAGATGGTTGATCCTTTGATAAGAACATTCAATACAATCCTAATTTTAGTTATATTTTGTGTTCTGATACTTTATGCTATTTTTATTATGGGTATGTCTTACATAAGATATCGTAAGCAACAATTTATGCTATTATTTTTATGTTTGATAGTACCATTCCTCCCGTTTGTACTTCTCTACGTTTTACCGATTCTTTTATTTAAACAATATATAATATCATCTTCGGTTTGCGCTTTGTTTTTATTAGTTATCCCTATTTCTTTACTACTTGTGCAATTTCCTGAGCGGTTGTTTGATTTAGATTATCAAATTTCAAAGATACGTAATTACAGTTTGTTTTCTTTAACTTTAGCAGCTTTAATATGTACAGGGATATATCTTACTATTGATATAAATATAGTAGATTTATTTTATATCTTTTTATTCGTTTTTGTATTACTAGGATTTGCACTATATTTTAAAGAAAAGATGGATTATGCGAATCGTAGGCTATTATATTCTCCTAAAGGAGATTATATTCATGTCGTACATAAAACCATAGAACGAATTATTAAAGTAACATCTGTTGAGGAATTATTAAATCGTTTTACTGAGGAACTATCAAAGCAATTAGCTGTTAGTGATATCAATATTTATATCTTAGTTGATGGCACAGTTATAAAAAATGATTTACCATCAGTCCCTGACTTTAACACTAATACAGTTGAAAAATTAAGTTTAGGGGAGATAAAAAAAATAGGTGATATTTATATAGGCTGTTTGCATCAAACATTCGATCAAAAATACATTCTTACTATTGAAGATAAAGGTAAAATTTATTTAAAACGAGAAGAATTGCTATGTCTAGAGCTGTTGATCATTTATATTAGTAATTTTATAGAAAATACGCAATTAGTAGAAGACTTATTTAAACAATTAGATAGTATACAAAAGCCAGGTAAACAGTATCCTTCATGGTTAAAGAAATTTGTTTGGATACAGCTTGAAAAAGAAAAATACCAGCTCGCTCAAGAGTTGCACGATACGATTTTACAAGAACAAATCCATCTAATTAGAGAGATAGATATGATTCATGGCAAGCAAGAACCAAAAGAAATACAAGAACTTATTCAACAACAACGTGAATATTTAGTCGAGCTTAATCAAAAATTACGTTATTATTGTGAAAAATTAAAGCCACCATTACTGGAAAGGCAAGGTTTACAGGTTGCACTAGATAAGTTATTCGCAGAGGTAGATCAGCGTGCGGATTTTGCTATGATTCTTGAAATTGAAGATATAGAAATAGAGAATGCTGAATTTCCTTTACTAATCTATCGAACAGTACAAGAACTGTTAAACAATGCGATAAAGCATGCACAAGCAACCTATGTGAAGATACAACTTAACTCGACATTAACTGGCTTTGAGTTAGTGTATTTGGATAATGGTGTAGGCTGCGATTTGTCCGAAAGTGAACGGAAAAATTCTATGGGACTCCAAGGAATAATAGAGCGTATTTATGCTTATAACGGTTTTATCCAAATTGAGTCAGCTCCTGATGAAGGAATGCATGTTCATATAAAAATAGAGGAAGGAGATTCTTATGATTAAACTACTTATAGTAGACGATCATCCCATGATTTTAGATGGAAGTAAAAAGCTTTTTAGTGAAGTAACAGACATTTTAATTGATACATTAAATGATGTAGAAAAATTCTCTAAAATTATTGAAGAAAAAGAGTATGATATTTTTTTAATTGACGTTAATCTCGGTGCTTGCAGTGGTCTAATGCTTGCTGAATTAGTGAAGGAGAAGTATCCATCCTCAATTGTAATTTTATATACAGGTGATAATATTAAAGATTACTATTCTTTAATTATTGAAAAGAAAATTAATAATGTGATTTCAAAAACAGCAATAAAAGACCAGATTTTAAAAACCATTTACGCAGCTATGAATAAGGAGATGTTACTTCCTGAAAATTTTATTGATTATGTCAATGATCGGTATTCAGGGAACTCTATCAAAAAAATATTACGCTTCAATAACAGAGAAAAAAGAATACTCGAGCTAGTAATGGAAGGATATACGAATCAGGCAATTGCGCTTGAACTGGGTGTAAAGCAACGGACAATTGAAAATAATTTATCTCAAATCTATATGCTGTTAAATGTTGGGACACGTGCCGAAGCGGTAATAAAAGCGAAGGAGATGAATTTAATTTAAAAATGGGGGGTAGTACAAAACAAATTTTGACTTTTAACTACTCTTCCTAATTAGATTAATTTTATAAAAGATAATAATTAATAATTAAATATAGAAGGAGGACTCCAATTATAAGATAATGAAGGAATCCTTCTTCTATAAACATAATCTTGATATGTAAAAAAAAATGTATTTATATACCATGAATCATTTTAGCAATAAAGATAATTTCTTATCATTTTTTTTCAGGTGGCCTAAGTTGATTGTAGAGCAACACAATAAACAAACATAAACTATTGAGTATTATTCGAAAAGTACCAGACTCAAAAATAATATAATTAATCCCGATAATGACAACTACTATGGCTACCGAAATGGCTGTCCGCCAGAATGTCTGCATTCACATCTTCCTTTAATATATTTTTTTGTATAACTTCCCTTTAATTATTTCATAATTCTATTCAACTTTTTAAATGTGTGATTCCGAAATTTAATTATATGGAATCATGTTTTCATTATGATTTTGCAGTGTAATTATATAAATAAATCGATTTACTAATTTAAGAAAGAGTAAAAGTTAATTTAAAAATAATAATTGAAGAAGCAATGTTATAGGTGAATGGATTAATCCAAAATAAGGCACATTGTGTGTTATTTAAAAATAATCCTAATTATAATAATCCAAATAAAAGAAGTAAATTATAATAGACTTTTCTACTAAAAAAAACCGATATTCTTAATTAAGAATATGAAATATTTTTAGGAAATAAAGATACAAATAAAGGACTAAACTCTTTAAAAGAATTTAGTCACAGAACCTAATCATAGATATTGGATTTTAAACAAAGGATTTTACTAGACATTTATAAAGGAGAATTTGTTTATAAATGTCCTCTCCAAATTTTTTAAATATCGGATTACTTTTTTATGGTAGAGGGGATATTCCTCCAATTAGTGCACCAGCACCAGCAAATCCCATAGTAGTATCTTTAATTATGGCTCTAGCCTTCTCACCATTCATGTTTCCTGTAGTATATCCTGCAATAACTGCAGCACTACCTCCTAGAAACCCTGCTCCTCCACCTAGCAATCCTCCGGCTATCCCTGAAACAAGCCCACCACCATTTATAGCCATTAATTCTTGTTCATTTAAAACATTCATGCACATAACTCCTTTTTAAATAATAAATTTTAAAAAATGCTGTTAATATTAATTAATCCAGCTTCCAAAAAAGCTTGGAAAATAATGTGAGAAACTTTGAAGCTTAAATAAGAGAGATTCATCGTTCGTAAAAGGTTTGTGTGGTAACTTACATTTTGTGATCGATCCTCTCTAATTAGCAGTCGTGTGATTATTATTTATCTAATTAATGAAGTGCGTCCCAAATTTTGCCGGCTATAATACCCCCAGCTACCGCACCAGTAACACCACCTGCGGTACCTTTTACAGGAGCATCTTTTATTGAACCAGATGATCCAACCCCAATAGCACCGCCAATAAGACCTCCTACTGTGGATCCGCCGCCTACCCATAATTCTTTCATAAAATCAGAGTATGCTCCTCCTCCATCAATACTTAACAATTCTTCAGATGATAAACATTTAAATGTTTTTTCCAAAACTAATACCTCACTCTCAATCTATTGTTTAAAGGCAAAAGATCTAAAATTTAAGTTAAATATCTGCCTATAAATAAACGGTATACTTTAATTTCAAATTATACAATTGCGTGTTTCCGCAATTGTATTTATGCGAAATCACGCAATTGTACTTATGTGTAACCTGACTAAAATAAATAATTAGAAATAGTATTCTGTTGGAGTATAAGTAGATGAAGGAAATTGCGTTATCACCTTCAATGTTTAATAAATGAAATTGAGGTATAAAGGTAGATGTTTAAAAAATATGTTTGTGTTAAACAATATGATCAAAAGGACTGCGGGGTTGCTTGTTTAGCGACCGTCTCTAAGCAGTATGGGTTGAAAATACCTATTTCCCAACTAAGAGAAGTAGCTGGGACAGATAAACAAGGGACTAATATACTAGGCTTGATAAAAGCAGCTGAAAAAATTGGATTTACTGCGAAGGCTGTAAAAGGGGATGTTACGAGTCTTTTTCAGGAAATTCCCTTACCAGCTATTGCGCATTGTATTATAGATGGCCAATTATTACATTATATAGTTATACATAAAATATCCCAAAAGGAAGTTATTGTTGCTGACCCTGCAAAAGGAATTGTGAAATATTCACCTGAAGAGTTCTTTAAAATATGGACAGGCGTTCTTGTACTACTCATACCATCAGTCAAATTTGAAAGAGGTGATGAAACACAAGGACTTTTAGCGCGTTTCATTCATTTGTTAAAACCGCAAAAATGGCTATTTTTCCAAATAATTATTAGTTCAATTTTATATACTATGCTTGGTATTGCAAGTGCATTTTATTTTCAATTATTAATAGACGATATTCTTGTTTTTAATTTAGAAAAGTCATTGCATATTATTTCTTTAGGGATACTTTTACTATATACATTCCAAATTATACTTGATGCATTTCGTAACTATCTTTTACTACATATAAGCCAGAAGCTTGATATTTCACTAATTCTAAGCTATTACAGTCACGTTTTAAACTTACCAATGAATTTTTTTAGTACAAGAAAAATAGGAGAAATTATTTCTCGACTAATTGATGCTTCTAAAGTTAGGCAGGCATTATCAGGAGCTACTTTATCAATTGTATTGGATACTGTAATGGTAATAGTTGGTGCAATTATATTGTATACCCAGAATGCGTTTTTATTTGGAATCACGCTGATTATGGTTCCGATTTATATTCTGATTGTATGGGTATTTAAAAAAGCCTATGAAAATATTAATCGTAGGGAGATGGAAGAAAATGCTCAATTAAATGCCTATCTTGTAGAATCGCTTAATGGAGTCGAAACTATTAAAGCTTATAATGCCGAAAAAGCAACAAAAGATGAACTTGAAAAACGCTTTATTAAATTTTTAAAAAGTACTTTTAAGCATGGGCTAATTGATAATTATCAAAACTCTTTGAAGAATTATTTAGGTCTAGTAAGTGGGACGGTCATATTATGGGTAGGATCATATCAAGTTCTAAAAGGAAATATGACAGCGGGGCAGTTAATAGCCTTTAATGCATTACTAGCCTACTTCTTAACGCCATTGCAAAACTTAGTTAACTTACAGCCAATGCTTCAATCCGCTATTGTTGCTTCTCAAAGATTAGGAGAAATACTTGATTTAGAAACTGAAGAAGAGAAGCATAAAGGAAAAAGAATGGTTCCTCAACATCTAAAAGGCGATATAGATATTAGAAAGGTTGATTTTAGGTATGGCACAAGAAGTCTAATCTTAAAAGATGTGAACCTTTCTATCGGTCAGGGGGAAAAGGTAGCATTTGTTGGCGAAAGTGGCTCCGGAAAGACAACTTTAGCAAAGCTTCTTTTAAATTTCTATCAGCCTGAAAAAGGTGAAATTTTAATTAATGGTAATAATCTACAGGATTTAGATTTTCACAAATTGCGTGAGAAGATTGCCTATGTTTCTCAAGAGAGTTTCTTTTTTAGCGGCACAATTGAAGAAAATTTATCATTGGGGACAGATAATGATGTGACACTTGAGGATATTGTGGATGCGGCAAAAATTGCGAAAGCTCATGATTTTATTAATACTCTACCTTTACGTTATAGTACGGTTCTTGAGGAAAATGCATCCAATTTATCAGGTGGACAACGTCAACGTCTTTCCATTACAAGAGCAATTTTAAAAAAACCGGATATTCTTATACTGGATGAGGCAACAAGTAACCTGGACTCCATCACTGAGAAAGACATTTCAGAGACCATCGATGACTATTGTTCTGGAGTTACCACAATTATTATAGCGCATAGATTAAGCACTATTAAGAAGTGCGACAAGATTTGTGTGATTGAACAGGGGCATATTATTGAAATAGGGACACATGAAGAATTACTGAATAGTAAAGGTAGGTATTATGAACTTTGGAGAAATCAAATTGCTGGTGCAAATGAACAAATAGAGTTAGTTACTAGTTAAAAGGTGATAGTAGATGAGAATAAAAATAAGTAATTTAAATGAGTTAACTGATAGTCGAGAGATTTTAGAATCCAAACCACATCCATTCGTATCAATCTTTATTTCTATTTTGGTAGTTATATTAATTTGTGCATTAGCTTGGAGTTACTTTGGTGAGATAGATACTGTTGCAAAAGCTAATGGCATCGTACGTCCAAATGAGAAAGTACATACAGCGCAGTCTCCAATAAATGGGAAAGTTCAAGGGCTATATCTAAAAGAGGGTCAAAAAGTAAGAGAAGGAGATTTACTATTTTCAATAGAACAAAAGGAAGTTTTAAAGGAGCTAGCGAATAGAAAAGCGGAATTAGGACAAATTGAGGTGGAGTTAAACCTTCTGAACAAATACAAGGTGAGCATTCAACAAAGAAAGAATCAATTTTCCAAATCAATAGAGAATGAATTTAAATATTTAAAATTGGTAGATCAATATATTGCGAATTATAAGCAGCTAGAAATAGACTTTCAAAGTAATTCTATTGATGTGGAACAGAAAAGAAATTCTTTAGAGCAATCTAGCCAAATGACTGATATTAAGATACGAGAAAATGAAAGAACTTTCAAAGATGAAAAAAATAAGTATGAGGTAGAAAAAGGGGGACTAGAAAATAAAATCAATCAAGTAAATGTTGATTTAGATAACGAGAGAAAACTAAAAAAATCAATAATTTCTAAACAAAATTATTTAGACCCAAGCGATTCAGTACGCAATTCTCGATTGGCTAATTATCAAAAAAAATTGGATCAATTAACTTTAATAATGAATGATAATGAAAAAATATATAACAGATCTTTAGAATTAGGTGAGCGTTTTGTTCCAAAGGCACAGATTGAAAACGAAAAAATGCAGTATGAAAACGCCTCTTTAGAATTAGAAAAATTTATTAATAACACAATCCTGGATATAGATACAAATATTAACACTTTAGAAAACCAACTAAAGCAAACGAAAACGGATATAGAAGGTTTGGATAAAGTAACAGATTTAATTATAAATAATGATGGACTAAATCTAGAAAAGCAACATTTAGCAGAGAGTATACAAGATATAGACAACCAAAAAGGCTTACTAAATGAGGGGGTACAAGTCACACTGAAAAAGTTTGAGCTAGATAAAGTTGTAGAAATAAATAGTCAAATTGAAGAGGCAGAGAAAAAGAAAAAAACTATACAAGAAAATATTGAGCAGCTAGAAATTTCTTCAAATAAAGGTGCAGTTAAAGCATCTACAAGTGGAACGATAAATGTTATTAAGGAAATTAATGTTGGAGAATTTCTTCAAGCTGGAGAACCAATTTTGTCTATAATTCCTGATCAAGAATCCCAATATAAAGTTACTTTAGCGGTGCCTAATCAAGAAATAGGTAAAATCAAAATAGGAGACAAGGTTAATTTTCACTTTTCAGCTTTTCCAAAACAAAATTTTGGTTATTTATCAGGAGAAATTTCTTCAATTAGTCCAGATTCAGTGACTGGTGAAAATGGCTTGAGTTATTATTCAGTGGAAGCATCTCTTACAACTAAAATACTTAGCAATAAAAAAGGAGAAAAAGGTGAAGTTAAGGTAGGTATGACAGTTGAAGCCTCTGTCATTGCAGATTCTAAAAAAATTCTACACTATCTTTTAGAGAAAGTTAATCTTATAGACTAGAGGTATAAAATATGGACTTAAAATTAATTGTACCTTGTTTTTTAGGCATTTTATTATGTGTTTTTTGCGTATCTACAGCAGCTCAAGCGAAAGAAACAGAAGATATAGAAACGATTACAATTGAAAAGGCAGTAGAATTAGCACTAAATAATCATGGGAATATAAAACTTTTAGAAACTAAAATTAAGGCGTTAAGTTCACAACACAAGAATATACAAGATGAATTAAAAGAGTTAGATAATATTCATAATCCAACTATAAGTTTACTTCCTACAAATCCTGAGTATTTTCTTCATCAGCATCCAGATTTTAACCAATTAGCAGAGGAAGAAAAAGAGGCGATTGGACAATTGATCGGTACACAAATTTTAATTAATACAACACTGAATCAATTATTAGAAGGTAAGGAGGTTATAAGAAATCAGGAACTACAAGAAAAGATAAAAGTGCAACGCGAAGAATTGAATAATGCTGCTAAAGTAATCGATGCTAATAAAAGTAAAAATTATATAGGGATTGAAAAAACTAGAGAGGCTATTAAACAATATATTTCTCAAAAGTATATTAGCCTTTTATTACTTGATGCTGAAATTAAGCAACTTAAGAAAGAATTATCGTATATTCATTCTGATATCGAAGATTTATGGATAATGGCAGAACACGGGTTAACGAGCAAAAAGGATGTTGAGAAAAAAGAGCGGGAAATTAAAAAATTAAACCAGCAGCTTGATGAAAAAGTAAGAGCCTTTCATTTTTATTTAGAGGAGCTGAAATTGGAGGTTGGGTTGCCTTATAATCGAATGCTTCAGCTGCAATCAATTGATAAAGAAATTAATAGATTACCAATAATGGAACTGGAAAGTAAAATGTATAAAATATTCAATGTTCGGGAATTAGAAGAGGATATTTTGTTAGCAGAGAAAAACTACACTAGTGCTGAGTCTAGTAAAACAAATTTAAAAGATTATTATTACCAAACATGGCAAGTAGCTAAATATGAAAAAGATAATCTAGTAAAGGAATTAAAAGTAAAAATCAAAAAGTTTTACTTTGAACAAGAAGAAATGTTTTTACAAATGAATAATTTGCAGGAAACTAAAGCGTCTTTAATTGCAGATAAAAAGGATTTACAAATACAATATAGTGCTGGAGTAATTACTAGTGCAGAGTTGGAAAGAATAGATAGAGATATTCAGCGTATTGAATCAGAAATTAATATATATAAATTCAATTATTATATTTTAAGCGAAAAGTATACACAGGCATTAAATGGATATTTTATGTAATTTTTAATAGTTTTTATGTTAGTTAAACCATTAAAAGTGAATTTAATTAAAATCGTATGAAGGTAAAATTATTTACCCTTATACGATTTTTTGGTTGCTGTAGTATTTTTCTTTTTATTAGTTTACAGATCAGGCTCTTTCTCTGAAAATGCATGAAGCATTTTTTTTATATCTTCAACTAAAGGCTGAGGTGCTTTTTGCACAGAGCCTGTATCAAATGGGGGCTGTGGATCATATTCCAGTATTAACTGAACTCCCATACTAAGGTCGTCACCAAATTCCCATGCAACTAGTTGTAGAGCCATATCAATACCAGAAGAGACGCCAGCTGCTGTGACCATTTTATTTTGGCGCACAACTCTTTCATCTGTTGGAATAGTTCCAAGGGATTGTAGGATATCAAAGGAACCCCAGTGACTAGTTGCCTTCATTCCTTTTAATAGACCTGCTGCACTTAAAATAAGAGAGCCATTGCACACAGCTGTTGTCCATTTGGTTGTTTGGTGTATGTTACGAATCCAATTGAGGGTTGTTTCATCATTCATTGGATTTTTGAAGTTAGGTGGACTACAGCCAGGAACAATAAGAATATCGGCAGAAGTTATGTCAGAAAAGCTATAGTCTGCATGTAAAAAGCCCATTTTTGAATCTAGTTTAATCATTCCTTTATCTTTAGCAATAAATTTCACATGACATTGCTGTGTAGCTGCAAATACCTCGTATGGACCAATTGCGTCCAAAGCTGTAATCCCATCGTAAAGTAAAATTGCTATTTCCAAAACTATCTCTCCTTTAAAACATATTAGGACCGAACCGTCCGGTCCGAAAGATAATCGTAAACGCAAATGCATTTTTTTTCAACAATATAATTATTACATTTTAGTGAAAACCAAGAGGTCTTGTATTTTAAACCTCTTGGTTCTTTGGTGCGTACTGTTGTAAAAGGTATGTGATCTGTTCAATACTATGATTCATATGATCGTTATTTAAAGCTAAACGACTAGACATGACAGCACCCTCTAAAGTAGAGAATAAAAAAGATGCTAGGGAAGGAGCATTTACATGCTGGCTAAATTCTTTGGCATGTATTCCTTCTTCAATGATTGATTGTAAAAAAAGTAGGGTTTCTTTATGTGCATTAGCAGCTAACTCATGTAGTTCTGGGAATCCATCATCACTTTCAATGGCTGTATTCAGTAGCGGACATCCACCATCAACTGGTGGGGTATGAACTGCATCTTGATAAACCTCAAACATAGCAATGATTTTATCTGTCGCTGTTATTTTAGACTTTATTGCATCAAAATAATGATCCCAAATAATCTTCATAGAATGGGTGAAGGAAGCAATGGCTATGTCATTTTTATTTTCAAAACGTCTATAAATGGCACCTTTAGGTAATGCCGTGGCAGTCATAATATCTTGAATAGAAGTTTGGTTGTAACCTTTTTTATTAAATAAACTTAGAGAAGTTTGGATAATAAGATCACGTATTTGATCTTCTTTATTCATTGAATTTCCTCCATTTTGCACAAAGATAAAATCAGTATAGCACAATGTTGAAAATGAAAAGTCTGTGTCTAGAAAAACATTAATAGTAAAGGCAAGGAGAGGATAGTTGTATTTAAATTGCGGTGTTTTTTGTCACAAGACGGGTTGAATTCTTGATGGCAAGGATATCCTACAATATAAATTTTTCATCGCATAGAGAAATTAAAATTATCTTGGGTATGCTCAAAAGAAAGTATGCGTGATTTGCGTCAATTTTAACTTACTATATGAGTTGCAGGATTTTTTTCTATTTTAAACAATATATTGAAATATTTATATGAAATTTTTGGTATAATTACATATAAATATATTAAGGAGTGTGCTCTATGAAAAAACTACTGATCATTACGAGTTATTTAGGCTTTTTTATATTAGGAGGTTTAACCTTTACCTACCTTTCAACGACAGAGGCAGCAAGCAGTTTGAAAAAGATCAATGTTTCTCAAGATACGATTCATTACTATGTAGATAAGGTTGAGAAAAAGCCAAAAGAGGGTCAATCTGGCTTTATTTATGAAGGAACTACTTATGTGCCGATGCGTTTTATTGCTGAGTCCTTAGGGAAAAAGGTGACATGGGATGGTAAATCAAAATCTGTTTATATTGGTGAGGCTCCAATCTTCATCTCTTTAAAAGATGTAAAGCCTATTGGGAGTGATGAAGATCATTTCTTCCATAACCCAAGCTCTATCGTTATTAGTACTGGAGAAAAGTTTGAACAATCCTATCAACTAGGTGGCTATCACGGCGGTGGGGCTGTACAAGATCATACAGTTGAATACATGGCTAATGGAAATTATAAATCATTTGAAACATACCTAGCGCCTGTTAAAAAGCTAGCGGCAGGTTCTTTCGGCATAGGCTATATGAAAATTTACGCAGATAATAAATTGATTTATGATAGCGGATCGATAAAAGATAAGATAAAGGTTAATGTAAATTTAGAAGGTGCTTCAAAAGTGAAGTTTGAAATTGAAGGCAGTGGTTTAGGTATAGTGGATCCTATATTTACTCGATAAGCTTAACATTAAAAGGCGATGACAAGAACGAGTGTCATCGTCTTATTTAATGGGATGAAATAACTATTCAGACATAATTAAAGTCAATACATTTTTGTAAATTTTTTCACATTTACGTATAAAATAGTTGGTTTATTTATGGTATAATTTCAAACGTTGTAGGTAAGGAAGTAGAAAAAGGGAGAGAAAATCTTATGATGAAAAAGATAATGAAACGTACAAGCGCTATTTTGCTTGGGGCTTCATTGATGCTGACAACGGTTGTACCTGTGATCCATGCGGAGGAGCAGTCACTACCTTTAACACCATCAATTAGCGAGTGGGCAATAGAAACATTAAATGAGGGAGAAAAATACGGAATCTTTCCAATGGAATGGTATTTCGATGGTTTCCTTCAAGAAATTTCGGTAGATAAAGTAAATGAATTATTAGCTTTAACAGAAAAGAAAATTGCTTCTCTAGGTTTAGATGAAAACAAACAATTTAAACCAGTGAGTGTGAAGAATGATAACACACGAGGGGATATTGTAAAACGTTTATATAATATTGTAGCGCGTTATGATTTACCGGTTGGTAAAGATCCTATTCAATTTATGAAAGAGCATCATATATTACAAGGCTCAGCAAACGGATTACAGTTGGAGAGCAAGGCAACGACTCAACAGGCTGTAATATTGGCTGTGCGTTTCATTCAGAGTACATATGCGCTAGCAGAGCAAGGATCGAACGGAGTAGCTTGGGTTGTTCAGGATGAGGATACACTTGTATACTTACTAGGTTCCATTCATCTAGGAACACCCGATTTATATCCATTCAATAACAAACTAGTAAAGGCATTCAATGAATCGGATGCACTATTAGTAGAGGCGAATATCCTGGATGCGGAAGCACTCGAATACTATGCAGAAAAAGCAATGTATACAGATGGCAAAACATTAAAAGATAATGTTGCACCAGAAACATATGCAAAGTTAGAACAAGTCGCAAAGCTTTACAATCTTCCAATGGAGGAACTAACAGTACAAAAGCCATGGATGCTTTCTAGTGCATTATCAATGCTGGCAATGGACGATTCCTTTGGAATGACGCCACAAGAAATGACAATGCACGGGATTGATATATACTTTTTATTGAACGCACAGTTGCAGCAAAAGCCAGTGATTGAATTAGAAGGTACAAGAGCGCAGGTAGATATGTTTGATGCATTGTCACCAGAGGCACAGGAGCAGTCATTAGTCGCTGTGCTGGATAATATCATCAATCCATCTGAAGAAAATCAATCCGAAATTCTTCAAGAATGGTTTACAAGCTGGCAGCAAGGGAATGTGGAAGAATTCGCAAAAAGCTTCCAAGCAATGGAGGGAACATCATCTGAGTTCAATGAAATGCTTTTCGGCTTACGTGACGAGCAAATGGCCAAGAAAATCATGAATGTTCTTGAAGAGAAAAAAGGGAAGTACTTTGTTGTAGTGGGATCAGGACATTTCCTAGTAGATAAAAACATTCGCTATCATTTGGAGCAAAACGGATACGATGTAAGCCCGTTTTACCAATAAAAATATAAAGGCAACCCAAAGCTATGAAATTAGCTAGGGTTGTCATTTTTAGTTGCACCGACAATCATCGCTAGCTATCATTATCTTAAGATATACTTTTTTTGTAAAATAACTACCGTAATCAGCGGAAATATGAAGGAACAGAAATTTCTAGACCCAATGATGTCGCTGCTTATTGCGGTCTACAAGCTAAAAACAGATGGTTTGATGTCCTATAATGGACCTCTCTAATGCCATCTGTTTTCATTTTGAGGTTTTTAATTGAATTACATAACAAGGAAGTTCTAAAAAAGATGAACCATTTCTAGTAGTCATTTGTTTATAAAGTAGAACAGTCAGAAAGGAGTGACTCAGATTGACAGAACGAGAATTATTTGATTCATACAATAAGGATGTATACCGTACCTGTTACTACATGCTAAGAAATGCACAAGATGCGGAAGATCTCTGCCATGATGTATTTGTCACCGTGTTCCGTCAGGATTGGAAAAGCATTGAGCATATACGTGCTTGGATTATGCGCATTGCGATGAACCAATGCTTAAACTTGTTAAAAAGAAAGCAAGCTCAATTGAAAAAACAAGGTCAGGTTCAACTTCTACATGAGCAGAATACGGCATTGGTTAAGTCTGTAGACACAATTGTAATGGAGAAGGTAGCTGTGGAGGAATGGGAGGAATTGCTCAAGCAGTTGCCAGAAAAGCTTATGGCCGTTGTTACTCTTCGTTTTATCGGTGAATTGTCGTTAGTAGAAATCGCAGAAACGTTAAAAATTCCTGTAGGTACAGTAAAGTCGAGGCTGCATAAAGCATTAAAAATAATACGCAAAAAATTGGAACAAAATCAAAATCTATGGTTGAAGGGAGAGAATCAATTTGGAACGCACTGAACAGAAGCTGAAAAAAGGTATGAAGGCAGATCATAATATGGTGTATCCTGATTTCGAACAAATGTGGAGCTCTATTGAACAAGATGAGTTAAAAATTACCGAAGGTGAAACGATTGAAAAACGGCCCCGCAGAAGAAAGAAATTCGCTTTGGTGGCTGGACTAGCTGTCGCGCTAATGGCCACGCCAGTTTATGCAGCCCTGAATTATGATTGGTCAAACATTCTTTCATATAGAGCTGGTATTCAATCGGCATTAGCGCAAGGTTTAGGCCAGACGATTGAGCAATCCATTACGAAGGACGGATTTACGTTAACGGTACACACAGCGTTTATTGATGATAATAGAACTTTCCTTCTATATAGTTTGAAGCCTGATGCCACTTGGGATGGAAATAATATTAGATTTGATCAAATTGGATTTGAAAACTTTGAGGGTGATTTGATTAAAGGGAATTATGTACATCAATGGAATGAAGATCTTGGTCTATTCCAAGGATATTTCGAGACAGACTGGGTTGCAGAGGATCAACTATCAGATATTAATTTTTCAATAAAGAATATTTATGCGATAGGTGATGAGGAGCAATCTATTAGTTATAATCCTAATGATTTTAATACGCAGCATTTCGCCATTCAAAAGGATGGAGTTGATAATGTCACATTACAAATATTTGAGCAACCAGAGGGAAAAGTAATGCTTCACTCGGCTGTTACGTTTACAGATTCAAACATGAAGGATAAATGGGTGCGTATCAAAGCAGTCAATGATAAGAACCAGCCTATTCAAGACGTGGGGACACCAGTCTTTGGAACACCAGGAGCTACAGGTGAATACTTTAGTCAGCAAATTTTCTCCTCAGAAAGTTTACGGGCGAAAGGGACACAGTTCAATCTAATATACGAACATACATTAAGTATTACAGAAAATACTTGGAGTATTGATATGAATTTGTCCAAGGAAAAATTAAAAAAAGGATCTTTTAAAAAAGTTGTTAATATTCCATTAGAAAATGCACCTGATGGAACAGTTATTCATGAAATGAAAGTTACACCAACACAAGTACGTTTAATACTGAAACATAAAGAGAAGTATGCACATATTCCTTACAAAGATTATCAGCTAAATATTGGGGGAGTACCTTTAGATGGAGGTAGGTGGGATGAAGAAAACGATCCTTATAAAACAGAGCTCCGTTTTGAACTGACAGGGGTAGATGTTTCCTCGTTGGTGGATAAAACAATGACATTGGTTGCTAAACATCGTGTTGATATAGTTGATGGTGATCTACAACCGATACGCTTAACTGATATAACAGAGAAACCTCAAAGTAAAACGTCGATGGTTGGAAAATATCCAATTACATGGACATACTACATGAAGGACAATAATCTTTATATTGAATCCTTTAGCTCGGATCCTACATTTGGCGGTGTCACTCAGACCTATTATCTTGATCATAAAGATCGAAACTATGGTATGCCAATATTTGCAGGTATACTTGGTGATAATAATAATAAGCAAATGGATGAATATAAAAATTTTAAGGAGAAAGAGCTTGATATTTATATTTATAATTATACAACGCAACAACCTGATGAAGAACTCCGTATACCTTTAATAATAGGAGAATAAGGATGCAAATTAACCCATCTATTTGGATAATCAAAACTCAAATAGATGGGGTTTTTTACTCATTATGTCCATAATTGCTTTACTTACAATAATATTTAATATATAATTAAGTTAACTTAACTAAATTATTAAATAGGAGAATCATTGTATGCCCTCTATCGAAAAACAAAAGTCCATTGCCTATAAATTGGGTATCGGGATTATTATTTTTTCACTTTCGTTGTGGTTAATTCCAATTATTACACCATTCACACCTATTCCTACGAAAGTAAAAGCAGGTATTATTCCAGGTAGCATCATTGTAGCTGAAATCTTATTTTGGTTGGGCGCTTTACTTGTCGGGAAAGAAGTAGCTAACAAATTTAAAAGCTATCTTAATCCTAAAAAATGGCGTGAAAAAGGTGATACTCAAAAAAATGAAGACTAACAATGTAGCAGAGCAAATTAATCATACAATTGAAGATATTTGGATTGTTCTTGAGAAAATGGAAAGAGACTATACTAAGTTCAATTTAAATAATCAGCAAGCGGTCCTTTTGGCATTAGTGATTCGTCATCCTTCCATTTCACCATCAGAAATAGCCGAGAAAATGACGATTACCAAAAGTGCCGTGAGCCAGCAGATAGCAAAGCTTGAAAAGGATGGCTATATTATAAAAAGGCAGCACGCCGATGATAAGCGTGGCTATTCGATTGAATTAGGTGAGAAAGGTTTGTTGTATAAGCAGGAAGGTGAAGCGTTTAATCAAGAAATCACTAAAAAATATCAAGCACATCTATCGGATGAGGAATTGGTGAATGTGTTAGAGGTACTAGAAAAATTAAAAAATGTACTTTTATAAAATTTTCTAAATAATTTGACATTTATTTCATTTTGTCTTATAGTATCCCTTAACATAAAAGGGGGAATACATATGACAATCAACTTTGTCGAATCGTGCACAACAAAACATCATCATAGTCAGTAGTCTTGCTATCATTATTATTTAATTAATATTGAATAGGAAGACTTTTTCTCATGTAATCGTATAAATAAAGCTGATGGAGAGCTTTATCGAATACGGTTTTTTTATTTGTCGAAAAATGAGGAGGCAAAAGTGATGAAAAAAATGGATTACCAAAATGTACGTGGTACACAAGATTATTTACTTGAGCAGGAGGTGACTCGTCGTGCTATTCGACGCACTTTAGAAGACACATTTATGGCTTATGGTTGTAAGCCGATTGAGACACCAATTCTTAATTATACGGAGTTGATGGCTTCTAAATATGCTGGTGGTGCTGAAATCTTACAGGAAATGTATACACTAACGGATAGAGGTGAGCGTGATTTGGCGTTACGCTATGACTTAACAATTCCATTTGCAAAGGTAGTAGCGATGAATCCCTCTATTACGATGCCATTTAAACGTTATGAAATTGGTAAAGTGTTTCGAGATGGGCCAATTAAGGCGGGACGTTTTCGTGAATTTACACAATGTGATGTAGATATTGTTGGGGTGACGTCACAAGCTGCTGAAGCGGAACTAATGATGATGGCGATAGATGCATTTGATAGGCTTAATCTCCAGATTAACATCCAATATAACAATCGCAAGCTTTTAGTTGGTTTACTGCAATTATTTGAAGTAGAGCAGCAACAAATGAATCAGGTTATTTTAATTTTAGATAAAATTGAGAAAATAGACCAAAAAAAAATGCTATCTGAATTGAGGGAATTGGGAATTTCTGAAAACAGCATGACTAAAATAAAGCAATTTTTAGAGGCGCGACCTGAAATTAATATGGCCTATTTTAATGAGTTCGCTAATCAAAACACCATTTTGCAGCAAGGTATACAGGAATTAGTGGAGCTAACAGCTTATTTAAATGCACTTGGATTAAATGAGAAATGTACGTTCAATCCATTTTTAGCACGAGGGCTTGAAATTTATACAGCAACAATTTATGAAATCTTCTTAGCAGATGGAACCATTCGTTCGAGTATTGGGAGTGGAGGACGTTATGATCAGACGATTGGTGGCCTTTTGGGGTCTGAGGAGCAATCGTATGCCACTGTGGGAATTTCTTTTGGATTAGACGTCATTTATACAGCCTTGGAGGTTATAGGGAGAATCGAACAAAACGTTCCGATTGTGGATATTTATATTATTCCCCTTGGAACAGAAAAGTCAGCGCTGAAGTTGGCAGCAGCATTGCGGCAACATGAATATAAGGTAGAAGTTGAGCTTAGTGGGAAAAAAGTAAAAAAGGCAATGGAGAAAGCGAATCGGGAAAATACACCACAGGTTATCGTCCTAGGAGAAGATGAGGTCACGCAAAATATGTATAAAATAAAAAATATGCAAAGCGGTAAGGAAGAAGTAATTGCATTTAAATTTTAAATTGAAAAGGCATGTAGTCATTCATTTGGCTATA
>NZ_JAGXJV010000160.1:0-396 GCF_019091145.1 Lysinibacillus sp. GbtcB16
TTTGTATCTATCTCAGCTAATTGATGCTATGTGTCAATGAATTCTAGAACAACATCATTGTTAAGAACATGATTGCGTATGAAATGATGCCTAACGTCGATGTGCTTAGTTCTAGAGTGCTGAATTGGATTTTTAGTAAGACATATGGCACTAGTATTATCACATTTTATAGGAATGTTTTTAAAGTGAATTCCATAGTCTTCTAATGTATTTTTCATCCAAATGACTTGTGCGCAACATGCACTTGCAGCAATGTATTCGGCTTCCGCCGTAGATAGTGCAACTGAATTTTGTTTCTTGGAAGTCCAAGAAACAAGTGCATGTCCTAAAAATTGGCATGTTTCGGATGTACTTTTTCTATCTATCCTGCATCCGCCAAAATCTGCGTCTGCATAC
>NZ_JAGXJV010000161.1:0-395 GCF_019091145.1 Lysinibacillus sp. GbtcB16
TATTATGAAGGTGATTTATTTGAGTCACTTTCATAATAACAAACAGAATTTAAAATAGGATATATAAATGCTTCCTTTTTGTTTCCAAATTTTTATTTTACGTACTACTTCATTGCTTTATCTGTTGTAAGTGGTATTTTAATTCTTTTTGCAGGCTTAGTTCCATTGAAAAGCATTCGAGTTAGTGGATATTTCTTTATAAAATAAGATATTAACAAACTAATAGCTATGCCAAATATAGTGAATAAGATCCAATGAGAGAAAATCGGATACGGGAGTATTCTGTTAATTAGAAGCATTAACCAAAAGACAGCGTTATGGAATATTAATATGTTAATGGAATTCTTCCCGAAATAGATAAAGAGCCGTGAAATAATTTTTGTTAGTCCTAATAA
>NZ_JAGXJV010000162.1:0-394 GCF_019091145.1 Lysinibacillus sp. GbtcB16
TTCAGTTAAGATGCCATGTGAAACAGCTTGGCCAAATCCCATGCGATAAAAGACTTTTCCATATTTACTTTCATCATCCATCGAAGAAATTAATATACTTTTATCTTTTGCATTCTTTTTAGCACTATCTGCATAAATTTTCGGTGTAGCTGTTTGATACATTCGTTTAATTCCTTGAACATTTGTATTGCTATGCACCTTAGAAAAAACACTTTCCTGCTTGTTAGCTTCATATGCTCCAGTTGTTCTGTGGGCTTCATCCGAAATAATTAAATCAAATTCTGGGAAACCTTCTTTTTGTGCTTTGCCTATTACATCAATACTTTGATATGTACTAAATACAACAACCATATCTGCATTTTGTTGAACTTCTTCAATGTCTTTCCAGTTTTTC
>NZ_JAGXJV010000163.1:0-394 GCF_019091145.1 Lysinibacillus sp. GbtcB16
TTGTATCCCACGTTTAAAGCCGGACTAAAGTCCTACGTGTGCTTTATCATATCGTAAACAGCATAAGAGGAAATTCCCAATACGATGAGTGAAGGAAAAGAAATTCTATCAAAATCAACATTGTTACTTATGTTGGTTACGAGAAGAAGAGGGTGTTTATTCATATTGTGAAATGGGAGAAGATCGGAATATGAATTACTGCGTACCAGAGAAAGAATTGTGAGGATGATTGCTTCTGAGGTTATTCAAAATGCAGGGAGGGTGGGTTTTGGAATTTAATATTAACTTGTTGTTTAATGACGGAAAGTTCACGGGATTGTAAGTTCTGTGTAAAAAAATGTAAATATTAGGATTTATTGATATTTTATTATTTTCTTTATGTATAATGAGGACA
>NZ_JAGXJV010000164.1:0-391 GCF_019091145.1 Lysinibacillus sp. GbtcB16
TGTGCGGGTTCAGCAGGCACCGCAGGTACCGCTGGTACCGCAGGTTGTTCAGGCATAGGGAACGGCTTAGCCTTCTTGGCTTCCTCCGGGAGAGCGATTTCGATCGGTTGGTTTATATCCTTATAGGTCATGGACATACTCATATCCATATGGTCGATCGGTACAGCTGGATCGGTTCCGTATGCAATGTGATAACCGCCGTCCATGCTGACCGGCAGCTTCGTTTCCTCGTCGACTGTCATTACAGCCGACAGGGAAACGCTCATCCCCGAGATGGCAGGGGAGTTCAGAACGTCCTTGAATGCATCTTGGCCGCCGCCAAGTCCGCTTAACGTTTTGACGATATCGGCGGTGTTCGTCAGCTTGCCGCGAATCGAAACCTTGCGCTGCT
>NZ_JAGXJV010000165.1:0-390 GCF_019091145.1 Lysinibacillus sp. GbtcB16
TCTTTTTTACTCGTAGGTTTGTATAGTGTATTTTTCTTCTTCTCTTTTGCTGTTTTAATGATTTGCTCCATCATAGTATCTGTATTAATTGTTAGTTGTACTTGTTTTGAGCGTTCCTCTTCTTCAAGTTCATTTCTTAATTGTTGATGAAATACAATATCCTCTAAGAAATCCGTTTTATATTGCTCACTAGGTTCTAACAATATACATGTCTCGTAATCTAAACCATCATCGTTCGGAATATAAATCCTATCTAAATGACGTGGATCATATACAATACTGACACTTTTATTTTTCAGTTTTGTATACCACTGTTCTTCGATGGCTCGTTTTGAACCATACAATAGATTTTTAAATTTAATCCCTGCTCTTGAAACAGTTGCTTTGCCT
>NZ_JAGXJV010000166.1:0-390 GCF_019091145.1 Lysinibacillus sp. GbtcB16
GTTGTAACTCATAACAACTAATGTAAAAGCTTGTTCCGTCAGGTCGATTTTAGGATATAAACGTCCTCTACTCTCATAAGTTCGCTCGTGAAAATTTACGAGCGAAAATTCATAACCCGCATAATCCATTTGCTTGCGAATATCTTTCAGTACATTGTCATGAGTTTTCCCGAAGACTTCAGCAATCATCAAACTATCAGTTACAACTTTTCCATTGCTTTCAAATACTAATTGTTTATCATCTGTTGAACTTAGCGTGTTCATTTCCGTTATGAGACCTCCTTCATATCTAAGATCTTTATGATTTTAGCCCTGATATCCTTACCTTTTCGTTTATCACGGATAATATCCGATAAGTAAGCATTAGATATCCCAAGTAATTTCGCTAAT
>NZ_JAGXJV010000167.1:0-390 GCF_019091145.1 Lysinibacillus sp. GbtcB16
AACACCTACAGGTATATCTTCATTTTCTAGCACCTTGCCTTGCTCAATATGCATTTCTAAATAAGCTTTAATGTCATTTCGTTGAGCATTAACTAAAGGATAAGGCGACAATTGGAATTCCTTCATAGCTTCTTCAATGGAAATGCCAGCCTCATCTGTGTGCTGTAATTGTTCCTCCGTTAAAAGCCCGGCCATCGCACTACTACCAAGTAGCCCAAAGCCAAATCTCGTTCCCTCCTCATCCTTAAAAGCGACAACTTGTATCTTTTTAGAGGGGAGTATTTGTTGCTCATACAACCTATTTACGACTTCAATAGCTGCCAATACCCCTAATGCTCCATCGTATTTGCCGCCTTCTGGTACTGTATCAATGTGTGAGCCTAGCATAAT
>NZ_JAGXJV010000168.1:0-389 GCF_019091145.1 Lysinibacillus sp. GbtcB16
ACCTTTTACTTGGCCATAATCACCCTGTGTTAACACTGCTGCTTTACGGGTTTGTGACTCAAACTCCCGTGAGTTCTTGATCATATTTCCTAAGGCATAAGCAGAAGCGGCGGCGGCTGGACCAAAAGCATTCTGCATTGTTTGCCCAGCTTGCTGTACACGTCTACCCATTTCAATTGCATGATTCCCTACTTCTTGAAATCTTGTTCTCCACGCCGAATAATCAGGTGGTGGCGGGGGTGCTGGCGCTGGCGGTAATGGAGGAGGTGCCGGTGGTTGTGGCGCGGGAGGAGTAGGAGGCGGTTGACTAATATGTCTAAAAAAGTTGTCCCAAGCTTGTGTAGCTTGTCCTAAATTACTTAATAAACCCGAAATGTCAGCAACCACTT
>NZ_JAGXJV010000169.1:0-389 GCF_019091145.1 Lysinibacillus sp. GbtcB16
TGGATAATACGATCCATTATTTGTGACTGTTACTCTGTTCACAACATTACCCCATTTATTTACTAATCCATTTGTCACCCATGCTCCAGCAACTTGCTTTGTATATGTTTGTGTCTGTACAGCGCTAAAGTTTCCCGCTGCATCTTTTGCAAATGTCTTGATAGTCGTTGTGTTCGTGATGTTAATAACGCTTGTATACTTTGTACTTCCTGTTGTCGGTGTTGTTCCGTCTGTCGTATAATAAATATCTGCTGTTTCATTTGTACTCATTGTAACTGTCATACTATCTGTAAATGTTGTTCCTGGTGTGATTGTAAGGATAGGCGGTGTTGTATCAGGCGGGATTGTATTTGTTGTCTTCACACTAATACTTGCTCCACTTGCAATAT
>NZ_JAGXJV010000017.1:0-25619 GCF_019091145.1 Lysinibacillus sp. GbtcB16
AAGTAGTAAAGGGATAAAAATGGCTTTTAATATGATAACTAGTGGTGAAAAAATCCAATGAATTTCTATAAAATATTTAATTATTAATAGTGTAAGTAGTATCCCTACACCTACTTGAAACCAAACCTTCCTCGTCACTTTCATTCACTTCCTTTTATCGCCGTTACTCAAGATACTACTGATATATTAACCATTTCGCAAGTATCCTAGTATGTTTTGACTCAATCAATTTTTTCAGTGGGAATTTACTACCACATTTTCGCGTTTACTTAAAAAGCTCCCTTCCAACAACCTAAAAAATTCGCTCTCTTCCACTTTACTAGTCGTGGAAGTGTAGCGAATTTCAGTATTTGTTATAGCCAGGAATCGTCTACAGAATTTAAGTATGCCTCAATCTCACCAATAACTGATTCGACACAGCCATCTTCAAATGGTGAAATTAAGCCTGCTTCTTTTACAAGC
The DNA here is from genome assembly GCF_019091145.1 of Lysinibacillus sp. GbtcB16. Classification (NCBI taxonomy): domain Bacteria; kingdom Bacillati; phylum Bacillota; class Bacilli; order Caryophanales; family Bacillaceae; genus Lysinibacillus; species Lysinibacillus sp. GbtcB16. The sequence goes on from NZ_JAGXJV010000017.1 coordinate 463, forward strand.
TTTGTAAATGACATGGAGCCACCTAAACCACATAGATGAATATAGTCTTTCCAAGCCGCCTCAAAGTCTTCACGTGAACGCTTCCAGAATTGGAAGGCACAAATTTGGGCTAGCGTGTAATCAATATAGTAGAACGGACTAGCATAAATGTGACCCTGACGTTGCCAAATTCCACCTGCTTCAAGGTAGCTATTGTGATCATAGTCACGATGTGGCAAATATGTTTCCTCAATTTTCTTCCATGCTGCCTTACGCTCAGCTGGTGTCATTGTAGGATTTTCATAAATAACATGTTGGAATTCATCAACTGCAACACCATATGGTAAGAATAAAAGACCACTACTTAAATGTGTAAATTTATATTTTTCTGTATCTTCTTTAAAGAATAGCTCCATCCATGGCCATGTGAAAAACTCCATACTCATCGAGTGGATTTCACAAGATTCGTAAGTTGGCCATAAGTATTCAGGAATGCCGATGTTACGGCTTGAATAAACTTGGAAGGCATGTCCAGCTTCATGTGTTAACACATCGATGTCACCTGAAGTACCGTTAAAGTTCGAGAAAATGTACGGAGAATGATAGTTTTCAATAAATGTACAATACCCGCCACTCTCTTTTCCTTTCTTCGCCACTAGGTCCATAAGGTCATGATCGATCATGAAATTGAAAAACTCTCCCGTTTCAGGTGATAGCTCCTCATACATCTTTTTACCATTCGCCACAATCCATTCTGGATCACCCTTTGGCGTCGCATTGCCTGATAAAAAGTTCAGTGCTTCATCATAGAATTTTAAATCGTCAATCCCAATACGCTTCGCCTGACGCTCATACAGCTTTGTCGCTACAGGAACAATTAAGTCGCGAACTTGATCACGGAACTTCTTCACCATCTCAGCGTTATAATCAATACGATTCATTCGAACATAACCAAGCTCAACATAGTTGTTATAGCCAAGTTTAACCGCAATTTCATGGCGTACTTTTACAAGTTCATCGTATAAGCGATCAAATTCATCTTCATGCTCCGCAAAGAAACCAAAGCGCGCATTTGTTGCTTCTTTACGCGTAGCTCTATCTGTAGACTCTGCAAACGGTCCAAGCTGAGCAAGTGTTAAAGTATCACCATTAAATTCGATTTGTGCAGATGCTACAAGCTTATTATACTCAGAAGCTAGCTTATTTTCTTTTTGCATCAAATCAATGACTTCTGGTGAGAACCCTTTAATTTGATAGTTAGCGAGATCGAATAATTGTTGACCCCATTTTTCTTCTAGTTGCTCACGGAAAGGTGAGGCAATCAATGCTTTATAATATTCCGTTGTTACTTCTTCTAGCTCAGGACTAACTTCATCGAAATAGTCGCGCTCTGCTTGATAAAATTCATCGTTTGTATCGATGGATGCGCGAATATACACTAAGTTAGCCATTGTAGCAAAGTCATTACTGATTGCATTTAATTTTTCAATGATGTTACTTTGTTCGTCCATCGATTGCGCTTTTTTAAATTGGTCGACGAGCGCTAATTGTTGCTCTTTCATCCCCGCAACATGTGGACGGTTGTACTCATAGTCTTTAAACGTTTTCATTGAAGTCCCCTCTTTCTGTCATATACCCCGTGATATTTCTATTATATGTCAAATCTTAGCTATTAAGAAACAATTTTTTAATAACCTACAATATATGTTTTTAGTAATGCCGCTCGCTCTCTTATTTTTAGTTTAGCTTCTACTGACTTTGGCGTCTTAGCTGACACTACATCTACTTCAAAATCTAAAGACTCGGCTAAATATTTCGCACGTTTTAGATGGAAGTCATTTGAAACAATCGTAATTTTCTTTGTTTCCTTTGGTAAAAGTTCTTTAGAAAATACTAAATTCTCGTACGTGGAGGTGGAATGATCCTCCTCGATAATTCTCGTAGCATCAATACCATTTTGCTCGAGATAATCTCTCATCACGGATGACTCCGTTCGATCTTCATCGGGTCCTTGTCCCCCTGACACAATGACCTTCACTTGTGGATACTTTACTAAATATGGAACGGCCACCTCTAATCTACTTTTTAACGAAAGTGATGGTACACCTCCTGGTTTTACTTTCGCTCCCAGTATGATCATATAATTAGCCGAGCCATCTGCATTTGCTTCCACCCCACGTTCAATTTCTTTTCCCAACCAAATATAGAGGACAACTGCAATAACTATTAGAACAACACCTAATCTAATCAACCATTTTTTCACATATCAACCCTCCCTTACCTTTTATTAACGTGACTACAGAAAAAAAGGATGCTTGATTACCAAGCACCCTCAATAATTTTATCTTAAAATAAAGCGTTTAATGGATTCCTGTAACGCTGTAATTTCATCTGTTAAATCATTGGAAGATTCACTAATAAGCTGAATCGCTCGTTGTTGCTCATCTACCGATGCTGTCACCTCTTCAGAAGCAGCGGCATTTTTTTCACTGATCATTGCAATACTTTCAATGGATTTCATCATATCATTCTTAGCGCTATTTACATATTCTACGCCATCGGTCATATCACCAATAATTGAAATGATTTTTTCCACAGCCATTTTGATTTCTTTGAAGGAAAACTCTGTTACCATGACAGAATCATTTTGTTGACTTACAATGACGTGCGTTTTCTGCATTTCATCATTGACTAAATTTGTTTCACTCTCAATCCCCTTTAAGGTAGTGCGAACTAGCTCCGTCGCTACGGATGTTTGATCTGCTAGTTTTCGTACTTCCTCTGCGACCACAGCAAACCCTTTGCCATGTTCACCTGCTCGTGCAGCCTCAATAGAGGCATTTAGAGCCAAGAGATTGGTTTGATCAGAAATCTCTGTAATTGTCCCTACAATGCCTTCAATTTCACGTACCTTCACAATTAAACTCCCAAAAACGGACTGAATATTCTGAATAAGCATAGAAGATTCCTGCGACTTATCCTTTAAACTAGCGATATTAACGATACCCTCTTCATTTGATTTTTGCATATGTTGTGATGCATCTAGCATTAATTCATTTTTATCGTGCAATCCTTCAATTTGTTGAGCAAACTCAGTAGCTGTTCGATTTGTATCTTCCGCCTCTGATGCTTGTTTTACGGCGCCATTCGATACTTCATTAATAGCTTTAACAATTTCATCGCCATAAGCATTTGTTTCTTCAGCAACCGCAGTTAAATTTGACGATGTCGATTGAATTTCTACAATTGCTTCTTCTACATCTGAAATTAGTGTTTTTAATTGATCAACCATTTCATTGAAGCCCTCATTTAACTGGCCAATTTCATCTGTACGCTGTAAATGCTCCATATCTACAGTTAAATTACCCTTTGCTACTTCACGTACGCGTTGCGATAATTTTTTGACCGGTAATGCCAAATGCCTAGATACTAAAATAACAACCATAACACCTATGATAATAGCTCCTGCTAACGTCAAACCAATGACTACTAGTAACGAGTTTGCCTCTGCATTAAAATCCTGCATATATGTACCTGATGCAATAATCCATCCCCAATGTGGATCTTTTGCTGAATAAATAATTTTATCCGCCAATACATTCTGGCCTGGTAGCTCAAATTCGTATTTAGTAAAACCTCCACCATCCAATGCTCGGTCAGTTACTTCCCGAATAAAGTAATTTCCACTACTATCTTGATCGTTCCAAAGATTATCACCTTCTCGAGTAGGGTGTGTTGTTAATGTTCCCTTATCATCTAATACATAGATATAGCCGTATTCCCCCAAATCACCTGGATAATTAATCGCCCGCTTCCCTTCACTATCCTTAGGTCCCAAGAAAGCCTCGCGTACCCGTTCCTGTGCTACATCTAAAGGTATATCTCCCTTTTCAACACTTTCATTGGCGAGTTCAATTATTTGCAAAGCAGATTGAACACTATTATAAATTACTTGCTCTCCTATATCCTCCATACCATTCTTCGCCTTACTATAACTAACCACGCCAATTATTAAACTTGGAATAATTAGTAGTGCCAATGAAATAACGACTAGTTTCCCCTGTATCGAACGTAAAAACCTCATACTTTAGCCCCCCTTATTCTTCTCGTTCAAAGAGTATATTAACTTATATTATGTTATGATTTGGAAGTTTCCGCAATGGATAAAACGCAAATTAATTCCTCTATTTGGTTTATTTCGACAAATCCATGCTCATTATATTTTTATTTTTCTCCAACTAGCGTAAAAAAACTATTTTTCTACAAGAACTTCTCATAGAAAAATAGTTTACAATGATCATAATTTGAACGTATTGATTGTTTCAGTTACCTCTTTAGATGTTTGGTCTAACATCGCTACAACTTCATTTAATTCTGAAACCATTGTTACTTGTAAGTCAGAAGCCATTGCTACTTCTTTTGTTCCTTGCACACTATGCTGAGCAATATCATTCATCTGTTCTGTAGTAGCTAATATTTCTTCAGAGCCCGCTGACATTTCTTCAATGACAGCTGAATCATCCTGAATCTTATTATTTACCTCAACAACTGATTCTAATATTTGTTCTAGGCTTTCACCAATACGTTGTACAGCCCTATTACCTGCTTGTACATCTACCGCGCTTCCAGACATTTCATGTAATGCTCGTGCTGTAATAGTCTTAAAGCTTTTCAGATGCGTATGTATTTCATCCGCTGATGCTTTCGACAGTTCAGCAAGCTTCCGTACTTCATCTGCAACGACTGCAAACCCCTTACCAGCCTCCCCTGCCCTCGCCGCTTCTATCGCCGCATTTAATGCCAGTAAGTTAGTTTGGTCAGCAATACTCGTAATAATTGTTACCATCTCTTCAATAGAGCCGAATCGATCTCCCATTTCCTCAACATGATTAGCCGTTCGTAAAACAGAGGATTCCACGTTTTGAATTTGAGATATGACCTCTTGAGAATGATTCACGCTAGTTTCCACTAGGTCCGTCATCGATGAGGATGATTCAGCAATCTCAGAAGTTGTATCAGCCAGTCGCTGAATACCTATCGACATTTCATTCATCGTTAAGACAACTTCTTGATTGTTTTGCTGTTGCTGCTCACTACCAGCAGCAATTTCAACTATACGTTCAGCAATTTGAGCATTGGATGTTTCAACATGTTGTGTAGTTTCATCAATCTTTTTCACAACGCTTTGTAAGGCGAATGTTTGATGCTGAATGGTTTGGAATGTTTCTTTTAATTTTTGTAAGGACTCCTGAAAGGCTCGTGCAAACATAGAAATTTCATTTTTCCCTCTTAGCTGAATTTTTTCAACCTCCATTGTGGCCTTTACGATATCCCCTTGTGCAAAACTTGATACCGCGTCCCCTAAATTTGCCAATGGCTTTAATGCTTGATTTATGTAACGGTACATTATAAACATAACAATTCCTGTTAAAACTAACATTACTACAATTAATGCTGGCAAAATGGCTGTCAATACAGCATTCGTTACACCACTTACCTCGTTAGCCTCTATATCTACCCCTATAAACGCCACAATATTTCCTGCTGCATTCTTTAATGGTACTGTACCAGACAAATAATCCCCAAAACCACTATGTAAAATATTAGAGTAATAACTTCCTGTATCCATTACTTTTTCAATATCTTTATATAATGTAGAAGAAGACTCCTCTCCTATAACACCTGCATTTTCTTGGTCATCTGCTGGCATACCATCCACTAAAAATCGAACTTTTTGATCTTCCTGTGGAACGGCAAACGTATAGGCATACAGGACCCCATTTATTTCACGTAATTCATTCAGTTCTTCTCTTAGCTGCCAATATAAATTTGATTCCCTTGGGTCCTTTGATAGTTGTTCATAGTCCTCTGGGTTTAATTGCTTCGCAATGTTTTCTGCTACAGCGACAGCCTGTGCACCCATTGTTTTATTGACGGATGATTTCGCTGTGTAGATCGTTGTGACAATAAAAAATGCTAACAAAGCTACTAACATAACAAATGACATCAACACGATTCTATTACTTAATTTACCTGTTGTTCGCATGCTTACCTCCTTTAACAAACTACTAAGTTAATCTATTAACTATTGTACTATTATTTGCACTATTTCGACAATAAAACTATGCTAATAACGATATCCAAATAACTAAAGCAATTAAAGTAGCGAATAATGTCGGAATGGTAAGAATTATGCCGAACTTAAAGTATTGCCCCCAGCTAATTTTAATCCCTTTTTGAGCTAAAATATGAAGCCATATTAATGTCGCAAGTGAACCGATTGGCGTCATCTTTGGGCCAAGATTAGTACCAATTATGTTGGCATAAATGAGTCCTTCTTTCATCATGCCTGTTGCGCTTGTTTCAGAGATTGCTAATGCATCAATCATGACTGTTGGTAGATTGTTCATGACTGCTGATAAAACGGCAGCTACAAATCCCATAGTCATGGTCGCTACAACGAATCCTTGCTGCACAGCATGTTCTAGTAAACTAGCTAGTATACCTGTCATCCCTACATTTTTCAGGCCGTAAACAACCACATACATACCAATGGAAAAGAACACTATATTCCACGGTGCCCCTTTGACAACTCTCATTGTATCTACAAAAGAACTACGATTTGCCAGCCATAAGAAAATAGCGGCTACACTACATAAAATAAATGACACTGGAACGTGGAACATTTCGCCGATTATAAACCCCACCAGTAAAATTACTATTACATACCAAGATATCGCAAATAACTTCGGGTCTCTAATCGCCTGCTTAGGTTGTTCAACTGCATCGAGAGAATAGCACTGTGGTATGGAACGACGAAAAACCACATACAGTACAGCTATACTTGCAATTAAAGAAAAGAAGTTCGGTACAACCATATGAATCGCATAATCCATAAAGCCTATCTCAAAAAAATCTGCTGATACAATATTTGTTAAATTACTAATAACAAAGGGTAAGGATGTTGTATCTGCTATAAAGCCACTAGCAATAATAAATGGGAAAATCATTTTTTCCGTCATATTCAGTTTTCTAACCATCGCTAAAACAATGGGTGTTAATATTAACGCCGCCCCATCGTTAGCGAATAGCGCTGATACTATCGCTCCTAAGCAAGCAATATAGACAAATAAACGTATACCACTTCCTTTAGCAAGTCGTGCCATATGCAGGGCAGCCCATTCAAAAAAGCCGATTTCATCTAAAATTAGGGAAATTATAATAATACCAATAAACGATAAAGTAGCATTCCAAACGATTCCTGTTACTTCCAGCACATCCTGCCATGTAACTACTCCAATTATGAGTGCGATGGCAGCTCCTATACAGGCTGACCAACCAATCGATAATTTACGCGGCTGTACAATAACAAAAAATAAAGTCACTAAAAACAAAATAATCGCTAATGCAGTCTGCATGATTTTCCTCCCTAATTAAAAACCAGTAGCTTTATGTGCTACTGGTTTACTCAATCAATAAAATATTGGATTATTCACCTAAATCAGCATTGTGGAAGACGTTTTGAACATCTTCTAAATCTTCTAATGCATCAATTAATTTTTCAAATTTTGCAACATCGTCGCCAGTTAATGTTACTTCAGTCTGCGGTAGCATAGAAAGCTCAGCTACTGTGAATTCTTGTATACCAGCAGCCTTTAATGCCTCTTGTGTAGCAAAGAATTGATCCGGTTCTGCATAAATAATAACCGCTTCCTCTTCTTCCAGAATATCACGAGCATCTACATCTGCTTCCATTAAAATTTCTAGTACTTCATCAGCTGTTTTACCTTCTAAACCGATAACTGCAGTAGAATCGAACATATACGCGACAGATCCACTAACACCCATATTTCCGTTATTCTTACCAAATGCTGCACGCACATCAGATGCTGTACGATTTACATTGTTTGTTAAAGCATCTACGATAATCATTGTGCCGGCTGGACCAAACCCTTCATAACGTAATTCATCAAAGTTTTCGTCACCGCCACCTTTTGCTTTATCGATGGCTTTTTCTATAATATGTTTAGGAACACTATATGTTTTTGCACGTTCAAGCACCACTTTAAGTGCACGGTTTGACTCTGGATCTGGTTCGCCTGATTTAGCTGCCACATAAATTTCTCGCCCAAATTTAGCATTGATACGGCTAGTGCTTTGATCTTTAGACGCTTTCTTTTCTTTAATGTTATTCCACTTACGACCCATTGTTTCCACTCTCTTTCAAAGGATAGATTTATAAAAAAATAATAGATATGCAGTTGCACATCTTAAAATGGTAATTAAATACTTATCGTATCTTTACTCTGCAAATAATAACATAATGATGCTTACAAAGCTAGATATACCAATGTTTATGCTTATTTTTTCTGTAGCAATAGCTGTAAAGATTTACGCTATTTAGCATCCTTCTATAACCATTCCTCTTTAATTTTATCTAGTAATGCCGTACAGCCTTCTAGCACTAAATCATAGGTTTCTTGAAAATCCCCTGTGTAATAAGGATCAGGAACGTCTTTACGATGTTCTGTTAAATCTAAAAAACGAAAAATCTTTGGTGAAGTAGGATTTCCTAAGATCGTTCTGATATTGCGAATATTGCTCTCATCCATTCCAATAATGTATGTGAATTTTTCTACATCAGCCTTTTGTAGCTGTCGACCTACCATTCCTATTGTAGAAATACCATATTCTCTAAGCTTATCCTGTGTGCCTCGGTGAGGAGGTTCATCGATATGCCATGAGCTTGTTGCGGCAGAATCCACAGCAATTTTATCGTCTAAACCCTCCTTTCTCACCAGCTCACGCATAACCGCCTCTGCCATTGGCGAGCGACAAATATTGCCTAAGCAAACAAAAAGTACTTGAATCATTACGATTATCCTCCCACAACAAAGCACCCAAAATCAATTTGATTCTGAGTGCCACTTCATTTTATTTTACTGCAATACGATTTTCCAATTCTTCTGTTAAAGCGACTAGTTCACGTTCAAGGTGCTGAGTAAATTGTTCCCGACCTTCTTTTCCTTTACCCGTTACATAAAACGGCTCTCCATAAATTAAATAGCCTTTACCGCGCTTCATGACATCTCCTGCATTACGAGCACCAACGTAGGCAGCTGGAACAATTTGCGCCTTTGCCAATTGAGCGATTGTAATGGCTCCTTGCTTTAAGTCCGTTCCTTCTGAATTACGTGTTCCAGATGGGAATATCCCCACTACTTTTCCTTCTTTCAATAACTGTGAGGGAATTTTAATAACGCTCGGACCAGGGTTATCACGGTCCACTGGGAAGGCATTTAAATGTTCAATAAGCCAGCCAAGACCCTTCATTTCAAATAATTGCTTCTTCGCCATAAAGTGAATTTCCTGAGGGTACATGGCAACGCCGAGGTTTAAAATATCTACATAGCCTGTATGCGTACAAGCTATAATATATCCACCTTCTTTTGGCAAGTTTTCCTCACCATATACACGAGCCTTCGAACCCATAAGTTTTAATATTACTTTAACAATATTTGCTACTAATTTATACACTGTCACATTCCTACCTTATTCAATAGTTATTCCCATTGTAATCGAAAAGACTAGTATACTGCAATTGTAGGTGACCATCTTACACCTTTCCAACCAATAGATCTACATCAATCGTAATTTCACTTAATACAATGTCTGTCTCATCTTTTTTATGCCAGCCCATCGGTGTCATCTCCAATAAAGCAGGGACAAGCTCCTGAGCAAGTGGCAATGTATAAGTGACTCGTTCTATATTCACTTCGCCAAAACTATCTTGGAAACGAGCAACAATTTGTTCATTAGAATATGTTTCCTTACTCGAATCGGCATATAATTGAGCACGTAGCTCCTGTAAATAGCCGCTTTGTGGCACAACCTTCACAATACAGCCATTAGGCGCAAGAAGCCTTTTAAATTCTTCATAATTTGCCGGTGATAAAATATTTAAAATAGCGTCAAAGCTACCTTGTGCAAAAGGACTCTTAGCTAAATCGCCAACACACCAAATTTGCTGTGGATAATGTCGAGCCCCAGCCAAAATGCCCTCTTTAGCTATATCAATACCGATTCCTACCCCATTCTTTTTCTCATTCATAATACGGGCTAAATGCGATCCCTCTCCACAGCCCGTATCGAGCACTGTATTCGCAGAGTTAATAAGCTCCCCAATCTTTGCTTCTACAACATCATAGATCCCGCTATCAATAACAGCTTTGCGAGATTCAAAAAGATTCTTACTATATTTAGAAGTAGAGCCATGTGTCAGCATATTGACATAGCCCTGCTTGGCAATATCAAAAGAGTGATTGGCAGAACAAACGAGGCTCCCCTGCTCATAGACATGCATAGATTGCTGACATAACGGACATGCAAAAAGCGTAATATGTTGATTGATCAATGCTGCTCCTATTGCACGTTTAGATAGTGCTCCCATTGCTATTCCTCCTTCTGTTCATTCGGTGAAACGAGGGCAAAACGCTCCCATTTTCGGCTTTTCCATCTAAAGTATACGATAATTGCCCTTACCCATTCATCTGCAGATATAGCTAACCAAATACCTACTAAGCCCCAATCGAGGACGAATACAAAAAAGTAACCTAACGGGAGGCTCATACAAACCATTGATAGAAAACCGATTTTAACAGGAAACCTTGCGTCTCCTGAGGCACGTAAAGAGTTAATGACGACTATATTCATCGTCCGACCAGTTTCTAGCACTATACTTAATGCCAAGACAGATGCTCCGATAGCCATCACCTCAGGGTTATCTGTAAAAACATGCATCAGCTGCTTGCGGAAAATGGTCACTACACCAACCATAATAATGGTAAAAATAAATGCTGCTCGAACACTTGTCCACAGCTGATGATAAGCCTCATCCTTTTCTCCTGCACCTACATGCCTACCGATAATGATGGCTGTTCCTGTCCCAATCGCAATAGCGAATAAATAGGTAAACATAGATATGTTCATAGCATATTGTCTTGCCGCCAAAGTTTCTGCCCCTAAATATGTGGCATAATATAAAAATATGATCTGGCAAAACTGGTAAAGAACCTGCTCAAAGGCAGACGGTAAACCAATGTTTAAAATTTTTCTTACATATTCCTTGGAATACTCAAAGTAGTAGTGTAGCTTTACTCGTACTTCCATCACTTGATAAAGCAACCAGAAAAACACGATCATCGCTAATCCTCTACTAATCACTGAAGAGATAGCTGCACCTTTTACACCAAGCTCTGGTAAACCAAAATTCCCAAAGATCAGGCCGTAATTAAGTACAACATGCAGTACATTCATGCCAAGTGATACATACATCGTCTGTTTCGTCCAACCATGAACACGAATAATTGCAGCAAGGGCATTAATGATTGCTTGAAGGAAAATAAAACTCCCTATAATCACTAAATAACTTTGAGCATAATGAAGTACCTCACCTTGCAAGTTCATCATCGACATTAAATGACTAGCAAAGAAGAAAAATAGAACACTCATTATAAGTCCAACTGCCAAATTCATTGTGACTGCTAGAGCCGATATTTTAGCCGCTTCAAAAAAACGTTTCGAACCTAAATATTGTGATACAACAATGGACGCACCGTTGCCGACTACCTCAAGAATTAAAATAGCGATATGAATATATTGATTGGCTGCACCTACTCCTGACACAGCATTATCTGATAGCGCACTAAGCATAAAAGTATCGGCTAGTCCCATCAACATAAATAAAAATACTTCTAAAAAGATAGGCCATGTTAAATGGAATAGACTTAACTTATTTGTTTCTTTTATTGTGTCTGCCAATACCTTCACTTCTCCTATACTTTTCTTAAAAATCTATTGTATCTTATCATAAATTTTCAGACTGTAAAGAGATTTATAGGAAGACAACGCTTCCACATAAAAAATCCCTCTCACTAATTTGTGAAAGGGATTTTATTTAGATTAAGCAATATGACTGTAATTGCTCACGCTTATCAGCCGTTAGACCAAACTCCTGCTCCAAAAAAGCTGTCTTTGAGCCGTAACGATGATCCATAGCATCCAACGCTGCCTGTAAATAATCCTCACGAGCGGACATTAAAGCATAAAATTGCTGTAATTCTTGTTCATTATACTGGTGCTGGATCGTTTGAGCCATTCTTTCTACCATGGGACGCAAATGAATATTCGTATTTAAATAATCTTCCATAATGGTCTCTTCAGGTACGTCTAAAGCCAATAAAATAAGAGCTCCGCCAATTCCTGTTCGGTCTTTTCCAACTGCGCAATGATGGACTAGCCCTAAATTATCAGGGTCTTGTATAGTCGTCATTAATTCTTTAAAAGAGGGATTATGAAAAGGCATTTGTGCATAAAATTCCTTGAACATATCAGCGTTAACTACTTTATAAAATTCTCTACCACCTGTATTGGTTGGCATTTCAAATGCATGCTTTCCCTTCGCAGGGATTTGAATATATCGAGTTTGTGGAAACACAGGATTAGGATTATGTTGTACTTCATTTGTGTCACGATAATCAAAAATTGTTTTAATACCTAATGTTTCAAATAATTCTTTATCTGTCGATGTCATTTTACCAAGTGCGGCAGAGCGATAAAATAAGCCATTTCTTATAACACGCCCATCTCTCGTTTGATATCCCCCCATATCTCGGAAATTATAAACGGCCTCAAACGGAATATTTTTTTGTACTTGCTTCACTGAACTACACCTCCCTATATTAATAAGCGTTCTTACCTTTATTCTATCGAACAAACTACATGAATACCAATTTTCACACTAGGTAATAAAATAAAAAATGCTAGCTGTAATAAACAACTAGCATTTTCTACGATCTTATTTATATAACTCTGGATACACAGCTTTAGCAACAAGCTCAACTGCTTCACCGATACGTGGACCTGGACGATTTGAGATATCTGTGTCAAGGGACTGAACTGCCTTGTTTTGAATAGCTGTTACCGTATTCCACCCATCACGAGCAAGGATTTCTCCAATTGGATTTTCTGTATAGTTGACTGTTGTTAAAATGACGTCTGGATTTCTCGCAATTACATCTTCCTCAGATACTTGCTTCCAGCCATCTAAATCTGCAAACACATTCTTTACATTTGCCGCATTTAATATTTCTTGTTGGAAAGTGCTAGAGCCTGCTGTATATATTTCTGGCTTCGGACTAATTTCTAAATAAACATTTTTTGGTGTTTTTACTTCCTTAACCTTTGTTTGCACATCAGCGATTTTTGCTTTAATTTCCTCGTTTAATGCCTTGCCTTTATCCTTAACATCCATAACAGCTGCAATTTGTTCGATATCTCCATATACATCATCAAATGTAGCCGCTGATTGAATAACAAATACTTTAATTCCTGCATCCTCGAGTGGCTTAAGTGCATCCTTCTCACCAATCGTATACGCAATAACAACATCTGGCTTTAACGCTAAAATTCGCTCACTGTTATAATTCACAGTATCAGAAACACGTTCGATTTTTTGGGCGGCTTCTGGATATGTATCATATTCAGTGGCACCTACAATTTTATCGCCAACCCCTAATGCAAATAGAATTTCTGTGTTACTTGGTTGTAAGGACACAACTGTTTTTGGCACTTCCTTAAACTCTATTTCTACGCCACGATCATCGGTTACTTTGTAACTTGTTTGCTCAATCTTTTGTTCATCTTGAGAACCATTTTTATTTTTTGTATCTTCCGCAGTTCCACAACCTGCTAAAACGAGCGCTAGCAATAAAACCGATAGCCATTGTAAATTAAATAGTTTCTTCATTATTATTCACCTTTTTCTTTTTCATTGGATATGATTTACTCATAAACGGAATTTCAGCTATTCCAGCTTGTTGATTCGTATAGACAGCCATTACAAAACATACATTGGCTAATAAGCCTAAATAATCGAAGAGAATAGTCGGTACCTCTCGTTCTTCCGAAACCTTGTGTAAAGTTCGATATGATTTTTTCGCCTCACTACGACAAAGATGTAAAGCAGCAGCAGCCTCTGTTCCTTGAGGTAAAACAAAATTTTGAATCTCTTCCTTCACATGACTTACATAAAAATCATAGCGCTCACTTAACCAGGATAGATCCTCATCTGTAACTGCTAGCTTCCCACGAACCGAGCCATTCACATGATAAGCCATAGGTAAAATCTGCATTAAATCATCTGCAACAACTTGGACATCCTCTTTCTTTACTATAGCTAGCGCAACCCCTAAATGCGTTGTTAAACTATCTGTGCGAATCTCAAAATCGACAGTTGAAGCCCTCTCTCGCATAAAAGGATAACAAGAATAACGTGTATCTTTTTTCAACCTGCTGTCCCCCTTTTTCTTAATGAAAATCCTCACTTTTATAGAACATAAAAAAACGTCGCTCCTCACGCAAAGGAACGACGAAAATAACATAATGATTGTCATAGAAACACGACACTGCCTATGTATTTGCCGTATATCCTCCTAGCTTCCGAAGAGTTGTTATACGTTCAAATAAAGGTCGGTCTCCTGGCTTGTACAACGCTCCTATATAATTTATAAGAGCTATAAAGAACCTTCCCATTTTCCTATGAAACAGTGGTTCATCTTTATAATAGCTGTACTTACAGTTGCGGAAACAGCTTCGGCTTATACCGAATTCCCGATTATGCTAGCTAGCACCTTTATTCTGCAAGAATAATTCACTTGTAAAGCAGTTTATCATAGATTGATAGGAAAAAATAGTTGCGTACAAAAATGATAGCCGTTTTAGACGTATTTCAATTCCCATAAAATCACTCTACTACAATACTTTTTCAATTGCTTGCTCAATATCAAGCTGTGAGTCTGTAGGCTCAAAGCGAGCTATGGTTTTTCCGCTTGCATCTACTAGGAATTTAGTAAAATTCCAGCGAATATTACGACCATCTAAAAAGCTTGGAGCAAGTTGAACAATTGCCTCAGCAAGCATTTTCTCCTGCATGCTTGCTTTTCCAAATTCACGAAAATCGACTTCATGTTTTAAATAATTAAATAAAGGATGTGTCGTCTCACCATTTACTTGGACTAGCTCAAAAATGGGAAACGTAACTCCATAGTTGACCTTACAAAGATGCGCAGTTTCCTCTCCATCTTCAGGATTTTGATGGCCAAACTGATCACAAGGAAATCCTAGAACGACAAAATTATTTTTGCCATATTTATCGTACATTTTTTGTAAGTCTTCAAATTGATATGTAAATCGGCATTGATTGGCCGTGTTAACAATTAGCATTGTTTTTCCTCGAAAAGTTTCCATTGATAAAATTTCACCATTCGGCTTTCGTACTAAATAATTATAAATGCTCATTCCCTAACCCCTTTTGTTTTTTTCATATATTATAGTTGACTAATCTCCTCATTACCAAAGGTTTGCACAAAAAACACCATCTCGTTACTAAGAACGGATGGCTGACTTATATTTCTTTTTATATTTAACATTTTGCTCTTCATTGATTAAGCGATGGGCTATGTCTAATAATTTAGGATCACTCGTTTGATCATATAATTTTTTTAAAGATACAATAATATCATAGCGAATGAGAGTAGGATGCTTTTCATCTAAACAAGTTTGAAATCTCTTGGCTAAATAAGATACGACTAAATCGCTTTGTACTTGGCCTGCTAAACCAATTTTCCAAATAGCCTGTAATGTATGCCTTGCCGTGACGGGCTTTTCATCATAAGTCACTGCCCAAATCTTTAAAAAATCTTCTAATACTCTTTCTTCGGGATCACTTTTTGCAGCTAAAGCACATAAAATTTGTGCGGCAAGTGCACGTGCATGCCCATTTTTATATGTAAGTGCTTGTACAAGCTGTTCCCACACTGCATATGTCCAATCTACGGGCTCCTGCATAATTTTCATCAGTTCCTCGTAAGATTCATATTGAATATCTCGATCACGCTCTGTTAGATTACTAAAAAGTTGCAAAATCTCTTTTTCCATAATTTATCCCTACCTTTATTGTTTCAGAACGTCATAAAACTTGATTTATGTTACACTTAACTTAATTTTTTTCGCAAAGAAGGTGAGTTTATGAATAAATTTAATGCTAGGAAATTGATTTTTCGATTGC
Organism: Lysinibacillus sp. GbtcB16; assembly: GCF_019091145.1. Classification (NCBI taxonomy): domain Bacteria; kingdom Bacillati; phylum Bacillota; class Bacilli; order Caryophanales; family Bacillaceae; genus Lysinibacillus; species Lysinibacillus sp. GbtcB16. Next base: position 16,568 of record NZ_JAGXJV010000017.1, read on the forward strand.
TAGTGATTCTGTCCCTAATTATAGCCGCTTACTTTATTATTCCGGTATCTATGCCGTTAATATTAGCAGCTATCAGCGCATTTTTCCTTGAACCAATCGTCATGTTCTTTAAAAGGCGCTGGAAAATGTCTCGAAAAATTGCAGTTGCCTTTATATACATAGTGAGTGTCATTATCATTTCTATTATTTGCTATATTTCAATTACGCAGATCATGACGCAAATAATTTTATTGTCTAAGCAAGCTCCCTATTATATTTCCAAGCTATCAGATATGTGGCTTCATATGCAAGAAAATATTTCTAAATACACGGAAGACTTTCCACCTGAAGTAAGTACTTCGCTTCAAAAAACCACAATGGATTTCATAAAGAAAATTGAAGAAACGTTTTTAAGCTTCTTTAATTATAGCAAAGTTTCGGCCTTCTTTTCAGAGATTCCAAGTCTATTTATCAGTCTTCTCGTCTATATGATTGCCCTATTCCTATTTATGCTAGATCTGCCGAAATTGAAGCGCATTACTTATAAGTATTTAAAGCCTAACACAGCAAAGAAAATAAAAATTATTTTAAACCGTTTAAAGGATGCGACATTCGGCTATATGAAAGCACATTTATTTGTAAGCTTCATTATCGGAGGCGTTACACTTATTGGACTTTTATTAATCCAGCCGAAATATGCCATAACCATGACCATTATTATTTGGCTAATAGATATTGTCCCTTTTTTAGGCTCCATTATTATTTTAGCACCATGGGGGCTTTATCACCTTTTAATGGGAAACACAGCTATTGCTGTAAAATTATTCATCTTAGCTGCTATTTTACTCATTATTCGTCGTGTAGTCGAGCCTAAACTAATGGGAGACCATATTGGGTTATCAACTTTACCTACATTAATTGCCATGTTTATTGGACTACAGTTATTTGGAATTATCGGTTTACTTGTCGGGCCATTTGTCATTATTTTCTTTATCGCCTTAAAGGAAACAGGCATCATAAAAGTAAACTTCAAAATTTGATACCAATAAAAAAGGTCATCTTTGTATTTTTCCCTTACAAAGATGACCTTTTTATCATGTTAATCGTCTATATACTATAGAGGCTTATTGAATTCGACCAAAGCCTACTAAATATTGATTCCACCAATCAAGTGATTCAATGACAACACCATTATTTTGAGCATCAATCATTGTGTTATTACCTAAGTAGATACCTACGTGCGCTACACCTGAGCCATAGCTAAAGAATACTAAGTCACCAACGCGTGCTTCCCCAGCAGAAATACGTTGTGTTGCTAAATATTGTTGTGATGCAGTACGTGGTAAAGAAACGCCTGCTTGTTTGTAAGACCATTGTACAAGACCTGAGCAGTCAAATCCAGAAGTTGGGTTACTACCACCCCAAACATATGGACGACCAAGGAATTGTTTTGCTGTAGAAATAGCATCACCTGAAGAGGCAGTACCAGCGCCTGAACCAACGATAATTTTTTGTGGTTGTTGACCATCACCGTTATTTTGAGTAGCTTGTACTACTGGCGTTGCTGCTTGAAGAGCACGTAAACGAGCCGCTTCTTCTTCAGCTGCCTTACGTTCAGCTTCTAAACGTTCTTCTTCCTGTTTTGTAGCAATTTGAGCTTTTAGAGCTAATGATTTTGCTTCATTTTCAGCCTTTTTCACTTCCATTTCGCTTTCCTTTTGTTGAAGCTCTTGGAATTGCTTTTGAAGCTCTTTTTGTTTTTCATCTAGAATGGCTTTTTGTTGCTCTAAGCTCGCTTTGTCAGCTTCTTGTTGATCCACTAATTCTTGGTCAGCATCCATTAATGTTTTAACCGCTACGACACGGTCCATTAAATCAGCAAAGCTTTTTGCTTCAAGAACTACATTTAAATAAACACCCACTGTGTTGTCTTGTGCTTGGTATGCAGCCATACGTTCACTTAAGATTTTAGAACGTTGCTCAATACGTTTTTTTGTTTCAACAATACTAGCATCTACTTCTTTAATTTCCGCTTGTACTTGTTTAAAAACTTTTACTTTTTCGTCGATCTCTTTTTGTAAATTCGTTAGTTCTTCTTGTAATTTTTTAACTTGTGCATCTATTTCAGCCTTTTTCTCAATCATTTGTTGAGAAGTTTCTTCAGCATGTACTTCTGTTGGTTGAATTGTATTAAATAATAAGCCGCCTGCTAGTGCTAAAGCGAGCACCATCGACTTACGCCATTTATTGCGCTTACCCACGTACCTTCAATTCCCTTCATTTATCAATTTCGCTCTGAATACTCTATGTAATCTGTTGAACGATCCTATATTTAATCAATTGTTCTTATATATTTGTTTTAGCCTTTTAAAGTTTAGCATTTTCAGCATAACTTTTATACTATTTCCTATCTATTTAATACATTAGTAAAATTCGAAACATTTCTGTAACATTCGCGTAAAATACCGATTATTCTACAATACACTTATATATTCTACACAAGTCTGTTATTAGCTAATTCGACAATAGTCACACGACCTACTTTGTAATGTTTTTGTAATATTACTTGGAAATGTTTCAAAAAAAAGAGGTAGGGGAATAATCCCTACCTACTGCTTCATGGAACGCAATGCCTGTATCGATAACCTTACTAACAAAATTGCACATAAAAATAAACCTAAATAAGCAGCTGTGTTTAAATATACTGCATAAGAATCATGGATAAATTGTGAGATTGCTAAAAGAGCCACAGATATAATTCCAAATGTAATCCCTACTAAAAGCAGTACGAATCGGGAAAACAAGTTGGTAATGAATCGGGCATTATGCTCATCAGAGAATATATCGTGATGTAAAATAATTTTTCCACTCTCTACACGCTGAATTAGTTGATCCACTCTTCTTGGCATTTTACGCAAAGTTGGTATCAGCATCGATAATTCCTCTTGCAGCCGTTCTTTTGTAGCCATTGGTTCTTTAAATGGTTTTAGGAAAGAAGCACGCATATATGTAGCAGAGAAATCCTTAGCTTCTGTAAAAATATCAAAACGTGAATCAATTACCCTTAATGTTCCATCTAATATCACCAACGAGCGGAGTGCTAAACCTACCGCTGGGTAAAAGGCTAGCCCAAAATCCCGCACCACTGTAAATAAAGCATGTATTAATTCTTCTGTTGGTATGCGGTCAACATACGAGATTTTTAGTAAAATTTGATCGATTGCTTGTTCCATTCTTGCACGTTCCGCATGATCGGCATTTTCCACTAATAGTGTTAAGCCATCGTACAAGACACTGGAGTCATTGAGCTGAATACCCATTAAAAATAGCTTTAAGCCCTCTTGTTGTGTGGCCCCCAATCTTCCAACTGCTCCAAAATCGAGCAATACGGGTGTACCATCCTTCTCATCAATGTGAATATTTCCTGGATGAGGATCAGCATGAAAAATACCTGAAAAAAGCATCTGTTCAAAAAAAGAATATAATACTGTTCTAGCAAATTGTCTGCGATCAATGGATAGACGATTGAATTCTGATCCCCCATCTGCCACACTCTGTCCACGAATATATTCCATCACTATAATATTTTCATTACTGTAAGCTGTATAAATTTTTGGAATGCGAACCTTATAATCACTTTTCGATAATGCGTTCTTTACCTGTAACGTATTACGTACCTCAATATCTAAATGAATCTCTTCACGTAGCCCATCTGCGAATCCACCAGCTAGCTCACGAAAGCCTAGTGACTCTGCCCAAGTAGATTTGGATGAAAGCCAATTTGCAAATTCCTCTAAAATTTCAAGATCATCGCGCATAATCCCTTTTACTTCTGGACGGAGAAGCTTGACGACAACATCTTCATAATTTTTAAGCCGTGCTTTGTGCACCTGACCGATAGAGGCTGCTGCAATAGGCTCCATTTGAAATTGGCTAAATAACTCATCCATTGATTGTGGAAGTGAGCGCTCTAAAATACTTGTCACTTGCTCTGCTGGTAAAGGCTTTACACGATGTTGTAGCATCTCTAGCTCATCTATAAAGATGGGTGAAAATAATTCTTTACGTGTAGACAGTACTTGTCCAAATTTAATGAAAATCCCACCACATTGCTCTAATGTTGCGCGCAATGCAATCGCCAACTCTTTTTCGTTTTCACGTTGCCTTGCATATTTAATCGTTTGGACGACACCATTTGTAACTGCAATTTTTAAAACTTGTCGCAATCGTTTCTGCTGTCGCCAATAGCTCCGCAGTCGTAAGAGCAAAGATTTTTGACCATTTCGACGATCTCCAGTTGTAATGCCACTTGGATCAAAGAGCTCAAAAACCAAATACAGCAACATAGAAATGAGTAGCATACTCCCTATCCAAATTAAAGTGCTGACCTCTGTAACAGTTTGCATCATGGTTTCTGACAAAAAATCTGTATGACGTAAATAAGAGTACCAGTAAACAAAAGAGGTTAATGTCACACTAATGACGACTGAAAGCACTCTTCGTACAAAATTAATATTAGAGCCTATTAATCGTCCACTCACAATATAAATCAAACCCGATACTATAATGATTTGCATCAAAAATTTCAAAAAAATCAACAGTGTCACCTCCATTGTCATTTCCATTTCCTACTACTGTTAGTATAGCAAATTTATACATTAACTTTCTTTCACAAGGAACACCTTAGAAAATTAATGAAGTCTTTCACCTTGATAATATACCCTTTAGGGTATATTATTTAATTTGTAGTACTCATACTACATTATTTATTGATTTCAATAACAAAAAACTATATTTAAAAGCTTTTTTATACCCTTATATGTATTAAGCAAAAGGAGTGTTGACAATTGAGTAAAAAATTTTTAATTGTTGGTGGCGTTGCAGGTGGAGCATCCACTGCTGCCCGCATTCGTCGTCTCGATGAAAAGGCAGAAATTATTATGTTTGAAAAAGGGCCAAATGTTTCATTCTCCAACCGTTCTCTCCCCTTCCATTTAAGCGGGATTGTTGAAAATAGTGACAAATTGATCTTAATGACACCTCAATCCTTTCAAACAAAATACAATATAGAGGCTCGTGTACAGCATGAGGTTGTATGCATTAACCGAGAACAAAAAACCATTACCATTAAGAATTTAATAACGGGTAGAGATTATGAGGAAAGTTTCGATACATTAGTTCTATCACCAGGAGCAAGTCCTATCGTCCCTGACCTAGAGGGTATCCGTTCAAACCATGTCTTTACCATTAGAAACGTGGTAGATATTAACCGTTTAAATCAATACCTACAAACGGATCATGTACAGGATATTGCTGTGATCGGTGGAGGCTTCATTGGTGTAGAGGTAGCGGAAAATTTGAAGCTAGCGGGCTATAATGTCTCTTTAGTTGAATTCGGTCAACAAATTATGGCCCCTTTTGATTATGATATGGCTCAAATATTGCAAAAGGAGATGACCGATAAGGGGGTTCAAGTTATTGTCAATGATGGTCTCGCAAGGGTTACTCCAAGTGATGTGACGTTAAATTCTGGCAAACAATTGACAGCACAAGCCGTCGTATTAGCGATTGGCGTTCGTCCTGAAATCCACTTAGCCAAAGAAGCCGGGCTAACTATCGGTGCACTCGGAGGCATTCAGGTTGATGCTAATTACGTGACATCAGATCCTTCCATATATGCAGTGGGAGATGCGATTGAAGTATTCCATCAGCTTAGCCATAAACAGACACGACTTGCTTTAGCCGGGCCCACTCAGCGACAAGCTCGTGCTGCAGCTAATCATATGTATAACATCCCTCATCACAATAAAGGGGTTATCGGATCTTCAAGTGTACAAATTTTCGACCTTGCCTGTGCTTCAACGGGTTTGAACGAAAAAACAGCTCTAGCAAATGGCTTTCAGGCGAAAAGCGTTTATCTAATAGCTCCTGATAAAGTAGGCTTAATGCCGAATAGTAATCCGCTTCATTTTAAGCTCGTTTATGAAACACCAACCGGTAAAATCCTCGGAGCCCAAGCTATAGGTAAAGGCAATGCAGATAAACGAATTGATGTAATAGCTACCCTCATCACAATGGGTGGTACTTTAGAAGATTTGAAGGAGCTGGAGCTATCCTACTCCCCAATGTTTAGCACTGCCCGTGATATTGTCAATTTAGCAGCTCTTGTAGCTCAAAATCAATTACATGGACACTACAAACAAATAAAAGTTGATGAAGTGAGAACACTCATTGAAAATGAAGCCTACTTCTTAGACGTACGCGAAAAGAATGAATTTGAATCTGGTCATCTCCTTCATGCACACAATATCCCTCTAAGTGAACTTCGAGAAAGAATGCATGAGGTACCTAAGGATCAACCAGTGTATGTACATTGCCGATCCGGTCAGCGTAGCTATAATGCTGTTATGGCCCTTCAAAATAGCGGTTATTCTAACGTCTTTAACGTAAGCGGGTCATTCCTGGGTATTAGCCTATATGAATATTTTACAGATGTCACAACAAACAGAGATAAAATTGTCACTGCTTATAATTTTAAGTAATTGAAAAGGGATGCCCATAAAACAGCATCCCTTTTCATTAGTTTGTAGATAGTACCTTTTCCCAATCAATCGTACCATTTTTAACTTGTTCACGTTTTTCTTTTGTCATAATATCATTTGGTTTTCCGCCTTTTGGCCAATCTTTATCATGATTTGGCCATTCAGGACGATCTTGCGATAAAATAAACGCTGCTAAATCAGCCGCTTCTTGATCTGTTAAAGTCCCTGCTGCACCTACTGGCATATTATTTTGAATATAGCCAGCCATTTTTGACATACGCGCCATACCTGCTCCATCATTAAAGGAATTATCACCCCATAATGCTGGACCAGTATTGGCACCAGTCCCAGAGCCGTCAGCTGCATGACAAGCTATACAGGACTGACCATAAAGCTCCTCACCATTGTCAACATTCGGAGTCGGTACATTCTTCATATCGCTAGTACCTGCCCATTCACGTTTTGCCCCAATTGGAACACCTTCAGAAATATATGCAAAATAAGCGACCATGGCCTCTAGCTCATCACTATTCATTTCGAATTTTTTACCATTCATACTACGAACCATACAGCCGTTAATACGCTCTTCTATTGTAACTACACCACCCGAGCGTCCAATATATTGTGGATAATTAGCCATTACTCCTACTAATGATGATGCTTGCTCGTCATAGCCAGCACCAGCATGGCAGCTTGTGCATGATAATTGGTTCCCTACATATTCGTCCGCCGCAACATGTGTGTTATTAACAAGCTCATAGCCGTTTAAAATCGCTTCTTTCATTGGTCCATCTGGCACTTCGTCAATACTTGGTGGAGCATAGACAACTGACTGAGCAGCTGCTGTCGTTGGTAATTGCGTCTGCACTGTCGTTTCATTCTCCTCCACAATCGAATCAACTGTAATTTTGTCACTAATAATGGTTGCTACAAAAATTGTGCCTACTAACAGTACTGTCCCTGCTACTCCTGCTACTATAGGTTTCATCTATAATACCCCCCTTTGTATACTCACTTATATTTTAGCAACATAACATTTTATTGGATGTGATTTTTCTCACACCACTATAAAATAGAACCATTCAGATGATAAAAATGGATATATTATACATAAATTATTGTACTACAACACCGAAATCACGACTTAATACCTCTTGCAGTATGGGGATGAATCAAAAAAGTGCCGAGTACTTTAAGTACTCGACACTTATCCATCGGTTTACAAGTTACATGCACCATCCGTACACGTATCCTCACCATTTCCCATTAATTGAATCGTTGGCTGAATCCCCACTATTTTTGCAGTTTGATGTAATGTTCGCACAAAGACTTCATTTGGCTCTGCCCCTTTAATGCCATAACGATTTTCAAACACAAAGAATGGCACACTTTGTATACCAAGTTGCTGTGCATCATATCGATCCTGATCTAAAGCCTCAAGAAAGACCTTAGTAGCTAGAATGTCCTGCGCCTCCTCTATATCTAAACCTAATTGTGCAATCACCCTTAATAAAAAGGAATCATCATTCACATCTTCACCAGCCATAAAATAACCAGCCATCAGTGCTTCCGTATATGCAGATGCTTGGCCAAATTGCTGTGTCCATTTTGCTAATCGATGAGCTTTTTCAGTGTGAGCTGTTGTCATCATTTCAAAATTATAAGTCAACCCAACTTCTGCAGCTCTTGATGCCATATTCTCTGTCATGCCATGTACTTCTTCAGGTGTTGCGTTATACTTCATAGCCAAAGTGTCTAAAAAATTCGGTGCATTTACTTTAGGCGTTTCCGGACCTATTTGATAAGCCTTGTATTCAATTTCTACTTGTCCCGTATAGCCGCTTGTCTTAATCGCACGTTCCAATTCTCGCTTGGCAATATAACAAAACGGACAAGTAAAATCCGTAAATACTTCAATCTTCATGGTTAGATCCCCCCAATAATATCTATCCAAATTTTGATGGCAGTCGCCAATATAAGTATTGCCAAAATGCCTTGCAAGCTTTTGGTATTTAATTTTTTCCCAGCTCTCGCACCAAGCGGGGCCGCTATAAGACTAGTAATAATCATAATGAGCGAGGGGAAATATTCAACTTGTCCGGTCATTAATTTCCCAACCATTCCCCCTATGGAGGAGATAAATGTAATTGCTAAGCTAGTAGCAATGGTCATACGCGTAGGAATCCCTAAAACCACTAACATAATAGGGACTAATAAGAATCCACCACCTGCTCCCACAATACCTGATCCACCCCCAACAACTAAGGCCAATAAAATTGCCCATTTTTTATTAAATGTGACATCCTGCAACGGTTGATCATCAATTTGTTTTTTTGGAATAAACATCATGTCTGCCGCTATTAAGGCTAGCACACCATAAACGATATTGATGCCTGACTCGGATAAAAATTTGGAACCAAAACTACCAACAAAACTTCCTGTTAATATAGCACCACCCATATAGATAATAAGTGATTTATTTAAAAGTCCACCCTTGCGGTATTCCCATACACCCGCAAGGGATGCAAAAA
>NZ_JAGXJV010000170.1:0-388 GCF_019091145.1 Lysinibacillus sp. GbtcB16
GGTCTGTTTCTTCCGCTGTTCCGCCGAACACAGGCAATATGATACCGCCGTTAACAAAATAAAAGTTCAGATAGCTTAGCGTCAAGCGCTGCTCCTCAAAGAATGTAATCGGCGGCTGCTCGATTTGAATAATCTCGAAGGAACGCCCTTTGGCGTCGGTCGCATTACGCAAAATCTGCAAGTTCTCCTGCGTAATCGCATAGTTGGCATCCGAAGGATCGTTGCATACTTGCAAAATCACTTTGCCTGGTGTCGCGAAGCACGCAATATTATCTACGTGGCCATCCGTCTCGTCGCCATCCAAGCCTTTGTTCAGCCAAATGATTTTCTCCACGTTCACGAAGCTCTTAACAAGCTCTTCGATCTCGGAACGGCTCAGCTCCGGGTT
>NZ_JAGXJV010000171.1:151-387 GCF_019091145.1 Lysinibacillus sp. GbtcB16
CCTTGGGGTCCTGTCGCACCTCTTGACCCTGTTATCCCTTGTGGTCCCATTGCTCCGGTTAGTCCTATTTCTCCTTGGGGTCCTGTCGCTCCTGTTGATCCCGTTATCCCTTGTGGTCCCATTGCTCCGGTTAGTCCTATTTCTCCTTGGGGTCCTGTCGCACCTCTTGACCCTGTTATCCCTTGTGGTCCCATTGCTCCGGTTAGTCCTATTTCTCCTTGAGGTCCCGTTGCTCC
>NZ_JAGXJV010000172.1:0-386 GCF_019091145.1 Lysinibacillus sp. GbtcB16
CGTGCAACAGCTGCTGCATACCACGATCGCTGAGCGGATCAGTCAAGCCCCGGCTCTTGCCGACGTGGAAATCAGCGCCGAATTCACCTCTGAGCAGGAGAAGCTCAAAAGCATTCCGAAGAAATCGTACCGGTAAATCCGTAAAGTCCGCGTGCTGCCGCAAGCAGTGCGCGGCTTTATTTGTATTTCCGGCAAAATTTCTATAAACCGGTAAAATGTGATAAACTAACAAGTGACATTTTGAGCTGAAAAAATTATCGACTGCTGGCGAAGCTTAGCGAACCTGTGAAGGAGAAAGAGGCGAAGCAGGCAGGAGACAAGGTGGGTGCTTTTGTTTTAATGGCGAATGGAAATCGTAACAATACCGCTTCCAAAGGATGGCTTTG
>NZ_JAGXJV010000173.1:0-383 GCF_019091145.1 Lysinibacillus sp. GbtcB16
GATTGAAAGGATAGATTAGGAGGAGAGAGGTTGAATTTAAAATCATTAAGTATTAAAAATAAGGAAGTCTTTGATAAGTGGAAGCATGAATTAGACGGGATGATTCATTTTGATTTAAGCTTACCAAATCAAGTGTTTCAAAACGATTATGGAAATTATATGTTTGGTGAATTTGATTCTTTAATGTATGATGATGGCTGGAATGAAATAAGAAAATTAGCTCAAACTACACATGATTCTTTTGTTATTATGGGCGTATTAGATCCTCACCCTGAAGAATATTATTATAAGGAATTTGGATATTATAATTGGTTGAAACTTCCTTGTGATTTAACAGGAGACCAATACATGGATGTATTAGAAGAATATCCTCAAGACAGTAT
>NZ_JAGXJV010000174.1:0-377 GCF_019091145.1 Lysinibacillus sp. GbtcB16
TTATATGTTACCTTTAAAAGAAATTTATAATAGAATTTTTTGTGATTTTTTCTATTGGATTGTTTATGTTTAATTTCACAAAGAAAGATTAATTGTTTTACTTCTACATTTACCATTTTTTTACATAAACAAAATAATATTATACTAGGAATTATACATTATTAATTGAATATATTTATCGAGGTTGGCAAAAATTTGAAATCAGGAGAAAAATTTAGTCATTTATAATTTATTAGATTGATTACCATTTTATTTTGCACCTAAAATCAATGATTGTACTTTGAATGGTCTCTCAGCTTCCCTGAGGGACCTTTTTTGTTTGATATTACACTTGAACCGTTATAAAGGGGCGATAAAAATGAGAGAAAATCAAGTAA
>NZ_JAGXJV010000175.1:0-375 GCF_019091145.1 Lysinibacillus sp. GbtcB16
TTGAGAAGTATAAATCATCTATTGATCTTCATGAAAAGGTTCGAATTCAGAAAAAAATTCAAGAAAGTAAACGAAAATCAAAAGGAATTTCAATTACTGAAGAAATCGTACTCTTTCTTTTATCGATGGATATCGAAATAAAAGTAGCTCAGCGAATTGCGGATGCAGTAATAAAAAAACACAGTGAAGATCTTGATCGTGCAACAGCTATAAAGGAAGCGATGAAGCTTGTAATTATAAGTGAAGAGAGTATTGAGAAGGAAAGTGTTACAAGTATAGAGCGAAAAAATGTGAGTTCAAATGTCCTTTGCTTATTAGCAAAGGAAGCGAAAAAGAAAAAATTATCGGTGTACGAACACTTTTTGAACAAGGGAA
>NZ_JAGXJV010000176.1:0-372 GCF_019091145.1 Lysinibacillus sp. GbtcB16
GATGGATGAAGTCTCGATGACTTACCAGTACGAAGACCGGCTGTATCCTGCAGAACGCTGCTTGGCCTTGAACAATACCGTTTACGAAGATCGAACGAGGCACAGCCGGCAGCTGGAGGGCGGATTCGAGCCGTTCCAACCGCTGGCAGGCAGGCATCCTGCTTTGCATTTGTGCTTTGATACAGCACCGGTGAAAGGTCCGGTATCCCTTTACGTCTCAGTCAAGCAGCAGCGGTTGGCAGAGCAGGATTTGCCCATGCTGGAATGGGAATATTTGCGGTCGGGCTTAATGCCGGGGCATCCCTCCGAATGGGTTGCGCTGAAAGTCATCGACGGAACGAACGGTCTGACGCAGAGCGGGACGCTGCAGTT
>NZ_JAGXJV010000177.1:0-369 GCF_019091145.1 Lysinibacillus sp. GbtcB16
GACTTCTGTTGTAGATAACGATAGAAAGAAAACAGTTTTATAAATGTATTGAACCAACCAGCACTTTTGTATTTCCGTGTATGTGGAGTTTGTGGCTGGCATGTAGGGATAGTTTGAATAGACAGATGGGAATCTTGACTCAGATGAGTAGGAATTCCCATCTGTTTTTTGTTTTAATATATTAAAAAAGTAATAAGTAATGTTGTACATTTTTACCTAAATAGAGTGTTATTTGCTTCATTTTAAGTAAGCTGAGTTATATCATAAGTAAACGAATTTTAGTGGATGGGAAAATTTGTATTCCATTTAGTAATGACAACGTATGTATCTCGCAACTGAGTAATAAAAATATTAAGTGATTATGCAAAT
>NZ_JAGXJV010000178.1:0-368 GCF_019091145.1 Lysinibacillus sp. GbtcB16
GAAAGCTAATAATCATTGAAGAAACTATATAATCTTCTAATATTTCATGGCCTGCAGGAGTAATGACAATTAACTTTTGAATATAAAATAGAGATAGATAAGCAAAAATAGTAACTATTAAGAAAATCGAAATATACTTTAATTTCCCATAGATATTTTCAAAAAATTTAAATTGCCCCATCGTAAACCCTAGCATCATCAATGATAACCAATTACTTATGTTTGAGAGTAATTCTAGCCATACTATCCTTTCACCATAAACAGGTTGACAAAATGCTGTAACTATAGATAAAACAATTAGTGTAATCGTTACAATTAAGTTATTCCATTTTTTACATTTAAAAAACATAGCAATAAATAGGCCAAGT
>NZ_JAGXJV010000179.1:0-367 GCF_019091145.1 Lysinibacillus sp. GbtcB16
TTAAACAAATAAATTGTCTAGACAAATATCAGGAAATAAAAGAACTGATAAAAGAGATCTTTTATGGACATCATGATAGATATAGCCATCGTAATAGTATATTGAAATTACAAAATTGAAGATGAATATTAAGAGTATATATTTTAATAATTTAAATATAAAAAATTTAATTATAACGTAGTTCAGATACCCACTATTGAAGTTCTATCTAACAATAATTATATTATTTTCTAGTTGAAAAACTAAAATTGATAATAATAATGGATGCTATATTTGCTAATCATTAAAAAAGAGCATTGGATTATAAGGGAAATTATATATATAATTAAACTAATAGTTGGATGAAAATATACGAATAATGTTTGGG
>NZ_JAGXJV010000018.1:0-18183 GCF_019091145.1 Lysinibacillus sp. GbtcB16
GCCTAGCATAATGGTTTCATCGCCTTCACCATAAGTACCAATGAGATTTCCAACAGCGTCAACCGTTACTTTCATGCCAGCCTGTTCCATATAAATGGTCACTAGCTCAATAGCCTGTTTTTCTACTGATGTAAAGGAGAAGCGATTAATCCCACCTGTAGCTTCATTGCAGCCGATTCGGCTTAAGTCTTGAAGATGTTGTAAGAGTCTACCTCCATTAATCATGACAATCACTCTTTCATCTGGAATTGGAAGTGGTACTGTCCTTCTCATAAGACCAATTGGTCATGAACCACCTCTAAATTATTATTGTACCCTTTGGCAATAGTGGGGTCGATTACTTTGCAATGAAAGTGGCGCATTTACCTGTTTCATTATCCGCCGCTTGTTGACCCGATGGACAATGGATAAATGTTTGTTGAACCTCGATTTCCTTATAAACAGTTCGAGCTTAAATAAATTATTATGACCCTTATCGTAGTGTGGCACATAGTTAATATTGTGAACGATCTTCATCACGTTTGATACGTATAATAATTTTGAAATAAGATAGAAAGAAGAACAACCACTACAATAGGAAATTACATACTGAGTGGACCTTTTGAGTTCACTCGCGTTATGCAAGAATGAAGCAAGGGGGTCAGGGATTGTTTAATGATTTTAAGATGGTGGATGATCGTCCTGTTTATGTGCAACTGAAGGATTATGTTCAAGATATGATTGTCAAAGGGCATCTGTTAGAACATCAAAAGCTTCCATCTACGCGTGAACTTAGTAAGCTATTAGCGGTTAGCAGAAATACAGTGCTGAATGCATATGCTGAGCTAGAGCAGGACGGCATCATTTACGCAGTGAAAGGAAAAGGGAACTTTGTAGGAAAGGTTACTACTTTGAAAACGTCCCCTATCGAACTTGACTGGAAAAATAGGCTGAATACAGCAACTTTGTTAGCAGATGAAATTGATTTAGTACGACAAGATATTCAGTGGCAAAAAGGGATGATCTCCTTTACTAGTATTGCTCCGGAAGAAAAGCTTTTTGATGTTGAAAATTTCAAAAGGGCTTTTCTTACACGTATGTCCCTTGAAGGCGATATTGTCTTGAATTATGGCTATGCAAAAGGGTATAAACCTTTAATTGATTATCTCCTTCGCTATATGGAAATGAAGGGTGTAGATATTTCTAATAAAGATATTTTAATTACTAACGGCTTTACGGAGGGACTCGATATTTTATTATCCTCAATAGCTAAAAAATCTGGGCGTGTTCTATGTGAAAACCCTACACATCACGCAGCATTGAAGCTTTTTCGTTTACATGGGCTAGAAATACATGGCGTTGATATGAGCGATGATGGCATTGACATGGAGCAGGTAGAAAAAATATTAGCCAAAATGGATTTTGATTTTGCCTATCTCATCCCGTCCTATCATAATCCAACAGGAATTGTTACCTCCTCTGAGAAGAGGAATGCTATTTTTCAGCTTTTTTCCAACTATCAAATACCTATCGTAGAAGATGGCTTTAATGAGGAATTAAGGTATTCAAGCTCTCATTTGGCACCACTAATCGCATTTAGTGGTTCAGGTAATAACATTGTCTATATTGGCAGCTTTTCTAAAATCCTTTTCCCAGGCTTACGTGTTGGCTGGATTTTAGCAGATAAGGAGCTAATTGCTAGCCTAGAAAGCATGAAAAGAGCGCGAACAATTCATACATCGACACTGGATCAGGCAGTGTTATATCAATATTTACAGGATGGTTATTTTGAAAAATATTTAAAGAAAGCAAGAGCTGTTTATAAGAAAAAGTATGAGCTTGCTCGTCAAGCCTGTATGGAGTACATTCCATTTTGCAAAATCACAGGGGATGGAGGACTTCATCTCTTTATTGAACTAGAAGAGGGCATAGATGCTCGCAGATTATTAGAAAAATGTTATGACGAAGGTGTGGTGTTCTATCCAGGAGATGTATTTTATACAAATGGTCTTGGTAAAAATACATTTCGCCTAGGGTTTTCCCGTTTATCAGAAGAAGATATTGTCCGGGGGATTCAAATTATTGGGGATACATTAAGAAATGATAGAAGGGGTTGAAAAGATGAAAGTGGGCGTAATTATGGGCGGTACCTCCTCTGAAAAGCAGGTTTCGATTATGACAGGGAAGGAAATGGTTGCTCATTTAAATAAACAAAAATACGATGTTGTTGAAATAGTATTGGAAGACCATCAAGAGGTAATAGAAAAAGTGCAAGGTATCGATGTAGCTTTATTAGCACTGCACGGTAAGTTTGGAGAGGATGGCACGATTCAGGGTGTATTAGAAACATTGGGTATTCCTTATACAGGAAGTGGTCTTCTAGCAAGTAGTTTGTGCATGGATAAAAATATGGCCAAGAAAATACTGCGCTATGAAGGGATCGCCACACCAGATTGGATGCATCTCGTAAAGGGCGAGGAGCTGCCATTACAGGACATAGAGCTGATGGGTTATCCGCTGGTCGTTAAACCAAATGCTGGTGGCTCTAGTGTAGGTGTTCAAATTGTTCATGATCGAAATGCCTTATTGACGGCTGTTGCAGAGGTATTGAAGTGGGATAACGAAATTATTATTGAGCAGTACATGATTGGTGACGAAATTACATGCCCAATCCTCAATGATAGGCTATTGCCAGTCCTTTCAATCAAACATACAGCAGTATTTTTTGACTACCAGGCGAAATATGATGATGCTTCTACAATAGAGGAGCCTGTGGAGCTCCCACTTGCGATTCATGACCGTGTGGCAAAGGCTGCTATGACCAGCTATAAGTCTTTAAAATGTAGTGTGTATGCTAGAGTAGATATGTTAATTAAGGAGGGCGTTCCTTATGTATTGGAGGTTAATACATTACCTGGCATGACCCAAAATAGCCTGCTACCAAAAAGCGCCTTTGCTGCAGGAATTAGCTATTCTGCCCTATTGGATAGCATTATTGATAGCTCCTTACAGATTGATAATAGGTAATAGAAAAAACACCTTTTGCTTTCCTACAAAAGGTGTTTTACTATCTTAAGATTTAGCTAATTCAATAAAGCCTTCTCCAAAAACATCCCTTACATCATGAATGGCAATAAAGGCATCCTTGTCGACTTCTTTGACAATTTTTTTGAGCTTTACAACTTCTTGCTTACTAATGACGATATACAAAATTTCTTTTTGTTCCTTTGTATAATAGCCATGACCGGAAAGTACCGTAACTCCGCGGTTCATATAAGCAGTTACCTGTCCAGCAATGTCTTCTGGGTTTTTAGAGATGATCGTAACTGCTTTTTTAGGATTAACCCCTTCAATAACGAACTCCATCACCTTAGTACCAACATAAAGCATGATTATTGTTAACATTAATGCCTCTGCACCGATGATAAAATAAGATGAAAAAGCAACGATTAAATCAAAGAATAAAAGTCCATAGCTAATACTCCAGCCAAGGTACTTGTTGGTGATTCTAGCTAAAATCGTAGAACCTGCCGTTGTACCACCGACTCTAATAATCAAACCAATACCAACCCCAGCAAATACTCCACCAAAAATCGTATTTACAATAATTTCATTTGAGGAAATCGACCAAGATTCTGTTAAATGTAAAAATAAAGAATGGAATGAGACCGCAATGATCGTATAAATGGTTGTTTGTCTATTTAGAAATTTATAGCCAACTAGTAGTAAAGCCGCATTCATAATAAAGCTGACAATACTCGGAGACCATCCGAAAAGATAATAGGCTATAATCGTTAAGCCCGTTACGCCACCTTCACCCAAATCATTTGGAATAACAAATAAGTTAACTGCCAGGGCAAAAAGCAGCGATCCAAGCATAATCATTAAAATATCTATTACGTATTTTTTCATTCACATAACACCACCATATCAAATTAGATTTTTTCTTAAATCCATACTATATCAGGTTTTCACCAAATGATATACTTTTTTTGTAATATTCATTTAGGATATATCGACCTTTTTTGTTTGTCTTTAGACCAAGAAGACCTTGACTAATTAGAATAAATATTTATAATAATCATAATACTTTTAAGGAGGATTATTAAAAAATGACATATTCAATGAGACTACGTTGCACCGTTTTGAACCAATAACTGAATAGGGTCAAAAACTCTGTTTGTGAAGCCAGAGTATAAGGGATAGTCTGTCCTTTTTTAATCATCTTCAATTGCGCAAGAAAGAGAACAGCTCACGCCTTTATTTAAAGAGGCTGCTTATTCTTTAATATATCCTAGTTACTTGGATCACAGGCAAATTGTCTGTGATTTTTTGTTTTATCCAATAAGGAGGAATAGATCATGCATATGCTATTATTCTTTTGATATGAGCTTTAACTAGAGGCTCGTATCGGTACCATAGCTATCGATACGAAATGAGTTAATTTCGGGAGGTAGTCATATGGAAAAAGTTTGCTTTGAATTAGAACACGTAATTGTAAATTATTTTGATAAAGAGATTTTAAACATTGAAAAATTAGCCATTCATCAATTCGATCGAATCGGTATCGTTGGGAAAAATGGCGCTGGAAAAAGTACATTAATGAAGTTACTTGCTAGCAAGGTTCAGCCGACAAGTGGGATGGTAAATAGTCATGTACAGTTCGGCTATTTTGAACAAATGGAAGCACCAACGCCTGTAGAGGCAGAGCCACAGTTATTAGGGAAATTAGCTATTCCAGTAAATTCTGAAGGACTCAGTGGTGGGGAACAAACGAGATTAAAGTTAGCTCATTTATTTTCTTTCTATGAGGAAGCACTGCTCATTGATGAACCAACAACACATTTAGATCAAGAGGGTATTTCATTTCTAGTGGATGAATTGCGTTATTACTATGGTGCGCTCGTACTAATTAGCCATGACCGTGCGGTTCTGAATCAATTGGTCACAACAATTTGGGAGATTGATGGGGGCACAGTAAACATTTATTCTGGCAATTATAGTAATTATGCTTGGCAAAAGCAGCTGGAGCAAGATCAACAACGTCAGGCGCATGACTTATACTTGAAAGAAAGAAGTCGTCTTGAACAAGCTGCCGAAGATAAAATGAAAAAGGCTGAAAAAATTACCCAAGCAGGTAACATGTCAAAAAGAGAGGCTCATGCAAAGCCGAACCGCATGTTTATGACAAAGTCCAAAGGGACAAGTCAAAAAAACGTACAACGTGCAGCCAAGGCAATAGAACAGCGAATAGAGAAGCTTCAGAAAGTAGATGCGGTGCAGGTAGACAGAAATATAGTTTTTCGACAATCGAAGGCATTGGAATTACACAATAAATTTCCGATTATGGCAGATCAATTCACTTTACACGTTCCAGGAAAAGTCCTATTGGATGTCGTAAGCTTTCAAATACCATTGGGTAAAAAAATTGCACTTGCAGGTAGTAACGGTTGTGGGAAAAGTACCTTACTACAACATATTGCAAACTATGGGGATGGGTTAACCATTTCCCCTAAGGCCAAAATAGGCTATTTTCATCAAATGGGCTACCAATTTAAAAGTGAGGAAACGGTCCTCCAATTTTTAAAAAATCGCTCTGATTGCGATGAAGGCTTTTTACGAAGCGTTCTAAGTTCCATGCAGTTTGTAGGAACTGATATACAAAAGGGTGTGAACTCTTTAAGCGGTGGTGAAGCGGTACGCCTCCAGCTGTGTTATCTGTTTTTAGGAAGCTATAATATACTGTTATTAGATGAGCCAACTAACTTCTTAGATATTCAAGCATTAGAGGCGCTAGAGCAATTTATAACGGCTTATGAGGGAACCATAATCTTCGTAACTCATGATAAAAATTTTATTGAAAATGTAGCAGACATACAATTTACAATAAAAAGTAATAAGATATTTTAACTGTAAAGATGCGATTCTACCATTAGGAGGAATCGCATTTTTTTATTAAAGTTTTAATCAAAGAGAGGGAAGAGGGAAAATTTGGCGAATGTGATAGATAGACACTATGAAAAGGATGATGATCGATGTTGAATACGAATGTGACGACTAAATTAAAAATCAAGCAGCCAGCTCATAAAGTTTTTGAAGCCATTATTTCTCCTACTGAAATCGGACATTATTGGTTTTCTAGTAGCTCTGAAAGATGGGCAGAGGGGAAGAGGATTACATTGAGATACGAGGAGTATAGCGCAGAAGGAATTATCTCAGTACTTGAAATAGAGACTAACAAAAAAATTGTATTTTCTTGGGGAGAGGAGCATGGTGAAGTGACGATTGTTACTATGACTCTTGAGGAATATCAAGGTGAGACAATCATAGAGGTAGTGGAATCAGGACTGAACGCACATGATCCGGAAATTGTGACGAAAATGATGGGTCAAAAAGAAGGCTGGATTTATACATTAACCTGTCTCAAAGGATACTTAGAAAATGGCATAAATACTTTAAGAGCTTCATTAATTCATTAGAGTAGTAAGATTTGATGACCTATTTTTGAGGTGATTTTTTGGATAAACGAATTTTTTCATTTTATATCATTTTGATCGCTGTTATTTCGTTATTTAGTCTGACGATTGTTTCTAATTTAATGCTTCAACAAAGTACAATAATGGATACTCATTATTACATTCAATATATGGCTAATTTATCGAGTGTTTTTCTAAGTTTATTTTTTTGGCTTCATTAGCATTCGTTTTATTTCTCAAGAAAAATCGATGACTAAATTCATCAATGCTTTGCTGAACATCCCTTTCTTACCTTCCGGGATGAAGGATGGGGGAGAATGGACATTACGGCTACAATTTGCTTCGAACCAATTTAGAAATTTCGTGTGCCTAGTTGTAGAAGTCATGCCACCTGAAGCTATAAATAGGGCAATAGCGCTCTGATTAAATCATTCATCTACAGCATAAAGGAGGGATTGGTATGAAAAAGTGGGTTTGGCTAACTGGTGGCCTTTTAGTATGTACAGGGTTTGTCATAGGCATTGTATTTTGGAAAATCCAAAAAGAAGTCAAGAAAGACGACCCTGAATATATTGTGCAATTTATGAAAGAGAATAAGGGCAATAAAAATGTTTCCATAGCGATACAATATAATCGCCAAAGCTGGGTAGAGCAGCATACAAAGGAACCACTGCCTTTAGCCAGTACGGTTAAAATAATCGTCGCTATCGCATATGCGCAACAAGCCGCAGATGGACATATTAATCCTCAGCAACAAGTTCGCTTAAGGGAATTAGAGACATTTTATATCCCAAAAACAGATGGTGGCGCACATGAAGCGTGGCTCGCGCAGTTAAACCTCAATGGCAAGGAAAGTGTGCCGCTGAGCGAGGTTGCAAAGGGAATGATTACTTATAGTTCTAATGCCAATACAGATTATTTAATGCATGTACTAGGGCTCCAAACTATTAATGAGGTTCTCACTCAACTGGATGTAAAGGGTCATGAACCCCTCTATCCAATCGCAAGTGCTCTCTACATCCCGATTCAATTGCTAGATGAAAAGAGTCTAACGAAAAAAGAAGTACTAGCGGCTTTAAAAGATATGGGGATGGCTGAATATCGAGAGCGGGCAATGGTTATTCATGAGAAATGGCTAGAAAAACCTTTAACAAAAGAGGAGAAAGCTCAGGCAATAAAAATGCTCAATATGGATGTTCAGAGGGTATGGTCTGATCGTTTAATAAGGGCTTCTACTAGTGACTACATTTCTATTTTAGAAAAGTTGAATAGTAAAAATTACTTTACAGAAGATGTACATAAATACTTAGATCCTGTGATGGAACAATTGATGCAAAACCCTAGGAATCAAGAATGGCTTACACATGCAGGTCAAAAAGGAGGGTCAACAGCCTTCGTATTGACACTAGCCGCCTATGCGGAAGATAAGGATGGGAATCAGACGGAGATAGCCTTTTTTGCTAACGACTTAAATACAATACAACAAATTAAATTATCTACTAGCATGAATAGTTTTCAATTAAAATTTCTTACAGACGAAAAATTTAGGACGCGTCTTCAAAGGGAATTATCTATGTAGTGAATGACCTTTAAAATGATCTATGTTCATCAAGTAATCTTTCAAGAAAAGCAGAGAATGTAGCTGCGTACTCATCAATCATATCATTCATTAGGTCATAACACATGACGGGAAATTCCCCATCTTTATCTTTTGCGGATAAATCGAAAAAATAAAGCTCATCTGCGTCTGGGACAAATAAGTCCAATCTATTTGGATATTTTCTGTACCAATCTTCATCAGCCAAGTTCAGACGGTGAATATAGAGAATGTCGCTATCGCCGATATCTCTGTATTCAGGTTGACTGACCGTCAGAATGTTTCCTCCATTTAGTCGGGCATTGCCATAATTCATTAACCACCAGCAATAAGAGGGCGGTAATTGAAATCCTAGCTCTAATTCTGCTTCGGCTATCCAGCTATCTTTTACATTGCATTCGGGATGCCACTTAATCGATGTGGTATGAGCTAGCTTTTTTATTAAATTCTCATACATCAAAAAACCTCACTTTTTCATAATGATATTTAAAGAGCGCCCTTGTAGTTAAGGTAGCTAGAATTCGTACATTCCTTCGACTGTCTGCATACTATACGTTTATAATATGTGAGAGGATTGAGATCAATGCATTACCCTTATTATCATAATTACCCCGTGTATAACTATGGCTACCACCCTGTTTATTGGGCTTATCCAACACAGCTAGAGCAGGGGACCAGAAGTAATATGCGGAGAGATTATGGACCAGAGCCATTCGTTGTGGACATAGAGGACGTTACAAAGCAAAACAGAAATTACCGCACAGCATTATGGACAGGGTCAAACTTACAAGTAACTGTGATGAGCATCGATGTAGGTGATGATATTGGCTTAGAAGTGCATCCGCATGTCGATCAATTCATTTGTATTGAAGAGGGTAAGGGAATTGCCCAAATGGGACCGACTAAGGATTATTTAAACGTTCAAAGAAATGTTTCTGAAGATACGGCCATCATGGTACCCGCAGGGACATGGCATAATATTACGAATATAGGAAATGAACCATTAAAGCTCTACACGATTTATGCGCCTCCCAATCATCCATCTGGGACTATTCATGTGACGAAGGCAGATGCAGAGTCTGAGGAAGCGGGCTATGGTCAAGAAAATTAAAAATAAAAAGCGTGTTTTATTAAACATGCTTTTTTCTCGATATATGGTAGAATGTTTTTTAATTGCAGATAATAAAGGTCCTTAATTAATGAAAGAAGGTAATGAATGATGAAATATTCAAAAGCAACAAACTATGCGTTACATACAATGGTATTTTTAACGCATACGCCTAAAGGAAAATCAATGAATGTTGAGACACTAGCAGACATGCAGAAACTATCTCCAACCTATCTTTCAAAAATTTTAACAAAGCTTGTAAAGGCGGGGTTAATCGAATCAAATCCAGGGGTCAATGGAGGTTATCGCATTTCGAAGCGCCCTCAAGAAGTTTCCTTTTTAGATGTGATTTACGCAATCGAGGGACAAACCTCATTATTCAGCTGTTCCTCTGACCACGAGGATTCCTTTCATAATGAAGGTTGTCTCATTGAGCAAGTAATGGTGGATGCTGAGAACAATATGAAAGAAGAGCTAAGTAATAAATTGATTATTGATATTGCTCATGAAATCGATAAAAAAATGAAGTAGGCGGCTAGAATGTTGAAATGGATGGATAAGAACTAGGGGACTCTAGTTCTATTGTTATTTCAATTGCATAAGAGCCCCAAAGTATTGCTGTGCGGTTGTGAAACAAATAAATGCCAGTAGTTCACTGATTTCAGCCTCTGTTAAATATTCTTTTAAGACAGCGGTGACATAGGGTGCGGTATGACCTTTAGTCACTAAAAATGCCTCAGCAAAACCTGTACAAACGGCTGTTTTCTCATCGTAATGTTGAGGGTCAGGTATACCTTTCGCCTGACAATATTGACAACCATTTTTTTGTGCTAATGTTTTTCGGACCTCTTCTTTTAAATGTGCAGATAAATGACCGTCCTTTTCGACCGTTTCTCCTAATTGTAACCAATGCGACTGTATTTCCTCGTTATAGCCTAGTAGTTGTTGAAATGGCGTTAAGCCCTTGTCATATAAATGAATGAGTGTCATTAATGTTCCCTCCTATAATTAGTGTAAAATATGAATGGCCTTGTTCACATACCAATTCGAAGGGAAATATTTTCTTTCTCCTTTAAAATGAAGGGAATTTTCTACAATGGATTTCATTAATGAAACAATACTAACAGAATTGAAAAAAGATAGCCGAATTTCTATGAGTGAGTTAGGCAGAAGAGTACATTTATCGGCCCCTGCAGTTCGTGAAAGGGTACGACATTTAGAGGAACAGCAAGTTATAAGGAAATATACATTAGACATTAATTCAAAGGCGCTAGGCTTTCCCATTGAAGCTATAATAGAGGCAACAATTAAAAATAATCGCTATGCAGATTTTAAAGAACATATCCTGACATTTACAAACGTCAATTTTTGCTATCGAATATCAGGAGAGGCTTGTTTCTTATTAAAGGCTCATTTTCAATCTTTTTCTGATGTAGAGCAATTTATTGATGATTTACAGCTATATGCACATACAAAAACCAATTTTATCTTTTCTGATATATGTGAGGACTTATAAAAAAGGGGATCTTTATGGAAATCAAATTATTTACGGGTGAAATAGATGACTTAGTCCATTTACTAACTCAAAATAAATGGATTTACCACACCAATCAGCACGTAAAAGAAGAGAGCGTTCGAGCAGCGTTCGCAAAGGGATATTATGAGAATGATCGTGAAACATATTGGATAATGGAAAATGGAAATAGAGTAGGAATTATCTTTATTCATGATATCAGTGACACCATCCCACTGTTTGATATCCGCCTACATACAAATTGTAGGGGGAAAGGATATGGCGTAATGGCACTTCGATGGTTACAAGAGTATCTATTTGAGGTAAGGGGTAAGATTCGTATTGAAGGCTATACAAGAGTTGACAATATAGGGATGCGGAAATGTTTTAGCAAAGCTGGTTTTGTGAAGGAAGGCTATTTACGAAATGCCTGGGAAAATGAAGATGGCACAGTGACCGATAGTATTGTCTATGGTGCTATTAAAGAAGATTGGGTTTTAGGAAATCCAACGCCTATTAAAATAGATTACGTTCCATTTTAAGGAGACAAGCATGAAGAAAAATGTATTAAACGCTCTAAGGCAATCTTGGTCGGCCCAATCAAGTTCTAAATGGAGCGTTGAAAATCCTGCAAAAGGACAATGTGGTGTTACCTCTCTAGTGGTGCAAGATATACTTGGCGGGGAAATTAGGAAAACACGTTTGGATGAAGGCTGGCACTTTTATAATGTAATAAATGGAGAGAGAATAGATTTTACGGAAGAGCAGTTTTCATCTAAAATTGATTATCAAGACATTGATTCGAATAGGACAGAGGCCTATCAGGATACAAATAATGCTCAATATAGCTGTTTAAAATCACAAGTTAATAGACATCTAGTAAAAGCAGAGGGATAGATTCCTCTGCTTTTTCAAATTAATAAAACAAAGGTGTTGACGTTTAGGAAAGAGGCATGTTATTATTATCTCGAATTCAAGATAAATAAATTCAAGATAAATGAATTCAAACCTTTAGCTTTCGTAAGGAGGTACAATAATGGGTTTTTGGAATAAATTATTTTCTTCAAAAAAAGAGGAGGAACAAGCAATGGCAGAATTAAATATCGGTATTATTATTGGATCAACACGTGAGGGACGTGTAAGTCCTCAGGTAGCGCAATGGGTAAAGGAAATTGCAGATCAACGAGGAGATGCAAACTATACAGTGATTGATATCGCTGATTATAAATTGCCATTATTAGGAGAGCCAGGGCAAGATGCTTCAGGTGCACAGGCTTGGTCAGAAGTTATTGCTAAACAAGATGGATTTGTGTTCATCGTACAAGAATACAATCACTCTATTACAGGCGCTCTAAAAAATGCACTAGATTATTTACGTGTTGAGTGGAATAACAAAGCAGCAGGTATCGTTTCATATGGTTCTGTAGGTGGTGCTCGTGCAGCAGAACATTTACGTGGCATCATGGGTGAGCTTTTAATCGCAGATGTACGTGTTCACCCTGCATTATCATTATTCACAGATTTTGAAAATGGTTCAGACTTTAAACCACAAGCTGTACAAACTGATTCAGTCAATCAAATGTTAGATCAAGTAATCCCATGGTCAAAAGCTTTATACACTATTCGTTAAGCTTACGCGTTTGAGATAGGACGAAATTGGATAAAGTATGGGAGAGAAAAATTAGTCAGGAAAGGGCATGTTAACATGAAAAAACATACAGCAGGTATTCACCATATCACAGCTATTGTAGGCCATCCACAAGAGAATATTGATTTTTATGCAGGTGTATTAGGCTTGCGTTTAGTGAAACAAACAGTAAACTTCGATGATCCTGGCACATATCATTTATATTTCGGTGATGCAGGTGGGAAACCTGGAACAATCATTACATTCTTCCCTTGGGCCAATGCTTATCAAGGGCGTATTGGTGACGGTCAAGTTGGTGTCACAACGTATGTTGTACCAGAGGGGGCACTACCATTTTGGATTAATCGTTTAGCAAAATTTTCGATTCCTTTCCAAAAAGCTGAACGCTTTGGTGAGCAAGTCATTCAGTTCGATGATCCGCACGGTCTGCATATCGAACTCGTTGCGCGTTCTGCAGGCGAATTAAATAACTGGACATTTGGAGAAGTAACGCCAGAGGTTGCCATTAAAGGATTTGGTGGAGCTACATTATATTCTAGCCACCCTGAAGAGACTGCAAAAGTTTTAACAGAGGTAATGGGTCTTGAAAGAGTAGCGACAGAGGGTGACTATACTCGTTTTAAATCTAATGCGGAGATTGGCAACACAGTTGATTTAAAAGTGGTTGTAGGACAACGTGGACAAATGGGTGTAGGGACGGTTCACCATATTGCGTGGAGAGCACAAGATAATACGGATCATTTAGAATGGCAAGAGTATGTTATGAATCATGGTCAACATGTAACGGAAGTCAAGGATCGTAATTATTTTAATGCGATTTATTTCCGTGAACCTGGTGAAATTTTATTTGAAATTGCTACGGATCCTCCGGGATTTGCTCATGACGAAACAATGGAGACGATGGGAAGCCAATTAATGTTACCATCTCAATATGAGCAACAACGAGAGCAATTAGAAAGTGCATTAATTCCGATTAAAGTACGTGAGCTTGACTAATATATAGAATCTACTTAAATCAATGCGAAATGTTGAGAACTCAACATTTTCGCATTTTTTTGATCCGGCGCCATCCTCATCAGCCGTTGTGCGCACGGGCCATGGCATCTAAATAATTTTGACTAGCGCGCTGACTAATTTCAGCATTCGGCACAAAGACATCAAAGCAATGAAAGCTACCAGGATAGAGATTCATCTCAACATCTACTCCTGCTTGAGCAAGTCGTGCTACATAGTCGAGGGTTTCATCTCTGAATAAATCAAGTTGGCCTATACATGTGTAGGTAGGCGGTAGTCCTGCTAAGTTATCTGCTCTTGAAGGAACCGCATATGGAGAAAGTTCATGGGTGTCCTGTTCTTCTCCTAAGTACATACGCCAAGCGGTCAAATTATTTGTTCTATTCCAAGTTGCGTGACTGTCAGTAATTTCATAGCTAGAAGGTGTTTCATTTCGGTTATCAAGCATTGGATACAGTGGCATCTGGAATATAATCGCGGGCCCTCCTTTATCGCGAGCCATTAATGCTAGAGCTGCTGTTAGCCCTCCGCCTCCACTTGCACCAGCAATTGCCACTCGTTTAACATCAATGCAGAGTGATGGAGCCTCAGCTGTCATCCATACTAACCCTGCATAACAATCTTCAATCGCGGCTGGATAAGGATGTTCAGGAGCAAGTCGATAATCAACAGAAACGACAACGCAGTTAGCGGTCTGAACAAAACGTTCACATAGAAGATCATCCATATCGGGGTGTCCCATAACAAAACCACCACCATGAATCCAAAGCATAGCTGGAAGTTTATCGTTGCTCCGTTTAACGGGTTCATATATTTTAACTAGCATTTCACCTCCATCACCTCTAGGAATTGTACGATTAGTTGTAAATACAAGTTCTGACTCCTCTAATGGTGATTGGGCTAAGAGACGACGACTCCACTCTAAATCTTCGTCTAGGCGAAAGCCTGGAAATTGCGAGTAAGCCTGCGTTAATTCAGGTAAGATTCGGTCATTGATTGTCATATAAATCCTCCTTTAAAGTAACAAAATTTTAAATAAATAGATGTCCTGCTACAGCCATTTCCGCCTCCCATTGGGCAACTTCTTCACGCACACGAGGAGCCACTTCAGTTCCTAGAAGTTCTATAGCTTGCATGACTTGATCATGTGGCATTGTACTTAAAGGTACGTATAACATAAATCGTGTGATCCCTACATGTTTACGAAGATGAATAATTTTCTGAGCAACTGTCTCTGAATCACCTACATATAATGCTCCTTCAAAACTACGTGCAGCATCATAGCTAGAACGATCATAATACGGCCAACCCCGTTCTTTGCCCAGTTTATTCATGCCTGTCTGTGTAGATGGGAAAAATGTATCTGCTGCCCACTCGTTATTCGGGCCAACGAACCCTATCGAATGGGAGCCTACCTGAAGCTTAGATAAATCATGACCTGCATGAGCAGCAGCTTTTTTATAAAGTTGTACGATTGGAGCAAACTGCATAGGACTGCCACCGATGATTGCTAGCATAAGTGGTAATCCTAAAAGACCTGCCCGAATGGCTGATTGTTGATTTCCTCCACTACCAACCCAAATAGGTAAGGACTTTTGAACAGGTCTTGGATACACACCTAAATTATTGATCGCCGGTCGATGCTTTCCTTCCCACACTACTTTTTCTTCCTCACGAATTTTAAGTAATAAATCTAAATGCTCTTCAAATAGTTCATCATAGTCATTTAAATCATATCCAAATAACGGGAAGGATTCGATGAACGACCCACGACCTGCCATAATTTCCGCACGCCCATTGGAAAGTCCATCTAAAGTAGAAAAATCTTGATAGACGCGAACCGGGTCAGCTGAAGAAAGGACAGTCACCGCACTTGTAAGTCGTATTTTTTCCGTTTGTGAAGCAGCGGCGGACAACACCATTGCAGGGGAAGATGCAGCATAGTCTTCTCGATGATGCTCGCCAATGCCGAATACATCCAATCCTACTTGATCGGCAAGAATAATTTCTTCAACCACTTCACGCAAGCGTTGGGCATGACTAATCACTTCCCCACTATGAACATCTGGTTTTGTTTCTACAAAAGAGGTAATTCCTATTTCCATTTGTCTTTCTCCTTGTCAAATTATTGTTTTGTAAAGCGTAGAGTCGTTACCCAAAAAAGAATTGCTAGAGCACTAATTGAAGCTCCGAGGAAAGAAATCCCTTCCCAGCCAAAGTGTGCATATATTTGAGTAGAAGCAATGGAGCCACTTGCACTGCCAATGGAATAAAAAATCATATATCCGGCAGTAAGTCGACTTCGTGCCTCTGTACGTAATGGAAGAATTATCGCCTGATTCGTAACATGTACGGCCTGTACAGCTAAATCTAGCAATACGATTCCTACAATTAACGCAAATAACGATTGCTCTAGATAGCTAATAAACAACCAGGAAAATAGTAATAGTGCTAATGCTATACCTGTTGTTCTTTGTGCGTATCCTCGATCAGTCAATTTCCCTGCTCGGGCCGCTGCCAACGCTCCGGCCACTCCAACAAGACCAAAAGCACCAATTACGCTATGTGAAAGGGCCAACGGTGGTGCACTAAGTGGAAGAACAAGTGATGTCCACAAAATACTGAAATCAGCAAAAATTAACATGGCTAGAACGGCACGGATACGTAAAGTTCGTTCTTGTTTTAATAAAGTGAACACAGATTTAATGAGCTGATGGTAGGTGAGTGATTTTACTTCGCGCTCCACTGTAGGTAATACCTTTACAAACAAACAGACCATGATGAGCATGAAGGCAGCAGAGAATAGATAGACAGTACGCCATCCTGCAAGGTCAGTTAATAGTCCTGCGAAGGTACGAGCAAGCAGTATGCCAATGACAATCCCACTTGTAACAATACCAACGACGCGTCCACGCTTAGCTGGGGAAGCGATGGTTGCTGCAAATGCTACAAGCGTTTGTGTCACAACTGCAAGTAAACCTACTAAAGCCATGCCTGTGAAAAGAACTATGCTATAAGAAGCGGTACCAACTATAACTAAAGCAGTTGTGGATAATAGCATTTGACCAATAATCAAACGTCGCTGATTAAGTAAGTCCCCAAGTGGCACTAAAAGCAATAGGCCTATCCCGTAAAAGATTTGCGTGATTGTAATGACAACGCCAATAATCGACGGATCAATATTAAACGCAATAGACAGCTGATCTAGTAGCGGCTGTGCAAAATAAATATTGGCGACTGACATTCCACAGGCTGCTGCGAATAAAAATGTGACAGCGCGTGGCATGGACGACGGTAGATTCATCGCAGGTGCATCCCATGTCTGTCTAAGATCTTCGTCCATCTTATATCCTCCAGTCCATATAGAATTTCATTATAACGTACCGAACGGTACAATATAATTATTGGTAAATATATCTTACCGTTATTGATAGTGTCAAGTGTTTTTTGTATTTATTTTTACCTTCTTACTGAAAATAGAGTAAAATTGACAATGGAACCAGCTGATTATACAATGATTACATACTGTTTGGTATTTTAATTTTTATATAGTTTAAATGGCGAATTCTACTACAGTGGAGGTGATTTTATGGCAAGAACCCGTGAATTTGATGAAGAAAAAGTTTTAGAGGCTGCCATGCAGTTATTTTGGGAGAAGGGATATGAAGCTACTTCTCTAAGTGATCTTACTTCAAGAATGGGCATTCAACGTCCAAGTATTTATTCAACCTTTGGGGATAAAAAAGAGCTATTCGAAGCAGCACTGCGTAGATATACGACATCTAGAGCAGCTGATATACGGGCTAGACTTCAAAGTCATGTTTCTGTAAAGCAGTCATTTGCTACTTTTTTTGAAGAAGTGATTCAAGCTGAGTATATGAAAGATCTTAGTAACGGTTGTTTTTGTATTAATACAATGGTTGAACTCGCTCCTCATGACGAAAGATTTGAGATTTTAACGAGGGAGCATCAACTTTATTTAGCAGTTATTTTTCAGGAGACCATTGAGCGAGGAGTCCAGGCGGGGGAGCTTGAGGCTGACACGGATGCAAAATCACTTGCACAGGCACTCATTGTATCGTTAATTGGATTAACTGTTATGATGAAATCACAGCCACAGCGTTCATTCGTTGATAATGCAATAGCCACGACTCTGACATTACTTAAATAAAATTTTAAACTAGTAAAGGAAAAAATATGAATGTCCATGTAACCCTTTAAAAATAATAATTTAAAGGGTTTTTTTGGGTTATTTTTCCATGATTAAATTCAAATCACATATCTATAAAGCTCTACATAAAATAAATTTATACTTCTTTACAAGCCCAAGCATCAATCTCGACCTTTATGGCCGGAGCAGCCAGTGCCACTACGTACAGTAAGGTTGTACATGGAAGATGTCCTTGTAAAAAATCATCCATTATTTCTTTTCGTTGTTGAGCATTCATATCGCCTACCAAGTAAAACACGAGCTTTGTAATATCTTGAATCTCCATATTGGCATGATCAAGATTTTTCCGAATATTATCTAGTGCTATCTTCAATTGGGCAACCGGATCCTCAGAAATTGACCCATCTATCTCCATGCCAATTTGCCCGGATAATGTTAACCATCTGTTTGGTCCTGTTACTTCGATCTGATGTACATAAGGGGCTACCGGTGGATGAATGTTTTCTGGATTTCTACTAATTTTCATTGAATCCATCTCCTTCTCTATTATTCATTTTCATCTCTCCATTAAAATAGCATAGAGTAATCATAGATAAAAGTAGTACAAATACCATTATAAATGAACTTACAAATTGGATATGTCGATACAAAGGGTTATAATAGATTCATAAAATATA
>NZ_JAGXJV010000180.1:0-364 GCF_019091145.1 Lysinibacillus sp. GbtcB16
TGTTGTGTCTATTGGATCAGTCCCTAAATCAATCGTAACACTTTCCCCGCCTTTCCACTCTTCGAATAAAATAACATCTGAAGGTACAGAACCACCGCCTCCACCGTTTAATTTTAAATTCGCTACATCTTTCTCTAATATTCCAATAATTTCTGAATTATTTTCCGACTTTGTCTTTGCGACTTCAGCTATTTCTTTTACCGCTAAAATCCCCGCAATGTCAACGCCTTTAAGTTTTTCCCCGGCTTCAATTGCTTTTTGGATAATACCCATTTCGTTGGCGGATTCAATTGCACCTACTGCCATATACGATTCCTCTACATAAATCCTAAATTTTCTCGTCACAATATTTGAGTCTTTATCT
>NZ_JAGXJV010000181.1:0-364 GCF_019091145.1 Lysinibacillus sp. GbtcB16
CTCGCAGACAAGTGGATCAAGCCCAGTAAATGGCTCATCAAGCAGCAGAAGCGGCGCAATACGCGATATGGTAAGCGCGATTTTTAATCGGCTGTAATTGCCCTTAGATAAAGTCTCGATTCGTTGTCGACGATCCAATCTCAGCAATGCGAGGAGCTCCTCTGCTCGTGCTCGTTGAAAATCAGGGAATACGCCTTCATAAAATTGAATTGTCTCTTCAATGGTGTGAAACTCGTAAAGAAATGGTTGCTCCGACGAAAAGGAGACCATTTTACGAATCCGCCGGTTATCTCTTTCTCCATTTACGATCACCGTTCCACTTGTAGGAGATGCTAAGCCAGCTATTATTTTTAACAAACTCGAT
>NZ_JAGXJV010000182.1:0-363 GCF_019091145.1 Lysinibacillus sp. GbtcB16
CGTTTTTGATTTTCCTCTAAATCTTCAGGGACTTGTCCACTACTCTCAGCAGTATCTTCGTTACCAACCCATCCTGGAACCATTTCACTACGTACCGATTTATTTTTAGATTTATAGTTAGATTTTGGTTTGCTCTGTTTTTTCTTTTCGCGATGTTTCTCTTCAAACTTCTGAATATCTTCTAAAGTTTCGCAATTAGCAGCATTCCAATTTTTAATAGTTTTTTGTATGTATGCAATAGGCTTGTCCGGTTCACCATCAATAGCACGTTTAATAGCTTCAAATACTAGTAATGTATTTTGCTCTTCACACATCTTTGTTAATTCGATTTTTGCATATTTAGTTGTTTTGAAATATTGATTG
>NZ_JAGXJV010000183.1:0-361 GCF_019091145.1 Lysinibacillus sp. GbtcB16
AGGCTGCCGCCCATCGGCGCGCCAAAGGCGTATAAGGCAATAACAAAGGCAATAGATGTATTGAATATATTAATGAGAAAATAAGGGGCCGTTTTCGCGTAGGCGATGCGCCAAGGATTTTTCTTCCATGCTTCGAACCTCTGCCAAGTACCTGCATCTTTCTCCCTCGTGATCGTTAACGCAATGCCAAGAAATAACACCTGCTGCAAAATAGCCCCTACAAGGCCATACAGCATAAAGACGCTATAGTTAAAGGCTGAATTATACATAATCCGATACCGGTAAGGGATCGGGGACAGCGTGTTCATCACTTGCTCGTTCTGTAAGCCCTGCTGCAGCTGGAGCTTTTTCTGCGAGTAGC
>NZ_JAGXJV010000184.1:0-361 GCF_019091145.1 Lysinibacillus sp. GbtcB16
TAAATTTATATTAAGAAGTATTTCTGAAGCAATACGTATTATGAGTCAGCACACTTTTTGGGAGAGTAAATGTCTTGTGAGTGCGATAGCTGGAATGGAAATGCTAAAAAGACGTCAAATTGAGAGTACTCTGTATTTAGGGACCGCAAAGGATAAGAATGGAAAGATGGTTGCTCATGCTTGGTTACGTAGTGGTCCATTTTATATAACGGGAGCAGAAGAAATGGAACGGTTCACCGTAGATAGTAAATTTGCGAGAAGAATTGGTTAAAAAATCTTGAAGGAGAATACTATGAATAACAGTTATGGACTGGATTTAAACGGTGTAGCTAAGGAGCTAAAATTGCAACTTGAAATTCTC
>NZ_JAGXJV010000185.1:0-358 GCF_019091145.1 Lysinibacillus sp. GbtcB16
TGAAACCGTACTTTTTAATGTACTATCCGAAGGAAGTTCAAGCGTGTGAAAGGCGATAGTCTAGCGGTAGGTGAGAGATAATGCAAAATATCCCACATCAAATCGTGTACGATTTCTATGCCAATTACGTGTCTATTTTGACTAAATATGAAAAAGAAATCACGCAGAAAGAAATAGAACGTGTAGTTGGATTAGGGATGAATTGTATGTGAGTGGCGAAGAGGAGAAAGCTAATGTAGTTCACATTCAATGAGATTATATGTTTATATTTTTGAATTTAGGTGTATATCTTTTAATAATATATACCATGTTCTTTTATTCAAATAATTCTTTGAAACTTGAAGTGTACAAACGTGAT
>NZ_JAGXJV010000186.1:0-356 GCF_019091145.1 Lysinibacillus sp. GbtcB16
GTGTCAACTCCTGTGATCGCTGCCAAAATGATAATCGTCCCCCAGCCGGTTTCTTTCCAGATATTCTGTGCAACGAGCATTCCCCAGAATGTATCCGTATTGGTCAGAAAGTCGTATTTGTGAAAGCCCAAGGATTCGATCATCATGTTAACGATGCCGTTCGACTGGGACAAGAGCAGGAAGGAAATGCCTACTATAATCACCCAGGACAGGAAATGCGGGAAATACATAATGGTTTGTACGGAAGATTTAAACAGTCTCGAACTCAATTCATTAAGCATTAGCGCAATAAGAATAGGAATCGGAAAGCCGAACACCAGCTTCATGAAGCTAATGATAACTGTGTTCTTGAAAGC
>NZ_JAGXJV010000187.1:0-355 GCF_019091145.1 Lysinibacillus sp. GbtcB16
GGACTTAGCAGCTGGGGCTTCAGGGCTGGTAAGACAATTGAAGAATGGAGATCAGAGAGCCGGCGATGCGGAACGTTCATGCAGGACCGGCTCTTTGCTCTAACTTAGGGGTGATTCAGGTGGCCAATGTATTCAGACGTACGTACTCATATGCTTTTATTGTTCCTGCAGCCATAATTTATTTGTTAATCTTCATTTTTCCGACCATGATGTCTTTTTTCTTCTCGCTGACGAGATGGAATTTAACGAGCTGGACGTTTATCGGGCTAGATAATTTCAAGATGTTTTTTCAAGAGGCTTCGCTGCTGATCGGGTTCAAAAATACACTGCTCTATGCGGTCGTCACCTGCGTGCT
>NZ_JAGXJV010000188.1:0-353 GCF_019091145.1 Lysinibacillus sp. GbtcB16
TTCAACAGATTTTTAGGTTTTACAGCATTTTTCACTGCTTTGGTCGTTGCTTGTGCAGCTTTTTTCACGACTGGTAGCACCTTTTCCTTCACTACCTGCTTCGTTTGTTTGACAGCGGCCTTTACCTGTTGCTTGGCTTTTGTCACTTCTGCCTTTGCTTTTTTCACAACCTTTTTCGTGGTCAGGACCGCTTTTTTAATGGCCTTCTTCGCCCGTTTCACCAATTTACTCTTGGATAAACTATTTTTTAACTTCCGGGCCTTGGTAAAGAATTTCCCCCACTTTTTCTTCTTCTTTTTTTTCTTCTTTTTCTTCTTTTTACTCGATTTCTTTTGTTTTTTCTTTGTGGAGCT
>NZ_JAGXJV010000189.1:0-352 GCF_019091145.1 Lysinibacillus sp. GbtcB16
ATTCGAACCCCCGCGCGGTGTTACCCGCCTGTCGGTTTTCAAGACCGATCCCTTCAGCCAGACTTGGGTATACCTCCGTAACAATATATAAATGGTGGACCTTGCAGGACTCGAACCTGCGACCGGACGGTTATGAGCCGTCTGCTCTAACCAACTGAGCTAAAGGTCCTTTAAGATGGCGGCAGAGGGGATCGAACCCCCGACCTTACGGGTATGAACCGTACGCTCTAGCCAGCTGAGCTACGCCGCCAGGATCTTTATACTGGTTAATTACTATGGTGGAGCCTAGCGGGATCGAACCGCTGACCTCCTGCGTGCAAGGCAGGCGCTCTCCCAGCTGAGCTAAGGCCCC
>NZ_JAGXJV010000019.1:0-10168 GCF_019091145.1 Lysinibacillus sp. GbtcB16
GGTATAGCCAAGCGGTAAGGCAACGGATTTTGATTCCGTCATGCCTAGGTTCGAATCCTAGTACCCCAGCCATTTTTCTTTTATGAGCCATTAGCTCAGTTGGTAGAGCATCTGACTTTTAATCAGAGGGTCGAAGGTTCGAGTCCTTCATGGCTCACTTTTATAGAATAAAATATATTCAAAAGTGATATAATAAATACAGATAACTAATCTCTTACTGAAAACAGTAGGAGATTTTTTTATGCTATTTAAGAATGAATAAATATACGTATTTATGTTGGGTTGAGCCAAGTGGTAAGTAGGCTTTACAATAGTCTTATAACTTATAGGGGGTATAAAAACATGAATAAACTTAATATTTCTATTATTGGAGTACCAACAGATTACGGACAAACACGCCGAGGCGTAGATATGGGACCAAGTGCTATTCGTTATGCAGGCGTTGTTGAACGTTTAGCAAGTATTGGACACGAGGTACAAGATCAAGGGGATATTCGTGTTAGTCAAAAGCATGCAAACGCGGCAGTAGATGAAAAGTTATTGAATTTAGAGGAAGTAGTAGAAGTTAGTACGGCTTTAGCTAATAGCGTACATGAAGTAGTCGAACAAAAAAAATTCCCACTTGTATTTGGTGGTGACCATAGTATTGCTATTGGGACACTTGCTGGATTAGGGGAACATTATAAAAATCTAGGTGTTATTTGGTATGATGCACATGCAGATTTAAATACACCTGAAACTACACCTTCAGGCAATATACATGGGATGCCTTTAGCAGTTAGTATTGGGCTTGGGCATGAACGTTTAGTTCAAATTCGTACTAATGTGCCAAAAATTAAGCCAGAAAACGTTATTATTATCGGAGCTCGTTCTGTAGATCCTGGTGAGCGTGATTTGATTCGTGAACAGGGAATTAAAGTATACACTATGCATGAAATTGACCGACTTGGCATGACGCGTGTTATGGAAGATGCACTTGCCTATTTAAAAGATCGAGATGTAGATGGATTACACCTATCGCTGGATTTAGATGGACTTGACCCTCTTTATACACCAGGGGTTGGAACACCAGTGCCAGGTGGGATTACGTATCGAGAAAGTCATTTAGCGATGGAAATGTTACAAGAGTCGGGAATGTTAACTTCAGCAGAGTTTGTAGAAGTTAATCCGATATTAGACGAGAAAAATACAACAGCAAATGTAGCTGTTGCTTTAATGGGATCTTTATTTGGAGAAACTTTAGTTTAAAGAAAATTTTTCAAAAAATTGCCTGTTGCCACATTGCATAAAAATCTTTTGCTATAATTGAAATAAAACGAAACTTTTCTTATCGATGGGTCGTATAGTATAAGACAGTTGTAAAGGTGGAGAAGTCAACACAATGGATGCGTTAGTAAATAAGAGAATAAAACAAGTGCTTAAAGGCGATCAAAACGCATTTGCCGATATTGTGAGTCTCTATCAGCACAAACTGTACCAAGTATGCTATCGAATGTTAGGTAACAAACAAGAATCTGAAGATATTGCTCAGGAAGCTTTTGTTCGGGCATATATGAATTTGCATACTTTTGATCAGAAAAGAAAGTTTTCCACGTGGCTTTATCGCATAGCGACAAACCTCTGTATAGATCGTATTCGGAAAAAGAAACCGGATTATTATTTAGATGCAGAAGTAGCTGGTACAGAAGGGCTTGATATGTATTCACAAATCGCAGCTGACGACCAGCTACCAGAGGAGCAGTTAGAGCAAATGGAGCTGCAAGATCGCATTCAATACGAAATTGGACGTTTGCCGGATAAATACCGTTCCGTTATAGTATTGAAATATATAGAAGAGTTATCGTTGCAAGAGATTAGCGAGATTTTAGATATGCCGCTTGGAACGGTGAAAACGAGAATTCACCGCGGACGTGAGGCATTACGTAAGCAGTTAAACAATCTGTAGGAGGGGGAGCGTCATGAATACTTGTCCAGAGCATATTATTGATTATATGCATGATTATTTAGACGGTGACATTAGTCGTGAGCATGAGCAAGAGTTAAAGCAACACTTGCATACATGTAATGATTGTAAACAGTTGATGCATGAATTGAGTGAAACAATCGCCTTTGTGAAGAGTGCTTCCCATATTACAGCGCCTCCGGATTTTGAAGCAGCAGTAATGGCTCGTTTACCAAAACCAAAAAGTCGAGTAGGCATACAAAAATGGATACGCCGACATCCATTTTTTGTGGCAGCAGCAGTATTTTGTTTATTTATGAGTGCTACCTTGCTCGGTAGTTTTATGGATGACCAGCATTTCTCTGTGACCAAACAGCCCAATTTAGTTGTGGATGGTCAAACGGTTATCGTACCTGAAGGAGAAGTTGTAAAGGGCGATATTGTGGTGAAAAATGGCGATTTGGTTGTTGAAGGAGAAGTTGATGGTAACGTCACAGTCATAAACGGGCAATACATGGCATCTTCAGCAGTAGTTTCAGGGAGAATTGAAGAAATTGACGAAGTATTTGAATGGTTATGGTATACAATTAAAAACTCTGTAAAATCAGCCATGACATTTGATGAAAAGGAAGAAACTAAATAACACTCTATACGTCCTAAAAAATAGTGCACGTGAGAGGCTGAAAGGTCTACTCTTATGAGTAGACTTTTTATTTGAAAAAAGTTACATTTGATAAGAATGTGCTATACTTGAATGTGTATGGATTCGTAATGAAAAATGGGGGATGCCACGTGCAAATTATTGAACATTTCACAGATTTAACGCCTGTGAATATTGTTATTAACTTCATCGATGTACTGCTCGTTTGGTACGTTGTTTATAAGGTCTTAACCCTCATTAAAGGTACGAAGGCTGTCCAATTACTTAAGGGAATTTTCGTCATTATTATTGCACGAATTGCAACAGACCTTTTAGGGTTACAAACATTAGGCTGGATGTTACAGCAGGTCATTGAATTTGGTTTCTTGGCGATTATTATCATCTTCCAACCTGAAATCAGACGAGGCTTAGAACAAATTGGTAGAGGTAAACTTTTCCAACGATCATCTAGTCAAGAAGACGAGGAGCAAACAAGGCTTATAGAGGCTATGAAAAAATCTGTAAGTTATATGGCAAAACGTCGAATAGGTGCGTTAATTTCAATTGAAAAAGAAACAGGTCTTAATGAATATATTGAAACAGGTATAGGTCTAAATGCTGAAATTTCTTCAGAATTGCTCATTAATATCTTTATACCGAATACGCCACTACATGATGGGGCGGTTATTATGCAAAGAGATAAAGTTACAGCGGCAGCTTGTTATTTACCTCTATCTGAAAGTCCATTTATTTCAAAGGAGTTAGGGACACGCCACCGTGCTGCGCTTGGGTTAAGTGAAGTTACGGATGCAATTACAATCGTTGTCTCAGAGGAAACAGGCGCCATTAGTATTACGTTGAATGGTAATCTCCATCGTAATCTTTCTCTAGAGGAGTTCGAGACACTATTACGAAAAATGTGGTTCGGATCAGCACAAGAGTCAAATGCAGCCTCTAAGTTAACTTGGAGGGGGAAAAAGAATGGATAAAATGATGGATAGCCCTTGGGTATTAAGAATCATCGCGCTATTTTTAGCATTTTTGCTTTTTTTCTCAGTTCGTACCGAGCTATCTCCAATCAATACAACAACCACCACTGAACAGACTGATATTATTCGTGATGTGCCAGTAGATGTTTATTATGATAATGAGAATCTGATTGTAACAGGTTTACCTGAAACAGTAGATGTGAAGATAAAAGGGCCAATGCCTGTTGTTATAAAAACAAGAGCAACAAAGGATTTCTCAGTATTTGTTGATTTAAGTAATCTATTGATTGGCGAGCATGATGTAAAGCTACAATACGAAAATATTTCTGATAAGTTAAAGGTTACATTAGACCCTGCAACTATTCATGTAAATATTGAGGAAAAGGTCACGAAAGAGTTCCGAGTGGACCCTGAGATGAATACTCGACTAATCGAAGAAGGGTATATTTTAAAGGATATGGTAGCTGATCCACCAACTGTTTACGTGACAGGTGCAAAAAGTGCTATTGAAAGCATCAGCTATGTAAAAGCAACTGTTGCTGGAGAGCCAGGCTTGAAGCAATCCTTCTCTCAGGACGCGGCAGTAAAAGTATTAGATCGAGACTTAAATAAGCTTGATGTGACAATTGAACCTGATACTGTTAATGTTCAGGTAGATATTGGGGAATATAGTCGAGAACTCCCGGTTGTTTTGAGGGAAACAGGGCAAGCATTGGAAGATATAACGATCAATTCTTTAACGTTTACGCAAAAAATGATTAAAGTATATGGCAGAAAATCGATTATTGATGGTTTAACAGAAATTCCAATAACAGTGGACCTGTCAAAAATTACAGAGTCAAAAACTTATGAAATTGATGTAAAATTACCAGATGGTGTGACAAAAATATCTGATAAGAAAATAAAAGTGAAGGCAGATATTACAAAAGTAGAGAAGGAAGAAGAGCAGAAAACACCAGCTTCTACAGAGGAAACGCCACCTCCTACTGAAGAAACTGATGTGAAGGATGATAGTACTACTACTGATAAAAATACGCCAACCGATGAAACGGAAGATATTGATTCTTAAACAATATCTGACTATAATTTTATTTTGATTCTAAATCAAAAATCTAACCGGAGTTTGTTTTGGTGGGTAGACCGCAATATATTCACCAGACAAACTAACTGAGTGGACTATTAAAAATTACCAATGAATAAACAAAAGCAGACTTTTCCAAAAGTAAGCGGACAAGTGTCTATGGATGAATATGACACAGTCTTGCATTGAAGGAGAGAATAAGTAGAATGGGTAAATATTTTGGAACAGATGGCGTCCGTGGCG
Organism: Lysinibacillus sp. GbtcB16; assembly: GCF_019091145.1. Classification (NCBI taxonomy): domain Bacteria; kingdom Bacillati; phylum Bacillota; class Bacilli; order Caryophanales; family Bacillaceae; genus Lysinibacillus; species Lysinibacillus sp. GbtcB16. The sequence goes on from NZ_JAGXJV010000019.1 coordinate 4,896, forward strand.
TCGCCAATAGTGAACTAACACCGGAATTTGCATTTAAACTTGGCCGTATAGGTGGCTATGTGTTAACGAAGGATGCAACTGACCGTCCTAAGGTTTTAATTGGTCGTGACACACGTATTTCAGGCGAGATGCTGGAAGGTGCACTTGTTGCTGGTCTCTTATCAATTGGGGTAGAAGTAATGCGTCTTGGAATTATTTCAACACCAGGTGTGGCATACCTTACTCGCATTATGAGCGCAGATGCAGGCGTCATGATTTCAGCTTCGCATAACCCAGTAGCGGACAATGGCATCAAATTCTTCGGTCCAGATGGCTTTAAACTAACAGATGCACAAGAAGAGGAAATTGAAGTTTTACTTGATGCTCAAGAGGATACATTACCACGTCCAATAGGGGCAGATTTAGGATCTGTAAGTGACTATTTCGAGGGTGGACAAAAATATATTCAATACTTAAAACAAACAGTGGATGAAGAATTTGATGGTATCCATGTAGCATTAGACTGTGCACATGGTGCTACCTCCTCATTAGCGACGCATCTTTTTGCGGATCTAGAGGCTGACATTTCTACAATGGGCGCTTCTCCAACTGGTCTAAATATTAATGATGGTGTAGGTTCAACGCATCCTGAGGGACTAGCTAAGTTTGTATTGGAAAAGAATGCAGATGTTGGTCTAGCATTTGATGGGGACGGTGACCGTTTAATTGCTGTAGATGAAAACGGTAAAATTGTTGACGGCGATCAAATTATGTTTATTATTGGAAAGTATTTAAATGCAGTTGGTCGTTTAAAGAAGCAAACAATTGTTTCAACTGTTATGAGCAATATGGGCTTCTATAAGGCTGTCGAAGATAATGGTATGCAAAGTATACAAACGGCAGTAGGAGATCGTTATGTTGTAGAGGAAATGCGTGCTAATGATTACAATTTAGGTGGCGAACAATCAGGGCATATTGTTTTCTTAGATTTTAATACAACAGGTGATGGTCTACTAACAGGTATTCAGCTTGTCGACATTATGAAAGCAACAGGTAAGAAGCTATCAGAGCTTGCTGCTGAAATGAAAATCTATCCTCAGCGTCTTGTCAATGTTCGCGTAACAGACAAGCATGCAGTGACTGAAAATACGAAAGTGGCTGCTGTGATTGCAGAGGTAGAAGCGGAAATGGCAGGAAATGGCCGTGTCTTAGTACGTCCTTCAGGTACTGAGCCACTTGTTCGTGTAATGGTGGAAGCTGCTACAGAAACAGATTGTGAGCGTTTTGTTGAGCGTATTGCAGATGTTGTACGTGCAGAAATGGGCTTAACAGAATAGTAAATATAGAACACGAACTCGATTTCCGTTTTTAGGAAATCGAGTTTTTCTTGTTTGAAATGGATGTTTGAAATAGAAAAGATGGGGAACAGTAAAAGGGAGTCACAATAAACAAGGAGTGTTTGATAGATATGGCTAAAATTGCTACAGTTATTACCGATATGTTCGAGGATAGTGAATTTACAAGTCCTAAGGAAGCTTTAGAAGCGGCTGGACATCAGCTAGTAACAATTGATACAGAGCCAGGAAAAGTAGTAAAAGGAAAACATGGGGAAACAGTAAAAATTGATAAAGGCATTGATGAAGTAAAGGCCACTGATTTTGATGCACTGTTTATACCTGGTGGTTTTTCTCCAGATATCTTACGTGCCGATGATCGAGTAGTGGCGTTTGTAAAATCCTTTATGGATGATATGAAGCCAACCTTTGCCATTTGTCATGGACCGCAGCTACTAATTACGGCAAAAACACTAAATGGTCGTGACGCCACGGGTTATAAATCCATTCAAGTAGATTTAGAAAATGCAGGGGCAAAATTCCACGATGAAGAAGTATTCGTCTGTCAAAAGCAACTAGTAACAAGTAGAACACCAGATGACCTACCTGCCTTTAATAGAGAAATAGTAAATTTATTAGCTCGTAAATAATAAAAAGGGCACAAGCTGTTTGGGCTTGTGTCTTTTGCTATCTTTTGGGAAATATGATGAGAGCATTTTTGATTGGATCAAGATTAATATGCCTTCTGCTATACCCTCAATGCCCATAATCGTACGTTGTTTGACAATTTCATATCCATACATTGTGCAACGATTAATGCTTTCTAATACGATCTCCTTTAAAACTTCTTTGAGCATTTCACTCACATACTCTACAGATCCGCCTCCACTAACAATTGTTTGTCTACATATTTGTCACGAAAAAGCAAGAGTACTAGGTATTTTTTATAACGAAAGTTTGACGGATAGCATATGATTGAGTATGATGGAGAAGTTGAAGACGAGGTCCGACCTTGTTCTTTAACGGACGCAGAAGGAGGAAAGAGAGCGTAAAATCGGAAAACAATTATAGCGCCTGAGCTGAAGAAATTGGACGAAATGGATCTTCAGCAGACGAGGTGGAGGTTTATCGAAAATTCGGCGGATACCTCCCGATCGACATACCCGATTGTCATTTTTCATTTTGAAAGCATTTGAGCGATTGAATGTACAGGAAATGGAAAAGGTATCGTAAAGCAATAGATGAATAGTAGAAAACTTCACATATCGAATGCCTCATTCAGATGGCTGAATGATTTGATTGCATGTACGGGAGTGTTTTATTTTATATAAAAATAAAGCATGCTTGTCCATTCTAAAAATTCGATAGATGAGGTCTACTTTGTCATTGCGTTAAATTGACATTATCGGAGGACGAGAATTTATGTGTGGAATTGTAGGATATATTGGTGAATCAGATGCAAAGGAAATTTTATTAAAAGGCTTAGAGAAACTAGAATACCGTGGTTATGATTCAGCAGGTATTGCAGTACGTAATGAAGAAGGCGTAACTGTTTTTAAAGAAAAAGGACGTATCGCAGACTTACGAGGAGCGGTAGATGAAGATGTTGCTGCTAAAATTGGTATTGGTCATACACGTTGGGCAACACATGGTGTACCAAATCGTTTAAATGCTCACCCGCATCAAAGTGCATCAGGGCGATTTACGCTTGTGCACAATGGGGTAATTGAAAACTATCATCTATTACAAAAAACGTATTTAAAAGGCATTCCGATGAAATCTGATACAGATACAGAGGTTATCGTGCAATTAGTAGAATTGTTTGTAAAGGAAGGTTTAAGCACAGCAGATGCTTTCCGTAAAACATTATCTTTACTACATGGTTCATATGCACTTGCATTATTAGATGCAGAAGCTGCAGATACAATCTTTGTAGCGAAAAATAAATCACCACTTTTAGTTGGAATTGGTGAAGGCTTCAATGTTGTTGCTTCAGATGCAATGGCTATGCTGCAAGTGACAGATCAATATGTAGAGCTTCACGACAAAGAGGTTGTAATTGTACACAAAGCTAGCGTTGAAATTACAAAACTAGATGGTTCTGTAGTTGAACGTGCACCATATACAGCAGAGCTTGATATGAGCGACATTGAAAAGGGGACATATCCTCATTATATGTTAAAAGAAATGGATGAGCAGCCTACTGTCATTCGCAAAATTATTCAAGCGTATGAGGGTGACAATGGCGATCTAACAATAGATACAGAAATCTTAGAAGCATTGCGAGCTGCAGATCGTTTATATATTATTGCGGCGGGCACAAGCTATCATGCAGGTCTCATTGGTAAACAATATTTCGAAAAAATGGCTGGTATTCCAGTAGAAGTTCATATTTCTAGTGAATTTGGCTATAATATGCCATTACTTTCAGAAAGACCTTTATTTATCTTTATTACACAATCAGGTGAAACAGCAGACAGCCGTCAGGTACTAGTAAAAATTAAAGAGCTTGGCTACCCAACACTAACGATTACAAATGTTCCTGGCTCAACTCTATCACGAGAAGCTGACCACACATTATTATTACATGCAGGTCCAGAAATTGCGGTAGCTTCTACAAAAGCATATGTGGCGCAAGTTGCTGTTCTTGCTTTAGCAGCATACGTAACAGCAAAAGCAAATGGCACAGGCTTAGAATTTGATTTAAAACAAGAGCTTGCGATTGCCGCAAACGGTATCCAAACAATGATTGACTCAAAAGAAGTATTAGAAGATATCGCAGAGGACTACTTAAAAATTGCGCGTAACGCATTCTTCATTGGCCGTAATATGGACTTCTATGTGAGCCTTGAAGGGGCCTTAAAGCTAAAAGAAATCTCTTACATCCAAGCAGAAGGATTTGCTGGCGGTGAGCTTAAACACGGAACAATTGCTTTAATTGAAGAAGGTACACCAGTATTTGCACTTGTTACACAGGCATCAGTTGGGCTAAACATCCGTGGTAATGTGAAAGAAGTCGCTGCGCGTGGTGCATATCCATGTATTATTGCAATGGCTGGTATCGATGAGGATGGAGACCGTTTAGTCATTCCGCATGTTCACGAATACCTAACGCCACTTGTATCAGTAGTGCCATTACAGTTAATCAGCTACTATGCGGCCCTCCACCGTCGTTGTGATGTGGATAAACCACGTAACTTAGCTAAATCGGTGACGGTTGAGTAATTATTCATTCGGGACAAAAATGTGAATTATAACTAATATGGTCATAATATATAAGTGTATTTTTCATAAATATATATTATGTTGTGACAACGAAAATAAGCCTTGGTACAGTGTGGACATTACTGCATCAAGGTTTTTTGTTTTTTCTCAAAGTGTATTTTTAATTAAAAAACTTAAATCAAGCAGTAAAAAGTGGTAATCCAAAAGCAATTACAAGAAGTATCGCTAGTGGTGCAATATTAGCTAGGGAAGCAAAGTGACCCCGTTTGCAAAAAGCATCAGTTTGTAGTAGAAATTAAAAGCTTTACTTCATTTCATTGTAAAAGAAAAAGATTGTAGACAAACTCGAAATTTTTAGAGTTTGTCTACAATCTGAATCTCAATTTTAAACTATACCACTAAATATAAATGATATTCTTTATACAAACATTTTAGAATTTAAATCATTTTTATCGACTTTTAGTTCATAACTAAATACGTTGCTACAGCCACCAATCACAGAGTTAATACCGAAGAATTCTAATAATAATTGTTTTGCTTCATTTCCTAAGCTATTTTTATTAACAATATCTGTAATTGCATTATCTAGTGATGTTTTCTTTGTTTTATTTTTTGAACTATAGTATTTATAGTTAGTATAAATCATTTCAACAGCTCTCGTTGCGCCTCCTAAGGCTTTAAAAATATCTTTAATCTTAGCAAGATTTGCTATTGGCAAAGCATTTGCAAAAATTG
>NZ_JAGXJV010000190.1:0-350 GCF_019091145.1 Lysinibacillus sp. GbtcB16
CACAGCTGTCGCGTACAGCATTACGTGATCAAAATCAAACTGTGTATTTGTATTTATATCGGAATGATTTAGAGTGGCTAATGTCTATTTGTCCTGAACTGCATCACAAAGCTATCCCGAGTGTAAAAGTAAATTGGCATAAACGAGATCGATATTACACACAACAAATTAAAGCTTTGTATAAAAGTATGTTGAATGAAGAAAAGCCAATAAGAATTACTGTTTCTTCTGTAGGTAGGCGTATAGGTATTTTAGCAAACCTACAATATCATTTAGATAAATTGCCGCTAACAGAAGCATTACTTACTCAAATTACAGAAACAGTACGGGAGTTTCAAATCAGACGCACA
>NZ_JAGXJV010000191.1:0-348 GCF_019091145.1 Lysinibacillus sp. GbtcB16
CTGGGAGACACAGCCTGGGCGGTGCTACCTCCCTGCCTGGGCGGTTGCACCTCCCACAGCAACCTGGGTCCGAATGGGTTGAACCATTCGACCCAATCTGAGTTCTTTAAGGGCCCAATTGCCCCAGGATTAAGCTAATGGGATCACCTCCCATTTCTAACTTAATTAATGTGCTAGCTACGATTATTTCCTAAGACAAATTCTGCAGCTTGTTCCGGTGCGTCAATCGCTTCTTCCGGCGAGCTTTTGGCGTACTTCCGGCGAACGTCTGATGAACTCTCGGCGATGCTCCGATGGACTCCCGACAACCTCTCGGATTTCAGGATGATTTTCTTGGTGAGTTCCGAC
>NZ_JAGXJV010000192.1:0-347 GCF_019091145.1 Lysinibacillus sp. GbtcB16
TAATCAAAGGCTTTTTCTTTGTTATCCATTGCTATTACTAAAATAGTTATAACAGAATCAATAATAAATTATGCGAACAGTGGGATGAAAAAATGATGAAGAAAAAAGAGGGCATAATGAAATGTGAGGTATTCATGTCTGATAATGAAAAATATCGTTATCAGTTAACAAGAACATGGGATGATACAAAAGATAATGCAACCATCATTATGTTAAATCCTAGCAAGGCAGAGTTATTCATAACTGATAAAACTGTAATGAATGTTCAAAATTTCTTAATTAAAAATAATTATGGTTCCATGACTATAGTAAATATATTTTCCTACATGACTACAAATCCCTCGTAT
>NZ_JAGXJV010000193.1:0-347 GCF_019091145.1 Lysinibacillus sp. GbtcB16
TACTAGGATAACTATTGAAGAGAATTTATTACACAATAGTAAGTTATATGAGCAGTCAGTCACTGCCGTTAAAGAAGCACTTGATTTTGTGAACATATATGCTGATCGCAAAAAGAAGATTAGACAGCTATCAAAGGGAATGATTCAGCGGGTTACACCGGCTAGAGCTATTATGCATAAGCCCGAATTATCATTTCTAGATGAGCCTACTTCTGCCCTTGATCCTGTCAATACAGGACATATATATAATGGCTTACGAAAACTGAATGCCATGGGGACAGCGATATTTTTAACAACACATGAGCTGTGCGATGCCGAAATACTTTGTGACCGAGTTGCTTTTTTGC
>NZ_JAGXJV010000194.1:0-346 GCF_019091145.1 Lysinibacillus sp. GbtcB16
AAAAAGGAGCTGATAAAAATAAAAACATTAAGTCTGTTTCTAATAGTTAATAAATCTTTTATTGGTAGGGATATTTAAATTTACAGAGGCACATTTTTATTTTTGTAAAATAACCTTTAAGTGTATTAGGAGATTCCAAATGAATAAATTAAATGCGTATATAAGAATAGATACAATGGATTACTTACGAGGATTTGCCTTGTTGGGAGTTCTTCTTGTGAATAGTTATCAGGTTATGAATAATGTAGGTGTTAATAATGAATTCCATGATGAATTATATTCAATTTTTAACAGAAAATTTTACCCTATCCTATTCTTCTTATTTGGATTTGGTAGTTATCTTTTT
>NZ_JAGXJV010000195.1:0-346 GCF_019091145.1 Lysinibacillus sp. GbtcB16
TGCGATATATGGCGTTCCTAATGCGATTTGGAATTCAAAAAGTTGATTACTAAGCTCTTGAGAAATTTTAACTTTAAATCGGCTAGTATCCGGCTTGGGTTGAACGTAAGGAAGGATATCCGCCGCTGTAGCATGTCCAATAAATAATTGATCTTCATTAAACTGATAAGAGCGTTTGAAGAATTTGCTGAAAAACTCCATGCATCTGCGATTATTTAGTGCAACTTGAATCAATTTTACTCCAGTATCTCCTTCACATAGATCCAGGTGGCGTGCCAAGCGGTAGATCATTTCGCGCATATCATCTTGTATATACGGTGCTATTGCTTTTTTCTTATCTGATCTG
>NZ_JAGXJV010000196.1:0-345 GCF_019091145.1 Lysinibacillus sp. GbtcB16
GATAATACTTGTTTATTCCATGTTCAAATTGCAATTTTATCTCTTCTGTAATATTAACACCACTTCTGTATTCACCATCTACCGTAAGCTTTCGTGGTCTCCCGATTTTATCCACATTGAGTTTCTTACTTTTCCCTCGACCACCTGAATTCGCATAATCAGGTAGCATCGAATTTTTGTTCATTCCACGCTGCCAGTATCTACTTAAAAGCTTTTTTACTTTTGTTTTACCTAACCCACTATCAGCCACAATTTGTACGATTTTAGCTTCACGTCCTTTTTTTAGTAGAAGTGAAGACATATTCGGAATAATAAACTTTTCTACAATTGCCCAATCATAATCAC
>NZ_JAGXJV010000197.1:0-345 GCF_019091145.1 Lysinibacillus sp. GbtcB16
TCGCCCTTGCTGAGTTTAGAGCGAACTTTATCTCTACCTTTCCAGTGATAGCGGCATTTGGCCAAAATCTGCTGAATTTGGGGCAATACATATTACAGGTAGTGCTTACAGGAAATATTATGAATGGTTGGTTAGCTGGTATGTCAGGAGGATTCCAAAACGTAGCAATTCTAATAGGACAGGCTATAGAGCAAATAAAAGCTAGTATAGGCTTATTTGTAGAGGCTATCCGGCTTGCTATGGGTGGAGACACTTCTCAGCTAGGTCAAATATTCTCCACGATACTTCCTACACTTATTACCATCTTGATCGGCGGGCTTCCTGCGCTGCTTCTTACTGCAATGC
>NZ_JAGXJV010000198.1:0-344 GCF_019091145.1 Lysinibacillus sp. GbtcB16
GACCCCTTTTCACAGCATGGGTTGGAAATTGGTGAACGAAACCCCGCTAGACGAATTAACCAAAGAAACGGACAAGATTACATTGCTCATTATTTCTTTGAGCCTCATCTCACTCTTCTTCGCATTGCTAGGTGCTGGTATATTAACGAACGGCATCGTCAAACCGCTAATCAAACTTGCCTCCACCATGAAAACAATCAGACAAGGAAACTTTGAAGTTAGCTGTAAAATAGATTCGGAAGACGAGGTTGGTCTGCTGGCATCCGTCTTTAATGAGATGGTTAGAAGATTAAACGAGCTTGTCGCGGATATCAAATTCGAGCAGAAGAAGAAGAGAGAATTAT
>NZ_JAGXJV010000199.1:0-342 GCF_019091145.1 Lysinibacillus sp. GbtcB16
TATGCTTCCATTTGAGGATATACAGCCGCTTTTGCCCTTCTTTGGCGCGGATTGCCCCTACTTCCATGTTTTCGTTGGCTTTCATCATCACTTCGCCCTGCAGCAGAGTCTCACCGCTATCCCCGTCCTCGACCGAGTACTCCACTATGCCCATTTCCAAGCTGTCATTGCCAAGCACCACTTTATGGTGCCAGTTCTCAACTTCCGTCATCATTAGACATACGGGTTTATGGACTCTTTTCAAGTAGTGGTAAGCTATTTTTTTCGTAAAATAGTAATCCACCACGGCATCGGAAATTTGCGGCCAGCAGTCCAGAGCGTTCCACCAAATGACACCGGTAC
>NZ_JAGXJV010000002.1:0-606321 GCF_019091145.1 Lysinibacillus sp. GbtcB16
TTGGCCCGTTGGTCAAGTGGTTAAGACACCGCCCTTTCACGGCGGTAACACGGGTTCGAATCCCGTACGGGTCATACTAAGTGCAGTAGATGAATTTACATCTACTGCACTTTTTTTATGAACTGAAAAGAAAAGGTAACAATAAAGCCTTCGCCAGATAATCAATCTGCGAAGGCTTGTTGTGTTTTGAAGACTTACGTAATATTTCGTCCTTTACCATAAGGAATACATAAAGGTGTTCCAAAGATTGGATCTGATGTCATTTGACATTCAAGATCAAATACATGGCTAACTAATTCTGTCGTCATGATCTCTTCAGGCTTACCTTGGCGATAAACTCCTCGATCACGCACAGTAATGATATGATCGGCATAACGACAAGCGAGGTTTATATCATGTAAGACCATAATAATTGTTCGCTTTTGCTGTTGATTTAATTCAAATAATAAATCTAACACTTCTATTTGATGAGTTAGATCTAAATAGGTTGTAGGCTCATCTAAAAGAATAATATCTGTATCTTGAGCAAGTGTCATAGCAATCCATGCACGTTGACGTTGCCCACCTGATAGCTCATCTACTGGTTTATCTCGTAATTGCTCCGTACCTGTTGCTTTTAAGGCGTTTAGCACAATTTCCTCGTCCTTCTCCGTCCATTGCTGGCGCCAACTTTGATAAGGAAATCGTCCTTGTTTAACGAGCTGTAGGACCGTTAAGCCTTCTGGTGCTACTGGTGATTGAGGAAGTATAGAAAGGTTTTTAGCTACTTGCTTTGTAGATAGTTTAAAAATATCTTCGCCATCTAATAACACAGATCCTTTTTTGGGCTTTAATAATCGAGCAATAGAGCGTAAAAGTGTAGATTTGCCACAGCCGTTCGCTCCAATTAAGACAGTAATTTCATTCAAAGGGATAGATAAATTGAGATCTTCGATAATATTGGAATCACCATAACTTAGTGTTAGGGATTTAGTTAATAAGGATTCAGTCATGTTGTATGGACTCCTTTATTTATTAGGATTTCTAAATAATAAATAGATAAAATAAGGAGCACCGATGGCAGCAGTAAAGACACCAGCTGGCACTTCTAAAGGGCTAAACGCAGTACGACCGATAATATCCGCAACCATTACGAGCAATGCTCCAATGGCTGCGGATGTTGGCACAAGTACTCCGAACGATGAACCAACGATACGACGTGCGATATGAGGGGCCATCAACCCTACAAATCCAATTGCCCCCGCAAAGGAAATGGCACTTGCTACTAAGCAGCAACATAAAAGAATTAAATATAGACGAGTTTTTTGAACGGATTGTCCTAATCCTGCTGCTGTATCATCACCTAATTCTTGTACATTTAACTGACGTGTAGTAAAGAACGTGACAAGTAGGAGTATTAGTATTAAGGGCACAACGATTTGAACTTGATCCCAGTCTGCGCTTTTGACGCTCCCAGTAATCCACTTATTTGCTTCACTTGCTTGATAGATTGGACCAATAATCATTAGCATGGTCGTAACGGCTTGCATCAATGCGGATACACTAATACCGATTAAAACAAGACGATTGGGCGTAACACCATCTTTCCATGCAAATAGGTACACCAAACACCCAACTACAGTCGCACCAATAAAACCTGCTAATGGCATCCATTCTATACTGACTGTTAAAGAGTGATTAGAATCACTGAAAATGGCTAAGAAACCAACAACAGCTGCACCGCCCCCAGCAGATATTCCAATAATATCAGGAGAGGCCAGTGGATTTTTAATGATTCCTTGTAAAACGGCCCCTGCTACAGCTAGCGCCATGCCAGTAAACATAGCCATAAAAATTCGGGGCATTCGAAAATCAATAATGATCAACTGATCAAAATCAGAGCCTTGGCCGAAGAGAGTTTGTACAACTTTAATAGGACTAATAAAAGAATCACCGAATGATGCGCTAAGAAAGAAAACCGCGAGTGTTAAAAAGCTAATCACTAGTAATTTTTTCATAGCTTGTACATCTAATAAAAAAGATATTTTTTTCTGAAATAAACGGACTGTTCGTATGTTTTTCATTATTTTTTTCCACCTTTTCGCGCAAGGTAAATAAAGAATGGCGCGCCAATCATTGCGGTCATGACTCCGACTGGTACTTCTTGTGGCATGATGATATATCGAGCTGCGACATCTGCTAACAATAATAAAATGCCTCCAAGTATGGCAGCCATCGGAATAAGCCATCGATGATCTGTGCCGACAAACTTACGCGCAAAATGAGGAACTACAATGCCAATAAAACCAATGGGGCCAGCGATAGCAACAGCACCCCCTGCTAAAAAAATAACAATCAAACCTACAGTTATTTTCATTAACCCTATACGTAATCCAAGTCCTCTAGCCACATCATCTCCTAGCGCAAGAGTATTCATTTTAGGGGAAATGATTAGAGCAGCTATCCACCCGATGATTAAATATGGGAGAACTGAGAGCAGAATTTCGAGTTTTCGCCCTTGGACAGAGCCAGCTAGCCAAAACAATACTTGCTCAAGTTCTGCTTCATTTGTAGCGAGTAACCCTTGTGTAAATGATGCAAAAAGTGCACTAATGGCAGCTCCTGCTAAAGTAATTTTTACGGGTGTTACGGCATCTCTTCCGGAGAAACTGATTGCATAAACAGCTAGTGCCGCGATGGCAGCACCTAGAAAGGCGATCCATGCAAATGATTGTAAACCTGAAATATGGAAAAAAATCATGGCAAAGACAACGGCAAACCCTGCTCCAGCATTTATCCCTAATATTCCAGGAGAAGCTAAAGGATTTTTCGTTAAAGTTTGCATAAGTACACCCGTAATCGCTAACGATGCTCCAACACAACTGGCTATAAGTGCTCTTGGAATACGAACATTTTGAATAATGATATGCTCATTTGAATGGTTAAAATGAAAAAAAGATTCAAGGGTAGTTTGAATAGAAGTATTTGCATAGCCATAGACAATACTAATGCCCATGCAAAGAAGTAGTAGCAAAACCCCTACGATTAAAGCGAACGTTTTAGAATAATTATTTTTTAAAATCATGTTTAAACTATACTCTTTTCTTTCATAATTATTAAAATATGTATTGACACTGATAAGCTCATACAATAAGATTAGTAACGTTCTAAGAGACAAATGAAACTGATTTTCATTCTCGTCAATTATGCTTAAACATTTTATCATATACAATGGGGGAAGAAAAGGTGCAAAAAGAATTTCAAAAACTCTTAGTTTTGCTAGCTATTGTTGCTATTTTTGTTTTGGCAGCATGCGGTAATTCTAACGATGATAAGAAAGAAGAAAGTTCAAAAGAAAGCAATACTTACAGTGTAGAACATGCTATGGGAACAACTGAAGTAAAAGACACACCAAAGCGCATTGTTGTTTTAACAAATGAAGGAACAGAGGCGCTTTTAGCGTTAGGTATTAAGCCAGTTGGTGCGGTACAATCATGGACAGGTGATCCATGGTATGATCATATTAAGGATCAGATGGAAGGTGTCGAAGTAGTCGGCATTGAACATGAAATTAATTTAGAAAAAATTGCTTCATTAAAACCAGATTTAATCATTGGTAATAAATTACGACAAGAAAAAGATTATGCGAAACTTAGCAAAATTGCGCCAACCGTGTTCTCTGAAACACTACGTGGTGATTGGAAAGAGAACTTTGAGTTATACGCAAAAGCAGTAAATCAAGAATCAAAAGGTAAAGAAGTGTTAACAGCTTACGATGATAAGCTACAAGCGTTAAAAGAAAAACTTGGTGATCAAACAAACCAAGAAGTTTCATTTGTCCGCTTTATGGCAGATAAATCTCGTATCTATTACACAGATTCATTCTCAGGTATTATTTTTGATGCGTTAGGATTTAAACGTGTTCCAGCGCAAGCAGATTTATTTAAAGATAATGCAAAGCTAGGAAACTTAGCTGTAGAGGTAGGGAAAGAAGTAATTCCTCAAATGGATGGGGATGTTATTTTCTACTTCACATACATGCCAACAGGTGATGATTCAGCATTAGCAACTGAACAAGAGTGGACACAAGATCCTCTTTGGAAAAACCTTTCTGCTGTCCAAAAAGGTAATGCACATAAAGTAGATGATGTCATTTGGAATACAGCTGGAGGAATTCTAGCTGCTGATATTATGCTAGATCAGGTAGAAGAAATCTTTGCGAAATAATTAATAGATAAGCTATACATTCATCGAAATAAGATGAGTGTATAGTTTTTTTATTTCCGTAAGAGCGTTTTGTATTTTTTAGCGAGATAGACTAAGATGTGGGAGGGGGGATAGATATGAATGAAAAATTAAAATGGGTTCCTAATCAACATTATGTAGGGCAAGATAATGATGAACAAATAACAGCCTTACTTTCGAATTTTACACTAGAACAAGTCAAGAAAGTTAGTCAATTCCAACGTACATATGAGAAGTTTGAAAAGACACCACTCCATCAATTAGCATCATTGGCGTCCTATATGGATGTAGAAAAAATCTGGATAAAAGATGAATCGTTTCGATTTGGTTTGAATGCCTTTAAAGTACTAGGAGGCGTTTATGCTATCGCACAATATGTTGCCAATATGCTCAATAAAGATATTGAAGATCTTTCCTTTGAACAATTAAAGTCATCAGAAATAAAAGATCAGTTGGGTGAGTTAACGTTTATTTCAACAACTGATGGGAACCATGGTCGAGGGGTAGCTTGGGCAGCTCAAGAGCTAGGTTTTCAAGCTAGAATCTATATGCCTGCTGGTAGCGCCAAGGAACGATTACAAAACATTATCAATGAGGGAGCCTATGGTGAAATCACCGCAATGAATTATGATAATACTGTTCGTTATACTTCACAGCTAGCTGAAGAGCATGATTGGGTTTTAATTCAGGATACAATGTGGGATGGCTATGAGGAAATCCCATTATGGATTATGCAGGGCTATACAACTCTAATACAAGAGGCTGTTGAAGAGTTAGAACAAGCACCGACTCATGTGTTTTTACAGGCTGGAGTAGGGTCTTTTGCAGCAGCAGTAGTTGCCTTTTTAGGACAATACTATGAGCAGGAACTGACGATTGTTTTAGTGGAGCCGCATGTAGCTAATTGTTATTATAAAAGCTTTAAAGCGGGGACCAATGAATTTGTAACTGTTGGTGGCGACATGCAAACGATAATGGCAGGGCTTGCGTGTGGCGAACCAAATCCTCAGGCGTGGCAGGTGTTAAAAGCCTATACGAAAGTAAGCATTAGCTGTGGGGAAGAAGTAGCGGCAACAGGAATGCGTATCCTTGGTAATCCATTGAACACCGATACACGCATTGTAGCAGGAGAATCGGGAGCAGCTCCATTTGGTTGTTTTTATGAAATCATGACAAATGATCGTTATAGACAATTAAAAGATTCGTTACAGTTAAATTGCGATGCGAGAGTATTATTAATTAATACAGAGGGTGACACGGATAAAGAAAATTATCGACAAATAATGTGGCATGGAAAATATCAATAGTAATTTAGACGAAAGCCATCGAGAAATTACTCTCGATGGCTTTCATCGTACAAGAAAAGATGATATTAGTGAATTTTAATAGTGGCAATTTTATAAGCACCGTATTCATCTGTGATTACAGTATACGTCTTATACCGATCGTAAAATTGATAATTACCTTGGGCATCATAGAAATCAAAAGTTTCATTCATATCAACATAGTATTGGCCATTCGAATATTGTACATCAAGCACTTCGTTGTTTGTAAAATAGAAGTAATTGCCCTGATACGCAATTTCATTTATATATTTTTCTAGTTCTTTATAAGCAGAACTACTAGGTGCAAGCATATCGGCAATCCAATAAAATTCACCTTCATTAAGGGCCATTTCATAGTATAGGCGGAATGCTTGCACGAATTGCCCTGCTAACAAATTGTCTGCTTCAGTAGTAGTTTCTGTATGACTAGCAGGTTGTTCACTGCTTTCGTATAGATTAGCAACAGAACGAACCTCATTTGCAGAAAGAGGCTGAGCAATCCACCCATCAAATTGGTCTACCATACTGTATAGAGGGATAGAGAAGGCGAAGTGTGTGCTTGTTTCGGTTGTGTAAAGTAGTGAGTTAATCCCAATTACATTTCCTGTATTGACATCCACCAAAGGACCACCACTACTGCCTTTATCAATTTGTGCATCGACCTGATATATTTGTTTGTATATAAAATTTTCAAGCTTCATATCCCGTTTATTGCCTGTTATATAGCCAATGGAGGCTGAATTTTCAAAGCCTTGTGGACTTCCAAAGGCAATGACTTCTAAGCCAATAGGTGATTCTGATGTTTCAATACCTAATGGTGCTGTGTCTTGATAGCTAGGAACATGTATTAAAGCTATATCATAACGATCAGATATACCGACTACTGTACCAGGTGATTCTTGACCCATAGAATTTCGAACCATTACTTCGACTTCACCTTGGACAACATGCGCATTAGTAATAACATACCCCCCTTTTTTATAGAGGAAGCCGGAACCTTGCGCATTGTTAGTTAGAATGGTGAATACCTTTTGCTGAATCTCCTTTATAAGAGTGACACGATCAACCTGCTGTGCATGAGCTTCTTGCTTTTTCGTCAGTTCCTCAGAGGAAACTTGCTTTGTCTCTAAATTTTGATTGTCATTTATTTCCGAGTAAGTGGCTGAATTACTTTTTTTATTGGAGAAGAAATCCCAATAGGCATAGCCCAGCCCACCAATTGCAATGAAACAGACGGACAATACGATAATGGCCCATGTTGGGATACCCTGTTTTGAGGGTGTATTTGTCAATTTAGTACCACAACCCGAGCAAAATTTACTGTCATTTAGATTCTCATGCTGACAATTTGGACATTTCATCCTATTACCCTCCTGTGAAATATTTACTATTTATATCGGTTGGAAAATATAGTTTTATAGGTAGTTATGGAATTATATGAACGGACAGGATGATTATAGGAAGAGAAAAAAATTATTTTTCCTATTGACCTTAACGTTGCGTCAAAGTTTACAGTAGCAGTAATGGAGGTGAAAACATGGAATATACAATTCAAGAGCTTGCCCAATTGTCTGGTGTAAGTACGAGAACTCTACGGTATTATGATGAAATTGGGTTACTAAAACCAGCTAGAACCAATGAGGCAGGCTATCGATTTTACGGTCAATCTGAAGTCGATTTGCTGCAGCAGATTTTATTTTACCGAGCATTGGATATGAAGCTAGCAACTATTCAGGATATTATTCAAGCTCCTCATTTTCAACATTCCGAGGCGCTAAAGTCACACAAAGCTGCTCTGCTTAAACGTAAAGAACAGCTTGAGACGATCTTACAGACGGTAGAAAAAACGATATTATCAATTGAGGGGGAAAGACCTATGTCAAATGAAGAAAAATTTAATGGATTTAAAGAAAAGCTAATCGAGGATAATGAAAATAAATATGGTCAAGAAATTCGTTCCAAATATGGAGATAAAACGGTAGATGCTTCCAATGCTAAGCTCATGAATATGACAGAGGAACAATTTCAGGCAATGCAGCAATTGGAGCAGCAAATGTTTGAACGTTTAACAGAAGCAATGGAGTTGGGAGACGCAACAAGTGATATTGCAATGGAAGTCGCAGAGCTCCATAAACGATGGTTGAGCTTTTCATGGAAAGAATATTCTAAAGAGGCACATGCAGGACTCGCTCAAATGTATATAGCAGATGAACGTTTCACCGCTTATTACGACGAGCGTAGTGTAGTGGGAGCTGCGCAGTTTTTACACGATGCAATCGTAGCTTATACGAGTAAATAAATAAACCTTCCTTATGCTGATGTTTTAGAAACAATAAATTAGGAAAAAATGAAAGCATAAGGAGGAGATTTTTTTGGATCAACAAGTTATGCAAAAATTAAAAAGACAATTGGAGCAAGAATTACAAGAAATCGAAAAGCGAATAGATGAATCAGAGCGTCCCCAAGCGACAGAGCTATCAAATTATGATAATCATCCAGCTGATAATGCCAGTGATTTAACAGATCAGCTTACAGAAATGGCTATTGATGAGCATCGTGGCGACAATGCAGAGGAAATAAAAGAAGCTCTTCAAGCAATGGCTGACGGAACATATGGCAAATGTACTGTCTGTGGTAAAGAGATTCCAATTGGACGTTTAGAGGCTATGCCGCAAGCTCTGACATGTGTTGAGCATGCGGAAAAGAAAGAGGATCATTTACGACCAGTGGAGGAGGATGTGCTTTCTTCAACACCAAGATCAGATGATTTTATAGAGCTTGAAGAATTTGGTTCTTCTGATACACCACAGGATAAAAATCAGTAAGTATTTTCCTTGCTAAAGCAGTATAATAGCTGTAGAGGTGAGAAGATGAACATTATTGATTTACATTGTGATGCACTTTTGAAATTAACAACGCTTGAAGCGGCTAGTTTTGCAGAGGATGTGCGTATACACGTCAATCAAAAAAGACTGCAGTTAGGGCAAATTAAAGCTCAAGTATTCGCCATCTTTATTGACCCAGCAATCCCTCAAAACCAACAATTTCTTGAAGTCATTCGCCAAATGGAAGCATTTCATACCCACGTATTACAAACAGAGGGCATGGTGCATATTACAGATTGGGCACAGTTAGAACAATTGGCTCCCCATGAAATAGGAGCTATCTTAAGCTTAGAAGGTTGTAGCGCAATTGGCGATGATTTAACAAAGCTAATTGCTGTACTTGATGCAGGTGTCAAATTAGTCGGTTTAACGTGGAATGAAGAAAATGCTGTTGCCCATGGAGCGGAACAAGATGCAAGTCTTGGATTGAAATCATTTGGTAAAGAAGTCATTCAACTATTAAATGACCGTGATATTATTATTGATGTCTCCCATTTAAACGAACAAAGCTTTTGGGATGTGTTACCGTTAGCAAAGCATATTATTGCTAGTCATAGTAATGCACGAGCATTATGTGATCATCCTCGCAATTTAACTGATGCACAAGCGAAGGCCCTTGTAAAACATGGAGGGCATATCCATGTTGTTTATTATCCACTCTTTATTGGTGGTCAAGATGCAACACTAGAACAATTGGTAAATCATGTGGAGCATTTAGCCAATTTAGTAGGTGTCGAGCATATAGGGTTGGGCTCAGATTTTGATGGCATAGATATGACCGTAAAAGGATTAGCTCATGCGGGAGAGGCTCAAAATTTATTAGAGGCATTACGAAGTCGCTTTTCAGAGGAAGAGGTACATGGCATCGCTAGTCAAAATTTCATACGGTATGTAAAAAAAGCAGCAACCCGATAAGGCTGCCGCATTTTAAAAGAAATAATCCATTAACAAACCAATTCCTAATAGGAAGCCGAAGATTGTATTCGTTTGCGCTGTATATTTCATCGCAGGCATCACTTCTTTGGCTTCTTTTTTATCTCTGAATATTTGAATGGCACGTAATGGTTTAGGGATACTTAAGAAAATAATCAAAGCCCAAAAAGTAATGCCATCAATTGCAACAAGGGCGATCACCCATAAGTATGAAACGATAAAAAATCCTGATAGCACGGAGATTGCATTATCACGTCCTACCAAAATAGCCAATGTTTTGCGTCCACCTTCTGTATCGCCAACAATATCACGAATATTATTGGATAGCATAATAGCACCAACTAAAATCATACTTGGAACGGAAAGTAAGACGGCATCCAATGTTACTGTAAGCGTTTGAATATAGAAAGCAATCAAAACGATTCCCATCCCCATTACTGCCCCAGAAATAATTTCTCCAAAAGGTGAATAGGCGATTGGATATGGCCCACCTGTATATAAGAAACCAATCAGCATACAAACTAGTCCGACAGCAGCTAACCACCATGATGTGGAGGCACATATGTAAATGCCAAGTAGCACGGCAATAGCATAAAAGCTTAGCGCAATCATCATAATCGTTTTTGGTTGTACACCATGACGGACAATCGTTCCGCCAATTCCGACAGAATGCTCGTTATCTAATCCTAATTTGTAATCATAATATTCATTGAACATATTCGTTGCTGCTTGAATAAGCATACTTGCAATGAGCATAGCAAAAAATAGTCCAAAATCAATTGTTTCTTTTTCAATTGCTAGTGCAATTGCTGTTCCTAGGAATACTGGAACAAATGAAGCGGTTAAAGTATGTGGACGTGTTAAATGCCACCAAACTTTAAAACCCCTATCAGCTTCAATGACTTTGGTCATAAGGTCTTTCTCTCCTTCAAATGTTGTCGACTCTTCTTATTTTAAACGAAGATTGAGAAAATGGGTAGGTTCACAGCTTATTACATACTGTAAAATGAAAAAAAGTGATACAATAGAACATGCATTTATGAACTGAAAATAAAAATAGGGTGGATAGCAACAGTACGAATGACACGGTTGCCAGCTCCAAAAATGATGTATTTTCGCCATCATTTATTATGTACACTGCAACAACGGAGGTAATTTTCATGCAACAGAAGTGGTACCAAGCCACAGAAGTAGAAGTGGACTCTTTGGGCCAAAGCCTTCATTTTTATATGGAAACAATGGAAGTGAGTCACCTATCTGCATTAGCATTTTATGCAGCAGGTGAAGAGTGCTATAAAGGTGAACGATTTTATTGGCAAAATAGAGAAAAAACAATGACATTAGTTGGGCTAGGACATGCCCATACCATTCAAAATAATAAAAAAAATGATCGTTTTGATGCTGTAGAAGCTGAATGGAAGGGTTTAACAAAGAACTGTCTGAAAGGACAAAGCGAGCTCCAACCTATTTTGTTCGGGGGCTTTACATTTGATCCACAAAATAATGTTGCTGGGGAATGGACGGGTTTTCCAGAGGCTTATTTTGCATTAGCGACTTTTCAGCTTGTCATACGAGATGATAAGGCATATGTGAGCATTCATCTTCTGACACAGGATCGGGATGGTGAGGCTCAGTTTGAGGCATTGAGAAAAGAGCGAGATCATTTAGTTCATGCCGCACAGGTGAAGGAAGTGAAAACGTATTCAAAGCCTGAAATATCAAGCTACTTTGAGCCTTATAAAGACCCTTATTTAGCTTCTATTGACCAAGTGACAGCATTAATTAAGCAAAAGAAAGCGGATAAGGTTGTTATTGCACGATCACTTGCACTGCAATTTAAAGAGCAAGTAACTGCTCCACAAGTGCTGTCGCAAATTATCCATGAACAACCAGAAAGTTATTTATTCGGCTTAGAGCATGAAAATCTATTGTTCTTCGGAGCATCACCTGAGCGCCTTGTAAAAGTGGAGGGTGGTCGAGCATTTTCTTCATGTGTTGCTGGTTCAATTAAGAGAGGAAAAACAGCAGAAGAAGACGAGGCTTATGGACAAAGCTTGTTACAGGATCCAAAAAACGGAGGGGAACACCAATATGTTGTCGATATGATTGCAGACACATTCCGAAAAAATTGTGTGGATATCACCCTTCCTGAAAGTCCACGTCTATTAAAAATACGAGATATTCAACATTTATATACACCTATCGAAGGACAGCTCAATAAGGATGCTACGATATTACAGCTCACAAAAACTTTACATCCTACTCCAGCATTAGGAGGCGTACCACGTATGGAGGCATTGGCAGCTATTCGTAAGTATGAACCGATGAATCGAGGCTTGTATGCTGCACCAATTGGCTGGTTAGATGCAGAGGGAAATGGAGAATTTGCAGTCGCGATACGGTCAGCTGCATTGCTTCATGATAAGGCTTATTTATATGCCGGTGGCGGAATTGTAGCAGATTCAGAACCACAATCTGAATATGATGAAACATTAGTAAAATTCCGTCCAATGCTTCGTGCGCTAGGAGGACAATTACATGAGTGAACGGAAAATTCTAACAGATTATGTTTATAAAATGGTCGCGTCGTTAGTACAAGCTGGGGTAGAAACTGTTGTCGTTAGTCCAGGCTCACGTTCAACGCCTCTTGCCTACGCGGTCGCTTCCACAAAACAAATAAAAATGTATCGTCAAGTAGATGAACGCTCAGCTGCTTTCTTTGCTTTAGGGCTTGCGAAAGCTACTGCTAAGCCTGTTGTTCTCTTATGTACATCCGGTACAGCAGCAGCAAACTACTTTCCTGCAATTGTTGAGGCAAACTATGCTCGTGTGCCGCTAATTGTCATCACGGCTGATCGACCACATGAATTACGAGAGGTAGGTGCACCGCAGGCAATTAATCAGCCTCATTTATATGGTTCACATGTGAAATGGAGTGTAGATTTTCCATTAGCAGATGGCGCTGCTCCTACATTGCCTTTTATCGAACGTCATATTGCACGAGCAGTAGCAATTGCTACCAGTGCACCTTTTGGACCAGTGCATATGAATGTTCCTTTCCGAGAGCCTTTATTAATTGATTTTCAGGATGAATTGCCAACCATGACATTTAAACATAGCAGCATGGGACAATTAATCCCAACAAGCGCTGCTATGCAGGAACTTTCCTCTATTTTAACGTCGACTAAAAGAGGCTTTATTATTGTTGGAGAATTAGCACTTGGCACGGACCTAGCGTTTGTCTGGGAATTTGTACGTCAGTTGAAATGGCCAGTCATAGTAGAAAGCTTGTCAAATATGCGTGCAGCTGTACCAGAGGATTGCTTACCATATCTCGTGACTACCTACGATGCCATTATGAAGAGTGAGGATTTTAAGGCACTTGTTCAGCCGGATACAGTTTTACGTATAGGGGCACAGCCTGTTTCAAAATTTATCATGCAATTTATTACAAAAACAGAGCCAAATGCTTATGTCATTATTGATGAAGATCCTATGTTTAGAGATGCTACTGGCGTATCTACACATTTTATTCATGCAAAAATCGATCAATGGTTAACACAATTAGCCATTACTAACACGGCATTTGAGGAAGCATACTTAGCCGAATGGCAAAAAGCCAATCAGTTGGCTGCTACTTATATTGAACAGTATTCAGAGATAGAAAAAGATGAAGGTGCAATGGTCAGTCGTTTACTGAAAATGATTCCTGATGGTAGCGATATATTCGTTAGCAGTAGTATGCCAGTGCGTGATATTGATACATTTTTATTAGCAACACCGAAGGATATACGTTTCTTTGCGAATCGTGGGACGAATGGGATTGATGGAGTAGTATCTACAGCATTGGGCTTTAGTGAAGGAAATGACCGAGAAACCTATTTATTGATTGGTGATTTAGCCTTTCTACATGATGTGAATGGGCTGATTGCTTCTAGATACCAAGAATGTAACTTAACCATTATTGTAATGAATAATGATGGTGGAGGTATTTTTTCATATTTACCTCAATCAACAGTAGAAGCCCATTACGAGGATCTTTTTGGCACACCGACTGCACTTGAATTCCATAATATTGCCCATATGTATAATATGGATTATATACGAGTAGATACTATCTCTGAATTATCAGAGAAGTTTTCATCTGACAAAAAACGACCTTTACGCTTAATTGAAATATTTACTGATAGAGCAGAGAACGTTCAGGCTCATCGAGCGTTATGGAATCGTATTAATGCGGAGTTTAAAGCATGAAGAGCTTATTAATCCGAGGACTTAAAACCCATGTGGACATATGGAATGAAAACGGTAGCCATACATTAGTTGCTTTACATGGATTTACGGGAAGCACGGCTACCTGGTGCAATCTGGCACGAGCTCTTCCGGATGTCCGTGTTATTGCGATTGATTTAATTGGGCATGGGCAAACAGCTACTCCAGAGCAAACTAAGCGTTTTTCAATAGAGGAACAATTACAGGACTTAGAGGAATTGTTTTGTCAGCTCCATATGGAGAAGTTTACATTGTTGGGCTATTCAATGGGAGGCAGAATTGCATTATCTTATGCCATTGCGTTTCCTGAACGTATTCAAAAGCTTATTTTAGAAAGTGCATCTCCCGGTTTACGAACAATAGAGGAAAGACGTGAACGTAGTGAGAGAGATGACATTTTAGCACAAAAAATCATCACTAATGGGTTAGTCTCTTTTGTGAATGCATGGGAGAATATACCGCTTTTTGCATCACAGCGTCATCTTCCTGACACTGTGCGAAAGGCTATTCGTGCAGAAAGACTTTCACAGAGGGAAGAAGGATTGGCTGGTAGCTTAAGAGGGGTTGGAACAGGAACCCAGCCTTCAAATTGGCACCACTTGGACCAACTGGATATACCTGTGCTACTGATTACGGGTTCATTAGATGAGAAATTTTGTAAAATTGCACTAGAAATGAAAGCGCTATTAAAAACTGTTAGGCATATGACAGTAATTGATGCTGGACATGCAATTCATGTGGAAAATCCCGCTGAGTTTGCTACAATAGTAGAGGAGTATATAACGTAATATTATACTTGTTACGTTAGCGCCTCGATAATAACGAGACGAATTTAGAATATAGGAGGCAATTCAATGACACGTCAATGGACTTCATTACATACTTATGAAGATATTAAGTATGAGTTCTATAACGGAATCGCAAAAATTACGATTAATCGTCCAGAAGTGCGTAATGCATTCCGCCCAAAAACGGTTATGGAAATGATTGATGCATTTTCACGTGCACGCGATGATAAAAATATCGGTGTAATTATTTTAACAGGTGAAGGTGAACATGCCTTCTGCTCAGGCGGAGATCAAAAAGTTCGTGGTCATGGTGGCTACGTAGGAGACGATGAAATCCCACGTCTAAACGTTCTTGATTTACAACGTTTAATCCGTGTAATTCCTAAACCTGTAGTGGCAATGGTTGCAGGCTATGCAATTGGTGGAGGACACGTATTACATGTTGTTTGTGATTTAACAATTGCTGCTGACAACGCTCGCTTTGGACAAACAGGTCCAAAAGTAGGGTCATTTGATGCTGGTTACGGCTCAGGCTATCTTGCTCGTATTATTGGACATAAAAAGGCTCGTGAAATTTGGTACCTTTGCCGTCAATACGATGCACAACAAGCGCTTGATATGGGCTTAGTTAATACAGTGGTTCCTTATGACCAATTAGAAGATGAAACTGTTCAATGGTGTGAAGAAATGCTACAAATGTCACCAACTGCATTGCGCTTCTTAAAAGCAGCGATGAATGCAGATACAGACGGCTTAGCAGGTCTTCAACAAATGGCTGGTGACGCTACACTTCTTTACTACACAACAGATGAAGCAAAAGAAGGTCGCGACGCTTTCAAAGAAAAACGTCAACCAGACTTTGGCCAATTCCCAAGATTCCCTTGATTTATTAGCTAGGGTGCTTGTAAAGCTCGTATCTATTAGAGATACGAGCTTTTTTGTATGCCTGGGAAATTGGGAGTGGTGGATAGAAGAAAAGTGACGGATAAAACAAAATTATAGCGTTTTAAAAGCAAATGCATCACGAATAGACAAGCGCTAGGGTAAAGCGTTAAGATGTAGGGTGATTGGAGTGACAAATATGTATCCGAATTGGATTATACAGCGTGCCTATTTAACACCGTTACGTAAGGCATTAACTTATAAAGAACAAAGTTGGACTTTTTTAGAGTTGAATGATTTATCTAGTAAGCGTGCTCGCCAATTAGTGGGACTGGGTATAAAGCGGGGTGATCGGATTGCCATCATGGGGCCAAGTAAACCAGAGCTTGTAATTACCATGTATGCTTGCATGCATCTACAATGTGAGATGGTTATGCTAAATCGTAGGTTGTCACAGGATGAACTTGGCTACCAGTTAGCGGATTCTGAGGCAGTTGCCGTATTGATTGCGGATGAAGATGTAAATAAGTTGCCTGCAAATACGGCTCATTATTTATTTTCAACGATTGAAGAGGGGGAAGAAGGTACATTCGATATAGGAAAGGAATGGCCTTTGGATCAAACAACAACAATTATGTATACCTCTGGGACAACAGGCTTTCCAAAGGGGGTCCGTCAAACGGTAGGTAACCATCAGGCTAGTGCAACGGCCTCGGTTTTAAATATTGGCCTACAGGCTGACGATGTTTGGCTATGTGCTGTTCCATTATTCCATATTAGTGGATTTTCGATATTAGTGCGTTCACTGTTATATGGCAATCAAGTCTATTTATATGATCATTTTGATGTAGAAGCTATTACGGATCATATTATGAATGGTGAAGTAACGCATATGTCAGTTGTAGCTGTGACGTTGGAAAGAATTTTACATACGTTGGAGCAACATAAAGCTAAAGCTTCCTCCCGTTTTAAATTAATGCTTGCTGGTGGAGGACCAGTGCCAGCTGACTACTTAGCGCGAGCACATACGTTAAACTTAGCTGTAGCTCAAACATATGGTATGACGGAAACCTCCTCACAAACAGCTACATTAGCAAGTGAGGATGCGATTCGGAAAATTGGCTCTGCCGGAAAGCCTTTATTTTTTAATCAAATCAAAATTGTAGAACCCAACACGCAAGGCGAAGGAGAAATTTGCATTAGAGGACCCCATGTTACACCTGGCTATATCGGCCGTTTTGCACAAAAAAGCGCCACGCGAGATGGCTGGTTGTATACGGGAGATATTGGCTATCTAGATGAAGATGGTTATTTATTTGTCATAGATCGCAGAGCAGATTTGATAATTTCTGGTGGAGAAAATATATATCCCGCAGAAATAGAGAATGTACTGCTTATGCATCCAGCTGTTAAGGAGGCGGGTGTATGTGGTGCCGATGATAAGCAATGGGGACAAGTACCGGTTGCTTTTGTTGTGTTGAATGATCAAGTATCTGTCGAACATTTACAAGCTTTCTGTCAACAGAAGCTGGCTAAATATAAGTTGCCAAAGGAAATTATTATAACAAACAGTCTCCCACGAAACGGAGCAGATAAGCTGCTTAGACGAAAATTACTACAATAAAATACACGTAAAAAAGAAGCCTTTTGTACGCTAGGCTTCTTTTTATTTTGTAAATATTTGAACTTTTAGCATGAAATTAATCATTCATTAACATAATAAAAAAGGAGAGGCATAAACTATTTAGTAAAGGAGAATGACTCATATGAGGAAATATATATATAATGCTGTCATTATATTATTTGTTCTACAAATGAGTCATGTGCAAGTTTTTGCAAACTATGAAAAAGATGATGTAGCAACTGCTGATTCAATTAAAACACTACAATCTCTCATTAATAAAGAAGTTATGCAGCTATCAACGGAATTCTCTATTTACTATACTGGTGACATATCTGATATTAAAGATGAACTAACAGACATTACGAAAGGTGCGATTCAAAACTCTTATATTTATACTAATATTTCTAGCTTTAAATGGAAGTATGATGGTTATAACAAAAATATAGCTATTGCTTTTACATTTACCTATCATCTTTCACAAACAGAGGAAGCAATTGTCGAGCAAACATTGACGGATATTATTGCACCTATGCAAGGATTAAGCGACATACAAAAATTACAGGCTGCACATGATTTTATTGTTCTAACTGCGGAATATTCAAAAGAAACAGAAGGAAGTCAATATTCCCCTTACACGCTACTGACAGAAAATAAGGGAGTCTGTCAGGCATATGCATTAGTGCTTTTTCGAATGCTAGAAATGCTGGGCTTTGAGGTGCAATATGTACCTGGAAAAGTGGGCGAGCAGCTCCATGCCTGGGTATTAGTGAAACTTGATCATAATTGGTATCATATCGATGTGACGTGGGATGATCCATTACCTGACCGGAAGGGGGAAGTACGTTATCAATACTTCCTAGTGTCGGATCGCCAATTATCACAGGATCATACATGGGATTATGCAAGCTTTCCAGCTGCAACAAGTGAGAAATATTCTGAAATGCAGGAAGTAACAAAAAGACAAAGTGTAACAACGCCTTTGCATGAAGGTTTTAATCCAAATAAGGGTATATCTATAATGGACGAAAATAGGCTAGCCAACAAACCATTCATAGAAAAGCCTACAAAATTTGTTTCACAAAACCAGAACGATTCAAACACTATAGATTCTTTTGACGTTAATGAATGGGCAACGATTTTAGTAGAAAGTATGGTGGCTTTCCTAGTGCCTCATTCAAAAGAAATTCAAGTGTCCCAAACAACGAAGCGGTTCCTATCGATTGAGCGAACAGAAAAACAAATGCCGCAAGAAAAATACGTCATAATAAAGGAGGTGTCCCATCCAGTTTCGGGGCACCTCCTTCTTTCAATCAATTATTGACTGCTTAAAGCTTTATCTAATGTTTGAATGTTTTTCTTCATCAATGTGAAGTAAGTTTCCTTATTTTTTTCATCGTCGGCCGTTAATACACTTAAATTATGCAATACAAGTGATTCTGCACCAACTTCTTTTTGAATGACCTCTGCTAATTTAGAAGAGACATTTTGTTCAAATAAAATATAGTGAATATGCAATTCATTAGCTTTATCAACAATCGATGTTAGTTCTTTTTGTGATGGTTCATTTTGAGAATTTAAGCCAGCGATAGGTACTTGTGTTAGACCGTATTGACCTGCAATATAGCCGAATGCTGCATGAGATACAAAAAATGTTTTATTTTGTGCTTGATCAGCCATTGCTTTAAATTCACCATCTAAATCTTGTAATTCTTTTACCAATGCCTCGTAATTTTGATTAAAAGTAGATTCTTGTGCAGGCATTTTTTCAACTAACGTGTTTTTAATAGCAAGTGCTAAATCCTGACTAATTGTTGGAGACAGCCAAACATGAGGGTCGATATCTCCATGCTCATGGTCGTCATGTCCGTGATCTTCTTCTGCATGATCGTGTTCTTCTTCTGTTGTCGCATGCTCATGGTCATGGTGTTCATCTTCAGCATGCACATGACCTGTGCTGATAGCTAATTTTTCATCAGATACCTCATCAGCAGTTGCCACCATTGTGACATCTTCATTGGCTAAAGTCTTTTTAGCATTTTCAACAAAGCCCTCAAGTCCTAAGCCAATATAGAAAAAGATAGTAGCATCTGCTAATTTCATCATATCCTTTTGTGTTGGTTCAAATGTATGTTCATTAGCACCCGCAGGATAAATAGAAGAAACATCCACAAAGTCACCGCCAATACGCTGTGCAAAATAGCTTAAAGGATAAACAGTAGTATAAATTGTTAATTTATCCGTCTCATTAGAAGATTTTGGGGAAGTAGATGATTGATCTCCGCAAGCAGCGGTAAACAGGGCAAGAACTGTGACTAGCAATAATACATAAACTTTTTTCATATAATATAATCCCTTTCTTAAATAGTAACCATTACGATTTATTTTTTAGAACAGTTATTATAATAACGCACAACTTCAAAAAGTACAAGAAAAAATGACCTCCGAAAATTAATTCTTTTTCGAAGGCCATTTTTCTGGCACTGGATCAAAGCCACCAGGATGAAAAGGATGGCATTTGGATATACGTGTAATAGTTAGAATAAAACCTTTTAGCGCCCCATGCTTTTGAAAAGCTTCGAGGCCATAAGAAGAACATGTGGGATGGAAACGACAAGTAGGTGGCGTCATAGGTGAGATGTATTTTCTGTAAAACTTAATGAGCCAAATAAAGGGATATTTCATCGTTGTTCTTCCTCTTGTTGCGATGTAAATTGTTCTGGCTTTGCGTCAATTGTTTGCGTAAAGATAGTATTTTTTTTCTTGATAATGAAAATGACAGAAAGACCGAACATTAACATCATCATAGCAATCATAATAATAATTGGTAATGGTACACCCATTGCTTTCACTCCAAATTCAATTAATAAAATTTATAAATAATGAATGACTTGCTAGTTCTCCTCTTGATGATAGCTTTGTTTAGGTTTTTCATCAACGGTATGTTTAAAAGCATAGGCACGGTTGACACTGATAACTGTCGCAATAGTGATAATAATAACGATGATGATTGCGACGATTAAGAGCGTAGTTAAACTCATCATACTCACTCCGTTCTTTGTTCATCATACTTATTATAAGTGATATGGGCATTTTAATTGTGAAGGAAGTTTGACATTCCAAAGAATAAAACAACATCATTCTCTCCATACTATGGGAAAAGGAGTGAATCGTAATGATGGATCGTCAGCGTGTATATTTTTCACTTGCCAATAGAACCTATTATACGAATCCATATGCAGGGCCTTGGAATTTTGAACTGAATGTGGATCGACAAGCATTAGATGTTTTTGAGAAAATTTTTCAGCAAATGCAATTACTAGAAATTTCCAATGCGTGGCGTGCACAGTTACCGTATATCCAATATCACTTAGATAGAGAAAATGATGAAATTGATTTAAGATTGATGAAAATTTATGCATTAGTTCATGAGTATGGAGATGAGGAAACGAAGTCATTTGTGGAGCAGCTACCTTATTTCAATAAGAGAGTCTAATGGGGATTGATTTTCACTTTGAGTGTCGCCACTCTCAGTGAAAATCAATCACCTCAGTAGAGGATATTAACATATTGCCTTTAATATAGTAAAAACAGCTTCACGTGGGACGATGACAGGTATATTCAGTTGATGTTTAATCATTTTTTTCATCGGCGTGGAATAGCCCATACAATCAAGAATGAGCAAATCAGCACCCTCATATTCTAATTGCTGTGCCTTTGCTAATAAATCGTGTGCATTAAAGTAATAAGGTGAACTTGCTGAGAAGTTCACGTCAAAATGCGCTTTTTGCCATTTTTCTGCAACCGTTATTTGTTGATCAGGCTCAGGGCCTATTAAACCAATGGTTAATTCCGTATGAAGGCCTTTCACTAAATTAGTCATCATACGATCCGGGAGTAAAAGATTTTTAAAGGATAGTTTATTGGTAAAATCGCCTGTACACATTAGTAAAATCCAAGTAAAGCCATGGAGATCATGAAGGCATTGCTGAATATAAGGCATGAGCTTTGCTTTACTTAACCTTACCTGCTGACCATTTGTCAGGAGAGTCACTAAAACATCAGTGTCTTCCTGTGAGGGAGATAGCGCTGCAATTTCAGATGGTGATAGGGAATCAAGGACACCAAATTCATGAACATGGAGGCCATCTTGTCTTAAATGCTGAATATCCTCCGCCATATCTTTACGAGGAGCTTGACCAATAGTTACAATGGCAATTTTTGAGTGTTCCATTGTGCTTCCTCCGCTTCAAAATATTTTTCTCCGTTTACATATGTTTGTAGTACTTTCGCTTCGGTTTCAAAAATAGGGTGAGACCACACAACAAAATCAGCATCTTTACCTTCCTCAAGACTACCAATTCGATGATCAAGCTGTACAAGCTTAGCGGCATGTATCGTAATGCTTTTTAAAGCTGTTTGTTCATCTAACCCATAACGAATTGCTTCAGAGGCGCAATACTTTAAGTACTGAATGGGTACAAAGGGATGATCTGTCATGATAGCAAAAGGAATACTATGCTCCTTAAATATCGCAGCAATAGCTGGTGTAGAATGCCGGGTTTCATATTTAGATGGGGTTAACATATAGGGACCAAGTGTTGCATGGAATCCACTATTTTTTACTGCATCAATAATAAGATAGCCTTCTGTACAATGCTCTAAATGGAGCTTCACATTAAATTCTTTGGCAATTCGTATAGCGGTCATAATATCATCTGCTCTATGGCAATGAAGACGAAGGGGCATTTCTCCACGGAGTACCTCAATAAATGGTCGTAATTCGGAATTTTGGGATACCTCTTCAGCTTGCTCCTGTTCATTCAGCAGACTAGCCCGTTGGAAGCCATCCCGTAGCAGCTGAGCAATCGCCATACGGGTCATTGGCTTTCGTTTATATTGATTGCCAAAGACGTTCTTTGGATTTTCCCCTAAGGCTCCTTTTAATCCACTTCGTTCTACTAGGACGCGAGAAGCGAGAGTGGGACCTGCTGTTTTCAGGATACTCCAAATACCACCAATAACATTGGCACTACCCGGACCAGTTTGTACAGTTGTCACGCCACCTTCAAGGGCATGTTGAAAGGAGAAATGGCGAATATCAACACTGTCTAAAGCATGCATAAGCGGCGTAAATGGTTCGCTATATTCATTAGCATCATTAATATCTTCAGTTACTTCTGCCCATGTTCCTACATGTGCATGGATATCAATTAATCCTGGTGTGACATATGCTCCCTGTAGATCGATTAAGTGCGCATAAGGGGGGATTTCTTTGGCTGGCCCTACATAAACAATGCGTCCGTCTTCAACCCATAGCTGTTCAAAAATATCATTTTGTTCATTAACTGTGAGAAACGTTGCATGATGATAAATGTTCATTTTGACATACCTTCTTCCGTTGCATAAACTTTTTCCCCTTTAATAAAAGTAGCGATAACCTGTGCATCTAAATTTAATGGATGTTTATCCCAGATTACAAAATCAGCATAAAGGCCATCACGAATAGCACCAGTTTTATGGGCAATGCCAAGGAAGTTAGCAGCGCCCGTTGTCAATGTATAGAGAACATCGGAGCGTGACATACCTTCTCTTACAGCTAAACAACCTTCTAATGTTAGATGGGATGTGCTACTAACTGGGTGATCTGTACAAAAAACAAATGGAATTGTTTGAGTGAATAGCTGACGATACAGCTTTGGTGAAAGCTCCATCATCTCATTATGCTCAATATAACGGAATGTCGGCCCAGCAATAACCGTATGGAAAGCTGTCTCTTCAACAAGAGGAATTTCCGTGCCATGAATAATATGAAAGTCAAAAGCATTGTTAAATTCTTGTTGTAGTCGATGAATTAATTCAATATCGACAGCTTTATGGGCCCGTACAACAATTTTATGGATGGAAGGTTCCTGTTGTTGAATTTGTTGGAGTGTGTCCCTTAAGATTTTAGCAATGCCCATACGAGTCAATGGCTTTTTCTTTTCAGCAAAAAATGTACTTTTTGCTTGGTGCCCGATAGAAAAGGAATATGCAACATCTTTTGCAATCATCATTTCATCTACCGTTGTATGTGTATGATGAATGATAGCCGTTTTGGCACCAATTAAGCTTTTGGGAGAAGGAACAATATGCGATGCTGTAACCCCATGTGAGACAGACTTTTGAAAGGCACCATCAAAGGGGTAAATGCCATCAATAACTGAATATTGTAAGTGCGAATCAAATTCATAGCTATCATCACCTTCCCATCGAATGCCAATTTCAGCTAAACCAATTTGTGAACAACTATCGATAAGGCCAGGAGTAATATAATAGCCATCTAAATTTATTTCATTCTCGGCAGTATGTGTAGCTTGTTCGAAATATTCTCCTTGCACTTGGAATGACTGTTTATCAAAGCTACGCGTGTCAGAGTTAAAGACAAGCCCATTTATATATCGAGTCATCGGATCAGATCTCTCCTTATGAAGAGAAAAGCGGAGACAAGAATCTCCACTTTTCTAGTTGAGTTATTTTGAAATGGATACGTTCGTACCATTTGGATGAACAATTTGAACAGAGTTATCAGCTGAAACTTCAAAGCCCTGTACATGTTTATTTACGCCTGCAACAGTTTGCGTTGCTTCTAATTCGATACGAGGAACATCCGCTAGTATTAGTTTTAATGCCTCTTGGTATAATTTTGCTCGTTCTTCTTGTACGACTGTTTCGGATACAGCACGCTCCAATAATTTATCAACCTCTGGATTGCTGTAGCCTTTACCATTACCTAACGCTCCGATTTGATTTGTGTGGAATAATTGATAGAGGAAGAAATATGGATCTGGATACCAAGTCCACCCACCAATATTCATTGGAGCATTGCCCTTTGCTACTGTATCACTGTAAGTACCCCATTCAAGGACTTTAATTTCAACATCTATATTTAAATTTTTCTTCAATTGACTTTGGAAAATCGTTGCGTAAGGAACACGTGCCTCTGATACGTAAATTTCTGTTTTGAAGCCGTCAGCATAGCCGGCATCCGCTAATAATTTTTTAGCTTCTTCAGGATTATATTTCGGTACCATATCGACTAAGGATTTATCATAGCCCCAAGAACCTGGAGGTAATGGTAAATAGGAAACATCACCACCACCCCATTGATTAACACCTGAAATGATTTCCTCAACATTTGTTGCCATATAAATGGCTTCACGTACACGCTTGTCAGCAGTTGGACCTACTTTATTGTTGAGATCCAGGTAAACAATGGATAAGCCCGGATTTGTTAACAGCTCAAGATTACTATCTTGATTGATAATTTCTCGATTTTGGCCTTTTACGTCCATCGCGATATCAATATCACCTGAACGTAATGCATTGGTCATCATATTCTGGTCGGATATAAATTTCATTGTTAAATGGTCGAGATTTGGCTTGTCTCCCCAATAATTTTCATGGCGTGCCAGTTTTACTTCCTGGTCTTTTTTCCATTCAGTTAGCTGGAATGGACCGGTACCAACGAAATGCTCAGAAAATTTATCGCCCCATCCTTCAATCTCTTCTTTTGGAATAATGATATTCCCAGCATCAGTTAGCATAGCAAGTAGGGCAGCATTAGGAGTAGCTAAGTGAATCTCTACTTCATAATCAGATAGTACCTTAACCTCTGTCACGCCACTAAGCCGATTCATAGCCGATTCCTTAGCAGAACGTTCTAATGAATATTTCACATCTTCAGCTGTCATCTCACGACCATCTTGGTATTGTCCCTTTTGGAATTTTACACCCTCACGTAATTGGAACGTATACACTAACATATCATCTGATACTTTCCATTCCGTTGCTAAAGAGGGGATAATATCCGACAGATCTTTGTTATACACAACTAAAGTATCACCCATTTGACGCATTACCTGTGATTCATAAACCCCCGTATATTTGATCGGGTCAAACGTTTTGGCATTCGCTGAAAGACCAACATTTAATGAGCCTCCAGAAGTCACTTCTCCATCTTTTTCATCTGATGAGTCATTTTTTTCTGTATTACCACCACAAGCAGCTAAAACAGCAATCATTAAAGTTAAAAAGAAAAGTAGGAAAGATTTTTTTACGTTTATTTTCTTCATCCGTGCTAGCCTCCTTTATTTTGTTTCACAATATGAACCGTTGATTCAAAAATGGTAGGTTCGAAATAAAAGTAGCACATTTGTAAACAGGAAGTAAATATAAAATTAAAAAAATTCAGAAAAAATATATTTACAAATAATTATCGCTAGGTGTAGTATTTAGTTATTCACAATATGAACCACTGATTCTAATAATGAAAAGGAGGTCTTAATAAGATGGGCTCATTTATTTTAAGAAGGTTAGTAAACCTTATTCCAACACTGTTAGTAGTGGGTATCATCGTATTTATTATTACGCGAATGATTCCCGGTGATCCGGCTTCTGTCATGCTTGGTCCCCAGGCTAGTGTGGAAGATGTAGAGAATTTAAGAGAAGAACTAGGATTAAATAAGTCAATGCCTTCACAATTTATTTCATATGTAGGCGACTTAGCGCAGTTAAATTTGGGTTATTCGTATTCTTATAGTGAGTCTGTTTTGGGACTTATTATCGAAAGATTCCCAAATACAGTTGTACTTGCACTAGCAGCCTTATTAATAGCTGTCGTAATTGGAATCCCAGCAGGTATATTGGCAGCTAGAAAACAAAATACGATCATTGATTATGTGGTCATGCTTGTGTCACTAGTAGGAGTATCCATGCCAATTTTTTGGTTAGGAATCATGCTTGTCTTATTCTTTAGTGTCAATCTTGGCTGGTTCCCTGCGACTGGAATGGGGAATATGAGTGAAGGTTTTTGGTCATATTTAAAGCATTTAATTTTACCAGCCTTTGCTTTAGCAACAATTCCAATGGCGACTTTCGCTCGTATTACACGTTCGAGTATGCTAGAGGTCATTTCACAAGATTATATTAAAACAGCACGCTCTAAGGGCATAAAAGAATATTTGGTTATTGGGAAGCATGCGTTTAAAAATGCTTTAACGCCAATCTTAACGGTACTAGGTATGCAAATTTCTAATTTACTAGGTGGTGCCGTTTTAACAGAAACGATTTTTAGCTGGCCTGGGATGGGTCGACTGATTGTAGATGCGATAGATAAACGTGACTTTGTCGTTGTACAAGGTACAGTTATTTTCATTGCCTTTATCTTTGTCCTTATTAACTTAATCGTTGATGTGTTGTATAAGGTTGTGAATCCAAAGGTCAATCTTGAATCGAATGGAGGGAAGAAATAACAATGACTCAAGCAGTTGTCAATGAAACTAGAAAAAGAAATACATTGTTACGAAAGTTGCTTAAAAATAAATTAGCAACTATTGGGTTAGTGATTGTAACCTTGATGGCCATTGTTGCTATCTTCGCTCCATTAATTGCAACCCACCCACCAAATGAAATGACTGTTGGTAAATCATTTTTACCCATGAATACCGAAGGACATTTGCTTGGAACGGATAACTATGGTCGAGATTTGTTTAGTCGTTTAGTTTATGGAACGCGAATATCTATGATTGTCGGAATTGCAGCAGTGTTATTTGGTGCTGTGTTTGGGACATTACTCGGTCTTGTTGCGGGATATTTTGGAGGGCGTAGTGATTCCATTATCATGCGCACGATGGATGGCCTTTTCGCCTTTCCATTCATTTTATTAGCTATTACGCTAATGACAGTATTAGGACAAGGACTTGTAAACGTTATAGTTGCTATTGGTATAGCCAA
Organism: Lysinibacillus sp. GbtcB16; assembly: GCF_019091145.1. Taxonomy (NCBI): domain Bacteria; kingdom Bacillati; phylum Bacillota; class Bacilli; order Caryophanales; family Bacillaceae; genus Lysinibacillus; species Lysinibacillus sp. GbtcB16. The sequence continues at coordinate 26,705 of NZ_JAGXJV010000002.1, forward strand.
TATTCCGGGGTTTGCTAGGCTTGTTCGTGGTCAGGTTTTAAGTGTAAAAGAAGAAGAGTTTATTGAGGTGACGCATTCTTTAGGGGCGACACATTCACGAATCATTTTTAGTCATATACTCCCCAACTGTTTAGCTCCATTGATTGTCTATGGAACGATGAGTACAGCAGGCGCTATTATTTCGGAGGCTGCACTTAGCTTTTTAGGGTTAGGGGTACAGCCTCCAACAGCCTCATGGGGTAGCATTTTAAAGGATGGTAAAGACTTTTTAGTATTAAATCCTCAAATGGCGACATTTTCAGGTATCTGTATTTTATTAACAGTCCTTGGTATAAACCTGTTAGGAGATGGATTACGTGATGCATTAGATCCGAAAATGAAAGTTTAATGAAAGGGGATGGCGTCATGACTGAACGTTTACTAGATGTAGAAAACTTGACAGTAGAATTTAAGAGTGGTGGCTCTACAATGAAAGCTGTTAATGGAGTTAATTTACAATTAAATAAGAAGGAAACGCTAGGAATTGTTGGCGAGTCTGGATCGGGAAAAAGTGTTACTGCCACTGCTCTCATGCGTTTAATTCCATCTCCGCCAGGAAAAATAACGAACGGAGTAATTCGTTTTAATGGGCGTGATTTAATAGGGATTTCAGAAAAGGAAATGCGGAATGTCAGAGGTAATGAAATGTCGATGATTTTTCAAGACCCTATTACGAGTCTAAATCCCGTTTTAACAGTGGGCAATCAAATTTTAGAAGTGATCCAAGCGCATGAGCATATATCCAAGAAGGATGCAGCAATAAAAGCTGTGGATATGCTGAAAATGGTAGGGATACCGGAGCCGGAAAAGCGTTTGAAAATGTATCCTCATGAATTTTCAGGTGGGATGCGTCAACGTGTCATGATTGCTATCGCGCTTGCTTGTAATCCAAAGCTACTTATTGCTGATGAGCCCACTACAGCATTGGATGTAACTGTACAGGCTCAAATTCTTGATTTGATGAAAAAATTACAGCAAGAACATGATACGGCCATTATTATGATTACGCATGATTTAGGTGTAGTTTGGGAGCTTTGTGACAAAGTGAATGTCATGTATGCAGGTCGTACAGTGGAGTCGACTACAACAAGGCAGCTCTATGAAAAACCATTACACCCCTATACTTGGGGTTTATTAGAGTCGCAGATTACGATGGGGACTCAAGGACAGCAAAGGTTGCCAGCCATCCCAGGAAGTCCACCCGATCTAACCATGCCACAAAGTGGTTGTCATTTTGCAGCTCGCTGCCCTTTAGCAACGGATCTATGCCATAGTACAATACCCGATTTAGTGGAAGTTCAGGACAATCATTTTGTAGCCTGCCATTTGCAATCAAAAGATCAAATTGTCGCTAGAAAGGTGGGGGTTTTTCATGCAACAGCCCAATGAATTGATCTTAAAGGTAAATAATTTAAAAAAGCATTTTCCTATTAAGAGCTCAATTCCTTTTAGAAAGTCCACACAATTTGTGAAAGCAGTAGATGGAGTAAGCTTTGAATTATTTAAAGGAGAAACACTTGGGATTGTGGGTGAATCGGGCTGTGGGAAATCGACGGTTGCTCGTTTAATCAACCAATTAATAGCACCAACTGAGGGTATCGTTGAGTTTAAGGGAACCGATTTAGCAAGCTTAAATACGAAGGATATTCGCTCTGCTCGAAAATCGATACAAATGGTTTTCCAAAATCCCTATGCATCACTAGATCCTCGTAAAACGATTGAATATTTAATTGCTGAACCATTAGTGATACATGGGATAGGTGATGAATCATCACGTAAAAAGCGTGTCATGGAGCTACTTGAAACAGTAGGGTTGAGTGCTTATCATGCAAAGCGCTATCCCCATGAGTTTTCAGGAGGACAAAGGCAACGCATTAATATTGCACGGGCGCTTGCACTTCAACCGGATATAGTTGTTTGTGATGAACCTGTATCCGCCTTAGATGTATCTGTACAGGCACAAGTCATCAATCTATTAAAAGATTTACAGAAAGATTTTGGTTTAACCTATATTTTTATTTCACATGATCTCAATGTCGTGAATTATATGTGTGATCGCATTGCAGTGATGTATTTAGGCAAAATTGTTGAAATGGGCACATATAAAGAAATTTATGATCACCCTCAACACCCTTATACACAGGCTTTGTTATCAGCTATCCCTAAGGAAAATCCTTTTGATACAAAGGAACGAATTATTTTAACAGGGGATGTTCCAAGTCCCGTGAATCCTCCGAGTGGCTGTGCTTTCCATAAACGTTGTCGTTTTGCCACAGACAAATGTGCAGAAGAGCAACCAACACTCGATACGGTGACAGCAACCCATCAAGTATCATGTCATTTATGGAAAGCTATTCAGCAAGAAGCATCTACAATATAACCTTATAAATCATAATGAATAAAATTTTTGGATAGAAAAAGGAGCGGACTAATTATGTCATTGAAGCATGTTATGGAGTTATACGAGGTAATGGATAGTATGTATGTAAATGGTGAGGTGATGAAAGAGTATTTACACAATATCAATCCAGCAGCAGATGTAGTAGTTAAAACTATTAAAGGTGAAAATGGCTCAACCGATTTTGTCCGCGTTCTAGTGAAAGGTAAAAATGGTAAATCCTCAGGGGGCCATGCTCCTACATTAGGTATCATCGGTCGCTTAGGCGGTATCGGGGCACGCCCTGAAATGACGGGCTTTGTATCGGATGGAGATGGTGCACTAGCCTGTATGGCCGGCGCAGCAAAAGCGATTGATATGGCTTTAAAAGGTGACCAGTTAGAGGGGGATGTAATTTTCTCCACTCATATTTGTCCAACTGCACCCACTTTACCACATGAGCCAGTGCCATTTATGAATTCTCCAGTCGATATTAGCGTCATGAACGAGAATGAAGTGGAAGAAACAATGGATGCTATTCTTTCGATTGATACAACAAAAGGTAACCAAGTATGTAACCATAAAGGATTTGCCATTACACCAACAGTTAAAGAAGGTTACATATTAAAAATTAGTGATGATTTGCTGCAAATTTACACACAATCAGCAGGTATTGCACCAGTTGTACTGCCGCTAACAATGCAAGACATTACCCCATATGGGAATGGTTTATTCCATATCAATAGTATTTTACAACCTGCTGTGGCGACATCAAGTCCTGTTGTAGGGGTAGCAATTACAACCGAATCTATCGTGGCAGGCTGTGCAACAGGTGCAACACATGTGACAGACGTAGAGAATGTTGTTCGATTTGTATTAGAAGTGGCGAAAACGTACGGTGCTCATAAATGCTCTTTCTTTGATCAAAAGCAGTTTACACATATGAAAAATTTATACGGTAGCATGAAGCATTTACAAACTAAAGGAAATGAGGTACAAGCACATGAATGACTTACAAGCACTAAAAATGCAACTAGTAGATGAAGTGGAAAATCATCAAGAAGAGTTAATTGATTTTTGTTCGAAACTCATTCAAATTCCAAGTGTGAATCCTCCAGGAGATACGACTGAAATAACAGCCTTTATCGAGCACTATCTAAATGATGTAGGCATTGCTTACCAAAAATATGAGGCCGCGGATAAAATGTTTAATTTAGTAGCTTCTATTGGAAATGATGAAGGCAAAGAACTTGTTTATTGTGGACATACAGATGTTGTGCCTGTTGGAGACTTATCTAAATGGGATTTTGATCCTTTCTCTGGAGAAGTGAATGATGGTTGGATGCTTGGGCGTGGTGCAAGCGATATGAAAGCAGGTTTAGCAGGTATTATTTTTGCAACAAAACTACTCAAGAAATTGAATATTGAATTGCCAGGAAAATTAACATTAGCCATTGTACCTGACGAAGAAACTGGTGGGGAATTTGGTGTTCCTTGGTTGTTGGAGCGAGGTTTAGTTAAGGGTGATGGATGTTTAATTGCAGAGCCTTCATCTCCATTAAATCCGACAATTGGGCAAAAAGGCTCCTACTGGTTTGAATTAGAAGTGCATGGGGAACCTGGACATGGTAGCTTATCACCTTTAGCGGGTCGTAATGCAATTAATGATGCAATCCGAGCTATTCAAGAAATTCGCACATTATGGGATATGAATATTGTCATTCCTGAAGAAGTACAGCCACTAATAGAAGTATCGAAAAAATATATGCGTGAAGTGGAGAAAGACCGCCTGAAATATCAAGAAGTACTAGAGAAAATTACTGTAAATATTGGTACAATTGAGGGAGGTACGAAGTCCAATGTTATCCCAGATTATTGTAAGGTACAGGTCGATTGTCGCTTACCATTCGGTATTACACAGGAGGAAGTAACAGAAATCCTGAAGAATAAATTAGATGGCTTAGACATTGAGTATTCGATCAGACGTTTTGGTTTCAAAAGTGTAGCCAATTATACACCTGCTGAAAATCCCGTTTGCCAATCGATTGTGGATAATATTTCATTTGTAACAGGATTAGAAGCTTATGGTGTTATGCAATGGGCAAGCAGTGATGCTCGACATTTCAGACAGTATGATATTCCGGTTTTACAATACGGGCCGGCCTATTTACCAAGCATTCACGGGTATAATGAAAAAGTGCGTGTTGAGGATATCGTACGCTGTGCAAAAGTATATATTACTGCTGCGATTGATTTCCTCTATCAAAAGTAAGAGATTAGCTACTCTCTTACTTTTGATAAAGTGATATCAGGTGCTGACGGCTGTTAAATCTTTCAATTAATCCCCCTTAAGAGAGGGATTTGCAGCCGCTTGTACAGATAAATAGATCAAAAGGATGAGAGATATGCTAAAGACGTTAAATTTATCAATTGCAGTTTTAAAGATGTTTACAAAGGAAAAGCCAGTATGGGGTGGTCGAGAGTTAGCGATGGCGATGAACATGAATCATACAAATTTGTATCGCATTCTCGAAACATTTGAGAATAATGGGTTTATTACAAAGGATCCTGTAACCAAAAAGTACTCCTTGGGTATTGCATTATGGGAAATTGGTATGAATATGTATGATTCATTAAACATAGATCAGCTATGTATGCCTGTTCTTGATAACTTAAAGGATGTTACTGGTGAAACCGCCATATTTACAGTTTTAAATGGATTGGAAGCGTTAACTTTATTAAAAGCAGAGCCAGTGAATAAGGTGAAGTTTACTGTTTCAAGAGGAAGTAGATCTCCGCTTTATGTAGGTGCTTCCTATCGTTCTATGCTTGCTTTCCTAAGTGATGAGCAAATTTCTAAAGTTATTGATGAACCGCTAACCGCTTATACGACCAATACGATGACGAATGCAAATGACATACGGTTGGAGCTTGAAAAAATACGTAGCTGTGGTTATGCGCTCAGTAACAGTGAATATTCCGTTGATGTATTGGCACTCGCTATGCCTATATTTAATAGTGATGAAAAGGTCGTAGCCTCTATCACTGTTTCTGGCCCCATCTACCGTTTTACTGAACAACGAGTACCAGAATTTTTAGGGCCTTTAATGGAGGCTAGAACTGAAATAGAAGGAATCATTCGTAGATATCATTTGAATTTTAATTAAGGGGTGCTACAATGCAGCATTTACATGATATTGCACTGAAGGTATTAAAAGATCATTTAAATGTTCAATCGTCAGAAACGCTTTTAATTTTGACAGATGTTCAAAAGCAAGACTTAGCAACAATCTTTTATGAGGCTGGACTAACAATAACGGCTAATACCATGCTTATGGTTATGCCGTTATTGGAAAAATCAGGGCAGGAGCCTATTCATGCAGTTTCATCGCTGATGGCAAATGCTGATGTCTCACTTTGTTTGACCTCTCACTCCTTGACACATACAGCGGCTCGTAAAAATGCCTGTGAAAAAGGTGGACGTGTAGCGACTATGCCAGGTATTACGTTGGAGATGCTTGAACAAGGTGCGCTTCATGCAGATGCGCAAGAGATTGAGGAAATGGTAGAAAAATATGTCCAGCTTCTCGATAAGGCGGCAGGAATTCGAATTGTTAAGGATGGTCATGAGCTAACATTTAGTGTAGAAAACCGTTTAGGCATTCGTTCGACTGGCGTTATTCGCCAAGCAGGAGAGCATGGTAATATTCCCTCCGGTGAATCCTATATTGCGCCAATAGAGTCATCTGCAAATGGTGAAATTTTAGTGGATGGTTCTATTGCTAATATTGGTGTCTTAAAGGAACCATTATTATTGAAAATTTCTAATGGACGATTAGTAGAAGCAATTGGTCCTGATGGTCCTCGATTGCTGGAATTACTTGGCGAAGAGAATGGTCGGATCATCGCAGAGTTCGGTATTGGAGCTAATAAAAGTGCTACGTTATGTGGGAATGTACTAGAAGATGAGAAGGTCTATGGGACAATCCATATCGCATTCGGTAGCAATGTCCCATTCGGTGGAGCAAATGCAGCGGATGTCCATATTGATTGTGTAGTGAAAAATCCGGTTGTTTATTTCGATGGTGAACGAGTCATTTAATGAAAAGCGTGTCTTCATTTGAAGCGCGCTTTTTTGCTTGCTTACACTATATTAAAGTTGCTTGTTTCTGTATGATTATTCTATAGTTAACTTAGATAAGCTAGAGGGAATTAAATGATTTTGTACCTAGTGAAAAATCCAATCCCAACTAAACAGAAATTAGGAATTCGCGATGCCTGTAAGTGAAGGCAATGAAAAATGACTACTGTTATTCAGCAAGAAAGAACGTGAGGTTGAAGATATGTTAACATTTACAGATTTACATGGCCTGCGCGTAGATTTGAGTTTTACGAGAGGGGAATTTACCGTAGAACCCAAACACGTCCTTGTTTTTTTAAAGCATCAAAATAAGTGGCTATGTACTATTCATAAACGACGTGGTGTCGAGGTGCCAGGAGGCAAATTGGAGCAAGGCGAAACGCTAGAGGATGCAGCTATAAGGGAAGTATTTGAAGAAACCGGTGTCCGTGTGAAAAATCTTCAATGGTTTGCAGAATATGCGGTTCATGATGACATATTATTTTGTAAAACCGTTTTTACTGCACAATTTGCTGGGCAGGAGGACATTGAATTTGATTTAGAAACATCCGGTATGCTTTGGTTATCTGATGAGGAATTTACCCGTCATCCAAACTTGAGCTTTCATATGAAGGATGAAGGGATGAAGAAAATGCTGGAGGAGTTGAAACGACATGACAAAAAATGGTGATATCGTTGAAAAGCGTGCCTATCCTTCACCCAATCCAGCAATACGATTAACAGAAATCACTTATATGTCACAGGGTTTGCGGATAAAAGGACTTCTAGCAGAGCCGAAGACTGAGGGTACATATGATGGCTTTTTATATTTAAGAGGGGGTATGCAAAGCATAGGTATGGTAAGACCCTCACGTATTGCCCAATTTGCCGCTCAAGGCTTTATCGTCTTTGCACCCTATTATCGTGGAAATAGAGGTGGCGAGGGCAAAGATGAGTTTGCAGGGGCAGACCGTTATGATGCTGTTTTTGCAGTCGATGTACTGAAGCAATTTTGTAATGATAATATACATGTTTTTGGCTTTTCGCGTGGAGGCATCATGGCTCTATGGACAGCAATTTTACGAAGGGATATTACTTCCGTTGTGACATGGGCTGGGGTTTCTGATGCAACGGCCACTTACTGGGAACGTACAGATATGCGACGGATGATGAAACGCGTTATCGGAGGAACACCAAACCGTGTACCGGAAGCCTATGATGCTCGTACACCTTTGTTTGAAGTAGAGCATATAACAGCTCCAGTGTTAATTATTCATGGCTATCAGGATGAGAATGTGGATATAGAGCATGCTAGACAACTGGCATTTTTCTTAGAGGATGCTAATAAAACTTACGAGACATGGTATGACCTTCATTATGCACATCAATACCCGCCAGCTAAAAATCGTGAAACCGTACGTGCTCTTTGTGAATGGATGAAGCAACACTAGAAAATGAAATTATTAAAGCCCCTTCCTTAAATAGCTATCATCTGGAGATGAATAGGTGTTTTAAAGGACGGGGCACTTTATTATTTCATATAAGTTTCTAAGAAAAGCTGAATCGTTTCCCAATAGAGCTCGCCAGCTACGCTTTCCGCCTCGCCATGACCAGCACCTTCGACAAGTAATTTTTGCTTCGGACCATTTGCTGCCTCATATACGTTATTCAACATGGTCGAAGGGACAAAAGTATCGTTGTCTCCATGAATAAACAGCATAGGGGTTTTTGATTTTGCCACTTGATCAACAGCACTAGCTTCTCCCAGCATATAGCCTGCTTTTAGTTTAGTTACGACTGAAGAGAATTGCATAATTGGGAATGAAGGCAAGTGAAAGATTGCTTGTAATTGATAGGAAAATTCATCCCATACGGAAGAATAGCCGCAATCCTCAATGATAGCCTTTACATTTGACGGCAAATCCTCGCCTGAAGCCATCATCACAGTGGCGCCTCCCATTGAAACCCCAAATAGCACAATTTCAGCATCTTTATTCCTGTTTACAATGTCATCAATCCATGAAACAACATCCAAACGATCATGCCACCCCATGCCGATATAATCACCTTCACTTTGACCATGTCCTCTTGCATCGGGAATGAGCACATGGTAGCCCATATCATAAAATTGTTTAGCATACTTAGTCATTTGTGTACCATCACTTGAATAGCCATGGAAAATAATTGCCCATTTGTCCGTGGGCTGGCTGTTTTGGATAGCGTATGCATGCAGATTAAGAGAATCATAGGATTGAATCGCCTTCTCCTCATAATGCTTGTTAAACCATTGCTCACGATCCTCTTTCTCTTGAGCCTCACTTGAATTGCTATCAATTAAATTATGGGGGGCATCTAGAACAGCTGATTTATCAGTATCCGGATTTAATGCCAGATTATAAAAGTAGTTGCCTGCAAAAAAACCAGCACCAGTAAATAATGCCAATAATATAGTAATGATTGCTACTAGTAATTTGTATTTTCTTTTCATATGTATCTCCTATATTAGCTTCATTTATGTTTTATGGGAAAGAAAAAGAGAACGAATTATCTCGTTCCCTTTTCTTGTTCTAGTTGTTATTTTAATGGGCCACCAAGTGTAGTGATGGCTTCAGAAACGTTTGCAAATTTCTTGAAGTTTTCGTTGAATAAGCCTGCAAGTTCAGCAGCTTTTGCATCGTATGCAGCTTTATCTGCCCATGCTTCACGAGGATTTAACACTTGTGAAGGTACACCTTCAACTGCTGTTGGGATGTGTAAACCAAATACAGCATCTTGTGTCGTTTCAACATTTGTTAATTTACCATCGATAGCTGCGCGTACCATTGTACGTGTATAAGAAAGTTTCATACGGCTACCAGTACCATATTCTCCACCAGTCCAACCAGTGTTCACTAGGAATACTTGTGCGCCATGTTCGTCAATTTTTTGACCTAACATTTCTGCATAAACTGTTGCAGGAAGTGGAAGGAACGGAGAACCGAAGCATGTAGAGAATACTGGTTCTGGCTCTGTTACACCACGTTCAGTTCCAGCAAGTTTTGAAGTGAAACCACTTAAGAAGTGATACATAGCTTGCTCTTTTGTTAATTTACTGATAGGAGGTAATACGCCAAACGCATCAGCTGTTAGGAAGATGATTGTTTTTGGATGACCTGCTACAGAAGGATCAACAATGTTTTCGATGTATTGAATCGGATAAGCTACACGTGTATTTTCTGTTAATGAACCATCATCATAATCACAAATACGAGTTTCTGGATCAACAGCTACGTTTTCTAAAACAGAGCCGAAGCGGATTGCATTGTAGATTTCTGGTTCTTTCTCAGCAGAAAGGTTGATCGTTTTTGCATAGCAACCACCCTCAATATTGAATACACCATTATCAGACCAGCCGTGTTCATCGTCACCGATAAGCTTACGGTCTGGATCAGCGGATAATGTTGTTTTACCAGTACCAGATAGACCGAAGAATAATGCTACATCGCCAGCTTCACCAACGTTTGCTGAACAGTGCATAGAAAGGATACCTTGTTGTGGTAGTAAGTAATTCATAATACCGAAGATAGATTTTTTCATTTCACCAGCATATTCAGTACCACCAATTAAGATAATTTTCTTTTCAAGTGATACAATGATGAATGTTTCAGAAGCAGTACCGTCAACCGCAGGATCTGCTTTAAAGTTAGGAGCTGAGATGACAGTGAAGTCTGCAACATGCGAAGCTAATTCGTCTTTAGTTGGACGGATAAATAATTGATGAGCGAAAAGGTTGTGCCAAGCGTATTCATTAATAACTTGGATGCTTAATTGTGAATCTTTGTCAGCACCAGCAAAGCCTTTGAATACAAATAATTCATCTTGTTCTTTTAAATATTTTATTACTTTTACATACAGGTTATCGAACACTTCAGAGGAAATTGGTTGATTGACCTTACCCCAGTCAATTTGATCTTTTGTGCTTTCTTCTTCTACTGTATATTTATCTTTAGGTGAACGACCAGTGTATTTGCCAGTTTCTGCACGAACTGCGCCATCTACTGTTAACATTGCCTCACCACGAGAAGTAGCTTTTTCTGCTAATTGTGGTACTGAAAGTTGAACGTTAATGTTACCGCCGCTTAATAATTCCTTCAGTTCGTTTGCAATTTCTACTGAATTCATCGATTAAATACCATCCTTTTTTATAGTATTCCCTTGATTTAGAGGGATTTTTTCTTAATTTCAAAAATAGTATAACACAATTGGTTAAATAATCTATACTAATTAAGAAATTATTTTAGAGTTTTTATTACTTTTCAATAAACTGACAAAAAATAATGTTTTTCGAGTAGAAAACATTCAATGCTACAGTAAATTGTCTAAAATTTGAGCCACACATATGTTACCACAAGATGCTAGGTATGTTGTAGGGATTAATTTTCTTCTATTTACATCATCACCCAAGAATGAAAAGTTTTATGATGATTATTTGTTCCTTCCTTTCTATACAGTAATACATAAGAAAATATTTGACAATGTTCGACCTTTTCAGTAACATGAAAATTGAACGGATACTCTTATCCCGAGCTGGTGGAGGGTCAGGCCCTGTGAAACCCGGCAACCTGCATGAACTATTTCACGTCATGCGTTGGTGCCAACCTGATGCAAGGGAAAATCCCTTGAACGATAAGAGTGAAAGGTAGCGAAGTCATTATTCCTTTCCTCATGTATAGTAACGTGAGTAAAGGATTTTTTTATTGTTAAAAATCAATGTAAAGGTAAGTATATGTAGTTCTTTCCTTATTATAATGACGGATCTTTCGAAATCCTCGTGTTAAAAGTAGCAGTTATTTTTTCACGTAAAGTGAAATGACAACAACAGCGGCTTGAGAGTTCAATCCTTAGGAGCGGACTTGACATGGGTAATGAGTACCGTATTCAAATACTATTTGTAAGAGTAATAGGAGGAAAACTAAATGACAAACCGTCGACTGTTTACATCAGAAAGTGTAACAGAAGGACATCCAGATAAAATTTGTGACCAGATTTCGGATGCCATTTTAGATGCTATTTTAGCAGAAGATCCAAATGCACGTGTAGCGTGTGAAACAACTGTAACAACAGGATTAGTATTAGTAGCGGGAGAAATTACTACTTCTACTTATGTAGATATCAAAGGTATTGTACGTGATACGGTAGCGGAAATCGGATATACACGTGGAAAATATGGCTTTGATGCTGAAAACTTAGCGGTACTTGTAGCAATTGGTGAGCAATCTCCAGATATTGCTCAAGGTGTTGACCAAGCTTTAGAAGCACGTGAAGGTTCTATGACAGATGCAGATATTGAAGCGATTGGTGCAGGGGACCAAGGCTTAATGTTTGGCTATGCATGTAATGAAACACCTGAGTTAATGCCATTACCAATTAGCTTAGCTCATAAGTTGGCACGTCGTTTAACGGAAGTTCGTAAATCTGGTGAGCTAGCTTATTTACGTCCAGATGGTAAAACACAAGTAACAATTGAGTATGATGACAATAACGTACCTGTGCGTGTCGATACAATTGTTATTTCAACACAGCATGATGAAGAAGCAACACTTGAACAAATTCAGGCTGATCTAAAACAATTCGTGATTGCTCCTGTTGTGCCAAGCGAATTATTAGATTCAAACACAAAATACTTTATCAATCCAACTGGCCGTTTCGTCATTGGTGGGCCAAAAGGAGATGCTGGTTTAACGGGCCGTAAGATCATTGTTGATACATACGGTGGTTATGCACGACATGGTGGCGGTGCGTTCTCAGGTAAGGATGCCACAAAAGTTGACCGTTCAGCTGCCTATGCGGCACGTTATGTAGCTAAAAATATTGTAGCAGCTGGTTTAGCAGAACGCGCGGAAGTACAACTGGCGTATGCAATAGGCGTTGCACAACCTGTTTCCATTGCTGTTGATACATTTGGTACAGGAAAAGTGAAGGAAAGCGAAATCGTAGAATGGGTTCGTGAGCTATTTGATTTACGCCCAGCAGGTATTATTAAGATGCTAGATCTTCGTCGTCCAATTTATAAACAAACTGCAGCCTATGGTCACTTCGGTCGTACAGATTTAAATGTACCATGGGAACAAACTGATAAAGCTGACGCATTACGCGTAAAAGCACGTCTGTAAACTATTGTGCTAAAGTGCTGAAGTCGTTAGAAAATTATTCTAATGTATGATGAACAAAAGGGGCTTTTCTGCCCCTTTTGTTTTTTTGCAAAAATGCCTCGCCTGTATCCTTGAACAATGGTCATGGAAAGCGAGGGATTTTTTATAATGAATGAATTCTTTATAAGCTTTTATTTTTGTAGAGATTTATAATACTGACCTTTTTCTACGTATTCACGTACGATACGCTCCATATCCTTTTTATCCTCAGCGTTTAATTCTCGGACAACTTTCGCTGGACGACCTAATGCTAAGCTATTTGGAGGTATGACTTTACCAGGAGGCACGAGACTTCCGGCTCCAATAAATGCACCCTCTCCAATCTCTGCTCCGTCTAAAATAATGGAGCCCATACCGATTAAGGCATTTTTTCGAATGGTACAGCTATGTAAAGTTACTTGGTGTCCTACTGTGACCTCATCTTCAATAATGAGTGGAAACCTAGGACTTTGATGTAAGCAGCAAAGATCTTGGATACTTACCCGTTCACCAATAATGGTTGGTGAAACATCGCCACGAATTACGGTATTAAACCAAATAGTTGTTTCAGCTCCAATTGTTACGTCTCCAGTAACAGTTGCGTAATCGGCAATAAAAACAGATGGATCGATCTTTGGTGTTTTATCTTTAAATGGATAAATCATGAGAATCGCCTCTTTTCTTTCTGTAGATATAGTATTATCGTATCAAATGCGCAACTTTAAGGAAATATAAAATTAAAATGTGCTGTTATTTCGATATAATCAAATTGTAATTATTTTTTAGGAGGACTATGTGAATGTGGAAATGGGAAGCTGATGGACAAGCAAAGGCTGTGATTGCTATTCTTCATGGTGCTTATGAAAACCACCGTTGGTATGCATGGCTTATAGAAAAATTAAGAATGGAAGGCTTCCACATAGTCATGGGGGATCTACCGAATCATGGCATCAATGCAAGATTTGCGCGTGTCCATGATGAGGACTTCAAATTGTACAATAAATATACAAGAAATCTCATTGAGAATGCCTTTTCATATAATTTACCAACCTTTGTAATTGGGCATGGACTAGGCGCTACTTTAGTTCTTCATACCATGCAAAAGAAAAAGTATGAATGTGCTGGTATTATTTTGACATCACCCTGGCTACATTTGAAGCTTTTACCAGGTAAATTATCAAATGCTTTAACGAGTTTGAGTGCTTTAACAGCAAATGTTAAATTGACGCATGAGGTGACATTTGAGACATTAACGCGCAGTGTTGAGGGTAGAGAGGAAATGAAGGATGATATCCCATTTATGTCTGTTGTTTCAGTAAAATGGTATCGGGAGCTTCAACAGATGATGAAAAATTTAGTTATGCTACCTAAGCATGAATTTCCTAATATGCCTATGTTAATTATGACAGCTGAAAAAGATAAAATAACGGAAACTCGACAAATGCGCAATTGGCTTCATCAACAAGAGCTTACCGAGTTTCAATTTAAAGAATGGGCAAATTGTTATCATAATTTATTTCATGAAGTAGAGCGTGAAGAGATTTTTATGTATATTCGAGATTTTATCAATAATGCTCTTAGACGGATTGGATATATAATAAAATAGTTTTGACACCTTCCAAATAATAGGGTTCTTACTTAAATATTGTTACTTGAATATAATATTGTAATTTTCTGAAAAGTGTAATAATATAGTGACTTAAAGTAAGGTAATTCAAATTGGAGGGGTAAGATGGATGTAGTTGTTGGCAAATTGAATGACATATTATGGGGACCTTGGTTTATTTACGGTATCTTGTTGATTGGGCTTTTTTTCTCAGTCATTACAAGATTCCTGCAAGTAAGACTTATTAAAGATATGTTTGTGTTAATGTTTAAGGGGGAGAAATCAGAAAAAGGGATTTCCTCCTTTCAAGCGATGTCTATCGCACTATCAGGACGTGTAGGTACAGGGAATATTGCCGGTACTGCAACAGCTATTGGGATGGGTGGACCTGGTGCTGTCTTTTGGATGTGGGCAATTGCTTTTATTGGTGCGGCAACCGCATATGTAGAGTCAACATTAGCACAAATCTATAAAGAAGAGAAAGATACTGAATATCGTGGTGGACCGGCCTATTACATAGAAAAAGGAATGGGTCAAAAATGGTTTGCAGTGATTTTCGCTGTAGCTGCTTTGATTGCTATGTTAATACTTATGCCAGGTGTGCAATCGAATGCCATTGCGGGGGCTGTTGAAAACGCTTTCGGTATTGAAACTTGGATTACAGGACTAATTATTGTCGTTTTACTTGGTGCTATCATTATTGGGGGCGTTAAATCGATTGCCAACGCTGCACAGGTAATTGTACCGTTCATGGCGATAGCCTATATTATTATGGCTATTATTATTATCGCTATGAATATTTCAGAGGTACCATCTGTCTTCGCTTTAATTTTCTCAAGTGCATTTGGCGCACAAGAAATATTTGGAGGTATTATTGGCTCCGCAATTGCTTGGGGTGTGAAACGAGGAATCTATTCAAATGAGGCTGGTCAAGGGACTGGGGCGCATCCTGCTGCCGCAGCAGAAGTATCCCACCCTGCTAAACAAGGGATTGTCCAAGCAGCGTCAGTATACATTGATACCTTATTAATTTGTTCAGCTACAGCCTTTATGATTTTATTTACGGGTATGTATAATGTACAAGATGAAAAAGCAGCCGAAGGAACAGATCCATTTATCCATGTTGGGGAATTCAATAAAGGCGGCTTAACGGGTGATGAGCAAATGACATTTGCTAAGAGTATTCAGGAAGGTGCTGCGTATACGCAATATGCAGTTGAATCATCCTTACCTGGACTTGGTGCACCATTTGTAGCTATCGCACTATTCTTCTTTGCCTTTACAACGATTATGGCGTATTACTATATCGCTGAAACAAATGTGGCGTATTTATTTAGAGGTAGTACCGAAAAGGTCTTCATTTGGATTGCGAAAATAGCGATTTTAATTGCAGCATTCTATGGCACAATCCGTACGTCTGGACTCGCTTGGGCTATGGGAGATGTAGGCCTTGGTCTGATGGTATGGATTAACGTTCTAGCCATTTTAATTATTATGAAACCAGCTATCGTTGCTTTAAAAGATTACGAGAAGCAGAAAAAAGAAGGAAAAGACCCTGTCTTTGATCCTCGTAAACTAGGCATTAAAGGCGCAGATTTCTGGGTAGACTATAATGAAAAACGTAAAAATAAATAGGTAAAGAGAAAGGCTAACTAATAGTTCCTACTATACTATTAGTTAGCCTTTTAAATTGTCTATAAATTAGGATAATCCTTCATCTTTTCTAATGCAATGACGAATGGAGGGTCATTTTGCTGATTGAGAAATTCGTATTTTAAGACATGGACATATTTTTGTGGAAGTTGGCTGACAAAGTCTATTACAGTATCTCGCTCTTCTTTGCCACCAGGGTGACCATGATAAATTACAAGGATGATTAAACCGCCAACCTTTAAAAGCTTAAGCAAGTCTTCAATAGCTTGAATCGTTGTACTAGGCTTGGTAATAATATCATGATTGCCACCCGGCAAATAGCCGAGATTAAAGATGGCTGCGGCTACTGGCTTGTGTACGAAATTGGCTACTTCTTCATGCCCTTTATTTAAAACAAGGGCGCGATGTTCTAAACCATGGTCTAGTAGACGATGTAGTGTTGCGTCGACTGCTTCTTTTTGAACATCAAAAGCATAAACTTGTCCTTCATCCCCGACTTGCTGAGCTAAAAACAGCGTATCGTGGCCATTGCCGGCAGTGGCATCAACAACTGTATCTCCATCTCCCACACTATCTTTTAATAGCTGCTGAGCATATTGTAAAACTCGTTGTAGTTTCATTTAGCAACCTCAGCCTTATAAAATTTCCCCTGCCAACTACCACGGCGCTCCAATTCGGCATCAATGCCATTTAATACTTCCCATTTATTAACGCTCCACATTGGACCAATCATTAAATCTATAGGTCCATCACCTGTAATGCGATGAATGACCATATCAGGTGGTAAAATTTCTAGCTGATCAGCGACTAGTTTTGTATAAACATCCTGATCTAAAAACTCAAGCATCCCTTTTTCATATTGCTTCACCATTGGTGTGCCTTTTAATAAATGAAGTAAGTGGATTTTAATACCTTGGACATCTAGCTTTGCCACTGCCCGTGCAGTTTCCATCATCATGTCATAATCTTCAAGCGGTAGACCATTTATAATATGTGAGCAAACACGAATACCATGCTTCCGAAGTTTTTCAACACCCTCCACATAGGTTGCATAATCATGTGCGCGATTAATAAGATTGGCAGTTTTTTCATGAACGGTTTGAAGACCAAGCTCAATCCATAAGTACGTACGCTCGTTTAATTCTGCTAAATATTCTACAACATCATCTGGTAAACAATCAGGTCGTGTAGCAATAGAAAGACCTATAACACCTTCCTGCGCCAAAGCAGCTTCGAATTTTTCCTTTAACACTGGGAGCGGGGCATGTGTATTCGTATAGGCCTGAAAATAAGCCATATATTTGCCATCTTTCCATTTTTGGTGCATTTTGTCCCGAATTTCAGCAAATTGAACTTCAATCGGATCAACCTTGTTGCCTGCAAAATCACCTGAGCCTGCAGCGCTGCAAAATGTACAGCCGCCAAAGGCAACCGTACCATCACGGTTTGGACAATCAAAGCCAGCATCTAATGCTACTTTAAATACTTTGTGACCAAATTGATCGCGTAAATAGCGGTTCCATGTATAGTATCTTTTCCCTTCAGAAGGAAAAGGAAAATTTATTTCTGTCATTTATTTCACTCCTCTAACGCCTTATTTTATCATGAGCATCTCGTTCCGTCATGGGGTAAGGATATATCATGAAAGATGTTGCTCCAATTTTCGCTTGGATCTAGTGAATTATAGCTATTTATAGCCGTTAATAAATTGTAAAAAGGGTAAAATTATTTTCCTTGTACTTTTAAGTATTTCAGCATAAACTAGCTATTTAGAGACGCGAAATAATGGAGGACATCAAATGCCAAAACGTGTTTGGTTTTTAATTATCGGAATGCTTGTGAACACAACAGGCAACTCATTTTTATGGCCTTTAAATGCCATATATATGCATGATTATTTAGGGAAAACGCTGGCGATGGCTGGCTTTGTGCTGATGCTAAATTCTGCTGCAGGTGTTTTAGGCAATCTATTAGGTGGTTATCTATTTGATAGAATAGGTGGCTATAAAGCCATCATGCTTGGAATCCTTTTAACAATTGCTTCATTAATAGGTTTAACGCTTTGGCACGGGTGGCCGCATTATGTATGGTTTTTAACGATATTAGGCTTTAGTGGGGGGATTGTTTTTCCTAGTATGTTTGCATTGGCTGGGGCAGCCTGGCCAGAGGGTGGACGCAAGGCCTTTAATGCCATCTATTTGGCTCAAAATGTCGGTGTAGCTGTAGGTCCTGCACTTGCAGGTATCGTGGCCGATTATCAATTTGACTACGTGTTTAAGGTCAATTTAGGGATGTATATTTTATTCTTTATTATTGCTTTGCTGACATTTAAACGTTTAGAGGTAGGGAGTATTGCACCGAAGAATGTGGTTGGTGAAAGTAAGCGAATCATTAACAAGGCACCATTCTATGCCTTATTAATTATTAGTTCATCCTCCGTTTTATGTTGGCTAGCCTATTCGCAATGGAGTGCAACAATTTCATCCTATACGCAAGATTTAGGTTTAGGATTAAAGCAGTATAGTTTACTATGGACGATTAACGGTCTGCTAATTGTGATAGGGCAGCCGCTCATTGCACCGCTTATCAAACGTTGGGAGCATCAGTTAAAACGTCAATTGGTTTTTGGTGTCATCTTAATCGCCATATCCTTTGGTATTATAGCGTTTGCGAGTGATTTTAAAATGTTTGGTGTAGCCATGCTTGTCTTAACTTTCGGAGAAATGTTTTATACACCAGCATTACCAACTATTGCAAATCAACTTGCGCCAAAAGGTCGACAAGGCTTCTATCAGGGTATTATTAACAGTGCTGCGACTGGTGGACGTATGATCGGTCCTTTGTTTGGCGGAATTATGGTGGATCAATATGGCATGATTCCTCTCGTTTTAACTTTAGTAGTCATTGTGCTGTTCGCGATTATACCATGTCTTATTTATGATTATCCTCTCAAGAAGAACAACATAGTAGTAGATTCATAGTGAATAAATGTAAAGAGCAAATCGAGTGTTACACTCTTGGTTTGCTCTTTTTTTCATAGTGGATATTGAAAAATTATTAATATAGGCTTACAATCATACATATTCAAATATTTGAATATGTAGTTGTATGGGGGGATTTATTTTATGGAAGAAGGATTGCAGCAGTTTAAGGCAGATTTTTTTAAAGCGTTAGCACATCCATTGCGTATTAGAATACTGGAACTTCTTGTAGAAGGTCAGAAGAGTGTCAATGAGATTCAAGATTGCTTAGAGAAAGAGGGATCCGCCGTTTCTCAGCAGCTAAGTGTATTACGCGCTAAAAATATCGTTTATGGAGTGAAAGAAGGCAAGAAAGTTTACTATTCTTTAAGCGATCCGATGATTGGTGAATTACTTGGTGTGGCCAAGGATATTTTTAATAACCATTTAGTTCATACCATTTCAAGATTAGAGGAAATGACAAGTAATGATAGTGACGAAGAAAATAAGTAACCTCCATAATGTGGAAAAGTTATGCTTTGCTTATTATTGGGAAGGGAAGATTTATCTATGAAGTCACTGTTTACAGGACGTTTTGAAGGGTATTCAGTCCATCATGCTAAAAAGGATTTATTGTCCGGAATCATTGTTGGAATCGTTGCTATTCCACTTGCTATGTCCTTTGCTATTGCATCAGGTGTAAAGCCTGAATATGGCATTTATACGGCTTGTATTGCAGGTGTTTTGATTTCCATTTTTGGTGGATCAAAATATCAAATTGGAGGACCTACAGGGGCTTTTGTGCCGATTCTTTTAGGAATTGTCCTAACGTATGGCTATGAGGATTTATTACTGGCAGGTTTAATGGCGGGGGTATTGCTTTGCTTAATGGGCGTTTTTAAGCTAGGGACCTTAATAAAATTTATTCCCCGTCCTGTAACAATTGGTTTTACAGCAGGTATAGCAGTAATTATTTTTACAGGTCAAATTGCCAATTTTTTAGGACTAACCAATATGACAAGACATGAGTATTTTATAGCGAATATTCAAGAGATAGGAAAGCAAATTGGGACTACTAATATTTTCAGTATTTTAACAGCAGTCATTTGTTTCATAACAATAATGATGACACCTAAATTGTTTCCAAAGGTTCCCGGTGCATTAGTGGGGATTATAGTCTCCACTCTTGTGGCGACTTTCTTTTTTTCAGGTCAAGTGGCTACGATTGCCACAGCCTATGGTCAAATACCTAATACATTACCCAATTTCGCAATACCTACTATTACAATCGAGCGCCTACAACAGCTTATTGGACCTGCATTTGTCATCGCGATGCTTGGAGGTATCGAGTCGTTATTATCTGCAGTCGTGGCAGACGGGATGACGAATAGCAAGCATAATAGTAATCGAGAGCTAATCGGTCAAGGGATTGCCAATATCGTAACGCCGATGTTTGGAGGAATACCTGCGACAGGAGCGATTGCTCGTACTGCAACTAACATTAAAACAGGGGCAGTATCCCCAATGTCGGGTATCATCCATGGTGTGTTTGTATTAATCACCTTATTGTTATTAGCACCATATGCTTCCCATATACCTTTAGCAAGTATGGCACCCGTATTAATGGTAGTCGCCTGGAATATGAGTGAACGTAAGCATTTTGCTCATATTATAAAATCGAAATCGGGTGATTCGCTCGTATTATTAATTACCTTTTTATTAACCGTATTTACTAGCCTTACATTAGCTGTAGAAATAGGGCTTGTGTTAGCCGTGCTATTGTTTGCAAAACGAATGAGTGAAAAGCTTGTTGTGACAAAGGTACTACCAGACCATTCGAATAAAAGCGAGAAGGTACAGCCTCATGTCGTCCACCAACAGCATGATTGTCCACAAATTAGCTTGTATACTATTGAAGGTCCACTGTTCTTTGGTGCAGCACAAAGATTTGAACAAACGATAGCAAGCACTTTACAACAGCAATCTAGAGTTTTGATATTACGCATGGGGAAAGTGCCCTTTATGGACTCTACGGGTGAAGCATATTTTAGCAATATCATTGACAATTTTACAGCACAGGGTGGCAACATTTTGGTAACAGGGGTACAGAATGACTTAAAGATAGCCCTTCAGCAAAATGGCCTTTACGATAAAATAGGAGCCCATCATTTTTATCAGCATACAGGAGAAGCGATTACAAGAGCCTTCAACTATTTGGATAGAAATCGATGTATTGGATGTCAGCATTTTGCTTTTCATGAATGCAAAGAATTCTCTAAATCTGAGGAAAAAAAGGAATTAATTGTTCAGTAATGGGTAAGCTGTAAACAAAGGCTTGTGCTTTTCAATACTTTCCATTAGAATAAATGCAATATCATGTAAAGACTGTGATGAGGAATAGTAGATTTGTTGGTCTTTTTAGAGAGCTAGCGGCTGGTGAAAGCTAGTAGGAAAGCAAATCGAACTCGCCTACTGAGTCTGCCCGCGTGAAATAGCGCGTGTCGTTTCTTCCGCGTTAAGGAAGCTTGAGCCGAGTGTAATCACTAATTTGGGTGGTACCGCGGGAGTGCAAATTCTCTCGTCCCTTCTATAAGGAAGGGGCGAGTTTTTTTATTTTTTAAATATTTTGTTAATTCTAATGAAGAGCAGCAAGATTCATTGAAGGAGGAAAAAAAATGAGTTTTAATCATCAACAAATTGAAAAAAAGTGGCAGCAATATTGGGCTGATAACAAAACATTCAAAACTGAAAATGAAACAGAAAAGCCTAAATTCTTTGCATTAGATATGTTCCCATATCCATCTGGCGCTGGACTACACGTAGGACATCCAGAAGGATATACGGCGACAGATATTCTATCACGCTTTAAACGTATGCAAGGCTATAATGTATTACATCCAATGGGCTGGGATGCGTTTGGTTTACCAGCGGAGCAATATGCACTTGATACGGGCAATGATCCGGCGGAATTTACAGCGAAAAATATTGCAACATTTAAACGTCAAATTCAAGAGCTAGGTTTCAGCTATGATTGGGATCGTGAAATTAACACGACTGACCCAGAGTATTATAAATGGACACAATGGATTTTTATTCAGCTTTATAACAAAGGTTTAGCTTATGTGGATGAAGTAGCTGTTAACTGGTGTCCAGCGCTTGGTACGGTATTGGCGAATGAAGAAGTAATTGATGGCAAATCAGAGCGTGGTGGGCATCCAGTAGAACGTCGACCAATGAAGCAATGGATGCTTAAAATTACTGCCTATGCAGATCGTTTAATTGATGACTTAGAGGAAGTTGATTGGCCAGAATCTATTAAAGATATGCAGCGTAACTGGATTGGACGTTCAGAAGGAGCAGAAGTAACATTTGGTATCGATGGGACTGATGAGAACTTTACCGTGTTCACAACTCGCCCTGATACATTATTTGGCGCTACATATTGTGTGCTTGCACCTGAGCATAAATTAGTGGAACAAATAACGACAGCTGATCAGCGTCAAGCGGTTGAAACTTATTTAGAAAAAGTTAAAATGAAGTCTGATTTAGAGCGTACAGATTTAGCAAAAGAAAAAACTGGCGTATTTACAGGTGCCTATGCAGTAAATCCGATTAACGGTAAAAAAGTGCCAATTTGGATTGCAGACTATGTATTAGTGTCTTATGGAACAGGTGCTATTATGGCGGTTCCTGCACATGATGAGCGTGACTATGAATTTGCATCAGCATTCAACTTAGACATTGTTCCTGTTCTTGAAGGTGGGGACATTAGTAAAGAAGCATTTACAGGTGATGGGCAACATATTAACTCTGATTTCCTAAATGGCTTAAATAAAGTAGAGGGTATTGCTAAAGCTATTGAATGGTTAGAGCAAAAAGGCGTTGGAGAGAAGAAGATATCTTATCGTCTGCGCGACTGGCTATTCTCTCGTCAGCGTTACTGGGGAGAGCCTATTCCAATGATCCATTGGGAAGATGGTAGGATAACAGCAGTTCCAGAATCGGAATTACCGTTAATGCTACCGAAAACAGATAATATCCGTCCTTCAGGCACTGGTGAATCACCATTAGCAAACATTTCAGAATGGGTCAATGTTGTAGATCCAGAGACAGGTAAAAAAGGACGCCGTGAAACAAATACAATGCCGCAATGGGCAGGATCTAGCTGGTACTTCTTACGCTATATCGATCCTACCAATACAGAAGCAATTGCAGACCCAGAATTACTAAAACGCTGGTTACCAGTTGATATTTATATTGGTGGAGCAGAGCATGCTGTATTGCATTTACTATACGCACGCTTCTGGCATAAAGTGTTATATGATTTAGGCGTTGTTCATACGAAAGAGCCATTCCAGAAATTATTTAACCAAGGTATGATTCTTGGTGAAGGTAATGAAAAAATGTCTAAATCTAAGGGGAATGTTGTGAACCCAGACGAAATCATTGAGTCACATGGTGCAGATACATTACGTCTTTATGAAATGTTCATGGGGCCACTTGAGGCTTCTGTAGCTTGGTCTACAAATGGTTTAGATGGGGCACGTCGCTTCTTAGATCGTATTTGGCGTCTACTTGTCAATGAAGAGGATGGAACGATTTCAGCGAAAATTCAAGTGTCTAATGATACAACACTAGAAAAATCATACCACCAAACAGTGAAAAAAGTGACAGAGGATTATGAAGGTATCCGCTTTAATACGGCTATTTCACAAATGATGGTATTTATCAACGATTGCTATAAAGCTGAAGTAATCCCAACAGCTTATGCGGAAGGCTTTGTTAAAATGTTGGCACCAATGGCTCCACATATCGCAGAAGAGCTTTGGAAGCTATTAGGTCATGAAGGAACACTTTCGTATGAGCAATGGCCAACATACGATGAGTCAAAACTTGTAGATGATGAAGTGGAAGTAGCGGTGCAAGTTGCTGGTAAAGTTCGTGCAAAAATCGTCGTAGCTAAAGATGCTTCAAAAGAAGACATTGAAAAAATAGCGCTTGCAGATGAAAAAGTACAAGAATATATGGCTGGAAAGAACTTAGTAAAAGTTATCGTTATTCCAGGCAAACTTGTAAATATTGTCGTTAAATAAAGAGACATAATTTCAAATGTGCATTACTAAAACTTAGTTATCAAAACCTAAATTAAAAAAGATAAATAAATCAAAGGACAAAACATATTTTATATCACTAATATGTTTTGTCCTTTTTAAATTAGTATAACGAAATACTAAAAAATCTTCAGGTTCGGCACATTCACTATTTCTTCTCATTTTTAAAAATCTCCTTAGATACAATGATTAAACGGAATTCTTTTAACACTTTTTGTATTTTAAAATCGAACAGAGCAACACTTTACGGCAAATTAAAAAATCCATTGTGAAAAAGATTGATTAAAATGGATTTTATCTTTTAAAAAAGTTTGCTATATGTAGTTCAACAATCGCACCCGATCGTAATATAAGGTTATCCAGATTTTTCTAGTTGGCCTTTTTGTTATAGGTCTTATTATAACGTTAGTCGGGGTAGAATGTAGCGCCCATTGGACTCGATCCCGGCTGCAAAACTGTTCTCCCCTTACTTGTATAAACATGTTTCAAGCTGGTTGGGACAAAGATCCCGTTTAACACGAGAACCTAGAAATTACAAGCAGCTTTAGGGGTCACTACGTCGAAACCATCTATTTATAATTGCTTATTTAGTATATAATTAGAAATATTTGTATTTTTTAGTGAATTTTTGTTATATTATAAGTGTTAATATACTAGAAGGAGGGTATCTAAATGGAAATAATATAGTTTATTTTTGATATTGGTTGTCACAAAGTGTTGGGAATCATATTATTAAAAGGATGGGTTGAAAATGAAAAAAATTATTACAGGAATCGTTGCAATGATTTTAATGTTTTCAATAACAGCACAGTTTCCAGCAACTGCGGCACAAATAGAAGGTGAAAAAAAAGACAATTTATCAACTATTCTTACAAGTGTATTAGAATTAGATAATGAGTTTGATAAAACAATAGGTTTTGATGGAGACTATATTGCTATTGATATTAATTTAGCAAAAAAACAAGGTGCAACAGATTCTGATATCAAGCTTGCAATATCAAAAGTAAATGAACATAATCAAATAATAAAGGATACATTGGATATACAGCCATTTGTAATATATGATGAAAATAGTTTTTATTTCGATGAAGAGTCAGCTAGAAAAGAAAATGTATCTGAAGACTTAATTGAGACTACTTCAAAGGACATAGAATTAATGAATTCTGTACAGCCATTAGCTGCATGTAACGGTAAAAGTAAGTATGAAAAGACTTCAGTTGGATTCTATACTTACTTTAATAGCTGTCAAGCTTCCACGATAATAACTTATATTCAAATTGGAGCGGGAATAGCTACACTTGGAGCTGCTATCGCAGCCTTTATTGCTCCTCCTCTTGGATTAGCTACTATTATAGCAGTAGGATTAATTGATATTGGGGCAACCGCCTTAAACCTATCAAGCGTTAAGGAATGTGGATTATGGATTAAATGGACAGGTACAGTAAATCCAGATCCTTTCTGGATAGGTTCTCAATGTTAATTATTAGAAAAGGAGAATAGTTTTGTTATCTATAGTTCCTATTATTCTTTTTGGTATTTCACTCGCCCTTTGTATTGTACTATTTCTTAGAATGAATCAAATCAAAGAACGGAAAGAGAAATTACCTCTAATAATTCTATTTAGTTTCACTCTACTTAGTTTTTTAGTACTATTGTATTCTGCGCTTTTTCATTAAATAATATTGTTAAATTTTTTGATGTGAAGGAATGGATAGATCCCATTCAAGAGCAGAACCTCTTTAAACTATTATTCAGAACGTTGAAAAGCTGAAAGAACACTCATTTGTTTAATAGTTAAAACAAATGAGTGTTCTTTTTTATGCTATTCCAGTTCACGTGTGCCCATACCTTTACTTATACTACAAGTAAATTTCCTTTGCCATAAAATTACAATTAAATGCATACTCGTTTCCACATATCTATTTTGTCTTGCCAAAGTGAGATGATAGGAAGTTACAATACAAAAAAACTGCACCCAACCATCGAGTGCAGTTTTAAGAATAATCCCATATTCAATTTAAATAATCAAGCCAACAATTATTGCCGTTAAAATACTTACAAGTGTCGCTCCATAAAGCAACTTTAAGCCGAAACGTGCAACAACATTTCCTTGTCTTTCATTTAACCCTTTGACTGCCCCAGAAATAATACCAATGGATGAAAAGTTAGCAAAGGATACTAGGAATACTGAAATAATACCTAGCGTACGTTCGCTCATTGTGTTCTCAATTTCTCCAAGGTTGATCATAGCAACAAATTCATTCGTTACTAATTTAGTGGCCATTATTCCACCAGCTGAAACAGCGTCTGCCCATGGGATACCCATTAGGAAAGCTATTGGTGCAAAAATATAGCCTAATATTTCTTGGAAGGAAACACCGATAATCATATCAAACAATGAATTGATTAAATCCATTAATGCTACGAAACCAATTAGCATGGCTCCAACAATGATGGCTACCTTAAAGCCATCCATAATATATTCACCAAGCATTTGGAAGAAAGCTTGCTTCTGCTCATCTTCAATGGTTAAGATATCTTCCTCTTCTTTTACCGTATACGGATTAATGATGGAAACAATTATAAAACCACCAAATAAGTTTAAAACAATCGCCGTTACGACATACTTTGGTTCAATCATCGTCATGTACGCGCCAACAACTGACATCGAGACGGTCGACATCGCGGATGCACATAATGTATACATACGCTGAGGAGTGACCTTGTCTAGTTGTTTTTTGACTGTAATGAATACCTCAGATTGACCTACCATTGCAGAAGCAACAGCATTATAGGACTCCAATTTTCCCATGCCACTTACTTTACTTAAAAAATAACCGATCCATCTCATGAGGAAAGGAAGGATTTTGAAATGCTGTAAAATCCCAATTAGCACAGATATAAAGACAATTGGTAATAAAACACCTAAGAAAAATGGGGATTCTCCTTCATTCGCTAAACCACCAAAAACAAATGATATACCTGTATTTGCGTAGGATAATAAATGATCAAATACATTTGTTATACCTTTGATTAGAACATAACCAATCGTTGTATTTAGAAGTAAAGCCGCTAATATAAATTGAATGATTAACATAATCAATATATATTTATATTTTATTTCTTTTTTGTTTTTACTCATTAACAGAGCTAAACCAAAAACAAGTAGCAATCCA
Source organism: Lysinibacillus sp. GbtcB16 (assembly GCF_019091145.1). NCBI lineage: Bacteria > Bacillati > Bacillota > Bacilli > Caryophanales > Bacillaceae > Lysinibacillus > Lysinibacillus sp. GbtcB16. The sequence continues at coordinate 53,917 of NZ_JAGXJV010000002.1, forward strand.
CAAAGGGATATTAAGTATTTCATAAATTCCTCCATAAGTATAATTTAGGGCGTTTGAATTCAAGACAACAAATATTCTTTTGTTCATTATGTTCTATCTAAAAATTTGCAGAACAACCAAAGAACTTAATTTGTCAGACGTCAGACAAACAATCTCACTATAACAGTTTTTTAACTAGCTATTCAAGAGTTAAAAGAAAAAAAGTATGCGACTTGGCATACGAAAAGGACAAATCCACTATCAAAACAACTAAATCAAATCTTTATAATACTTATTTACATGATGATTTCCCTGAATGGATGAACTCAAAACTACTTCTTGCATAAGTTATTCACATCTATTCAAAATAACATCACCTTCAAATGTTGAAACACATTTTATTGTGTGATGTTTTTGAAATATTATGTCCATCGTTTAAATGAAACATAGTTTTTGAAAAGATTATTTCTTTTTTGGAAACCAAATGGCCCTTCACTACGACTATAAAGTGAATATACATGGGAGGTGTTACAGTGAGTGAGCATTTAGAGGAGGTCATGGAGGAGCATGGAGAATATTGTTTACGAGTGGCGTATTTATATGTAAAGGACTGGGCGATAGCTGAGGAAATTGTTCAAGATGTATTTTTTGCCTATTATCGTCAACGGGATCGCTTCGAACAAAGATCTTCTCTAAAGACGTATTTAGTAAAAATCACTGTACATAAAAGTCATGACTATTTAAGAAGTTGGAAAAATAAGCGACATGAATTATTTGAAAAAATACATATAGGGGCAAATAAACGTACACCAGAAATGACATTATTAGCGAAGGATGAGCAAAATACATTAACGATAGCATTATTTGCTTTACCTATTACTTTTAGAGAAGTCATTATTCTTTATTATTATCAAGAATTAAAGGTTCGAGAGATAGCTGACATACTTTTATGTGCAGAAAATACAGTTAAAACTAGGCTCCATCGAGCAAGGAAAATGTTGCAGTCTAAATTAAACCCTAGTGATTGGGAGGTGTTAATGGATGACAGCTTTTAAGGAGAGGTTGGATAAAGAGCTTGGCACAACGCCACGATTTACACAGTCATTACAGAAAAATATTTCACAACAGGTACACCGAGTAAATCCTACAACAAGACGCTGGCAATATCCATTAATTATTTTAGGTACGATTGTTATGCTATTGTTTATCATAGAACTCGGTCCACTAGGACGGGGCGAACAAGCTAAACAAACTTCATTTGTAGAGTTAGCACAGCAAGAAACAATAAAAAGGTATACAATGATTTTCAACGCGGATATGGAGACCTTTATGGCAGGGAGACCTGGATGGACGATTGGCCAGAAAATATTTGAGCTGAATGATGACAAGGATTTATTACAACAGTTATTACAGCAGGCCACTGTGACACAGATGTATGGGGATAATCCATTTAGATTTGGAGCCATGCGTGATGTATGGGCAGAGTTTGAAAATGGCCAAGTAATTAAAATGAAAATATTTTTAAACGAGGAATATATCGTTATAGAGGATTATCACAATAAATCCTTTTATCGAGTAAATAATGAAGATTTGGCAAAGGCTTATTTAGACCTTGCCCTAAAAGAAGATGATATAGCTTTTGGAATGAAGGGCTTATCTATATTTCTAGTAGTCTTATTCGTTAGTCATTTTTTTGTCGAAAAATTAATGAGAAAAAAGTTCAACATTCCAAAAGGGTATGTTAATAAAGGTCATCAGCGAGTCAGTTGGATCATTAAAATTGTAAATATTGTTTTGGTCTGTTTGTTCGTACTGAAAGGGTTGATCCTATTGACCGTCGTAATAATAGGCTATCTAACTGTTATAGTTTTCAGTTCTATTTTCATTGACTATTACTATGGTAGAGAAGAAAAAAGACATTATATTTCCATTAGTTCAGCCATTGTTGGTCTACTATTATTTGGCATATTCATTATTTGTATCAGTTAAAAGAAGACAAACGCCTGAACACGCTATTTTGCGAATTCAGGCGTTTTTATCTTCCGTTTCTGTTTGTAGCATTAATTGATAAATACTAGATATCATAAAGCTAGCTGCTAATCCGTAAAGGGCATTGAAGCTTAAACCAACACCGATCCCTATGATGATGGAAAACAGTATGACAAGCCAGTTATGTTTATGAATATGACGATTCGTAAATAAAAGAATAAACATAAATGGTAGCATGGTAATGTGAAGAAATGCGAAAGAATAAATAACTCCTAAAATCGTTAAATCGATAGATAAGAAAAAGGTAAATAAAAGGATGAGTAGACCAATTAAATAAAAGTAATAGGGCCTTTTCTTCACAAAAAATCGTTTGGTTGCCCGCAAATCTACAAGTAAGGTTGTGACAATGGCCAACAGTACAATGACAAGGAAAGCAAATGTCAGAAACCCGGGCTGTACTTCATATAAAAACGTGAAAATTAGAATTTGAAACTGACCAAATGAGCCACTGTATAAAGCAATCATTAAAATTGCTGTAAAGGATAGCGTTAATAAAGCTAAAATCACACCTGAAGAAAACAGGCTGCGACGTACTTTTTTTGGCTTAATAAAGGCGATTAAATACCATGTGGATTTATCAAAGAGAACTTGTCCTAAAACGGCTAGTTGAATAATGACATAGAACAGCAGGATTTCACTATTTTTAAAATAAAATAAATAAGGGTGATACAAGCGAATACCTTCATAAACGGTGCTAGCACCATTTTGTACAAAATAATAAATAGGGATAAAAATAAGTAAAGAAAATAAAGCGATGATAAATAATATTTCTAGCCACAATATACTTTTCACTGACATCATGCGATCCAGAAGTAACATTCCCACCAAAAATAAAAAAATGGTGATAGGGACTGGTATGGTTAACATAATTTCAGATAACACACTAATGCTTATTAATTGTATTAACCAAAGTTCAATGCCTGTTAAAAGGTAAAAAAATCGTATAACTTTTAAATTTATACCACTCAATTTTTTCTGTATCGTAAAGAGTAAAAAGCTTTGGGTATGCTGGTTTTGTGTGTAATCACTCTTTTTTAATAATGAGCCCAGTATGACAAATGAAATAGCTGTCGCTAATGTATAACAAATGCCCGCCATAAAGCCATACGAAATTAGGGCAGAAGGAGAGGACAATAGTAAATTACCATTAATCCATCTCGCTAAAAGTATGATGACACCTGCTGCTGTGCTTAAACTTGCAAATGGTACGAGCAATGAAAATTTCTTTAGCATATCTTCAATTACCTTTACTCGTTTTAGAGGATTTGTATTGACGAGGTGATTGATTATATTTTTTCTTAAAAGCTACACTAAAATAGTGTTGACTATTAAAACCACAGCTCTCCGCAATTGCTGACATACTAGCATCCAGATTTTCACTTATTTTCTTCACGGCCATCTCTAGGCGATAATTATTAATATATTCATTAATGCCGATGGATTGCTCCTCCAAAAACTTACGACTTAAATAACTAGGGTTCAAATGGATTTTTTCAGCAATAATATTTAAACTCAGTTTTTCATGAAAGTTTTCATGAATATAGGAAAGAGCGCTTTGGATCGCATCATGGTTAGAGCTCCATACTTTATATTTCTCCACAATAGCATTTAATTCACTAGCAATAACAGGCTTTGTTAGATAGTCCTTTACTCCAATACGTAACGCTTGCTGCGCATATTCAAAGGTTTGATAGGCTGTTACCATTATAATATCTACATCATAAAGTTCTTTTAACTCTTTACTTAAAGTGATTCCATCTTTCCCAGGCATTTGAATATCCAAAAAGGCGATAGTCATACGGTGCTTTTTAGCTAATTGCAGAGCTTGTGAAGCGTCCTGAGCAGTATGGAATGTCCAATTAGGGAAATGTGGCTTTAATAAATAAATCATTTGCTCAAGCTCTAAAGGCTCATCATCTGCGATTAATATATTCATGTTGAGGTTCTCCTTTCATATTCAAATTAGTAGAAAGCCTAAGCGGGAACATGGATCGTTACAGTGTAAAAATGTTGATCGTTTTGAATTGAAAATAAAATACTTTCGAGTCCATAAATAAGCTCGAGACGTTTTTTAATATTTTCAAGACCATAACCTTGCTGCAATTCATCTTCTACTTGCTCAATAGCCGATTCTATCTTTTCTGATGGTTGTGTATTTTTTATTTCTATTAATAAAAACTTGTCCATTTTCTTTATATAAATGAAAAGTTCAGCAGGTCCTATATGCTTTTCAAAGCCATGTTTATATGCATTTTCAATAATGGTCTGGAGAATAAATGGTGGTATTTGTACAGATAATGCTGCATCATCAACATACTTATGGACCGTCAAACGATGTCCAAAGCGTAGCTGTTGAATATTTAAATAGCTATCGACAAATAGCACCTCGTTTTTTAAAGCAATTAACACCTCATGATTATTATATTTAAATTTAAAAAACGTTGCTAAGGCCTCAATGCCCGCTACCAAATCTTCCTTTCGATTGATGCGGGCTAGGCTCAGTAATGAATTTAATGCGTTAAAAAAGAAATGGGGCTGTATTTGCTGATTTAGCTGAAGAATATTGGCTCTTTGTAAATCTTGCTTTAGCTCTAAATTTCTTTTTTCTTCCTCTAGGCTATCAATTTGTTTTTCGAAAATAAATATAAAAGTAAGCAGAAAAGCTCCAATAATTGGAGCGATTACACATAGGAGAATATATATGTTGAAGGTTTCTAGTTGTAACATAATGACCTCTCCATTGAATTTATAAGTGTAAGTTACATTAAACTAAATTTTCTGCAAAATGGCAAGCTACCTTATGGGTTGCCGTAATTTCCCGTAAAGCGGGCACCTCTGCTTTACATTTATCTGTAGCGAACGGACAACGTGTATGGAAGCTACAGCCTGTAGGAGGATTTAACGGTGATGGTAGGTCTCCCTTTAAAATAATACGCTCCTTACGATGCTCCTTGTCAATAACTGGAATCGACGAAAACAGTGCTTTTGTATAAGGGTGATGCGGCTGGGTGAAAAGGGATTGCTTATCAGCAATTTCTACGACTTTTCCAAGATACATAACCATTATCCGGTCTGATATATGGCGCACTACACTTAAATCATGTGAGATAAATAAAAAGGTTAAATCTAAATCTCTTTGTAGCTGTTTCAATAAATTTAAAATTTGTGCTTGGATAGATACGTCCAGGGCAGAAACCGATTCATCACAAATAATAATTTGGGGATTGACGGCAAGTGCTCTTGCGATCCCAATACGTTGACGTTGTCCACCAGAGAATTCATGTGGATAACGCTCCAAATATTCTGGTCGCAGTCCGACAAGTGACATTAATTCGATCATGCGTGCCTCTTGCTGCTCTGGTGGAACTATTTTTTGAATAGACATGGCCTCTGTTAACATTTTGCGAATAGTGCGTCTTGGGTTCAGAGATGCATACGGATCTTGGAAAATTATTTGAATGTCCTTGCGCGCTACTCGCAGCTCTTTTTTATTCATCGTTACTAAATTTTTGCCGAATAATAACACTTCTCCAGATGTAGGTTCGTCTAATCTTAAAATAGAGCGACCTGTCGTTGATTTACCGCAGCCAGATTCTCCAACAATACTAAGTGTTTCACCAGGCATAATCTCAAAAGAAACACCGTCCACCGCTTTAACCACCTGCTGTGGACCGAAGAGTTTTTCTTTTTTTAAGGAAAAATGTTGTTTTAAATTATTTACTTGTAGTAGTGGCTGTGCTTGCTGCTCTTTTATCATACGGTCATCTCCTCCATAAGTGTTGCTCCCTGCCATTCCTTACTGTACATCCAGCATCTTACCTTTTTCCCTGGCTCAATCGTAAGAAGTTCAGGCTGTTTTTCAAGGCATAATTCTGTAGCAAATGGACAGCGTTCTGCATAGCGGCAGCCAATTGGATAATGATATGGACTTGGAACGGTTCCATGAATAGTAGATAATTCCTCTTGATCCTCATATAGTTTTGGCAAGGATTGAATTAAACCATTAGTATAAGGATGTAATGGTTTTTCAAAAAGGCTATCAGTTGTGCCTTCCTCTACAACCTGCCCTGCATACATAACGGCAATTTTATCGCAAATCTCAGCTACAACACCAAGATCATGGGTAATGAAGATAATGCTCATTCCTAACTGCTTTTGCAAATTTTGAATAATATCAATAATTTGAGCTTGAATGGTTACATCTAGGGCAGTCGTCGGTTCGTCAGCAATTAAAACATCTGGCGTACAAGCAAGTGCCATCGCGATCATAATACGTTGACGCATCCCGCCACTTAGCTGATACGGCTCTTGTTTCGCTCTTTTTTCAGGGGCTGGAATGCCAACTAGGCGAATCATATCCACCGCTTTTTGCCATGCTTCTTTACGTGATAAACCTTGATGTAAACGAATGGATTCAGCGATTTGTTCACCAACGGATAGCACAGGATTTAAGCTTGTCATGGGCTCTTGGAAAATCATTGATATTTTATTACCTCGAATTTTACGTAATTCTTCATCTGATAATTTCAAGATGTCTGTATTGTTTAAAAGAATTTCACCATTAACAATTTTGCCAGGGGGTGAAGGGACTAATCGAAGTAGTGAAAGGGAAGTCATGGATTTCCCACAACCAGATTCTCCGACAATGCCCAGCGTTTCTCCTTTTTGAAGTGTAAAGGAAACACCGTCCACAGCTTTAGCGACTCCCTCACTCGAATAAAAATAAGTTTGTAAATTTTTTACTTCTAACACTGTATCTTGTTTCATCTGTTTTTTCCCTCCCTAGTTTAAATCCATCCGTTTATTAAAGATTCGATACAAAATATCGACGAAAAGATTAATGAATACGAATATTAATGAAGCGACTAGTACGCCTCCTTGCACGATTGGTATATCTCGTGTACGAATTGCATCGACAATCATTCGACCTAATCCGTTTACGGCGAAAACAGATTCTACTAATACTGTGCCGCCAAGTAAACTACCAAACTGTAAGCCTACTACTGTAATAACTGGAATTAAAGCATTCCGTAATGCGTGCTTTAAAATGATAATATAACCTTTTAAGCCTTTAGCTTTAGCTGTTCGAATATAATCTTGATTGACGACTTCTAACATACTTGAACGTGTCATACGTGCAACGATAGCAGCACCACCTGCGCCCAGTGTAACCGCAGGTAGAATAATATGCTTAGCACTGTCCCAACCTGCAACAGGTAGCCAATGTAACTGTACGGAGAAAACGTACATTAATAAAATACCTAACCAGAAACTAGGGAGCGAGATTCCTAATAATGCCACAATCATTAAACCAACATCCATGAAAGAATAGGGGCGGATTGCTGAGATGATGCCGGCAATAAGCCCAAGAACGATGGTAATTAAAATACTATAAAAGGCCAGCTCAATTGTAATTGGTAAACGAGCGGTAATTTCTTCAAATACAGGTTGATTATTTTTTAAAGAATGACCCATGTCACCTTGTAAAAGATTTTTAATGTAATCTGTATATTGAATGGCTAAAGGCTTATTCAGTCCTAAATTTTCACGTAATTCATTAACGGTTTCTTGTGAAGCTCCTTCACCAGCTAAAATGATGGCCGGATCGCCTGGAATCATTTGCATAATTAGAAAAACAACAAGCGTTACACCGAGCGTCACGGGGATAATTTGAGCAAGTCGTTTTAGGATAAATAATGTCATATAACTTCTCTCCTTTAATTTTTCATTCTTGGATCTAAAGCATCTCGTAAACCATCTCCGAATAGGTTAAATCCTAGAACAAGGATGGAAATCATAATACCTGGGAAAAGGGCCATATATGGGGCCGTAAAAAGAAAATCCCTACCATTTGATAACATGGCACCCCATTCAGGAGATGGTGGTTGTGCACCTAATCCTAAGAATGACAGACCTGCAGCAGATAAAATGGCTGTTGCTAAACGCATAGATGCTTGGACAATAATAGGTGATAAAATATTCGGGAAGATATGCTTGATTAATATGGTCATATCATTTGCACCGAGTGTTTTAACAGCATCGATATATTCTAACTTTTTTACTTCCATTGTCGATCCACGTACAATACGGGCAAACATAGGGATGGAAAAGAATCCAACAGCAATAGTTACATTAATAAGACTTGGTCCCAAAGCGCTGACAATCGCTAAAGCTAGTAATATACCTGGAAAGGCAAGCATGATATCTAAAATACGACTAATAATTGAATCAATCCATCTTCCATAGTAGCCAGAGATAAGCCCGAGGATTGTCCCAATTGTTCCACCAAATAACACGGCTGAAATACCAACACCAAGAGATAAACGGGAGCCATATAATATTCGACTTAAAATATCTCGTCCTTTGTCATCTGTGCCCATTAAATGATCTAAACTGGGTCCTTGTAATTTTTGATCTAACTGAACATCGAATGGATCATAAGGAGCTATAATTGGCCCGATAAGAAACATCAATATATATAGAAGAATGATGATACCCCCTGCGACAGCGGCCTTATTTTTTTTGATTTTGTTTAGGAACGAGACAAGATTCTTTTTTCTAGAAGCTTTACGTGCATTCACTAAAACAGCATGGTCGATAGTAGTAGTTACTTTATCCATAATGAAACTCCTTTTCTAGTTGATTTGATTTCAATTTAGTGAAAAGCGTAAAGAATGTAAATATTTTAGAAGGTATTAGTCAGAAAATTTAAAAAACAAGTAAAGATTTTAAAAAACAAGTGAATTTTATTTCTTTATAATTCGAGATGTAAGGATGAAAACATAAAAGGAGGAAATGTTTATGAAGAGAATGAAGCTTTTTTTATTGATGACACTAATTACTGTTCTAGTTTTGCAGGCATGCTCAACTGCTAGTAATAAGAGTGCTGAAGGTTCCAATGAGGGATCTAAAAGTGTAGGAGGGGAATTAGTTGTTTTAAGAGCATCAGATGCAACAAGCCTTGATCCTCACTTTATTACAGATATCCCTTCAGCGAATATTATTCATGGCAAAGTATATGAAACACTTGTTGCTTTTGATAGAGATCGTAAAATTGCTCCATTACTTGCAAAAGAGTGGGAACAAAAAGATGATGTCACATGGACATTTACTTTAAATGAAGGCATTAAATTCCATGATGGCGCTGATTTTAATGCGGAAGCTGTAAAAGCTACATTCGATCGCATTTTAGATCCAGAGACTGGGTCACCACAGCGTGATAAATTATCAATGATTAGTGAAGTAGTAGTCGATGATACGTATGTTGTCACGTTGAAATTAAAGGAGCCATATGCACCACTTTTATCAATTTTAGCAAGTCAGGAAGGTAGTATGATTAGCCCGAAAGCTATTGCAGAAGCGGCAGATGAATTAGCAACACATCCAGTAGGGACAGGTCCATTTGTATTTGATGCTTGGAAATCAGGTCAAGAAATTACATTAAATTCAAACAAAGACTATTGGGGTACAGTACCAAAAGTAGATAAAGTAACATTTAAAGTAGTACCTGAGGATTCTACACGTTTAGCGATGATTGAAAGCGGAGAAGCGCATATCGCTGAGCAAGTGCCAGTAACTGAAATTGATCGTATTGAAAATTCACCAACTATGAATCTATTCCGCGCAGAAGGATTGGCAGTAGAATTCATTGGTTTCAATGTGAAAGATGCATTGTTATCAGATGTTAAAGTGCGTCAAGCAATTAGTTATGCAGTGGACCGTGAAGCAATTATTAGCGGTATTTATGATAATGTAGGTACACTTGCCAATTCCGCAATGAGTCCAAAAATTATCGGTTACTCTAGTGAAACAAAGCCATATGATTATGATGTAGTAAAAGCAAAAGAACTATTAAAAGAAGCGGGTGTTAAAGAAGGAACAAAAGTTAAATTACTAACGAGCGACCGTAAAGAGCGTATTAATATGGCAGAGGTTATTCAATCTCAATTGAAGGGCATTGGTCTAGACGTTGATATTCAAGTAATGGAATACGGCGCATTTATTTCTGAAATTACGAAAGAACAACACCAAATATTTATTAGTGGCTGGGGTAATGCAACGGGAGATGCTGATTATAACCAATTTAATCTATTCCATACTGCTTCTATGGGACCTCCAGGAAACCATTTCTACTATTCAAATCCAGAAATAGACAAGCTAATTGAGCAAGGACGTTCTGAATCAAATCAAGAGGCACGTAATGAAATCTACAAAAAAGCAATGCAAATGGAGTTAGATGATGCTGTGTATATTCCAGTTCGTAACTACGAGCATTTAGCTGTTTACAGTAATGCTGTCAAAGGGTTCTGGTTAGATGCATCTAACTATACGATGATCAGTGGCGTTGAAATTGTAGAATAATCAAACTTGCTGAAACCTACAAATACCAATGAGGAGGAAACTATGAATAAATTACTGCTGAAAAATGTGAGATTAGAAGAGGCATTTGAGCATGAAAATGAACGCATTGTTGCAACGCGTACTGCTATTTATGATGTTCTAATTGTAGATGGATATGTTCAACAAATAGATAAGAATATAGTAGTCGATGGCGATGTAGAGATAGTAGATGCACAGAAGCAATTATTAGTACCATCTTTCCGAGAAATGCATATTCATATTGATAAAACTTATTTTGGTGGAGAGTGGCAGGCCCCAAGACCTATTACAAAAGGGATATTAACGCGCATCGAGGAAGAACAAACGCTGCTTCCTAAACAATTACCGACCGCGGCTTATCGGGCTGAGGAAATGGTTAAGTGGTTAATTTCACAAGGACATACACATATACGGTCGCATTGTAATGTGGACCCACAAATTGGGACCAAGCATATTGAAATAACAAAGCAAGTGTTAGAAACATATCAAGATCAAATTACTTATGATATTGTGGCTTTCCCACAGCATGGTTTACTGCGCTCGAATGTGGAAGGACTGATCCGTGAGGCGATGGCAATGGGTGCAACGCTTGTTGGAGGAGTTGACCCATCCATTGTAGATAGAAATATTGAGAAATCATTGCAAACAACGATGGCTATTGCTCAAGACTATCAGGCAGGGATTGATATTCATATTCATACAGCTAATACCTTAGGTGAATTTGAATTTTATAAACTAATCGAATTAACAAAACAGGCGAAAAAAGAAGGACAAGTTACGATTAGTCATGCAATGGCGCTTGCGGATTTAGAACAATCAAGATTAGAAAACTTAGTTCAGGCGATGGCTGCTGTGCAAATGGATGTTACAACAACGGTGCCAACGGATATTAATCGCTCGACGATACCGATTCCATACCTTTATAACAATGGTGTAAAAGTTTCTGTTGGACATGATAGTTTAACAGATCATTGGTCTCCTTATGGTACAGGAAACACCATTATGAAGTTAAATGTAATGGCGGAGAGATTCCGTTTTATTGATGAATATTCATTAAGTCGTGCTTGGAAATATGCTTCGGGTGGCATTACTCCATTGAATGATGCCGGAGAACGTGTTTGGCCACAGGTTGGTGATAAAGCCAATATGCTTTTAGTAGATGGAATTAGTACTGCACATGTTGTAGCAAGAAGATGCCCTATTACTACAGTTATTTCACAAGGACATATTATTCACCAACAGGAAGTTGGAGAGTTGAAAGGAGAATACAGATGAAGCACTGGCTTACAAATGTTCTACTTGAAACAGGAGAATATCTAAAAGAAAATGATACTGTCGGTACAAAGGTGGAGCTTTTTCACCTTGAAATTACGGATGGCTTTATTTCTCAAATTGTACCAGCAACACAAACAATTGATTCTCTAGATGAAGTAACAGATATGAAAGGGAAGCTGCTATTACCAGCCTTTAAAGAAATGCATAATCACTTAGATAAGACATACTTATCTTTACCATGGAAAGCATGTGTGCCTGTAAAGAACTTGAAAGAACGCTTGGATCGTGAAGCACAAGAATTATCGGTCCTTGCAACGACTGGGAAACAACGTGCTGCAGCCATGATTGAGAAAATCCTCAATAATGGTGCCAATCATATTCGTACACATATCAATATCGATCCGTACATTGGCTTAAAAAACTTAGAGGGTGTGCTAGAAGCATTGGAAGATTATAAAGGTGTTGTGACATCAGAAATCATTGCCTTTCCACAGCATGGCTTACTAAGAGATGATGTGCCTAAATTATTACGTGAAGCCTTGCGCAATGGGGCAACGATGATTGGTGGGCTAGATCCTGCTGGTATTGATAATTCGATTGAGCCTTCTCTTTATGAAGTCATGAATATCGCACAAGAATTTAATGTAGATGTTGATATTCATCTACATGATGGTGGTCATGTTGGCTATTATACAATCGATAAATGGATCGATATGGTAGAGGATGCAAACTATCAAGGGAGAACGGCTATTAGTCATGCCTTTTCTCTTGGAGATGTATCAGCTATGGAACAGCATAAAATTGCAGATCGTCTAGCGCAGCAGCAAGTAAAAATTATGTCAACGGTGCCATTTGATTTAAGACGATTAATCCCACCGATTGATTTACTAACAGAGCATGGAGTAGATGTTCACTTTGGTTGTGATGGCTTTTATGATTCATGGAGTCCATATGGCTCGGGAGATATTTTAGAAAAAGCAACGACTTTTGCAGACAATACACGTAAGTTAGATGAGCGTTCTATTCGACAAACATTAAAATACATTACAAATGGTGTCACACCATTGGATGCAAATGGTCAAAAGGTTTGGCCAAACGTGCAAGATGAAGCAAGCTTTGTTTTCTTTGACGCTGTTTCTAGCGCTGAAGTCATTGCACGTAAACCATCAAAACGGGTGGTTATGTCAAAAGGCCAGTTTATCAATTAAGTATCAATCTAAATCCCCCTTATTTAGATACCATAGCAAACTAGAAAATTTCTAGTTTGCTATACTTATGTTTTAATAGATAGGAAGAAATACAAGAAAGGGAAGTAGATTTTTAAAAGAGTTGATTATGAACTATGTAGAAGTCTCTTATATACAGGTGCGATAAATATGAAGCAACTAACGATCTATATGATTTTATTTAGCTGTGTATTTTTTTGGGCCAGTAACTTTATTATTGGCTCTATTTTAATTGAACATTGGTCTCCAATCATGGTTGCCATATTTAGATTAATGGTCATTGTCCTATTTTTAGGCTGCATTAGTTGGAAGGCAATTATTCATACAACGTTTACACGTAATGACCTACTGTTGCTGATCATTGCAGGAATACTAGGTGTTTCCATCAATCACTATAGCTTTTATGCAAGTCTTCAGCATACCTCTCCTATTACCGCGGCATTAATTTTAGCCTGCGCACCGATTGTCACATCTTTACTTAATAAAATGATTTATCATGAATCACGAAACGGTATATTTTGGTTAGGGGCAATCATTTCATTTATAGGGGTTGGTCTCATCATTACTAAAGGAGCCCTCATCGCCATTTCTATTGGAAAGGGGGAAGTGCTAAGTTTAATTACGATGCTAAGCTTTGCCTTATTCCTTATTATTGTGAATCATCTCAGTCTGAAATTATCAGCCCAGTCCATCACCTTTTATACAAATCTAATCGGTTTGCTGGTGCTTGTCCCATTTTCGTTTACGATGTGGACACGAATAAATTGGCAAGTAACATATCCTTATTGGATGCTGCTCATTATATCAGCGGTTATTATTCATGGAATTAGTAATTTACTTTGGAATCAAAAAATGAAGGAGATTGGCTCAACGAATGCTTCACTATTATTGAATTTTGAGCCAGCTATCGCTATGCTATTAAGTGCTATTTTTTTAAAGCAATTTCCTACAAGTGTCCAAGTATATGGCTCCTTATTGATTTTACTAGGAATTTTGCTATGTATTTACTATAAGGAAATAAGAACTTTGCTTTATATGAAAAGAAAAACAACTTAAAAAATCTATTATTTTGTACAGTATGTTGGAAATATTTCTAGCATGCTGTTTTTTTTTGATATGTTTTGTTTTTTTACAAAAATAATATTTCGCGAAAAATGGACCTGTTCTAGCATATATATAACCTGATAGAAGCAATTGATTCTGATTCAGAGTGTTGAAGGTTCAAATTTAGTTGAAAAAAATATATATTTGAATAATAAAAATGAAGGAAAATTGAAAGTGGTTTAAAAATTATACATTCACTGTATTGTTATAAAAGTGTTTTTTTGCAATTTTAAGTAAAAAAAGAGGTGTTATACCATTTTTAAAGATATTTTTAAAAATAAAAAAATTGTCTGTTACTATTGTAAAATTCTCTATTATTCTAAAAAATTCTACATTCTGTGTAATGCATTTGCTTCATTTTAAGTGTTGCTGACTCCTGTTAGAAATGGTAAAAAGAGACGTATGCATCTGTTGAATGTGAAATTATGCACAAAAATAATTATTTTAATATAATTAGTGGTTATTTATAAAATAGAGTAGAAAAGTAATAATAGCTAAAATGTGTTATGCTTTTTGTAGGATAAACGCTGTTTTGCTTAGAGACTGTAGGGTTTATTTAATGAAAAACATTAATGGAAAAACAAAATACTTTTTGGAGAAATAATATTTTTTAGAAAAACATCTTGCATTTGAATAATTCTAAGTGGTAAATTGTTTAACATGGACGTTCATAGAATTTTCACAGGTAGCAAAAGAGGGGAGAAATGAGAATTTATGAATAAAAATAGATGGTTAATTGCATTATCTGCAATCGCTATTCACCTTTCAATCGGTGGAGCCTATGCATACAGTGTATACAAGATACCTATTGTCACAGAAATGGGATGGAGTGAAACAAAGGTAACGGTTGCCTTTACCATTATGATGGGGCTTGCTGGGTTTTCAGCTGCATTATTTGGTAGTTTAGTAGAGAAGATGGGACCACGTAAATCGGCGATGGTAGCAGCTGTCTTATTTGGAGCAGGACAAGCTGGTGCAGGAGTTGCAATTTCAATGGATTCGGTCGTGTTGTACTGGTTAACATATGGCGTACTTAGTGGATTAGGTATGGGGATTGGTTATATTGCGCCAGTATCAACGCTTGTAAAATGGTTCCCAGATCGACGAGGTCTAGCAACAGGGATGGCCGTACTTGGTTTTGGTTCTGGTGCACTAATTACAGCGCCAGTCGCAGCCAACTTAATGGAGGCAGTTGGCATCTCTACAACATACTTTATTTTAGGGGCAAGTTATTTCACGTTAATGATTTTAGGGGCTTCATATATAGCGCCGCCTAAGCCTGGTTATATGCCAGCTAATATGAAGGCAGCAGCCGATAACGGCAAAGAAGTAGTAAAGAAAGATTTAGCAGTTATGTCAGCACGTGAGGCTGTCAAAACAAAGCATTTCTGGATGCTATGGTCTATGCATTTAGTCAATGTTACTGCAGGAATTATGATGATTTCTGTTGCCTCACCAATGGCACAGGAAATTGTGGGGCTATCAGTTGCAGGCGCTGCAGCGATGGTAGGAATCATGGGGTTATTTAATGGTGGTGGTCGTTTAATTTGGGCCGCTGTGTCTGATTATATTGGACGTTCAAATGTATTTGTTATTTTCTTTACAGCACAGCTAATTACATTTATCGTTTTACCACATACAACGAACGTGATTATTTTCCAAGCACTTATTTTCTTAGTCGTTAGTTGCTATGGTGGAGGATTCTCAAATTTACCTGCTTTTGCAAGTGATTTATTTGGAACGAAACAACTTGGTGTGATCCATGGTTATTTATTAACAACTTGGTCATTGGGTGGCATTTTCGGACCGTTGTTAGTAAGCACTATCAAAAATGCTTATGGAAGCTATATTCCTGTATTCTATGTATTTGCAGGGTTAATCGCTGCTTCATTAGTCATTTCAATCACCTTACGTGCTGATGTACGTAAACAAACTGCTTTAAAAGCGGCACAAAATGTTGGAGACGTTTCCGCTACTCAATAATCTATTTTTGCGATAACTGTATAGGTGTCATTTCGCACATGGCACTTATATAGTTATTTTTTTGTATTAATTGTTATATAACAATTATCGGTTCCTCGTTTAATGTATAACAGTGCATACCTGATGTCAATACCATTACTGGAAATAAAAAGATTTCGTTATTAAAAGAGAAAATTTATAACGAAAGACGGGATAAGGGATAAACAGCTAAAATTTGAATCTTTTCTCAAAAGTAATCGTATATAAAGTAATTAAGGAGGGATCTACTATGGGGAAATTTTCTTTAGATGAATTTGTTCATAAAACACAGCAGGATGATCAAGAAAATGATTATTTTGAATTGGAAACTGAGCGTGTATTAGAGGTTAATTTAAACGGTGAAGTATGGTCCAAGATGGGGGCAATGATTTCCTATACAGGAGACATTAAATTTGAACGTGAGCGCGTGTTGGAGCACGGACTTGGTAAGATGTTTAAAAAGGCTTTAACAGGTGAAGGTACACAATTGATGAAAGCGAGTGGAAAGGGCAGACTTTATTTAGCCGATCAAGGTAAGAAAGTAACCGTCTTTGATTTGAAAAACGACAGTCTTTGTGTAAATGGTAATGATCTACTTGCTTTTGAGCCTAGCATCAACTGGGATATACGGTTAATGCGAAAAATGGCTGGCATCATGTCGGGTGGTTTATTTAATGTAACGTTACAAGGGACAGGAAAAGTAGCGATTACAACACACTTCGAACCATTAACATTATTAGTAAAACCAGGTGAAACGGTTTATACTGACCCACATGCCACTGTCGCTTGGTCAGGGAATTTAACACCTGAGTTTAAAACAGATATTAGTTTCCGTACATTTATCGGTCGTGGAAGTGGCGAATCAATCCAGATGGCGTTTTCGGGTGAGGGCTTCGTCATTATCCAGCCATTTGAAGAAGTATATATGTCTAGTGAAAGCTAAAAAAGCGTGTCCGTTTTGTCCGGACACGCTTTTTCTTCTATTATTATAATGCCGCATTCATTCCTGCGATACGTCCCGTTACAAGGGCGGAGGTAATATTATAACCTCCTGTATAGCCGTGAATATCTAGGATTTCACCACAGAAGAATAGCCCTTCTTTTCTCTTGGAAGCCATTGTTTTTGGCTCAATTTCTTTTACGGAGACACCACCACCTGTAACGAATGCTTTATCAAGTGATTGTGTGCCGCTTACTGTCAAAGTGAAGTTAACAAGTAAACGAGCTAGCTGACGAATTTTATCTTGGGATAATTCGGCACCCGTTACTTGTACATCGATATTTGCCTGTTCACATAAAAATAATAGCCAACGTTCTGGGGCGATGCCTTTCCAAACATTTTTCACAGCCTTTTTCGGATCCTCTTTGATCAACTTATTTAAATATTGTAGACATGTTTCTTCATTATAATTAGTTAAAGTTTGTATACGCATTGTTACGGGCTCATAGCCTGTTTTCATTAATTCTTTCACAACGAATTGGCTACAGCGTAAAACGGCAGGACCGCTTAAGCCAAAGTGTGTAAAGAGCATGTCCATTTGATGGGTAACGAGTACCTTCCCTTTTTTGTTTAGCACAGAGACAGCAACATCACGTAAGGCTAGACCCTGTAGTTCACGTGCTTGAATGAAGTCCTCTTTCGATATAACAGGGACTTCTGTTGGGAATAAAGTTGTGATAGTATGGCCAGCTCGCTCTGCCCATGGATAGCCATCGCCTGTCGATCCCGTTTGTGGGACAGCCTTGCCACCAACGGCTACAATGACGGCTTGGCTACGAATTTCGGAGCCATCTGTAAGACGGACACCAAGAATTTTTTCTTCATCCATGACAAGCTTGTTAACGGCAGTGTGTAAACGAACTTCAACATGTAAACGTTGAAGCTGACGAATTAGCGCATCGACAACATCTTGTGCACGGTTAGATACAGGAAACATTCTACCATGATCCTCTTCTTTTAGAGCAACACCAAGCCCTTCGAAAAATGCAATAATATCTTCATTATTATAAACGGTAAAAGGACTATAAAGAAAACGACCATTACCAGGTATATGCTTCACGATTTCTTCAACAGGCAAACGATTGGTCACATTACAGCGCCCACCACCAGAAATGGCTAATTTTTTGCCAAGTTTTGCACCTTTTTCTAACAATAAAACTTTCTTTTTCCGCTCTCCAGCAGCAATCGCCGCCATTAAACCAGATGGGCCACCACCGATCACGATTACATCATACATAGTTAGAAACTCACTTTCTTTTCAATTTAGGAATCTTTCCTATTATACATGAAGTCTATATAGAGTAGGGGCTTCTTTGACATTGAAAATAATAGCAAAGTGTTTTATAATTCTTTATCCCTTCCTTCGTATTGAAGGGTATTTTATAGTAGAATGAAACACAATAAATTTTGTTATACAATTATATCGATGAAAGTTTCCTTTATTAGCATTGTCAGCATGAAATGAATGTCTTTTCATGCTATTATGGTAAAGGTTATGCACTAAATTATGAGGTGAAAAATAGAATGTGCGGATTTATAGGTTATATTAATGGAACAAATGTGATTGATCATCATCAAACAATTGAAAATATGATGAATACAATTATTCACCGCGGGCCAGATAGTGGTGGTATTCACAGTGACGATACAGTAACGTTAGGATTCAGACGATTAAGTATTATTGATTTATCAGATGTAGCGAATCAACCATTATATAGTGAAGACGGCAATATTGTGCTGGTATTCAATGGAGAGATTTTTAACTTCCAAGAGCTGCGTGCAGATCTTATTGAAAAAGGACATACTTTTAAAACGCAATCAGATAGTGAAGTTATTATTTATGGCTATGTAGAGTACGGTGTAGACTTTGTGAAAAAGCTACGTGGTATGTTTGCTTTCTGTATTTGGGATAAAAAGAATGATTTACAATTCATTGCTCGTGATGGCTTTGGTATTAAACCATTGTATTACTCTGAACATACAACAGATGGTACGTTTATTTTTGGCTCTGAAATTAAATCATTTTTACCACATCCTTCATTTATTAAAGAATTAAATAAAAAGGCATTACGTCCTTATTTAACATTCCAATATTCTTCGATGGATGAGACATTCTTTAAAGGGGTCTTTAAATTACCACCAGCACACTATATGCTCATTCAAAATGGCAAAAAGCAAATTGTGCAATATTGGGATAAAAAATTCCATGCTAAAGAAGCTTCCATTGAAAAATACATTGAAGAAATACGTTCAACTGTTAAAGAATCAGTAGAAGCTCATAAAATCAGTGATGTAAAAGTTGGTTCATTCTTATCAGGTGGTATTGACTCAAGTTATATTACGTCCTTATTACGTCCAGATAAATCATTTTCAGTTGGGTTTGCTGATTATGAAGATATGTTTAATGAAACGAACCTAGCAAAAGATTTATCTGATACGTTAAATATTCAAAATGAACGTAAATATATTACGGCAGATGAGTGTTTTGAAGCTCTTCCAAAAATCCAATGGCATATGGATGAGCCACAATCGAATCCTTCCTCTGTACCTCTGTATTTCCTTTCAGAGCTAGCCTCTAAAGATGTAACAGTTGTACTATCAGGTGAAGGTGCGGATGAAATTTTTGGTGGCTACTCTTGGTATCAAAACTCAGGAAGAATGCAAAAATATGAAAAACTTCCATTTGGTGTTCGTAAAACGTTACGTGGAATAGCGGAAGCTCTACCTAAAAGCCAATATACGAACTTCCTTATTAAAGGTGGTCAAACGGTAGAGGAACGCTTTATAGGGGAAGCAGTAGTTTGGGATGAAGTAGATGCAATTAATGTTCTAAAACCTGACTATAAAAATGCACCATCTGTAAAATCTATTACAAAACGTATTTATGACGAAGTACCAGGCGAAGATGATGTGACGAAAATGCAATATTTAGATTTAAATCTTTGGATGCCAGGCGACATTTTATTAAAAGCTGACAAGATGAGTATGGCGCATTCGATTGAATTACGTGTACCATTCTTAGATAAAGAAGTAATGGAATTAGCTAAAAATATTCCTTCTCAATATCGCGTCAACGACATTGATACAAAATATGTTCTGCGCCAAGCTGCACATCAAGAATTACCAGAAGAATGGGCTAAACGTCCGAAGTTAGGCTTCCCAGTGCCAATTCGTCACTGGTTGCGTGAAGAAAAGTATTACAACATGGTAAAAGAAATGTTTACTACTGACTTTGCCAATGAATTTTTTGATACAAAACAATTAGTTGGCTATTTAGATGAACACTATGAAGGAAAATCAAACCGAGGTCGTTATATTTGGACAGCCTATGTATTCCTAGTGTGGTATAAAAAGTTCTTTGTGGACATGTAATAAAGAAATGGGCTTTAATCGGTGGGGTTTTTGTAATCCTCACCGATTATTTTCAGGTCTTTTTTCATCAAGTAAACTTTTAAATGAACTTTTTGATGATTTTATGCGTCTCATTTCCTATAAATATGTTAAGATTACAGTTGGTTTACTTATGAAACTTTCGAGTGACAGCGTTTGCATGTTGTGACAATAAAAAACGAAAAGATTTTTATAAGTACGTTTGGAAGTATAACTATAATATTGATTTTACAATGAATGGATGGGTATGATGTCCAATTTAATGAAAGGTACTGCGATATTAACATTGGGGATGTTTTTATCGAAGGTGCTCGGATTAATTTATATTTTTCCGTTTTATGCAATTGTCGGAGAGAAAAATATCGCGCTCTATCAATATGCATACATCCCTTACTCTATTATGCTGGCAATCGCCATATCAGGTGCGCCCATTGCTGTCTCCAAATTTGTTTCTAAATACAATGCAATGGGGGATTATCAATCAGGTCGAAAACTGATGAAATCGGGCATACTCATTATGATGATGACAGGTTTTGCAGCATTTATTGCCCTCTTTTTCCTTGCTACACCTATAGCAGGATTAGTGATTAAAAGTGAAGAACAAGTTTTTACAGTAGATCAGATTGCTTCGGTCATAAGATGGGTTAGCTTTGCCTTAATTGTTGTACCTTTTATGAGTCTTTGGAGAGGTTTCTTCCAAGGCTATGACAAAATGGAGCCTACCGCTGTTTCACAATTAGTAGAGCAAATTGTGCGAATTGTCGTGTTACTAGGCGGTTCCTTCATCGTGGTGGTTGTGTTCAAAGGTAAACCAGAGACTGCCATTTCCTTCGCAGTATTTGCAGCCTTTATCGGAGCGATTGGTGGCTTAGGTGTTCTTTATTATTATTGGAAAAAATATCAGCCTGAATTTAACTTATTACGCAGTCAAAGTGTAACCTCTACACAACTGCCCATGTCCAATATTTATAAAGAAGTTATTACCTACTCCATACCAATGGTGTTCGTAGGTGTAGCCAATCCACTATTCCAATTAGTCGATATGCTTACATTTAATGGGGCTATGACATCCATTGGCTTAGCTGAGGTGACAGATACCTATCTATCGATGATTAACTTTATGACACATAAGGTTGTCATCATTCCTGTCATGCTAGCAACAGGTTTTTCGATGGCACTTGTCCCGACAATTACAAAATATTACACACAGGGCGAATATTTATCGCTACGTCATGCGATGGATAAAACCTACCAAATTTTAATTTTCATTACATTGCCAGCCGTAGTTGGTATTTCTCTATTAGCAAATGAAATTTACTTTATGCTGTATTCTGAAAGTGAAATGGGTTCGATGATTTTAGCCCATTATGCACCTGTAGCCATTTTATTTGCTTTATTCCAAGTAACAGCTGCCCTATTACAAGGAATTGATTTTCAAAAATGGATTGTCTTCAGCTTATTATCAGGAATTTTCGTTAAACTAGCGCTAAATATCCCATTAATTCGTTTGTTGGAGGCAGATGGTGCTATTGTAGCAACTGCAATCGGTTATAGTGTATCCATTATTATTAATATTCTTGTGTTACGTAAAACATTAAATTATCGATCAGAGATGGTCGTTAGACGTGTCATGTTAATTGCATTATTGACTATGGCGATGGCGGTCAGTGTGTTGATTGTCCATAAGCTACTGGAATTACTAATGGGTCCAGTTGATAGTAAATTCTCAGCATTACTGTTCTCTGTTATTTGTGCAGTTGTTGGCGTAGCTGTCTATGGCTTCTTGTCACTCCGTATAGGTTTGGCACAAAAGCTATTAGGTGAACGATTAACTCGTATTATGAGCAAGCTGGGAATGAAATAGGAGTGGTAAGATGCGGTTAGATAAATTACTTGCAAATATGGGATATGGCTCACGCAAGGAAGTTAAACAGCTTTTAAAGCAAAAAGCTGTCACAGTAGATGGTGCTTCTGTCAAAGATGCTGCTATGCATGTTGACCCAGAACAGCAAAATGTGTCCGTCTATGGAGAGCGTGTCGTTTATACAGAGTTTGTCTATTTTATGATGAATAAACCACCAGGTGTTATTTCTGCAACAGAAGATTTAAGAGATGAAACAGTTATTGACCTATTGGAGCCATTTGACCAGCATTTTCAACCTTTTCCGGTTGGCCGACTCGATAAAGATACAGAAGGTCTACTGGTATTAACGAATGATGGTATATTAGCTCATAATTTATTGTCTCCTAAAAAACACGTGCCAAAGGTTTATTACGCACATATTGAAGGTGTTGTAACGGAAGAGGACGTAGAGAAATTTGCAGAAGGCGTGGAGCTAGATGATGGGTATATGACAAAGCCTGGCAAGCTTGTTATTCTAAAATCTGCGTCACAATCTGAAATTGAGCTAACCATTCAGGAAGGCAAATTTCACCAGGTGAAGCGAATGTTTGAGTCTGTAGGTAAACGTGTAACCTATCTAAAGCGTATATCTATGGGGAATCTAAAATTAGATGATCACCTGGCGTTAGGAGAATATCGTGAGCTAACTGCAGAAGAATTAAACTGCTTACAAAATAACCCTTAACGTGTTCCTCGGTGCTAAGTTAGCATCGGGGATTTTTTATATACAGCCTTATGACAGTAACTGTATAATATGTAATGTGTTATCTTAGTATAGTGAAGAAGCGTATTATTGTCTAAAATATTTCAAAAAAAATGATGGTGAAAATAAGTAGAGGGCCAATAATGAAGAACCTGCGAATTAAATTATTACTATCTTTAATAGCTTTTGCAGTTATCCTGGTTGCTGTAATTTCAAGTGTGAATAGGCAAATATTAGTTGATGATATAGAAGAACAAGTTGCCAGGAATAGAGTGTTAATAGAAAATCATATTCTTACAGATATGCGAACAGTAGATAATGCTCATCTATATTTTGATGAAGACATGTCAGACGAGATGGAGCAGGAACTGAGAGCTTTAAAAAACTATTATCGTGAGAATCCCAATGTTGCTACATGGGATTTACAACAAATGAAAAATAAACATAATATGGATATATACATAGTAGATCAGTCTAACACAGTGATATACACAACATTTGATAAAGATATTGGTTTCAATTTTTCTAAGTGCTGTCAGCGTTTTTCTGCATTATTGGATGAGCGACGTGCGAGCGGAGAGTTTTTCACAGACGGGATAGACATTTCCACAACGACAGGAGAATACCGAAAATTTGCCTACCTTGCTACACATGATAAGAAATATCTACTTGAACTAAGTATAGACTTATTGAAAAACCCAGTCTTTCAAACCTTTAACTTTGAGAAAACTTCAGAATATTTGGTAGCAAAATACGTTGATTTAGTAGAAGTACAAACGATTAGTGCTGGTGGGGTTTTCTTTAATGATTCAAAAGCGAAGCGGATAACCGTTCAAGAACAATCCGAACAGTTTCAGAAATATTTTGAGCTAGCAAGGAAAAAGATGCAGCCTGTAGAGTATCAACAAGCATTTAATCAGGGGTTTATTGAAACGCATCTCTTTTTACCCTATGAAGCAGAGACGATCAGAGGGGAGTCTTCCAAAAGAATTGTTTATGTGAAATATGCTAATTTCACAAAAATGGAAGCGCTTCAAAAAAACACAAAACAATTTTGGGTTTTACTAGTCATTGCTTTAGTAACCGCCTTTGTCATGCTGTTAGTTATTAATAAAATACTTTCTAAAACAATCCATCTCGCCACTTTTGATCCGTTAACAGGTGTCTATAATCGTGCAACCTATATTCGAAAAATGGATAGCTTACTAAAGAAAAGAAAAATAAATAGGCCAGGATTATTGTTAATCGATTTAGATAATTTTAAACAAGTAAATGATCAGTTTGGCCATGCTGAAGGGGACCATATCTTAATTGGAACGGCCAAAATCTTAAAAAAAGTAGTGAAAAAAGAAGGTTTTGTCGTAAGGTTTGGTGGAGATGAATTTGCCATTGTTTTGTATGATACAACAGAGCATCATATGCAACAGCTAGCAGATGCCATCTTGGCGCAAATAAGAACTCTTAAATTCGAAGGTCAAGACATAGAGAAATGGTCGGTACTATCGGTGAGTATGGGAGGGGCAATTTATCATCATCCCGAAGATTCAGAAATGAGCTTATTTGAGCGAGCGGACCAAGCACTATATCAATCGAAAAATGCTGGTAAAGACCAATACTCTAGCTATGCTGAAGTCGCTGCTGACGAAGATGCCAAGCTTTAAAAAACGCCCCATACTATAAATAGCAAATTAAGCTATTTGATAGATATGGAGCGTTTTTTAATGTGTTGATGTTTTAGATCGATAAAAGATACAACTACACAATACTAGGACAGCTATAATTGCAAACATGGCATCCATATAGTGCGTTAATAGCCAACCTCCTATAATGGGTCCGATAAAGCCCCCTAAATTTTTAAACTGCGCAGCGCCAAGGTAGGTCGCTTTTTGAGTGTCAGGCGCAATTTCATCAATCATGACATTCATTGTAGGGAAGGCAAATATTTCTCCAATCGTAAAAATAATCATGGCGATGATATAGAGCGTATAGTTGTCGGAGAACCCGAACATGAATAGGCCGATAGCAAAAAATAGAATACCGATTAATAAAGTGGCGGATGATGAGAATCGTTCAGACACAATACTAATAGGTAATTGTAATAATAAGACGACCGCTGCATTAAGTGAAATCAATAGGGAATACAGTTTTGTTCCATTTTCAACAGTTAATTCAATGAATTGTGGCAATGTCGAATCAAATTGAGAGTACCCGATATTGATAAGGATCGCCCCAAAAATAAAGCTAAGCAACACACGATTTGTTAAAAGGATTGTGAAGGTGTGCAAAATTTTTGTTTGCGTAACAGCTTTTTGTTGTTGCATTTGATAACGATTTAACACGAAAAATAAAAATATGGCGTAAATAATATACATAATACCAGTTAGCATAAAAGGTATACTTGGACTTGCTAACTGCGAGATGTAGACGCCTATTATTGGGCCAATGACTGCGGCAATATTAATGGCCGTGTACCGTAATGAAAACAGTCTTTTCCGTTTATCAGCAGGTGTAAAATCAATCATTAATGCCTGAGTGGAAGGTTCAAAAAATGAGCGACAAAGACCGTTCAAGGCGTTGAATAGAATAAATAACCAAACTGTATGGACAGTGGCAAAGCCAAAGAATACGAGGCTCCATACAATGATCGTTAATAAAATGACACTTTTCCTTCCGAAACGATCCGTTAAATATCCACCAAAAAACCCCCCAACAGTAGAAATAAGGGGTGCAATCCCAATCGTCAATCCAATTTGTAAAGGAGTGGCTTCAATTTCATTATGTAAATAAATAGCTAAAAAAGGCATTGCCATAAAGCTTGCAATACGTGTGAAAACTGTTCCACCCAAAATAATCCAAACTAATGGATGAAACAAATTTGACAGTTTCATATAAAACCCTCCTCTCAACAATTTAGAATGTTTCGAGTTTAACGGATTGTTAAGCAACTGTAAATAGTCAAAATACTCTCGGGAGATACGTTCCAGTAAAGTTAAACGAGAAATGACTAAACGAGCTTCATTTTATTTAAAGGAGCAAGATGAACTTTTAACTAATTTTCTTATTTCTACTGCCAATGAAGCAGCAAAATAATGATTGTCTTCGATTAATCCAAGAAGATCCACAATATCTAATAATCTTCTAACAACAAAAAAAGAATGACCCCGACGAAAGGTCATTCTTTTCCATACACAATGCTTTACGCATTCTACGTAAAACTAAGACGTCAATTTTACTTTTTTCTTCGTCGTTGTCCATCTGCCTCGACTTGGACTCGTCACCAAATCGTTAAAGGCTAACACGTTCAAATCTCTTTGAACGGTGCGAGGAGTGATACTAAACTCTTCGACTAAATCCTGTGTAGACACGGTTCCTTTGTCTAAAATAAACATGTACACGTCTTTAATACGATTAAGCATTCGATCAGTAGTTGGTTTCATTAAATGAACCACTCCTTCATCTTAATTCTCTTGGCAAAGACTAGCGGACGACAATATGTGCGGAGTGCACTTAGGCTATTAAGTAGCTGCCTTAGACATCCCCTTTTCTAATTTTTATAGTCAGAAGAATTATTCTGATAACTTCATTATATAGAAAAACTACATGATTTTCTAGTGAATGCAATAGAAATTTACAATAGAAACATAAAATTTTTACTGTATTTTGTGGGAATACCTGAAAAACATGCTATATGTGGTAGTGTCAGTAGAAGTTGCTGAAAATAGTTGTCAGAAAGAAGATTGTCATATATGTTGTAAGGTGTAGAATAATGTTAATACTTGAAGGAGGTACATGGTATGAATTGGTTACAGGCTGCAAAAGAAAGGCAAGATGAATTAGTACAAGAGTTACAGGAGCTTGTGCAAATTAATAGTATTCTTGATGAGGATACAAGAACTACTGAGATACCTTTTGGTAATGGTCCACTTCAAGCGCTTGAATGGTTACTAGCAAAGGGACAAAAAGAAGGGTTACTAACGAAAAATGTTGATAACTATGCTGGACATATCGAAATGGGTGCAGGTGAAGAATTATTAGGTATTTTATGTCATGTTGATGTGGTTCCAATTGGAGATGAAGCTGATTGGACATACCCACCATTTAGCGGCACTGTAGTTGATGGTAAGCTGTATGCACGTGGTGCAATTGATGATAAAGGCCCTACAGTTGCGGCATGGATGGCCATGAAACTTGTCAAAGATGCAGGTATTCAATTAGATAAAAGAGTGCGAATGATCGTTGGTACGGATGAAGAAACAGGGTTCCGCTGTGTCGACCACTATTTCAAACAGGAGGAAATGCCGTCAATCGGTTTTGCACCCGATGCAGATTTCCCGCTCATTAATGCTGAGAAAGGCATTGCTGAGCTTGTGTTCTCTCAAAATAAAGTGGGTGATGCAACGAAAGAACAACTACTACTATTTAATGCAGGAAAGCGCCCAAATATGGTACCAGATTTGGCCAAAGCAACAGTTCAGCATGCATCAGCGCAATTCGAACAGAATTTTCAAACATTTTTAAGCAAAAATCAGCTAGATGGCTCTTTATTAATGGAGGACTCTCGCTATATAATAACTATCAAAGGTAAAGCAGCCCATGCAATGGAACCAGAAAAAGGTGTCAATGCGGCTGTTTATCTTGCTGCGTTTTTACAACAAGAGTTGACGACTGAGTCAAGTAAACAATTTGTCGACTTTATCGCAGATGTTTTTTATCAGGATCATTATGGCCATCAGCTTGAATTACAATTTGAAGATGCCATGTCTGGTCATACAACGTTAAATCCAGGCATTGTTAGCTATGATGTTAGTAAAGGTGGCAGTTTAGTAATTAGTATGCGCTATTCTGTGTCCTATCCATTCGATGAAAAAATTACAGAGGCTCAACGTTTAGTTGTAAAAAGAGGATTTTCATTAGATATTCAAGACGACTCTAAGCCTCATTATGTCAGTGAAGATGACCCATTTATCCAAACATTAGCGTCCATTTATAGACGTCAATCAGGTGATACAGAAACACCGCTATTATCTACAGGTGGTGGGACGTATGCACGTGTTCTGAAAAAGGGCGTGGCATTTGGCATGTTATTCCCTGGGGAGCAAGATGTGGCGCATCGGGCGGATGAGTTTGTAGTGGTTGAAAATCTTGTAAAAGCAGCGGCTATTTATGCGGAAGCAATTGTTGAGCTTGCGGGAAAAAAATAACATAAAGACGAAAAGGATGAACGGAAAATGGCATATTCATTATGGAATGATCAAATTGTTGAAGAAGGATCTATTGCAATCTCACCTGAAGACAGAGGTTATCAGTTCGGTGACGGTATTTATGAAGTAATCAAAGTATATAACGGAAATATGTTTACAGCACAAGAGCACATTGATCGTTTCTATGCGAGCGCCGAAAAAATTCGCCTTGTTATTCCTTATACAAAAGACGTTTTACACAAATTACTACATGAGTTAATTGAAAAGAATAATTTGGAAACAGGACATGTTTATTTTCAAATCACTCGTGGAGCTAATTCCCGTAATCACATTTTCCCGGATGCAAGTATTCCAGCTATATTAACTGGTAATGTAAAAGCGGGCGAACGTGCATATGAAAACTTTGAAAAAGGTGTTAAAGCCACTTTTGTTGAGGATATTCGTTGGTTACGTTGTGACATTAAATCTTTAAACCTGCTTGGTGCAGTTTTAGCAAAACAAGAAGCTGCTGAAAAAGGTTGCTATGAAGCGATTTTACATCGCGGAGATATCGTGACAGAATGCTCTTCAGCAAATGTTTATGGCATTAAAGATGGTAAACTTTATACACATCCAGCTAATAATTTCATCTTAAATGGCATTACACGTCAAGTCATTTTAAAATGTGCGGAAGAAATTAATTTACCAGTGATCGAAGAGCCAATGACGAAAGCGGATTTACTAACAATGGATGAAATCATTGTGTCGTCTGTATCTTCTGAGGTCACGCCAGTCATTGATGTGGACGGCAACCAAATTGGTGCTGGAGTTCCAGGTGAATGGACTCGTCAATTACAGCAAACATTTGAAGCGAAATTACCACTTTCAATCAATACTAAATAAAAGAACCTTGTAGGGAACTATCTGTATGGATAGTTCTCTTTATTTATGGTGTAATGTTGGGTCTCGTCATGTAAAATGAAAAGGATAGTAGCATAATCTTACAGGTTGAAATTTGTAGAACAAATGTCGATGTAATGAATACATAAGAATGCATAGACTCTTTTATCGTAAGCAATCGAGAAAAGAGAGAACTAACGAGATGGTAAGGAAGAATGGAGTGACCTTTACATGGCACAATTAGTGAAAATACAAGATTATATTTCTCGCTATCAAATTGACTTAGCAAGATATCCTACACAATTTGTACGCTTGAAGAAAAGTCAATGGGATCGCATTAAGCGTCAATGGGAATTGGGAGAAGATATAAGCGAGTGGCAACATATTGATAATGAGTCAGAAGCGGATACTTTCGAGGAGAAAGAGCGATTTTCCTTTATTAAAAAAATATTTACAGGACGACAAAAAGAAGCAGCAGAAGACGTAGAAGAAATAGAAATATCAAACGAGCTCATAAGTAGTGAGGATACCATTCCAGAAGAAGAAACAACCCTAACATTTGAACCTAAGATTGTGTATGCTCCGCAATCCATCCATGAATTGAAGCGAATGTTTATTGATCAATTCTTCCATTTCCAAATGAAATGGGCTAGTTCAACATTACGTGAAAAATCATATGTAGATCCTCGCTTCATGCGTGACTCGTTACTACGTACTTTATTACAAACATTACCAGATAATTTCTTGTTGTTTTATTATCCTATTCTACAAATAAGAAAAGCACCGATTGAGCTTGATGTTGTGTTAATGTCTCCGACGGAGTGTATTTGTATTACCGTTTTGGAAGCAGATAATCAAGCTGTATACGT
This sequence comes from Lysinibacillus sp. GbtcB16, assembly GCF_019091145.1. Classification (NCBI taxonomy): domain Bacteria; kingdom Bacillati; phylum Bacillota; class Bacilli; order Caryophanales; family Bacillaceae; genus Lysinibacillus; species Lysinibacillus sp. GbtcB16. The sequence goes on from NZ_JAGXJV010000002.1 coordinate 83,875, forward strand.
TGGTGGAAGTGATCGCTTTTGGATGAAAAAGGTGGGGACAAAGGACTCTAAAGTTCTGAATCCAACGATAAACTTAGCCCGTATGGAGTCGGTACTATCCCAATTGTTTAAAGAAGAGAATATAGATATGCCTATTCGAAAAGTGGTATTAACTCGAAATGGTTATTTTGATTATCCGGGTTCACCATATGGGATTCGTTTTGTTGATCGTCGAAATTACGGAGAATGGATGGAGCATTTGCGAAAGGCTTCCTCTCCAATGAAGCATATGCAAATACGTGCGGCTCAAGCGATTCTAAATACTGTACAAACTACTTCGTTTAATAGAGATATTTGGCAGCAAGCTTCACAAACAACAGAGGATTGAGTATGCAAATTCTATTTATTGTCAATGAAGCTGCTGGAAATGGAAAAGGTAAGAAAGTATGGTCTCAACTTCGAAAGCAGCTAACGATAGATTATGAAGTGGCTTTTACGGAATATGAAGGACATGGACGAGAACTTGCCAAACAATGGGCTCCACAACAGCAGGATCAAAAATTACTAATAGTTGTTGGTGGAGATGGCACCATCCATGAGGTGTTTAGTGGTGTTGTACATAATGAATTTTTAGTGCTCGGTGTGGTTCGTGCAGGCTCTGGTAATGATTTTGCGCGTTCATTTCCCACATTTTACAGTGCTCAGCAAATCGAGGACTATGTATTGAATGCTTCCACGGCCTATACAAAAATAGATGCGGGAAGTATTCAGCTCAGCAATAGATGGGATAGAATCTTTGTCAATAATGCTGGCATAGGCTTTGATGCTTATGTCACAAAATCGATTAATACATCTCGCCTTAAATTTTACCTCAATAAAATAGGATTGGGTAAGCTGTCGTATGCTATTGCTGTCATTAGAGGCTTATTTAGCTTTGAATGTTTTAACGTCACGATACGTTCTGATCATCAAGAGTGGCAATTCCAACGAGCATGGTTTGTCGCCATGTGCAATCAGCCTTATTTTGGCGGAGGGATGAAAATATCACCAGCTGCAAAAGCAGATGATGGTCGAGTCGATATTACAATCGTCCATGATATTTCCCGTCTGAAATTATTACTTATTTTTGCGACTGTTTTTTTTGAAAAGCATACGAAATTTAAGGAAATCACATTTTTACAAGGACAACATTTCGATATTATCGTGAATGATCACAAGGTTGATTGTCATATGGATGGTAATTATAGTGGAAGTATCCATCCGGGTTCTACCATTCACTGTACAGTGCAACAGAATGCATGGAACATTATGACAAAGAGTTCTTAAATAATATCATTGCGCAATAATTTTATGCGAATGTAAGAGGAATACGTTATACTATAAAAAAATCAATAATTTTATAAGAAAGAAATGAGGAACAACAGTGAGATTAAGAAATAAGCCTTGGGCAGAGGAAATGATTACAAATCATCCAGAGGTAATCGTTCCGAATCCTGAAGACTTTAAAGGAAATTGGCAGGCTGTTTTCGGAAATGACAACCCAATTCATATAGAAGTTGGTACTGGAAAGGGACAATTTGTTACGGGAATGGCTTTACAAAACCCAGATATTAATTATATTGGCATTGAGCTTTATGATAGTGTAATCGTTTGTGCATTAGAGAAAATTCTAGAAGCAAAATCTCCAGCCAATTTACGTTTGCTTAAAGTAAATGGCGCGGATTTAAATAAATTCTTTAACAAAAATGATGTAGCACGTGTATATTTGAATTTCTCAGATCCTTGGCCAAAAACACGTCATGCCAAAAGACGTTTGACGCATGAGGGTTTTTTGAAATTATATGAGTCGATTTTAGTGGATAATGGGGAAATCCATTTTAAAACGGATAACCGTGGTTTGTTTGAATTTTCGTTAATCAGTATATCTGAATATGGTATGTTACTAAAGTATGTATCACTCGACCTACATGCAAGCATGCCTGAGGATAATGTGATGACTGAATACGAGCAGAAATTTTCTGCAAAAGGACAGCCGATTTATCGCTTAGAGTCGCAATTTATCACTAAATTGTAGGGGGAATATGGATGGATCAGTTACAGTTTCACAAAATGTCATTATCATGGCTTAACGGGGGTGTTACGTGCCTAGATGGTGGTGCGATGTTTGGAGTTGTACCGAAACCACTTTGGTCACGTAAATATCCAGTCAATGAAAAAAATCAAATTGAATTACCAACAGAACCAATTCTTATTCAATATGAGGGCAAAAACTATCTTATTGATACAGGTGTGGGCTTTAACAAATTAAATGAAAAACAGCTAAGAAACTTTGGGGTAACAGAGGAATCTTCGTTAGCGGATAGCTTACAAGAACTTGGTTTAACGACAGCAGATATTGATGCGGTGCTAATGACACATTTACATTTTGATCATGCTGGTGGCTTAACTCAGTGGCAGGATGATGTGCTTGTGCCTACTTTCCCAAATGCTAAAATTTTTGTAACAAAAATTGAATGGGATGAGATGCGTAACCCAAATATTCGCTCGAAAAATACGTACTGGAAAGAAAATTGGGAGCCTGTGCAGCACTTAGTTGAAACCTATGAAGATAAGTTGGAAGTAGCACCAGGAATCGAGATGATTCATACAGGTGGTCATAGTGAAGGACATGCTGTCATTAAACTTACTCAACAAGGTGAAGTACTTTTGCATATGGCAGATATTATGCCTACTCATGCTCATCAAAATCCATTATGGGTTTTAGCTTATGATGACTATCCAATGACAAGTGTTTTTGCCAAAGAGCGTCTTATGAAAGAAGCTCTTGCCAATAACTATGGCTTTATTTTCTACCATGATGCCTATTACCGTATGATTAAATGGGATGAAGCGGGGAAAGAAATCAAGGCTAAGCTTGAGCGTAGTAGACAAGCTGTAATTACATTCTAACAATGACGAGGTAATTGACATGTAAAATGTCGATACCTCGCTTTTTTGTTCGTGATGATGATGGAAAATATGATACACTAAACACGAAACTAAATTATAAAAGAGAGTTGAAATAAACATGGCAACTGAACAACCATTTTTACCAGTTTTACTAGGATCTGATATGAATGCATATGGGATGGCCCGTGCATTTTACGAAGCATATGGAATTAAACCACTTGTCTTAGGACGTTCTCATTTAACAGCTACACAAGATAGCCATATCTTACAATTTCAAGAAATCGACCGTTTGAATGAACAGGATGTATTTGCTCCTGCCCTTGCACAAGTTGCAAAGCAATATGCGGATAAAAAACTTTTGCTCTTAGCGTGTGGTGACGATTATGCCAAGCTTATTATTAAAAATAAGCCAGCGCTACAGGAGCATTTCACAGTACCTTACATCGATGAGTCTCTAATGGATGAAATTTTACTTAAAGAAAATTTCTACAAGATGTGTGATAAATACGATTTTAAATATCCAGGGACAACGACTGTAACAGCAGATAATTATGACAATTTTACACCTCCATTTGAGTATCCAATTATTTTAAAGGCATCAAATTCTGTTGAATACTGGGCATGTAAATTCCCAGGGAAGAAAAAAGTTTTTGTTGCGCATGATGAGGCAGAAAAAACAGCTATTTTAAAAGCGATTTATAGCTCAAGCTATCAAGATACGATGATTATTCAAGAATTTATCCCTGGTGATGATTCATATATGCGTGTGCTTAACGCTTATGTGGGCAAAGATGGAAAAGTGAAGCTGATGTGTCTAGGAAATCCTATTCTAGAAGAGCATTCACCTGAAGGAATCGGAAGTTATGCCGCAATCGTAACAACATATGATAAGGAATTAATGGATCAAGTACGTTTTTTCTTAGAGGACATCGGCTATACAGGCTTTGCCAATTTCGATATGAAATATGATATTCGTGATAAGCAGTACAAGCTGTTTGAAATTAATTTACGTAATGGACGTTCTAGCTATTATGTTACGGCAAGTGGCCATAATTTAATGAAGTACGTTGCTGATGATCATATGTTAAACATCGAGCAAGAAGTTACTTATGTGGAGGATAAACATCTGTGGATGGTTATTCCAAAAGGTGTATTATTCAAGTATGCATCGAACGAAAAGCTTAAATTAGAGGCGAAGAAATTAATTAGTGAAGGTAAATACACAAACTCCCTTTACTATAATGAAGATATGAATACAAAGCGTTGGGTGAAGCTAACACTCAATAACTTAAATTATTATCGCAAATATAAAAAATACTTTAATAATAAAGGTTTATCAGAATAATAAAGAGAAGCCATCTCAATAAAAAAATGAGATGGCTTCTTTTGCTTATTTTTTAGGGCTAAACCTCTGTTAATTCCACTACAACGCCCGAGCGTGCATCAGCTGCAAATTCAAATGTTTGCATGTCACCCTCATGCATGCGTGAGATGCCTCCACGATAGACAGGAATAGTAATAATACCATTTGTATAATCTTCTGTTTTCATAAAAATCCAGGAACCGTCAATCGGTGCATCCTTTTTAAATTCTTTTTTTATGTTTTCAAGTACTTGTCCTGCAGGTACGAACGGAGAAACTTTTTCACTAGCTTCTTTAATAATGACTGCGGCAGCTAAGCCAGTTGCAACACCAATTAAAAAATCACGTAATTTCATACATCTTCCTCCTTTTTCTGTACCTATATTTTAGCATAGCCTATAGAGTGAATGCACGTTCACATGATAACAGTTTTAGGAAATGTATCAATATTTCGAATTCGGAAATAAATATGTTACAATAGGCGAGGAAGAATATTCTACTTCGTGGGGAGAGAGTCAACATGAATGAGGAAACATTGCAATTATTTAAAACATTAACAGAGCTACCAGGTGCTCCTGGTAATGAGCACGCTGTTCGCGCGTTCATGCGATCTGAGTTGGAAAAGTATTCAGATGAAATCGTTCAAGACAATTTGGGGGGGATTTTTGGTGTAAAGCATAGTGATGTTGCGGATGCACCAAAAATTTTAGTTGCAGGTCATATGGATGAAGTAGCATTTATGGTTACTTCTATTACTGATAATGGCATGATCCGTTTTCAGACGTTAGGTGGCTGGTGGAACCAGGTTATGCTTGCACAACGTGTAGAAGTCTATACGAAAAATGGAGCTATTCCTGGTGTTATCGCGTCTATCCCACCACATTTATTAACGGATGCAGAACGCTCTAAGCCTATGGAAATAAAAAATATGTTAATCGATATTGGCGCTGACAGCAAGGAAGATGCGCTAGCATTGGGCGTTCGTCCAGGACAATCCATCATTCCTGTTTGTCCATTTACACCAATGGCCAATCCGAAAAAAATTATGGCCAAGGCTTGGGATAACCGCTATGGCTGTGGTCTAGCAATTGAATTAATGAAAGAAGTCAAAAATGATAAGCTTGGATCTCATTTATATTCAGGGGCAAATGTAATGGAAGAGGTTGGTTTACGTGGTGCTCAAGTGTCAGCAAACATGATTAAACCGGATTTATTCTTTGCATTAGATGCTTCACCAGCAAATGATACTTCAGGTAAAAAAGATCAATTTGGACAGCTTGGTAAAGGAACATTACTTCGTATTCTTGACCGTACAATGGTGACACATCGTGGTATGCGAGAATTCATTTTAGATACAGCTGAATCCAACCATATTCCTTACCAATACTTTGTATCACAGGGTGGAACTGACGCTGGACGAGTACATACAGCTAACGACGGTGTACCAAGTGCAGTAATTGGTGTTTGCTCACGTTATATTCATACATCTGCGTCTATCATTCACATTGATGATTATGCTGCTGCTAAAGCATTAATTGTTGAATTAGTGAAAAAAGCAGATCGTTCGACTTTAGAGTCTATTCGCGCTAATGTATAAGAAGTTGGAAAGATGCCTGTAAAAAGGCATCTTTTTCTATGGAAAGAAAGTAGGGGTTTGATGAAAATAGCAATTGGAACAACTAATAAAGCGAAAACTGAAGCAGTTGAAGCTGTAGCTCAAAAATATTTTGAGGATACAACCTTTACCTATGTGAAAGCTGCCTCAGAAGTATCAGAACAGCCTATGTCGAATGAAGAAACGAGATTAGGTGCGATGAACCGCGCGAAAAATGCCATAATAAAAACCGATGCATCACTATCCTTTGGTTTAGAAGGTGGTGTAACTGAAATAGAAGGCGAAATATATGTATGTAATTGGGGTGCACTAACAGTATCCGATGGGACAACATTTACAGCGGCAGGTGCACAAATTATTTTACCAAAAGAAATTGCCCAGGAAATCAGATCTGGTGGAGAGCTTGGTCCACTCATGGAGCAATATACACAGCGCAGGGATATTCGTCAGGGCACTGGAGCAGTAGGGATTTTTACACAAGGTTTAGTAAGCAGACAAATGATGTTTGAGCATATTGTATCATTATTGGTTGGTCAATATTTGTTCACATTTTCTGAAAAATAGTTAAATGGAATTAGTGATGCGCATGCGGAGAGGTTGCATCTTCCTAATAATTTTTTTAAAATAGAAAAAAAGTTAGTTAGTAGTGCAAGAGAAAGGAAGAGAGACATGTCATATAAATGGCTACAATTTATTGGCCTGACGCTGTTACTTCTGATGCTTTCTGGCTGCAATCAATCGATCGATGAGCAAATTGCCAACGGACTTCAAATCACAGAAACGGTTTTTGCAGAAGAGCCTGAAGAACATACCGAGGAAATTGGGAATATTAAATTATACTTACCTTCAACTTTTAAAGTTGAAGATAGTTCAGATGCTTACAATATTGTTATTTCAAAAGGAAAAGAAAGCTATATCCTCTTCATTAACGATAAAGAAGCACAAGATAGTAAACTTTATTATCATCTTTTAAAAGACAATGAAGCTAATAAAATCATTGAGGAGACTACTTATGATAAAGATGGTCGCTTTGGCTTTACAGCCGTACTTAAAACAGATGATGAGAATGAAATGGAGCTCATTGTGAGTAGTGGTGGCGTGAAAATGACCACGATTTCTCCGGCCAAACATATAGAAGATAATTTGCGTGAGATGACGAAAATCGTTCATTCGGTTAAGATGAAGTAAATAAACAAGATTGAACAAGACGGTTCACAAACATGTGAGCCGTTTCATTTTGAAGATAGGATGTGAGAAAATATGAAGCAATTGAAATCAGAGCAGCTTGTAGAGCTATTAAGAAAACGATTAAACGAAGAGAAATACGATTTTCATTTCGATAAAAAACACGATAAATTAAGATTGAATCATAAGACGATTGAAAAAGGTATGGAGCTTTCGTTACCTGGGATTTTAGCAAAATACAATGATAAGCAAGAAGCAGCTATTGATGAGGTTGTGTATACGATTACGCAAACTTTTAATGCGATGGAACAAGAAAAAGAACAGGGTTTCCAAACGGCTACACAAATTTATCCAGTTATTCGTGCAACATCATATCCTCAAGCATCAAAAGAGGGACATGCGTTTATTACAACAGACCATACAGCGGAAACACGCATCTTTTATGCGCTTGATTTAGGCAAAACCTATCGTTTTATCGATGAATCTATGCTGGAAGCTTTACAATTAAGTGTAGAGCAAATTCGTGAAATGGCACGTTTTTCAGTTAAACAATTACCAACCTCTTATAAAAAGGATGAGGTCGCCAATAATATCTTTTATTTTGTTAATATGAATGATGGTTATGATGCAAGCCGAATTTTAAATGAGAGCTTTTTAAAAGAAATGCGTACGCAAGTGGAGGGGGATATGACATTATCTGTGCCCCATCAAGATGTGCTAATTATAGGTGATATTCGGAATGAAACAGGGTATGATGTATTAGCACAGATGACGATGCATTTCTTTGCAGTCGGTACAGTACCGATCACGTCATTATCTTTTATTTATGAAGACGGGGAATTAGAACCGATCTTTATTTTAGCAAAAAACAGAGTGAAAAAGGAGCAAGAAAAACAATGAACGTATTTTACAACAAAGAGCATGTAGGAGATGTATTACTAGTTCAACTAGCAACGGAGTCTATCGTTAACACAGTAGTAGAGCGTGCAGGGGATATTGCTATATTAAAAGAAGCTCAAACGGGTGAAATTAAAGCTTTTAATTTATTTAATGCGAGCCAATATGTACAAACAGAAGCAAAAGGATTAGTTGAGGTTACTCCAGAGTTAGTTGAACAATTAGCAGCAGCAATCGAAAAGAACGGTGCTAACATTAGCCTAGATGTTGACTTCTCTCCGAAATTTGTCATAGGTTTTGTAGCAACGAAAGAAAAGCATCCAAATGCTGATAAATTAAGTATCTGTTCAGTAAACGTTGGAGATGAGACTTTACAAATTGTTTGTGGCGCACCTAATGTAGAAGCAGGGCAAAAGGTAGTAGTTGCAAAGATTGGTGCGGTAATGCCTTCAGGAATGCTTATTAAAGAAGGAAATTTAAGAGGTGTAGATTCATTTGGCATGCTTTGTTCAGCACGTGAGCTAGCTATTCCTAATGCTCCATCTGAAAAAGGAATTTTAGTTTTGCCTGAAGATGCTATCGTAGGTAGTGCATTTGAATCACTGAGTAAATAATAAACTCATTTTTTGATAATAAAATTATTAAAATTTAAAAATTTTATCATGATATTATCCAATGTATCAAGGTGAAATTCCCTAAATCGTTATGTTACTAATATGCTAGTAACATAACGATTTTTTTGTGTAGAATGAGCCTCTAAATGCAAGTTTCGCGAGCGTTTTTATGGTATGCTTTTGATATAGACATTGAGCTATTGATTTGAGCAATACTAGACAATGCTATAAATGAAGTGTAAGAGAAATGAGTGAAACGAAGTGAACTGGTTTAAAAAACAAATAAATAAAATTTTAAATAAAGATGAATATGAATACGAGTATGAAGAATTTTATGAGGACTACGGAGAGGAACAAGCAGAACAGTTACATACTCAGCAAGAGGCGCCGATGACTAAGCAAAAAACTTTCCGTTTCCCATTGATTGACGATGATGAGGAAGGCGTTGTATCACAAGCACCACCAAAAGAAATGTTCAATCAGATAGAAAATGATGATTATTATGGGAAAATCGAGGATTTATCCTTACCCAAGCATTTAAATCAACATATCGTTGATTCAAGCGTTTATGATGTAGATGTATCAGGGATTCGAGATTTATTGGCGAATCGTTCAAAACGCACTGGTAGAAAAACAACTGTGAAAAGTCAACCAATCGAACAAGAACAACGTTCAAGAGCGAGTTTAGTTTTTCGAGATGCACAAGATCGTGAAGAGTCAATTATACCTAAGACAACATCTGCGCCAAAAGATAAACCACAGTGGCAAGAACAAAAAGTTCAAAAAGTAGATAGCGATTTTCTTGAAAATCGGAAACGCTTTATCCCAACAGATGTACCTTCACCGGTTTATGGATTTGCGAAACCAAGTCCTATCAATGAATTATTGGATAAAAGAAAAGAAGAACATGAGCTACAAGAAACGGCTAGGACAACCTCTGATATATTGACAATTCATCAGCCATTAAAAGAAGCGACAACAAATGAGGCTAATGAAAATATACTAGAAGAAAAAGAGCCGCCTAGTACTGGTCATCATGTTGAAATTGAACATGAATTCCATGAACCTATTACATTTGATGCTAATGTGTTGGAAGAAGAAAAGGGTATACAGGACAGTGCGCCAACAGATATCGTGGTGCCACCAACCACACCTTTTGCCATGGCATTTGAAGATCAAGTGAAGGAAGCTGCTATACAAGATCAAACCTTACAGCAGCTTTCTGCAGATCAGTCTGAGATTCATGTGAAAGAATTGATTGTGGAACAAGTTCAAATTGAAAATTCTACCATCCATATTGGAGAGGTAACTGTCGTACAGCCTTCGAGTAATGAAGAGGACTATAAGATGGATATGGAAGAAAAATCATCTGATGCTATGCCAAAGGAAGAAAAAAGTCGTATTCCATTCAATGTCCTCATGTTAAAAACAGATAAAGAAAAATGGCGGATTCAACAGCAAATGAAAATGGCGCAGCCTATTCGTGTGGAAAGTAATCTGGAAGCAGTAGAAGATGTGCTGTTGGATGTGACGGAAGCTAAAGAAGAGGAACAATCCCTGCCTTCGGAGAGCATAGATACAGATGCTATACATCTAGTTGAACCACAGCTAGAGGAAGAAAGCGATTCACAATCTGCTTTATTCAGTCAAATTCAAGGAGATGTTGAATACAATCGGCACGAAGATGAAAGACAAGATCTCATTACTGAAGCCCAATCAGAAAATCCAGTAGCGGTTATTACAATGGCTCCTGTAACAACTATGACTCGTGTATCCTCGAATGAAGAAGCAGAGATTACAAGTATTAGTGATGATGAAGTTGCTGCAACAACAGAGCTAGAATCAGAGATCATTTCAGTAACTGAAGTTCTTCCTAAAATTATAGAGAATTCTCCAGTAAAACCTATGGAAAATCTAGAACAGGTTTTAGAAGCTGAACAGGAGCTACCAGTTGAGGAAAAAGCAATACCTGTGCACGTTTATCAAAAGCCAACTGACGAATATTTAGAGCTACCTGAGGAAAAAACACAGGATACAGATTGGATGGAGCAGCAAGGGGATACATTGGTGGAAGCACTTTCTTATTTCCAGGTTTCTGCCCAAATCGAATCGATTATGCAGGGACCTGCAGTTACTCAATTCGAAATTACTGTGAGTCATGGTACGAAGGTAAGCAAAATCAGAAATTTAGCAGATGATTTAAAGCTTGCTTTAGCAGCAAAGGATATTCGTATTCAAGCACCGATCCCTGGGAAAAGTTCGATTGGTATTGAGATTCCAAACCGAGTATCAAGAGCTGTACGATTATCAGAAGTGACGAATAGTGCATCCTTCCTTGAATCAGATTCGCCGTTAGAGGCAGCATTAGGTCTTGATCTAACAGGTAAGCCTGTGACACTAGATTTACGAAAAATGCCTCATGGTTTAATTGCTGGTGCGACAGGCTCAGGTAAATCCGTTTGTATCAATTCTATTTTGGTTAGTTTATTATATAAAGCTGCACCACATGAGTTAAAACTAATGTTGATTGATCCTAAAATGGTGGAACTGGCACCATTTAACCATATCCCGCACTTAGTTAGCCCTGTGATCACAGATGTGAAGGCTGCAACGGCAGCTCTTAAATGGGCAGTGGAGGAAATGGAACGTCGATATCAACTGTTTGCGCATGCAGGGGCAAGGGATATTACGCGCTATAATGCAATAGCAGATAAAAATAATGAACATAGTTTAAAATTGCCATATATTTTAATTGTTATTGATGAGTTAGCCGATTTAATGATGATGTCTCCAGCAGATGTAGAGGAGGCAATTTGCCGTATTGCTCAAAAGGCACGTGCATGTGGAATCCATTTAATAGTTGCAACACAAAGACCATCTGTAGACGTTATAACAGGATTAATTAAATCCAATATTCCTACACGTATTGCCTTTGCAGTATCTTCACAAATTGATTCTCGTACAATTTTGGATGGGCAGGGGGCAGAAAGGTTACTTGGACGAGGCGATATGCTATATTTAGGTAACGGTATGTCAGCGCCAGTACGTCTCCAAGGTACATTTGTTACAGATGATGAAATTGAAGCGATCATCGAGCATGTTCGTGAACAAGGAGAGCCTGATTATATTTTTGATCAAGAGGAGCTATTGAAGAAAACAGAGGTATCCGCAGAACAGGATGATTTGTTTGAAGATGTTTGCCGTTTTGTTTTTGAACAAGGTGGAGCTTCTACTTCATTGATTCAACGAAAGTATCATATTGGCTATAATCGTGCTGCTCGTTTAATTGATATGTTGGAATCACATGGCTTTATCTCAGAGGCAAGGGGTAGTAAGCCGCGTGAAAGTTTCATTACGGAAGAAGATTTAATTACTATGTTTGAATAAGAATTGCCTTGTTTTCGTCTACATTATCTAATTTACGTCAAAATTAGTTTTTTTAGAAAAGTTACACATCTATCCTTATGCATAAAAAGTGCTATAATAGACAAGATGTGTTGAATAGTACGTATTTTTTAATACTTGTGAAGGTATTAATACCTAATCAATCGTGAAATAATACGTTACACCTAATAGATGATAGATGGGATATTGAAATTCCCGGGGGGTTTAATTAATGACAGTTTTTCATTTCACAGGCATTAAAGGTTCTGGCATGAGTTCACTTGCACAAATCTTATTTGATGCTGGTGAACAAGTACAGGGCTCAGATGTCGATAAATATTTCTTCACGGAGCAGCCGTTACGTGAACGTAATATTCCAATTTTTACATTTAATGCAGATAATATTAAAGAAGGCATGACTGTAATTGCAGGTAATGCTTTTCCTGATGATCATCCAGAATTAATTCGTGCCCGAGAAATCGGCGTAGAGATTATTCGTTACCATAAATTTTTAGGAGAATATATTGGTAACTATATATCCATTGCCATAACAGGTGCACACGGTAAAACTTCAACTACAGGTTTAATGGCACATGTGGTAGGTGGTTATAAACCAACATCGTATTTAATTGGTGATGGTACTGGTGCTGGTCATGCGAATGCTGACTTCTTTGTGATGGAAGCGTGTGAATACCGCCGACACTTTTTAGCATATAATCCTGACTATGCAGTGATGACAAATATTGATTTTGATCACCCAGACTACTTTGCCAATATAGATGATGTCTATTCTGCTTTTCAATCATTAGCTTTACAAGTAAAGAAAGCTATTATTGCATGTGGCGATGATGAACAGCTTCAACGTATCCAAGCAAAAGTTCCGGTTGTTTATTATGGATTTGGATCTGAGAATGATTTCGAGGCTCGTAATGTTGAAAAAACGACAGAAGGTACAAAATTCGATGTTTTTGTTCGTAATGAATTTTATAGCACTTTCTTCATTCCATTATTTGGGGATCACGCCATTTTAAATACATTAGCGGTCATTACTCTATGCGAATATGAAGGAATTTCACCGGATATTATTCAGGATCGTTTGTACACGTATAAAGGTGTAAAAAGACGTTTTACTGAAACAGATATAGGGGATAATGTATTAATAGATGACTATGCCCATCATCCAACGGAAATTCGTGCTACCATTCAATCAGCGCGACAAAAGTTCCCAGATCGTGAACTAGTTGCTATATTCCAACCACATACATTTACACGTACACAAGCTTTTTTACAAGATTTCGCAGATAGTCTAAGCCTTGCAGATACAGCCTATTTATGTGATATTTTTGGCTCTGCAAGAGAAACGCAAGGCGCACTTTCTATTCAAGATTTGGCGTCATTAATCGAGGGCAGTGCAGTGATTACCACTGAAGGAATTGATATACTAACAAAACATCAAGGCGCAGTATTCTTATTTATGGGTGCTGGAGATGTTCATAAATTCCAAGATGCTTTTGAAGCCGTGCTTAAAAACGATGAAACAGCTTAGTCCGTAGGGGTTAAGCTGTTTTTTTAAAATTTGAGCAGGAATTCCGTTTTTTTTGTCGAAGATAGGGAAAGTAATAGTAAAGAGAATTTACTAGCAGGAGGTCAACTTATGGAAGTGATTTTGTATATTGCAGCCATTATCGCTGCAATCGGGTTTTTAATTTTATGTGTGAGTGTAGGAATGACATTATTCTCGCTCAAGTCCATCTTAAGCAGTTTATCTGGTACTTTATCAGGTATTGAAGGCCAAATGGAAGGGGTCACACGAGAAACAACTTCTTTATTATCCAAAACAAATAGCTTAGCAGAGGATATTCAACATAAATCTGAACAGTTAAATTCAGTGGTTCAAGCTGTTAAAGGTATTGGTGAGTCTGTTAATGGTTTAAATAATTCTGTACAGCAAATTACTTCTTCTGTTTCTAAAAGTGTAGAACAAAATGAGGAAAAAATTGCGCAAGTTGTACAGTGGAGCAATGTTGCAATGGGCATTGCTGATAAATGGAAAAAGCGCAAAATCATAGAGCAAGAAACTGTATCTGAGGATGTGTATGGCTTTGAAACGGTTCAAGTAGAAAAGCCGAAAAGAAAATGGGGTCGTAAATAGTAAAAATTATTCAGTAAGTACATGATACGGTCTGAATAAAAATAAAGTCTTGGACATAAGTTGAACATGCATCTGTAAAAAGTAGATGGACAACCTGTCTAGACAAATTTGATAATATGATGGGGAGGAATTGTTGCATGACAACTCAAAAGCCAAATTTTAATGAAGTAAAGGAAAAACAGCTTGAAAGTTCATTGCCTCAGCTTTATCATTCGCAAGATTCGATTTATGAAGAGGAGCGTGTAAACATGAAAGATTTTGTGATTGGCGCATTAGTAGGTGGAATTGTAGGTGCTGCAGCAGGTCTACTGTTGGCTCCAAAATCAGGAAAAGATTTACGTAGTGAAGTGGCTGTACAAGCAGTTCATTTAAAAGATAAGAGTGCAGACTTCTCGACAACTGCAAAAGATAAAACAGTTCAACTTTCTAAACAAATTCAAGAACAATCTACACAATTAGTGGAGAAAGTAAAAACTTTAAAAACAGCAAAGGCTCCTACAGTTTTTGATGATGGAACGGTTTCCTTTGAGGGTGAAGAACCACTTGAGGAGTTTATTCCTAACGAAGAAGTAAAAGCAGAAGAGAAAAAAGACGAAGCAAAAGACTCAAATGAAGAAGTACGTGCATAATGCATAACGAAAAGGGATACGTTACATGATCATCGTGTAACGTATCCCTTTTTTTATACGATAGGGGTTTCAGCTAATAGTATTTCAAGTCGATCGCCACCGAAAATCTCCATATCAAAACTTGCAGGCTGGCCGTTTCTTAAAATCGTAAAATTTCCTTTGAATGTGCTTGGGAGTTGCCAATTAGAAAAGCGAAATACATCTTGATAAATCCAACGACTGCGATCCTTCTCTGTAAATAATACAGTGGCTCCATTGGGCACAGTTGAAAGAGGAGCTACTATCATTTGATTGACCAGTGCTTCATGTACTGTTTTGGAAAGCTCCACTACTTCATTTTGGAAATGAATGATGATTTTATCTTCCAGTAAAAGATTCATTTGGTCTGCAATGCGCTGAACAGTTGGCAATGATTGCTGCTGAAAGTTAATCATGTCACCATCTTGCACAGCATAGCTCAATTTAGTAGTTTTCCCATTAATCGTTAATTGGGAAGAAAACTCAGGTAAAAATAAAGGCTGTCCATCGACATGTATTGTATAAGACTCAAATTGCTTCAATAAATGCCAGTTGTTTGTGACTTTAAAAATTTCCTCAATGGTTTCAGCTATCTCAAAAACGACACTATCACGATCATTCAAAACTGTATCCAGCGATGCGGGTGAGTGATTGACTGAAATTTTCGGCTCAATGACATATTTTGTATTTTGAATAGTTATGGTCTTGATTGCAGCATGATCAATAAGATCTCTCACCGTTACTGTCGCTGGCTGTCCATCTTGTCCCTCCACTAGCTGAATGGCATCGCCTGTTTTAATTAGTGTTTTCGTTGATGCTTGTTGTCCGTTGACTAATATTTCAGCTGGCTGTCCATGACCACCAGGAATGAAGATATCTTGTCCGTTAACACTAATAGATAAGCCGTGGCCAGGTTTTCCATACAATTGTTTAGCGCGGATATTAGCCGCTAAAAAAGCATCTGCAACTGTCATTTCTTTTAGCTCAAAAAGACGAACCACCTGATTATTTACCGTTAAACTCATATATTGGATAGGCATTTTTTTCGCTGCTATGGCAATACCGATTGGCGTAACTAACTCTGGCGATGCTTTGATATGCTCTTCTTTTGTCAGGTTTTGAATAGCATCAATGCCTCGAACAGCTATACGGTTTGCTGGTAAATCAAGGACTAGTCCAAGTTCTGTTGTTAAGTTAGGTGTTAAGCTACCTCCGCCAACAAGCATAACAGCCTTTGGAGCCACACGGTTATTGAGTCGTAAAATTTCTTCTCCAATGGACTTTGCAAGCTGCTTGACAGCAGGTTCAATTGCTAATAAAACTTCAGCTTTTGGGTAATACTGATCAAAACCAAGAATATCTTGAATTAATATTTCTTCTGCCGTTTGAAGCTGACGTTTCGCTATTTCAGCAACAGGAAAGTCTAGTAAATAATGATCACTTAAAGCCTCTGTTATTTCATCGCCTGCTGTTGGAACCATACCATAGGCTACAACAGTACTTTTATCGGTAATGGCAATATCAGAAGTACCCGCGCCTATATCGACAAGAGCCACATTTAAACGACGCATCGTGGAAGGGATAAGGACATTAATAGCTGCAATAGGTTCTAATGTCAAAGCTTCCATTTCTAAATCAGCTCGTTTTAAAGCGGCAATTAGTGATTCGACTACAACACGAGGTAGGAACGTAGCGATGACTTCGATTTGTGCCTCGTCTCCTTGTTGATCTAAGAGGCTGCCAATTTCTTCACCATCCAAGCGATAGTAGAGGACTGAGTAGCCTACGCAGTAATAGTGGCTTATTTTGGCATCTTCTTTATGTTGTAAAAGTTGCTGTTGGGCTTGTTGAACTGCTTGGAGCTCTAAGCGACTTATATCTTCTTCTGTAAAAATAGGACGATTACGTATATTGATCGTCACGCTAGCTTGTTCAGTTTTCAAGGATCGGCCCGCTGCTGCAACACTTACTTTCGTCAGGGGACCGTGTTTCTCTTCAAGTTCATATTTTATTGTATTAATTAATTCTGCCACATACATGACATTATGTATTTGACCATCCACCATGGCACGTTCTTTATGCTCTTTCACTACAATATCTTCTACATGATAATGGTCATTTTCTTCTTGAAGAATAATTCCGACCACTGAGCGTGTACCAATATCAAGTGCAAATAATTTAGAACTCAATGTAATCGCTTCCTTTCGCGTTATATCTCAATTTTAATTTAGCGAGTTGAAGCGCTAAATTAAAAATGCGTGACATTCTGAACAACATTGATTATAATATTGCTATTATCTAAAAATGTAACATACATTTCAGAGTTCTGAAAGTGTCTGTCATGAGGAGAGGAGCAAGAAAGCATGAGCCAAAAAGATTTAGAAAGCTTACGTAGTCAAATCGACGGATTAAACTTAGAAATTCTTCGTCTTATTAACGAACGTGCAGCTGTAGTTGATGAAATCGGTAAAATTAAAGAAAAACAAGGTGTAAATCGCTATGACCCACTGCGTGAAAGACACATGCTTGATCTTATTAAAGAACACAACCAAGGTCCATTAAACCAAATGACGGTAGATTATATATTTAAACAAATCTTTAAAACAGCTTTAAAACAACTTGAAGCTGATAAGAAGAAAGAATTACTTGTATCTCGTAAGAAGAAATCCGAAGATACAGTCATTAATATTAATGGTGAATTAATTGGACAAGGGAAGCCATCTTTCGTATTTGGTCCTTGTGCCGTTGAATCTTATGAGCAAGTAGCTGCAGTAGCGGCTTCTATTAAGGCAAAAGGTGAAAAGCTAATCCGTGGTGGTGCTTATAAGCCACGTACTTCTCCATACGACTTCCAAGGTCTTGGATTAGAAGGCTTAAAAATCTTAAAACGTGTGTCTGAGGAATATGGTTTAGGCGTTATTACTGAAATTGTGACGCCAGGTCATTTAGAGGAAGCATTAGATTATATTGATGTGATTCAAATCGGTGCACGAAATATGCAAAACTTTGAATTATTAAAAGCAGCAGGTGCAACTAATAAACCTGTCCTACTAAAACGAGGCTTAGCTGCAACGATTGATGAGTTCATCCATGCAGCGGAATACATTATGTCTAAAGGAAATGAAAATATCATCCTTTGTGAGCGTGGTATTCGTACTTATGAAAAAGCAACTCGTAATACATTAGATATTTCTGCCGTACCAGTGTTAAAACAAGAAACGCATTTGCCAGTATTCGTAGATGTTACACACTCAACAGGACGTCGTGATTTATTGTTACCATGTGCCAAAGCAGCCATTGCAATCGGTGCTGATGGTGTTATGGCAGAAGTGCATCCAGATCCATCTGTAGCACTTTCTGATTCACAACAACAAATGGACATCCCAACATTCGACGCATTCTATGAAACACTACAAAAATTCATGAAAAATCATGAAATCCATGCTTAATTGTTAACAGCTAACACCGCTTGCTTACTTTGGCAGGCGGTGTTTGTTATATCGTGACAAAATAATGTCTAGAATAGGACTATTAGTACTTGGTTTTTACGTAGTTCTTCTTGAAAATAATATGAAAATTATCGTATGATAAGGCTATAATAGGAAAAAAGGGAGGCACGTACGATGACTGTTACAATTTATGATGTTGCAAGAGAAGCAAATGTTTCTATGGCAACGGTCTCTCGTGTAGTCAATGGTAATCAAAACGTAAAACCAGCAACACGAAAAAAAGTACTAGAAGTAATTGAACGATTAGAATACCGTCCAAACGCAGTAGCGCGTGGATTAGCAAGTAAGAAAACAACAACAGTTGGCGTGATTATCCCAGATATTGCAAACAATGTTTATGCAGAGCTGGCTCGTGGTGTAGAGGATATAGCCACAATGTACCGTTATAATATTATTTTAGCCAACTCAGATCAACATGAAGATAAAGAGTTACAGTTACTTGATACTATGCTTGGCAAACAAGTAGATGGTATTGTGATGATGAGTGATGAAGTAACAGAAAGGATGCAACAAACAATGGATCATTCACCGGTCCCAATTGTATTAGCAGGCTCTGTAGATGAATCGCAAACAATAGCTACTGTCAATATTGACTATTTCCAAGCGGCCTATGAAGCGATATCTTTACTGATTCAAAATGGTCATACACGCATTGGTTTCGTAACGGGCCCACTTTCGTATACAATTAACGGAAAATTCAAGCTAGCAGCCTATAAGAAAGCATTACAGGATGCTGGCTTGCCAATAGATGAAGCATTAATTGCTGCTGAAGAATCTAGCTATGACATGGGCTTAGAAGCTTGGGAGATTTTATCAGCGCTTGAACAACCACCTACAGCCTATTTTGCGGGCAGTGATGAATTGGCAATTGGTTTAATTCATGGTGCACAAGACGCCGGTAAAAATGTTCCAGAGGATATCGAAGTGATTAGCTTTGAGAATTCTAAGCTAGCACGAATGGTTCGTCCACAACTAACAAGTGTTGCATTACCACTGTACGACATTGGTGCTGTTGCTATGCGCCTACTTACTAAATTGATGAGTAAGGAACCGGTCGAGGATGAGGCGGTAATTTTACCCCATCGTATTGAACATCGACAATCCGTCAAAAGTAAATAACATATAGGAACACGTAAATCTTATCGAGGATTTGCGTGTTTTTTATTTAAAATGGAGCGCAGGGGGATGTAGCTTTAAACCAATGAAAAAAACCCCACGAAAATTCGTGAGGAAAGGTGTTAATCTCGTTTTTCATTGCGAATAAGGTGTAATGCTTTTGCTAACATTTGAGCATTTTTTTCTTCTATTTCTGTCTTACGTGGAATGGGCTCATATAAAGGATTCGGGTCCTCCCAAGTTGGAATAAAAGGAACGGGAGCTTCAGATTGCCATCGGTCAAGCCATGCCTGTGGAAGAGGTCCTGTTGGTAACGCCTGGTCAGTCATTTCTAACCAGAGCATGGACCAAGCACGTGGAACAACTCGCCATATATCATAGCCACCTCCACCCACCGCAATCCACTTACCATCGCAATATTCATGGGCTAATTGGTGTGCGAGCTTTGGAATTTCACGATATATATTCATAGTGCCATGAAGATGTGTCAAAGGATCAAAATAATGGGCATCTGCTCCATTTTGTGTGAGCACAACATCTGGCTTGAAATATTCGAAAACCTCTCGCATAGATCGTTCATAGATTTCTAGGAAACTTTCATCCTCTGTAAAAGCATCCATAGGGAAATTAAAGGATGTACCATACCCTTGTCCGTTGCCTCGCTCAGTAATATTGCCTGTTCCAGGAAATAAGTAGCGCCCTGTTTCGTGAATAGACAATGTACAAACATTCGGGTCCTCATAAAAGCTCCATTGTACACCGTCTCCATGATGTGCGTCTGTATCGACATATAGTACACGGGCATTATATTTTTCCTGTAAGTATCGAATCGCAACCGTACTATCATTGTAAATACAAAATCCTGATGCGCGACCACGAAAACCGTGGTGTAGCCCTCCTCCAAGATTGAGGGCATGCTCAGCTTTACCTTCCATTACATAATCAACGGCCGTTAACGTTCCACCGACTAATTGGGCACTTGCTTCATGCATATTTTCAAAAATCGGTGTGTCTTCTGTACCGATACCATAGCTTTCACATTGGGCTACCGATAGTTCTCCATGTCCTGCCCTCTTCACGATATCAATATACTTAGGATCATGGGCAAGCAGTAGCTCCTCTTCTGTTGCAACACGTGCTGGAATAATATCTACATCATCGAGTGCATCTATATTTTTTAGTAAATCCATCGTTAGCGTCAAGCGTTTATGATTAAAAGGATGTGTATCTGAAAATTTATATCCGAGTTGTTCTGGCGAGTAAACGAATACAGCCTTTTTCATTATAACGAAACACCTGGTAAATTAGGCCATAGCACATCAAAGCCTTCTTTGCGAAGGTCGTTAATCATAGCTAAAGGATTCAGTGTTTTTACTCGGACACTTAAAATTTTATTTTGCGTATTTTCAGAATCAGGATACACTAAGACGCTTTGGACATTGGCATGATGATGATGAAATATCTTTGTTATTTCAAATAAAACACCTGGCGTGTCAGCTACTCGAATTTCAATTTTTGAGCCAGGTTCCGTAGCACCGGTTAGCTCTATATATGTATAGAGTAAATCCGTTGTAGTAACTATTCCTACTAATTTTTCTCCAGAGACAATAGGTAAACAACCTACTTTAGATTCATAGAAGGTAAGAGCGACCTCTTCAACAAAATCAAGTGGATGACCAACAAGTGGATCCTTAACCATTATTTCTTCTACTTTTGCTTGAAAAACAGGAGAATTAGGTTCATCTTGTAAAGATGATGGCAAAACTTCTTTAATGTCCCGTTCTGTAATCACCCCTAGAACGTGACGTTCCTCATCTATAACTGGTAAATGGCGAACTTTTTTGTCACGCATTAGCTTTAGTGCCTCCAACACGGTATTGGTAGGAGCTAATGTGTAAGGTTCCTCATTCATAATTTCTTCTACGATCATATACGTATCCCCTTTGCATTGGTTTTAATACATGAAACGATTTCTAAAACGAAGCCTATCGAATCTTTCAATTGTTTCAGGAGGCACGCGTTTACCTTCGCGCGCCATTAAACAATTTGCTGGGTGTGATGTAATTTCTGGATCATCCGTAGCAAAATATTCGAATCCAACAGAGCTCATCATCTTCTCCATCATTTTGCGATAGTCCCAAACATTTAAGCCAGTCCCCTTTAAATCCCAATGCCAATAATATTCGGTAGTTATCACCAGATAATCCTCCATTTCATCGCCCATAAATGAAACGGCTAGTAATGCTTTTCCTGAACCGGTTCCCCGATAGTCGGGAATCACTTCAATGGCACCTAATTCAATCATGTCATCAATTCGGTCCTCTGCCCACCGTTCAAGTGGATCAGGATAGAGATAGGTCACATAGCCTACAACGATATCTTCGTTTCGAATAATAACGATACGCCCTTCAGGAAGCCCTGCAATTTCAATAATAGCTTGTTGTTGCTGTTTTGGAGGTCTAAAGGCAACCAAGCCCTCATGGAAAGAATATGTAGCTAATTTTTCTGGAGGAACAGGTCCTTCCACATACACAGTACCATGCTTAGTTTCCCTTTTGACAGAAAAAAAAGTTTTTTTATGTTCCATAATGCCACCACCTGAGTTTAATAATTCCATTATAGCTGATTTCATGCGTAAAAACGCTTATTTTTGCAAAATATACCTGTATTTTTGGAAAAGTGAAAATATTAAGACAATCTCCTTAAATTCGTGTAAAATATAATATATTGCTTCTGTTATTTAACAGATAAAAGTAGTGTAATTAATAATTCTATCATTTGCAATGTGAAAAACTGTTATATAACAAAAGCTCACCTATCTTTTACTTAGAACGTAAATTTATTATTTCAGCAGAGGGGATTACTGAAAATAGTAAATGAACAGTTTCAAGTGAAAGCAAAGAAAGGGGTAGTTTCATGGGGATGAAATTGAAAGAGAAGTTAACGGCTTTTGCTGGTCAGCACCATTTAATGAATTATGAAGAAGTGGCAAAGTCTCATAATTGGGCTGATACGGAAAAAGCATTTAGCTGGTACAAAACAGGTTTAGTGAATATGGCGTATGAGGCAATTGATCGCCATACAGAAACACATCGTAAAAATAAAGTTGCCCTTTATTTTAATGATGGTAAACGTAAAGAGGCGTATTCATTTAATGAAATGAAAAGGTTAACAAACAAGGCTGCCAACGTTCTTAAAACATCTACTAATCTACAAAAAGGTGATCGTTTATTTATTTTTATGCCACGATCTCCTGAACTTTATTTTTCATTATTAGGTGCGCTGAAGATGGGGGTTATTGTTGGACCATTATTTGAAGCATTTATGGAAGGCGCTGTGTATGATCGGCTAGCAGATAGTGAGGCGAAAGTATTAGTTACTACACCGGCATTACTTGAACGCGTACCTATCGCTAAATTACCGCAACTCGAGCATATCTTTTTAATAGGGGAAAATATTGAAGAAACATCCCAAATTCTAGACTTTAATCAACGATTGAAAGAAGCTTCAGCTCAGTTTGATATGGAATGGGTAGATCGAGAAGATGGGATGATTCTTCACTATACCTCTGGATCAACTGGTGCTCCAAAAGGAGTGCTGCATGTTCATAATGCAATGATTCAACAATACCAATCTACGCAATGGGTACTTGATTTACGTGAGGATGATATTTATTGGT
Source organism: Lysinibacillus sp. GbtcB16 (assembly GCF_019091145.1). Lineage (NCBI taxonomy): Bacteria > Bacillati > Bacillota > Bacilli > Caryophanales > Bacillaceae > Lysinibacillus > Lysinibacillus sp. GbtcB16. The sequence goes on from NZ_JAGXJV010000002.1 coordinate 106,963, forward strand.
GTACTGCTGATCCAGGATGGGTGACAGGGACAGCCTATGGTATTTTTGGTCCTTGGTTAAATGGGGTGACAATGGTGATTGTTGGAGGAAGATTTTCACCGCAAGCATGGTATCAAGCCATTGAAGATTATAGTGTTACGGTATGGTATAGTGCACCGACTGCATTCCGGATGCTGATGGGGGCAGGAAGTGGCTTGCTTGAAAGCTATGACCTATCATCTTTACGTCATGTGCTATCTGTCGGTGAACCATTGAACCCCGAAGTGATTCGTTGGGGAGTAGAAGAATTAGGTCACCGAATCCATGATACATGGTGGATGACAGAAACAGGAGCGCATATGATTTGTAATTACCCTTCTATGGATATTAAGCCAGGATCAATGGGAAAACCACTTCCAGGTATTCATGCGACGATTGTAGATGATGCTGGTAACGAAGTACCGCCGTTTACAATGGGGAATTTAGCTATTCAACGGGGTTGGCCAGCTATGATGCGTCAAATTTGGGGCAATCCAGAACGCTATGAATCTTATTTCTTAAAAGGGAAATGGTATGTATCTGGAGATTCTGCCTATATGGATGATGACGGATACTTCTGGTTCCAAGGTCGAGTGGATGATGTCATTATGACGGCTGGAGAGCGTGTGGGACCTTTCGAAGTGGAAAGCAAGCTATTGGAGCATCCAGATATTGTTGAAGCAGGAGTCATTGGAAAACCAGATCCAGTACGAGGGGAAATCATAAAGGCCTTTGTATCCTTACGAGAGGGTGTTGAACCTTCAGATCAATTAATTGGGGATATAAGAGATTTTGTTAAAAAAGGCTTATCGGCTCATGCTGCACCACGTGAAATTGAATTTAAGGAAAAACTACCAAAAACACGCAGTGGTAAGATTATGCGTCGTGTGCTGAAGGCGTGGGAGTTAAATTTACCTACGGGTGACTTATCGACGATGGAAGACTGATAAAGTAAAAGACATCAATTGATATTTATACAGTATATGCATAAAAAGAAGGCAAGGGTTCATTCAATCGTTGAAAGGATTCTTGCCTTCTTTTTTCTGCATTTACAATACTGAAGACGTGTTTTGAAGAGACGTCATGTTGTACTGAAAAAATACATAAATAAATAAAAATTCAGTTGACTTAATATTTATGCAGACGTATACTGTTTTTAACTTATTTTAGAGGTGAGTGCATTGAAAGTAGGAATTGTTGGAGCAACAGGTTATGGTGGGCTAGAGCTTATTCGGTTTTTACATAATCATCCGGCTGTAGAGCAGCTAGCATTATTTACTTCTTCCGAGGAGGGAGTGCTTTTTTCTTCCAAATTTGGTCATCTTATGACGATTGTTGATAGGCCTTTACAAAAAATAGAGGAAGATACTTTAGCGGAATTTGATGTAGTTTTTACAAGTACACCATCTGGTGTAACGAGTAAGTTACTACCATCATTGGTGAACACAGGCCCGAAATTAATAGATTTATCTGGTGATTTCCGGTTGAAAAATCTTGCAAGCTATGAAGCGTGGTATGGCAAAAAAGCAGCGCCATTTAATACGGTTCAGCAAAGTGTTTATGGTTTAACGGAATGGAATTCAGAGCATATACGGCAAGCTACTCTTATTGCTAACCCAGGTTGTTACCCAACAGCGGTGTTGTTATCATTACTACCGCTAGTGAAAGAACGCTTAATTGATCCGAGTTTTTTAGTGATTGATGCGAAAAGTGGCATCTCAGGAGCTGGCAATAAGCCGTCACAAACAACTCATTTTAGCGAGACGAATGAAAACTTTTCGATCTATAAAGTAAATACACATCAACATATACCAGAAATAGAACAAGCTTTATCTATGTTTGCTCATGTAGAAACAAATATAACTTTCAATACTCACTTAGTACCTATGACACGAGGGATTTTAGCAACATCCTATGCGCCTGTAACGACAGGTGTTACAGAGGCTCAGTTGGTTGCTTGCCTGCAGGAGACTTATGATAAGCATCCCTTTGTTCGAATTGTTACAGATGCTACTAGCTTAGGGACTAATCGTGTTAAGGGATCCAACTATTGCGATATTTTGGTGAAAGTAGATGCTCGTACAAATCGTGCCACGATAGTTAGTGTGATTGACAATCTAGTCAAAGGGGCTGCAGGCCAAGCTATTCAAAATATGAATGTACAATTTGACTTACCGCAAACGACAGGTCTGGATGTCGTACCGTTCTTTATTTAACACTTCCCATGTTTAGTTTGATGAAAAAAAGGAGGAATTATGGATGACTGTTACTACTTCTATAAATGTAATGAAAAAGTTATCAAGTAAAAATATCGTTTCACCAAAAGGGTTTAAGGCAGCTGGGTTACATTGTGGTTTAAAACATAAGAAGAAAGATTTAGCGATTTTAGTAAGCGAGGTACCAGCTAGTGTTGCTGGTGTTTTTACAACAAATGCTGTGCAGGCAGCCCCATTAAAAGTAACAAAGGAAGTTGTTTACACAACAAGAAAAATGCAGGCAATAATCGTGAATTCGGGTAATGCGAATGCTTGTACAGGGAAGCAGGGCGTGAAGGATGCCCAAATCATGCAGGCGCAAGCGGCTGAAAAATTAGGGATTGCTCCTGAATTGGTTGGAGTTTGTTCAACGGGTGTCATTGGCGAAATGATGAAGTTGGAGCCAGTAATAAACGGTGTTCAACAGCTAGAACCGAAGGACAATTTAGAAAGTGCCATTGACTTTGCACAGGCGATTTTAACGACAGATACAGTTATGAAAAACACAAGCTATAGTACAACGGTAGATGGTAAGGAAGTCATTATCGCTGGTGTTGCGAAGGGTTCAGGCATGATTGAACCAAATATGGCAACAATGTTGGGCTTTATTACGACAGATGCCCAAATAGAATCTGATGTATTACAAAGTGCATTATCCGATATTACCAACCTCACATTTAATGCCATTACAGTAGATGGGGATACATCTACAAACGACACTGTTGTTGTATTGGCGAACGGTATCGCCGGAAATCAGACGTTAACACCTGAGCATCCAGATTGGTTAAATTTCTATTACACATTGAAAACAGTAGCAGAAGATTTAGCAAAAATGATTGCTAAGGATGGGGAAGGGGCAACCAAGCTTATTGAAGTAGAAGTTGTTGGCGCAATTTCAGATGAAGAGGCACGTAAGATTGCGAAGACCGTCGTAGGTTCACCACTTGTAAAGACTGCTGTTTTTGGCTGTGATGCGAACTGGGGACGAATTATTGCAGCAATAGGGTATAGTGGTGCCACTGTAGATCCAGATAAAATTACGATTCAAATCGGTGGCGCTACAATGGTAGAAAACGGCGAACCAATCCCTTTCTCGGAGGATGAATTAATACAAATTTTAAAAATGCATGAAGTGAAAATATATGTGTCCCTTGGTATGGGTGAAGGTAAGGGGCATGCTTGGGGATGTGACTTAACCTATGACTACGTCCAAATCAACGCATCATACCGCTCGTAAACGAATGGTAATCAAGCTCGGAGGTAGTACACTAGAGGGCTTAAATAAAGACTTTTTTATTAATTTTAAAAAGCTACAAGATAGCGGTGTGGAGCTTATTATTACTCATGGCGGTGGCCCAGCTATTAATCGTGAATTAGCTGCTCGAGGCATAGAATCGCATACATTAAATGGTATACGTGTGACAAATGAGGCAGCTATGAATGTTGTCCAATCAACTTTGATTGGGCAGGTTAACCCTGCTTTAGTTCATGAATTAACTAGTGCTGGCATTGAGGCCATTGGGCTAAACGGTTTTGATGGTCAATTAATGGTGGCGGATTATTTGGATAAAGACGTGTATGGTTTTGTTGGAGCAGTAAAAGCCATCAATACAGCCTTACTTGAAGCTTTATTGACAGTGGGAATTATACCCGTTATTGCTTGTGTTGGAGCAAGTGAAGCAGGTCTGGCCTTAAACATTAATGGTGATACAGTCGCAAGTGAAATGGCATTAGCCTTAGGGGCAGATAGCTTATTACTTGTTACAGATGTAAGCGGTATTCGAATTTACGATGAATATCAAACAATGGCAACACCCTCTCTCATTCATCAATGGATAGAACAAGGGCATCTTTATGGGGGAATGATTCCAAAAGTACAAGGTGCTATCGATTGTTTACGTGCAGGTATACCTTCCGTGCAAATTGTTGGAGAGACATTGATGGGCACTACGATTGTCACTTCCGACAAACTTCATGCTACCTAGTGTTCTAATAAGATCGTATTAAAAGTATAGATGTTGAAAGAAGACCATTTCAAATAAAAGCGGAGATGATAATATGAGTGCTTTATTCGGGAACTACGGTAAACGTCGTGCACAAATTGTCAAAGGGCAGGGCACCATTGTAGAGGATTCTACAGGAAAACAATATTTAGATTTTACTAGTGGTATTGCAGTAGCGAGTCTGGGGCATGCCCATCCTGCCATCGTGCAGGCACTGCAAGAGCAAAGTGAAAAGCTGTGGCATATATCGAATCTTTTTGATATCCCTGGCCAGGAAACGGTGGCTCAAAAATTAATCGCTCATACGCATTTGGCACATGCTTTTTTCTGTAATAGTGGAGCGGAGGCAAATGAAGCGGCCATTAAGTTAGCGCGTAAACATACAGGGAAAAATCACATTATTACTTTCGAAAAATCATTCCATGGTCGCACATTCGGAGCAATGTCTGCAACAGGTCAAGGCAAAATACATAACGGCTTTGGACCACTCGTTGAAAAATTTACGATATTGCCATTCAATAATGCTGCCGCACTAGAAGCTACTATTGATGACTCTGTAGCAGCCATTATGCTGGAGATGATTCAAGGAGAAGGTGGTGTTAACTGTGTATCGTTAGAATTCGCTGCCGCGATTGCGAAAGCATGTGATGACAAGGGAATATTACTTATTATTGATGAAGTACAAACAGGAATAGGAAGAACAGGAACACGCTATGCCTTTGAGCAAACTGTGTTAAAGCCCCATATTGTGACATTAGCGAAAGGCCTAGGTGGTGGCTTCCCAGTAGGGGCAATGCTAGGAACTGCCGAGCTTTATGCAACCTTTAGTCCAGGTGCACACGGCACTACATTTGGTGGCAACCCTCTTGCGATGAATGTAGCTCAAGCTGTCTTAAGCCATGTTTTTGAGCCGGCATTTTTACAGCAAGTACAAGATCAGTCAGCGTATTTTGCAGCACAATTAAAAGCGCATTTACCTTCTAACTATACCGTTCAGGGTCAGGGCTTAATGCTTGGAATTGGCTGTGGCGAAACAGAAGTAGCGGATTATATCGCAGCGGCAGAGGAGAAGGGTCTCTTGTTAGTGGGGGCAGGTCCGAATGTTATTCGTTTATTGCCACCTTTAACGGTAACGAAGGAAGAGATAGATGAAGCCGTCGCTATTTTAAAGACTATATTATATTAATATACAGACAAAGAATCTGCTGCGTATTTTGCAGACTCTTTGTCTTTCTTTTTTATTGAAGTTGTTTTACTAAAGTTTTAACTAAATTTGGCAACCAATCACGAAGTTGAGTAAATGTAAATCCTGCTTTCTCTGCTTTCGCATTCGTCATATACCAATCAGCTGGTACACCATATGGTGATTGTGATTCTTCATCGCCACCAACAAGAGAAATTTTTGCGCGCTTTCCACTCTCTTCTTCAATCAATGCAAGAAGTTCCTTCAATGAAATGGCACCAGAAGCCGTAGCATTGTACGGTCCTTCTATAGGCGTAACGCCTACAAAATATAAAAATTCAGCAGCTTCTTCATCTGTAATATAGCTCATCTGTGCATCGATATTTGGTAATGAGATTGGCTGATCATGTAAAATACGTTCAACATGAAAATGCAAGCGACGTGTGTAATCATGTTCGCCCATAACAATTGGGAAACGTACGGCAACAACAGGGAATGAAGCTTCTTTAAACAACACTGCCTCAGCCTGTCGTTTTCCTTCTCCATAGGAAAATTCTTCTCGATCCCCCATAAGAATTTGATAATGGTAAGGATCGAAATCTTCTTCCTTTTTCATCTTGCCATCTACTTCGTAGGTTGAAAGAGTAGACGTAAAGACAAGTTTTTTCGTTTTCCCTTTTAAAAGCTCACAAATAGTATGTGCCTCGTTAGGAGAGTAGCAAATATTATCATAAACAATATCCCATGTTGTATGGGCGAGAGCATTTTCTAGTGCGTCATGGTTATCCCGATCAACTATTAATTGTTTGACAGCTGTCCCAAAAGGATTGCCGCTTTGACCGCGTGTTAAAATCGTTACATCATGTCCATTCTCAATGCAAAGTTCCACTAATTTTTTTCCAAAAAAACGTGTGCCACCTAAAACTAATATGTTCATATTTTCCCTCTCCTTCAAAATAGTAGTCTTCTTAATAATGACAAAAAAATAGACTTACTACAAATCAAAAGTGAATTGTAGTAAGTCTGTTTGATACTGAAACGAAATTGTTTATCGGCTTGACGTTTCTGGGGGAGTAGTATTGCTGTTGTCTCCTCCGTTTGAGCCATCTTCCGGTTGGCCTGATTCGTTACCACCAGATCCATTGCCATTGTTGGAGCCGTTGCCGTTACCACCGTTACCGTTGCCGTTGTTAGAGCCGTTACCATTGCCGCCAGACCCATTGCCGTTGTTGGAGCCGTTGCCATTGCCACCAGATCCATTGCCGTTTCCTGATCCATTTCCATTGTTTGAACCGTTCCCATTATTACCAGACCCATTGCCATTTGTAGGCGGTGTTGTCGGTGGAATTGTCTCTTGACCATTATCCTCTGGGTCAGGTTCATCATCACTACCACCAGTAGAGGCTACATTAGAATGTGGTGATGCTAAGCCTGTAATATCTACAGCCACTACAACATAGGCTTGTCCACTAGCAACCGTAATACTTTGTGTAGATTCAAGAACGGACGTTACTAATGTGTTGCCTCCATTTGTAACATTATAAATTCGATAACCAACTACATCGTTTGATGACTCCGTCCAAGATAAAGTTGAGCCATTTACGGATGCCGTTACCGCTGCAGGTGCACTTCCATCTGCAGGGAAATCAACTGCTGAAACAGATGAATTTGATAAAGTTGAATTCTTTGGTAATAAACTTGCTGGATTACCGCCAAGACGGCCTAACATGCGTTTAATGAACGCTTGATTAATACCTGCGCCACCTGATTTAACAAATTCTGCTGGTGTACTTGGTAATGCGTTATAAGTTTTTCCTTTAATCGTTACAACACTTGAAGCAGCTAAACTATCATCTGGTTGTGTAGGTAAAAATACTTTCGCATTAAATAAGTCTGAACGGACTAAACCTGCGTCTGCACAGGCTGCAGAAGGTGCCATCCCAGAAATACCACAGAACGAAGCGGTCACCACATTTTTAGGTGCCTTAAAGCTTGTTGGTGGATCAATAAACTCAGGAGCCACATCGTAAACGGAATTCATTAAAGTACCCCATAGTTTATTGACACGAACGCTTGGCTGTTGGTACGTATTATTAAATGCGTACAATGTACGAGGTTGGTCATAACCCATCCAAACACCTAGAGATACATTTGGATTATAACCAACTAACCAAACATCTTTATACTCTTGAGAAGTCCCTGTTTTTGCAGCAAAATCTGAAGAGAATTTTAATGTGTTACGTGCAAGAGTTCCTGTTCCTTTTGTTAACACGTCACGTAGCATATCCGTCACAATATAGGACGTTTCTGGACTAAATACTTGAACGGGCTCTACTTCATGTTTGTAAATAATATTTCCTTCTTGATCTTCAATTCGATCAATCATATAAGCATCAACGAATTGACCACCATTTGCAAAAGTAGCAAAGGCATTCGTATTCTCTTCTACAGTAGTCCCCTCACTTAAAGCACCGATACCAGTTGCTAGGTTAGTGAAATCATCGGGGTGTAATTTTGTGAATCCCATTTTTACTAATAAATCAGCAGGACGTTTGTTAATAATATCATTGTATAAACGTAACGCTGATATGTTTTGAGAATCTGCTAAAGCCTCGCGTGCTGGAATAAGTCCTCGTTCATCACTAGTAATATAGTTACTTGGGCTCCATGAACCGATTGAGAATTTTACGTCAACGAGTGGGCTACCTGCACCAATTACCCCGTACTCAATAGCAGGAGCGTAAACAAGTAATGGTTTCATCGTAGAACCATTTGAACGATAAGCTTGTGTTGCGTGGTTAACTTGAGTTGTATTAAAATCTCGACCACCTACAAAACTTAAAATTCGACCCGTCGTATTTTCCATTAAAATACTACCCACTTGTACGGGCATTTCGATATCAATTTCTTCACCAGTTACAGGATCCTTCCCTTTACCAGTATACGTATGGCCATAATATTGGAAGTCCTTAGCAGCTTTTTGCATGGCATCATACATATCTTTGTTAATGGTTGAATAAATACGATAACCTTTTGAGCGAACATCACGATCTGCTAAGATTTTATATTTATCTTTTAATTTCTTTTCTGTTTTTAATCGCTCTGGGTCAATACCGTCATCTTCTGCGAGTTTTTCTGCAATAATATCTTTTGCGCGACTCTCAAGCTCATATGTAAGCCATGGATAACGATCCTCCGCTCGCATTTCTGGACCACGGAAGTCAGCAGCAATATCATAATTAAGTGTTTCTTTATATTGTGCATCGTCAATATAACCAGCTTCTTTCATACGATAAAGAACTGTTTTCATACGATCAATACCTGGTTTTAAAGCTTCCTCACTTTTCAGTTCACCCGTATTTGTAAACGGTGTGTAAGCAAATGGCGCCTGAGGAATACCAGCTATGTAAGCTGCTTGCGCTAGTGATAAATCTTTAGCTTTCACACCAAAGATCCCTTCCGCGGCTGTTTCTACACCTGCAATATTGCGCCCTGAAGAGTTACGACCGTATGGAATAATATTTAAATAAGCCTCTAATATTTCTTCCTTTGTCATAAAATGCTCTAAACGCATAGCAAGTAAAATTTCTTTTGCTTTACGTTCATAGGAAACTTCATTGGTTAATACTTGGTTTTTTATAAGTTGTTGCGTTAGGGTAGAGCCACCTGTCTGTGTAGCAGAATTCGTAACATCTTGTAATAAGCCTCGTATAACCGCTTTTGGTACAATTCCGTTATGTTCACGGAAATATTCATCTTCTGTTGCTAGTACAGCATTAAGAACATCTGGTGCAACATTTTTAAGTGAAGTTTCACGGCGATCTAAATCTGTCCGTAATTTTCCAATATAAATATCGTTGGCAAAATAAATCTCACTTGTTTCTTCATAGCTAAAAATTTGATCTCGCAATTCTTCTTTTGAGCGTAAGGGCTCTTCTTTTACAAGAGAAGCGAAATAACCAGCTCCTACTGAACCGACAAATACAGTGCCAACCAATGCAAAGACTAAAAATAGTAAAAATAAGTTCCAGGTAACGCTACCTGAAATACGTAATTTCTTCATCCATTTTTGTTCAATTAATGTATCGATCTTTGCATTGATTTTTTCAATCCAATCTTTCAATGTATCGACCTCCTAAAATCTTGTTTATTATAGCACATATTGTTTTAGCTCGAACATAGTTATTGACTTTGAAATAGATTCGTTTAGAATAATGGTTATAGTTTTCTAGTGATGAAGAGTTTGGAGTAGTTTCTATATTCCCTGTTTAGAGAGCCAGTGGTTGGTGAAAACTGGTCATAATGTAGAGATGAATTACGTGCTTGGAGCTTAGACGTGCGCGCCTGCGATAAAGGCGATTGAATGAAGTGGAAGGTGGATGACATCTTCAAGCCGGGTGGTACCGCGTTAATTTACAATTTAACGTCCCTGCATGCAATTGTTTGCGTGTAGGGATTTTTTTTATCTCATGAATTTGTCCATGCACGTAGCGAATTTCAATCAATAGGAGGAATCATCATGACAAACGAATTATTACAAGATTTAGAATGGCGTGGGCTGCTATATCAACAAACAGATGCTGATGGTATGGCAAAATTATTAGAAGAACAATCTGTCTCTTTATACTGTGGTGTAGATCCAACAGCAGATTCTATGCATATTGGACATATTGTTCCGCTTTTAACTTTACGTCGTTTCCAAAAAGCTGGTCACCGTCCAATTTTACTTGTGGGTGGGGCTACAGGTATGATAGGAGATCCTTCAGGCCGTTCAGAAGAGCGTCAATTGCAAACTGTGGAGCAAATCGATAAAAATGTTCAAGGTATCCGCGGTCAACTAGAACGTATTTTTGACTTTGCTAAAGATGGTAATGGTGCTCAGCTTGTGAACAATCGTGACTGGATCGGCAATATAAATACGATTGAATTTTTACGTGATTATGGGAAATTAATTAATGTTAACTACATGTTGGCAAAAGATACAATTGCTTCTCGACTTGATACGGGGATATCTTTCACAGAGTTTGCTTATACATTAATTCAAGGGATTGATTACAATCATTTATACAACCACTACAATTGTCGTATTCAAGTAGGCGGTTCTGACCAATGGGGTAATATTACAACAGGTTTAGAGGTTATTCGTAAAACTCATGAAGAAGAAACTAAAGCCTTTGGAATTACGATTCCATTAGTAACGAAAGCTGATGGTACGAAATTTGGTAAAACAGCTGGTGGTGCTGTTTGGTTAGATGGTAAGAAAACATCTCCATATGAGTTCTACCAATTCTGGATCAATGCTGCTGATGCAGATGTGATCAAATACTTGAAAATATTCACATTCCTTACTCGTGAAGAGATTGAAGCATTAGCTGTTTCTGTAGAGGAAGAGCCACATTTACGTAAGGCTCAAAAAGCACTTGCTGAGGAAATGACACGATTAATTCATGGTCAAGAGGCGTTAGAGCAAGCTATCCGTATTACGGCAGCGTTATTTTCAGGCGATTTAAAAGCACTTTCTGCTGAAGAAATGAAGGATGCCTTTAAAGATGTTCCTTCTATTGAAATGGCTAAGGAAGATAAAAATATTGTAGACCTTCTAGTGGAAGCTGGCATCTCATCATCGAAACGTCAGGCGCGTGAGGACGTTTCAAATGGTGCAATTAGTGTCAATGGAGAAAAAGTGACGGATTTAGAATATGTATTCGATGCAAAGGATCGTCTAGAGGATGCATTTAGCGTTGTTCGCCGCGGTAAGAAAAAATATCATATGGTGAAGTTTGTGTAATGATTGAAACAACATCCCCCGACTAAAAAGGGGATGTTGTTTTTTTATGATAAAAAACTTGGCAATTTTATATGTTCATATTGTTGAGGGTGCAATATTTTAGCTAGCTTTAAAGCCCCTTCAATAAGGCGGGGAGAAGGGCGACAATAAAGCCATTCCTCCATTACATGGAGCTGTTCCATTTTCACGGCATGTAGCTCACTAGCATGGGGGCGCTTTAATAAGTTGGCTGGCTGTATACGCTCAAAAGCTACGCCTACCCAAGCCATCATGATGTAGTCAGGCTTTCGTTTAACAACATCTGCCCAATCTGTTTGAACACTGGCTAGTTCGACATCCTGAAATAAATTGACTCCACCTGCAATAGCACTAATTTCTGTTAACCAATTTATTTTTCCTGGTGTAAAAATAGGGTTCGGCCACCATTCCCAATAAAGGGTAGGTTTCTTCATGAGGGATTTTGCAACCGTACGCATTTTGTCAATCGATTGCAAATATTCTTCCGCAATTTTTTTAGCACGTTCTTCTACATGACAAGCTCTCCCGAGTGAAAGGAGATCTTGAGCAATTTCCTCTAACGAGTTAGCATTAAAAACAATATGTGGGATATTTCTTCTTTGCAATTCCTCGATGTTTTTCTCCATTCCAGGCACACTTAATGAAGCAAGAACAAGATCGGGCTGTAATTCCTCTAAATCGTTCATATTAATAGATAAATCTGGGCCGAGCTGTGGCAAATCTTTAACGCTGGATGGCCAATCGGAGAAATCATCTACTCCAACAAGCTGGTCTGTCAGTCCTAAATAGGCTACAAGCTCCGTATTGCTTGGGCATATCGAGATTAAACGCATATTGTTATCTCCTATCCTTTTTTAAGAAAAGTATAGCGAGAGTTTGCATTCTAAACAATGTGTCTACGTTTTTTTTATTTTAGTGCATAGAAAAAAGGTGGAGAAAACGCTTTGTTTATCTCCACCTTTTGTTTTTAACATTAATTATGAAAGAGCAACAGCTTCAAGCGATGTCTCTTTTTTTACGATAGGGCCCATTGCATTTGTAATAATTTGTTTAATATCCTCTAGTGTTGCCTTACGAGGATTTGTCTCAGCACATACATCTAGCATCGCATTTTTTGCTAAAATTTCAATATCCTCATCTTTTGCACCTAGTTCACGGAAGCCGCTAGGAATATTCAAATCTTTTGATAGCTTTTCAATCGCTGAAATAGCTTTTTCAGCAGCATCTCGTTTACTTAAACCTTCCACATTTTCACCTAATAATTCAGCAATGCGAGCAAAGCGCTCCGTACGTGCTGTTACATTGTAGCGGCAAACATGTGGCAATAAAATCGCATTACATACGCCATGAGGTAGGTTATAGTAGCCACCTAACTGATGAGCAATTGCATGGACATAGCCAAGTGAAGCATTATTAAAGGCCATACCAGCTAAAAATTGGGCATATACCATTTGTTCACGTGCCTCTAAATCAGCTCCATTTGCATAAGCACGTGGTAGGAATTCGGGAACTAGTTGAAGTACCTTTTCAGCACAAGCATCCGTAATTGGTGTAGCATTAGTCGAAACAAATGATTCAATAGCATGTGTCAATGCATCAACACCAGTAGCTGCTGTTAGAGCAGGAGGTAAACCAATCATCAGTTCTGGATCGTTAATCGAAACTAACGGAGTCACATGTTTATCAACAATGGCCATTTTCACTTTACGTGCTGTATCTGTAATAATGGTGAAACGAGTCATTTCACTAGCAGTACCAGCCGTTGTGTTAATAGCAATTAATGGCACAAGTGGATTTTGTGATTTATCAACGCCTTCATAATCGTGAATGCGTCCACCATTCGAAGCAATAAGTCCGATACCTTTTGCTGCATCATGAGCGCTCCCTCCTCCAAGAGAAACGATTGAATCACAGCCTTCAGCATGGTAAGCTGCAATGCCATCTTCAATATTTTGATCTGTTGGATTTGGTTCTGCTTTAGGGAAAATTGCTACATCAATTCCAGCAGCTGTAATGATGTTTGCAATTTGTTCAGAGAGACCTAATTTGTGTAAGCCCTCATCTGTTACGATTAATGTCTTTTTCACTTCTAAATCATTTAAGTGTTTACCAACTTCTTGAATTGCTCCAGGTCCAAATAAGTTTGTTTTCGGCATAACAAATTGCTTTAGAACGTCTGACATACTTCCAACCCCTTTTTAAAAATTATTATTGCTTGAATGATGGTGAACCACCTTTCGGAATTCATCGTATTCTATTTTTTGTTAAAGTTCAACTCGTATTTTTATTAAAATTGTTCATTTTATCCTTGTTATTATTTTACAAAAAAGTTAGCTTATCAAAAGGTTCTTTAAAAATAAGAATTGTATAAGAATATTGATTATAATATGGTTTGGAAAATGTTTTACTATAAAAATAAAATATATTTTTTGGAAAACGGTTCTATTTGAAGTGGTCTAAGAATAGTAAATAACTGATATTTAATTTTTAATATTAAGGTAGTGAATATATTATTTTGAAACTAAGTAATTACTATTTTAAAGTACATAAAATTGTCACAAAGTGAGAGGGGATTATGATCGTTGAGAGGCATTGTGTTTGCACTAAAAAAGGAGTAGCTTTTATTTTGAAGAAATTTGTGGAAATAAAGTGCTTGCCTTCAACTAAATTTATAGTTAGAATGGTTGATAGTTAGATAATCTAATTAAAAGGTGATTCAATGACAAAATTTAAGAAAACGTACATGAATGAAGATGATTTACCAGCCTTAGGTATAGAGCCGTATGTGGAACTGATTCAGATGTCTTCATCAAATGAAACAAATCATGAAGATGCGAAATTGGGTTTAATGTTGTTATGGTTAAGTGATTATGTTTTAGATGTAACAGACAATGAGTTAGCTCCTTTCGGTATTACAGAAAGTAAATTAGACTTATTGCTATTACTGACATTACATGGGGAGAGACATGCGACTCCGTCTGCTTTAGCCAAACGACTGGGAATTACGAGAGCATCTGCAACGTCAATGCTCGATTGGTTAGAAAAAAGAAATCTTGTTGTACGAAATCATAGTAAGGAAGATCGGAGGAAGATCTATGTAAGTTTAACGGATGAAGGTCGTACTTTTATAGCTGAAGTTTTACCGACATATTGGTCGTCGTGTGCTTCTAATTTAATTGATTTGGAGCCTGATGAACGAAAAGTATTTGAGAAGCTAGTGAGTAAATTATTAACATCAATACAAAGAAAACTAAATGTGGAGCGTTAAACTGTAGCTATGTTGGTACAGTTTAATTTTTAATCGTTTAATTAGATTATCTAACTATAAGTTAATCAAACTAAAAGGGTGATTTATTTAATGAGTATTGTACTTTCAGGTAATCGAGAAAATTATGCTTTAATGACAACTATTTTATCCTGGACAGGTATGGTAGTGATGTCGAGCCTCTATTTAACAATACCTCTGATTAGTTTATTCAGTGATTATTTTAATATTTCATTGGCTCAAGCAGGCTTTACATCAAGTGTTTTTTCACTTGGATTTGCACTAGGTTGTTTTTTCTATGGTGCGATATCAGAAAAATATGGTCGAAAAAATGTCATTGTATTTGGGCTTTTTTCACTAAGCATGATCACGTTACTTCTAGGATTAGTTAATGATTTTTCTGTTATTCTTTTATTGAGAGGATTACAAGGGCTTGCGGCAGCAACATTTTCACCAGTAGCACTTGCTTATACTCTTGAGATTTTTCCAAATGATCGAAAAGTTGGGGCCATTGGTTTTATCAGTACGGGATTTCTTGTTGCGGGTATAGTTGGGCAGGTGTTTAGTGGATATGTAAGTGAACATAGTCATTGGCACGTCATTTTTTATGTGCTTGCTTCCGTGTATGTTATAACTGCTTTGTTAGTCGTGTGGATCTTACCGAAGGGAGTACTTCAGAACCAATCTAAAAATATATGTGCTCCTCTGAAGAAAATCGGTATTATTTTTACCAATAGAAATTTGATATTCAGTTATATCATTGCGTTTGTATTAAAAATGGCCTTATGTCTTTCGATTATCTCACTAACGGTGATGAGCTTTGTTTCAACAATAGCTGGTTTAACGATTATTAGTATTTTATTTGTCGGTGGGATTGCACTGGCGGTTCCTTCATTAGTAACACTTGTTAGTCAGTTAGGCTGGAATATGGGAGGGATTGCGGTCTCTATGTATACAGTCATTTTATTTGCTGGAACAAGTGTTGCACCATTCATATCTGTTTATTTTATCCAAACTGGTAGCTTTACTGTAGCCTTCCTTCTTCTTGCTACAACACTTAGTATTGGATTAGTTTCTGCGCTTATGATTAAAAGTGGAAGAAGCGTAGGTTCGAATTGATTGTTCATAAATTACGATTAAATGGTAAAAAGCCCGGAACCTTAATAAACAAATCAGGCTAAATTTTAGTTATTAAAATGAGCTGGTATCTAGAGAGATACGATCAGCTTGGTTTAAACAAATTCTGACCCTAATTTTTGCAATAATCATTTGCAAAATTGGGGTTTTTTATATGGTCCATAATTGTAGAATCATTTCTTGAGACTATTTGTTTTCGTTTATAGAGGAGGTGTGGGACAAGAGGTTATTTTTACTGGCATTTTCAAGAAGTTTCGAGACTTGTTTTAGGTCTTTATTTTAAAGAAATTCAGAGAATAAATTATAATTTTACCTTAAGATAAAATATGTTGTCAATAATAAATTTGTGAAATTTTCAAAAAATGTTATAATAGTCTTATAATCATTTTTTGAAATCGTATTTCAAAATCCGATGTCCTTTTTTACAGATAGAATTTGGGTGCTTTTTTTATATTTTTTTAAAGCTAAAGAAAAAATTAACACAGTTTTGTAAACTTTTAAGGAAGTTGGTTGAATAATTATTAATTTATTATCTAATGGTAACCGAGTTTTTTTATTCCATAAGGAGGACTAGAATAATGAATCTAATCAATAAGAAAGTTACGCACAAGCGTTTCGGCGTAGGTAGTATCGTTAAGCATAATGATTCTAGTATTGAAATCGATTTCGCATCTGAAAATAAAAAGTTTGTTTTCCCTGATGTATTTGGAAAACATCTACAGCTGCATGATAAAAGTGATGCTAAGTCACTTGAAGAGATTATACAAAAAAAGGAAAATGAAAGAAAAGAAGCGGAATTGAAGAAGGAAGAGGAAAAAAATCTACAACGAAAAAAACTGGCACTTCGCTTGGAACATGAAAAACTTATGAAAAACCATAAACTTCATCCTGCATCACAAATGGTTTTTTGGTGTGACACGGAAGAACAGATTACTGCTTTTTCAGAGTGGAAAGTTTTCTCAGGAGTATTGAAAAGTGGTAATAACAAAGGAAAGCCAAACAAGCCGAGCCGCTTGCACCCGAATAGCGCTGTGCTATTAACAGCAATAGATTCCAGTAAGCTTGAAAAAGAAAGACGCATCTTAGGTATCTATATGGTGAAAGAAGATTTTGTCGGCAAAATTTGTGAAAATGGATATATTCCTGCTCATTCGACATACAGAATTCAACTTACAGAACAGGAATCAGATCAGCTGCTTTTTTGGAAATATTATACAAACGAAAAATCTCCTGACAAAATGACATGGAATACTGGTAAATACCGTTATTTTGAAAATATATGGATGGCCCAAATTTTACTTGATATCATGTCGTTGAAAAGTGACCCAAATGAACGAGAGCAGGCACAACAATTTTTTCAACATTTTTGTAAAATGAATCAGATATCAGCTCAAGAATTACCAAAGCCTAATGGTGCATTAATGCGTATTTAGAAGGAAAAAATCGATTAAATGCAGAACCACAGAACAGAATTTAATTATTTCAAAGTTGTAATTAAACAAAAGGACGGATGTAATGAAATATAATAAAACAGTTATGCTAAAGCTTATCAATGAACATCGAGTACTGCATGATGAATTAAAAAAGCTAAAATCTGAAATGGGATTAGAGAAAAATTTTGCAGTAAAGGCCATGTATCATTCATTTGTAGCAGAGGATGGCCCTTATATGAAAGAGTACCAAGATTTAGAGCGATTATAATTAACAAATGGTAAGATAAGTTTATAATCAAGCTATTTATTTTATGGGAAACTCAAATAGTATGACTTTAACCAGAATGGAGAAATTCATTTTGGTTTTTTTCTTTTATCGATAAGCGGATGGACTGCAACTATATTTATTGATGAAGTAAATAATTTTATTGAAGTAAAAACGCCTAGTTATAATATCAGAAAGTGAATATAAAACAAAAACCCCGTAAACACTTGGTATACCAAGATTACGGGGTTTAAGAATCCGAAGATTTCTATCGTTAAAAAATTAACGAGAGTAGAACTCTACGATGAATGATTCGTTGATTTCTGCTGATAACTCAGAACGCTCTGGAAGGCGAGTGAATGTACCTTCTTTTTTGTCAGCGTCAAATGTTAAGTAGTCAGGTACGAAGTTGTTTACTTCGATTGCTTCACCTACAACAGCAAGGTTTTGAGATTTTTCACGAAGAGAAATCGTTTGACCTGGTTTTACGCTGAATGATGGAATGTCAACGCGTTTGCCATCTACTAAGATGTGACCGTGGTTAACTAATTGACGAGCTCCACGACGAGTACGAGCTAAACCTAAACGGTAAACTAAGTTGTCAAGGCGAGTTTCAAGAAGGATCATGAAGTTTTCACCGTGTACACCTTTCATTTTACCAGCGCGGTTAAACAGTGTACGGAATTGACGTTCGTTCATGCCGTACATGTGACGAAGTTTTTGCTTCTCTTGAAGTTGTAAACCGTATTCTGATAATTTTTTACGTTGGTTTGGACCGTGTTGTCCTGGTGCGTAAGGACGTTTTTCGATTTCTTTACCTGTACCGCTTAGTGAGATACCAAGACGACGTGATAATTTCCAAGATGGACCTGTATAACGAGACATATTGTTGTCTCCTCCTTTAAATTTGGTTTTTTTGTTGTAAAACAAAAACCAGTAGTACCCATTCTTACACGCATTTTATTTTCATGTATTTTCGCCTATGCAGCCGTTAGGTTACGCGATACACCATCTATTTTTAATAGTTGACTATCTAAGTAGTTGTACAGAAGAAAATAGAGGAATAAAATACAATATAAGCTTATACCACTGCTGCGTTTATTTTACACAACCTTCATTGTAACTGCTTAGGACATGTACGTCAATTATTAGTATTTAAAATTTTGTAACAGGCGTATAGTAGGAATTTCCTCACTGTACATTCCTAATGTGTCAGAAATAGTTAAAGATACGCTGTAAAATCTAAAATGTAAAAGTAAGGGAGAATTTACATAGTCAAAATGACACAAATTATGTATAATATATTATAAGTTAATAGTAATTGATTTGGACGTTATATAGAAAAGGTGATTTCATGACAGACCATTTACAAACGCTAAAATATATAAAATCTGATGTTTTGAGCTTTTGGGTGAGTTCTAATGAAGAACAAGCTAGTTTTAATGGGTATTTTTATTCATTAAAACAGTGTCTTAAGAAACACTTGGAAATTGATAATGTAGCTTTTCTTAGTTTTGAAGGTAATTCTTTAATACCTATTGAGGAGATGGCTTCATTAACAATTGAAACAAAGCTAAATGCTGTGTCATGGCTGATGATCGAAGCTAGTTTTTATCAACAAAAAGTAGTGAAAATTCCTTATATATTAAAGGCAAGACAGGCCTATTCAATGATGACAGATATGGTGCTTTTCCAAGCAGAGGGCAATAATCCCATTGGTGTATTACTTGTGGAGGCAACAAAGTCTTGGACAGACTTTATGACCTCAGATTACGGCGAAAAATGTATAGAAATACTTTCTCAGGCTCTTCAAATGATGAAAGATAATTTAGATGTAAAAATAAATGAAGACCAATATAGAAAACTATATAACATGACTGATTTATTTCATTCAACAATGGATATTGATTTAATTTTAGAAAATGTATTGAAAAATATAAGGGATAACTTCCCTGAATTCAATGTAGAGCTTATATTATCGAATGATCAAGACCGACACACGACCATCGATATTAAGCTTTTTGATTATTTATCCGAAAGACCTACAACTATTGAGGCTTTTGTATCAGGAGATTTAACAACTGAACTTGCGAGTGATTTAAATTGCCGATTATTAAATGCTCCTATTAAAGGAAGGCAGGCAATTTATGGCATATTACAAGTAAGTGCTCCAACTACTTACCTTTTTTCAACGACTGAAAAAGATTTTGTACGGATGCTTGCACAGGCGTCAGGAAATGCACTAGAAAATGCAAAGTTATATCATCAGTCGCATCGCCTCGTCAGTGACTTACAGCTTATCAATGAAACATCACATCGTTTAAATATGAGGATTGACATTCATGAAATGTTACTTTTCCTACAAAAGCAGTTACTAAAATCTTTTCAACCAATGGAAGTTTGCTTCGCATTTAAAAAAGATGACACCTTTGAAGTAACGGGGGCAAGTACTTCGTTATTTAGTTCTGAAGAGGGTCAAACGTATATTAAGCATGTTGAACAACATTTTACTCAAACTAATGATCCGCTGTTTATAGCTGATTTTAGTCGATTAACCTCTAAACAAATTGATTATCGTTCCATAATGGCTATCCCCATTCTAATGGAGGAAAAGATCAATGGCTTTAGTATCGTCTTACATAAAGAGCCGTATTTCTTTTCGTTTGATAGCTTTAAATTAATGCAGTCTTTAATCCACCACTCATCTTTAGCAATTGCAAACTCTATTTTACGAACACAGCTTCAGGAAATGGTCGATTTGGATCATTTAACAAAACTATATGCACGTAGTTACCTAGATCATTTTGTAGAAAAGTCGCTTGAGTATGATCAATCAGGTATGTTTTTACTTATTGATATTGATAATTTTAAACGAATTAATGACACGTATGGTCACCAAGTGGGTGATAAAATTCTTATGCAGATTGCCGTTCAGTTGAGGGAAACAATAGGTAGTCGAGGAATTTGTGCAAGGTGGGGCGGAGAAGAGATGTCTGTATATGTACCTAATATCAGTGAAAAAGAAGCTTTAGAATTAGCAGCAGCCATCGTTGAAGTAATCCCAAGTGCCACGGACCCTCAAGTAACGATTTCAGCAGGTCTCATTACATGGAATGATCAAGACCGACCGGCATTCCAATCTGTTTTCTTACATGCCGATACTGCTCTTTATGAAGCAAAAAATAGTGGTAAAAATCGTTTTTGCATCCATGGTGATTCTTTTCAAACAAATCAATAAGATGGATGGCATTAATGTAAAAGGTACTATAAAATAAATTGCCCTGAAATGAAAATCCATTTCAGGGCAATTTTTTAACACCTTATATGTGAAGCAATAATGTTTGAACAAATTGCTCTAATCCATCTTGATCATCCTGTGAGAAGCGATTCACAGTAGGACTATCGATATCAAGTACACCAATAATCTCACCTTGCTTCATTAAAGGTATGACAATTTCAGATTGGGAGGCAGCATCGCAGGCGATATGTCCTGGGAAATCGTGTACATCTTTGACAACAATCGTTTCTTTTGTTGCCACTGCAGTTCCACAAACTCCACGGCCAACCGGAATTCTAACACAGGCAGGTAGACCTTGGAATGGTCCAAGTACAAGCTCATCATCTTGTAAGAGATAGAAGCCAACCCAGTTAATATTTGTTAAAAATTGATTAAGAATGGCAGAAGCATTGCTTAAATTTGCAATCTGATCTGTTTCGCCAGTTAGTAGTGCATCTAATTGCTTAGATAGTGTAAGATATTGGTCAGCAATGGATCCTTCATAATTAATTTGTGTAAACATATAAGCACCTCGTTTAAAAGTTATTTAGATCGGTAATATAACATTATAATGTTGATGTAAATCAGCCACGCTATGGGCATCTGAACCAAATACATAAGGTAATTCAATAGCATGACAATAATTGATAAAGGCAAATGGTGGATAGGGCTCCAGACAAAATGGCTTACTTAAACCAGCACTATTTACATCTAATTCATAGCCATCTTGCTTCATCATGTCTAAAACCTGGTGAATTCGAGTGCCGTCAATTATTTTCTCATGATGTGCTAGCTGAAATTTATGAATAAGTGATGGGTGTCCAATCCGTTTTGGTTTATAGGAACCAAGGTCTGCCTTTATAGATTGTAGGACTGTATCATAATATAAATGATACACCTGTTCAACAGAGCCAACTTTCTTAGAGAAATCAATAAAGCATTCGGGAGAGAAGTCGATACATTCAAAGGTGTCCTGCCACTGTAAAAAATGAACTGACAAGATGGCATCATCTAAAAAATGTCCATATGTATCAAGAAAATGACGAGTTTCTTGTTCAAATCCTTTGATATAATCAACTTCTAACCCAATACGAATACGAATATCTTTTGCATATTGTTTTTGCAGGCATTGTAATTCTTTAATATATGGCATAAGATACTCGGGTTTCATCCCACTATCTTGCTGTGGTGTAGGATCAATAAAACCGTCTGGTAATGGGGCGTGTTCTGTAAACGTTATATCAGTGAAATTATGAGAAATTGCTTTTTCAATATATTGAATGAACGTGTCCGAACTGCCATGTGGACAATAAGGACTATGTATATGCCCATCACGTTTCAAAATGTACCACTCCTTTAGATCTATAGACCGCTATTTTGATATTTTACAATAGCAAAAATACAGTTTTCTGAAAATCACTTAAATTTTAGTACAAAAGGCGAAAACATAGTATATAATAAATACAACTAGCCAATTCGTTTATTGTAGAATAGGAGGCTTACGATGGAGTATATCATCATTCCGATTATCCTACTATTAATTTTAGCCATAGTAGGATTTATGATGCGAAGAAAACATGTTGCAATTATTGCAAAACTTGAAAATGAAAAATTACAAATACAACATAAACCTATAAATGAAGAAATTTCAAAAGTAAAATCTTTGAACATGAACGGTGAAACGGAAGAAATGTTTGAACGATGGCGCAATATTTGGGATGAAGTCATCGATGTACATATGACTAAAATCGATTCACTTTTATTTGATGCAGAAGATCAAATTAATCGACTTCGTTTTAAAAAAGCGACATTAATTGAACGTGAAATCGAAGACTATATTGAAAAATGTGACCAAGATAAAGATAAAATTTTAGAGGAATTAAATGAATTAATTGGCAGCGAAGAAAAAAATAGAATTGAAATTGAACAGTTAAAGGAATATTACCGTTCTGCGAGAAAAACATTGCTAGCACACCAGCATTCCTTCGGTGTAGCACTACCTGCACTGGAGAAAAAGCTAGAGGAATTTGTTGAGAAGTTTGAAAAATTTGATGTTCTGACGAATGAGGGTAATTACCTGCAAGCAAGGGAAATTGTAATTAGCTTAAATCAGGAATCACAGCAGACATTCGAATATATTAATGATGTCCCAACAATTTTGACGGAATTACAAGTTAAGCTCCCAGGAGCAGTTCAGGAATTGCGTAATGGTCAACGGGAAATGGAAGACCAATCTTACTATCTGCAGCATTTAGAATTAGCAGAGGCATTAAATAAGTATGAAAACGAATTTGCTTCGTTAAAAAATGACCTAGCAGAGCTAAATTTAATGGTTGTTAAACCTCGTGTAACAGAAATAAATGAAGAAATCGATCATTTTTATGATTTACTGGAAAAAGAGGTTATTGCTAAAAATTATGTGGATCAAAATTGTGATCGTTTATTAAGCTCAATCACAAACGTTATAACGTCTACAAAATCAGTGAGTGATGAGGCAACCTATGTACAACAAAGCTATCACTTAAACGAAAAGGATGCTGAAATTCCAAAAGCTGCATTAAAGCAATTGGAAGCACTGCAACGTCGTTATGATTTATTATCCATGCGTGTCAAAGAAGAAAAGTCTGCGTATTCAAGCTTGCAAGAAGAATTAATAGAAATAAGTGAAGAGCTTGAACGAATCCATGAAGAGCAAGGTCATCTGTCTAATACAATGAAGAAACTTCGTATTGATGAAAATAAAGCCCGTGCTCAAGTCGAAAACTTAAAGAAAATATTACAAGATACAGATCGTCTCCTAAATAAGGCGAATATTCCAGGAGTCCCAGAAGAGATGGACGCACGACTTGATGAAGCGGCAGAGCATATATATGTAGTTATGCAAAGTCTGCAGGAAGTTCCGCTTAATATGGGAACGGTTCATAATAATTTAAATGCTGCGACACTTTGTGTAGAGGATGTTAAAGCAAAAGCACAAGAATTAATAGAGAATGTAATGCTTATTGAGCGCATTATTCAGTATGGCAATCGTCATCGTGCATCTAATCCTACATTAAATGCACGTTTAAAAGAGGCTGAGGAAGCATTCCATCAATTCCGCTACTCCAAAGCATTAGAGGAAGCAGGGACAGCGGTGGAAGAAATGGAGCCAGGTGCATTAAAACGCATCCAAGAAATGGTTGCAGAACAGTCTATGGCAAAAAATTAAAACTACATTTGTGCTGTCTAAAAAGTATAGCAATTACTTTTTAGACAGCTTTCTTTTTAAATTTTGTAAAGGATGTGATACGAGTGGAACTATTAATTCGAAATATGAACGAAAAGTATGCTCAGGAAATTATATGTTGGCAATACGAAGAGCCCTATGATTTTTATAATAATGAATTATCCGAGGAATCCTTGCGGGAATTTCTTGACAATCCTTACTTCGCCATTATGAATGAACAAGAGGAATTAATCGGTTTTTATTGCACAGGGTCAGCTGCCCAAGTGCCAAAAGGACATGATTTCAACGCTTATTCAAAAGAGTATATAGATATTGGTATTGGCATGAAGCCAACGCTAACAGGAAAAGGTTTTGGTACAAAATTCTTTTCATTCATCATCAATAATATCCAGCAAGAATACGCTATGCCACTCCGTTTAACAGTTGCCCAATTTAATAAGCGAGCGATATTCCTTTATGAAAAATTAGGATTTGTGAAAGAGCTTGAATTTAGTACGCCAACGGAATTTATTACGATGTTAAAAAAATTGTAAGTACCATCCTTTCTAATGATTAAAATATGAATTATCGTTAAAGTTAGTGGTCAATCTTCACAGATTGCGTTATGATAAAAACCGTTACATCAACGTTTTGAAAGTGTGTGAAAATATAATGAACGATACAATTTATTTAGATAATAGTGCCACAACAAAACCATTAAAAGAAGTACTACAGGCGTTTATGGTTGTGAATGAGCAGTATTATGCCAATCCTGCATCTATCCATGCGATGGGTGTTGAAGCAAATGATTTATTAATGCGTGCACGTGAGCAAGTAGCAGATATTTTGCAAACAGAAGCAAAAAATGTGCTATTTACTTCAGGTGGTACAGAATCGAATAATGCGGCGATTTTTGGAATAGCACGGAGTAATACACATATAGGAAAGCATATTTTAACGACTGAAATAGAACATCCTTCTGTTTTAGAGACTGTTAAACAGCTCTCAAAAGAGGGCTTTGAAGTGGAATATTTAAATGTTGATCAGCATGGTGTTATTTCGTTAGATGAACTTCGTGCAAAAATACGTAAAGATACAATTTTGGTAAGTATGATGCATGTAAACAATGAAATGGGTGCGATTCAACCGATAGGGGAAGCTGCTAAATTAATCCATGAAATGAGCCGGGCAGCTTTGCATGTGGATGCTGTACAAAGCTTTGGAAAATTGGCTGTATCCTTTAAGGGTGAAGAGGGACCGGATTGTATTTCAATCTCAGGCCATAAAATTCATGGCTTTAAAGGCTCCGGTGTATTAGCATTTCGTAAAGCGATAAGATGGCAGCCATTTGCACTTGGTGGTGGCCAAGAATTTGGATTGCGTAGTGGGACTGTTGCTGTTCCACAAGCTGTCGCTTTATCAAAGGCAGCTCGAATGGCCATCGAAACTATGAATGACCATGCAAAAAATTATCGTCAATGGCATGATGAAATACTTGCACAGCTACACGAATATGGAGAAGCTATTCATATTTTATCGACTCCGCAGGGAGCGTCACATATTTTATCTTTCAGTGTTCGCGATTTAAAAGGGGAAGTCATCATTAATGCGATGCAAAAACGAGGCGTTATTGTATCAACATCCAGTGCTTGTTCTTCGAAGCAAACTAAAACAAGTCATGTTGTCGAAGCATTGCATCTAGATGAGCATTATAAAAAAGGTGTCATCCGTATTAGTTTTGGTGCACATAACACTGTCGAAGATATTGAAAAGTTTAAACAAGTATTAGCAGAAGTAATGCTAGAGCTTAAAGGAGAAATAAAGTAATGATTTGGAAAGAAATTTTAATTAGATATGGCGAACTTTCTACAAAAGGTCGCAACAAGATGGATTTTATCCGCCGTTTACGTGAAAATATCCGTCATGCTTTTGCGGATTTAGGACATCTCCATATTCGTACAGAACGTGATCGAATGTTTATTGCGATAGAGGATGAAGCACAAATGCAAACACTAGTAACAGGTTTGCCTAAAATTTTTGGTATTCAATCATTTAGTCCTGTTGCAGCATGTGAAAAAGATATGGAAAGTATGAAAAAACTGGCGATTACGATAATGGAGACATTTAAAGAAAAGCCATATACGTTTAAAGTGGAAGTGAAACGTACTGATAAAACCTTCTCATTAGAATCACACGCGATACAAAGGGAGATTGGTGGATATGTTTTACCCCAATTTAATAATTTATCTGTTAAAGTGAAGAAACCTGATATTGAGTTACGTGTAGAAGTGCGCCATGATGCAACCTATATGATGGCACAAGTCATTCCAGGTGCAGGCGGAATGCCTGTAGGATCAAACGGGAAGTCATTGTTAATGCTTTCAGGTGGTATTGATAGTCCAGTTGCAGGTTATTTAATGATGAAACGCGGAGTCCGTTTAGAAGCCATTCACTTTTTTAGTCCGCCCTATACAAGCGAAAATTCATTGGAAAAAGTAAAAGTGCTTGCAAATGAGTTAACGAAATTTGGAGCTAATATACGATTGCATGTTATTCCTTTTACTGAAATACAAGTTCTGATTAAAGAAAAAGTACCTTCTAATGTATCGATGACAACAACTCGTCGTATGATGTTGAAGATTGCTGATCTAGTGCGAGAAGAAATCGGTGCTCTTGCGATTGTCACAGGAGAAAGTCTTGGACAAGTAGCAAGTCAAACACTTGAAAGCTTAACGGCAATAAATGCAGTAACGAATACACCTATTTTACGACCGTTAATTTCATCAGATAAATTAGAAATCATTGAGTTAGCTGAACAAATCGGCACATATGAAACATCTATTCAGCCTTTTGAGGACTGCTGTACAATCTTTACGCCTGCTAGTCCTAAAACAAAGCCTAAGCTCGAAAAGGTTGAGCATTACGAAAGCTTTTCTGATTTTGATGAACTGATAGCACGCGCGGTCAAAAATCGTGAGGTCTATATTTTCCCTAAGAAAGAAGAAGAGCAAAAGCAAGATAAGTTTGCTGATCTTTTATAAATCAAAATTTCAAAAGCCGTCTCAAATAGCTTATTTGAGACGGCTTTTTTGTATAGTTCGCCAGATGCCAATAGAGGTACATTTTACCTTTATTTTTTTTGTATTAAAAATCTAATAACGCACATTCTATATTCACAAGGAGGTGAGAAACATGGCTTCAAACAACAACCGCAGTTCAAACCAGCTTGCAGTACCTGGAGTACAACAAGCACTTGATCAAATGAAATACGAAATTGCACAAGAATTTGGTGTTCAATTAGGGGCTGACGCTTCAGCTCGTGCTAACGGTTCCGTTGGTGGTGAAATCACTAAACGTCTTGTACAAATGGCAGAATCTCAATTAAAAGGTATGCCAAACAACAACAACTAATAAATGCTAACTAAGCATTTATAAACTCAAAACCAGTGACCGTAAAAGGCACTGGTTTTAGTTTGTTTATCAATCATTATTTTATGCGAGATAAAGACTTAAACATGGATACTGTTTGTACAATATCCTTACTGTCACAGATAGCAGAAATAACAGCAACTCCGTCAGCACCAGCTTGCAAAACAATATTAGCGTTTGTCCAATTTATTCCACCTATAGCTACGATGGGCAAGTTAGGTTGCAACTTGGAAGCTTGCTGTAAAAAATTTGTGCCACATGGTGGTTGTGCATCACTTTTAGATGTTGTGGCAAAAATAGGTCCAATTCCTACATAGTCCGCATGATGGTCAATAGCCGTTTGTAGTTCTTCCTGTGAATGTACAGAAACGCCAAGGAGCCGGTTTGCCATTTTCTTACGTGCAATGGCAATTTGTTCATCATCTTGACCAATATGAACACCATCAGCACCAAGTCGAACTGCTAGATCCACATCATCGTTGATGATAAACGGCACACGGTAATGTTGACATCGTTTTTGGCATTGGTGGGCAAATTGCTCATAAGCTAATCCTGTTAATGCATAAGGACCCTTTTCGCGTAATTGAAACATAGTAATGCCAGCCCGTAGCGCTTGTTCGAGTACAGCTAAAGGTTCCTGTTGGGAAACATTGCTTGTACCCATAATAAAATAAAGCTGTAAATCTTCACGTTTCAAGTAACTTCACCTCGCAGGCACCTTTATGCAGCTGATAAGCAAAATGATTTGTGGGGCCATGACCTTTACCAATGGCTAAATCATGCATAATGGCTAATTGTATAAATCTTTTAGCTTCGATAATAGCTTTTTCAATGGTCAAACCTTGACCAAGAAAAGCAGTGATAGCTGCTGAAAATGTACAACCTGTACCATGTGTGTTTTTCGTCGTAATACGAGGAGACTGCATGGAAAATGATTTGTCATTTTTTATAAATACATAATCAATTGCATATAACGAATTGGGGAGATGCCCACCTTTAATGATGACACATTGAACACCTAGTTGGAAAAAGCATTGAGCAATTTCCTCCATATCCGAGAATTGATTTATTTTTTTTCCCGTAAGTGCCTCTGCTTCCGGTATATTTGGTGTCACAATTGTAGCAAGAGGAAGTAAAGACATGCGCATGGCCTCGATAGCCTCTTGCTGCAATAAGCTTTCTCCACCTTTTGCAATCATAACGGGATCAACGATTAGTGGGATTTTTAAATCGTCAATAATGTGTGCAATACCTTGAATAATTTCCGAGGAATAAAGCATACCTGTTTTAATCGCAGTAATCGAAAAATCTTCTAGTAATGCATGAAATTGTTTTTCAACAAAGTCAACTTCAATTGGGAAAACCTCTGTTACACCAAGTGTGTTTTGAGCAGTTAATGCTGTAATAACGGAGGTGCCAAAAACCCCTAATTCCTGGAATGTTTTTAAATCAGCCTGAATACCAGCGCCACCGCCACTATCTGAGCCTGCAATTGTCGTTACAATATGCATGAAGCCTCACCCTCCTTTGAAAGACGATGTAAGGCATTAAGCAAAGCAATTTGAATATCCCCAATATCCTCTGTAAATGCGGATGCTAACTCAGCTGCTTTTTTATAGTATGTGAGTGTTTCCGCTAATTGGCTGTACGGATCATCTCCTGAAGAGAAGGCTGCTCCACATATAGCACTAAGTAAACAGCCTGTACCCGTTACTTCAGTCATTTGTGAATTTCCACCTGTAATCCATTCGCTATGCACACCGTCTGTCATAAAATCATGTTTGCCTGTAACAATGACTATACAGTTGTAGCGTTGAGCCAATAATGTAGCCTCAGTCTCTATGTCAATAAATCCCTCACCACTATCAACACCTTTTTGTTGCCATTCCACATTGGCTAATGCCGCAAGCTCTCCCTTGTTACAACGTATGACTGCAAATTGAATAGCTGAAAGTAATAGATGTACGGTTTCCTTGCGATAAACTGTGGCACCTGCGCCAACCGGATCTAATATAACAGGAATGCCAAGGGTATTTGCTTTTTTTCCTGCTAACAGCATTGATTCTTTTATTCGATCATTTAGTGTACCAATATTGATTAAAAGAGCGTCTGCATTGGCGACCATTTCCTCAACCTCATGGCTATCATCAGCCATGACAGGAGAGGCACCTAATGCCAATAGACCATTGGCTTGGAAATTAGCCACGACATAATTAGTTATACAGTGAATAAGCGGTTGTTGTTGACGAATTGTTTGAAAAATCATTTTAGTCCTCCTTTATGGGTGGACGTAAGCATGCAAAAAAGGCCCTTTTTACGTAAAAATGCACGAAAAAGAGCCTTTCATCTGAAAAAACGATGTTCATTGCTCCCTACGTCAGTATTAACTAACAGGTTCAAAGGGTCAGGTTTTACCTTCTCAACTCTTTATGAGTCCCCCTGCAATCTTGCTTTTAGTTGACCAAAATGTACCATACTTTTCGTATGTATTCAATAGCAAGTTTTCCTATCGACAAAACGTGACTGATGCCATATAGCTAAGCATGATAGTTGTCATGACTTTACTTAAATCAAGTGTAAACCATTGAAAATACTAAGAAAGGAGTATAATGTGTCTTAACAAAAGGGGGCATTTGCCATGAATAGACAAGAATTAGTAGCACCAGAATGGTACAACATAACAGATGAATTTGAAAAATATGCAAAGGATTCAACTAAAAACGCATTGATTATTTATAATGAGCATTCTGATGTACAATTTATCACCTACGCACATTTACTTGAAAGAGCGAATCAGGCGGCACATGTCTTTACAAAAAATGGATTAACTAAAGGTGATGTCATTTTAGTGATGGTACCACGCTCAGTAGAAGCATACATTGTCTATATTGCTGCATTAAAAGCGGGTTTAACAATCATTCCAAGCTCTGAAATGCTAAGAACAAAAGATATTGAGTATCGTATTCATCATGCTGATGCTAAAGCTGTAGTAGCCTTTGAGCCCTATATTGAGCAATTTGATCAAGTAGGAAATCTACAAAATATACAGCAATTTGTTATCGGAGATGCACATGAACCATGGCAGCCGTTAGTAGACAAAATGCGAAAGCAACCAACAACTTACATAAGTTCTACACCAACAAAAAGTACAGACCATGCCTTTTTAGCTTACACAAGTGGCACAACAGGTAACCCGAAAGCTGCTGTTCATACTCATAGCTGGGGCTATGCACATTTACGGACAACAGCCCCACACTGGCTAGGCGTACAAGAAAATGATATTGTATGGGCAACTGCAGCACCAGGATGGCAAAAATGGATTTGGAGTCCGTTTCTCGCGATTTTAGGCAGCGGTGCCACTGCATTTGTTTATAAAGGAAAGTTTGATGCAGCAACATATTTAGCGTTGCTTGAAAAATTTAAGATGAATGTCTTATGTTGCACACCGACAGAATATCGTTTTATGGCAGCACTTGAAAATTTACAGGAGTATGACATCAGTTCAATTCGACAAGCTGTTTCAGCAGGTGAACCATTGAACAGTGAAGTCATTAAAAAATTCTCAGACACTTTCCATCTACAAGTGCGAGATGGTTATGGTCAGACTGAGAATACACTTCTTGTAGGGACTATGGTTGGTATGGACGCAAGAGTTGGTTCGATGGGTAAACCTACGCCAGGCAATACCGTTGACATTATAGACGATTTTGGCGAGCCAGTTGCTATAGGAGAAGTAGGTGATATTGCTGTTCATCGAGAAACACCTGCACTTTTTAAAACATATTTAAATGATCCTGAACGTACTAATTTACAATTTCGTGGTGATTGGTATATAACAGGGGATCGAGCTTATAAAGATGCGGACGGCTATTTTTGGTTTGAAGGCCGCGGAGATGATGTTATTATTTCCTCAGGTTACACAATTGGACCTTTTGAAGTAGAGGATGCGCTGATGAAGCATCCGACTGTGAAAGAGGTTGCTGTCATTGCAAGTCCCGATAAAGTTCGTGGGAACATCGTTAAAGCGTTCATTATCCTTCATAATGGTGTTAATGGTAATCAAGAGCTTATTCAATCCCTTCAAAATCATGTCAAATCATTAACGGCCCCTTATAAATACCCACGTGCTATTGAATTTGTTACGGAGTTACCCAAAACTGCATCTGGTAAAATTAGACGTGTCGAATTAAGACAACAAGAATTAGAACAGCTTGTACAATAATCATTTCCTAGGAAATAATGTCGAAAATCAAAGTTCATGCAAAGAAATGAACTTTGATTTTTTTTATATTTTTAGGTAAGGTATTATGAGGAAATAAATAGAATAAAACTTTTTGCATATTATTGCAAAAAAATGAAACAAATGAGCAAGTCATACGTATTACGAGTTAAGGAGGCGGAAAGACATGAATGTTAAAAGGTGGGTTGCATTGATAGTTGCTGGTGTTCTTTTACTGTTTTCATTAGGGATTAATACCATTTTTGCACTATTTAAAGCAGATTTCCTAGGTAATTTTGACAGTTTAATGGCAGGAAATAACCTAGATGTATATGAAAATGTAATTGAAGGAGATAATTATGATAAAAGGATTGCCTATTTAAAGGTAGATGGAACAATCCAAGATATTGGATCAAGTTCACTATGGCAACCTGTTGCATATGATCATCAATTTTTCTTAGATCAATTGGATAATATTTTGTACGATGATACGATTCAAGGGATTGTTTTAAGTGTTAACTCTCCGGGTGGAGGGGTAAAAGAATCTGCTGAAATTTATAAAAAGCTATTAAAAATTAAAGAAGAACGACAAATTCCAATTTATGTATCAATGGATTCGATGGCAGCATCTGGTGGCTATTATATTTCAGCTCCAGCAGATAAAATATTTGCCCATCGTGATACAATTACAGGCTCGATTGGTGTAATCATGCAATCTATTAATTATCAAGCATTGGCTGAAAAAGTAGGTGTCAAATTCGAAACGTTTAAATCTGGCGAGCATAAGGATATGCTAAGTCCAATGCGTGATGTGACACCAGAGGAACGAGCGATGATGCAGGATATGATCAATGAAACATACGAAGAATTTGTAGATATCGTTGAACAAGGACGTAATATGTCAGAAGCTGATGTGAAGAAAGTGGCGGATGGACGTATCCTTGGCGGTACAAAAGCACTTGAAGCAGGTTTAGTTGATGAAATTGGCGACGAAGAAGCTGCCATTGCTGCCTTACGCGCAGATTTTGGACTAGAAGATGCTGTATTATTTGAATATGCCTATGATATGGGCGGATGGCAATCTTATGTTGGAATGAAAATTGGCTCTATGTTCGGTCCTTCTGCAGAGGAAAAAATGCTAATGAAAATTATGACTGATTACAATGCACCGAAAATGATGTATTTATACGGTGAATATTAAGGAGGGAGTTCAATGACAAACAATGAAGTTGTTATGCAAGGTTCACCCTCAATGGAAAATGGCTTTTTTAACAATGGCACGGAAGATTCCACAAGACAAAAAAATTACACATTAAAAACGGCAGGCTTTTGGATCAGATTGTGGGCATTTCTATTGGATGGATTTATTGTATCTGCTGTAGTTGGCATACTTATTAATCCTATCTTTTATTTAATGGACTGGTCCTTATCAGAATCAGTTTGGTATGCTCCAATCTCCATTATATCTGCGATTCTTTATTACAGTTATTTTGTCCTTATGACGAAATTCTTTGGTCAAACGCTAGGGAAGATGGTATTTGGGCTACGTGTTATTTCATTAAAGCATGATAACCTTACTTGGTCAGATGTGTTATTCCGTGAATGGATTGGGCGTATGATTAATAATATTGTGATGCCTCTCTATATTTTGGTAGTTATTTTGCCAGACACTCAAGGGTTGCATGATTATTTCGCCGATACAACCGTGGTGCATGAGAAAGTCTATATTGAAAAGAACTTGGTGCCACTTTCTATAGAGAAAAAGGAAGAGCAGATAGCTTCTATTGAACAAGAGGGAAAACCTGAGCTAGAAAAACTAGAAGAAAAAAATGAACAATAAACAAGAGACTGTCTCAAATGAAGAGACAGTCTTTTCTATTACTAGCTAACACTTAGAATAAAGTAAGCTATCTTAGTTGCAATTAATTCCCTTCATTTAGTAATATTATGTACATATGAAGATTAGGAGGCGTTTATATGGCACAAGTAACATTTAAAAATGGTCCAGTGACACTAGTAGGTAATGAAGTAAAGGTGGGCGATTCTGCACCAGATTTTACAGTATTAGCGAATGACCTTTCACCTGTAACATTAAAAGATTCAGAGGGGAAAATTCGTTTATTTAGTGTAGTACCATCATTAGATACTGGTGTATGTGATGCGCAAACACGTCGTTTTAATGAAGAAGCAGCTAACTTAGGCGATAATGTAGTGATTTATACAGTATCTGTAGATCTTCCATTCGCTCAAAAACGTTGGTGTGGGGCAGCAGGTATTGATGCCGTTCAAACAGTTTCTGATCACCGCGACCTTTCATTTGGTGAGGCTTATGGCGTGTATATTCAAGAATTACGTCTTCTGACACGTGCAGTATTTGTTGTGGATGCAAACAATAAAGTAACATATGTTGAGTATGTACCTGAGGCAACAGACCATCCAAACTATGAAGCGGCTATTGAAGCTGTTAAAGCACTAGCATAATGGCCTGCTTTTAGGCTAAGATAATACTAGACAAAGGGGCTGTGACGAGTGTTTGTCACGGCTCTTTTCTGCTTGAAAGGAAGTTATCTATGGAAAACATCGAGAAATTATTTGGTATGCTAAATGAGCATGCTGAAAAAATCGAAAAAGAACACAATACAACTTTGTTAGAGGGGTTACTAGATGGGCTAGAGGCGTGGCTGGATGGAGAAGTGGATTTCTCACAAAAGGATGCGACAAAAGAGGATATTCGCAAGTCTATTCAAATTGCCATTCTAAAAGGAATGCGAAAAAGTTCTCAACCAAACCATCAAATGACGCCTGATACGTTAGGATTATTAGTGGGCTATTTTGTTGAACAAATCTTTGCTGAACGTCTTGAGCATGACAAAATTTCGATTATGGATCCAGCAGTAGGTACGGGGAATTTATTACTAACAGTTATGAATTTATTAGATGGTAAAGTAGAGGCTACTGGTGTAGAGGTAGATGAGCTCCTTATACGTTTGGCTGCAGCAACAGCTGATTTAACAGAGCAACCGATTTCTTTATATCGTCAGGATGCCTTACAAGATTTATTGGCAAATCCTGTAGATGCAGTAGTATGTGATTTACCTGTTGGTTATTATCCAAATGAAGAAATTGCCCTTGAGTATGAATTGTGTGCGCCTGAGGGAATGAGTTATGCCCACCATTTATTTATTGAGCAGTCTATGAATTATACAAAGGAAGGTGGCTACTTATTTTTCCTTGCGCCATCACATCTTTTTGATTCAGAGCAGTCTAAGCAACTTCATAAATACATTCAAAAGCATGCTTGGATTCAAGCGATTATTCAACTACCTGATTCCATGTTTGCCAATAAATCATTAGAAAAGAGCATTGTCATCTTGCAAAAGCAATCGAAGGAATGTCAATCACCTAAAGAAGTGCTTTTAGCAAAAGTACCAAATATGCAAAACAAACAGGCACTTGCTTTATTCTTTGAAAAAGTGAAAATGTGGAAAGAGGGCAAGTAATTGCTCATAGAAGTCAAAAAGGTATCCTACAGTAGGATACCTTTTTATGTATTGCTGATTAGTTTTCAGGTGTGCGGATGACAAGAACGTCACAATTAGCTGAACGTACAATTGCTTCAGATACTGAACCAATTAGGAAACGCTCTACTGCATTTAGACCTGTTGCACCACAAATGATTAGATCTGCGTCTACAATTTTAGAAAGCTCTTTAGTAATAATATTTTTTGGAGAACCATATTCGATGATTAGGTTAACGTTTGCGATACCTTCATCTTCAGCTTGCTTTTTGTAACCATTTAATAGTTCTTCAGAAAATGCTTGAGCACGTTCTGCAATGGAACGGTCGTATGCTTCAATCGCAGCGAATGAACGTGTATCAATAACATTCACTAAATTTAATACAGAACCCTCATTACGCTTCGCCACGTCAATTGATTTACGAAAAGCGTATTCAGCTTCCTTAGAACCGTCTACTGCAACCACAATGCTTTTATAATGATTAGCCATTTGAAAAACCTCCCTGATTTGTATATGTTGATTATACCAAATGATTTTCTAAAGGAAATACTTTCCGGAAGAAAAATTATGAAAAAGTGAAGGCATTTCATGAAGAAAATATAATTACTTAATTCCCACTATTAGCAACGTGTAAACGTAATTTTGGCTTTCGTAATCGAAGAGTATATATCACTATAATTTTCCTTTTTATTTTATAAATATAATAATTTAGTATGTAAAATCACCGTTTAAATATTTTGTATTTTGGAAATGTTAGAAATTTTATTTGTATTTATTTTAATTAAAGCTTTTTTTTTATTTGTTTGGTAATATGGAATTGCAAGGGGTGCATCAATTTTTAATTACATAAATGATGCTGATTTTTTACGTAATGGAAGGGGATAGGAAACTATGAAAATTGGTATTCCAAAGGAAATTAAAAACAATGAAAATCGTGTAGCAATGACTCCAGCAGGAGTTGTTACTTTAACACATGCAGGCCATGAGGTGTACATTGAAACTGGAGCAGGCTTAGGATCAAGCTTTACGGATGCTGATTATATTGCAGCTGGTGCCCATATTGTGCAAACTGCTAAAGAAGCTTGGTCGCAAGAGATGATTATGAAGGTAAAAGAGCCTGTAGCTTCTGAGTATGATTACTTCTATGAAGGTCAAATTTTATTTACTTACTTACACTTAGCGCCAGAAGTTGAATTGACTCAGGCACTTTTAAATAAAAAAGTTGTAGGGATTGCCTACGAAACAGTTCAATTAGCAAATGGTTCACTACCATTATTAACACCGATGAGTGAAGTAGCAGGTAAAATGGCTACACAAATCGGTGCACAGTTCTTAGAGAGAAATCATGCTGGTAAAGGTATTCTACTTGGTGGTGTATCAGGTGTACAACGCGGTAAAGTAACAGTCATCGGTGGTGGTATCGCGGGAACTAACGCTGCGAAAATCGCTGTTGGTATGGGAGCAGACGTAACAGTTATCGATTTAAGCCCTGAGCGTTTACGCCAATTAGAAGATATGTTTGGTCGTGATGTTCAAACATTGATTTCTAATCCTTATAATATTGCAGAATCTGTAAAAACTTCCGATTTAGTAATTGGTGCCGTATTAATTCCAGGCGCAAAAGCACCAAAGCTTGTATCAGAAGAAATGATTCAATCAATGCAAGCAGGCTCTGTAGTAGTGGATATAGCTATTGACCAAGGTGGTATTTTTGCTTCTTCAGATCGTGTCACAACACATGATGATCCAACATACGTAAAACACGGCGTTGTACATTATGCAGTTGCGAATATGCCTGGAGCAGTACCACGTACATCAACAATTGCTTTAACAAATAATACAATTCCATACGCACTTCAAATTGCGAATAAAGGCTATAAACAAGCTTGCCTAGACAATGTTGCGCTGAAAAAAGGTGTTAATACTTTAGATGGACAACTAGTATATAAAGCTGTTGCAGATTCACAAGGACTTCCATATGTAAATGTGGATGAGCTTATTCAATAATTACATGTAAAAATGAAAAATCCTTCGAGAAATTCACTCTCGAAGGATTTTGTTATTTTTCTTCTAAACATTTATCTAGTAAAGATCCTAGTTCAATGGAATAAAAAGACAGGAAGGCATTTGGATGCTTCCTTTTTATATTATAGAATGATTAACTCTTTCGGGAACTTTGTTAATACTTCCACACCATCTTTTGTTACAACAACATCATCCTCGATACGTACACCTGTTACATCTGATTTATAAATTCCAGGCTCAATCGTGAAGACCATGCCCTCTTCCATTGTCATGTCATTTGTTCCTGTAACAGATGGGAATTCATGTACAGAAATGCCAAGACCATGTCCAAGACGATGTGTGAAATATTCTCCAAATCCTGCTTCGGTAATCGTATCACGTGCAATTTTATCTAAGTCCATAGCACGTACACCAGGTTTCACAGCTGAAACTGCATTTTG
Source organism: Lysinibacillus sp. GbtcB16 (assembly GCF_019091145.1). Classification (NCBI taxonomy): domain Bacteria; kingdom Bacillati; phylum Bacillota; class Bacilli; order Caryophanales; family Bacillaceae; genus Lysinibacillus; species Lysinibacillus sp. GbtcB16. The sequence goes on from NZ_JAGXJV010000002.1 coordinate 144,442, forward strand.
GTTAGCTGCTAACACAGCATGATAAATTTCTTTTTGTGCTTCACTTGGCTCTCCAAAGGCAACTGTACGCGTAATATCAGAGCAATAGCCATCGTAAATGACACCAAGGTCAAATAGTACCATATCCCCTTTTTCTATTTTTCGTGCACCTGGATGACCATGAGGAGAGGCTGTTTTTGGGCCACTCAGTACCATCGTTTCAAAGGACATTTTACAACCTTTATCTTGAATAGCATTTTCAATGGCTGTTAAAATTTCCATTTCTGTTTTACCTTCAGCAATTTCCTTGCAACCGATTTCAATAGCATAATCAGCTAACTCCGCAGCCTTGCGTAATTTGTCTAATTCACTTTCATCCTTAATTACGCGCATTGCATTAATTTTTTCGTCTAGACGTACAAAATTTGCTTGTGGGAAGGACTGCTGTAGGGCCTCTAAGCGTTCCACAATGAGCTGTGCCTTTTCAATGGCAAACGTAGTTGGTTGAATGTTACGTGATGTAATGGCTTGTGCAAGGACCTCCATCGAATTGTCAGTGTCTTGATGGCCAATAACCTCATAAGACCAACCAGCCGCTTTTGCATCTGGAATTTCCATTTGCGGACAAATTAGAAAAGGTTCAGCATCTTTAAAAATCATGACACCTAGTAATCTCTCATGTGGATTACTTTTAAAGCCTGAAACGTAAAAAACATTGTCAGGTGTAGTGATAAATGCCGCATCAATGTGATTTTGCTGCAAATAACTTTGGATTTCTTCAACCTTTGACATAAATATGTCCTCCTTTTTAGTACATGGGAAATTTTAATGAGGAACCTTCGATTTTCTAAAGAAAATGGCTGTTCCTTTTTATCACTGAATAATTGTGATCTAACAACGTATAAAATTGTTAGAGAGTGATACGATTATTCTCTGTACAAGCATATCAAAAAAAGGGAAAAAGCGCATGGGTAGCGAATTAAAATGGTGGGGTTTTCATTTATAAATCAAGGAGGACATTAAGATGGAAATAAGCTATCATGGACATTCTATTGTCAAAATACAAACAAATGGGAAAACAATTTTAATTGATCCTTTTATTAACGGTAATGGACAAACAGATTTAAAGGTTGCTGAGGAAGCGCCAGATATTATTTTATTAACACATGGTCATAATGATCATGTTGGAGACACCGTAGAACTAGCAAAGAAAAAAGATGCGCTAGTAATTGCTCCAAATGAATTAGCCAATTGGATTTCCTGGCAGGGAGTAAAAACACATCCAATGCATATTGGAGGGGCTAAGGAATTCGATTTTGGGAAGGTGAAGTTTACGCAAGCTTTCCATGGCTCTTCTTATGTAACTGATACAAATGAAATTATTTATATGGGTATGCCAGCCGGGATATTACTATTTGTTGAAGGGTTAACGATTTATCATGCAGGCGATACAGCTCTATTTGGTGATATGAAATTAATTGGTGAGCGACATCCAATTGATATAGCATTCCTACCAATCGGTGATAATTTTACAATGGGTCCAGAAGACGCTGCATGTGCAGTTTCATTCTTAAAGCCTAAGATTGTCGTACCTATTCATTACAATACATTCCCACCTATTGAGCAAGATCCACAGGTTTTTGCTGATTTAGTACAAAATTCAGAGGTTCAAATTTTAAAAGCTGGTGAGAAAGTAAACTGTTTCTAATCGTTGATAATGCTGTACTATATGAATTGACACCACGCTGGTAGTTGAAATGGTGGGGGTTTTTAAACAATTTGATCACTTTATATTAAATATTTTTATAAAAAATATGGTACACTAAGAGCAGAATTGAAGCTTAGGAAATAGGTGATATTTTGTCTACAAAACATGAGAAAATTTTACAATACATCGAGTCACTACCAGTGGGCGATAAAATTTCGGTACGTCAAATTGCGAAGGAAATGCAAGTGAGTGAAGGGACTGCATATCGTGCTATAAAAGAAGCAGAAAACCGTCGCTTAGTAAGTTCAATTGAACGTGTTGGAACAATTCGTATTGAAAAGAAAAAGAAAGAAAATATTGAACGCTTAACTTTTGCAGAAATTGTCAATATCGTAGATGGTCAAGTTTTAGGTGGAAAATCTGGTCTACATAAAACGTTAACGAAATTTGTCATAGGGGCCATGCAATTAGAAGACATGATGCGCTATACAGATGCAGGTAGCTTATTGATTGTAGGAAATCGTATTAAAGCCCATGAAAATGCCCTTCGAGCAGGTGCTGCTGTTTTAATTACAGGTGGTTTTGATACAACGGATGCCAATAAACAGCTTGCTGATTCATTGGATTTACCAATAATTTCAACAAGCTATGATACGTTTACTGTAGCAACGATGATTAACCGAGCGATCTATGATCAGCTCATCAAAAAGGATATTTTATTTATTGAAGATATTTATGTTCCAATGACTGACACAGCAGCGTTGAGAAATGATGAGACCATCCGTCATTTCCAAAAGATGAATGAACGCACAACACATGGGGCATTTCCAGTCGTCACTCATCAAAATAAACTTGTCGGAATGATTACTGTAAAAGACGTTATTGGTCGAGAAGAAAATGAGCTAATTGAAAAGGTTATGACGAAGAATCCAATTGCTGGCTCCATGAAGATGAGTGTTGCTTCAGCCGGGCATCGTATGATTTGGGAAGGTATTGATCTGTTACCAATCGTAAATGATGATAACATTTTACAAGGAGTCATTAGTCGTCAGGACGTACTTAAAGCATTACAGCTAGCTCAAAGACAGCCACAGCATGGTGAAACTATTGATGATTTAGTGAAAAATGAGATGAAGGTACTTGGTGATGAAGAGCTCGTTGTGGAGTTTAAGGTTACACCGCAAATGACGAATCAATACGGGGCGATTTCTTACGGTGCTTTCACGACTCTATTAGCTGAAGTGGGTTCATTTGCATTAAAGCGTCGAAAACGTGGAGATGCAGTGGCCGAGAATATGACCATTTACTTTATTAAACCAGTACAAATGGAAAGTACACTTACAGTCAAGCCACGAATATTAGACATGAGTCGTAAGTTTGTGAAAATGGATTTTGAAGTGTATAATCAACAAATACTTGTTGGTAAGGCAATGATGATGTTCCAGCTTTTAGAACGTTAAGGATTGAAAGGGATGGCCTAGCGCAATTGCTTGGTCATCCCTTTGTTACATATTATCGATTAATGCGGAATTCCTCCTCAACAAACTGACCATAATGACGCGCTTTTTTCGTATTTTCTACAACGACAAAGATGCCTAGCACGACAAGAATTGCTACAATTATAAATGTATATAAGCTAGGGAATAAGTAGGCTTGATTGAATCCGAAAAACAGTAGGAAGGAACCGAAGCCGATATTCGCCTTACTTTTATACCAATTTTTAGCGATTGGTAATGAAGAACGGAATTGTTTTGTTTTAAAATAAAAATAAAAGACAAAAGATATAATTATCGCAAACACAAATATTAAATTGAGCATAGTAAACCTCCTAGCATAACTAGACATTATTGTAACGATAATTTTGAAAAAATGCTAACGGTTCTTACTATCATTTTGGAGGAATTTATTGTGAAAAGACAAATCATCGACACAATTGCTGCCTATGAAACAATCATTATTCATCGTCATGTACGACCAGATCCAGATGCATATGGCTCACAACTTGGGTTAAAAGAATTGATTTTAGCAAATTATCCGGAGAAAAAGGTTTTTGCTGTAGGTGACCATGATGCTTCTTTAACATTTATGGCACAGCCTGATCAAGTAGCGGATGACGTTTATGAACATGCTTTAGTCATTGTGACTGACACAGCTAATACAGAACGTGTTGACGATCAACGCTATACAAAGGGAAAAAAGATGATTAAAATTGATCATCATCCAAATGATGATGCCTATGGTGATCTTTTATGGGTGGATACGACAGCAAGTTCTTGCAGTGAAATGATTTACGAGCTGTATGAGGAAGGTAAGGAAGTAGCGAACTGGCAACTGTCAGATACTGCTGCACGATTATTATTTGCAGGGATTGTAGGGGATACAGGTAGATTCCAATTCCCAAGTACTACTGCTAAGACATTTAAAGTAGCCGCAGACCTGATTACATATGATTTTGATCGAAATCAAATTTTTGATGGTATGTATGAAATGGAGCAAAAACTGCTCAATTTACAGGGCTATATTTATCAGAACTTTACAATGGATGAGTATGGAGCAGCCCATGTAAAACTAACAAAAGAATTATTAGCAGAACATGATATTGTACCATCAGAGGCGTCGTTGCTGGTAGGATGCCTAGGAAGTGTTAAAGGGATCTGTTCGTGGGTTGTATTTATTGAAGAAGAGGATCAAATTCGTGTGCGTTTACGTTCGAAGGGTCCTATTATTAATACATTAGCAAAAGAGTTTAATGGTGGTGGACATCCGCTCGCTTCTGGAGCTACTGCTTATTCATGGAAAGAGGCAGAAGGCGTCATCGAAAGATTACAAGAGATTTGTAAAGCGTATCATTAAAAAGAAAAGGAAGGGATTCATTTGACACACGTATACACAAAGATGCATACGAGCGCGGATTTATTGAAAAGCACAATTCGGCTTGAGCAATTGATTCCTTTTTTACAAGAACAAAAGACACAAGCCTGTGCAATCGTAAATACGAAATTGTACGGGCTTTTGCCTTTTTGTAAAGCCATGCAGCAAGCAAATATACATGCTGTCATTGGTCTTTCTATAAATGTGCAATGGCATGACAAAACGTTTCCTCTTGTGCTGTATGCACAGTCTCAGGATGGCTATCAGCATTTATTGAAAATAAGTAGTGCAGTTTCAATTAGGGAAGATGAAGTGCTGCCTTGGAAATGGCTAGAGGGCTATGCAGCAGGCTGCTTGGCATTACTTTCTTCAGATGATATAGGTGAGGTAGAAGATTGGCAAGCATTAGTTACTGCCTTAGCCCAACTCTTTCAGCATCATTTTTATATGGGAATTACCAGACCTGGAGGGGTAGCGCAAGCTAATGAGAAAGACCTTGTAGGGTGGTGTGAAGGGCAGACGATTCCACTTGTAGCCGTTCAAAGCTGTTATTTTTTACGTCCTGATGATCATTTTGCATATGAAGTAGCAAGAGCTATCGATACAGGAGACAAGCTTGGCGATACGATGCTAACAGCTAATTTACAAGGTTATTTTGCACCTACAGCAGAGGAGTGGCAAAGTTGGTTTGCTGATCGACCAGAGTGGCTTGAGTCTTGTGGACAAATGCTTGCTAACTGTCACGCTATTATCCCAGAAATGTCTGTACAAATGCCTAAATTTCCTGTGCCAATTGGCGATACAGCTGAGAGCTTACTTGTTAAAGAAGCATTTGCCGGATTAGAGGGGCGGTTCAACCAGATGGATATTCCGAATGGTTACCGAGAACGATTACAATATGAGCTTGAAATAATATGTTCAATGGGCTTCGCTGATTATTTTTTAGTAGTAGCTGATTTTATGCGCTTTGCGAAAGACAATCGCATTTTGACTGGACCTGGTCGTGGTTCTTCCGCTGGGTCACTAGTTGCCTATAGTTTAGCTATTACGCAAGTAGACCCCCTTGCCTATGGTTTATTATTTGAACGATTTTTAAATCCTGAACGGATATCTTTACCTGATATAGATATTGATTTTGTCGATAGTAAACGACATCAAGTAATCCAATACGTTGCACAAAAGTATGGTAAAGCCAATGTGGCGCAAATCATTACATTCGGTACATTGTCTGCCAAAGCAGTTGCTCGAGATGTCGCGAGAGTATTTAGTTTCGACGCAGAGACATTGGAAAAAATTTCGAAAATGATACCGAATAAACCAGGTATTACATTACAAAAGGCTTTAGAAGAATCCTATGATTTACAGGGCTGGCTCTCTGAGAATGAACGACATCAGCGATGGTTTGAAGTAGCGCTAAAACTAGAGGGGCTACCGAGAAATTCCTCTACCCATGCGGCAGGCGTTGTTATTACACCATCCCCATTAGTAAATACAGTCCCTATAGAGGATGGACATGAAGGCATCTATTGCACACAATGGCCGATGGGGGATATCGAGGCACGTGGTCTCGTCAAAATGGATTTTTTAGGTTTACGTAATCTTACTATTTTAGAGCAAATGCGTTGGTCCATTTATAAAGCCGGTGGACCGTGGATTGATTTTGAACGAATTCCTATGCATGATGAAAAGACTTTTCAATTATTGCAAAAAGGTGATACGTCAGGTATTTTCCAATTAGAATCAGAAGGTATGAAACAAGCATTACGAGACATTCATCCTACACACTTTTTAGATATTGCTGCCGTAAACGCACTTTATCGTCCAGGTCCAATGGAATTTATACCTGTCTATGCTAGACGAAAAGCCGGCAAAGAAATGGTTATTATGCCTCACCCTGTGCTAGAGCCCATTTTACAAGAGACTTTTGGTGTTATTGTCTATCAAGAGCAGATTATCAAGATTGCCTCTGTGCTTGCAGGATTCTCAATGGGACAAGCAGATTTACTTCGCCGTGCAGTTAGTAAGAAAAATCGCCAAGTGCTAGAGGAGCAACAGGTTTCCTTTGTGCAAGGGGCATTAAAACAAGGCTATGATCAACAGGTGGCGACAGAGGTGTACGAATTAATTGTCCGCTTTGCCGATTACGGATTCCCTAAAAGTCATGCTGTAGCCTATAGTGTTATTTCCTATCATATGGCTTATTTAAAGGCTCATTTCCCTCAAAGCTTTTACGCGGCATTATTATCTAATGCGACGGGAAATATAGATAAAATTCAACAGCTAGTGCAAGAGGCCAAGGACAAAGGTATCCCGTTTTATCCACCTTCATTAAAGGACAGTACAAAGTATTTTACTGTCGAGCAAGAGGGAATACGTTATAGCTTATCAGGAATTAAAGGTGTCCCTCATACTTTTATAGAGAATATCCATACATTGCGCCAAACAAACCCTCTGGCATTGCATAATCTTTTTGATTTAGCTGTGGCATTAAGTGCACAGCATTTTAAACCAAAAGTAATAGAAGCATTAATTTATGCTGGAGCCCTAGATTATTTAGAGAAAGACCGTGCAGTACTGATCATGACAATAGACGCTGCTTTAAAACACGCTGAACTCCTACGACCAACTGAGGATATCGATATATCAACTGCTACAGAATTTAGCTTTGGGAAGCCAAAATATATGCAGGTGGATGATATGCCACAAAAGGAAAAATTGATGCATGAGAAGGAAAGTTTAGGTTTTTACATTTCTGCCCATCCCGTTACGCAAGAAAGACTACATTGGGCTGATGTGAATAGTACTTGTCGTGAGTTAAAGCAGATGCGAGATGGTACGTATGTGAAAATGATTGGTGTCGTTGAAGAAGTGAAAAAAATTCGTACTAAAAAAGGAGAGCAGATGGCCTTTGTCCAGTTACAGGATGAGCATGGAGCTGTTTCCGCCACGTTATTCCCACAAGTTTTCCAATTCATTCAAGACTTGTTAATAGAAGATGAAATTCTGTTTATAGAAGGAACTATAGAAAGACGTTTTGGAAAACCACAAATTAAAGTAAAACATGCGCAAGCGACGAAAAAGATATAAAATGAAACGGAAATTTAGAAACTGCATTAAATTTTATGCAGTTTTTTCTTTACTTTTGTGCAGTTATTTTGTAAGCTAGAGTCAACGTTAAAAAGTGGTCTGACCACTTTTTTTGATAAGGGGAGTTAGTCGTATGGATAAAAAAACCGAACAAAAAAAAGTGTTTTTAGAAATCGTCCAACAACTACGTCAACTCATTAAATTGGAAAAAATTCAAGCAGGTGAAAAGCTTCCCTCCGAACGAGTCTTATCTGAGCGTCTAGGTGTCGGGCGATCCTCTGTCAGAGAGGCATTGCGAAGTCTAGAATTGCTAGGTCTTATAGAAACGAGACATGGTGGTGGTACTTTTCTTGCTTCCACACATAAGCATCAGCTTGTAGAAATCCTGTCGATGTTTATATTAGAAGATGAAAAATCAAAAAAAGATGTCGAATTTACGCGACAAATTCATGAAAAGGAAGCTATTCGCGTAATAAGTTGTACAGAGATTCTTCGCACACTACCTGTGTGGGATAGTTTTTTTGTGAAACTAGAATTAGAAGGTATGGTTAATTGTCGTGATATATTGCGAGAACTTTTAATCACAACAGGTAATCGTTTATCATTAAAAATCTGGTTTCAATTGGCAGCTTATGATGGCGACCGTTTAAATCGAAACTCAACAGAAGATGAAAAAATAATCATTCAAACTATGTTGAAATCGATGCAGCTAGGGTACGAAAAAGAAGCACTAAAAGCTTATGAGCAGTGGATGAGTACTGTACAAAGCACTTAGACAACAACAAAGGGGGAGTCAAACATGGCAATACGTAGCTTATTTAGTGGTAATCGAAAAAAGAAAGAGGATGGACAGGAAAAGGCATTTCCAGAAGGATTAATGACAAAATGTCCTGAATGCCGCCATATTCAATTAACGAAAGAACTAGAAAAGAATGATAAAGTGTGTTCAAAATGTAGTCATCATTTCAAAATGACTGCACAAGAACGTGTGGACTATTTCTTGGATGAAGGTTCATTCGTTTCGATGGACGATCATTTACAAACAAGCAATCCATTGAATTTCCCAGCATATGTAGAGAAAATTTCAGCTGACCAAGAAAAAACAGGCTTGAATGAAGCTGTACTAACAGGCGTTGGTACATTAGATGGAGAAGAAATTGTTGTTGCCATTATGGATTCTCACTTCCGTATGGGGTCCATGGGTTCAGTTGTGGGCGAAAAAATTACTCGCGCAGTAGAGAAAGCAACTGAATTAGGTGTGCCATTTATTATCTTTACGGCTAGTGGCGGTGCGCGTATGCAAGAAGGTGTACTATCTTTAATGCAAATGGCAAAAACAAGTGTTGCCTTAAAGCGTCATAGCGATCAAGGTTTGTTGTTTATTTCCATTTTAACGCATCCTACAACTGGTGGGGTTTCAGCAAGCTTTGCCTCTGTAGGTGATATAAATATTGCAGAACCACAAGCATTAATTGGCTTTGCAGGCCGACGCGTTATTGAAGAAACTGTAAGAGAAAAACTACCAAATGATTTCCAAACAGCAGAATTTTTATTAGAGCATGGCCAACTTGATGCCATTTTCCCTCGCAAAGATTTACGTAAACAAGTTTCTTTACTTGTAAAAATGCATACGAAAGGCGGCGTGCAACATGTCTAAAAATTTAGCGTTTGAAGAACCAGTTATCCAATTACGAGAAAAAATTGATGAATTAAAAACAATAGCTACTGAAGCTGATGTCGATATGACGGGTGAAATCGAGAAACTAGAGACACGGTTATCACAATTAGAGCAATCTATTTATGCGAATATGAAGCCGTGGGATCGTGTGCAGGTAGCAAGACATCCAGAAAGACCTACCACTTTACAATATATTGAAGCGATATGTGAGAATTTCATTGAATTGCATGGAGATCGTACTTTTGGTGATGATGCTGCAATCCTTGGTGGAATTGGTATTTTTGAAGGGCAACCTGTAACAATAATCGGACACCAACGTGGTAAATCAACAAAAGAAAACATACGACGTAATTTTGGTATGCCTCACCCAGAAGGTTATCGTAAAGCCCTACGTTTGATGAAGCAAGCAGAAAAATTTAATCGACCAATAATTTGTTTTATTGATACAAAAGGTGCTTATCCTGGTAAAGCTGCTGAAGAACGTGGGCAAAGTGAAGCAATCGCTAGAAACCTTGTTGAAATGGCAGGCTTAACAGTACCAGTCATCAGTATTGTGATTGGAGAAGGAGGAAGTGGTGGTGCACTAGCATTAGGTGTTGCAAATCGTGTCTTTATGCTAGAAAACTCAACCTATTCGGTTATTTCTCCAGAAGGAGCGGCGTCGATTTTATGGCGTGATGGTAGCCTTGCTAAGCAAGCAGCTGAAGCAATGCGTATAACAGCACCAGATTTAAAAGAGCTTGGTGTTATAGATGGTATCGTCCCTGAGATTATTGGTGGTGCCCATCGCAATGTAGCAAAACAGGCACTTTATATTAAAGAATGCATCAGCACTACACTTCATGCATTAAATTCTCTAAATGGAGAACAATTAATTGACGATCGTTATGAGAAGTTCAAAAAAATTGGACAATATACAGAAGTATAAAACACATTTTTGGAAGGCTATCTTCTGATAGCATCAAAAATATGGAGATATGAATTTGCTCGTTAAGAGACAAAATTTGTTTCTTAACATATTAAAAAGCTATTAAAATTAAAGAAGCTAGTTACGCAATCTGAACGTCAGACTTCTTGAAAATTTGTTAGATTTAGGATGTTTTTGGATGGAAAGAGTGTGTGAAAGCGCATTCTTTTCATTTTTTATGTAAAAGTTATGTTTTTGTATCCTCAGAACCCTTACATAGTTTGTTTTTTCATGTTAATGTGAATAATAATAGTAACTGCAGGAGGTTCGACAATGAAAAAAATTGCTGTATTAACTAGTGGTGGAGATGCGCCTGGGATGAACGCGGCTATTCGAGCGGTTGTTCGTAAGGCAGCATTCCATGGAATTGATGTTGTCGGAATTAAACATGGTTATGAGGGCTTAGTAAAAGGTTATTTAGAAGAACTTGATCTAGGTTCGGTTGGTGGTATTATTCAGCGTGGTGGTACCCATTTAAATTCTGCGAGATGTCCAGAATTTAAGGAAGATGCCGTGCAACTACAAGGCATTGAAAATTTACGAGCTGCCGGAATTGAAGGACTTGTTGTCATTGGTGGTGATGGTTCTTATAGAGGGGCTATGGATTTAGTGAAAAAAGGCTTCCCTGCTGTAGGTGTACCAGGCACTATCGATAATGATGTTCCAGGAACAGAATATACGATAGGCTTTGATACGGCACTCAATACAGTAGTAGAATCCATCGATAAAATTCGTGACACAGCTACTTCTCATGAAAATTCTTTCATAGTTGAGGTTATGGGTCGTGATGCAGGAGATATTGCTTTATGGGCAGGACTTGCTGCCGGAGCGGAAACAGTCTTAATTCCAGAAGAGGATTATGATTTAGATGACATTGTGGCACGCTTAGATCGTGGTGCAGCACGTGGAAAGAAGCATAGTATCATTATTGTGGCAGAAGGCGTTATGTCTGGAAATGAACTGGCTAAGTTGATAAAAGAAAAGACTGGTAAAGAAACACGCGTTTCTGTATTAGGTCATATTCAGCGTGGTGGTTCCCCAACTGCACGTGATCGCGTATTGGCAAGTCAGTTTGGCGCATATGCAGTGGAGTTACTAATGGAAGGCAAGTATGGTCGAGCGGTAGGTATTCGCAATCATCAGGTTATCGATTATGATATGCCGGAGGCTTTTGAAAAAAATCATGAGGCAGATGTAAGTCTATACACACTTATGAAAGAACTATCAATATAATTTGTTATAAACGGAGTGGGCAAAAATGAGAAAAACAAAAATCGTATGTACAATTGGACCTGCAAGTGAGTCACCAGAAACATTAGAAAAATTAATTGAAGCAGGTATGAATGTAGCCCGCTTGAATTTTTCACATGGCTCTCATGAAGAGCATGCGGGACGAATTCATTTAATTCGTGAAGTGGCACAAAAGTTAAATAAACCAGTAGGAATTTTATTAGACACGAAAGGTCCTGAAATTCGTACGCATAACATGAAAAATGGTGAGCTTCATTTATCGGCTGGCCAAGTGATTGATATTTCAATGACGGAAGTGGAAGGTACGGAGACAAGCTTTTCTGTCACTTATGAGCAGCTAGTAGAAGATGTTGAACAAAACTCAATTATTTTACTTGATGATGGTTTAATCCAATTACGTGTATTAGCTACAGATGTTGAAAAAGGTTTAATTCATACGATTGTAGAAAATGCTGGCGTATTGAAAAATAAAAAAGGTGTCAACGTACCAGGTGTTTCTGTACAACTTCCAGGTATTACTGAAAAGGATGCACAGGATATTTTATTTGGTATTGAACAAGGTGTTGATTTCATTGCTGCCTCATTCGTTCGTCGAGCAAAAGATGTGCTTGAAATTCGTGAGTTGCTTGAGCAAAATGGTGGTGGGCATATCCAAATCATCCCGAAAATTGAAAACCAAGAGGGTGTCGATAATATCGATGAGATTATCCTTGTGTCCGATGGATTGATGGTAGCACGTGGAGATCTCGGTGTTGAAATTCCAGCAGAAGAAGTACCTCTTGTACAAAAGAAATTAATTCTAAAATGTAATCAAGTAGGGAAACCGGTTATTACGGCTACTCAAATGTTGGATTCTATGCAACGTAACCCACGTCCAACACGTGCAGAAGCAAGTGATGTAGCGAACGCCATCATCGATGGTACAGATGCGATCATGTTATCAGGAGAAACTGCTGCGGGTCTATATCCAGTGGAGTCAGTACAAACAATGAATAAAATTGCTCAACGTACTGAAAATTCATTAGATTATAAATCGATTGTTTCTACACGTAGTCGTGAAAAAGAAGCTAATATGACGGAAGCTATTTCACAAGCAGTCGCTTATACATCCATTAATTTAGGTGTTAAAGCCGTATTAGCCCCAACAGAAAGTGGAAATACAGCTAGAATGATTGCCAAATATCGACCTGGTGTACCAATTGTTGCAGTAACAGGCTCAACAAATACGGCTCAAACATTAACATTAGTGTGGGGTGTACATCCAATTGTTTGCCAACGTGTTACAACAACAGATGAGATTTTAGAATTAGCTGTAGATGAAAGCTTGAAACACGGTTTTGTCACACATGGTGATGCTGTTGTAATTACAGCAGGTGTGCCAGTTGGTGAAGCGGGTACTACAAACCTAATGAAAGTACACATTATTGGCGATTTACTTGCTCGTGGGCAAGGGATTGGCAAGGCATCGGTTGTAGGTAAAACGGTTATTGCTAAAAATGCGGCTGAGGCACTTGCTTATGATACGGAAGGAAGTATCCTTGTAACAGTTGGTTCAGACCGTGAAATGATGCCAGCAATAGAAAATTGCATTGGGCTAATTACTGAAGAAGGTGGACTAACTAGTCATGCTGCAGTAGTTGGACTAAGTCTTGGTATTCCAGTAATTGTAGGCGTAAAAGAAGCAACAACATTATTACGCCACGGTCAAGAAATTACGATGGACGCTGAAACAGGCGTTATCTATAAAGGACATGCGAGCGTTCTTTAATTATAAACAAAAAGCTCTAGTGCGATTTGTTGTACTAGAGCTTTTTTAATAAGGGTTGTACAAATTAACTATATTTCGTGCTATATGGAAAGCTACTTTTTATATCTCCATCAAGAAAGATAAGTGATTTGGTATTATTTGATGGGAGGCATTCATTTTTTTATGAAACTAAATGGGCTATAATAACGTATAAAAGGTATACCTTTTCAAGTAGAAAGGAGAAAAATATGCGAAAAATTTTTCTTGGTTTCATTGTCTACGCATTAGCCGAATTGGCGTTATTAATAGTTATTGGACAAAACATTGGTGTTTTAAGTACATTATTACTCATTATTGCCACTAGTGTACTTGGGGTTTATGTAATGAAAAATAAAGGTATGAATTCTATCCAAAATGTAAAAAATACATTAGCACGTGGAGAGGCTCCGGGATCTGCGTTGGTTGATACATTATTAACTTTTAGTGGTGGACTACTTTTAGCATTACCAGGATTTATGACAGATCTTATTGGCTTACTACTGCTTCTGCCTTTTTCACGAAAAATGTTCCAACCTGGTGTCTATTATTGGATGCGTAAAAAAATGAAAAAAGGTCAATTTATTATCGTTCAAAGATAGAGTTTTCTTTTAGCTTAACCGCTAAAAATAAAAAGATTGGGCTAAGTAATATTCCATAAAAGCCAAATAATAGAATAGAGGCGGCGCTGATGAAAAATGTATGGAATGTACGTAATTGAAGCGTGTTGGACCAAAGCATTGAGTCAGCTAGCTGCCTTGTTAATTGTACAAATAAATACAACAGTAAAATGGCTACACATAAAAATGTATTTCCATTGAAATAAAAATAAATACTCATCGGCACAAGAAATACACCGATACCGAAAAATGGCAGAACATCTGCGAAGGCTACAATAAAAGCTTTAATAATAGCTTGTTCAAATTGAAGGATCATAAAGCCTCCACAAAGAATAAGTAAGGTTATTGTAAATAATTGAAATTCCACATATAAAAAATAATGAAAAAGTTGCATGATTTTCGCGAAATGTGATTGCCACTCTTGACGATATTTCTTTGGCACATATTGAAAAAACCAATAGCGAGATTTACGCGTTTCTAGGAGAGCGAAATAATAAGCTACCAAGAAAATGAATACCTCAATGACATGTTTCATTAATAATTGGAAAAGATCAGCTGTATATATGATGATCGAATCAAAAATAGAAAGTGATTTCTCCTTCAAAACTTGTATAAACATCGATTCATATTCACTGAAAAGTGGGAAGTTTTGTAATGTATTACGAATCTCCGGAAAGATGACAATCACACTATTGATGGATATGACGACAAGCAAAAAAATACAAGTTAAAATCAATACCTCCACAATTATTGCTGCTATCCAATAGGCGATCCTGCAATATTTATGCAAGAAATTTATGACAGGGTACGTCGAAAATGACAAAAAAATCGCAAGTGATACTGGTAATACAAACCAAAGTATGACTAAATAAAAAATAAAAAGTAAAATACTTGTGGTTCTTTCGTATGAAAAATACTTTAAATTCCTCATTTTAACAAATTCACCTCAAATCATAATGTCAAAAAATACAATAAAATCTCTTTAGGGCGAATATATAGTCGTTCGGACGTCTTTTTCTTTATTTGAAGGATTTTCATTCACAAAGCTGTCAAAAATGATTATAATAGCAATGTAAGCGATTTACTTAATGGTTCATATGAGCAAAAACCGTAAATGCAAGAAAAAAACGCATTTACAACAAAATATAAATATGAGGGAGCGATAATTTATGTCAGCAACTAAAGGATTAGAAGGTATCGTAGCAGCCGAATCTAAAATCAGTTCAATTATCGATGACACACTTACATATGTTGGTTACAACATTGATGATTTAGCACAAAATGCGTCATTTGAAGAGGTAATTTACTTGTTATGGCATACTCGTTTACCAAAAGCGGACGAGCTAGCTGAGTTAAAACAACAATTGGCAGACAATATGTCAATTCCGCAAGCGATTGTCGACCAATTCAAAACATACCCACTTTCAACTGTACATCCAATGGCTGCACTACGTACTGCAGTATCTCTACTTGGTGTATTCGATGAAGAAGCGGATGTTATGGACCCAGAAGCAAACTACCGTAAAGCAATTCGTCTTCAAGCTAAAATTGCTACAGTAGTAACTGCATTTGCACGTGTTCGTAAAGGTTTAGAACCAGTTTCACCAAAACCTGAACTAGGATATGCGGCAAACTTCTTATACATGCTTAAAGGCGAAGAGCCAGCAGATATTGAAATTGAAGCATTCGACAAAGCACTAGTATTGCATGCTGACCATGAGTTAAATGCATCTACATTCACTGCACGTGTATGTGTAGCTACATTATCAGACGTTTATTCTGGTGTAACTGCAGCAATCGGAGCTTTAAAAGGGCCACTTCATGGTGGAGCAAATGAGCAAGTTATGAAGATGTTAACTGAAATTGGCTCACTTGAAAATGTTGAATCTTACATTCAAAATAAATTAGACAACAAAGAAAAAATCATGGGCTTCGGTCACCGCGTATATCGCAAAGGCGACCCTCGTGCACCACATTTACGCGTAATGTCTAAAAAATTAACTGAACTAACTGGTAAACCAGAGCTTTATGAGATGTCAGTTAAAATCCATGACATGATCGTTGAACAAAAGAAATTACCAGCTAACGTAGATTTCTTCTCTGCGTCAGTGTATGATTCTTTAGGTATTGATCATGACCTGTTCACACCAATTTTCGCAGTATCACGTACTTCAGGTTGGGTGGCACACATCCTTGAGCAATATGCAAATAACCGCCTAATCCGTCCACGTGCTGAGTATGTTGGACCAGGCATGCAAAAATATGTTCCAATCAGCGAGCGCTAATTTGGAAAATATGCTAGAATGTTTGGGACTGTGTTATCACTAACACAGTCCTATGATTATGAATTTAGGAGGCAACAGAATGTCAAACAAAATTGTAGTTGAAAATGGCGTACTTAATGTACCAAATAATCCAGTAATTCCTTTCATCGAAGGTGATGGAATTGGTCCAGATATCTGGGCAGCAGCATCACGCGTAATCGACGCAGCAGTAGAAAAAGCTTATAACGGTGAAAAGAAAATTGAATGGTTAGAAGTTTTAGCTGGTGAGAAAGCATTTAACCAAACTGGTGAATGGTTACCACAAGAAACTTTAGACAAAATTAATGAATACTTAATTGCAATCAAAGGTCCTCTTACTACACCAATCGGTGGTGGTATCCGCTCTCTTAACGTAGCATTACGTCAACAACTTGACTTATATGTATGCTTACGCCCAGTACGTCACTTTGATGGAGTGCCTTCTCCAGTTAAACGCCCAGAAGACGTTGATATGGTTATCTTCCGTGAGAACACAGAAGACATCTACGCTGGTATTGAATTCGAATCTGGTTCAGAACAAGCTCAAAAAATCATCAACTTCCTACAATCTGAATTTGGTGTAAATCAAATCCGCTTCCCAGAAACTTCTGGTATCGGTGTTAAACCTGTATCTAAAGAAGGTACTGAGCGTTTAGTACGTTCTGCTATCGAATACGCAATTAAACATAAACGCCCATCTGTTACTTTAGTTCATAAAGGTAACATCATGAAATTCACTGAAGGTGGATTCAAAAAATGGGGTTATGAATTAGCAGAAAAAGAATTTGCTGATCAAACTTTCACTTGGAACCAATACGATGCAATCAAAGCTGAACAAGGTGAAGAAGCAGCAAACAAAGCTCAATCTGATGCTTTAGCAGCTGGCAAAATCTTAGTAAAAGATTCTATCGCTGATATCTTCTTACAACAAATCTTAACTCGTCCAACTGAGTTCGATGTAGTAGCTACAATGAACTTAAATGGTGACTATATTTCTGATGCACTTGCTGCACAAGTTGGTGGTATCGGTATCGCTCCAGGAGCTAACATTAACTATGTTACTGGACATGCGATCTTCGAAGCTACTCATGGTACAGCTCCAAAATATGCTGGTTTAGATAAAGTAAACCCATCTTCAGTATTACTTTCAGGTGTATTAATGCTTGAACACTTAGGATGGCAAGAAGCTGCTGACATGATCACTAAATCTGTTGAGAATACAATTTCTTCTAAAGTTGTAACTTATGACTTCGCTCGTTTAATGGACGGCGCTACAGAAGTGAAATGTTCAGAATTCGCTAATGAGTTAATCAAAAACTTATAATTTTCTATTCTGATATAGAAATTTTTACGTAAAAGTATGCATTTTAAATGCCGATATAATTAGGGTAAAAGTGAATTTTCGTTAAATAAAATATTTACGATGAACTTGTTTAATCGAGGGAGTGAGATGTATTTCTCCTCCCTCTTTTAAAATATATAACCCCATTTTAAAGGAGCGTATTCAAATGTCTCTGAAACGAAAAAAATTATCAGTAATCGGTGGAGGATTTACAGGTGCTACCGCAGCTTTTTTAGCAGCTCAGAAAGAACTTGGTGACGTTGTATTAGTAGATATCCCACAAGCAGAAAATCCTACAAAGGGAAAAGCTCTAGATATGTGGGAAGCAGCGCCAATACAAGGCTTTGATGCTTATGTAAAAGGTACATCAGATTATGCGGATACAGCTAATTCTGACGTAGTCATTATTACAGCTGGGGTAGCCCGTAAACCAGGTATGAGTCGTGATGATCTTGTACAAATCAACCAAGGCGTCATGAAAACAGTGTCCAAAGAGATTGCCGCACATTCACCAAATGCCACAATTATCGTCCTTACGAATCCAGTTGATGCCATGACCTACACAGTTTATAAGGAAACTGGTTTCCCAAAAAATCGTGTTATCGGTCAATCTGGTGTTCTTGATACGGCGCGCTTCTGTGCATTTGTTGCAGAAGAGCTGAATATCTCAGTAAAAGACATTACTGGTTTTGTATTAGGTGGTCATGGAGATACGATGGTGCCTTTAACACGTTATTCTTTTGCAGGTGGTATTCCATTAGAAACATTAATCCCTGCTGAACGTCTAGAAGCAATCGTAGATCGCACTCGTAATGGAGGTGCTGAAATTGTTAACTTACTTGGAAACGGTTCAGCCTACTATGCACCTGCTGCAGCATTGATTGAAATGGCTGAGGCTATTATTAAAGATCAAAAGCGTATTCTACCATCTATTGCTTATTTAGAAGGTGAATATGGCTATAGCGATTTATATCTTGGCGTTCCTACATTACTTGGCGAAAATGGTATTGAAAAAATCTTTGAGCTTGAGTTAACAGGCAAAGAAAAAGCAGCTTTAGACCAATCGGCAGATGCAGTACGCAACGTAATGAAAATTTTAGTGTAGATTAATGATGTCCGACTCAAGGTGCTTTCCGGCAGAGTCTTTAGGGCAGCATGTCGATCTCTCTCTTTCAGCTATCGAAAAAATATATAAGCAATGTCTCTATATCTGAAGTTTCAATATCAGTACATGAGTCTGAATTAAGAAAACGAGTAGGTAACTCCTGCTCGTTTTTTTGTGCCTAAGTGGTGGTAGGGTTAAGGTACTTCGGCTTTTCGTTGTACTTTTGGCATAAAATTGATACTATGAATGTAGTATGATAGAAAAGGGGTTGGCGTATCTTTGCTTCAAAAAAATAGTAAACTTGGTCTGACAATCGATGAAATTACAGTTGGCGAAAAGATCCATATAACTGAAAAGATTGAGGATAGAGATCTGTTGCTGTATTTAGGGCTCACGAACGATAGTAATCCACTTTATATTCAACATGATTATGCGGCGATGACACCTTTTGAAAAACCGATTGTCCCGACCATCATGTTAAATGGTATTATTACGTCAGCTGTGTCAAAGTATATTCCAGGACCAGGTGCACGAATTATTGAGCAACATTTAAAATATTTAGGGCCTCTCTATCATTATGAATTGTTTGATACGCTTTTAGAGGTAACAGCAGTCAATAAATACGAAAATACGATTACTGTGTCTGTACACTCTTATAATGAGCAGAAGCAGCTTGTGATTGAAGGTATCTTGTTGGTGACACCACCACTTGCATTATAGACGTCTTGAGGTTTGAAATGGGGGTTTCAAATCACTAACGGAGGCATTATATTATGACGAAAACGATATTAGTTATTGAAGATGAATTTTCAATCGCAACATTATTGAAATATAATTTAGAACAGGCTGGCTATCTAGTGGAAACAGCTGCAGATGGACAAGAAGGTCTGGAAAAAGCAATTGACATACAGCCTAATTTAATTCTGTTAGATTTGATGCTACCTAAACTAGATGGTATGGAAGTATGCAAACAAATACGTCAGCAGCGTATGAATACGCCTATAATAATGTTAACAGCAAAAGATGACGAATTTGATAAAGTACTTGGTCTAGAATTAGGTGCAGATGATTATATGACTAAACCCTTTAGTCCACGGGAAGTATTAGCACGCGTTAAGGCAGTGTTAAGACGTTTTACTCAAAATGTTGTATCAGATGAGAAAGATGAACCTCAAGAGAAAATGTTTGAGTTTGGACAATTGCGTGTATTTCCAGAACGCTTTGAAGTCTTTTTACAAGATGAGGCACTGGAGTTTACGCCAAAGGAATTTGAATTACTCATTTACTTACTTGAAAATAAAAATCGTGTATTAACACGTGATCAGCTATTAAGTGCTGTATGGAAATATGATTTTGCTGGCGATACTCGAATTGTGGATGTTCATATTAGCCACCTTCGCGATAAAATTGAAGAAAATAGCCGTAAGCCAATGTTTATTAAAACAATCAGGGGGCTTGGCTATAAATTTGAGGAGCCGAAAACGTCATGAAATCAATGAGCAACCGCTTATTTTTGACATTCATGCTTTTACTTGGAACGATATTAGCTGTCCTAATGATTGTTATAGGTCAGCTTTTTCCTGTTTATATTAAGCAATACAATGAGGATGCAAATACTCATAAACAAGCATCAATGACTCAAGTAATAGATGAACGTAAGCTCCAGCTTTCAGAGGAAGATCAAGAAGCATTATTTGCATCACAGAGCTTAGATCTAGAAGATTCTTTGACCTTTGTGCGGGCCAGACTCTATATCATATTGGCCATTCTCTTCACGATTACACTGATTTTAATCGGAATTGTCAGTCGCTATATGATACGGAATTTTACAGCACCAATCGATAATGTTACGGAAACTGCTCTTGAACTTGCAAAGGGGAACTATCGTGCACGTGCCCAGGAAAATGAATATGAACGCATGATTCCATTAAGTCATTCCATTAATATTTTGGCTCGTAATCTACAGGATATTACGACTGTTCGTGAAGTAGAGGAAGAGAGGCTGAAAACGTTAATCGAAAATATGGGTAGCTCTCTCATGATGATTGGGCGTGAAGGCAATATTTCTATCGTAAATCGCGTATTTTTAGAACGTTTTGGGATGCAGATTGATGAAGTTCAGGGAAAGGTATTCCGGACAATTGGTTTACCAAAATCATTAGAGCAGTTTATCGATCACGTATTTCTTACAGAGATGCCTTATCGACAGCAAATTAAAATGGAGATAAAGCAGGAGCTCTATAATAAAGAAGTATATGGAGCACCTGTTATTGGGGACCATGGACGATGGCTAGGCGTTGTTATTGTTATGCATGATATAACGGAGCTTGTCCGTTTAGAGCAAATTCGGAAAGATTTTGTTGCCAATGTATCCCATGAATTGCGAACACCTATTACCTCTATTAAAGGCTTTTCTGAAACCTTATTGGATGGAGCCTATAAAGACGAAAAAATGTTAATATCTTTCTTAGAAATTATTTATAAAGAGAGTAATCGTCTTCAAATGCTCATTCAGGATTTGTTAGAGCTTTCTAAAATTGAACAGCATGGGTTCACGGTTAACATTATGCCAATGGGCTTGCAGGATGTGCTGATTCGTGGAGCAGAGCTAACAGCGCCACGATTAGATGAAAAAAATATGAGCTTTCAAGTGGATATTGACCGTGACGTACAAGTAATGGGTGATGCCAATCGTATTATTCAGATCGTGACGAATTTAATTACCAATGCAATCACCTATTCTCCAGAAAATACAACGGTGTCTATTCGTTTAAAAGAAAATGAAACACATGGTATTATTGAAATTGAAGATCAAGGAATCGGAATTGAAAAGCATGAAATAGCCCGAGTCTTTGAGCGCTTTTATCGTGTTGATCGCGCACGAAGCCGAAATTCAGGTGGAACAGGCTTAGGCTTAGCAATTGTTAAGCATCTTGTAGAAGCCCATCATGGACGTATTCAAGTAGAAAGTGAAGTGGGCGTAGGGACAACCATGATTGTGATGATTCCGAAAAATTAACAAATCCTTTACATGAACAACATGTTACATTCATATTTGGGAACTATACTTATAACTAGAAACCCCCTTATATGATTGTTAAGACTATAAACTAAAAAATCGCGCTCACCATTTTACTCGGTGATGACAGATTTTTTAATAACTGTTTTATTTTCACCACAGAAGAATCTATTGTCTAATTATTAGGCACTAGATTCTTTTTCTGTTTTACAGAGAGGATAAATAGGTGTAAAGTATAGTAGCATAAAAGTTTACCATCAATCTGTAGTAGATTGTTTGTCAAACTAAAGCTTGAACAGTCAGTGAAATCATAACTTCTTTTCATTTGAATCGTGTTTTTCTGACTGTTAAAGCAGAGAAAAAAATGAGAGAAGGATGACCATGAAAATCGTCAAAAGTATCGTGCAAATCGGCTTTCTTTATTTCCTATTATTGATTGGAAATAGTATTGCACGCCTACTTCACTTGCCGATTCCAGGGAGCATAATAGGACTCGTTCTATTATTTTTACTTTTACAGTTTCATATTATTAAGCTTGAATGGATTGAGCTAGGGGCAGCATTATTACTAAGTGAACTCTTACTTTTCTTCATTCCATCTGCCATTGGTGTCATCGATTACGATGCATTATTCGGTGTGCAGGGCATGAAGGTTGTGTTGGTCATTGTTGGAAGTGCGATTATTGTCATGTTTGTAACGGGCTATACGGCACAATGGCTAGGGCGTCGAAAGAAGGGTGATGCAGTATGAGTTTATGGATAGCTGGTAGTAGCTTACTTGGAACAATTATTATTTTTTATATTTGTAAAATAATCTACAAGAAATATAAAAAGGAATGGCTGACACCTATGCTGGTGACGCCGATCGTTATTATTATCTTACTATTAGTAACAGGCATACCGTATACAACTTATAATGCAGGGGCTAGTGTTTTAACGAATTTACTAGGACCAGCAACGGTTGCTTTTGCGGTTCCTATCTATAAAAATGTCAATTTATTAAAAAAACATGCCTTCGAAATCTTTATAAGTATTGCGGTTGGCTCCACAGTCGCCATTATTTCATCTTTTATAATGGCCTTAGTAGTAGGGTTAAACAATGAGCTTGTGCATAGTTTAGTGCCACGATCAGTGACAACACCTATTGCAATGGACATTTCAAATATGATTGGAGGCTCTCCTACTTTAACAGCTGTCTTTGTTATGACGACAGGCATTTTAGGAAGCCTACTAGCACCTATTGTTATTAAAATATGTCGATTCCACAACCCATCGTCTAGAGGCTTAATGTTAGGAATGGGCGCGCATGGGGCAGGTACATCTAGAGCATTTGAATTTGGTGAACTAGAGGGTACATTTGCCAGCTTAGCAATGATTGTTGCTGCTTTAATGAGCATTGTATTAACCACAACCATTTTCCCAGTCTTCGAACATCTAGTTATTAATATCCTGTTACCATAAAAGGTAGCAGGATTTTTTTATGCTAAATTCACTATATTTTGAAACTTTTTATAAAACTCTTCCGTAAACAATAGTAATCAATAAAAGGGAGGAACAGACATGAGTGTGAAAAGGACACTAATGATGGTTGGACTTGGGATTTTTGGAGTTATTGCACTTATTACCGTATTTACATCCTGGTACACAGTAGATGAATCAGAACAAGCGGTTGTCATTACATTTGGACGTGCCGATGAAATGGTTACAAACCCAGGACTTCATTTTAAATTACCTTGGCCAGTTCAATCAGTTGAAATTTTATCGAAGGAAACGTTCAGTTTACAGTTTGGCTATAAGCAAAATAAGGCAGGAGAGCTAGAAGCCTATGATGCTGAGACAAAGATGATTACAGGAGATGAATATATTGTATTAACTGATCTTGTTGTACAATGGAAAATTACCGACCCTCGTAAATTTTTATTTAACGCACAAAGCCCCGAAGAAATTTTACATAGCGCCACATCAAGCGCCATTCGTTCAATTATTGGTAGCTCTACCATTGATGCAGCATTAACAGATGGGAAGGCTGAAATTGAAGCAAAAACACGTGATTTGCTAGTGTCCTTAATCGAAAAATATGATATTGGTATTGGCGTATTAGGCGTGAAGTTACAAGACGTTGAATTACCAAACAAGGAAGTGCGTGCTGCTTTCACAGCAGTAACGGATGCACGTGAAACAAAGAATACAAAAACGAATGAAGCACAAAAGTATATGAATCAGCGTAAAAGTGAAGCTGAAGGCGAAAAAGATGCTATTATTTCCAAGGCACAAGGTGCAAAAACAGCACGTATCGAGCAAGCTCAAGGTGATGTAGCTGTCTTTAATAAGATGTATGAGCAATATAAAGGAAATCAACAAATTACACGAGAGCGATTAATTTTAGAAACACTTGAAAATGTCTTACCGAAGGCGCAAATATACATTATGAATGATGATGGCAGTACGATGAAGTACTTACCACTACAGCCATTACAGCCTCAGCAGGCACAATCAGATAAAAAGGAAGGGAGCAGTAATTAATGGACCAAAAAAATAAGGACCTTGACAAATTCCTCAATTTTTTATCAGGAAAAAGCAAAAAAGCGGCTCCAGCAGACAGTGATACGGGAGACAATGTCGTGAAAATGAAGAAAAAAGGCCCGCTCAACCCTAAAAAATATCTGTCTATTGTCATCACATTAACAGTTGTTTTTGCTGCAGCTATCATTATTTTTGCGAATGTTTATATTGTAAAGGAATCTGAATATGCCGTGGTTCGCCAGTTTGGAGAAGTAGTGAAATTTGAACGAGATCCGGGCTTAAAAATAAAAATACCTTTTATACAAAGTGTTACACGACTGCCAAAAAATCAGATGACCTATAATATTTCAGAGGAAGAAATTAATACAAAGGATAAAAAAAGAATTATCATCGATAACTATGCTGTTTGGCGTATTACAGATCCAAAAGCTCTAATATCCAATGCAGGTACACTTAGTAAGGCAGAGACTCGAATGGAGGAGTTTATTTACTCCGTCATAAGAACAGAGCTTGGCCAACTGCGATACGATGAGATTATTAATGATGAAAAATCTTCACGAGGAAGCATCAACGATCGTGTAACAGAGCGAGTTAATGAACTGTTACAAAATGACAAGTATGGTGTAGAAGTAGTGGATGTACGTATTCGTCGTACAGACTTACCAGCAGAAAATGAACAGTCTGTATTTACCCGCATGATTTCAGAGCGTGAATCAACGGCTCAATTATATCTTTCAGAAGGGGATGCAGATAAACGACGTATCGAAGCCCAAACGGACCAACAAGTGCAGGAAATGTTAGCTACAGCGAATAAGGAGGCATCCATTATTCAAGCTGAGGGAGAAGCAGAAGCTGCAAAAATATACAACAAATCATTCTCTCAAGATCCTGAATTTTACTCTTTATATCGTACGTTAGAATCCTATAAGAAAACGGTTGGAGAGGATACGGTCATTATTTTGCCAGCATCATCACCTTATGCAAAAATTTTATCTGGTTATTTAAAATAATAGATAGCAAAGTCGTCTTCCCTATTAGGGAGGCGACTTTTTGTTATTATAAAAATTATAAATATCCCTACAATTGACTTGTTATATTGTGAAAATAATAGAAACATACAAATTTCTATTCCCCAACTGCCTATAATTTGATAGAATGATAATGTTTAAAAAAGAACTGTTGGGGGTAATAGCTGTGAAATTGCGAATTAGCACTTGGCTCCAAAATGTTGGAATTGCTTGTAGTATAGCATCGTTATTGACTCTGTTCTTCCGCCTATCTGATTTTGCATGGATGACAAAGAGTGTTTATCATATACCTGTATTTTTTGTCAGTATCTTTTTAGTTAGTATTATTATTGCAAATGATGTAAGAAATCTGTTTAAAAGGTTGTTTTGGTATGAAAAACGTAAGGTCAAGCGTCCTATATGGCAAGTCGGTATTGGCTTCATTTTCTTTTTAGCTCAAATTAGTGCTGTAATGGTATTTAGTAAAGAGTTAACACAGCCACAACTGGGTGGAATGCCATTATTTTTAGTATTTGCCTTTATGAATGCCTTTATCTTAACGATTATATATGAAGAAATTTTTCATCGAACAGCCAATCAGTAATATCTATAATAGAACTTTCATTCACTGGGACTTTCTCTGCGAATGGGAGTTTTTTTACGTTTTTATGCGTTGAATACGAGGAATCCTATACTATCGAGGCGAACAAGTTACTAATTACATTAAATGAGGCAATAATATACACTGATCCTGTGACAGGAGAAACCTCATTACCTGCTGTTATGGATTTTCACAATAAAAGGTTCACATTCGCTATAGGTTGAAATGCAATAGTGATGGATAGCATGTTAAAAGTAATGGATAAAACAAAGAAAGTGCCGGATAGCAAGCCCAAAGTGGCGGATAAAACCAGAAGAGTGACGGATAGCGAGTCAAAAGTAGCGGATAACCTTAGGGAGGACCTGTCTGCTTTTTTTACTTGAAATGTATTGTTATGATAAAGTAGAAGGAAGTAGAAGACAACGCAGGAGGATAATATTATGACAAAGGAAAAATTACTATTATTGGACGGTAATAGTTTAGCATATCGCGCGTTTTTTGCGTTGCCATTGTTGACGAATGATAGTGGAATTCATACTAATGCTGTGTACGGCTTTACAACGATGCTACAAAGAATATTAGAGGAAGAGCAACCAACGCAAATGTTAGTGGCTTTTGATGCTGGAAAAACAACTTTCCGCCATGAAACCTATACAGAATATAAAGGTGGACGACAAAAGACGCCACCAGAATTATCGGAGCAATTCCCTTATATACGCAAGCTAATTGATGCTTATGGAATTAAACAATATGAACAAGATCTATATGAAGCGGATGATATTATTGGGACGCTGGCAAAAGAGGCTTCATCACAGGATATGGATGTTATCATCGTATCTGGAGACCGCGATTTAACACAGCTTGCGACAGAGCAAGTAACGGTTTATATTACGAAAAAAGGGATTACGGAAATTGAGAGAAACACGCCAGCCTTTATTGCCGAAAAGTACGGTTTAACGCCCCTACAAATTATTGATATGAAGGGCTTAATGGGGGATTCTTCAGATAATATTCCTGGTGTGCCAGGTGTTGGTGAAAAGACGGCTGTCAAACTATTAAAAGAGCATGGCTCCGTTGAGGCACTTTACGAGGCGATGGATACATTGAAAGCTTCTAAGATGAAAGAAAAGCTGGTAGCGAATGAAGAGCAGGCTAAGATGAGTAAGAAGCTGGCAACGATTTTTACAGATGCCCCAATTACCATTTCACTAACTGATCTCGCGTACCATGGACCGAATGAAGGAGAATTGATCAATGTATGGCGTGAGCTCGGCTTTAAATCACTGCTCGAGAAAAGTGATTTTACTGTGCAGGAGCAAGAGCAAGCACCTTTTGATTTTGAACAAATTCAAGAAGTACGACAAGAAGACTTACAAGATGTGATGGCTGTGCATGTTGAGCTAGAGAATGAACATTACCACACTTGTGCGCTACTTGGAATGGCCCTATCTGATGGGACCAAGACTCAATACATTCCTTTTGACATTGTGGCAAAATCAGATATACTTCGCCGCTGGTTAGAGGACTCCTCAAAAATAAAATATATGTCTGACTCCAAAGCATCTCAAGCAGCATTAAAACGAGCAGGTATTCAATTAGCTGGCGTTGACTTTGATTTAGTGCTTGCTTCATATATTAATAATCCTGGACTTAGTGGGGATGATGTTGCCACTCTTGCAAGGGAGCTTGGGTATTATGATGTACAAGCTGATGAAACGGTCTATGGCAAGGGAGCCAAACGTGCTATACCTGAAATAGATAAGCTTGCACAGCATGTTAGCCGAAAAGCTTATGCTGTCTGGTCATTACAGCCGAAGCTAGAAGCATTATTAAAGGAAAATGAACAATTTGATCTTTATAAAGACTTGGAATTGCCACTGGCAGCCATTTTAGGTGAGATGGAAAGTGAAGGCATTACCGTTAACCGTGCTACGCTCGAAAAAATGGGCCAAGAGCTTAACGAAAAGCTTGTTGTGCTTGAACAAGAAATTTATGCGGTGGCAGGAGAAACGTTTAATATTAATTCACCAAAACAATTAGGTGTTATTTTATTCGATAAATTAGGTTTACCTGTTATTAAAAAAACGAAGACGGGCTATTCAACGGCTGCTGATGTATTAGAGAAGTTAAAATCCGAGCATGCCATTATTGAATATATTCTGTTATATCGTCAGCTTGGTAAATTACAGTCTACTTATATTGAAGGGTTGCTAAAGGAAATCCATGAAAAGGATAGCAAGGTGCATACTCGTTTCCAACAAGCTTTAACCGCTACAGGACGACTAAGCTCAACAGATCCAAATTTACAAAACATCCCTATCCGTTTAGAGGAGGGACGTAAAATCCGTCAAGCATTTGTCCCTTCAAATGAGGATTGGATACTGTTTTCGGCGGACTATTCTCAAATCGAATTACGTGTACTCGCACATATGTCGGAGGATAAAAACCTTGTAGAGGCCTTCCGTGAAGGAATGGATGTTCATACACGAACAGCAATGGATGTATTCCATGTATCCGAAGAGGAAGTTGATAGTAATATGCGTCGTGCAGCGAAGGCTGTTAACTTTGGGATTGTTTATGGTATCAGTGACTATGGTCTATCACAAAATTTAGATATTACCCGTAAGGAAGCGGCAACGTTTATTGAGAAATATTTCGCTAGTTTCCCAGGTGTTAAACAGTATATGGATGATATTGTGCAAAATGCGAAGTTCAATGGCTATGTTACAACAATTTTAAATAGACGTCGTTATTTACCAGATATTACGAGCTCAAACTTTAATTTAAGAAGCTTTGCAGAGCGTACGGCGATGAATACCCCAATTCAGGGAAGTGCTGCGGATATTATTAAAAAAGCGATGATTGATATGGATGCTCGACTAAAAAAGGAAAATATGCAGGCAAAGCTACTTTTACAAGTGCATGATGAGTTAATCTTTGAAGCACCTAAGGAAGAGATTGCATTGCTAGAAAAAATTGTGCCAGAGGTAATGGAAAATGCAATCGAGCTTTCCGTACCTCTTAAAGTAGATTTTAACCATGGTTCGACATGGTATGAAGCAAAATAAGGAGGGGTTCAAATGCCTGAATTACCAGAGGTAGAAGGTGTCGTCCAGGCATTGAAGCCAAAGGTTGAAGGACGTACAATTCAACATGTAAAGCTATCTGAAAGGGTACACTTTTCTTTTAGTGAGGGGAAACAATGTATTGTTAAGCAAGCAGAGCCTGATGCATTTGAATTAACGTTGTCTGAAATGACGATTACAAAAATTGAACGACGTGCGAAATATATTTTCTTTCACTTATTGAAAGATGAGGTTCCTTATGTACTTGTTAGTCACTTAGGAATGACAGGTGCATGGTTTGTTGTGAATTCACCAGAAGACATCGATGAAGCAAAATTCCAAAAGCATATCCATGCTACATTTAAGATGGCTGATGGTGGTTACTTAATTTATTCAGATATACGACGCTTTGGTGAACTTCGATTTCTGACAAAAATTGAAGATCATGTACCATTAACAAAAATGGCGCCAGAGCCGTTTGATGAATTAGCGTGTGATTTTTTTATAACAAAATCAACATTATCGAAATATGCGAATAAAGCCGTAAAAGAAGTGATTATGGATGGGCAAGTCGTTTCGGGCTGTGGCAATATTTATGCAACGGAGGCGCTGTTTGCTCAAAAAATTCATCCTGCACGAAAAATGAACCGTATAAGTGAGAAGCGTAAACGAGCACTATTTGAGGAGATCGTTGCTGTTTTGCGTCAAAGTATTGAAGCGGGTGGTTCAACCATCTCTGATTATCGAAATATTAATGGGGAAGCTGGGAGCATGCAGAATCGTTTGAAAATGTATGGGAAAAAGATATGCCCAACATGTGAAACGGCAACAAGTCAGATGACGATTGGTGGGCGAACATCGGTTTTTTGCCCAAATTGTCAACATTAAAGGGGATTTAACAATGATTATCGGACTTACAGGAAGTATTGCAAGCGGAAAAAGTACAGTAGCAAAAATGATGCTCGAACTAGGATTACCGATTGTTGATGCAGATATTGTAGCGCGAGATGTCGTCGAGCCAGGAACGGAGACACTGGCATTTATTGCAGAAAACTTCGGCCAAGATATTTTACTAGAGGATGGCAATTTAAATCGGACAATGCTCGGAGATATTATTTTTCATGAGCCTGCCAAACGCAAAATTTTAAATGATATTATGCATCCGGCCATTAGAAAGGAAATGCTACGACAACGTGATGCCTATTTAGAGGGTGGCCATGAGCATGTTGTCATGGATATTCCCCTGTTATTTGAAAGTAAGCTTCAGCATTTTGTAGAGCGTATCATTGTAGTGTCGGTAAGTGAAGAGGTTCAGCTTCGACGCTTAATGGAACGCAATCATTTATCAAAAGAGGATGCCTTAGCACGCATGCACTCACAGTTGCCTATGTCTGTCAAAGAAAAGGGAGCTCATGCGGTCATTTATAATAATGAGAATCTGGAAAATACAGAGGAACAATTAAAGAAAATTCTTGCTTTCTGGGGTGTAATTTAAAGTGTTTCAAGCTAAAAATGTGTAGCAAGTAAATCTTGCTACACATTTTTTTATGGGCAAATGCCATAATAAAAGATAATTTTTCAGAAAATAAGAACTTTTATAATATGACTATTTAATGTTCATCTTTTTTAAAATTGTGTTATACTAATCACCATAAAGTATATAATTAATCTGAGTATGTACTCACAGGAGGATTTTTAAATGACAGTATCAATTGCTATTAATGGTTTCGGACGTATCGGACGTATGGTTTTCCGCCAAGCGATCGTACAAGAAAATTTAAATATTGTTGCTATTAACGCTAGCTATCCAGCAGAAACGTTAGCACATTTGATTAAGTATGACACAAATCACGGAACATTTGAAGGTACAGTAGAACCAGCAGGCGATGCTTTAGTTGTAAATGGCAAACGTGTTCAAATTATTAGCGAACGTGATCCATTAAAATTACCTTGGGCTACAATGGGTGTTGATATCGTTATCGAAGCTACAGGTAAATTTAATGAACGTGACAAAGCAGCAATGCACTTAGAAGCTGGCGCGAAAAAAGTTATCTTAACAGCACCTGGTAAAAACGAAGATGTAACAATTGTTTTAGGTGTGAATGATGACAAACTTGATATTGCTAAACATGATGTAATTTCAAACGCTTCTTGTACAACAAACTGCTTAGCACCAGTAGCAAAAGTATTAAATGATACATTTGGTATTGAAAATGGTTTAATGACAACTGTTCATGCTTATACAAACGATCAAAAGAACTTAGATAATCCACATAAAGATTTACGTCGTGCACGTGGGTGTGCACAATCAATTATTCCTACATCTACAGGCGCTGCCAAAGCATTAAAATTAGTTCTACCTGAGTTAGAAGGTAAAATTCATGGTATGGCACTTCGCGTTCCAACACCAAATGTTTCTTTAGTTGACCTTGTAGTAGATTTAAATACAGATGTAACAGTTGATGCTATTAATGCAGCATTCGTAAAAGCTGCAACAGAAGGTCCAATGAAAGGCATTTTAAATTTCTCAGTTGAACCACTAGTATCTTCTGATTACAACACAACGACTTACTCATCAACAGTTGATGGGCTTTCCACAATGGTATTAGGTAACCGTAAAGTGAAAGTACTTGCTTGGTATGACAATGAGTGGGGTTACTCTGCACGCGTGGTTGACCTAGTGAAAAAAGTGGCTAATGCATTAGAAACGGTAAACGCATAATATATTCATTTTGAGCACATTGAAATCTAACTGGTTTCAATGTGCTTTTTTTTAAAACTTTCCTTGTACTTTAGGTGCTTTAGGTTTATCATGAGCTCACTACGTGAATGCACTTTTCTTATATGTAGGAAATTTGTTATAATAGAAATATTAAATTGTTGTAAACCAGGAGAGTAATTATATGAGATGTCCATCTTGCCAATTTAACGGAACGCGTGTTGTGGATTCGAGGCCAGTAGATGATAATAAAGAAATTCGTAGACGTCGTGAATGTGAGTCATGTGGCTTCCGTTTTACAACGTTTGAAAAAATTGAAGAGACCCCATTAGTTGTAGTGAAAAAAGAAGGTTCACGAGAGGAATTTAGCCGTGAAAAGGTACTTCGTGGACTTATTCGTGCCTGTGAGAAACGCCCAGTTGCGCTTGATATACTGGAGCAACTTGTCCTATCAATTGAAAAAGATCTTCGTCGTATTGGAAATTCAGAAGTACGCTCAGAAGATGTCGGTGAATTGGTAATGGATCGCTTAGCCAAAATTGATGAGGTGGCGTATGTCCGTTTTGCATCGGTCTACCGACAGTTTAAAGATATCAATGTCTTTATCGAGGAGATTAAAGATATTATTCAACGTCAAACGGAGCAGAAATCATAGAAAATAGAGAGGATGAATGACGTTGATTCATTTATTTAAGGAATTGCAGCCTGGCGATCCTTTTGACATTCGTCTACCTCATGCATTTTCTACTCAAGAGCGTCAATTAGTAACATTATTCTATCAACCGTTAACGGGCTCAGACCCTATTAGCCTTTATTTAACTTTATGGGCAGAAGCAGAACAGATACCAAAGCCGCAAATGACACATTATTATTTAATGAATGTCCTCGGACTGCCTATTGGTAAAGTGTTTGAGGCACGTATAGCCCTTGAAGCGATTGGTTTACTACGTACATGGAAAAAAGAAAATGCTGGTGAGCGAAGTTTTTTATATGAGTTACAGCGCCCATTAGATGCGGAAAGCTTTATGAAAGACCCGTTGTTGTCGATGTTTTTATTTAGCAAAATTGGAGAGCAGGCATATCGTAATTTACGGCAACGTTTTATATCCCCTGTGAGGGACGCGGATTTTAAAGATGTATCTCGTGCCTTTATAGATGTCTATAAGCCCGTTCATTCCAATATTCCATCAGATTTACAAGTAGATACGAATCGTAAGGATAAACAACAAAAGGTGTATCCTTTTTATTTGGAGCAATTTGACTTCGATCTGTTGCAAGCAGGTTTATCTGAGCAACTGGTGCCATCCAATTTACTGACATTAGAAGTTCGTGAGGCTATTGCTAAGCTGGCATTTTTATATCACTTAACAGCGCTTGATATGCAAAAAGTAGTGATTCTTGCTTTAGACGATGATTTAGGGATTTCCCAAGAGCGCTTACGCAAGGCAGCTGCTGATTTCTATAAGTTAACGATGTCAAAAGAGCCACCAAAAATAGCGAGAGTTAGCGAGCCATTGCCAGTAGAAGAAACTGGACAAAAATCAAAGGATCAGGAGCTACAACACTATTTAGAGACTACGGCTCCTATTCAAGTGTTGCGTGACATTAATAATGGGAAAGAACCTTTGCAAACCTCTGTACAACTTGCCGAAAGTTTAATTGTGCAGCACGGCATGCCGATTGGGGTAGTCAATGCGTTACTTGAGTATGTTATGTTAACAACGGATATGAAGTTACCTAAAAAATATGTGGAAACAATTGCGGATCATTGGGTTCGTAAAAATATCCAAACGGCTAAAGAAGCAATGGAGCTTGCACGCCAAGAGCATGATAAATATACAACTTGGAAAAATAAACCTCAAACAACCACTAAAACGAGCCAGCGAGCTAAGGGACGTTCAGGACATCAACGAGAAGAAAAAGTCCCCGAGTGGTTTTATAAACGTGATGAGAAACAAGAGGAAAGTACTTCTAGCACGATAGATTTTGAAAAAGAACGTCAAAAAATATTAGAGATGCTAGGGAAAAGTGAATAGTAAAGAAGGTGAGCAACAATCGAACCTATAAATGGACCATTAAAACGAGCTATTAATGTACCCTCGTTTCAAGAACGCTATGAAGCCATGCGACGTGAAATTTTAGAAAATCCACGCGTCCAAGAATTTCTAGCACGTCATGCAGATGAATTAAGCTACGATAATATCGAACGAAATTTACCTAAGCTCCATGAATTTATTAGTCAATCTACGGAATGCTGTGGTTGTGATAACACAGAACATTGTACAAACTATTTAAAAGGCTTCCTTCCTACTTTAAGGGTAGTTCGGAATACAGTTGAAATTGATTATGTACGCTGTGAGCAAAAAATTAGAGAAGAAGAGCGTCGGGATGTCGCGAATATGATTGCTAGTATGCATATGCCTAAAGATGTGCTTCAAGCAACGATTCACGATTTAAGTATTGATGATGAGTCTCGAGTGATGATCGCCCAAAAAGCAGCGCAATTTGTTAAAGCGACAAAAGAATCGGGTCATTTACCATCAAAAGGTTTTTACTTATACGGTAAATTCGGCGTAGGGAAGTCTTTTGTACTTGGTGCACTTGCCAATGAATTAGCGTCTATTAAAATACGTTCAGTTGTTGTCTTCGTGCCAGAATTTTTACGGGAAATGAAAAATGCTATTGGCGATAATACATTGAATGAAAAAATAGACTATATAAAAAAGGCTCCAGTTTTAATGCTCGATGATTTAGGGGCAGAAACAATGACCGCATGGACAAGGGATGAAATTTTAGGGACTATTTTCCATTATCGAATGGCTGAGCAATTGCCAACGTTTATTACATCTAATTTTAATTATGGAGAATTAGAGCACCATTTAGCCCAATCGCAAAAAGGTGATATTGAGGTTGTCAAGGCGGGCCGTATTATGGAGCGTATTAAAGCCTTAACAGAGCCAATCGAAATGCGTGGCAATAACCGTAGGATGTAACATTGGTAGTTGCATTTTTCGACAATCGAGCGTATACTGACTCATATACTAAATATCAATATGCATTGATGAGGACATGAATTTTGTGTATCAGCTTCTAGAGAGGGAAGTCAACGGCTGAAAGCTTCCTAGTATGAACGCATCATTTACTACCTACTGAGCAGCGAAAGGGATAATCTTTCGCCGGTCCCTAGCCCGTTAGCTAGCCTTGAGCTTCGTCTGACTTGATAAGTCGGAAGGAAGAAGGGTGGAACCACGAGCATACGCTTCGTCCCTTTCGTGAGGGACGGGGCTTTTTTATTTTGTGGAGAGACCTCGCTCAATTCGAGGTGAAGAGCGCTTATATAAGCAGCCATATCACTTGATTCATTAGTCAACATTTCATCAATCATTATGTATTCAAACAATAACGAAGGAGTGCAACGAATATGTCAGAAATGATTAAATTAACTTTCCCAGATGGCGCTGTAAAGGAATTTGTAAAAGGTACATCAACAGATGACGTAGCCTTATCAATCAGCCCTGGCTTACGAAAAAAAGCTTACGCAGGTAAAATTAATGGTGTATTAGTAGATTTAAAAACACCAATCGAAGAAGATGCTGCCATTGCCATTATCACACAAGATGATGCAGAAGCACTTGAAATTTTACGTCACTCAACAGCCCACTTAACTGCACAGGCAATTAAACGTTTATTTCCTGATGTAAAGCTTGGTATTGGTCCTGTTATCGATGGTGGATTCTACTACGATATTGATTCTCCTACACCGATCACTGCCGAAGATCTACCAGCAATTGAAAAGGAAATGAAAAAAATTATTGCTGAAAATCTAGAGGTAGAACGTAAAAATGTAAGTCGTGCGGAAGCACAAGCAATGTATGAAGAAATTGGCGATGAATATAAACTAGAATTGCTAGAAGCAATCCCTGCAGATGAGCAAGTGTCCATTTATTATCAAGGGGAATTTTTCGATCTTTGCCGTGGTATTCACGTACCATCTACTGGTAAACTTCGCGAATTTAAGCTGTTATCATTAGCAGGTGCCTATTGGAGAGGAAACTCTGATAACAAAATGCTACAACGTATTTATGGTACGGCGTTCTTCAAAAAAGAAGAATTAAAACATCATCTACAAATGTTAGAAGAAGCAAAAGAACGTGATCACCGTAAAATCGGGAAGGAATTAGAGCTATTTACAACTTCTCAAAAGGTCGGCCAAGGTTTACCACTTTGGTTACCAAATGGTGCAACAATTCGTCGTGTTATTGAGCGTTATATCGTCGATAAAGAACTATCTCTTGGATATAAGCATGTTTATACACCTGTATTAGGTTCAAAAGAGCTTTATCAAACTTCAGGTCACTGGGATCATTACCAAGATTCTATTTTCCCACCAATGGAAATGGACAACGAGACATTAATTATGCGTCCAATGAACTGTCCTCACCATATGATGGTTTACAAAAATAGCATGCATTCTTACCGTAGTTTACCATTACGTATTGCAGAGCTTGGTACAATGCACCGCTATGAAATGTCGGGAGCAGTTTCTGGCCTACAGCGTGTACGTGGAATGACTTTAAATGATGCACATATCTTTGTTCGTCCAGACCAAATTAAAGCAGAGTTCCAAAAAGTCGTGCAGTTAATTTTAGAGGTTTATAAAGATTTTGATTTAAATGATTATTCATTCCGTTTATCGTATCGCGACCCTGCAGATACTGAAAAATACTTCAATGATGATGCTATGTGGGAAAAAGCACAGAGCATGTTAAAAGAAGCAATGGATGAGCTTGGCTTAGATTACTTCGAGGCAGAAGGTGAAGCAGCCTTCTATGGCCCTAAACTGGATGTGCAAGTAAAAACAGCAATCGGTAAAGAAGAAACTTTATCAACTGTTCAGCTAGACTTCTTATTACCAGAACGTTTCGATCTAAGTTACGTTGGGGAAGATGGCAAACCACATCGTCCAGTCGTAATTCACCGTGGCGTTGTATCAACAATGGAACGTTTCGTTGCCTTCTTAATTGAAGAGTATAAAGGTGCATTCCCAACTTGGTTAGCTCCAGTGCAAGTAGAAGTCATTCCAGTATCGAATGAAGCGCACTTCGATTATGCAAAACAAATTGAAGAGCAATTAACAGCAGCGGGCTTACGTGTGGAGATGGATGATCGTGAAGAAAAATTAGGCTATAAAATCCGTGAAGCACAAATGAAAAAGATACCATATATGCTTGTCATTGGTGATAAAGAAGTTGAAGCTAATGGTGTAAATGTTCGCCGTTATGGCTCTAAAGATTCCGAAACAATTAGCTTTGAGAATTTCCTAGCAGCTATAAAAGCGGAAATTACAAAATAATATTTCCTAAAAAATCTCACTTGCATAAGTGAGGTTTTTTGTATAAAATGAATCTTGCTGTTGTATAAATTATTTAAGATTAGGTCAATCTAGGTATGATAAGAAAATTAATATTTGACAGCTTATCATATACATGCTAATATAATTAAGGTTAATGAATACAAAGTTTGTGGTTGAAGTAGAGGCTGCCCGCTTCTCACCTGATACAACGCTTTAAAGGCTGTGAACAGGTATGACACGTTGAATTGTTTTGCGTAGACTTGCGCATGCACATATAGCGGGCGGACATCTTCAAAAATGTCCGTCCTTTTTTTATGGACATGACAAGAGGATGTACCGTTCAACCGGGCAAGGCTTTGCCCAAACCATGTATTCGCGACAACTACTTGGAGGTGGATTACTATTAGCAAAGACATGTATGTAAACGAAGGCATTCGCGCACGTGAACTTCGATTAATCGATCACAATGGTGACCAGCTTGGTGTAAAGACACGTAATGAAGCGCTAGAAATCGCCACTCGTGTAAACTTGGATCTTGTCCTTGTGGCCCCTCAAGCCAAGCCGCCAGTCGCTCGTATCATGGACTATGGTAAATTTAAGTTTGAACAGCAAAAGAAAGACCGTGAAATTCGTAAAAATCAAAAGGTCATCGTAATGAAAGAGGTTCGTCTGAGCCCATCAATCGATGAACATGATTTCCAAACGAAGCTACGTAATGCGATTAAATTCCTTGAAAAAGGCGATAAAGTAAAATGTAGCCTACGTTTCAAAGGTCGTGCGATTACACACAAAGATATTGGTCAACGTGTGTTAGATCGTTTTGCTGAAGCTTGTGCTGAAGTATCAACGGTAGAACAAAAACCGAAGATGGAAGGCCGAAGCATGTTCTTAGTTCTTCAACCAAAGAACGAGAAATAATATTAGACGAACAGTTTAGGAGGAATTCGACATGCCAAAAATGAAAACTCACCGTGGAGCTGCGAAACGTTTCAAAAAAACGGGTTCAGGTAAATTAAAATATGACCGTGCTTATGGAAGCCACTTATTCGCAAACAAATCTACGAAACAAAAACGTCACCTACGTAAAGCAAACATCGTTTCATCTGGTGACTTCAAACGCATCAAATCTCTACTTGTTTACATGAAATAATTGACTACAAAAATACTAACATTCATTTTTTAATGAAAAGCAGGAGGTAATTCATATGCCACGCGTAAAAGGCGGAACAGTGACGCGCAAACGTCGTAAAAAAGTATTAAAATTAGCTAAAGGTTACTACGGTTCAAAACATACATTATATAAAGTTGCTAACCAAGCAGTAATGAAGTCAGGTCAATATGCATACCGTGACCGTCGTCAGAAAAAACGTGATTTCCGTAAATTATGGATCACTCGTATTAACGCAGCTGCTCGTATGAACGGTCTTTCTTACAGCCGTTTAATGCACGGTTTAAAAGTTGCTGGTATCGAAGTTAACCGTAAAATGTTAGCTGACCTTGCTGTAACTGATGCTGCTGCATTCACTCAATTAGCAGACGCTGCTAAAAAAGCTGTAGCTAAATAATATTTGACTCAGTTAAATATTGTTTCTGCACTGAAAGCGGATGCGACAGGTGTAAAAAAAGACTGATGGATTTTTCCATCAGTCTTTTTTGTGTTAGATTAATAATATACGTTTGTTAATAAAGGAGTAGAGAATGGGACAAGCATTATTAGCTTATATGAGTATTATATCGATTGTGTTACTCATTTTAATGGGTATGGATAAATCGCGTGCTAAAAAGCATGAATGGCGTATTGCAGAGCGTACTTTGTTTACACTAGCCATCGTAGGAGGAGCAGTAGGCGGGGTGCTTGGCATGTATTTATTCCGTCATAAAACACGCCATAATAGTTTTGCATTTGGATTCCCTCTACTTGCAGCCATCCAAATTTTTATTATCGTACAGCTTTGGTTATAAATGAAAACATTTTAAAACACATCCTCATCAAGAGGATGTGTTACGCATAAGCTGTTCAATGGGCTGCTTCCAATTGATTTTCGCACTTGGATAATTCAATAGAATTTCTTGCTGTAAATATTCAAAGTCGCCTTTTGTAAAGCCCTGCAATGTTGCAGTATCACGTGCGCCGACAAAAATAGTGACAACCTCGAAAGCATCCTCAGTTGTACCTAAATATTTTTCACCTTCAAAAAGAGCACCCTTATAGGAAATAAAGAAATTTTTCCGGACGTTTTTAACGTCATCATAAAAGTAATATTGGCCTTTTTCATAGGCTTCATCAAGTTTGCGTTTAGGATCAGTTATATAACGAATCGCTTTATAAAATACATAAATAATAAGCGCAATTACAGCAAATCGAATTAGTAACGGCAACATGTTTAAATTTCCCCCTTGAAGAAAGGTTATTCTTTCCTATACGATTAGGGAGGTCAAATAGTTTCACTTTTATTTAAATATTTTTTAGAAATTTAGGAGAAAAAAATGAATATACAACAATTGTTTATGATGCAAAAAGAGCTGGATAATTTTATTGAGCAAACTCAAAATATTCAGCAAGATGTATTTCAAGAAAAAGGACTAGCATTAATGGTAGAGCTAGCTGAGCTAGCCAATGAAACGCGCTGCTTTAAATTTTGGAGCACAAAAGGGCCATCAGCACGAGAAGTCATTTTAGAAGAATATGTGGATTCTATTCATTTTATCCTTTCATTAGGCTTATTAAAGAACTATACAACAATCGAAAAGTGGCCAGTGATAGAAGAACAGAGACATTTAACAGCAATATTTTTAGAGACACAAGGTGCTATTTTGGCATTTATCCAACAACCGACAGAGGATCGATATCTAGCAATTTGGCAATGCTATGGTTTACTTGCGTACAATCTTGGTTTTACTTTCGAAGATGTAGTTCGGGCGTATGTTGAAAAAAACAAGGAAAATTATAATCGTCAACGGACAGGATATTAAATAATTAAGAAATACACCAATTTTCAGACGATTAAGCTAGGAATATTTCGGTAAACGAAGTATAATAAAATAGATACAAGACGTAGGAGGCAAAAGGATGACACAACTAGATCCAACATTACAAATGTTTAAAGATTTAACAGATGCAAATGGTATTGCAGGCAATGAACGTGCACCGCGTGAGGTCATGAAAAAATATATTGCACCATATGCAGATACTGTAGAAACAGATAACTTAGGTAGTGTAATTGCTAAAAAAGTAGGCGATGAAAACGGTCCTAAAATCGTCGTGGCAGGACATTTAGATGAAGTAGGCTTCATGGTTACACAGATTGATGACAAAGGCTTTATCAAATTCCAAACAGTAGGTGGCTGGTGGAGCCAAGTTATGCTGGCACAGCGCGTTACAATTACGACACGTAAAGGCGATGAAGTAATTGGGGTTATCGGTTCAAAACCACCTCATATTTTACCTGCTGATGTGCGCAATAAAGTAGTAGACATTAAAGATATGTTTATTGATATTGGTGCCGCATCTAAAGATGAAGTGCTTGAGTGGGGCGTACGTCCTGGCGATATGGTAACACCATATTTCGAATTCAATGTAATGAAAAATGAAAAATATTTATTAGCAAAAGCTTGGGATAATCGCATTGGTTGTGCCATTGCTATTGATGTAATGAAAGCTTTACAAAATGAAAAACATCCTAATATTCTTTATTCAGTAGGGAATGTGCAAGAAGAAGTTGGACTTCGTGGAGCTAAAACGGCAACACATAAAATCCAACCGGATATTGGATTTGCAGTTGATGTAGGTGTAGCGGGAGATACTCCAGGAGTAACAGCTAAAGAATCAACTAGTAAAATGGGTGCTGGCCCACAAATCGTTGTGTATGATGCATCTATGGTATCACACCGTGGCTTACGTGAATTCGTATTAGACGTAGCAGACGAGAACAATATTCCGTACCAATTTGAAGCAATGGCTGGCGGTGGTACAGATGCTGGCTCCATCCACGTAACAGCAAATGGCGTACCAGCACTTTCCATCGGTATTGCAACACGCTACATCCATTCACATGCAGGTATCCTACATCGTGATGATTATGATAATGCCGTTAAATTAATGGTGGAAGTCATTAAAAAATTAGACCGTGATGCAGTCAATAAAATTACATTCGATTAATTGAATGGAAAAAACTAATTAGAAATACATGCGGTTTGCCTTCTAACTAAAATGTTAGGAGGCTTTTTTCGTTGGTTAAAAAAGGAATCGCAACGATTTAACATAATGGTTATTAATAGTAATCATAAGTACATGTTATGAGCACGATGAAAATGAAACGAAAATACTATATTTAAAAATTATTTTTATATGGTATAATTTCCTATAAAAGGAGTGGATTAATTTGGGAATTCGAAAAACAATCAAGTTTTTAATATGTTTATCTATTAGTTTATGCCTTCTAACTTATCCAAGTATTTCATTTGCTGAAACACTTGATACTAATAGTTCTAGTGATATTGATACGGGTATAGCAAACTTGAATTACAACAACAGGGAAATATTAGCAGTGAATGGTGATAGGGTGGATAGCTTTGTTCCTAAAGAAGGAGTTAGCTCAAATGATAAATTTATAGTGGTGGAACGTAACAAAAAATCACTGACAACTTCTCCAGTGGATATATCAATTATTGATTCTATGGCGAATCGTACATATCCAGGAGCATTACAACTTGCAAACCAAGCTTTTGTAGACAATCAACCTAACCTATTGGTGGCTAAAAGAAAACCACTTAATATTAGCATTGATTTACCTGGTATGAAAAGAGAAAATACTTTAACTGTGGATAATCCGACATATGGAAATGTATCTGGTGCAGTGGATGAATTAGTGTCTACTTGGAGTGAGAAGTATTCCACAACACATACTTTGCCTGCAAGACTACAATATTCAGAATCTATGGTTTATAGCAAATCTCAAATAGCAAGCGCTTTGAATGTAAACGCCCAAGTTCTCGACAATTCGCTGGGGATTGACTTTAATGCAATTGCCAATGGAGAGAAAAAAGTGATGGTTGCGGCATACAAACAAATTTTTTATACCGTAAGTGCTGAATTGCCTAACAATCCATCAGACCTTTTCGATGATAGCGTTAATTTTGCAGAGTTAACTCGTAAAGGAGTAAGCAATGATGCCCCTCCTGTTATGGTGTCGAATGTAGCCTATGGGAGAACCATTTATGTGAAATTAGAAACAAGCTCAAAGAGTAAGGATGTACAAGCTGCTTTTAAAGCATTACTGAAGAATGCTAATACGAATGTAGAAACTAGTGCACAATACAAGGATATTTTTGAGGAAAGTTCCTTTACGGCTGTAGTATTAGGCGGAGATTCACAAAAGCATAATCAAATTGTCTCAAAGGACTTTAATGATATTAGAGAAGTAATTAAAGATAATGGAGAATTTAGTCTTAAAAATCCAGGCTATCCAATCTCATATACAAGTGTTTTCTTAAAGGATCATTCAATTGCTGCTGTTCATAATAATACAGATTATATCGAGACGACAGCTACGGAATATTCTAAAGGAAAGATCATCCTCGATCATTATGGTGCATACGTTGCTCAATTTGAAGTAGCTTGGGACGAATTCTCATACGATGAAAATGGAAATGAAGTATTAACCCATAAAACTTGGGATGGCAATTGGAAGGACAAAACTGCTCATTTCTCTACAGTCATACCGCTTCCGGCTAATTCAAAAAATATAAGAATTTATGCAAGAGAATGTACAGGTCTTGCATGGGAATGGTGGAGAACGGTTATTGATGAATATAATGTTCCCATGTCTAATGAAATCAAAGTCTCCATTGGAGGAACTACATTATACCCAACAGGTAGCATCGAGTAAGTAGCAATATATAAAGGTAATGACATGTATAAAATTTTACCTCCTAACAAATTATTGTTAGGAGGTTTTTAACGTTTTCAATTTCTTTCAATAACTGCTCTTCCTTTTCTTTTTTTCTTCTTAATCCACCTTTCTTTCAGTGAATTTATACAAAGAAGTCAATCGTAAAAATGGTTGTTATGCATAAATATTCAAATTGAAGAATTTTTGTCACATTTAATATTTCTTTAATAAAATTATAAAAATTCAGTTGATTTTATATTTATGCATGATATACTGATTTCAAAAGCAATGATACAAGGAGCGAAGGCCATGAAATTACTCGAAGAAGTACAGCTAAAATTAGTTTCTAGTTTAAAAGGGAAAGACCTATTAACTTTGCTAGACTATACAAGCCAAGAAGTTGAAGAACTTGTTGAATTAGCAACACAGCTTAAAATGATTACCAAAGAGGGGAAATGCCCAAGATTATTGGAAGGCAAAACACTTGGTATGATTTTTGAAAAACATTCAACGCGTACTCGTATTTCATTTGAAGTTGGTATGAATCAGCTAGGTGGAAAAAGTATGTTTATGCATGCGCGTGATTTACAAATAGGTCGTGGTGAATCCATTTACGATACAGCACATGTCTTATCAGGCTATTTGGATGGCATTATGATTCGAGCAAATTCCCATGTAATGGTAAAGGAACTAGCAGAGCATGCAGCTATTCCTGTCATCAATGGATTAACAGATATTTATCATCCATGCCAAGCTTTAGCGGATTTAGAAACAATTGCAGAGAACAAGGGTTATTTAAAGGGGCTTAAAATTGCATATGTAGGAGATGGCAACAATGTAGCACATTCTTTAATAGTTGCTTCAGCACATGTTGGGATGAATGTAGCTGTGGCGACACCAGCGGGCTATGAATGTGATGCGGCAGTTATCGCTAAGGCACAAGCAATTGCCGCGGCAAATGGCAGCACAATTCTGGTGACACATGACCCTGTGGAAGCGGTATTAAATGCAGATGTTGTTTATGCAGATGTTTGGACATCAATGGGCCAAGAGGAAGAAGCAGCAAAACGTTTGCAAGATTTTGCTGATTACCAAATTAATGATGAGCTTGTAGCGTATGCAAAACCGAACTACATGTTCCTGCACTGCTTGCCAGCACATCGTGAGGAAGAAGTGGCAACATCTGTTATTGATGGCCCTAATTCTTACATTTTTGAGCAAGCTGAGAACCGACTTCATGCACAGAAAGCAGTTCTTGCATCGATTCTAGCGTAAAATGAGACCTTTACTGTAAGGGTGAGAAGTACAATAAATAGAGTTTACATGGGCAACAGAGGGTGCCTATGTGAATAACATACAAGTGGCTGACAGACAGAGGGATGTTCACCACGCGCGATGCTTGTTGTCAAGATGGATGGCTACATCGCTACATAGTTAAGTAACCTGGGAGACGCTGGGTTACTTTTTTCTTTTGTATCGAGGGGTATAGGACTAAAAACTAAGTTTTCCTATAAAATATAGAGAATATAAAGAATTATTTATATAATAGAGTAAATAAGGAGTGAAGGGATGGAATTCACATGAATATAGATCATATCGAGGCTTTTTTATATGTTGTCCATTATAAGAGTACGCATAAGGCTGCCAACGCCTTGTTTCTTTCTCAACCGACTGTGACTGCACGCATCAAATCATTGGAGCGGGAGCTAGGGGTTGAGTTATTTTATCGAGAGGGACGAAGTGTAACCTTATCAGATAAAGGCAAAGATTTCTTACCTTTTGCGACTCAAATCGTACAAACATTTCAGCAAGGAAAGAAGCAATTAGAAAAGACACAGAAAACAGATGATGTATGTATTGGTGCAAATGGCGTAACAGCCCAATATTTTTTAGCGTATGCGTTGCCTAAATGGAAAGAACAATTTCCTAATTTGCGTTTTCAATTGGTGACAGGTTCAACAGCTAGTCTATTAGAGAAATTAGAGAGTCACCAAATTCATGTAGCTTTTATTCAGTATGTGCACAGAGAAGGAATATGTAATGAGTTTTTATTAAATAATGCGGTGAA
Organism: Lysinibacillus sp. GbtcB16; assembly: GCF_019091145.1. Classification (NCBI taxonomy): domain Bacteria; kingdom Bacillati; phylum Bacillota; class Bacilli; order Caryophanales; family Bacillaceae; genus Lysinibacillus; species Lysinibacillus sp. GbtcB16. Next base: position 189,381 of record NZ_JAGXJV010000002.1, read on the forward strand.
GCTTGTGAAGCATTGTGAACATCCATTACGACAATATGAATGCATCGAAGCGAAAGAATTGGCACAACAGAAAATGGTGTTTTTTGAGTGTGGAGCGTTTGATTGGAATTATGTGCATAAAATGTTCGAGGTAGAGGGTGTAGCAGCCAATATAGAGGTTCGAACCGACCATTTAGAGGTCGCTAAGGCTTTCATTCGCACAAAAAATTATATTAGCTTTTTACCACAGCTTTGTGTCAAAAATGAACTTGAAAGCGGCGAATTTATTGAAGTAGATATCAAGCATTTACTGGATATGAATCAGCATATCTTCCTAACTTATAAAAATAAAGATACATTGACATCAGCTTTTTGGGAGACAATCTGTCAGACAGCGAAGGATTTTGAAAGGGTACAAATGGTGGAGTGATAAAATTTTTTATATAAACGCTAAATTTTTTCTATTACTGAACCTATTGCAAATTGTCTGAATGAACTGTAATATCATTCTCAATCCAAATTTATTTATGAGTAATCGTAAATAAATATTTTTTTAACACAAAAACATACTTAACCACTATGTTTAGTAAAAAATAAAAATGAGGAGGAATGGATATGGCGAGACAAGACAAAATTCGTTTTGGAGCAATTATTCACGGGGTAGGTGGTAATATTTCAAGTTGGCGTCATCCTAAGGTAGCGAGCAATCAAAGTGTCAACCTACCTTTTTATATTCAACAGGCACAAAAGGCAGAGGAAGGGAAATTTGATGTTGCTTTTATTGCGGATGGCTTATTTATTAATGAAAAATCGATTCCTCATTTTTTAAATCGTTTTGAGCCTATTACGATATTATCAGCATTGGCTGTAGCAACTAACAATATTGGGTTAGTTGGAACAGTATCGACTTCCTATAGCGAACCATTCACAGTGGCACGCCAGTTTGCTTCTTTAGATCATATTAGTGCAGGGCGTGCAGGCTGGAATGTTGTCACTACTCCTTTAGAAAGTACTGCTTTGAACTACAATAAAACGATTGAACAACATCCTAGTCATGCAGAACGCTATCAAATCGCTGAAGAATATTTAGAGGTTGTCAAAGGTTTATGGGATTCCTGGGAAGATGATGCCTTTATTGCAGATATCGAAAACGACCAATTTTTTGATCCAGAAAAATTGCACACGCTACATCATAAAGGGCAATATTTTTCAGTCCAAGGTCCACTTAATATTGGACGAACAAAGCAGGGTCAGCCAGTTATATTCCAAGCTGGGGCATCTGATGCTGGGATTCGGTTGGCTGCCAAGGATGCAGATGCCATTTTTACACATGGAGCATCTATTGAAGAATCTCAAAAATTTTATAAAAGAGTAAAGGCAGAGATTGTAGCATTTGAGCGAAATCCTGATGAGGTAAAGATTTTTCCGGGTATTTCCCCAATCATTGGCGATACAGTGGAGGAAGCAGAGGCAAAATACCAGGAAATTGTTGAATTAGTTTCCATTGACCGTGCTTTGGCTTATCTTGGACGTTATTTTGATCATCATGATTTTACACAATATGATGTGGACGCACTGTTTCCTGAGCTAGGTGATATTGGAGCCAATAGCTTTAGAAGTACGACTGATTATATTAAACGCTATGCTAAGCAGGAGGGACTTACATTACGTCAGGTCGCTTTACGAGAGGCAACGCCTAAAACAGCATTTTTTGGAACGGCAGAGCAGGTGGCAGATCTTGTACAGGAATGGTTTGAGCAAGAGGCAGCAGATGGCTTCATAATCGGTGTAACGGTACCAGGTGCCTTAGAAGATTTTGTTGATAAAGTAGTACCGATTTTACAAGCTAGAGGACTTTATCGAGAAGACTATGAAGCAGATACATTGCGTGGGAATTTAGGTTTACCATTTAAAGAAAGCCGGTATATCAAACAGTCTGTCTAAAAACCTAGTAAATTTATTTGAATAAGTGAAATTAAGGAGGCTGTGTATGAGTTATACATTAGGCATATTAGATCAAAGTCCAATTATTGATGGAGCTACAAATGAGCAAACCTTGCAAAAAACGGTCGCATTGGCACAGAAAGCGGAGCAGTTAGGCTACTCTCGTTTTTGGGTTTCGGAGCATCATCATACGGATGCACTGGCAGGGTCATCACCAGAAGTATTAGTGTCCTATTTACTTGCAAAAACCGCGTCTATTCGCATTGGGTCTGGTGGAGTCATGCTTCAGCATTACAGTCCATACAAAGTAGCTGAAAATTTTCATGTTCTTGCATCATTAGAGCCGGGGCGAGTTGATTTAGGCATTGGGAAGGCACCAGGTGGTTTACCGCTTTCTACAAAAGCTTTACAATATGGCACGCTCAATCAAGGAGAGGACTTTGAGGAAAGACTAACATTTTTACAGCAATTAATTGAACAAAATGTACCTACGAATCATGATCTTCATGGCGTGCAAGCAACACCCATTCCGAAAGTAAAGCCTTCTCTATTCTTACTAGGGGCAAGTCCGCAAAGTGCAGAACTTGCAGGGAGACTTGGTATTGCATTTGTCTTTGCCCGATTTATTAATAGCGACAATGAATTATTGGCACAGTCGTCTAGCATTTATCGTGAACATCATCCAAATGGTCATTTTGCTGTCTCGATTGCAGCCGTTGCAGCACCGACAAATAAAGAGGCAAAAGGCTTGATTGAAGACCAAAAAATTACAAAAGTCCATTTAGCAAGCGGTAGGACATTGACTTTACAATCAGTAGAGCTAGCAGAAAAATTTGGGCAGGAATCTGGAGAAGCATATACGGTCAAACAATATGATGCGGATATCGTTTATGGGTCGCCAGAAGAAATTAAAGATCTACTAGATCATTTTCACGTGCAATATGAAATAGATGAATTCATTTTGCACACGCCTGTACGAAAGGAATTTGAACGGCAACGCTCCTTTGAGCTTTTAAGTCCTATTCATTTAAAGCTACAGCAACAAGTAACGGTAAGCTAAGGAGGAAAATTAATGGCAGTGACAAGAGATATTATTGTTTGGTCGAAGCAGGGATGTAGCTATTGTGATGATATAAAAGCGTATTTACGTGCACAGCATATTCCTTATAAAACAGTCGATGTAACTAATAATGATACATTTAGAGACATTCTTGACTTAAAATATGGCGTTCGATATGTGCCGATTGTGGAAATTGGCTCGAGTGAAAGTGGTGTCTATAGAGCCATAACAGAAATTGGATTAGAGCATGTAAAGAATGCACTTGCCGTGGGCTTACCCTCACATATATAGAAGAAGGAGAGGGAAATATATGAAAAAAATATTGTTTTTGCTGTTACTTTTACTGATGACGCTATTAACAGCATGTGCGAGTTCGGAAAAAATGGACGGAGGTTCAAATGAACAAAAAACATCACAAGGTGGGAAAGATGTCCAAAAAATTATTGTCGGTACAGGTACACAATTTCCAAATATTTGTTTTATAGATGAAAAAGGAAACTTAACTGGCTATGATGTAGAACTAGTTCGAGCAATCGATGAAAAGCTACCTGAATATGAATTCGAATTGAAAACAATGGAATTTTCAAATTTATTACTAAGTTTAGAAACGAGAAAAATAGATTTTATTGCCCATCAAATGGAAGTTAATAGTGAACGAGAAGAAAAGTTTTTATTTAATAAAGAACCCTATAATGTTTTCCCATTAAAGGTGACAGTTAATGAAAAGAATAATGAGATTCAATCTATTGAAGATTTGAAAGGAAAGAATGTGAGTGTTTCGCCAACAAGTAACTCCGCTGTCTTTATTGAAAAATATAATAAGGACCATCATTTAGGCGCAAATATCGTTTATTCTTCAGGTTCAGTCGATGTGAATAATCAACTGGCAAGTGGCCGTATTGATGCCATTATTACGACACCCTTTGCGGTGAAATACTATAACGAAAGCAATGAGGCACAGCAAAAGGTCGTTGGGGATGCATTATTAAATTCGAAGGTTTATTTCTTATTAAATAAGGATGAAGTGAAGTTACAAGAGCGTTTAGATGAGGCCATTGTTGAGCTAAAGAAAGAGGGAGTGATTAGCGATCTAAGTAAGAAATGGTTAGGAGATGATTACACAGTAGACTTCTAACAATCAGGAAAGGAAGAAAGAAGTATGGATAATAATTTTGATTTCGTACTTATTGCGAAAGTACTTCCGACATTGCTTCAGTATTTACCAGTAACAGCTGAAATACTAGTGTTCTCCATACTTTTTGGTATGGTGCTTGGAATTATGCTAGCTATACCAAAGCTTCTAAACGTAGCGGGATTAAAGCAACTTATTACAATTTATATTTCATTTGTTCGTGGCACACCCATTTTAGTGCAGTTGTTTTTAGTATTTTATGGTGTACCAGCACTCCTCAAGCTTATTCATATTGATGTTACTCGAATGGATGCGATGTATTTTGTCATTATTACGTATACTTTGAGCAATGCGGCAGCCTTTGCTGAAATATTTCGTGCAGCCATATTAACTGTTGATCGCGGGCAAATAGAGGCAGCCTATTCTGTGGGATTAAGCAGTCCTCAGGCTTTTCTGCGAATTGTTTTCCCACAAGCAATCCGTGTTGCTTTTCCAAATATAGCGAACACAATGATTAGTTCGTTAAAAGATACATCACTCGCTTTTTCCATAGGTGTAATGGATATGGTTGGGCGTGGAGAAACTTTAATCGCGTCCACAACTCGGGCATTTGAAATATATGTGGCATTATCGATCGTTTACTTTGCGATTGTCATAATTCTTGAAAAAATATTCAAATTCAATGAACGTTATTTCAACCGCTATATGCCAAAAGAAGTTGCCACTCATTAGGGGGAAGTGCTATGACCATTGATATTGCATTTGTTTTAGTGGCTTTACGAGAAATTAGTAGAGTAATACCGCTAACTCTATTCATGACATTTACACCTGTTTTATTAGGCATTGTAATTGGAATACTTATAGCCTTTGTGCGGATAAAACAAATAAAATTTTTGACACCCTTCTTAAATTTTTATGTTTCCTTTTTCAGAGGCACACCTATTATAATGCATATCATGCTTGTTTATTTTGGATTTCCCATGCTTGTGGATGTTGTGGCCAATACTTTCCACTTATCATTTCAATCCAGCTCCATTCCAATATTATTTTTTGTCATACTTGCACTAACATTCAGTGCAGGTGCTTATGCATCAGAAATTATTCGTTCTGGTATTTTAAGTGTACCGAAAGGGCAATTGGAAGCGGCGTATGCAATAGGTTTAACGTTTACACAAGCAATGAGACGTTATATTTTACCCCAAGCATTTGGTAAGTCCATTCCTAACTTTACGAATGTCTTTATTGGTTTTTTACATGCTACATCATTAGCCTTTTTTCTGTCGATTAAAGAATTGACAGGAGTGGCGAACATTGTTGCTTCTGTGAACTTGAAGTTTTTAGAGGCTTTCATTGCGGTTGGTATCATTTATTGGGGGATATCAATTATTACAGAATGGATCTCACATCGTATTGAAAAAAGAGTAACGGCCTATAGTAAAAGTGGCCTATAGTAGAAGGGGGAAAATATATGACAATAGCGGAAATTGTTATTGAACATTTACAAGAGGAAGATTATGCAAAATATCTTGAGGTTTTAGTAGAAAGCTATGGGCAATATGAAAAGGATTATAAGGACCCGGAGAACTGGGCTTCGTATTTAAATGATATTCGAGCATCCGTTGGCAATCCAAACGCCGAAACGATACTAGTTGCAAAGCGAGGGGATGAGATTTTAGGAGGACTACAATTATTTACCGATGCGGAGAAAGCATATGGGCTGCCTGAGCTTAATATTCAATCGACCATCGTGCGTTTATTGGGGGTCCATCCAAAAGGGAGAGGGCAGGGAGTGGCCAAGAAATTATTACAGGAAAGCTTTTCCTTTGCAAGAAAGAGACAGGATCAAGCCCTATATTTGCATTCAGGAGATATTATGCAGGCTGCCATTAATCTTTATTTATCTTTAGGTTTTGTAAGAGACGAGTCGAAGGAATTTTATAAGGGAGATATATTAGTAAAGAGCTTCCGCTATGATTTATAAATAAAAACCGCTGATTATTGGAATCAGCGGTTTCTTTATGGCTATAGGGAGAAAATTTTCCCTGGATTCATGATGTTAAGGGGGTCAAGTGCTATCTTAATACTTTTCATGACAGCAAGGGAGCTACCGTGTTCAGTAGCCTGATATTTCATTTTGCCAATTCCAACACCGTGTTCTCCTGTACATGTGCCACCACGAAGTAGAGCATATTGAACGATGTGCTCGTTGAAGCGGTCGGCTTTTGCCTGCTCCTCCGCATCATCGGGATTTAACATTAACAGCGCATGGAAGTTACCGTCTCCTACATGCCCGACAATTCCTCCTGCTAGTCCAACAGTATTTAGTTGCTCCCTAGCATATAAAATAGTTTCTGCAAGCATGGAAATAGGAACACAAACATCTGTCGACATAAGCTTTTTACCAGGATGAGCATGCATATAAGCATAGGCCAATGAATGGCGTGCTTCCCAAAGCTTATTACGTCCAGCATTATCGTGCTCAAACTCAACAGATAGGCAATGAAAGTCCTCAAAAATTTCTGTAGCAAATGCTATGTCTGCATGCATACCTGCTTCATTTCCATGGAACTCTAAAAAGAGTGTCGGCTTTTCGCTAAAGGCAGTGTCATTATAAATATTGGCTTGTTGAATGGAGGCCTCATCGACCAATTCCACCCGACCAACTGATATTCCTGTTTGTAATAATGCTGTGACGGAACTGACTGCATCACCGACTGTATTAAAGACAGCCCGCCCCGCGGTCACAAATTCAGGTATTCCATATACTTTCAGTGTAAGCTCTGTAAAGCAACCAAGCGTACCTTCTGAGCCAACGAATAAACCGTTTAAATGATAGCCAGATGAGGACTTCGCTGCCAAATTTCCTGAATGGATGACAGAGCCGTCTGCCAGTACTACTTCTAAATCACGAACTTGATCGCGCATAACACCGTAGCGAACCGCAGTAGTGCCACTAGCATTAGTAGCTGCCATACCACCTAGTGTGGCATCTGCACCCGGGTCCACTGTAAATTGTAGCCCATGCTTTTTTAATTCTTTATTCAATTGTGAACGTGTGACGCCTGGCTGTACTTTTACAAGAAGGTCTTCAGGTCTAACTTCTAAAATAGCATTCATTTCAGAGAAATCGATTGAAATACCATTTGCTATGGGAATTGCATTTCCTTCAAGGCTTGAGCCAACACCGAATGGTACAACTGGAACACGTTGTGCATGCGCGACTTTTAAGATGGCACTGACATCAGCGGTGGAACGGGGAAAAACAACGATATCAGGTAAGCTCATCGGATGATGGGATTCATCCTTACCATGTAGCTGTCGTACCGTTTCGTTTGTTGACACTTGTTCTTCTAATAATACCTGTTTGAGTTGATTGACAATAAATTCTACTGCAACAGTCATTCCAATCCCTCCAAATTTTCTGATAAGTAAAACATTATCATGCATTTATTGGAAATGGAATGCATTGCTTATAAAAAATCAGTTTGCAAATGCTTTTTCTAACTTTTGAACGAATGCTTCCTGTTCAGTGGAGCTTGATTGCTTCCACCATTTTTCAAAAAATACCCCAAGTCCTGGCAGTAAATGCTCTTCTCCACGGCTAATGGCATCTTCAACAATGTCTTTAATTTCTGCTGCAGATTGACCGTGTACATTGGCTGTAATCGCATCTCTAATTTGAAAATTCATCTATTTCGCCTCCTTACTAGTAATTTGTCCAAGTATCGTTTTAATATGTACGAAATGCCAAAGAAAAAATATCAAATTTGCAAAAATAAGCCGTAATTATGATGAATACTGAGAGGGATTTGAACCATATTAAGCGATCAAATACTAAAAGTGAACATTCGATTTCGAGAAATATCCAGTTTAAGATAATGTCACCTAGGAATATTAGACTGTGCATAGTCGATAGGAAGAGACAAGTGACCATTCGTAACAATCGAAAGCTCACAACTACCCAATCATTTGAGGAAGTCTTGGAAAGCGTGCAACCGATGATTAGCTCTATTCTTACAAGTTTGAGAATTTATAAAGATTATGATTATTATCGTCAAGTGGCGGCTATTGCTGTTTGGAAGGCATGGCTAAAGGCAGATCCATCAAAAGGACAATTATCTGGTTATATTTATTCCACAATAAAAGGGGAACTATTAAATGAATTAATAAAGGAAAAAAACTATTTAGAGAAAATAGCAACAGTGGATGATGAAACCCTTGATTTTCTTTGTAATGAGTTTGAGCGGGAGGAGTATAACTATCCACAAAGTTCCAACTTTCTAGAAGGTTTGATGTGCCAGTTTAAACAGGTAGAAAGGAGCATTTTATACCTATATTATGTAGAAGATCTGAGTGATCTAGACATCGCTAATATACTAGGTTTTTCAGTAGAAGCCAGTAAAAAAAGAAGGCAAAGAATCATTAAGAAGTTAAGAAATAAGGATTTTGAAGTGAGAAAAAAGCAATAATATATCAAAAGTATGCTAATATTGTAATAAAATGAATATTAGCATACTTCACTTGAATGCATACAAATTACGATAAAAGTGTTATGATTTGTAAGTAGTCAAAGAAAAATACAATTTTACATAAATTATTCAATTGTGATAGTTAAAAATACCTAGCGATTTTTTTACATAGTAGTATGGAGGGTTTGTGTTGGGCAAATGGTTTAATCAGATCGATAAAAAAGAGGTTTGGTACATGGTATTACCATTACTGCTGGTCATACCATTATTAAGTTTTAGCAATCAAATATATGGTGTTTTTCAAGGTGAAATTTATACAAATTTAAAATTGATTATACAAGTATTAATTATTGTATTTACGATGGCAATTGCCATACAATCGTATTTAGTTTTTTCCCACTTACTATCAAATCAAACTTTATACATAGGAAATGTGTTTTTTATTTTAGCATTACTTGAATTAGTCAGTTTATTTTTTAGCCATAATCATTCCATCAGATGGGCCTTTATGGAGGATACTTTACATATATTAATACGTTTTTACTTATCACTCGGCTTTTTATTCATTATTTTATACCCTAAAAAACAATTAACAATGAAGCATCGAATCCTTAGTTATAGCGGTTCTCTACTTTTTGTTATAGCAAGTATTGTCCTAGTATATATCTCACCAAAATTATTGCCAGTGCAATGGATAGATCATATTGATAATATCGTACACCTATTTTCTATTGTTCTTCAACTGATAACAATAAACATTATTAGTAGGTTCTTTAAGAAAATGCCAAAGCGTTCCATGTGGCTCATCAGTGCAGCTATCTCGCTCATTGTAAGTGATACGTTTTTCATAATAAGCCAAGATACGCATGCGATATGGGATTTCTCCGCCCTTATCTATCAATTTTTAGCTTTTTACTTTTTCCTAAAGGCGATTTATTATACATCTGTTGAAAAACCATTTCAACAACTGTTAAAAATAAAGAAGGATCTTGAACAATCACAACGGGAGCTACAATTCCAAGCCTATCATGACGATATTACACTATTACCAAATGAGCATTTATTACTAAAAACATTAAAAGAAAAATTACATGAAAATGGACATCAAAAGGCGATCATTGCCATTGAAATTGATCGGTTTGCAGCCATTCGTTCTTCCATAGGGATCAGTCATTCTAATAAAATGATGAAGCTAGTGGCAGAACGTATACAAACAATCCTACCACCGCATTATTTTGCGACCAAACTACAAGAGGGCCAATTTGTCATTTATATTCATCATGTAAAGACAATTGAAGAGCTATTACAATTTTGTTTGAATTTAAAAAGTGCCATGAAAAAACCTTTACAGGTACAATTATTTTCATTAAATGGCAATTTAAATATGGGAATTGCCTTACAGGAGGAAAAGTGGACGGGTGAAGAGCTATTGATGCATGCCCAATTAGCCATGCGAGAGTCTAGACAAATACCGCAAAGATTTCTTTTCTATAAGCCATACATGTCTAAAGGAATAGCAGATCGTATCTTGTTAGAGCAAGATTTACATAATGCGTTAGTCAATAACGAATTTTATTTAGATTATCAACCACAGGTAAATTTAAAAAGTGGGGCGATTGAGTCAGTTGAAGCATTAGTGCGCTGGCGACATCCAAATCGAGGATTTGTGTCACCTGAAATATTTATTCCGATTGCAGAAGAATGTGGTCTCATCATTCCTCTTGGTAAATGGATATTAGAAACAGCCTGTCAGCAGGCGAAACAATGGGAAGAACAAGGGTTACCTCCAATCAAAGTGGCTGTTAATCTTTCACTTGGACAATTATTTCAACAGGATTTAGTTGAAATGGTGGGTGAAATATTACAGCGTTCGAAATTAGATGCTCATTATTTGCAATTAGAAATTACGGAAAGTATGACAATGAATATTGATCAAATGACACAGCTACTGCATGAATTAAAGGCGCTCGGTATTCAAATAGCAGTCGATGATTTTGGAACAGGATATTCATCTTTATCCTATTTAAAGGATTTTCCCATTGATTGTCTAAAAATTGACCGTACTTTTGTCAGAAATGTTCAACATAATCCAAATGATGAGGCTCTTGTGTCGATGATTATTTCGATGGCGAAGCATTTACGCTTGAAGGTTGTAGCGGAGGGCATCGAAGAGGTTGAGCAGCTGTCGTTTCTGATGGAAGGTGGATGTGATTATATTCAAGGTTATTTATTTAGTAGACCGATTTCACCTCAGCAAATTTCGGAAACCTTTCATGATTTACACAATCATGTAGATGAAGTCTTAACGCAGCTTCGATATAAAGAACAATATAGTATGTAAAGCAATGCAAAGAACCTGCTTAGGTAAAGATAAGCAGGTTCTTTCTTTTCTAGTGAACGAGATATTCTTCCTTCAGTTCAGATATATCTACTTCAGACCGTTCCTCTAAAGAGCGGCGTAGGTGAACAGTCGCTGTTTTCTCATCATGGAGTTTATCGATCCAAACAGATACACCATTATAGCTTACTTCATATTCTAACGGTGAGGCGACAATTTCACGTGCACGTTGAAAATCCAACAGAAGCCCCCCTTATTTTTTCTTCTTATTGTGCTGTTTTTGCGTTACTGTATTTATCAGCTCCATGAACTCTTGAGAAAATTCCTCGCTAACCTTATTAGGGGCGATCTTCTGGTTTTTTGGCGTTTGAGGTAATGAACCTTTATTGTTACTTTGACCTTGTTTATTGTCTCTTCCCATGTGAGTTGCTCCTTTCAAATTGGTATATCTTAATATGGCTTTGAAAGGAGCTTTTTATCATGGGAAAAAATCGGGAAATGTAGCATATCTTTATTAGTTGAGTGCACAATAAAAAAACTACGGTTTTTTTATAGAAAAATTTTCATTTAAAAGTACCCAATTTTGTGGGAATGGGAAACCTAAAGCCCAATAACTAATTCCCCGAAGATTATATTGTTTGACCATGTCAAATTTAGCTTGTGCACTTCTCGCATCTTCGAACCATACCTCATGATTTCTTCCTTGCTCATCGGCATAACGATAAAATGGGGATTGCGCTGTTTGGTCATATTGAATGGTGGCCCCATATTTAATGGCTCGATTAAGAGCCTCCTGTGGACTAAATGTCTCGGCTTCTTGGCCTTTGACATGAGGTAATAACCAATCACGGGCATAGAGCTCAAAGCCTAATAAAATTTTATCCGCAGGTATTTCTGTAAGTGCATATTCAACAACTCTTTTCATTTCATTAATAGGGGAAATGGCTTGAGGAGATCCAAAACGATATCCCCATTCATACGTCATCAAAACTACAAAATCTGCTATTCGACCATGTGCTTCGTAATCATGTGCTTCATATAACGTTCCAACTTGCGTTGCACTGGTTTTAGGTGCGAGTGCAGTTGATACGAGATAACCCTTTGGATGTAGCATATCCACTGCTAATTGGATAAATGCATTGTAATTTTCTCGATCAGCAGGTAAAACATTTTCAAAATCAATATTCAAAACTTGATAGCCCTTCTCTTGCATCACCTGTAAAACATTATTCATCACTTTGACACGTAACTCTTCATTGGACAAGACAACATGTGCCAAATTAGAGCCTTCTTCCGTTGAAGTAAAATTAGTGAGTGTTAACATAGGAATGATGTTTTTAGCCTGTGCAGCTGCTATCATTTTTTCATCATTTATAGGCTGTAATGTACCATCTTCCTTCATCTTATAAGCAAAAGGACTAAAATAAGTAAGTAGATGACCAACAGCATTAATGGAATCAATTGCTTCATCAGATGGTTGGTAAGAATAAGCATTTACTTCGATAAGTGGTAATTTTCTAGGGATGATTAATTGAGCACCAACATAAATCATATTAGGGTTGTTAATATGATTTGCAGCAATAATTGCTTGGATGGTCGTATCATAATTTTGAGCTATTTGCCATAAAGTTTCACCAGGCTGCACAATATGAACGACTGGTGGAATAATTAATTTAGTGCCAGGTGTTAACATATCAGGGTTCGTTAGATGATTGTCTGCAATGATTGCTTGTAGCGGAACACCAAATTGTTGGGCAATCGACCATAATGTATCTCCGCTTTTCACGGTATAAGTGGTATACGATGAAGGGATAACAAGTGATTGTCCGATGGCTAATTGATCTGGTGTAGCTAACGCATTTAACAGGGTAATAGATTGCACAGATATCCCATAACGATTGGCAATATGCCAAAGCGTTTCCCCAGCACTTACTACATGAATAATCATAGAACACCTCCTAAATGATAGTTCATTACTGCATCATATGATTCAAATGATGAAATGAGTATTTTATAAGAGATATGCAAAAGCTTAAACTTCAAATTCTTTCCTTAGGATACCTAGCATAGGATATGACATAAATTAGATGTGATGGGGAAGGGGTTTAAGGTGAAGAAGGCGAAACTTACAGGTAGAATCGTTACTCCTGAAGATCCGAATTATGAACAAGCGCGGACGAATAATAATTTAAATAATTCCAAATATCCGAGTATAATTGTATTTTGTCAAAGAACAAAAGATGTGGTCAATGCCATAAAATGGGCAAGGGAAAACAATGAACCTTTCAGGGTTCGCAGTGGCCGGCATAGCTATGAAAATTTTTCGTTATTAAATAAGGGTCTTGTTATTGATATAAGTGACATGAATAATATGGCTATTAATCTCCAAGACATGTCGGTCAAAATCGAGGCTGGTGCCAATTTAGGAAAGGTATACAGAGAATTATGGGAAAAAGGTGTAACGATACCTGCTGGTACAGAAAGTAGCGTTGGCATAGTTGGCTTAACCCTTGGTGGAGGGATTGGCATGCTGTCACGACTTTTTGGGCTAACTTGTGATAATCTCCTCGAAATAGAGATAGTGATTGCAAGTGGACAGGATGGTGCCAAGATGATCCAAGCAAATAGGCAACACAATAATGACCTTTTTTGGGCCAGTTGTGGTGGCGGCGGTGGCAATTTCGGTATTGTCACTTCATTAACATTCAAGCTCCATGCGATCAGTGATGTTTCGCTCTTTTCTATCACATGGGGATGGAGTGATTTTGAGCTTGCTTTTGATACATGGCAAAAATGGGCTCCATTTACTGATAGGCGTCTGACATCACAAATTGAATTAAAGACGAAGGAAGTTGGGGAGATCGTATCTCAAGGAGAATTTGTGGGTTCCACAGCGGAATTAAAAAAACTTCTTCGACCATTAAGAAAGGCAGGTTCACCAATAAATATATGGATAAAGGAAGTACCCTATATAAAGGCTGTAGAATTTTTTGATCTACCAAGTGGTAATCAACCTGCGTTCTATAAAAGATCAGGTTCTTTTATTGTGAGACCGCTTCCTTTTGAGGCCATTAAGAGAATGAAGGAATTTTTAACGCATGCCCCTAATCCAAATACGACAATTTGGCAGCAATCCTTAAGAGGAGCCGTCAGTGAAATTGCTCCAAATCACACTGCCTATTTCTACCGAAATGCAATAATGGCTCAAGAATACAATACCTCTTGGAAAAATCCAGATGAAGAAAGGCAAAGTATAAAATGGGTGGAGGACATACGGAGGACTTTATCTCCATATACCACAGGCGATTATGTCAATTTCCCAGATCGATTTATTCAAGATTGGCCAACAGCCTATTATGGTCGTAATTTTAGAAGGTTGAGAGAAGTGAAAACAAAATATGATCCATTTAATGTATTTCAATTTCCGCAAAGTATTCCGCCTATTAGCAAATGGTTATAGTCTATAAGATGAGCAGTATGCCGGGCGCATTGCTGCTCTCTTTTTATAGTGAAAGCATGTCCGATCTATAGGTGGAAATTAATCTTGATAATTACAGTACCAAAGGTCACAATAAAACTATTACATATATTTCTAAAAAGGAGTAAGTAGTATGGAAAATATTGCCGTTCGTAATCATGTGAGAGTAATTGGACAAGGAGATCAACCGATTATTTTTGGACATGGTTTTGGCTGTGATCAAAACATGTGGCGTTTTATTACGCCTGCATTTATGGACAAATATAAAATTATATTATTCGATTATGTCGGATCTGGAAGCTCAGATAAAAATGCCTATACATCAGAGAAATATCAAAATTTGCAAGGCTACGTGCAAGATTTATTGGATGTTATTGAATCTTTAAAATTACAGCAAAGTATTTTTGTAGGACATTCTATTAGTTCTATGATTGGATTACTTGCATCAATCAAACGACCTGAATACTTTAAAAAATTGATTATGATTGGACCTTCTCCGTGTTATTTGAATGATGGTGAATATATTGGTGGATTTGAGCGTAGTGATATTTCGGAATTATTAGATATGATGGAAATGAACTTTGCTGGTTGGGCAAGCTATATGGCTCCTATCGCAATGAGCAATCCTGAAAATCCAGCATTAACGGATGAGCTCCAACAAACATTTAAATCTGCAGACCCTGTCATTGCGAGAGAATTTGCCGAGGTAACATTTTTATCGGATCATCGAAATGAATTATCAAAGGTAACAGTCCCAGTTTTAATTATCCAATGCTCTGAGGACAGTATTGTGCCTATAAGTGTAGGAGATTATTTACATAAACATATTAAAGGCAGTACTTTTAGCTTAATGGAAGCGAAAGGACATTACCCTCACATTAGTCACCCAAATGAAACCATCCAGTGTATTATGGGTTTTTTGTAGGGAAGAATAATGAAAGGATTATTGTAAATGGAACAACGACTGAATGATGCGCCATGTGGTTTTCTTTCCATCACTCACGAAGGAGTAATTGCAGAGGTCAATCACACCTTATTAAATTGGATAGGCTTTGAGCAGGTAGATTTGCTGCAACAACATCTAGAGATACTTCTATCTACTGCTAATAAATTAATTTTTCACTCGTATTTTTATCCGATGATAAATTTAGAACAACAAGTAGAGGAATTGTTTATTCATCTTAAACATAAGGAAGGGATGGCTATACCATTTCTAATGAATGCTAGATTGTACAAGGAAGATACGGTAGAGCGAATTGATTGTATTTTAGTCAAAATGCAAAAGCGTATTGATTATGAACAAGAGTTACGTTCAGCTAAAAAGCTACTAGAGGCAGCCTACCAAGAAAAAGAACAGGCATTAGCCAATTTGGAGCAAATTCATGTAGAAATCGAACAACAACAGGCAAAATTATTAGCCGTGAATGCTACTTTAATTGAATTGTCGGAGACAGACAAACTTACGGGTTTGAAAAACAGAAGATTCTTCCAAGATAAACTTGAACAACAGCTCAATAGTTATTATGAATCAGCAAAGCCTTTCTCCCTATGTATTCTTGATATTGATCATTTTAAAAAAGTTAATGATACGTTTGGACATCAAGTAGGTGACGATGTTCTTGCTCAATTGGCACAGCTATTAACACAACGAGCGCGTAAAGAAGATACCGTTGCTCGTTATGGTGGTGAGGAATTTGTCATGATTTTACCAGACACTGAGATTGCCGTAGCAAAAGAGATAGGGGAGCAAATTAGAAAAACAGTTGCATTGGATCATTGGCCAGCTGGTCAGGTGACGATAAGTATTGGAATGGCAACCGCCACATTAGAAGATACTGGTACGACATTGCTAAAAAATGCGGATGATGCCTTGTATGCATCGAAAAAAAATGGTCGTAACCAAGTGACTCATTTTTTTGATATGAAGTAAATATGTGTTATGGCTCCGCTAATAATTTTTCAATGGAAGGTAAATCGGCAGGTGCAAAAGAAAGCTTAAGCAATTGCTGACGAGGAACCCATTTTGCTTCAGCATGTTCCAATATTTGTGGAGTACCTTTAACAATAGTGGCTAGATAAGTTTCTAGGTGAACAAAAAATTGTTCGTATTCATAAAGAGTTTCGGTCACTAGCTCACCAACTTGAATGAAGCAGTTGAATTCCTCAAGAATTTCTCGATAAAGTGCTTGCTGGGGAGTTTCGCCGAGTTCAATTTTACCACCAGGGAATTCCCAATAATTAGCGAGTACCATATGGTCATTTCTTAAAGCACAGAAAATTTCTTGTTGATTATTTTCAATAACGGAACCAACTACATGTATTGTTTTTTTCATCTGGATCACCTTTTTTCTTGATACTGTAAAATTATTACGAAGTATGTATCATTATTGCATGGTGGAGTTGTTAGACACTGCATTAAAATTACACTTGTCCTAGAAAAAACAGTTTTCTCACATAGCTATGAAATTTAGTATTTACTAAGGTATAATAATGGTCAATATATAGGAAAAAGGCGGTAAGAGGTAGCAATGAAGAGAATCGAATCTACGCAAAATGCGCTAGTGAAATATTGGAAAAAATTAGCGACAACAAGAAAAGAACGGGAGCGATCAGGTGAATTCATAGTCGAAGGCTTTCACCTTGTAGAGGAAGCATTAAAAAATAAAGAGCAAGTCCTGCAAATTATTGTACGTGAAGGTGTAGATTTACCGATGCTATGGCCAATTGATGGCATTGCTATTGTAGAGGTTACGTCAGTAGTAGCGAAGGAATTTGCGGAAACAGAAACGTCACAAGGTGTTTTTGCTATTTGTAAACAGCCTGCATTAGAGGAGGAAGTAAAGGCATCCTGGCGTAAAGTGTTATTGATCGATGCTGTTCAAGACCCAGGCAATATTGGGACGATGATTCGTACAGCCGATGCAGCTGGATTAGATGCCGTTATTTTAGGGAAGGGCTGTGCCGATGTCTACAACCCTAAAACGTTACGAGCTGCACAAGGCTCACATTTCCACATCCCTGTAGTACGTGAAGAGTTAACGGAATGTGTAGACTTTTTACAGGATCAAGGAGTTCTAGTATTTGGTACGGCATTGGATGAAGACGCAGTGCCATATAGCGACATTCAGCATACTGGTGCATTTGCGATTATTATGGGGAATGAAGGTAGTGGTATTCAGCCACAGCTTTTAGCAATGACAGACCAAAATATAATCATTCCAATTTTTGGTCAGTCTGAATCACTTAATGTAGCTGTAGCAACTGGTATAGTTTTATATGGTTTTGTGAAATAACTGACAGAATCATGCGGGTTTCCGCTAGTTGCCCCTTGATTTGCAACTGATCGTTATTGTATAATCAATTCTAAAATGTAAGTTTAAATATGAAATGCTATGACCGGGAAGTAGTAAAGATTGTGAATGGACGACAGGGAGCGTGTGGCCGGAGATTGAGAGCCAACGCCGTACCGATGCAATTTTGAATTCAGCCCGCGAGCAGCTACCGGGACCAGCTTGATGCTGTAAAGGTAAGCCGGCTTTATCAAGTCGTTATGTGAATGAAGTGATTGTAAGGATATTGGCCTTGCAATAACTAGGGTGGTACCGCGAATATGTCCTCGTCCCTTTTTTAGGGGCGAGTTTTTTTATGCCTAAAAACAGGCGTTAATTTTCTAAGGAGGTTTTAACATGGAAGAGCAATTAAAACAATTAGAGCAAGAAGCACTTGCTAAAATTGAAGCAGCAGTAAGTCTAAAAGAATTAAATGAAGTACGTGTTGCATATTTAGGGAAAAAAGGACCTATTACTGATTTATTAAAAGGAATGGGTAAATTATCAGCTGAAGAGCGACCAAAAATGGGTGCTTTAGTGAATAATGTTCGTGAAAACGTAACGGCAGTATTAGAGTCAAAAGCTGCTGTACTTGAAGAAGCGGCTATTGCTGAAAAATTAGCAAGTGAGTCGATTGATGTTACTTTACCTGGACGTGAAATAAAAGTAGGGAATCGCCATCCATTGACACGTGTCATTGAGGAAATTGAAGATTTATTTATTGGCATGGGCTATGAAATTGCAGAGGGTCCTGAAGTAGAGAAAGACTACTATAACTTTGAAGCATTAAATTTGCCAAAGGGTCATCCCGCTCGTGATATGCAAGACTCGTTCTATATTTCCGAGGAAATATTATTACGTACTCATACATCGCCTGTACAGGCTCGTACTATGGAAGCTAAAAAAGGTGAATCTATTCGTATCATATGTCCAGGAAAAGTATTCCGTCGTGATAATGATGATGCCACTCACTCACATCAATTTATGCAAATTGAAGGTTTAGTAATTGGCGAAAATATTCGTATGAGTGATCTAAAAGGAACTTTAGATACTTTAGCAAAAAAAATGTTTGGTGCTGAACGTGAAATTCGACTTCGTCCGAGCTTCTTCCCATTCACAGAACCATCTGTTGAAATGGATATCTCGTGCTTTAAATGCGGTGGTGCAGGATGTAACGTATGTAAGAGCACTGGCTGGATTGAAATACTAGGCGCAGGTATGGTTCATCCAAACGTCTTAGAAATGGCTGGCTATGATCCGAAGAAAGTTTCTGGTTTCGCATTTGGTATTGGTGCAGAGCGTATTGCCATGTTGAAATATGGTGTCGACGATATTCGACATTTCTATACGAGTGACACTCGTTTCTTATCACAATTCGAGCGAACAGAGGCGTAAGGGGGATAAAACATGTTAGTTTCATTAGAATGGTTAAAAGATTATGTCAATACACAGGACTTAGCACCTGAGCTATTAGCAGAAAAAATTACACGTTCAGGAATTGAAGTAGACGCAGTCATTGATCGTGCAAATGCAATGGAAAAAGTTGTAGTCGGATATGTGGTATCAAAGGAAAAACATCCAGAAGCCGATAAATTAAATATTTGTCAAGTGGATGTTGGTGAAGAAGAGCCTCAACAAATTATTTGTGGTGCTCCCAATGTAGATGCTGGTCAAAAAGTAATTGTGGCTCGCCCAGGTGCCCATTTGCCAGGCGGTATTAAAATTAAAAAAGCTAAACTTCGTGGACATGAATCAAATGGCATGATTTGTTCATTACAAGAGCTAGGTATTGAAGGAAAGCTTGTACCTAAAGCGTACTCTGAGGGCATTTACGTGCTTCCAGAAGATGCGCAAGTAGGAACGGACGCACTGGCTATTCTAGGCTTACGAGATACAGTGCTAGAGCTTGGTTTAACACCAAATCGATCAGATGCCCTCTCAATGCTAGGTGTAGCATATGAGGTGGGTGCTATCCTGTCAGAGGAAGTAAAGTATCCAGATATTTCTTATCAAGCTGCCAGCGAAAAAGCAGAGGATTTACTAAAGCTTCGTGTGGAAGATATGCAAGCAAACCCAATGTACGTCGCAAAAGTTGTGAAAAACGTCAAAATTGGGGAGTCACCGATGTGGCTTCAAAATCGTTTGATGGCAGCAGGTGTACGCCCGCACAATAACGTAGTGGACGTAACGAATTATGTGTTAATGGAATATGGTCAACCACTTCATGCCTTTGACTATGATAGTCTAGCAACAGGTGAAATCGTTGTTCGTAAAGCAACGGAGGGTGAGAAAATCACAACTTTGGATGACCAAGAACGTACATTAAAAGCGTCAGATTTAGTTATTACGAATGGCAAAGAGCCAGTTGCTATTGCTGGTGTAATGGGTGGTGCTAATTCTGAGGTAACAGATTCTACAACGACTGTTGTCATTGAATCGGCTTATTTCGACGGCTTAACAGTGCGTCAAACATCTCGTCATCTTGGACTTCGTTCTGATGCATCTGCCCGCTTTGAAAAAGGGGTAGACCCGAATCGTGTTTTACCTGCAGCTGAACGTGCTGCAACATTACTTGCTGCATTAGCTGGTGGTGAAGTATTGGAAGGTACATGTGTGGTAGACGATTTAGATAAAACACCAGCGCGTGTTGTCGTATCACCAGATTTTATTAACGAACGTTTAGGCATGAAAATTGCATTAGAGGATATGCTTTCTATTTTAGAGCGCTTAAAATTCGGAGTAGAGGCTGCAAATGGCTTATTAATTATTGATGCACCAACACGTCGTCAGGATATTAAAATCGAAGAGGATATCGTAGAGGAAATTGCTCGTCTTTATGGCTACGATGAGATTCCAACAACATTACCAGAGGGGGCTACACAAGTAGGTAGTTTAACCGCTTATCAAGCTAATCGTCGTGTTGTTCGTAATTATATGGAGGGTGCTGGCTTGTATCAAGCTGTGACGTATTCATTAACATCTGATGCGCTGTCACAGCGATTTGCATTGAAAGCTGAACCAGTCACTCGTTTATTAATGCCTATGAGTGAAGAACGCTCTACATTACGACAAAGCCTAGTTCCACACTTAATTGAAGCAGCAGCCTATAATGTTGCCCGCCAAGCAGACAGTGTAGCTCTATATGAAATTGGCTCAGTATTCCTTGGTCAATCGGAGGAAGGGCAACCTTTCGAAGAAGAGCATCTTGCAGCCGTCCTTACAGGGAAATGGCTAGATCACGCTTGGCAAGGCGAGAAAAAAGCCGTAGATTTCTTCGTCTTAAAAGGTGTAATAGAAGGTGTTATTGGCAAGCTTGGCTTAGGAAATCGCATTTCATTTGAAAAAGCACAAATTGATGGGTTACACCCAGGTCGTACAGCTAGTATAGTATTGGATGGCGAGCAAGTTGGTATTATTGGTGGACTACACCCTGCAGAGGAAAAGGCATGGGGTGTAAAAGATACGTATGTTATGGAAATGAATCTTGTTGCTCTATTAAATGCAACTGATCAAGAAGCGCCACTTTCCTACAAACCAGTACCTCGTTTCCCTGCGATGTCTCGTGATATTGCGCTTATTATGGACCGTACAACAACTGCAGGCGAAGTCGTTAAAGCTATTAATGTAGCTGGTGTGAAATTATTGAAGGATATCCGCGTATTTGACGTTTACGAGGGTGAGAAAATGGAGCAAGGGAAAAAATCCGTAGCATTCTCGCTCACATACTTCGACCCAGAACGCACGTTAACAGACGAAGAAGTAGTAGCTGCACACAATAAAGTACTAAAAGCAATTGCTACAATCGATGGTACAGAAGTGCGCTAAAATTATAAAAAAGACTGTCGTACTAGATAGTCTCAGATTTAGTCAAAAGTCATCGAGAAGTGTACTCTCGATGGCTTTTGTCATTTTTATTACACGGTCATACGGATAATGACTTTCTCATGGAAAATAACGCCTTTACTTTATTTTGGTAAAGAAAAAAGACTGTCATCTAGACAATCTTTTTCGTTTGGAGCTTCATGTTTTTTAAATCATCTTTCTCGCTTTTTCTGTATTAGCAAAATGCCATTTTGTAATGGAGCGTAGAAATTCTTCGCCTTGTTTACGCCAAATACGTGCAGCTTGCACATCTACCTTGCTAGAGGCCCCTTTCATTAACTCTAAACCCGCTATTTCACTGAGACGATCCATTTCCTTTAAAAACGCAGCACGAGCTAGAATGGATGCTGTAGCCACGGCTACATGTAATTGCTCGGCTTTAGTAGAAAAGTACACGCTTTCCTGTACAATTTCTCGTTCGGTTTTTAAGTAATTGTAATAAACGCCTCGTTCTGCAAACTGATCAATTAAAATACATTCAGGTTTCTCAGGAGCCATTTTTGTCAGTGTGTTTTGCAGTGCCTTGTTATGCATCATGGCTTTCATTTTCCCTTGAGAGTAACCCTTTGCCTGTAAGCTGTTATATTTTTCATTGCGTAAGACGAGAACACTATGAACGCAAGCTGCGCGTAAATCAGGAGCAATTTTCCGCATGTAATCATCCGATAACATTTTTGAATCTTTGACACCAAGCTCATTGATGAGTTCAATTTTGGAGGCAGGTACATATACGGCAGCTACTGTAATAGGGCCAAAATAATCACCAGTGCCTGTTTCATCTGAGCCTAATACGGACATCGTTGCAAATTGGTCGGGTAGTGTATCACCCTTTGCTCCAATACTAGATGATTTTGAGTTCGATGTTTTTTCAATGGTCCCCCAGCGGGCAGCTTCACGTTCAGCTCCACCACCCTGAAACATTAATTTTCCTGATTTATACATGGTTATGGAGGTATCTGGTAGTTTTGCGGCGAAGATTACACCAGCAGCCTTGCGTTCAATATAATTGGATGCATAGTATGCCATCACCTCTTTTTGAATATTTGTTGAAATGGAAAGTACAATATTTGACATTTAATCGATCCTTTCTGTCCTCATTGTTCACAATTTTATACCTTTCATGGTATGATAATAAATAGCTTTTTTGTGTGATGGTGCTAGCAAGCCAAAAAAATCTTGCATGTATCGAATTTATAGGAGGGTGCGACTATGGAAAAACAAGAAAAGAATAAAATTTCTGTGGAAATATATGGTCATACATATAAAATGGTCGGCTTGGAATCCATTGGCCATATGCGACTTGTTGCTTCGATTGTTGATGACCGTATGCGCGAGATGAACGTACATAATCCCTCACTTGATAGCACAAAACTTGCTGTTCTGACAGCAGTAAATACAGTACATGATCATTTACTATTAAAAGAGCGGCTGGAGCAGCTGGAAGAAGAATTGAAAAAATTAAAGGGTTGAAGAGAATGTTAGATTTAATCATATTAGTGGTACTGTTAGCTGGAATTGGTGTCGGTGCAAAACGAGGTTTCATTGTACAAATGATGCACATTGTCAGCTTTATAGTAGCCCTAATTGTTGCGTATATTTATTATAAGCCATTAGCACAAAAATTTGTATTTTGGGTTCCGTATCCAGGAGTTACTGATACAGGTAGTCTTGGTGTCGTGATAGACAGTCTAGATTTAGACCGCACATTCTATCGTGTAATTGCTTTTGCGGTAATTTTCTTTGCCGTAAAAATAACATTGCAAATAGTGGCATCGATTTTTGATTTTATCGCTTATTTACCTGTACTGAACACAGTAAATCGTTGGCTTGGAGCGCTATTCGGCATGATTGAAAACTATTTAATTATGTTTATTCTGCTATATGTATGCGCACTACTACCGATTGATAGCATACAAAATTTAATGTCGAAGTCATTGTTAAGTGGTCTTATTTTGGAGCATACACCGGTCATTACAAAGATGTTCCAAAACTGGTGGTATATTTATATGCAATAGTCAACTATGCACTTCTCTCTGTTTGGAGAGAAGTGTTTTTACGATAGGAGGAATTATTGGTGAATAAAAAAACCATTATTCGCACGCTCGAAAAAATTGCTCTGTATATGGAATTACAAGGTGAAAATCCATTCAAGGTATCCGCCTTTCGAAAAGCAGCTGCGGCACTTGAAGGAGACGAGCGTTCATTAAGTGAAATGGATGATGTGACAAAACTAAAAGGAATTGGCAAGGGGACGGCTGCTGTTATTGAGGATTTGATGGTAACAGGTGAGTCAAGTTTGCTAAAGGAACTAGAAGAGATTGTCCCTAAAGGGTTATTGCCATTGTTAAAGTTGCCAGGCTTAGGTGGAAAAAAGATAGCCAAGCTTCACCAAGAGCTAGGAATCGACTCAGCAGAAAGTTTAAAGGAGGCTTGTGAAGCGGGCAAAGTTCGTGAATTAGCTGGCTTTGCTGCCAAAACAGAGGAGAAAATTTTAAAGGAACTTGCCAATTTAGCTAATCGCTCTGAGCGTCTACCCATTTGGCAGCTAGAGCCTGTGGTTTTACAAATAGAGGCCCTTCTAGATAGTATGGAGGAAGTAAAACGTTTTTCTGTAGCTGGAAGTTTCCGTCGTGCAGTGGAAACTAGTAAAGATATTGATTTTATTGTTGTAACAGAAGAGGTTGAGGCAGTCCGTGAACAATTATTAAATACATTAGCCATCCAAGAAGTCGTTGCAGCAGGAGATACAAAAATTTCGGTGATTTTGGACTTAGATGAGCCAGTAAGCGTTGATTTTCGCTTAGTGAAGGATACGGAATATGCGACTGCCTTGCATCATTTTACAGGTTCTAAGGACCATAATGTACGCATGCGCCAGCTTGCAAAAGCGCGAGGTGAAAAAATTAGTGAATATGGTGTGGAGCAGGAAGGTGGAACTGTTCTAACATTTCAAGATGAAGCGGCATTTTTTGCTCATTTTGATTTACCTTGGATTCCACCAAGCTTGCGTACAGGGACAGTAGAATTTGACAAAACAGAGGATATCCAAAAATTGGTTCGACTAGAAGATATTAAGGCCGATTTGCATATGCATACGACGTGGTCAGATGGTGCTTATTCTGTTGCAGAAATGGGCAAGGCATTACTAGCGCGTGGCTATCAATATAGTGTTATTACGGATCACTCCCAATTTCTAAAAGTCGCCAATGGTTTAACACCAGAGCGTTTAGAAAAACAGCGAGTGGAAATTGAGGCATTTAATGAAGCTCACCCAGAATTTCATTTATTTTCAGGGACAGAAATGGATATATTACCGGATGGTAGCTTAGATTTTGATGATCAAGTTTTGCGCGAATTAGATTTTGTAATTGCTTCTATACATTCAAGCTTTACACAAACACAGGAAAAAATTATGGCCCGTCTACTGACAGCTATGCAAAATCCTTATGTCCATATGATTGCCCATCCTACAGGGCGAATTATTGAAGATCGTGATGGCTATAATCCTGATATGCAACAGTTAATTGCCTGGGCGAAGGAGTATGGTAAAATTTTAGAGTTAAATGCTAATCCATATCGTCTTGATTTATGTGTGGAGCATTTAGAGATGGCTTTAGCAGAAGGTGTGCCAATAGCGATTAATACAGATGCACATGATATCGCACATTTACGTTTTATGGATATTGGAGTTCGCTATGCCAATAGAGCATGGATACCAAAAGATTTGATTGTGAATACATGGACGCGTGAACAATTTGAGGCGTTCATACGACGAAATAAATAGGTTGAGGAGGTGTTCTCAGTGATTGCAGAACGCGCATTGAAAACACTAGAATACGATAAAGTACGGCAACAAGTGGCTACTCATTGTACTTCTTCAATTGGGAAATCAGCCATCGAGGAGCTTGTACCACAGACTGACTTTGATAAAGTAGTACAACTATTGGAAGAAATGGACGAAGGTTTATCCATTTTACGTGTAAAAGGTAATGTACCAATGGGTGGAATATTTGATGTTCGACCATCTGCAAGACGTGCCCAAATAGGAGGCATGTTAGCGGCGATAGAGCTAATGGAAATTTCTAGTACTATTAGAGCTAGTAGAATTCTTCGCAATTTTATTGAGGATTTGGAAGCCGATGAAGTGATTGAAATTCCCCATTTTATCGCCAAAAAGGAAACAATGCCCGTATTAACGGGATTACAGCATGAAATTAATAACTGTATTGATGATAACGGAGCTGTTTTAGATTCGGCTAGTTCAACTTTACGAACTATTCGCCAATCCTTACGCTCGGAGGAAGCAAAGGTACGCTCTAAATTGGAGAGCTTAATCCGTGGCAGTAATGCATCGAAAATGCTATCTGATACACTTGTTACAATTCGGAATGATCGCTTTGTTATTCCCGTTAAGCAGGAATATCGTCATCACTATGGTGGAATCGTTCATGACCAATCTTCTTCTGGACAAACCCTATTCATTGAGCCAGATTCTATTGTCCAAGCGAATAATGAAATTCATCGTTTGAAAATGAAAGAACAGGCTGAGGTTGAACGAATTTTACTAGCATTAAGCGCAATGGTGCAAGATGTAGCACCAGATTTATTTAACTTAGTAAAGGTATTAGGGGATATCGATGTCATTTTAGCTAAAGGCAAGTATGGCCAAGCCAATAAGTGTACAATGCCTAAAATGAATCAGGATGGCTATATTCGCCTTGTTCGTGCACGCCACCCTCTATTACCAATAGATACAGCTGTGCCAAACGATATTGAGTTTGGGAAAGACATTACGGCAATAGTAATTACGGGTCCGAATACAGGTGGTAAAACGGTAACATTAAAAACAGTGGGCTTGTGTACACTAATGGCTCAAGCTGGGTTACCAGTACCAGCATTGGATGGATCTCAGCTTGCTGTGTTTAAACAATTGTTTGCTGATATTGGTGATGAGCAATCTATAGAGCAATCGCTTTCAACATTCTCATCTCATATGGTCAATATTGTCGACATATTACAAAAATTTGATGATGAGTCACTTGTTCTTTTTGATGAGTTAGGAGCAGGTACAGACCCACAAGAAGGGGCAGCTTTAGCCATTTCTATTTTAGACGAGGTGCATGGTCGTGGTGCACGTGTGATGGCAACGACTCACTATCCTGAGCTCAAAGCATACGGCTATAATCGACCTGGTGTTGCCAATGCTAGTGTTGAATTTGATATAGAAACATTGAGTCCTACCTATCGTCTACTAATTGGTGTTCCTGGACGTTCGAATGCATTTGAAATCTCCAGTCGCTTGGGGCTCCCTGAAACCATTATTGAACGTGCTAAAGGCTTCACAGGAACAGATCGACATGAGGTTGAATCGATGATTGCTTCATTAGAGGAAACACGTCGTCAATCGGAAGATGATGCAGAGCGTTCCCATGCATTATTGTTAGAGTCAGAGAGCTTACGTAAAGAGCTGCAAGATAAATTACAAGCCTATGATGAGCGTAAAGAGGCACTTGACAAGAAAGCTAAAGAAAAAGCTCGTAAAATTGTAGAAGAAGCGAAGCATGAAGCGGAAGGCATTATTGCTGAGCTGAGAGAAATGCGAAAAAATGCCGACCAAGTTGTTAAAGAGCATGAACTGATTGAAGCGCGTAAGCGTTTGGAAGAAGCAACACCGCTTGAAAACAATAAAGTACTAAAAAAAGCTGCACAAGTAAAAGCCCGTGCGCAAAACTTAGTTGTCGGGGACGAGGTAAAGGTGTTAAGCTATGGTCAAAGAGGTACTTTGTTAGAAAAAGTTTCGAATACTGAATGGGTTGTCCAAATGGGGATTTTAAAAATGAAAATCTCTGATAGTGATTTGGAATATATTAAGCCTGAAAAAGAGCCTATTGTACGAACAGCTGGTGTAAAAAATCGAAATGGCCATGTGAAATTAGAATTAGATTTGCGTGGAGAGCGCTATGAAGATGCAATTTTAAGGACAGAAAAGTATATTGATGATGCTTTACTTGCGAATTATGGTCGGGTATCTATTATCCATGGTGTTGGTACTGGGGCTTTACGCCAAGGTATTCAAAGCTATTTGAAAAACAATAAGCGTGTGAAATCCTTCCGTTTTGGTGAAGCCGGCGAAGGGGGCTTAGGCGTCACAGTTGTTGAATTGAAATAAGCTATAAAGGGGACGGAGAAAAATGCTGAATTCTGGCTTTTGGCGATATCCAATTATCGAAACGGCAGGATACTTTAGTGTTGTTGTGTTATGTTTGGTCGTGTCGATGGCATTGTTCGAAGTCGTGACGAAGTATAAAAATTGGGAAGAAATTAAAAAAGGTAATGTTGCTGTGGCACTTGCAACAGGAGGAAAAATACTAGGAATTTGTAATATTTTTCGTTTTTCTATTGCTCGTCATAGTACATTAAGTGAAATGATTGGCTGGGGCCTTTTTGGTTTTACGTTGTTAATTGTGGCCTATTTCTTATTTGAATTTATGACACCTCGTTTTAATGTTGATCAAGAGATTGCCAATGATAATCGCTCAGTTGGTTTCATTTCCTTTACCATTTCAGTTGGTCTATCGTTTGTAATTGGGGCAAGTATTGCATAGGAGTGTCATGACATGGAAAAATTAGCAAAGGTACTAATCATTGTCTGTATTGCATTTTTGGCAGTGGGCGTCTATTATATGATGACTATTTAAGCACATTTAACGCATCCTTTTAAAAGGATGCGTTTTTTATTGAGCTTATTGCAGGTGGCTTCAACTAAATCTATTAAAGCCCTGATAGGAAAAAATGTTTTTCAAATATAGAAATATATAGGTTATTTATAATCTGAAAAATCGGAGAATGAATGAGTATTCATCGTATCTACCCATACAAATCCTATTAAGAACTAGTCATAATAATGTTGTTAAATGCATAATAATTAATCGAAAATGCGTTTATTTTCTATTTTCTGTTTGAAAGTGCATTTCTTTTTCATTATAATAAAATTAAGAATTGACAAAGTTTGGGACAAAGGGGAGAGGACGTATGACAGCAAAACCATGGCTAGCAAATTATCCTGAAGAAGTACCATCGTCTTTAACGTTTGAGGAAATTCCAGTGCAAGAGTTTTTGACACGCGCCTATAAGAAGAATCCATCAAAAGTAGCGATTCATTTTATGGGGAAGGATTTGACGTACACCGAACTATATGAGTCTGCTTTAAGATTCGCAAACTATTTACAATCATTAGGTGTGGAAAAGGGAGACCGAGTGGCAATTATGTTACCTAACTCGCCTCAAAGTGTAATCGCTTACTACGGTGCCATGTATGCAGGTGCTGTTGTCGTACAAACAAATCCACTTTATACTGAACGTGAGCTTCAATATCAAATGGCAGATTCGGGTGCAAAAGTTATTCTTGTGATGGATATTTTGTACCCAAGAGTGATGAAAATTATAAAAGAAACCGCACTAGAAAATGTCATTGTGACAGCCATCAAAGATTATTTACCATTCCCAAAAAATTTAGTCTATCCATTTATTCAAAAAAAGCAATATGGCTTTAGTGTCAAGGTTGAACATAGTGGACAAAATCATTTGTTTTCAGAAATAATGCGTTCTGCACCAATCAAGGTAATGGATCATATTCCTTTTGATTTTGAAGAAGACCTAGCATTACTTCAATACACAGGTGGAACAACCGGATTCCCGAAAGGAGTCATGCTAACCCATAAAAATTTAATCGCCAATACGACAATGTGTGATGCATGGATGTATAAATGTGTGCACGGTGATGAGGTCATTATGGGTATCCTACCATTCTTCCACGTCTATGGTATGACAACTGTTATGCTTTTATCAGTTTTCACTCAAAATAAAATGGTGCTGTTACCGAAATTTGATGCTGAAACTGCATTAAAGACAATTGATAAGCAAAAGCCTACACTTTTCCCTGGTGCGCCAACCCTATACATCGGTTTATTAAATCATCCAGATATTGCTAATTACGATTTATCATCTATTAAGGCCTGCCTAAGTGGCTCTGCTTCATTGCCAATTGAAGTGCAAGAGAAGTTTGAAGAGGTAACAGGTGGAAAATTAGTAGAGGGTTATGGATTAACTGAAACATCACCAGTGACACATGCTACTCCAATTTGGGGCAAGCGGGTGATTGGCTCGATAGGATTACCTTGGCCAAATACAGAAGCGATTATTTTGCGGACAGGGGATACGGAAGAATTGCCAGTTGGTGAAGTTGGCGAAATTGCAGTTAAAGGACCACAAGTGATGAAGGGCTATTGGAATCGCCCAGAGGATACGGCCGCTACATTTACAGATGACTGGTTTTTAACAGGAGATCTTGGCTATATGGATGAGCAAGGCTATTTCTATGTAGTGGACCGTAAAAAAGATATGATTATTGCAGGGGGCTTTAATATATACCCTCGTGAGGTTGAAGAAGTGTTATACGAGCGTGAGGAAATCCAAGAATGCGTTGTAGCAGGTATACCTGATCCTTATCGAGGAGAAACGGTAAAAGCTTATATCGTTTTAAAAGAAGGATATTCGATTACCGAAGACGAATTAAATAAATATTGCCGTCAGCATCTAGCGTCATTTAAAGTTCCGCGGTATTATGAATTTAAAGATGAGCTGCCAAAAACAGCCGTTGGGAAAATTTTGCGCCGTACATTAGTGGAAGAAGAAAAAACAAAAATGGCGAATAAAGAAGCGAAATAAATACGTGTTAAAGTATTGACAAGCAATGATGTAAAATATAATATGAAAATATGAATGAATGACCATTCATATTTTCATATTTTTTTAGGTTCTCACGTCATACTTGATTATGTTGACGTGCGCATGTTTTTTAGGTGGTGATATAAAAGTGAAACGAGATAAGCCAAAATATAAACAAATTATTGATGCAGCTGTCATCGTTATTGCGGAAAATGGGTATCACCAAGCGCAAGTATCGAAAATCGCCAAACAGGCTGGGGTGGCCGATGGAACAATCTATTTATATTTTAAAAATAAAGAAGATATATTAATTTCTGTCTTTAATGAAAAAATGGCTGTTTTTGTAGAGTCATTACAAGATATAATAGAAAATGGGAATACGTCAAAAGACAAACTTTCCCGAATGATTGAAAATCATTTTAATGTTCTAGCGACAGATCGATACCTAGCAACCGTCACACAATTAGAGCTTCGCCAATCAAATAAAGACTTACGACTAAAAATTAATTCAGTATTACGTGAGTATTTACATTTACTTGATCAAATTTTAATCGAAGGTATGCTTTCAGGTGAGTTCAATCAAACGATGGATGTACGCTTGGCACGTCAAATGGTTTTTGGAACAATCGATGAAACTATTACGTCGTGGGTTATGAATGACTATCGATATGATTTGATGGAGCAGGTTCCAAAGGTTCAGGCATTAATCCTGAACGCCATTAAAGGTTAAAAGGATGTGGAGAAATGGAATTTCTAAGTTGGAAAGTGGAAGATGGGGTAGCAAATATTACAATTGCACGTCCGCCAGCAAATGCATTATCTCGCGGTATTATTGCAGAAGTAAATTCTGTGCTAGATGCTGTAGAACATGATGATGCTGTAAGAGTCCTTGTACTTCATGGTGAAGGCCGTTTCTTCTCTGCAGGTGCAGATATTAAAGAATTTACTGGGGTAGAATCTGGAGAAGAGTTTACGAAGCTAGCTAGCAATGGACAGCAAGTATTTGAGCGTGTGGAATCATTCCCTAAGCCAATTATCGCAGCTATTCATGGTGCAGCATTAGGCGGTGGGCTTGAGCTAGCAATGAGCTGCCATATGCGCTTTGTGACGGAATCAGCGAAACTAGGTTTACCTGAGTTACAGTTAGGCCTTATTCCTGGCTTCGGAGGTACGCAGCGACTACCACGTTATGTTGGTGTAGCAAAGGCTGCTGAAATGATGTTTACGAGCGAACCGATTTCCGGTACGGAAGCTGTGCAATGGGGCTTAGCAAACCGTGCATTCTCAGAAGAGACACTGTTAGAGGAAACATTAAATATTGCAAAGAATATTGCCAAGAAGAGCCCAATTGCTTTGAAGGCAGCTATTCAAACCTTGCAATATGCAAAGCATGCTTCATTTTATGAAGGTATTGAAGCGGAAGCGAAATCCTTTGGCACAGTATTCGTCACAGAAGATGCAAAAGAAGGAATTCAAGCATTCATTGAAAAGCGTGAGCCTATGTTTACTGGCAAATAAATTTCCCATAAGTCGATAGCAACGAGCAAGTATGTTATCGATGTTATTGAAACTAAATATATATAATATTTATAAGTTTACTTAGAATTATAAAACGTTCCAGGAGGTATGGATATATGAATATTTTTGCATTAATTAAACGTACGTTTGATACAGAAGAAAAAATCGTTGTGTCGGGTGGTAAAATCCAAGAGGACGGCGCAGAATTCATTATTAACCCTTACGATGAATATGCCATCGAAGAAGCAATCCAAGTGCGTGACGCTACTGGCGGTAAAGTGACGGTAGTAACAATTGGTGGCGAAGATGCTGAGAAGCAATTACGAACAGCTTTAGCAATGGGCGCTGATGAAGCAGTGCTTATCAATACGGAAGATGATTTAGATGAATTAGATCAAAATGCTGCTGCTTTTCTATTAGCAGAATACTTAAAAGATAAAGATGCTGATTTAATTTTAACAGGAAATGTTGCGATTGATGGTGGTTCTGGTCAAGTGGGTCCACGTGTTGCAGATTTATTAGATATTAATTATGTAACAACGATTACAAAGCTTGAAATTGATGGAACTTCTGCAAAAATTATTCGTGATATAGAAGGAGATTCAGAAGTAATTGAAACTTCTTTACCACTGTTAGTAACAGCTCAACAAGGTTTAAATGAGCCACGTTATCCATCTCTACCAGGTATTATGAAAGCGAAGAAGAAACCGCTTGCAGAGCTTGAATTAGATGATTTAGATATCGATGAAGATGATGTAGAAGTGAAGATTGAAACGGTTGATATCTTCTTACCAGCTCAAAAAGCAGCAGGCCGTGTTCTTGAAGGCGACCTTTCTGTACAAGTAAAAGAACTGGTAAATCTACTTCACACAGAAGCAAAGGTAGTTTAAAAAATCGAATCTTAAAGGGTAACGGAGGGAATATGCTATGTCAAAAAAAGTATTAGTATTAAGTGAAGTTCGTGAAGGAAGCTTACGTAATGTTTCTTTCGAAGCAATTGCAGCAGCAAAACAAATCGCTGATGGTGGCGAGGTTGTAGGGGTACTTTTAGGGGATGCTGTAGCAAATTTAACAGGTCCATTATTTGAATACGGTGCTGATCGTGTTGTAACGGTGGAACACCCTCATTTAAAACAATATACATCTGATGGCTATAGTCAAGCGCTACTAGCTGTTATTGAGCAAGAAAAGCCAGCTGGCATTGTCTTTGGCCATACGGCAAATGGGAAAGATTTATCGCCAAAAATTGCAAGTAAATTACAAGCAGGTTTAGTATCTGATGTTACTACAATTGAAGGCGCAGGCGATGATGTTGTATTCATCCGACCAATTTACTCTGGTAAAGCTTTTGAAAAGGTGAAAGTAAAAGACGGAATTGTATTAGCATCTATTCGTCCAAATAACATTACACCTTTAGAAAAAGTTGATGGTAAATCAGGAGATGTTTCGGCAGTTACTGTAGAAATTACAAACCTTCGCACAATTATTAAAGAGGTTGTTCGTAAATCTTCAGAGGGTGTTGACTTATCAGAGGCAAAAGTAGTAGTTGCTGGTGGTCGTGGTGTAAAATCTGAAGAAGGATTTGAACCACTAAAAGAGCTGGCAGATTTACTAGGTGGTGCAGTTGGAGCATCTCGTGGTGCATGTGATGCTGAGTATTGTGACTATTCGCTGCAAATTGGCCAAACTGGTAAGGTTGTAACGCCTGATCTTTATATTGCTGCTGGTATTTCAGGGGCTATTCAGCATTTAGCAGGAATGTCAAACTCTAAGGTTATAGTTGCTATCAATAAAGATCCTGAAGCAAATATTTTCAAAGTAGCTGACTATGGAATCGTTGGAGATTTATTTGAAGTAGTTCCGCTTTTAATTGAGGAATTTAAGGCTTTAAAAGTGAATGCATAAAGGTTATTGCAGGAAGGGATGATCCTTCCTGCTTTTTTCATTTTCTAAACAAGCAACTGCTATTTGAAAATTATCGCAAAATAAAATATTGACATAATTAACAGTTACGATTATAGTGTTGAATAATCATTAAATTTACAATCAAAATGTTTTTAAACGCAAAGATTAGGAGTAGTAAAAGCTCATTATTCGGTAAAGAGAGCTGCGGGTTGGTGCAACGCAGACCAATAAGACTTTGAACTTGCCTAGGAGTGGTAAGATAAATGGAATTGTCTGATTATTCTATTTGTTTGACGATTAACCTTCGTTACAAGGTTTTAAGTTGGGTTCATGATGAACCAATTAGAGTGGTACCGCGGTTTGCTTATGGCATATCGTCTCTTCTTTCATTTGATGATGAAGGAACAGACGGTATGCCTTTTTTGATTTTTAGGAGGTAGGAAAGTGGAAAAGAACAATCAGCAACAATTAAAACGAACAATGACCTCGCGTCACATTACGATGATGGCATTAGGTGGTGCTATTGGCGCAGGATTATTTAAAGGAAGTAGTGCAGCCATCGATATGGCAGGCCCATCAGTGCTTATAGCCTATTTATTAGGGGGCATTATTTTACTATTTGTTATGCAAGGTCTTGCAGAAATGGCAGTCCGCAATAAAGAGGCAAGAACGTTTAGAGATTTAGTTGAATCCGTTTTAGGTAAATATCCAGCTTATTTTTTAGACTGGATTTATTGGAAGATGTGGGTATTAAATATTGCTGCCGAATCTATAGTGGCCGCTATTTTTATTCAATATTGGCTGCCTGAATATCCAATTTGGATATTGGCGTTATCTGTCTCGGTGCTAGTGACAGCTATTAATCTGTTATCTGTGAAGATTTTTGCTGAAACGGAATATTGGCTAGCATTGATTAAAATTACAGTTATTATTGTATTTATTATTGCAGGACTCATTTTATTGCTTGTCTCATTTGGTCATCATAGTGCTGTAGGTTTCTCTAACTTAACTTCGCACGGTGGTTTTTTCCCAAATGGATCAATGGGATTAATTGCAGCTATGCTTGTGGTGATCTATTCCTATGGTGGAACGGAAATCATAGGGATTACATTAGCTGAAACAAAAAATCCTGAAAAGGTAGTCCCAAAAGCTGTGCGCAGTACATTAATCCGTATTGTTACTTTCTATTTACTGCCATTCTTTATTATCGTTAGTTTGATTCCTTGGAATGAAGTGAATGGAGTACCAGAAAGTCCATTTGTCATGGTATTTAAAATGATCGGAATTCCTGGCGCGGATCATATTATGAATGCTGTCGTTTTACTTGCCATTATTTCTTCGATGAATTCGGGCCTTTATGGTTCATCCCGTGTACTTTATACGCAAGCGGTTGACGGTCGTGTCCCTAAAATATTTGCTCAATTATCCAAAAGAAATGTTCCCGTATATGCGATTTTGATGTGTACTTTAGCATTGTATGTAGGTGTCATCTTTTCGTTATATGCTGGAAGCAAGACGTTTGATTTTCTAATGGGGTCACTTGGATATACGGTATTATTTATTTGGTTAATTATTGCAATAGCCCATTTAAAATCAAGAAAAAAACAGTCAGCCAACTCAAGTGTGTATGAAGTGAAATGGTACCCTTATACTACTTGGATAGCGATTATTGCGTTGAGTACGATCTTAATTGGTATTATTTTTACCACTTCAATAATCGTGACAGGTATTACATTAGCCATCTACATTTTCATTACGTTAACGTATTTATGGAAAGGCCGTCATCAATAAAATTAATCGATAGCGTTTAATTTTTCGACACGGATTTTCATAAAAAATACATTACAGGCAGATTGTTCGCTCAAGTGAATTTATCCATGCTATACTACAATCATAGTAAGTTTAAGGAGGATTTCAAATGGCAATTGTACATGCAACAGATGCTACGTTCCAAAGTGATATTAAAGAAGGGTTAGTATTAGTGGACTTTTGGGCTGCTTGGTGCGGACCTTGTAAAATGATTGGGCCAGTTCTTGAAGAAATGGACGCTGCAGGTAGTGCGGCTAAAATTGTAAAAGTTGATGTAGATAATAACCAAGGTACTGCTGCTGAGTATCAAATCATGTCAATTCCATCATTATTATTATTTAAAGATGGAGAATTAGTTGACAAAACTGTAGGCTTCCAACCGAAAGAAGCTTTAGAAGCATTTATCGCAAAACATGCGTAATGAATGAAGTTCACAAAAGCCGGACCATCAATTGATGTGTTCGGCTTTTTTTCGTTATATAATAAAGAAAGATAAAAATGATTCATTGAGGGGAATCTTACGTAGGGGGCAGGTAGGTAATGAACGATTTAATCAAGCGTAAACTGGATATTCTACCAGACCAGCCTGGCTGCTATTTGATGAAAGATCGACAGGGGACAATTATATATGTCGGTAAAGCGAAGGTACTGAAAAATCGTGTTCGTTCTTATTTTACAGGAACACATGAAGGTAAAACGCAAAGACTTGTAAGCGAAATAGAAGATTTTGAGTATATCGTGACATCATCAAATATTGAAGCACTCATTTTAGAGCTGAATCTCATCAAACTGCATGATCCAAAATACAATGTCATGTTAACAGATGATAAGACGTATCCATATTTAAAAATTACGAATGAAAAACATCCTCGTCTAATTACGACACGTAAAGTAAAAAAGGATAAGGCTAAATATTTTGGACCGTATCCCAATGCCTATGCGGCAAGCGAAACAAAGAAGCTGTTGGACCGTTTATATCCACTACGAAAATGTGTGCAGCTACCTTCAAAAGTTTGTTTGTATTATCATATGGGTCAATGTATAGCACCTTGTGTGAAAGAAATTGATAGTCATGTTTATCAGGAAATGATTGAGGATATGACGAAGTTTCTAAACGGCGGTGTGGAGGCAGTCAAAAAGGAGCTTGAAGTAAAAATGCTTGCGGCTGCCGAAAACTTAGAGTTTGAACGAGCTAAGGAGTTTCGTGATCAAATCGCCCATATTGATACAGTTATGCAGAAGCAAAAAATAGTATCAAGTGACACTACTAACCGTGATGTTTTTGGCTATGCTGTGGAAAAAGGATGGATGTGTGTTCAGGTTTTCTTCATTCGGCAAGGTAAACTGATCGAGCGAGATGTTTCTATTTTCCCGATCTATCAAGACGCAGAGGAAGAGTTCCTAACATTTGTGGGACGGTTTTATGAAAAACCAGAGCATATTAAGCCAAAAGAAGTTTTTATTCCGCAAGCAATTGATGGTGCCATTTTAACAGAATTGTTAGGTATCAAAGTTCTTACGCCAAAAAGAGGTCAAAAAAAGGAGTTGGTAGATTTAGCGACGAAAAATGCTGAAATTGCAGTGTCCGCTAAATTCCAGCTTATCGAACGGCAGGAAGAACGTACTATTGGTGCATGCGAGGCACTTGGTGATGCGATGGGCATAACGACACCATTACGAATTGAAGCTTTTGATAATAGTCATATGCATGGAACAGATGCCGTATCTGCAATGGTTGTTTTCGTTGATGGCAAACCCGCCAAAAAGGAATATCGCAAATATAAAACCCGTACAGCAGCCAAGCATGATGATTATGGTGCTATGCAAGAGGTAATTCGTCGACGCTATATCCGTGTTTTGAAGGAAGGTCTTCCATTACCAGATTTAGTGCTAATTGATGGTGGTAAAGGTCAAATGGAAGTTGCGCGTGAAGTATTAGAGGATGAATTAGGACTAGTTATACCTATTGCTGGTTTAGCAAAGGATGACAAGCATAATACATCCCAGCTATTGTTTGGTGATCCACCAGAGGTCATTGCCTTAAAACGCACAAGTGACGGCTTTTATTTATTGCAGCGAATACAAGATGAAGTCCATCGTTTTG
Organism: Lysinibacillus sp. GbtcB16; assembly: GCF_019091145.1. Lineage (NCBI taxonomy): Bacteria > Bacillati > Bacillota > Bacilli > Caryophanales > Bacillaceae > Lysinibacillus > Lysinibacillus sp. GbtcB16. The sequence goes on from NZ_JAGXJV010000002.1 coordinate 227,055, forward strand.
CGATTACCTTCTTGCGTCAACAGCATGAAAAGCATGCTATCCAATCTGTGCTGGATCAAATTGAAGGTGTCGGTCCAAAACGAAAACAGCAGTTACTGAAACACTTTGGTTCCGTGAAGAAAATACGGGAGGCTAGTGAGCTAGCTTTACAGGAAGCTGGGATGCCAGCTAATTTAGCAAATCAGATTTATGCCTATTTTCAGCAGGAGTCATTGTCAAAGGAATAGACATATGCTAAGGTTGTAAATAACATTGTGATCCAATGTTAACAGCCCACTTGTTAGATGAGGGCGGAAAAATTTAATATAATCACTTTTAAGGTGATGATAGAGGTGCAAGATTCAAAAGTAGCGCAAAAGAGGATGAACAAATCCTAAGACATTGCGTGAAAGGGGAGCTTGCCGAAGTACAGCATTGTTGTTTCCGCTGTTGTACTGGTTTTGCATTTAAAAAATGTAAGACTGTCGATTCTAAACGTTTCGGAGAGCTATCACACATGCGCAAGTTTTGTTATTGTACATGTTATAGGCAGCTTTCACGTTTTGTGAAGGCTGCCTTTTTAGTTTTCTAGAGGCTGTTTTACACCTCATTTTAGGTGAATTACATGACTGGAAAGGAGAACAAAAGAAATGTCTAGAATAGTGATGAAATTTGGAGGGGCTGCTTTAGCATCGCCCGAACAAATTCAAGATGCTGCTCGAAAAGCAATTGCTGAAAGAGATAGAGGGTTCGATGTGGTAGTAGTAGTTGGTGCGATGAGACAAACGATACAGGATGTGAAAATGAGCGTACTTCATTTCACGGATGATGTGTCAAAACGTGAATTAGATGCAGCTGTATCTTCATGCTCTCAGTTATCCAGCTCCGTGTTTGCCATTGCAATACAAGAAGCTGGCTATAATGCGGTGTCACTAACAGGCTGGCAGGCTGGCATTTGCACGGATCCTATGCATAGTCATGCAAGGATCAATCATATCGATGTTAGCCGTATCGATGAGCATTTGCTGCAAGGACAAATCGTCGTTATTGCTGGAGATCAAGGCATTGATAATGACCAAAATATAACAACGCTTGGGAAAGGTGGAACGGAAACGACAGCCGTTGCACTTGCTGTTGCATTAGATGCTGAGCGGACAGACATTTACACGAATGTTGATGGTGTGTATACAGCAGATCCACGCTTTGTTGTAAAGGCGCAAAAACTACAGGAAATATCCTATGATGAAATGTTAGAGATAGCACATTTAGGATCACACATCATTCATCCACGTGCAGTGGAGTTAGCTAAAAAGTTCCAAATGCCAGTGATCATACGCTCTAGTTTAGTGGAGTCAGTAGGTACTTTATTGAAGGAGGAAGTAGAGATGGAGAAAAATTTAGTAGTGCGTGGTGTGGCCTTTGAATCAGATGTTATTCGTTTAACAATTGGGTATGATGCTTATTCACATGCTTCATTAGCGGATATATTTTCAACTCTTGCTGAAAATCGCATCAACGTGGATATCATTGTTCAAGCAATCATTGATGGATTAAAACCAACTGTGTCCTTTTCGATTTTGAAAGAAGAATTTGCAGAAGCTTTACGTGTTTTAGAGGATAGTAAAGTATCACTTGGCTTTAGCTTTGCTGATTTCGAAATTGGATTAGCGAAAGTTTCGATAGTTGGCTCCGGTATGGTCTCGAATCCAGGTGTCGCTGCTCGCATGTTCGATCGTTTACGTCGTGAAAATATCCCTGTGAAGATGGTGAGCACCTCAGAAATTAAAGTGTCTGTTGTAGTACCGCAGGATGAAATGATTCGTGCAGCAAATGCATTGCATGATGAATTTAATTTAGAGCAGGCTCTTTACATATAATAATAGAAGAAACAGCATTTTCTGTAATTGTCCGAAATAAAAGGAAGGATTGTCATCCCGTTTATTGTATGGGAGACAATCCTTTTTTTGTTATTCTGTTGGAATCGTATGCATAATTCGTTCCTTCACGTCCCATTTGACTGTAAACATAACGTAATGTTGCTTTTCACGTTTTTCATCATAACATTCTGTCAAATAGCCTTTAGCTAGCTGAATCTGTTCAGCTATAAATCCTGCCTCAAGTCTGAAGCTGCGTTGTTTGATTTGCAAGATTTCAGGGTCGTTTGTCAACTGGAAAATACGTCCGTCCTTCGATTCTTTCATTAGCTCTAATGTACCCCAACAGGCATCTGCGAAAAATGCGATTAGTTCGTCTTGACTTTTACATGGAAACTTGCGCGCAAGCTCTTTACCTGCCCAATAAAGGACATCATCCTCATGTTTACCGAGTACAGAAGATAGAATATGATCGCGAATGATCTCATAACCAAAGGATGAGATTGTAGGAGATGGAGTGTTTAACATTGTTATCCTTCTTTCTTAGAATTTTCTTAAAATTTAACGTTAATAAAGTAATGGTAGATTTTTCGAGAAAAAACGACGCATTATGCACTAGATTAGTTCTTTAATAAGCTCTATGAAAAACTCCGAGTTGCCTTGACGCTCGTAGCTCTTGAGAGTACAATAAACATGTCATAATATTGTACCATGATGAAATACACAGTCAATGAAGTATCATTTACAAAATGATGACTTCTTTTGTTGTGCTATTTTAAGTACTAAGGGGGGTAACAGTCTTGTCGAAAGATCGAGAGTTTTTATGGCGTCGCTTACATTCTCTACTTGGGATCATTCCAGTAGGTCTGTTTTTAACGATGCACCTGTTCATTAACTTTACAGCAACAGGCGGGGCAGATAGTTATAACGATGCTACCGCAGTAATGGAAAAGATTCCATTCCTTATCCTAGTTGAATGGATTGTCATCTATATTCCATTGATGTTCCATGCATTTTATGGAGTGTTCATTGCATTCACTGCTTCACCAAACACAGGACGTTTCAGCACATACCGTAACTGGATGTTCTCATTACAACGTTTCACTGGTGTATTCCTAGTGATTTTCATTGCATGGCATATTTTCCAAACTCGTATTCAAAAAGCACTTGGAGCACACGTTGATTACGACATGATGGCGAATATTGTTGCTAATCCATTCATGCTTGGATTCTACATTGTTGGTATTTTATCAGCAACTTTCCACTTATCTAACGGTTTATGGGCATTCCTAGTAAGCTGGGGTATTGTACAATCTCCTCAGTCTCAAAAGATTGCTACTTACGTAACAAACATTATTTTCGTAATTCTAAGTGTAGTTGGTGTGGCTGCTATTTTAGCTTTCGTATAATTCAATAGAGCTACAATAGAGCACATGCAATCATTGCAATTTTTTAAGAGGAGTGAGAAATAATCATGGCGAAAAGCAAAGTAATTGTTGTCGGCGGTGGTCTTGCCGGTCTGATGGCAACGATTAAAGCAGCTGAAGTTGGTACTGAAGTTGATTTATTCTCATTAGTTCCTGTAAAACGCTCACACTCTGTTTGTGCGCAGGGCGGAATTAATGGTGCAGTAAATACAAAAGGTGAAGGGGATTCTCCATGGATCCACTTTGATGATACAGTATATGGTGGGGACTTCTTAGCGAACCAACCACCAGTTAAGGGTATGTGTGATGCAGCACCCGGCATTATCCATTTAATGGACCGTATGGGTGTTATGTTCAACCGTACACCAGAAGGATTATTAGATTTCCGTCGTTTTGGCGGTACTTTAATGCACCGTACAGCTTTCTCTGGTGCAACAACTGGTCAACAATTACTATATGCGCTTGATGAGCAAGTTCGTTCTCATGAAGTAGCTGGTTTAGTAAATAAATATGAGCACTGGGAATTCCTTGGTGTTATTATCGATGAAGACGGCGTGTGCCGTGGTATCGTAGCGCAAGATATGCGTACAGAAGAAATTAAATCATTCCGTGCAGACGCTGTTATTATGGCGACTGGTGGCCCTGGTATTATTTTCGGTAAAACAACAAACTCTGTTATTAACACAGGTTCTGCTGCTTCTATCGTTTACCAACAAGGTGCTTCATATGCGAATGGTGAGTTCATTCAAATTCACCCTACAGCGATTCCTGGAGATGACAAAAACCGTCTAATGTCAGAATCAGCTCGTGGTGAAGGTGGTCGTATTTGGACTTATAAAGACGGTAAACCTTGGTACTTCTTAGAAGAAAAATACCCAGCTTACGGTAACTTAGTACCACGTGATATTGCAACACGTGAAATTTTCGACGTTTGTGTAAACCAAAAACTTGGTATCAATGGCGAAAACATGGTATACCTAGATCTTTCTCATAAAGATCCACATGAGTTGGACGTTAAACTTGGTGGTATCATCGAAATCTACGAAAAATTCGTAGGAGATGACCCACGCAAATTACCTATGAAAATTTTCCCAGCAGTTCACTATTCAATGGGTGGATTATGGGTTGACTACAACCAAATGACTGAAATTCCTGGTCTATTTGCAGCAGGTGAATGTGATTACTCTCAACACGGTGCAAACCGTCTGGGTGCGAACTCATTATTATCTGCTATCTATGGCGGTATGGTTGCAGGACCAAACGCAGTAGATTATGTAAAACATCTTAAAAAGCATGCAGAAGATATTCCACAAGAGATTTACGATGCTCGCGTAACAGAAGAACAAGCGAAATGGGATGCTATCATGAAAATGGAAGGCACAGAAAACGCTTACTTACTGCATAAAGAGCTTGGTGAAATGATGACTGCTACAATGACTGTAGTACGTTACAATGATCAGCTTGAAGATACATTGAAAAAACTTGATGACCTTACTGAGCGTTGGAACAACATCAACATCAACGATACACAAAAATGGAGTAATCAAGGCGCACACTTTACACGTCAGCTTAAAAATATGTTAGTGCTTGCGAAAGTAATGACAAAAGGTGCATTATTACGTAATGAATCTCGTGGTGCGCACTATAAGCCTGATTTCCCTAACCGTGATGACGAGCAATTCTTGAAAACAACAATGGCGAAGTTTGACCCAGCTACTGGTAATCCAATCATCACGTACCAAGAAGTCGACGTTTCTTTAATCCCACCACGTAAACGCGACTACTCTGCGAAAGGAGACTAAAAGTTATGCAAATCGCAGCTAATACTGGAAGAATGGTTAAAGTTGAAATCTTACGTCAAGATACACAGGGCGGCAATAGCTATTGGCAAAAATTCCAAGTGCCTTACCGTCATGGTATGAACGTAATTTCTATTTTAATGGAAATTCAAAAAAATCCTGTTACTGAAAATGGTGAAAATACATCGCCAGTATCATGGGATATGAACTGTTTAGAAGAAGTTTGTGGTGCATGTTCAATGGTTATTAATGGCCGTCCACGTCAATCATGTTCAACACTTGTTGACCAATTGACTGAGCCAATTAAATTGGAGCCAATGAAAACATTCCCTGTTATTCGTGACTTACAAGTTGACCGTGAACGTATGTTCAACGCGCTAAAAAAAGTGAAAGCATGGGTACCGATCGATGGTACTTATGATTTAGGTGAAGGTCCACGTATGCCAGAAGGTAAACGTCAATGGGCTTATGAATTATCTAAATGTATGACTTGTGGTGTATGTATGGAAGCATGTCCAAACGTGTCTGAAAAAGCTTCATTCATCGGGCCAGCTCCATTATCACAAGTACGACTTTTCAACACTCACCCAACTGGTGCAATGATTAAAGATGAACGTTTAAATGCTATTATGGGCGATGGAGGCCTTGCAAACTGTGGTAACTCTCAAAACTGTGTTGCTGCATGTCCAAAAGGTATTCCTTTAACAACATCAATCGCTTCATTAAACCGTGCTACTACAGTGCAAATGTTCCGTAACTTCTTCGGTTCTGACCACTTCGTAGACTAATATCGGACAAGCTGACTCCCTTACACTTAGTGTGAGGGAGTTTTTTATTGTGATATAAACATAGTTAATAGTTCAAGGAAAAACCATACTATAGAAAGAAAAGAGATGTAGCAATAAAATAAGGAAATTTTGGTTTTTCCTATGATCATATAGCATTTTCTTTTATAATGAATTTGTATTCATTATTTATGGGCTGTCTGAACCAAACTAAAAAAGATGGCCAATTAATTATAGGGGATGGTGCTAATATGAAAGCAAATTATATTGAAGACTTCCAAGAGTGGCAAAAGGGTTTTTCCTTTTATAGTGAGGCACGAGTACGATTTTCAGAAACAGATATGTATGGACATATGAATAATACGGTAAGCTTTACATATTTTGAACAGGCAAGAATTGATTATTTCCGACATGTAGGTATTTTAATGCCGTCTGTAGCTGACGAGAATGTAAAGAGTATACCGATTGTAGCTGATTTACAATGTGATTATGTAAAACAGGTTTTCTTTGATGACGTGCTACGAATTTACACTAAGATAGCGAAAGTTGGAAGTTCATCAATGGATATTCATTATTTAGCAAAAAATCAAAGAGATGAAGTGTGCTTTACAGGTCGAGGTACAATTGTGCAAATGGACCCTGGAACAGGTAAAAGTGTACCGATTTCTAAAGAAGAAAGAGCGCACTTGATTAGTTTGGAAATTATCCCTCATTAGTGGGTAGGGCTATTGCATAAATAATTATGAGAATAGTAGGAATTATGTTTTACATAAAATTTATAAAAATGTCGAAGCAATTTCCGAAATTTTTAAGGAAACATGTAATAATCATGCAAATAGCCGTCACCGCTTCAAGCCCCTTAACATAAGTTACAATACGTGCGGGGGAGGAGGGTGTAACTGAATGAATGGCTCTCATCATCGTTCTCTATTAACGAACCGAGAACGTGAAATATTTGCGCTTTTATTAGCTGAAAAAACAACGAGAGATATTGCAGAGCAGCTTGGTATTAGTGAAAAAACAGTGCGAAATCACATTTCCAATACAATTCAAAAGCTAGGTGTAACAAATCGATCTCAGGCGTTAATTGAGCTGTTACGCTTAGAAGAATTTAAATTAGACTAATGGACACTTGCTATTTCGTGAAAAAAACGACAAAATAGAACTATTCAACGTATTTTTAGGAGTGAAATAGTTATATGTCGGATGAAGTAACAAAACACTCACCTGAAACCGTTGCAACGGTTGAAAAGGAATTACGCTATATAGCGGCCATCGTGAAGCAAAAGGGAAGAGAAATTGTTTCCGACTATGCGATTACGCCGCCACAATTTGTTGCATTACAGTGGTTAGAAGAGCTTGGTGATATTACAATTGGCGAATTATCAAACCGTTTATATTTAGCTTTTAGCACGACAACAGATTTAGTGGACCGTATGGAGAAAAATGAATTAGTCAAGCGTATGCGTGATGAAAATGACCGCCGTGTCGTTGTTGTTCATCTTCTCGAAAAGGGCGAACGTATTATTCAAGAGGTTATAGAAAAAAGACAGCAATATTTGCAAGAGATGCTTGTTGGTTTTGATGAGCAAGAAGTCGCGCAATTATCAAGCTACCTAGAAAAACTACATGTACACATGAAACAGGATTGAGGCGGAAAGTATGAATGCCCCGATAGGCGTTATTGATTCAGGAGTAGGCGGGTTAACCGTAGCAAAAGAAATTATGAAGCGATTGCCAAACGAAACGATTTATTATATTGGCGATACAGCAAGATGTCCATATGGTCCAAGAAGCCGTCAGGAAGTACGGAACTTCACTTGGCAAATGGCGAAAGCGCTAGAAAAAATGAATGTTAAGATGCTCGTTATTGCTTGTAATACAGCGACTGCAGTAGCACTCGAAAGTTTACAAAGAAATATGCCTTTTCCGGTACTAGGCGTTATAAATGCTGGCGCACGTGCAGCTGTAAAGAAAACGAAGCGACATGAAGTCGTTGTGCTTGCAACAGAAGGAACAATTAAAAGTGGTGCATATGAAGAGGCCTTACTGTCACTTAATACGTCAACACATATTATTCCACTAGCCTGTCCAACTTTTGTTCCACTTGTAGAAAGTGGCGAATATAAAGGTGAATTTGCGACGAAGTTAATAGCAGAAGGCTTAAAGCCGTTGAAAAATCAGCAATTTGATACGGTTATTTTAGGGTGTACACATTACCCTATTTTACAAAAACAAATTGAAGCTGTCGTAGGAGATGAAGTGAATGTTTTATCTTCTGCGGAAGAAACAGCAAAGGATGTTCAAGAAATGCTAGCTTATAATGGCACTTTAGCAAATGCAAATACAGTGCCTGCTCATAAATTTTTTGCAACTGGTTCTGTTCCAATTTTCCGTTCAATCGCTGAAAATTGGTTGGAGCAAGGTACTCTCGACATAAAACGCATTACATTAAAATAAAAAATCAGCTTAGCGATGGGCTAGGCTGATTTTTGCCGTTTTCAGCATTTTACATAATCATTGAGTACTTTTTTGAAGAAATAAATTATGATAAGATGAGGGCGCGAAAGTTTTTAGGAGGAACAATAAATATGACAAGATTTGATGGAAGAATGGCAGATGAACTGCGACCTGTAAAAATGGATGGGGAGTATTTATTACACCCAGAGGGCTCGGTCTTAATTCAAGTAGGAAATACAAAAGTAATTTGTACAGCAACAATCGAGGACAAAGTGCCTGGCTTTTTACGCGGGCAAGGGAAAGGCTGGATCACAGCTGAATATTCGATGCTACCTCGTGCAACTGCTCAACGTACACCGCGTGAATCATCACGTGGGAAGGTCAATGGACGTACGATGGAGATTCAACGCCTAATTGGGCGTGCATTACGTGCTGTGGTCGATTTAGAGGCGCTTGGAGAGCGTACAGTATGGATCGATTGTGATGTGATTCAAGCAGATGGTGGCACTCGTACAGCTTCCATTACGGGAGCATTTGTTGCGATGACACAGGCAATTGCTAAATTTGCGGAAGAAAAACCGTTCGTCAAGTTTCCTGTAACCGATTTTTTAGCCGCAACTAGTGTAGGGATTGTAGAAGAACAGGGTGCTGTTTTAGATTTAAATTATGTAGAAGATGTGGCTGCTGCTGTTGATATGAATATTGTTATGACAGGTGCAGGTCGCTTTGTAGAATTACAAGGTACTGGCGAGGAAGCAACATTCTCTCGTGAAGAATTGAATGATTTATTAGCATTAGGTGAAAAAGGCATCCAGCAATTAGTTGAGCTCCAAAAAACAGCGCTTGCTGAACAAGCAAACATGGTCGGAGGGAAATAATATGAAACAGGTAGTGATCGCAACAAAAAATAAAGGAAAAGCCAAAGATTTCGAAGCATTATTTGGCCCACTTGGTTATGAAGTTGTCACAATGTTTGAAGTAGCACCAGACATGGAAATAGAAGAAACAGGTACAACATTTGAAGAAAATGCAATCTTAAAGGCAGAAGCCCTAGCGAAAAATCTTGGTACCATTGTGATTGCTGATGATAGTGGTTTAGCAGTAGATGCATTAAATGGTGAGCCAGGGGTCTACTCTGCACGTTATGCTGGTGATCATGATGATGAAGCTAATATGGTGAAGCTGTTAGAAAACCTACAAGGGGTAGAAGATGGCAAACGTACCGCTCGATTCTGCTGCTGTATTGCTATTGCAGGTCCAGATTTTGAAACGACGACTGTATTTGGTACTTGTGAGGGCGTGATTGCACATGAAAAACGTGGGACGAATGGTTTTGGCTATGATCCAATCTTCTTTGTTCCAAGTCTAGATCGTATGATGGCTGAGCTTACGCCAGAAGAAAAAGGTGCTATTTCTCACCGAGGTAATGCTATTCGTAAGTTGAAGGAGCAATTGCCGAATCTTATTAAATAAGAGGTGGTATTCATGAAAATACTTATCATGAGCGATACACATGGCGACTGTCAGGTGATCGACAAGGTTAGAAATTTTTATCCTGAAATAGATGTTCGCATACATTGTGGTGATAGTGAGCTTCCTTATGTACATGATGCATTAAAAGGAATGAAAAAAGTACGAGGGAACTGTGATCGGGAGGAAGCTTTTCCTGAGGAAGAAATTTTTACAGTCGATGGCGTAAGAATTTTGGTGACTCATGGTCATTTATTTAATGTAAAAAGTTCTATGTTGTCTTTAACCTATCGGGCAAAAGAATTGAATGCCCAAATTGTTTGTTTTGGTCACTCTCATATTCTCGGGGCTGAAATGATGGATCATATTTTATTTATTAATCCAGGAAGCTTATTAAAGCCACGGGGTCGCAAAGAAAAAAGCTTTGCCGTGCTAGAAATAAAAGATTCGACTTTTACAGTGGAATTTTGGACGGATGATCAACAATGTATGTCAAGTCATACTTTCCAACGAAATTAATACGACTTAAAAATCCGCCTTACTCTTCAAGTAAGCGGATTTTTATATGGGGTGGTAAAATTGACTAGGAATGAATGATGTTGAAATAGAAAAAATAAATGGAAAAGGTAACAAAGGAGAAAATATGGAAAAGACAATTGGCTGGAAAATGGACAATAGCTATGTTCAACTACCAAGTATTTTTTATTCCGATATGACGTTAAACCCTGTGCGTTTACCTGAATTAGTCCTGTTAAATGAAGCGGTAGTTGCGTCACTAGGATTAAATAGTCAAGCTTTAAAAAGCGAAGAGGGCATAGCCGTATTAGCCGGTAATAAAGCCCCTGATGGTAGTATTCCTATTGCGCAGGCTTATGCAGGACACCAGTTTGGACATTTTAATATGTTAGGTGATGGACGGGCACTTTTATATGGTGAGCAAATAACACCCTCTAATGAGCGTATGGATATCGCGCTAAAAGGGTCTGGCAGAACACCTTATTCTCGTGGTGGAGACGGAAGAGCCGCATTGGGGCCTATGCTTAGGGAGTACATCATTAGTGAAGCGATGTTTGCGTTGGGGATTCCCACTTCCCGAAGTTTAGCGGTAGTGAGCACAGGTGAAACGATTATCCGTGAAACTGATCTACCTGGTGCTATCCTTACGAGAGTTGCCAGCAGTCATTTACGGGTAGGGACCTTTCAATATGCAGCACAATGGGGTACAGACGAGGAACTCCAGATTTTAGCGGATTATGCAATAGAAAGGCATTTCCCAAATCAACACGGTGACACGAATCGCTATCTTTATTTATTGCAGGAAGTCATTAATAAACAAGCATCTCTTATAGCAAAGTGGCAGTTAGTGGGCTTCATTCACGGGGTCATGAATACAGATAATATGACCATCAGTGGGGAAACCATTGATTATGGACCGTGTGCCTTTATGGATTCCTATGACCCAGCGACAGTGTTCAGTTCAATTGATCGACAAGGGCGTTATGCGTATGGTAACCAGCCAAACATTGGTGGTTGGAACTTAACACGCTTGGCAGAGGCATTACTTCCCTTAATTCATGAAAATGAAGAGCAGGCCATTGAACTTGCTCAAGCTACCCTAGAACAATATCCTAAGCTGTACGCTCAAAACTGGCTGAAAGGAATGCGAGCAAAATTAGGGTTATTCGATGAAGAGCAAGAGGATATGAAGCTTATAGAAGAACTTTTACAGCTCATGGAACAGGACCGAGCGGATTATACTAATACGTTCATCGCCCTAAGCTTTGACCACACTGATAAAACCTCATTGTGGAAGTCATCAGCATTTAAAGGCTGGCATCGAAAATGGCTTGCACGATTAGCAAGACAGTCACAAACAAAAGACATGTCACAACAATTGATGCGTCAGCAGAATCCCGCTGTTATTCCACGTAATCACAGGGTGGAGGAGGCATTAGAAGCAGCTGTAGAGCGGGGAGACTATAGCGTGATGAATAAATTAGTGACAGCTCTGGCACAGCCCTTTGCCCACACGAATGAACAACAGGAATATGCTTCATTACCAGAACCGTCTAATCAACCATATCGAACTTTTTGTGGCACATAAGTAGAAAACGAGAGGAATGGCTCCTCTCGTTTTTTTATTGGGCAATGGCACCCTACACAAACCAAACGCATACCCTATGTATGAATAAAGGTAAAGGAGAATGGATTCGGTGCATAAATATTCAAAAGGTTGGTTTGTAAAAGAGCTACGAACACATGGCATTTTAGTACATCCACAACTTAAAAGTCATCTAGGGTTATTTAAAGAATCTGAATTACGAAATTTATATTATCGCTATGTAGAAATAGAAGCGGCTGAGCAGAATCAAAAATAGCTATATTGTTTGAATAACTCCTTTCTAGGAAAAAATGGGCATAGAAAGGAGTTTTACTATGTGGATAATAGCACAGACATGGCAGGATGTCCTATTTTTACATTGGCCAGTATCACCCCCAGAATTAGAAAAACATATACCTCCAGAACTGACGCTAGATCTATTCGCAGAGGATGCCTGGGTAAGTGCGGTACTTTTTAAAGTCCATGGGCATCGCTTGCGATTTCTACCACCCATTCCTGGCTTGAATACTTCCTTACAGTTGAATGTACGAACATATGTAGAATATGGGGGCAAGAAAGGAATCTATTTTTTTCATTTAGATGTGACCAATTATGTCTTCTCAAAAATAACAGCATTAGTCAGCTTACCCTATCGATACTCAAAAATTGTAGGAAAGCAAAGGGATAATGACAACACCTATACGAGCTATTACAAAACATTGGATGAAAGATTGAGGGTGTCCTATACAATAGGGAACAACACTCAAACTAATTTTGACCAATGGCTTGTAGAACGTTACCATTCATGGGCAAAATGGAACGATACATTATTTCGTATTGATATTCAACATACACCGTGGGAATTACAACAAGCTGAAGTAAAGATTCAAAGCAATACGTTAGCTTCTTTTATGAAGGGAACCTTTCAGGGGACACGACCCATTGCACATTATGCAAAGGCAAAAGAGGCAAAAGTTTTTCCTCCAGTGATTGAACAACGAAAAACAAGATCTATTCAAAAATAGACCTTGTTTTTTGTAAGGGAGAGATATTTTAAAAGAGATAACAAAATTGCATGACAATAGCGCCGGCAATCATATCTGACATGGCAAGTGCCTCAGCCTCAATTTCATCAAATATGTCCACGTCGGCTTGATAATCTTTTTGAATCATGGTCACGGCTTCATTCTTTGTTAAAGCCAAATGCATATAAAACATCTTTTGTACGGCCTCCATACTTAAATAAGGATTGATCGTATGCAAAAATTGTGCAATATCGTCAGCATTACGATACCAATCTCTCTCTTTTGCCTCAGAAGTCGCTGTATCTCCTTTAGTAGCAGCAGTCACTAACTGAGCTGCAATCACAAGATGCTCTTTAATTAAAGCTGCATATCGATCCGCTATAGAGTCACCATAAAAGGGACGGAGGCAATTCCCTAAATCAGTTGCATTTCGTAACAAACGCTGCTGTACAAAGGGTAAATCGGGCAAATTGAAAACGATGCTAATAATCGTCATCCGTGTCCAATTCACATGCTCCATCCACAGTAGCCGATTCATCGCCATATAATCCGCCTCAGCTTTACTAATACAGCGTCGATTATCAGCTGAACGTAAAAAATGACGAATCGGTGCTGTGTATTGCGTAGAAGGGGATTGATACAACTGGCTTAATGAAAAGCCATTTGAATAAGGGTACAAAACCTCACTCCTTTTCATTCTTTTTCCTACACTAGCATACTCCCAGGTAGCTCTATGTATGAAAACAAAGAAGGCAAGGAGATATAGCATCAATCCTCGTACATCATTTTCTTCGTCATCCCACCGTCAACCGTTAAGTTAATACCCGTAACAAAATCATTCAACGGATTTGTTAAATAAAGACATGCTTGAGCAATATCCTCTGGCACACCCACTCTCCCTGACAAATGCTGCGCATGGTCAATCGGACGAAGCTCCTCATAATTGCCAGTCTCAATCCATCCAGGCGAAATACAATTCACAGTAATCTGATCAGGACCAAACGACCGTGCTAAAGCATGAGTCAATGCGACAATCCCACCTTTTGTAGCGGTATAGGCTTCAGTATTAGGCTCAGACATTTCAGCCCGTGTAGAGGCTAGACATACAATCGAGCCTCCTTTGGCATTGTGCCTCATCATTTTCGCAGCCTCCCTTGCACAGAAAAAGGCACTCGTTAAATTCGTTTGCAAGAGATCATTCCACTCCTCCCACGTAATATCATAAGGGGATGTATGTTGAAACTTTCCAGCATTATTAATGAATATATGAATCGCCCCATATTGTTCGACCGCTCGTCGCATCAATGAAACAATATCCTGTTCCTTCGCCACATCCGTATGAACAAAGATGACAGAGAAGCCCTGATCGACCAAATCCGTCTCTAATTGCTGACCTAATCCCTTATTGATATCAGCAATAACCACCTTCGCACCCTGTCGTGCATACGCTAGCACAATGCCCTTGCCTATTCCTTGTGCACCACCAGTCACAACTACAACAGCATCCTTAAACATCTACATACCTCCCATTGATTTCTAGCCAATATTTTAACAAAAATTTTCATGTTCAACCTATCGATAAGGCAAAAAAATGGTATAATCTATATGGCGACAACATATGATAAAACATAGATGAGGGAAACCTTGCCTACATAGTAAAATTAATGTTGACATTACGCCATATAATACATATAATAAGTATTGTCCTTCCTATGGAATACATAAGAAACGACATCATGTCTCAGTAGCTCAGCAGGATAGAGCAACGGCCTTCTAAGCCGTCGGTCGGGGGTTCGAATCCCTCCTGGGACGTCAATAGCAAATCAAAGGTTAATTTTTAACCAAACTGAAAAGCGCTTGAAACCTTATTAATACTGGGTTTTGAGCGTTTTTTGTTTGTATGAATATTTTTAAGAATCGCATTGATTAACATATAAAAAATAAATTAGGTAAACAAAATGTAAACATGGTGAACAAAGAAATTAAGATGAATAAACATTAATCGCTATTTCTTCATCCCGTTCTTCCATTTCCTTTAATACATGCGAATAGTGATCAAGTGTTGTTTGAATATCTGTATGTTCTAATCGTTTAGAAACAGAATGAATATTAGCTCCTTTATAGATTAAGACACTGGCATGTGTATTTCGTAAACCATGAATGGAGATATGTTCAATTTCTAATGCATCTAGTCGTCGCTAGCAGGAGCGATTAATGAGATTAAACAAACGGTTAATGATGTTGGAACAGAAGCAAAAGAGTATACAGATCAGCACCCTGCAGCTATTAACACAAAGATCGATACCCATATCAAAAATGATTTAGGACGCGTTAGATATTTAGGGAGTTCAGGAGGAAGTAATGCGCGCCTATTGTAAGTAGAGCCGGTATAATACCATTCCGTGACACAACAGTGACTAATCAAGTTCCGAAAACAGGAGTTGCTTTCCGTTCCTAAAAATGAGGTCCTAATACCGGTAATGTGACATTGAGTATTAATGATACAACACTTGGTAAAGCTACGTTGGTTTATCCTGTTTATGACTCAACAGGAAAAGTATTAACAGCTAACGCAATAGTTAATTTAGGAATTTACACGTTATGTTTCAACGGTTTGCGTTTTTCTTGCAGGGTAGAGAAAGCGGGGTGGTAACTAAAAATAACGCAAGCTACAATACGGCGGGGACATACGAGTTAACTGTCCCTAAAGGCGTTAGCAAAATAACAACCTATATTAAACAAAATCTATGGAACCAAATGAATCAGAACAACAAATTGAAAAGGATGATGATAAGATGAAATTCACAAGCACAACCGGCAAAAGCTGCAGTACGTGATTACATTCAACAAGCAGTCGTAAAAGGATTGATTAATCTTGGTTGGAGAAATTCGATAATGGCACTATGACAAGTGGTGATTTTGAAGGGTTGAAGATTATCATTGCACAACGTAGCGCTTAACAGCAAATGCCTGTTACCTTATTTGGTAATGGGCTTTTTTATTTTACTAACATAGAATCAAATAATTTACAATGAAATTAATAGTAATTATTGTAAATTATTTGTAAAAATAACGAAATTCACTACCTGATAAGAATGTCAAAAAAAATCAATGAAGATTTCAAAAAACATTACTTTGGAACCTCTTTATTACATGAGTACCGCCAAAATTTGGCGTGATTGATGGCGTAATGTGGCGTTTTTTGTAAATTCAATGTAAATTTCACGCCGAAAATTGGCGGGGTTAGAGTATTGGTAAGGGTATTTCTTAATGATAGGATATTAGTAACTCGAGAGTAATGGAATGTTATAACATTTTAATTTTTTTTAGGATAACGGAGGATTAATTTTGAAGAATAACATATTTAGAAATATTATAGGATTGATTTGTTTTACATTAATTTTTAGTATTGTTTCACCTAGTTTTGCATTTGCAAGTGAATCTCAAGATGCAGACTTAATAAGTCCTGTAAATCCAGAAACAGGTAGTGTTTACGAAATAGAAAATGATACAGAATTTGAAAATCTAGAAATCGTTCAAGACGAAACTACACAGATAGATGATATAAGTCCACCTAGTATTGATAATGAAATCGAAGCTCAACCATATGCATTACCTGTAGTTCCATTATTAGCTGGCATTGTTATTAAAAAAGGTGTTGAATATGTTGTAAAGACATCTGCAGGCCGTATAGTTAAAATTAGCGCTCATGCTGCTGATCAAGCAGTAGATCGTAAGATTACAGGGAAAATGATAGACGAGGCATTGACTAAGGGTTCAAAATATGTAGATGGTTGGAGCGGAGAACGTATTGGTTGGTTAGAGGGAGCACCTTTGAATCAAAGAACTGCAGTCCTACTTAATAAAAATACTGATGTTATCGATACAGTATATGATCAAAAAGAAAAGAAATTGAAATGGTTAAAAAGCAATTGGCAGTACAAAGGAGATATTAAGTAAAAAAAGCACTACGGGAGATCCAGTATAAAGGTAATTCATATATAGCATTACAACAATCCATGGTATAGTAACTGTGGATTGTTGTAATTTAGTTAATATAACTATCGCTAATAGTGTAAAGGGGTTTTAATTATGGCTTTATTAAAAGATTATAGTGATCAACCTAATTGTGAGGTTGAAATAAATTTAGTTTTAGTTAATGAATCTAGTGTGAAATTTAATATTCTATTTCGATCAGGTAATAGTTTTCCTGAAATAAGTTCTGAAATAGTTTGTATGAGAAGAGACTTTTTTAAACTATTAGAAGATCTAAGACAAATTGATACTAAACATCTAAGTATGTTAGAAGCCCATGATCCTGGTTTATGTATTTATCATATCCCACTATTTGGTTCTTATTATTACCCTGGACATGGTTTTCTTCAAGTACCAGAACATGAAAGAGACGAATGGGAACCTTATTATAGATTAATTTTTGTGTTAGATGCAGGGGAGAGAAATAATCATAGTGCATCAGAAACTGGGCCTGCAATATGTTTAAAAGTGAAAATGGAGCAAATTAACGAATTTGTAGAGACCTTAATTTCAGAAGCAAATAGATTTTGAGTTTATAATAAAAATCAATGTAGTAGGATATTTACACTTTATAGTAAAGGCTTTATTATGTTCTATTTGTAGGGTAAACATCATTGCTTTTAACCATTGATATATCAACGTTGTAGTATGTCCTCCTGGGACGTCAATAAAAGCCTTACAGCCACAACGGTTGTAAGGCTTTTTATTTTTATGCAAGAACGTGAATAGCTTTACAATTTGCCCATAATTTGTCTGAATCATCTTTTTTATTAAATAGCTTATCAAAGTGAGTGCTAACTCTTTGTTCAGTTTCCGCTAATAAATGACTATAGGTATTTATTGTAGTGGTAATACTTTATACGAATAAGCAAATTTCGCAGTCTTACCAAACAAAGCCCACTGGCCAGTATGGCATTTTATAGAGACCAGAAATATTATTCCGTTCCGCTACTTCATCAATTATGTCCATTGTATGATCATAAGTATCTTCGTTTATTTTCTCGACTGACTCTGGAATACGAATATAGCCCGATAGCAATTCACCAATATGATAAGCATGTTGAAAAACAGCTGCTTCTCCAACAGGTTTGTAATCAGGTATAAAATGAGGCATAACGATGGTATGATCCAAGTTCACATCTTGTAGGGCACCAACGTTCATTGAAAAACCAACACCAGACTTATAAAAACCAACGACTTGGAAATCCATGATTTCAGAAATTAATTCCAAGGAAAATATATCGCCAATTTTATAAATATCCTTATACGCATTTCCCAACACAACACTAATGGGTTTGTTTGGTGCCTCAAGTGTAAAATCAGACTTTTTAAGGTTTCTACCTACATCAATACTATTATCGAAGTGACTAAAAGTGTCTTCACCTAATAAAATCGTTTTTAAAGGTGTTGTCAAAAATTCATTACCTTCCTGATCCAGCGAAACAACATTAACTGGGTTAGAAATCACCTTATCATTGCCAGCAGCTTGATACTCTTCATATCCATCCACAAAACTTGTTTCGCCCTCATAATTTCCTCTATAAACTAAGGGATATTCATTTACAAGAACATAATTAAAAGCTGTTTTCATTTCATCATACATAGCCTTTACTTCTTCAATCGGCACAGATTTTATGCCATCTGAAAGTTCTTCAAAAGCAAAAACGGTTTTATAGTACGGTTCAAATTCAGGTATATCGGAGATGTAATCTATGTAATCCTCGTAACCATCAAACGACTCTGGCTTAGGTTCCGTTGTTTGTGATTTTTCTGGTTCAGCGGTTTCTGTTTGAGGTTGTTGTGCATCTGGTACAACTACATCATCTGTTGTACTACATGCAGTCAGCACGACAGAAAACATAATTCCGACAATCGTATAAATAGGTCTTATAAAGCGTAACAATAAGCATTTTATCTTCATTACCAATTATAGAAAATGCGTGGTGTTGCATTTGGAACAAGACCAGTAGCTAGAAAAGAAGTTGCATTTGCTCTAATACCACTATTCAATTGATTATTACCTGTAGTGTTCAGCCGACCATTGGACCAAACTTCTGCACGTGCAGTGAATCGTGGTGCAGTTGCATCTACCCAGCCAGATGAAAAATGGTCACCGCCATGTCCATGTGAAGAATCAACATACAATCGAACATCACTACCTGTAACTTTATAAGAACTTCTCGTGATACTCATACTTTTGTTGTCTGAAGTTGCAGTACCACTTCCACCTCCTGCAGACTTATCCATTATAAACACTTTACCATCCATAGTAATTGATTCGGGTAATTCTGCTAGAGTAATTGGCTCTGTCAATTCTGTGGCAAATGCCGGAATGCTAGAAAACATAATTCCAGCAACTACCACGAGAGGGGCCATCTTGCTTATAAATTTTTTCTTCTTCATACGAATCATCCTTTCTTTTTTCACACTTTGATTTTTCGCTTATAAAACCTACAAACCTTTAAAAACTATAAAACCTAAATAAATAATAACATATATGTAAATATAAGTAAATAAAACAAAATATTTCAATGTATTCAAAAGTATAACTCTTTATATAATTGATGTAGAAAGAAATTGATCCTTATTAATTTTTTCAGGAGGAACTTAATGAATGAATATAACCGCTAGAAATCAGGGGAATTCACCAGTTTATCAAACCTAAACAGGGCAGATTTTCGTTTGAGGATTCAGTGGTTGCCAGTAATACTATAATGTATAAATAAGGGGATAAATAGATAATTACGTAATATATAGGTTGGTAAATCAGCTTAATGACAAGATTGCTAGAGACAAATTTTACATATAAAAAAGCCACTTAATAAGGGGCTTACAAAAAACTATGTGAAATGGTAATTACACACTTAGGAACGTGTTCGGATGTAAACAAATGGGGTCCTTCGTATGATATTGTTCAGCCAGAGTTTTCTGGCTGAACTTTTTTATGTAGATTTCATCTATCAGTAACTAAGGTAAAACCTTGAGCCAATGTAAGACAGAAGTCCCCTATACCAAAAGGACTGCCGTGTATGAACTTCCATTCTTCATACACGTTAGTCGAATAAGGAATCTATGTTAAAATACTGCGTTAATAGCAATTTCCTACCTTCCTTATCCCATTTATGGTATTCATCAAAAACTACCATCACATTATGATTTGCACGTATCTCTACTAAATACTTGACAGTAATAATTCTTCGGATGTCCAAACTATACCTTTTGGTAAATCCCTCAAAGCATAATTTTGTTCTAATTCATATTGGAATATTTAATTTTGTGTGAGTCTCTCGATGATCCCCTGAAATTTGGAGAAATCCTCTTTACTTTCAAAAGCATATATATGTTTCATTAAATCTATCTTCTTTTCTAATTCTTTTATTGAGCCTGCATAGGTCTATTAACCATTAAGTGTTTCTATATTTATAAATATTGTAGTTCAATAAAAATTCATCTAGCGAGAATGGTTGACTGTTATCTCCTATAGAATGGAAAAATCCGCTTAAGAAAAATGCTTAAGCGGTTCTTTTTCATTCAAATCAATCATGTTTATATTGCCATCAATCAGGAAAATAACAAATTTTATTGACAGTTAAGATAGAAAATTGCACACATAATTTAGCTAACAAGGACACCTAAGTATAGAGGAGCAGTTTGTATGAAAGGAATGAATAACCGTAGAATTCTCGAGTTATAGTGTGTATGTAAATAAATGAAAGGAGAAATGAAAAATGGAAAAAGACTTAAGAAAAAAAGAACTGAATGCAAATGAATTCGATTTAGAAGTAGAATTATTAGATTTGGATGAAGTGTCAGCGATTCCAGAAACAACAGCAAGCAGTGGCTCAACAAGTTGTTCCGCCTCATCAACATGTGGTTCAACATCATGCTGTGGTTCTTGTTAATAATTCACTTGGGCAAATTGAAGTAAGTTTTTATTGTAGAAACCAAATAATCACTATTTCTAGGAGGAACTAAAGATGAAAAAAGAGATGACTACTCAAACAGTAAATGCAAAAGAATTTGATTTAGAAGTAGAATTATTAGATTTGGATGAAGTGTCAGCGATCCCAGAAACTACAGCAAGCAGTGGCTCAACAAGTTGTTCGGCATCATCAACATGCGGTTCAACATCATGCTGTGGTTCTTGTTAATAAATGTTTGGAAGAGGTAGAGTCAGTTTCAAAAAATAGTATAAACAACTAATTACTATTTATGGGAGGAACAAGGGATGAAAAAAGAGATGCATACGCAGGAAGGAACTACAAAAGAATTTGATTTAGAGGTGGAATTACTAGATTTAGACGAGGTGTCAGCGATTCCAGAAACAACAGCAAGCAGTGGCTCAACAAGTTGTTCAGCATCATCTACATGCGGCTCAACATCATGCTGTGGTTCTTGTTAATGACTTAAAAAATGGAGCGGTTGAAACTACATTTTGTGACAACCGCCCAATTCTCTTTATTTGAAGCTGCTAAACCATGAAGAATTGAACAAATGAATTTTTAGAATCAAACATTGTCTTGTTAAAGAAAAAATACATAAGGGTGTGTTGCCATGTATCAAACCTGTATTTATAACTATGACAGTTCATTAGAACAATCATTGCTATTACTTATTGATGAGTTGTGGGATAAACATCAATACTTTGTGTCAAAAGGCTGGGAGGGGGGACCTCATATTCAGTTGATTACAAAAAATAAAATTTCACAATCTGAATATGACGCTTTGAAAAAAAGAGTGAGCCAGCTAATCGAAGAACAGCCATTGGATAAATCATATATTGATCAAGTGAAGAAAAAATATGAGCAAAGCTCCCGATTGCTATCAAATTTAGAAAATAAGAAAAATGAACGAGCTATTCGAGAACACGGGGAAATGGACATATATCCTTATTATTTGCCTGTTCATAATGAACGATTAACGAATTTATATATGAACGAACGATTCAGACATTACCCATTGCTATTGGATACTCGAAAATATATAGAAGCACAGAGCATTAGCGTTGAGGAGCTGTTTCCCCTTATTTTTTCAAGAATTTCAGATGTCTATCATGAAACAAATAATAATAAAGGTTACTTTTCGTTTGTCTCGCATGTTCAGGGCTTCTTTGAGCTTTCTGCCAAGCAAGAGAAACCATATACCGAAAAGTTATTTGAGACATTTTATTTAGAAAAACAATCAGGTTTAGAAGCTGCAGAGAAAGCACATTCTCCAATAATTAATAGATGGTTTAACTATTTTACAGAGTTTTATGGATGTTGTTTAAGTCAGGTGGATGAATTGTTAGACAATCACTATAAAGCTGAATTGACTCGTACTATTGAGGAATTAGAGAAGAATTTTAAAAATGAATTTCATAAGAATTTTGTTGCCTATTCAAAGAAAAATAACTTTATGGAAAATCCAGAGGCAACGGCTTATAGATTTACCGTAAATCTGCTGTATTTACTATTACCTTACTTTAATATAAGTGCTTTGAAGAAGCAAAAGTATATTTATATGGCTTACAGAATTGTGGAAAGTAAAAAAGGGATGACTTGGAGGGAGGAGTTAGGACTTGACTATAATCGTTACTCAAAATCCATTTAGTATTTATCGAGGAACCAATACTTCTGATCAGTGGTACTTTGAAATGAGAGAAAAAGCGAAGGAAATTCAGTCTGCTAAAGAAGCTATTGATAATGTTCATGCAAAAATTGAAAGAGAGAAGGAAATGGTAGTCAGTCAAATTGAAGAAGAGTTCTCTCTACAAAAGGATCCAAAGCTATTGAACCTGAAACGGGATGTTCATAATTTACGTAGCATTCGTTTAAGGAAATACTCAGGGCCAATTTTATTGAATCAACTAGTAGAGCTTTTAGATCAATTGGAGTTGTACCAAGAAGCACTGCAACAAAGTTATGAGGAAGCTGTATTGAAGTCAAGAGAAATTCTGCAACGAGAAATAGCAGATGAGCAGCTGCAAAAGACCGTTTTATTTTTTAATCAAACTATTTATAAGAACATTGAAAAATATTTATCCAAACCTGTCCAAACACATAATAAAAAAGAAAAAAAGTTGGACAATTTTATTATCAACTTGTTAATGCGCAGCTCTATGAAGACTAGTCCGTTTTCTTATCTTACGCAAACAGGTTCTTCTGGTAATCGATTTTTAATCAAAAAGAAGGCAAACATCGAATTAAACCATGCGCTACTTTTTAGAATATTTTTGGAAGTTATTCGTACGAACAACGATACATTAGAAAAAATTCCAGTCCATGTTTCTAAATTTGGGCAAAGGAATTCTAAAATCTTTTTTGTCACGCAAGAGAATGTACCGCAATCTAAGAAAATATATGAAACACGAGATAAGCTGGTTGAGATGGGGATTGCGGAAGAAGTAATTCAATTTCTAAAGAAAAAACAAGGGCAAACGATGTATTATAAAGAATTTGCTCAATTTCTAAGTGAATATGATCTTTATTCGGGGCATGAGTTGGATGTATTTAAAAAGCTTGTTTCCACGAAAATCGTAGTACAAAAAATTTCAGTAAATGCTAAAAGAAATCTTGTAGAAGAAATGATTTCCTATTTAAAAGACCACGATATTTGCGAAGAGCTATCACGCCAGCTGCAAATCATTAATGAATTGCAAAAGGAATTCGAGCAGGCAGATACAAATGAGCGGATAGTTCTTTGGAAAAAGATTGAGGATATTATTAAAAATTTGAGTGAAACTATTCCGAATTTTGGTACGGAGATTCTTTATGAAGATATCTTGTTTGATGCTCAAAGTAATAAGAGCAGCATTAAAGATATTGACAATAAATTTTCTAATCATTTTTTTGAAGAAATTACGGCATTTTTACTGTTGTTTGATGTGAATATTCGTGTGCAATACGAAGTTGCTGCGCTTTATAAAAAAATATATGGGCACTCGGAGATTAGTTTATCTGACAGCAATTTATTAAACAATGTATTCTTCGAAAAATTGAGATACTTCTTCCCTTATTTCCAAGACATGGATTACCGCTATGATGATGCGATTGCACCTGAAGTAAAGATTTTGGATGATCTTAGAGACGAATTTAAAGCATTCTTTTCCCAATACTTAGATGAAAATCAAGATGTAGAAATAGATTTTCAGGAACTAATCAAGCCCTTCTCTAAAAAAATTCCTAAGTATATTAAATACGGCAATGAATTTAGTATGACATTCTTTTATCAGCTTTTTCAGGAGAAAGTAATTTTAAACGATATTTATGACGGTCAGGAGAAATTTTTATCCAGGTTTAAAGACTTCTTCGAGGATTTGAATACTGATTCACAGTATCAAGAATATATAGGGAAAAATTATTACGATAAAAATTATTATGAAGTGACAGAGCTGTTTGGATTTAATGGCGGTATTCATGATAGAAATTATAAACAAAAATTAAATTTAGAGTTTGGAAATCAGAGATTCCATGATGTTGGGTATCCTCATATATCAGATTTCTCGGTTAGATATGATGAGAAAACGAAAAAATTGAAAGTGCTCGACCATCAGAAAAATGAAGCAAGGGTCGCCTATAAATCGTCATTAGTGCCAGTGTTTCTACCAGGTGTTTTATCTGTATTGCTACTGTTGTTTCAAAGCGGAAGAATTAACTTTGATATAAATTACTTTTTGAAAAAGAGAAGTGATATGCCAAGAATTAGTTTTGAAAATATTGTGATGTACAGGAAGAAGTGGAATATCAAACACGAGGATATTGAGCGTATAAGCAAGGATGCGGCAAATGAAGTAGAACTGTATACATTAATAAATAACTATTTTCAAGACAGAGATTTACCAGAAACTTTCTTTTTAAAGAAATATCGTATGGGTGAAGAAATTTCTGCGATGAAGCCATTGTTTATTGATATTACAGTACCCATACTATTCAAACATTTTATGAATGAAATTACTAATGAAGAAAGTGAAGATCCTACGTTCTTTATCGAAGAGGTGTTACCTGAATTTAAAAATGAGCTTAGGGAATATGTTGTGGAATATACGATTGACAATTAGGAGGGTGAACGATGCAGAACTTTAATGTAAAGGTAGAAAAACTAACGAAGAATTATGGGAAAAAGGCTGTTCTAAAAGGAATAGATTTTATTGCTGAAAAAGGTGAGATTATTGGTGTTATCGGTAAAAATGGAGCTGGGAAATCAACATTCTTAGAAATTTTAATGACCATTAAGGATTTTAATGACGGGAAGGTTGTTGTCTTTGGTAATAATTTAAAAGAAATTGATCAAGCACAGCTTGGAAAAATTAAAAG
Organism: Lysinibacillus sp. GbtcB16; assembly: GCF_019091145.1. Taxonomy (NCBI): domain Bacteria; kingdom Bacillati; phylum Bacillota; class Bacilli; order Caryophanales; family Bacillaceae; genus Lysinibacillus; species Lysinibacillus sp. GbtcB16. The sequence continues at coordinate 252,304 of NZ_JAGXJV010000002.1, forward strand.
CAATATATCCGCAGTATTGCAACCTACACAGTTTTATAAAAAATTAAAAGTAAAAGAATTACTAGATCTTTTTAGATCTTATTATGGTAGCAAAGTAGATCTGAATGAAATTATTGAGGAGTTTGAATTGCAGGAGCATTTAAATACATTCTTCGATAATTTATCTGGAGGCTGGAAGCAAAAGGTTAGTCTAGCAATCGCTTTTTCTTCTAAACCACGTTTGATTATTTTGGATGAACCGACTACCGGACTGGACCCTCATATGCGAAACATATTATGGGAAAGTATTACAGGATATATTAAGAAAAATGACAGTACAGTCATTTTATCGACTCATTATATGGATGAAATCGAACTCTATTGTGATAAAGTTCTTTTCATTAATGAGGGTGTAACCGAAGTATTCGATACACCAGAAAATATTCTGAAATCCGGTCATAAATCTATTAATAGCTTTTATCTCGATAAAATTGCCAAATAAGGGGGAGTAAATATGTTATTAACACAAATTAAATATGACTTAAAAATGTTCTTTAGAGAGTTGTTTTATTTAGTCTTTACGGTTGTTGTGCCGCCTGTCACATATATTTTAATGGGACAAATGTTCAGTAATGCAACCTATAGCGGAGGAATGAACTATGTTCAAATGTATACACCTTCGTTTATTGTCCTCATTAGTTTTTCAGTTGTATTTTTTGCCTTTGGTTTTGATCAGGTAATGAATCGTGCAGCTGGTATTGAAAAAAGACTTTTCATTACGCCGATCACTGATAAAATTCTTCTTATGTCCAGTATTGCTAAGTCATTTATTATAGCTACAGCAGGATTTTTCTTAATCACTTTGATTGGCTTACTAGTTTATGATTTGCAGCTTTCAATTGTTAATTTTTTGATGTCATATGTAAGCTTATTACTAATTAATGCGGTGATGTTGGTTTATTCTCACGCAATTTATTCAAACTTTAAGGAAGTAAAAACAGCACTTATTTTGTCTATTGTATTGTTCCAAATTGTTATGTTCACTGGCGGCTTCTCTGTTCCAGTGGAAAGTCTTCCGAATTTTGTGAAGTATGTATCTTATGTAAACCCATTCTATCATTTAAATAATATTTACATCTCAATTTGGAATCAGACATTTGAATTCAATCAAGATATGCTGATTTCCATCGGGTACACATCGGCCCTTCTGATTATTTCATTAGTTGTCATTAAGTTCAACAATAAGAAGGAGTGAGTAATATGCTAATAAAGGCTCGAAGAAATATTCGATATCACTATAATGAACCAGACCTATTTATATATGGATCAAATGAATTAATAAAATTAAAACTAAGTATTTCAGAATATGATGAAATCACTTCCTTGATTAGTAAGGCCTATCAGGGAAGTGAAGAAACAGCACTTTTTGAAGAGTTTAACCGCTACACAAAACTCATTCAATTTCTTATAGAAAAACATGTTTTTTATTTAATTGATCCAAAGGTTTATGATCTTCACAAAAACAGTCTCTATTTGCCGTGGGTTGAAGAGCAATGTCTATCAGTAGAGAAAGGTCTGAGAGACATTGAGAAAATTTGTGTGAACATTCCCTCATCTTATTTTGGTGCAATTTATCTCAGTGAATTATTGGCAGAAAATCATATTCAACATGAAATTGTAGAAGTAGAAAATATAGAAGTTTTGGCAGACGGGAAAATCGCTGCATATTATTATATTGGGAAAAAAGAAGATAGAATATGGGTTTCCACAAGAAATCATTCGGATTTTGAGGCTGTGTCAGCTGAGGATATTTCAGAGAAGCTTCTAGCAGGTTTCCTTTATTATGGCGCCATTATATCTATCATTGGGAAAGAGGCCCCTGTATTCAATATTAATTCCCTTATGGAAGTTGAAAGGAAGTTGGCATTTGATGGAATTAAAAAGGTGGATTATCAAATTTCAAGAAGAACGCCTCAAGATGCTATCAAGAATTATAATTCACTCGAAACTTTTGTAAAAAAATATGATTCAAAGATAGTATCTTTTAATAAAAATAAAGCCTATTTTACTTACAATCAATCACCATTGCAGATTATTACTGTACAAACAGAAGACGATGAAAATTACTTCTTTGCAGATATTTCTTATGAAAGGCTCGCACAGTTTCTTTCAGAGGCAGCATTTATCGAAATATTAAAAAACAGTTATTCAAAGGATCTTCTGTTGAAGCAGCAGGGAAAAGTCATCTATAGTACCCAACATCATAAAACAGGGAAACTGTACAGATTAGATCTGAATGAGTTGAAGGAATCAGAACTTATTAGTAGTTTAATGAATCAAGAAAAGTTATCTACCAATTTCTACCTCCAGGCATGTAGTAGAGGGGGGTATTACTTGTATGCTGTAAATGACAAATCAGAGGCATTCATTTTTCAACTTCCTGTAAAAACAGCAGCTCAGTTGACAACAGTTTTACTGACGTGGATTAGTATGCATATGAATGATGTATCTATTAAGGAATCATTCTTCCAAACCATAGATTTAAATGAGCTCCATCTAAAAGAAGTCAGTTCGGTAAATTGGGAAATCTCTAATCAAGAAAATTTAGTAATTGGTCAGCAGACTACTGTAGGGAAAATTCTCAGTGATCATGGTTTTGAATATGAACTTTTGGAGGTGGAGTGATGACCATACAAACAAACATTGCTACGATTCTGACAAACCAAAAGTATATTTTTATTCATTCATCAAAGAATGATTCATTCTTTTGCTTAGATTGCTTTAAGGAGCGAACAAAAGAACTGAAAAGCTATCAACAATATTTTGGTTGGCAAGAAGACCAGCCAAATCGATTAGAATCAGAAATAATTGATACGCTTGTGCAAAAGCTCCAAACAAATAGCGAACCGTTCCTCTATGAAATAAACCGAGATACATTGGAAATTCAAGCGAAAGCAACCTTCAAGCGAGGAGATTGTCAGTGTAATGTAGATACTGGTTCAAATCGACCTCAGGAATTGGATACGCTATTCAATGCAAAAGATAATCGGCAATTGAGCTTTGAACAAGTAAGAGAGAAGATTGAAAGAAATAAAAAATTAATCTATGAGCACCCATCTTCGATTGTAAATGCATTGGCTCGCTCCGGCGATTCTTATGGAACACCAATGGTTCAGACAGAAGTATTGTATAAGGGAATATCAATGCTTTCCTATGGTCGGACAGGGACGTATGAAAAGTCAAAATATATTTCTATTTTGGAATCGTTGGAGCGCTATGCCACAGCGTTTCCTTATAAAAAGCAACAAAGGGCAATGAGGGAAAAAGATTCTGAAGTGATTGATCTCACACTGAGTGAAGTGATGGCTCAATGCAATTATGGCAATCCAGAAAATTATTCGGAAGATCAGCCACTGAATTATGAAAAAGTTTGGGCATTGCATAGTGAAAGAGATGTTCTAATTCCCGAGCAACTGATTTATTATAACTCTCATGTTGTTTCGAATGAAAAAAGATATATTTACGAAAGCTCCAATGGCAGTGCTCTTGGTTCAACAGAAGCAGAGGCCAGCCTACACGCGATGCTAGAACTGATTGAACGAGATGCTTTTTTAGCTACTTGGTATGGACAGATTCCACCGGTCAGAATTGATGAATCTAGCATTCATTCTAAAAAAATTCAGGCTTATTTGGACTCTTTAAAGCAAAAAAACATCCATGTACATTTGTTTGATATATCGATGGAAGTGAAAATTCCGACAATCTGGGTCTTATTAGAAAAAGAGGAGCCTAAGGAAAATGAAATGGCCTTCTACACGGCTGCGGCGGCTTCCTTTGACTTGGAAGAGTCAATCGAGCGAGCGTTGATTGAAGCTACAACTGCGATTACTGTTTTTACAAATGTCTTCAATAATGAGGAATATCAGACTAGGAAACGACAATTGTTGGACAATCCTCAATCGGTGCACAAGTTGGAAGACCACTTGCTACTTTACTCAAACAAGGAGATGAAATATGCATTTTCGTTTGCATTGAATACGGAAATGATGTCTTCCTACGAGCAATTGGAGGCAGGATATACAGTATATCAAGGGAAATTTTCCGAGGTTGTTCGAACGCTTGAAGGCCAATTGGTCGATATATCTGGTAAAGCATATCGAGCTATGACAGAAAACCCGAATTTATTTTCTGCAGGATTTGTAAATGTGAAATATATAGTGCCAGGTATGTTGACGATGACTTTTGGGCATCAAAATAGACGAGTTGTCAGTCAACGAATTGAAAAAGCTATTCAGTTTAAGAAGAAAGGGAAGCTAGATAAAGACTGGATAGAGAAAACACCCCATCCATTTCCATAATTGAACGGGAGGGAATAAGGATGATTGATCAACAATATTTAGATCGATTCGGAGAGGATCGCTATAAGCAATCATTGTCTGTTGCACAAGTTGATGAAGAACCACTGTTTAATAATCATTTAGATGTGATTGACATGAAATTTTTGAAGGAACTTGGTAAAAGTGATGGCTGGAGTTCTATTATTTACGATCTCTATTATTATTTAGAGATGATTCAGCGGATAGATTTTTTCAGCAAATACTATTTCCATTCTTTTTCTCCCAAAGCTAGAAATATAGATAGTCTCAAATTGGTATTCGTTCATAAAACCCATATGTTTGTTTACAAAGCATTAACAGACAAAGTTTATGTATATCACCAAGAATATTTTAAAGGATTGAATGCTGAAAGAGACTATCTCGTCATCGTCAATGACAATCGCCAGCTTCAAAAATATTATGGTGAGTTTTCTTTAATGCTAAGTTTATTGAATACAGGTCATTATCTTTATAATCTTGACTATGTTTTAAATGGTCATCAAATTCGTCACCGTAAACTAACAACCGCATCGCTTGGAAAGCCTGTTGAATTTGTCACAATTCCGCTTGTATTGGAAATAGCTTTAGACCAAGAATATCATTTGAGTACAACAGATATAAAAGCGCAACCGGAGACAGAATTTTTCAGGAGAAGAGTATCTGAGCAGAATATTAAAGGTGATGCAGTAGTTAAAAAGTTGATGTCAGCTAATACACACCATCGAATACTGCAGGAGTTCCAAGCAGCTGTGCAGGACTATCCTGGAATAGGCTTGTGGACGTTTATAGATAATATAACTGATGTCAAAAGTGGCTTTTATCGGATTCGAGAAACGTGTGAATTTATTCAACCGAAAGGCAAACTTATGTATACGAAGATGTTGCAAGAATATCAAGATTTCACTAATTTGGAAGGCATGTATTATTGGCTATTTTTTACCTTTGAGAAATCAGGTCAGGATTATGATGATATTTTTTTAAGGATGGGTCATTTTGCACAGCATTTATCTATTATTGCTGCGAAGTATGGATTGGCCGCTCGAGGGATTAAAAATTATAACGACAAAATAATAAAAGAAAAATTCAATTTAGAGAACAATGAACAGCTTGGCTACTCGTTAAATCTTTTTAAGAGCTGGAACACAAGTCACAGTATATTTCTAAAATAAAGGAGGACCTTATGTGGGTATCTAAACATGTATTCATTCATGATTATGTCTTAATTGAAGAATTTTTAAAAGAGTGTTTGTTGCCATATTTAGATAGAGAAAAAGTTCGATATTTTTTCATTCGTTATTGGGATGGTGGTCCCCATATTCGATTGAGATACCAAACAGCACAAGACGCAGCAGAAAAAATTGAAAAAGAATTGGAGCACTTATTGGAGAGCTTTCATCTAAAGCATAGTAGTCACTCATTTCAAGCTATTTCCTATGATGAGGCGATCATTCAGACAGAAGGCATTGTACCAACTGCTCCGTATCCGAACTTTTCAATTCAGGCGATCGAGTATGTACCAGAGCTAAACCGTTATGGGGGCGAGGCAGCAATGACGCTGTCTGAAGAACTATTTGTCCACTCTTCAAAATTTGCTGGACAAATTATTCAAAAGCTTAATCGAACTCAGCGTTATGTGTTAGCGATTGACCTCATGTACAACTGTACAAAAATTGCTCAAGAATTAGGATATATTGAGAAGCATGAGACAATGTTTTATGCGTATCGTGAAATATGGACACAATTTTCTCAGAATAAGACCCCAGAACAAATATATAAAGTGATTAACAACAGAATTGATCAATTGAAAAATGGAGAACTTGCCATTGAATTCTATCAGCCTTATCTTAAGGTTTTTAAATCTATGCTTGCTCAAATAAAGTTATGTCAAACGACAATGGAGCCAAAGTACGCCTTTTATATTGTCATTTCTCATCTCCATATGTTGAATAATCGATTAGGGGTATCTCCGGAATATGAATTCATTTTTTCAGATGCTTTTCTTAAAGCTGGGTGATTTCTTAAAAAGGAGGAAATGAATGTGTGGAACTTTAAAGGGGAGCGGAATATAGAAAAAAAATTCATTGATTATCATATGATGTCAATCAATGAACCTGAATTCACCAATACTCAAGTATATGCGCATAGACCGAGAGAGTTGCAGGAAAATGGCCATTATCCGTTAATTGATTTAGATTATACGATTGACGATAATAATATATTTGAAAAAATATTAGGGACGAGATATTCGGCAAGGGAACCATTCAAGGCGAATGTGAAAGTCGATAAAAAGGTAATGGCACAATTTACTCAATTGGCCATGATTGGTGGTGAAAAAGAAAACCGTACATACCCTTCTGGGGGGGCACAGTACTATGTTAACATTTATTTTTTATTCAACGAGCAATTGGTAGACGTTGATTTGATAAAGCAGGGGAATATTATGCTGCTGAATAGTGATACTCAAAAATTATTAGTTAAACAATACGTGCCGTGGGATCAAATGAGTAAAGCGTTTATCCAAAAGTATTTGGCAAATACCGCTCAGTTCGCAGTTGCTTTGAGTTGTGATATGTCGGGGATCTCAGGAAAGTATACAGATATCTCCTATAAATTGGTACAACAGGAGGCCGGACATATTGGACAGAATATTCAGTTGGTAGCGAATTACTTAGGATTGGAAAGTGTACCACTGGGCGGTTTTTATGATATTGAGTTATCAAAACTTTTGAGTGATAACCAAACATCCTTGTATGCATTTCTTATAGGATAGAAAGGAGTGGAGGTTGAATATGTATTGCTTAAAATTGAAATATCAAGTAAAAAAAATGAACGATTTCTTTATGATCCAGGATTGTATAACATTAGAAACAGTCATGGCCTTTAAAGTTAAAGATATCGAGTTTAATAGATTAAAAGAGATTATTTATCATGGAATCGATGAAACAATGGACTGCTCGGAAAATAAGCTTGGAAAACAGCTTTTGGAAAAGGACCCTACATTGTTTATCTCCTATGAAAAACAAAAATCCAGAGATCTATTGAATCTAGTGAGAAGCTATACAGAATTTTTTACCCCTTATTTCATTTCTACAGAAGCTATTGTAGAGTACTTGATTTTTGCAGAAAAAATTATTGATACAGGGAAAATCTTTAACATTCAAGTCATGTTAGAAGATAAATTCCCAAATGTTCAAGAGTTTCTGGAAAAATCACCGTTTGTACAAACTATCTATGATGAAAACCCACAGGACAATATTGATTTGTTAATTGGAACACAAAAGAAAATTGCAGAAATCAATCAAGTTGAATCTTTTGCAAAGTATATACTGGCTTTGAGCTGTCAGGAAAATAGTTTAGAGATTGGTCCATTAATCAATACAACGAAGTTTGAAATCCCTAAGTTTTCAATAGAAGGTGAGCTGAATGCAGCCATCATGCATCATGAAGAGTTGTTGATGTGTTTCTTCTTAGAAAGAATTCTATTTATTCAGTTATTTAATTTATATAATAAAATGCGACAAAATGAATTTTTCCCCACTAGAAACAAAGTCTGTATCAATCGAATGGATCTTCAAGGATATAGTGAAGCGGTTACGCTGTATCCCAAATATTTGGTTGAGTTTGTCGTATGAAAAATTTCATAATTGTAAGGAAAATACTCGTAACTGTGTATTTTCCTCTTTTTTTTTTGCATATATGTAATCAGAGTAGTAAGTTACTAAATATTTAAAAAAATGCTAGAAAAGCAAGATATACTATTATTGTAAAGAAAAACAAGGAGGGGATAATAATGGAAATACTGCTAAAGGGATTTAGGGAAGACGTGTTGGCAGAATATATGGTTAGCAAATTAAAAGAAAGACAAGAACTGACCAGAATTCAAGAATTGAAGTGTAAATTGGGTATTGAAGTCTGTCTCATTAATCTTGGGAAGGCCGTTCCTGTCTATTTGACTGCATTTTTACTTCATTCAGTGTGGCTAACATTTATTTTTCACAGTGCTTATTTATTAGTACGGGTCTATGCTAGAGGTATTCATGCTCAAAAAAGCAGTACCTGCACGTTGATAAGCATTTTCCTTTTCGGGATACTACCGATCATCATACGAGATATTTCAATATCAGAATCGATGTTCTGGATAGGTATTCTAGCTGTATATATCTGTCTTTATAAATATGCCCCTCAAGATACAGAAAAGAACCGTGTTAATGATAAAGCGTTGAGAGTAAAACTGAGAAACAGAGCCATTATTGGCTATTCGATTTGTGTAGCTGTAATGGTTAGTACAAGCTCACAACTAGTCATCAATCAAGTATTTTTTGGAAGTCTACTAGCTGTATGTTGTATTCTTCCATTAACATATAAATTATTGAAAAAATAAAGGAGGAAGAAGGAAATGAAAAAAATTAAAAATATGTTTGCAGAAGGTCTAACAAAACTGTTTGTTGCAGTAGGAGGGCTAAGTGTTCATAATTTCTGTGTATTGTATTCATTTGAACCAACAATTCCAGAAGAACTAAAAAAGTAAATTATACGTGAAATACTAGATTTTCGCTAAAAATTCTAAATTTTGCTAATTTGGTTTTCTATAGTATAATATTCATACTAGATTCCTATAGAGAGATGAGGATTAGCGTGTGATTCTATTAGCTATAGTTCAAGTCGCCATTCAGTGTATTTTAGTAGCTTTTGTCATAGGGAAACGTTTTATTCGAAAGGAAAATATTATTGCAGTTATACTGTTTAGTCTAATCATGGGTGGGCTATATCCGTATCTAGATATTTTTGGTTCGCTCTTAATATTTGCGTTTGTTCTGGGTATGTTTAAGTATACCTATCTAAAGTGGATACCTGCACTGTACTACGCATCAACAATAATGATTGGTATGATCCTCATTGATCATATAACAACTTTCATTTTGGGAAAAGTTTTAGATATTGATACAATCTCCTCAGCAACAAACGAACTCATTTTTTCAGCCGTATTACTACATCAATTTATCACACTCATCATTGGTATTATATTTATAAATCTTTGGAAAAAAATCACTTTCAGAGTTTTTGAGAAGGATGCAGAAGATAGGATTACAAAACGAATTTTAGCTTTCTTGGGTCTTTTTACATATACAATTTATTTTACAATGATTGTTTATGTACGATTAACAGGAAATCAAAATACGCTAGTATTGATGAATACGCTGTACTTATTTATTTATTTCGTTATTTTTGCTGTCAGTTTGTCGTTCCTAGTATATACCTTCAGAAAGCAGTTAGAGATGAGGGAGAAGGAAATTGAGCTAAACAGTATACAAATGTACACGGAACAGCTGGAAAAAAACTATTATGAAATGCGAACTTTTCGCCATGATTACATCAATATCCTATCTTCTATGTCCGAATATATTAACAATCGTGATATGAATGCTTTAGAGAGCTATTTTAATGATAATATTATGCGTGTCAGTCAAGAGATTCGGGATAATGATTTTAAAATGAGAGGGTTGTCTGAAATTAAAATTCCAGAAGTAAAAGGTTTGGTTTCCTCCAAACTGATTACAGCACAAGAAAAGGGGATAGATGTGGTTTTTGAATGCCCTAACGAAATTCATTATTTGAATATGGACAGTGTACTATTGTGCCGCTGTATTGGAATTATTTTAGACAATGCCATTGAAGCAGCTGAAGAGGTGGAGAAGGGTATCATACGAGTGGGGTTTGTTGAGCTCGAACAATCCGTGTCCTTTGTAGTTTGGAATACGTTTTGTGATACAGGACATAAACTTTTTCAATATTTCGAAAAAGGGTTCTCGACAAAAGGTGAAAATCGAGGCTTGGGGCTGAACAGCCTGAAGAAGATGGTTGATCAAGAAAATATGACACAGTTGGATACAGTTATCGAGGATGGTTTTTTTAAGCAGGAAATTGTAATTTTAAAGTGAGGGATTGAGATGATTGATGTTTTTATCTGCGAAGATCAAAAGGAACAAAGAGAGAAGATAGCCAGATATGTTTCAAATTATATAATGATTGAAAATCTGGATATGCAACTGGTCCTAACGACCGCGGATCCAGAAGAATTATTACACTATATAAATGAGAGTAAACGATCTGGTTTATATTTTCTTGATATCGACCTGAATCATGAAATGAATGGTATTACACTTGGCGCGGAAATCAGAAAAGTGGATCCAATAGGCGATATAGTTTTTGTCACAACGCACTCAGAACTTACTTATTTAAATTTCATTTATAAAGTAGCAGCGATGGATTTTATTATTAAAGATGATGTTGATTCAATACAAAGGAAGGTTATTAGCTGTTTAAAGGTGACAAATGAAAGAAAGCAAGTGACGAATAAAACATCCAATAAAAAATTCGTTCAAAGAATTGCAGATAAAATTATTAGTGTTAATTTTGATGAAATTATGTTTTTTGAATCCTCTCCATTACATAAAGTTGTTTTACATTTGGATAATCGTCAAGTGGAGTTTTATGGGAAACTGAAAGACGTAGAAAAAGAGTATGAAAGTTTCATTCGTTGCCATAATTCCTTTGTAGTAAATATCGACAATATTCAGGAAGTGGATTTTAAAAAGAAAGAAATATTAATGAAAAACGGAGAAATTTGTTATGGGTCAGCACGAATGATTAAGGCTGTACAGAAAAAATTAGAAATGAATGTTATCGAATAAAAGTATGTTGATTAAAAATGGATGAATTTAACGGAAATAGAAAAGGTAGAATCATTACTTAAAATATCCGGTAAATGCTAGTTAAAAAACTAACAATTACCGGATATTTTTATGCCAACATTTGTGTTAATTAGTAATGATTATACGAATTGTCTATTATGATGCCTAACAACTTGACAGAAGTCTAAATGGGGAGTACTATACATTGGTCGCGAAAAAAGCTATCGTGGCGTAACATTATTTTAAATGCCATGCAATACTTATAATATACGTTAATAGACATCAAGATTAAATTCAATAAGTACAAGGTAGGTGCAAGAAATGAGAAATTTATTTAGTAAAAAAGACGACCTATTGAACAACTTTTTTGGAATATATGTAGTAGCTGTTTTAATGTTATGGATTAAAACATACATCTCTCAACAAACACAATTTGACCTAGGTGTAGAAGGAGTAATTCAACAATTCCTTTTACTATTAAATCCACTTGGTTCAGCCATGCTATTTCTAGGATTTTCATTTATCTTTAGAGGAAAACGAAAATATACATCACTTGTTGTAGTGTACACGCTGATGTCCATTCTTTTGTATGCTAATATTGTTTATTACCGATTTTTTAGTGATTTCATTACATTGCCAACACTTTCTCAAACGCAGAACTTTGGTGATTTAGGTGGTAGTGTTCTTTCTTTATTAAAACCATATGATATCTTGTTCTTTGTTGATGTATTCGTAATGTTCTACCTACGATTCTCAAAAAGAATTCAAAAAGATACAAAACGTTTTGGCTATAAAAAGGCAATGGCGATCATTACATGTGCATTAGCTATTTCTATTCTTAATTTAGGGTTAGCTGAGGCTAATCGTCCGCAGCTATTAACAAGAGGTTTTGATAGAAACTATATTGTGAAATATTTAGGAATGTATAACTATACGATTTATGATTCAGTAGAAACGATGAAAGCATCTTCACAAAGAGCTTTAGCGGATAGTAGTGATATTACAGAAGTGATTAACTATACTAAAGCCAACTACGCAAAGCCAAATGCTGATTATTTTGGGAAAGCAAAAGGAATGAACGTGATCTATTTACATTTAGAATCATTCCAAAACTTTCTTATTGACTATAAATTAAACGGTGAAGAAGTTACACCATTTTTAAACTCATTAGCAAAAGATAAAAATACATTGTATTTTGATAATTTCTTCCATCAAACTGGACAAGGTAAAACGTCAGATGCAGAATTTATGCTAGAAAATTCTTTATTTGGGTTACCGCAAGGTTCTGCTTATATTACAAAAGCACAAAATACGTACCAGGCAGCTCCTAGTATTTTAAAAGATTATGGTTATACATCGGCTGTATTCCATGGTAATAACGGAAGCTTCTGGAACAGAAACGTGATTTATAAATCCTTTGGCTTCGATAAGTTCTATGATGCTAGTTATTATAATACGGGCACTTCAGGTGATATGGCTGAGTATGGATTATTAGATAAACCATTCTTTGAACAATCTCAAAATCTTTTAAGCTCTTTACCACAACCGTTTTATACAAAATTAATTACGGTTGGGAATCACTACCCATATAAAATGAATCAAGACTTAGTAACAATCGATAAAGCAAATACAGGCGATGCAAGTGTTGATAATTATTTCCAAACTGCTCGTTATGCAGATGAAGCAATCGAACAAGTTTTCCAACAATTAAAAGAATCAGGTTTATATGATCATTCGATGATTGTTCTATATGGCGACCATTATGGTATTTCAGATAATCATAACGCAGCCATGAGTCAAGTAATTGGAAAAGATATTACACCATATGAAAGTGCTAATTTACAACGCGTTCCATTATTCATTCATGTTCCGGGTATGGAGGGTGGTACTAACCATACGTATGGTGGGCAAACAGACCTTCTTCCAACGTTATTACATTTACTAGGAATTGATACGCAACAATTTGTTCAATTTGGATCTGACCTATTGTCAGAAGAGCACCATGAAATTGTGCCATTTAGAAACGGTGATTTTGTCAGCCCAAAAATCTATGCAGTGAATGAAAAATTTTATGATAATGAAACAGGTTTACCACTAGATGATAGTCAATTAGAGTCTGCGAAAACAATTAAGAATGAAGTAGATCTTAAATTGCAACTATCTGATAAAGTCGTGAATGGTGACTTATTGAGATTCTATAATCCAACAGGGTATACGCCAGTTGATCCTTCTCAATATAATTACTCCAAAGAAGACGATGTAGAATCGAATTAATGGTAATCCTTTGCTAGGCAGGTTAAGAAAATGAGTAAGGTATCAAGGAGAGTATGTTTGAGTGCTCAGCTGATACCTTCCCATTAGCTTGACCTGTTTTTTTATACCTGATGATTCAGCACTAAGTAAAATAAATAAGGTAAACCTTACAGCCACTACGGTTGTAAGGCTTTTTATTTTTTTGTAGAAAAGATGCTGTGATTTTAATGCCACTAAACGAGTATTAGCAATAATAACGCGAAAATGGAGGAAAACTATTCATATATGAAGAAGTAGTAAAGGGCTATTATATTATTTTCAAGAGGGGGATTATTTTGCAATTATTGTTTAAATATAATTGGGTGGTAAGAGAAGATTGGTTCCGTTGGTGTGAAGAGTTGACTGAAGAAGAACTTTTAGAAAATCGAACAGGTGGTATGGGTAATATTCTACATACACTCTTCCACATAGTGGATGTAGAGTGGAGTTGGATACGCGTATTACAGGGTAAAGAGGATTTTCAGGAGAATTTTGATGACTATAAAAGCCTTGAAAAAGTTCGGAAATTAACAGAAGAGTTTCATTTAGAAGTAGCAAGCTTTGTAAACAAATGGGATGCTAGTATGGAAAAGCGTTTACTTCATCTTCCATTAGAGGATGGAACAATCGAGACGCATACATGGGGTGAAATCATTCGCCATACTATTGCACATGAAATTCACCATATAGGACAATTATCAATTTGGGCTAGGGAGATTGGGAAAAAGCCAGTTTCTGCAAACCTAATTAGACGAGGGCTATCCTCAGCATTCGTGGATTCGGTAGATGCACTTCAAGCAGACTCAAAATAAAAAGCCACTCAGATGAGAGGCAATTGTCTTTGAATGGCTGAATTGACCAGTGATAAACCTCTCTCTTTAGGGTGAGGTTTATTTTAATGGAATTCGTTCCGTATTCTTTACAGAATGGGTGCCAAAATATAATCTAAATAAATACTATTTTTTCATCTTACGAATATATGCTAATTGTCCAATATGGTAGGCATTATGAGTGGCGGCATTGGAAATAATAGCCCACCATTCGGCCTTTACTGGATAACCATTTACATCAGATAGTAGTTGCTCCTCTTCAAGAAGTTCCTGCCACTGAAGTAGCGTTTTTAACAATTTATCCTTTAGCTCCAAGAAAGTGACCTCATCTTTAAGAAGAAAGGTATCATCATTGCTTTTAACTTGTGGACTTGCTTGGACATGATTTTCCTTATATCTGATTTGCCAAGTTTCATTCCAATAAATGAGATGTTGGACAATTTCAGCGATACTATGACTGGATTCATCGGGTTTCCAAAATGCGTCTTCCTCAGACAGTCCTTCAACTACTTCATGAAATGACATATACCAGCTACGATCATTTGCATTTGCTAGAAGCTGATCTAATAAAATAGTTTTAGCATCCATCATTCACGTTCCATCTCCTTCCTAGTATACTTCTTACTAGTTTATCATGTTAATAACTGGTCTGAAAACAATACATCAATACGAGCTATATCTGTACAAAACATTCGCATAAAAGACTTTTGTTTACGATAGGCGAATTGTTATAATAAAAAAATGCACCTAGGACATAGCTAAAAAAGGATTTGGAGGAAAAAAATGAAGAAAAAGCAAATTATAGCAAAAGCTATATGTGTATTTAGAAAAGAAGATGCAATACTTGTCTGTGAAGGCTTTGATGAAGTAAAGGGGACATTTTATTATCGACCAATAGGCGGAAAAATTGAATTTGGTGAGACGAGTTCGAAAGCGATAAGGCGAGAAATATTGGAAGAAATCGAAGCGAGTATTACTAACTTAAAGCATGTAGGTACAATCGAAAATATATTTACATATAATGGTGATGATGGGCATGAAATAGTGTTTGTCCATGAAGCAGATTTTATTGAAATGTCCTTTTATGAAAAAGATTCTTTTTGGGGGCAAGAAGATAATGGTATACGCTTCAAATTGCTGTGGAAGCCCATTAGTGACTTCTTAAATAATAAATGTAATTTAGTTCCAGATGGATTATTCGAATTGCTCTAGCTTTTACGTAATGGCTTGTATAAGTATCATATGAAAACTAAGTTTAATGGGGGGAGGACATGAGTAAAACTAGGCTATTTGTGATGTTCTTATTATTTGCATTTGTAGGCTTACTTGTAGCCGGTTTTTATTCTATTAATCATGTACAAGTTGAAAGCACCTATCTACTTGAAGAACAAAATATTGTCGAAAAGAACGGCCAATATTATTTGTTAATTGATGACCGAGAGTTGATTTTATCAAAGAACTTTTACGAAAAAATACAATTAGAAAAGTATAATGAATATAAAATTAATTATGTATATAATCGTTTAATTAATAATGATGGTGAAGTGGTGAAGCTTAAAAGATATGGTGAACAGCCATGGGGAAAATAACAAAGCGCTATGTTCAGCGTTAATTTTCATTGATAATGATTCACGACATTAAGATAGATCTGCAATTAATCTACCTACACCTCTAAACAACCAAAAAATTAATCTGAATGGCAATAAAATCAGCTCTGGTAACCAACATAGCACATCTTGAAATAATTCAAATAGGGAGTACTTATTATGTTTTTTGCTTTTTCTCGGTTTTCTTTTTTTACTTTGCCACCATTCATTCATAAAACAAACCCCGTTTCCAAAAATTCAGTCGAATCATATAACTTTTATTAAATAAATTTACGTTCCAGATTGGATTTAGTTTCATTTTTTGTATCCTTTCATTATTTTAAAATAGCCAGTTACTCATGACTATTCGAGTAACTGGCTATTTATTTAATCCATGGGGTTAAGGAGATTATAATGGTATAAAAAGTTTAATAATATGATTATGATTGTTCATAGCTGCTAGTTCATCCCATTGTTCGATATCAAATGGTCGCGGGGTTACATAGTTATGGTCTTCTAACCAATCATTCATAGCCATATAAGTACTATCGATATTTTCCTCAGGTCCTTGGTGCTTAAATACTAAAAATTCACCGTTAGGAATGGTATGTGTAATCATAGCGTTTGGTACAAATGAAAAATCACTTACTTCCACTGCTACAATATGTGTATAAGGGGTGTCAGGTGTCCATTCTTCTTCATCATATAATTGGATAAGAAAAATGCTATTATCTATCCTATTTTTGATGAAAGGAAGTTGAATTAAAACTTGTTCTCGTAGATTTTTTACAATGTTTAATTGAATGTCCTCGTTTAGACTGGCCTTAGTAGAAAATCCTATGAAATTCATCCTTTGTTTATGGACCTTTTCAACATCTTTTAATAACATTTACTCACTAACCTTTCTATTTTAGAATATCCTAGCAAAAGCTTGTTGGTATATAGTCCAACATTCCATAGACAATTAATCTAGTACTTTCCTTTTTGTCATAATGAGTATAATCCCCCATGTTAAATATAGAATACAAGCCATTATAATGCTAACCAATAATACCGACATAGAGGTTGGTGCCCACACCTTAATAAAGGTCCAATTTAAACCGCCAAGTAATACTTCTGGCGCCATAATAATTGCTGTTATCAGGATGGCAACGAGTAATGAATGGAATATTAATAAAATTATTCTCTTTTGAGTTAACTGAGTCAATTGGCGTCTTTTTTTATACATGTTGGTGGCCGTTTTGATTAAAAGATAGCAAAGGATTAGACAGATACCTATTATAATTATACTTATGATCGTGACGATTTTATCTAACTTTTGATAGCTAGTAGCATGTTGGGGAGCCGTCGTTTTACCCTCCCATAAATCCATGATTCCTTGGCCGATAGCAGCTGTCGAGCTTGTATTCATATTGGCTAAAATCGCAACCCCTATTTGCTCATCAGGCTGCATCATGAAATACGATGTAAACGTCGGATTTTCTCCAGCATGGTAAATGTATGGCTTGTTTTCATGGTCAACCACTGCCCAACCAGTAGCATAATAAGTATTTGTATCAAAAGGTTCTACAGAGTGGTCAGGGGTATGGGATTCTTTAATGGTGTTAGCGTCAATTGAATAAATGTCACTATTGCCTAACTGTAATTTCAACCATTTTGCAATATCATTTGCGTTACTGATGATATAGCCAGCAGGGATATTTCCGCGGTAGATAGGAGCTGTAAAAGGTCGTTCTTTCATAAGCCCTATTTTATAACCCGAAGCCATATGAGGGGATTCTACTTGATGAATTCCTACAAACGATTCATACATACCAATAGGTTCTAAAATTTTATGTTTGACGTATTGATCATAGGGCAGTTTGGATACTTGTTCAATGATTAGTCCTAACACATCGTAATTAATCGTTGCATACTCAAAAGAGCTTCCTGGTTTTCGATTTAATGTTTGATTTAGTAATGTTTTGACCGTTTGTTCAAGGGCGTTTTTGTCTGTGCTTTCTGGAATTTGAACTATGGAATTAGATGGAATTCCACTTGTATGTGACAGTAATTGCTGAATCGTTATAGCTTCTTTTTTTCCATTATAGGTTAACGTTAACCATGGGATATATGTTTGAATATCATCTGAACGTTTTAGTACACCCCTTTTTTCCAATTGGAGAATGGCAAGGCCAGTAAAGGCTTTGGATGTGGAGCCTAGCTCAAAAAGAGTATCTGAAGTGACGGGTGTCTTTGACTTCGTATCTGCATACCCAAATCCTTTTTGATAGACAGTTACCCCCTTATTAACAATAATTACTGAAAGGCCAGGGATTTTACTAAGGGCTCGTTGTTCCTCAATAAAGTGTTCAATTTTACGGATTTTTTCTTCGGATGTTGCATGTGCGAATTGTGGTAACATCGTACAAAATACTAGTATTACAGCAATCATCACAGATTTTTTAATAAATAGTGTCATGCTCATTTCTCCTTAACATATAAATTGCTTGTTACAACAAGGATTACTATATCAAGCAATTTATGGTCCAGCTATCGATTAACATGACTATTCCATGGAGTACATGACAATTTTGTCATATAAGAGAAAAGGGCTACTCCTATAATAAATAGGAGAGCCCTACTAATATTATTTTGTTTGTTCTGGAAGTAAATCGTTCCCGTGAATGATTAACTTCGATGCCGAAATCAAAATGTCTCTATTTGCCAAATAATAGGGATCTAAAATTTTATAAAAGGCTTCCCATTGGGCAGCAGCCTTTTCATCTTCACCTTTTTGATCTAAGGCATTTGCTTCTTCATAGAGCTGTTTTAATTTTGTGTAATCCGATTTGCTAATGTCAAATTCGATATCTGACATATATTCTTCAAAGGAAATTGGCTTATAATATGAATTAATGACTTCGTAGAATCGATCCCATAGCTTGATGGAAAGCTCTTCGTTTTTATCTTTATCGGCTTTTTGAGCCTCCTCATAAATCGCCTTTAGCTTTACGAGATCCTCCTTAGTTATATCTAAATCCATATCAGCCATATACTGCTCAAACGTTAGTGGAGGATATAGCTCTTGGAAGTATGCCTCTAAAATAGTAAAGATTTTATCTATTTTTTCTTGTGCCTCATCTGATTTATCTTCTTTAGTGAATTTTACCCAATCATCATAAAGTGCTTTAAGCTGTTCTTTATCTTGTTTTTTGATGACGATGTTTTGCTCAGCAAAAGCAGCTTCATTAATGAATTCTTCAAAAGGCTCAGGCTGCCAATTTGCCAATTCATAAGGTCTTGTAATTTTATTCATGGCCTGATAAACTCGGTCCATTTCTTCATAATTCTCTTCTTTTTCTGCTTTTTTCATGTCAGTGAAGAGCTTTTCTAATTGAACTAACTCTTCTTTTGTGACTTCTTTAGGTAAGCTTTTTTTATACACATCAAAAGTATAGAAATCTGAGTAATCTTCTACAATGCTTCCTTCAACAGCGATTTCCTGTCCTTCTACTAGCTTTAATTGTTCGATTTGCTTGTCAGAGAATTTGTGTAAGCCAATAAAATAATTTTTGCCGTCAGCTCCTTTAATAGAAAGGCCATCGCCATCAAAGTACTTAATGGTACCTTTTATCTTTTGTTCTACTTGCATAGTGACTTGTTTAGTTGTATCAACTGATGTTGCACCAGCTTGAAGCGGGGTCATTACGGCCATTCCTAGTGTTAATGCGGAAGCTAAAATCCAAGTTTTCTTAAAAGGTTTTTTCATTTTTATCCATTCTCCTTTAGGTTAACTTCTGTTACCAATTATTAGACGTTTTACCAAAAGAAAAAGTTTTATCTTCTTTAAGAAAAATTTAAAAAGAATATGGTGGTGGTTGCTAAGGCAAAAAAGGCATCCCTTTTTAAGGGAATGCCTTTTTTATAATGAAATAAGGGTAAGCCATTGATTTTCACTAAGCGATCAAGCGATAGCACTATAACCATCGAGCCTGGACTTCTCGAAAGGGGTCCCTTATTTATATTTCATCCTGGAAATAAATTTTATAAAATTTTCGATTTGTTGCTTCATCATAGCCAACTTCAATCAGCTCATCTATTTGATCGATATGCTGAATATTGACTTGAATTTCAATATTGGAATCAAGCTTTATTTTGCGTTTATATTTTTTTTCAGCTTTTTCTAGTGCGCTGTCAGAAATAACGGTTTCATAAGGTTTGACTGAATTGACGAGGATATCCTTTTGGGTAGCATCCGCTTGCTCAAATACGGTGTCAATATAATGGTCAACTTGAAATTCCTCTTCATTTCTAAAATAATCTAACGTTTTATTTAAAAAGCCTAGCTTCTCTGTGTTCGAGTAATTCTCTTCTTTTAAAATATACTTTTTGCATTCATTAAGCGCTAAATCAGTTTTATGGTAATGCTCGTCTGCTGCTTTAATTTTTAAAAATCGTTCTTGCCAGTAGACGATATCCTCTTTTCGCTTCGTCTTTATAAATACAGCAGGGGGTTGCTCTTGTCCCATATCTACGATGATCGCCATATTATTAATTTTTTTCACATTAATGCCATCCACACCGTGAATGATCATTTTATTATTGTCATTTTTGACATCTAAAAACATTTCTTTTTCATCAATTTTAACAATGGCAATGACCTTTTTAACCTCATTTAATAGAAAACAATTTTCAAACAAGCCAATAAATAGCTCTCCACTTTTAATATTTGGGTGCTGGGATACACTATGTAAGTGCTTCGCCATATTTTGAGATTGTTCAAGAAAGCTACTGTCCTGCTCGAATATTTTTTTGGAATAGGCAAAAACTTCATTTAGCGCAATATCTGTTTCATGGAAAAATTCATATTGCTGTTCGAGCTCTATTTTACTAAATGCAAGCTGTGTAAAGGCAGCCTCTAGCATGAGCTCT
Organism: Lysinibacillus sp. GbtcB16; assembly: GCF_019091145.1. Classification (NCBI taxonomy): domain Bacteria; kingdom Bacillati; phylum Bacillota; class Bacilli; order Caryophanales; family Bacillaceae; genus Lysinibacillus; species Lysinibacillus sp. GbtcB16. The sequence goes on from NZ_JAGXJV010000002.1 coordinate 272,973, forward strand.
GGCTGTGTAAATTCCTCTTCTCCTAAAAGAAGTGTCGACTCGCTCAAAAAATGGATACTATAATGGGCTAATTTACTTTCATTAACTTCTAGCATATATGTCACCTTCTAATTTTTCATAGTAGCTAGTATACCATATCTTATTTTGTAGATTTCAATGATTCGAATAAATAAAAGGGGATATAAAGGGCTGAGAAAAGCTCATGAATCATGAAGCTAAAAATACACCTCAATATGAGCACATTGTCATGGAAGAATGTGACGTTTAGAAGTTTAAAATAGGGCTGCTTAGATAATGATAAAAACATGTAGTAATTCTTTGTACGATTGTATTAAAGAGGGTGATCATTATGTGGGAAAAGATACTATCCTACATACCACATTGGCAAGTTTTTATGCAGGGTTTTTTAGCATTCATTATTCCATTCTTGATTTTCAAATTATTTAATGGCTTAATACTTGAAAAAAAGAAGAATGGCAAGATCGACATGAAGGAGTACACGAACCAAAAGGAAGTAGATCAGCCATCTAGTCAAGAAACAGTCGACCCGCTAACAGGTGATTTTAACAAAGATGTTGAACGAATAAAAAAAGAAATAGGGCATAATTGGGATGCCCACTTTAGAGAGTTTCACATAGGAAATACTGATATTCGTGCGGCCATCGTTTTTCTGGAAGGACTGGCAGATAAAATGCAAATTGAAGAGCATATTTTGACTTCGATTATGGAGCGTTTTTCGGACACACCCGCATCTGCTTTAACAGAAAACGGCAATCTGCAGAATCTCATGAAAAATAATATACCTATCGGTGATGTGCTAGAAGAATCAACGATACAAGGAACAATCAGTAAAGTATTAACAGGATATACAGCTTTATTTGTAGATGGTATGCCTAATGCTTTATTACTTTGTACGATAAATGGCAAGACGCGAAATATTGAGGAGCCTATTTCAGAAGCTGTAGTTAGAGGGCCAAGAGTAGGCTTTACAGAAAGATTAAGTGACAATACAGCTCTTCTAAGACAGCAAGGTGAAAATCAGCAATTATCTATCATTCAGATGTCGGTGGGGGAGAGGGTAAAAAAGGAGCTAGTCATTGCCTATATGGATGAGATAGTAGATCCAGAGTTGGTGGAGGAGGTAAAAAAACGGATACAAACAATCGACCTTGATAACCTATTAGAATCGGGTTATATAGAGCAATTAATTGAAGATAATTTTCTGAGCCCTTTTACACAAGTGCAGAACACGGAGCGTCCTGATCGAGTGTATGGGGCATTAATGGAGGGGCGAGTTGCCATTATATTAGATGGCACACCATTTGCTTTAATTGTACCAGTTACCATTAATATGCTACTACAATCGCCGGAAGATTATTATGAACGATGGTTTGCTAGTTCGCTTATTCGTCTTCTACGATACTTTGCAGCAGGGATTACCCTTTTTGGTCCATCCATGTATATCGCCTTTGTGTCGTTCCATCAGGGATTAATCCCAACTAAGCTAGCACTGTCCATGATGTCCACAAGGGAAGGAGTTCCATTTCCTGCGTTAATCGAGGCGCTTATTATGGAGGTAGCAATCGAAATTTTACGAGAAGCTGGACTTCGCTTGCCCAAGCCGATAGGTCCCACAATGGGGATCGTCGGAGGTCTTGTTATTGGAGAAGCCGCCGTCCAAGCAGGAATTGTAAGTCCGATTATGGTGATCGTCGTTGCTTTAACCGCTATTTCATCCTTTGCCATCCCTCAATACAACGCTGGGATTACATTACGAATGCTCCGATTTGTGGCCATGTTTTTCGCTGCAATATTTGGTCTTTACGGGGTCATTTTATTTTTCCTGTTCCTGTGCAGTCATTTAGTGAAGCTGAAAAGCTTTGGTGTTCCTTATGTTAGTCCGACTGTCCCATATAGAGCAGGGGATTGGAAAGATTTTATGGTACGTATGCCATTAATGATGATGAAACGCCGACCAAAATTATTACAGCCAAAAGATTCTGTTCGTAAAGGGGAAATACGAGGAAAGGAAGCTAGTAGCCATGATCACCAGTCCAAAAGATAAAATTACGACGTCCCAAACAATAGTCATTATTATTAATTATATTCTTGCAACTGGCATTCTCACCTTGCCTCGTGCCTCGGTAGAGAAGGTGAAAACACCAGATGTATGGATTAGTGTTTTTTTAGGCGGTCTTGTTGCCATGATTGCAGGTGTAATTATCGTCAAGCTAAGTCAACAATATCCAGACAAGACATTTTATCAATACAATCAAGATATTGTTGGGAAATGGCTAGGCTGGTTGATTAGTGCGCTTGTCATTACTTATTTCTTTACGATTTCTGCATTTGAGGTTCGAATCATGGCTGAAGTAACCTCCCTCTTTTTATTGGAGGGAACACCCACATGGGCTATTATTCTGCCTTTCTTATGGGTGGGGCTCTATTTGGTGAGTGGTGGGATAAATTCGATCGGTCGCTTATTCGAAATTATATTTCCCATTACCTTTGTGATTTTTTTACTTGTCGCCTTTTTAAGCTTAGGAATCTTTGAGATCGATAATCTTCGACCTGTTTTAGGGATGGGAGTCGTTCCGATATTGAAAGGAATCAAAACAGCGACTTTAGCGTTTCTAGGCCCTGAGATTATGCTGCTCTTAGTGGCATTTATGTACCCATCTGATAAAAAGAAAGCAGTCAAAGTCGTCTTAGTGGGCATAGCGATTCCATTACTTTTTTATGTTATTACAGTTGTCATGGTGATAGGCGCTCTTTCCATCGAAGGGGTCAAGACAAGAACATGGCCAACAATCGAACTCATGCGGAGTTTTGAAATTCCAGGGTTAATTTTTGAGCGCTTTGAATCATTTTTACTTGTTATATGGATTATGCAAATCTTTGCTACGTTCACCATTACCTATTATGCTGCGGCTCTAGGATTATCTCAGCTTTTTAAGAAAAGCATGCACCCATTTCTATATGGGCTATTACCGATTATTTATATTATCGCGATGATTCCAAAAAATATTAATGACTTATTTCAGTTTGGCGATAAAATTGGTCATGCTGCGTTATTTTTATTTGGTGCACTACCCATAACCTTACTCCTTATATCAAAACTGAAAGGCGATAAAACATGATGAGACTCTATCAATATTTGCGTATTTCTCTTATGGTAATGGTATCTCTCCTACTTACAGGCTGCTGGAGTAGTAAAGAGATTGAGGATTTAGGATTGATTGTTGGTACCTCATTAGATTTAGCAACAGGAGAGGCTACGACTGAGGAACAGACAGAGGCTAAATATGCTAATAGAACATTGCTTACCGTTACCAATCAATTGGTCACTTCTGAGACAACTGTTACTGGAATGAAAGATGGAACATTACGAGAAAAGGCATATAAAAATGTTTCTGAAACAGGGGATGTTGTTTTACCTACTTTACGAAATATGCTATTAAAGTCAGACAAACATTCATTTGCGGAGCATTCCAAGGTCACCATTATTGGCGAGGAACTTGCTAGCACCATTAACCTGCAACAATTGTTGGACTTTTTTCTAAGAGAGCTCGAAATACGACCAAGCGGACTTCTTCTTATTGCTCAGGGACGGGCAAGTGATACACTTGAAACGAATGAACCAACGAAAATCCCTGCCTTTCAATTGGTAGAGATGATGGGGGGGCACGAAAGAACAACTAAAATTTTGCCACCTATGACCATTGCGAAATTAGAAGGAAAATTATATTCGGATTCAAGCTTTTTATTACAAAACGTTATTTCAGAAGATGGAGAAGTAAAATTTGTAGGAGCTGCTGTCATTGATGGGAAAACTAAAAAGCTTCGAGGTTTTCTGAATGAAAGTGACTTAGAGGGTATTTCATGGATCACTGGGAAGGGTGAAGGAGGTTTAGTAAAGAGTTTTGATGAAGAATCGAGCTCACCTATTGTTTATGAAATCATGTCTATGAAAAGTAAGATTGTACCAAAAGTAGATGGTGACCATATTTCTTTTACATTGAAGATTCAATCTGAAGGAAGAATTGCTGAACATTGGGTACTGTCAGATAAAGCATTTAATAATAAATTTTTAAAAAAAGCGGAGAAAACAATCGAGCAAGAAATTGAACGATTAGTCATGAAAACGTCGGAAAAGCTTCAACAGGAATATCAAACAGATGTTTCAGGATTCGGCAATAAATTAAGAATTAAGTATCCAAAAGAATGGGAAAAGATAAAAAAAGATTGGGATGAGATATTTAGTGAGGTACCTATAAAATGTGAAGTGAACGTAACCATCAAGGATTATGGAACGTCGGGTGATTAATACGTTAATCACCTTTTTTTTATTTATTCCTATATACTGGAATTAAAGAATGGGGGATGCTGGAATGCAATATATGATTCAACCAGTTGCTACAGTTAGCAATAGCCGGAAAACAATAAAAGATGATCTCTGGGAGAAATTATTTCAACCATTGAACTCTCAGAAAATTTGCATGAAGAGTCGTTGAAAGGAATAGAAGATTTTTCTCATATTGAAATCATTTTTTATTTTGATCAGGTTTCAGACGATCAAATTCAGTATGAAGCAAGGCATCCAAGAAATAATCAAAACTATCCAAAGGTCGGCATTTTCGCACAAAGAGGGAAAAATAGACCTAATAAAATAGGCATTACGATGGTTGAATTGGTAGAGGTCAAACAGAGGACTTTGATTGTAAAAGGACTTGATGACATTGATGGGACGCCTATTATAGACATGAATCCAGTGATGAAAGAATTCCTACCGAAAGGAGTTATTAAACAGCCAGCATGGTCAACGGATTTAATGAAAGCATATTGGGAATGAATGTAACTAATGTGATAACTGCTTATTTTTGATTCAGATGTAGGTTAAAGGGGGAGTGGTCTGTTCCCCCTATTAAATAACTCCCTCTTGATATAAAATACTGATGGCATGAGTGCGATTTTTGGCCTGTAACTTTTTGATGGCGGATTTTACGTATTGATTGATCGTTAATTCACTTAAATTCATAAAATCAGCCATTTCCTTCGTGCTATCTCCTAAAGCAATCTGTCTCATGACCTCTAATTCTCTCTTACTAAGTATACTTTCCTTTTTATGGTCTCTAGCTTGAATGATGAGCTGACCAATCACATTGCCAAAGGCTGTAAAGTCATCTAGTAGCTTTTCAGTTATTTCATCCATATCTATTTGTGTACTGCAAATATAACCAAATACATAATGTCCAATAAAGATAGGAACAATTAAAAAAGCGTTGTTTTGAGAGGGGATGGAATATTTAATACTAATGTTTTTTAAATAGTCCATGCCCGTACAAAATTTAGCTTTTTTCTCAACGATAGCTGAATAAATAATAGGGAAGCTTCGTATTTCCTCACGAATTTCTCCGATATGACTGCCACCCTCTTCATTTAAAAAAATAATACCTTCAGCGACAAAGCCTATCGGTGAATACCTTAATAAATAAGCATCCTTAATCGGAAAAGAATCTAGATATACCTGCAAAATGTGAATCAACAACTCTTCGTGATTGGAATAGTTTTGCATAGTGTCGAAACGTTTTTGAATGGTATAGAGATTGGACATGACCTATCCCCTTTTTTAAGTATATACTACGCTTAAAATAAGGAATTTTCAATATTTTCTGTAAGTTGTAGCATTTATGTTAAGAAAAGCTATTTTTTTCTTAATGTTCACTTGAGAATTTATTAGATGAGGGGGAATGATGTGAAAAATCAACCAATTAAAGAGGTAGATGCAGTTATTCTAGGCGCAGGATTTGCAGGCTTATATATGTTACATCAATTAAAGAGTAAAGGATTCTCAACGATCGTCTATGAAACGGGTGATGGTGTAGGAGGCGTTTGGTATTGGAATCGATATCCTGGTGCTAGATGTGACATTGAAAGTATTTATTATAATTATACTTTCTCTAAAGAATTATATGAAGAATGGACGTGGACATCTAGATTTCCTGAGCAAGAAGAAATATTACGGTATTTAAACTATGTGGCAGATCGTTTAAAATTACGATCCAATATTCAATTCAACACACGCGTCAAGGCTGCACATTTTGATGAGGAACAGCATAAATGGCTGGTTCATCTAAATGATGGACATCAAGTTTTAGCGAAGTATTTTATTACAGGGATAGGCTGCCTTTCTGCAGCGAATGTTCCTAAGTTTCAGGGGTTAGATCAGTTTAGTGGAAAATGGTACCATACCGGGCATTGGCCACATGACAAGGTAGATTTCACAGGCAAAAGAGTAGGGATTATTGGAACAGGCTCCAGTGGTATTCAAGCCATTCCGGTAATTGCTAAAGAAGCCAAGCATTTAACCGTCTTTCAACGAACACCACAGTATACAATACCTGCTCGTAATCATCTGTATGATGAAGACTTCATACGACAGACTAAGGGGAATTTCGAAAATCTAAAGCATGCAATGAGGAATTCTTTTTCAGGCACCCCTTTTGCCTATAACCACCCATCTGCCATTGAGGATAGTGATCATCAAAGACAGAAAGTTTTTGAGGAAGCATGGGCACAAGGTGGTTTTGCCTTTGCATCGACTTACAAGGATTTATTAACAAATGAACAGTCGAATGAAAAGGCGGCGGCATTTATTTGTTCTAAAATACGCGAAACTGTTCAAGATCCGACCGTAGCAGAGAAGTTATGTCCCAAGTATATGTATGGCACAAAAAGACAAGTTTTAGATAGCGATTATTTTGAAACCTATAACAGAGATAATGTTTTACTGGTGGATGTAAAGGAATCGCCCATCTTAGAGATTACTGAAACAGGGGTCCAAACAGCTAACGATCATTTCGAGTTAGATATTATCATATTTGCAACGGGCTATGACGGCATGACGGGTCCCTTATTTAAAATAGATATTCGTGGAAGGAATGGCGTGACATTAAAAGACAAATGGGAAAATGGTGCATCTGTTCAAACCTATCTTGGACTAGCTACAGCCAATTTTCCAAATCTATTTATGATTACAGGTCCAGAAAGTCCTTCTGTCCTTGTAAATATGCCAATCGCTATAGAGCAACATGTAGAATGGATAGCACAATGCATCGATTATTTACGTGAACATGATATCGATGTCATGGAGACAAATGCGGAGGCAGAGCAGGCATGGAGTAAACATTGTCGAGAGATTGCGAATGAAACATTATATGTAAAGGGCGATTCGTGGTATACAGGCGCAAATATTGCAGAGAAACCACGTAGCTTCTTAATCTATCTAGGTGGCTTCGATTATTACACAAAATGCTGTCAGGAAGTTGCCCAAAATAATTATGAAGGCTTTCAGTTATTAAAATTAAAATCTATATCATAGTGTTTGAGGGAGGAGCATAGATAATATGGAGCAGCAAGTAGTGATTATTACTGGTGCGGGAAGCGGAATAGGTAGAGAAACAGCTAAACTACTAGCGACAAAAAACAAGGCATTAATATTAGTAGACTTTGATGAAAGGAGTGGTCAGGAAACTTTAAAAGCTGTGAAAGAGCATCAGCAGCAGGCCATTTTTGTCCAAGCAGATGTTTCCAACAGTCAAGATGTAAGGAAGTATGTGGATGCTGCCAAGCAGGCATTTGGTCGAATTGATGCTTTCATTAATAATGCAGGCATTTTAAGTCCACCCTCATTGTTAGGTGATTTAGATGAGGAGATGTTTGATCGTGTAATCTCTGTCAATCTGAAAGGGGCATTTTTAGGTTTAAAGTATGTGCTAAAAGAGATGGAACAACAACAATCAGGTGTCATCGTGAATACTGCCTCAGCTGCTGGAATACAAGGGCAACCCTATATGGGAGGCTATTCGGCAAGCAAGCATGGTGTCATCGGGCTAACTAAAACGGCTGCTATAGAATATGGACCTAGCGGTGTCCGCGTAAATGCTATATGCCCTGGTGGTGTCAGGACAAACATGACAAAGGGACTTGAAACAAGCCCTGAGGAGAATGGGCCTCTAAGAAGATTAGCAAACCCTACTGAAATCGCAAATGTAATCGCTTTCTTAATTTCGCAGGAGTCTTCTTATATGAATGGTGCAGTTGTGACGATTGATGGCGGACTTACATCGTAAAGAACTGATAAAAGAGAGGATGAAGCTTAATGGAACATCGTATTGACCCGGAACTAAAAGAATTATTAGCTGTTTTTCCACCTTTAGACTTAGACAATGTACAAGCTACAAGAGATGGGATGGCGGCTGTAGCCGTACCAGCAACAATAGACGAGCAGATTTTAGTTACTAATAAAATGATTCAAGGACCAGAAGAGGGTGTTGCACTGCGCATTAGAATCTACCAGCCAAAAGACCAAAGTGAAATTTACCCAGCATTGGTGTGGATTCATGGAGGTGGCTATGTTTTAGGAGCTCCAGAGGGCGATGATTTGCTTTGTCAGCGCTTCGTTACAGATGCAAAATGCGTCGTTGTATCAGTAGACTACAGACTTGCACCTGAGTATCCTTACCCAGTCCCACTCGAAGATTGTTATACTGCGTTAAAATGGGTGGCAGATCACGCAGATGAACTAAGGATTGATAATCAACGTATAGGGATAGCCGGGGCAAGTGCTGGGGGTGGGCTAACCGCTGCTCTTGCATTGCTAGCACGTGATCGCAATTATCCAAAGCTTAGCTTCCAAATGCCTCTATATCCAATGATAGATGATCGTAATAATACACCTTCCGCATTAGAAATTACTGGTCATATGATCTGGAATCATTCCCTTAATCAAAAGGGATGGGAAATGTATTTAAATGGAGCAAACGGCAGTGACAATGTGTCACAATACGCTGCTGCTGCAAGAGCCGATGACTTAACTGGGCTTCCCTTTACTTACACATGTGTTGGTCAGCTAGATCCGTTCCGTGATGAAACGTTACAATATGTAACGAAGCTCTGTCAGGCAGGCGTCGATGTTGAGTTTCATTTATATCCAGGATGCTATCATGGCTTTGAAAGCTTAACGCCAACTGCCGCAGTTAGCCTAAGAACTGTTACAGAATATGTAGAAGCCGCTAAATATGTTTTAAATCGAACAGTCTCAGTTCCTTTATAAATATTGACAAAAATCTCGAAGCCTTGTTATTTTAGGGCTTCGGGATTTTTTTGCTGAGTGCGAGAAATAGTTTGTAATTCCTCTTTTTAGGATAGACTTTTATTAAGTGAAAGGAGGAGGTTTCAAATTGCTACAGTTTGATTCAAAAATAGTTGGAAAAGAGATAGGCTATGGTTATTTGCGAGATCATATTATTGATCGTGGTTTTACAATTGGTGGGAATTGGGAGTATCATAAAGGGAGCTTTGACGCGGTACTATGGAGAGGTGGTGGCGAAACAATCTATTTGCGCGTGCCCTTTATCGTAACGGTTGGGGAATTGGATAATGAAGATGCCCAAATTCGATTTCAAAAGCCGTTTGTCATTAAACATGTTGCTAACGTTGGCTTAGATTATGATGAAGGCTCATTACTAGATGCTACAGGAGCTAGTCAGTTCCAGACGCCGCTTGATAAGGATGGGTATATTCATGATAAAAGTAGATGGATACAGGCGGGTGAACAAGTTGTAGAAGAAAAAGTACTGCCTTTTTTTATCAACTAATTAGATAAATATGTATATTCTTTCGAGAAATCGTATGTCTTTTATCCTTCGATTTTTGGGAACTTATAATCAAAAATAGAAAATAGAATTGTCGTAAGAATTTACCAACCTTATAATAGTGTTAGCATATACTACTATAAGAGGTGAGTTTATGGATAAAATAACAATAGATGATTTTTATTATTCCTATCAAAAATTACGACAAGAACGACTCATCCATCGAAAAGAAGCTTATCTTAAAGTGCTAGAGCACACAAAAACATTTGGTGAAATAATTATGTTTGACAGTATAAAAATAAGTAAAAGAGACGTCTAGGACCGACGTCTTTTTCTATTTTCGAAAAAAGGAGGAGACAAGATGAAGCGAATGATTCCCAGTTTGCTGCTAGTTATTTTGATGTGTGCGGCCTGTACTTCTACCAAGGAGAAGGATGAGAGGATGGCAAAACAAGAAGAACCCTCAAAAGTCACTTCAAACGTTGAAATAATAGCAGAGCAATTACGAACACCTTGGTCGATCGAAAAAAGCGATACAGCGTTATATGTAACAGAAAGACCAGGCAATATTGTAAAGATCATGGAAGGTGAAGTTGAAAGACAACAGGTCCTATTAAAGAAGGAATTATCGACAGCTCCTGAAGCCGGCCTCCTAGGATTTGTGTTAGCCCCTGATTTTACGACAACCCATATTGCCTATGCTTACTATACGTATGAAGAGGGATCAACGCAATTTAATCGGGTCGTAACATTGACGCTAATCGATAATAAGTGGCAGGAAACGGACCTCTTAATTGATCGAATACAGAGCGGTACATATCATCATGGCGGTCGTTTAAAAATAGGTCCCGATAGGAAATTGTATGTTACTGTCGGAGATGCCACTCAGCCATCTTTAGCACAGGATTTAGATGCATTAGAAGGAAAGATTTTACGATTCAATTTGGACGGTTCCATACCTAATGATAATCCTTTTCCTCGTTCTTATGTGTATAGCTATGGGCATAGAAATCCGCAGGGATTAGCATGGGCAACAGATGGTACGATGTACGCAAGCGAACATGGCAATGCGGCCAATGACGAAATCAACATAATTGAAAAAGGGAAGAATTATGGTTGGCCACTTACAGAGGGAACAGACAAACAGCAACATATGGTAACCCCTCTATTTACCTCAGGCTCGGCGAAAACGTGGGCGCCATCTGGTATTGCTGTAGTAGATGATCAATTATATGCTGCAGCACTAAGGGGGACAGCGGTGCTAACATTTGATGCGAACATGAAAAAACAAGATGTGCTACTATCGGAATTTGGGAGAATACGAGATGTATTTATGGATGGTAGCTACTTATACTTTATTAGTAATAATACGGATGGACGCGGCAATCCACAACCCGATGACGATAAACTATATAGAATACCGTTATGATATAATATTTGTGAAAACATGGAATGGCATGATGAATGGAGAGGACTAAATATGGCTAATTATCTTAAAATCGCAGTAGCAATTGATTTCTCAGAACAATCATTGAAGGCTTTAGAAAGAGCAAGTCAAGTAGCAATGCAACACAAAGCTACTTTGCAATTAGTGAATGTAATTGATACTAAATCTTTTGGAGCGGTGTCAGCATATGATTTAAAATATGCGGAAGAATTGAAGAAAGAAAACAAGAGCAAAATGGAAAGCTTAGAAAAGCAAGTGGTTCAGACAGGTGTTCAAAGTGTAGAATCTGTAGTAGAAACGGGTTCGCCAAAGGGGATCTTGACACAGCTTACGAATGTTGATTTGATTGTATGTGGGGCAACCGGGTTAAATCGTATGGAAAAAATGATGCTAGGGTCTGTAGCAGAAAAAGTAGTACGTTACGCTCAATGTGATGTATTAATCGTTCGATAATTTTACGGAAATCTTCGTCCTATTTATATGGATAAAGACAAAACAAACCTGCTTGTAGGTAGATGACAAGCAGGTTTGTTTTTTATTCGATTGTTTGTGCGTTATCTACAATGCTTTGAGGAATATCAATTGTTTTAAGATGATTGAAATCAGTATAAGTAACGACTGATTTTGTATTCATTAACAATTCATCGCCTTCTACTGCCATTTTTAAATCAAAATTCATATCCATTTTTTTCGTATCGAAAGTCTCTTTATCAATGTGTAGCACATAGTTGATTTTTTCGATTGTTAATTGATCCATAGGGTTTTCTTCTAATCCCATGTCTTCTATTGATTTATTAATTTCAGAATCAATTAGCTCTTTAAATTTATCACCTTTTGCTTCTAATGTAAGGACATATTCTTTATCCGTTTGTTCAAATGTAAAATCATTAATAAACTTTTTAAGTTGTTCTAACTGTTCTTTAGCGTCAGCAGAAGCAGCCGTTTGATCTAAAATAGCATCAAAGTTCTCATCAGGAAGCTTTAACCAGCTGTCTGTAGTCACATCTTTCATGAAAAGGCCAGCGTCTTTTTTCATATACATTTCAATAGGCATGTCCGTTGTTTCTTGGCCTTCACTCATCATATCTGGCATCGACATAGAGCCTGATAAATGCATTGCTAATGGGTCGACGATAATGTCCATTTCCATTTTAGAGTTAATAGAGAACTCCATCGCCTCTTCACCAGATCCAACCTTCGTTACCTGTGTCATATCCATATTGGCACTAGCACTTTTAATGTCAGACTGACGATCCACTGCCTTGTCATACACTTGTTCTAAAGTGAGGTTGCTAGTTTTAGTTGTGTCTTTCGTAGGCGTGGCACTTGAATTACAAGCAGCAAGAGTCAATGCTAGTGTTCCAACTGCTAGTACTTTAAAAATCTTCTTCATTACTTTCATCTCCTATTCTTGGTAAAAAACACTATCTACTAATATACGCCCAAGAAAAGGAAAAGTTTCGTTATTCTATAAAATGTATCTAAATACTTAGTGAAAAAACAATAATCTTGCAGTAATGACCAGTAATAAGCATGAAAATTAATAAAAAAGCTGTCACCAACCAATCGTTTAATACGAAAGTAGGTGACAGCTTTTTGAGGAGCTTTTCAATAAGCTCGAAAATATCTACATGTAATTGCTTAGTAACCCCAGATCATGGCAAACAATGTACCAATGATTGTTACAACACCTACGAATACTGAATATAAAATCGTTGTATATAACGTTTTCTTATCTTCAGATTCACCGATGTGCATGAATAACACTAACTGTACAGTTGCTTGTGCAAGGGCAGTGACAAGTAAAATAGCAAATGCCACTTTATAACTCATATCAAAGGTTACAACGGCTAAAGCGACAAGTGTCAGTAATAGTGAGAAGCCGAAGCCCATGACATGTTGTTTTGGGAATAATTCCTTCATCAGCTAATCAGTCCTTTCAAATAGACGAAGCTGAAGATGAAAATCCAAACAACGTCTAGGAAATGCCAGTACAATGAGAAGATAAACGCTTTGTTCGCTGTTTGTGGATTTAAACCACGTTTAGCTACTTGGATAATGATAGCTAGGCCCCAGAAGAAACCAAATGTTACGTGGGCACCGTGTGTTCCAAGTAATGTCATTAATGATGACAGGAATGCGCTTGTTTGAATTGTCGCACCTTCATGTACATAAGTGATGAACTCATCAATCTCAATAGCTAAGAAACCTAAGCCGAGTAAAAGGGTAATGATGAAGAAAGTCATCATTGCCTTTTTACGACCAATACGCATTGCATGAACACCCAGACCAATTGTGAAACTACTTGTTAATAATAAGAATGTTTCCCATAAAACTGGTGTTAATTCAAAGATTTCAGCACCATTCGGGCCACTACCTGTCCGTGTGTGAAGTGTGAAATACACAGTAAACAATGTGGCAAATAACACGATCTCGGCGCCAAGGAAAATCCAGAAACCAAAGATTTTTAGGCGATTTTCCTCTGTACTATATTCTAATGGAAGTGAAGAATCGATTTTCATATTATTTATCACCTCTCAAGCTTTTCTCAGTTGCCATAACTTCCTCAACTGAAATATAACGACCATGGTCTTTTTCGAAAGAACGATGGATCATGAAGCCAAATACACCAAGCATACTAATGATGGCTGGCACCCACATATTGAATACAGCGAAGAATGCTGCAAGGAAGAAGAATCCACTCATCCAGAAAGGTGTGCCTGTATTATTTGGCATGTGAATTTTTTCAATTTTACCTGCTGTAATATCGCGACCTTCTTTTTTCGCGAACCAGAACTCATCTAAGCGAGTAACAGTTGGAACTACTGCAAAGTTGTATTCTGGTACTGGAGAATGAGTAGCCCATTCAAGTGTACGACCTTCCCATACATCTGCCTTTTCATTACGAGGCATATGCTTCCAGCTGTAGTAGATATTATAAACGATCAACGCAAAGCCGACTGCAAGTCCTAAAGCACCAACGAATGATAACATGTTCAATGGTCCATAGCCTGTTGACTCTGAGTAAGTGTACATACGACGAGCATAACCATCTAAACCTAAAATGAATAGTGGGAAGAATGTTACGTTGAAGCTGATTGCAATGAACCAGAACGCAGTTTTCCCTAATTTTTCATTTAAACGGAAACCGAACATTTTTGGCCACCAGTAGTGGTAACCTGCAAGTACACCGAATACTGTACCTGGAATTAAAACGTAGTGGAAGTGGGCAACTAAGAACATCGTATTATGATATTGATAGTCAGCACTTGCCATCGCTAGCATTACCCCTGTAACCCCACCAATTGTGAAGATTGGAATAAAGCCAAGAGCATAAAGCATCGGTGTTGTAAATTGAATTTTCCCGTTCCTCATCGTCAGCAACCAGTTAAATATTTTAACACCGGTTGGAACGGCGATTGCCATTGTTGTAATAGAGAATACGCTGTTTACCATTACCCCGTGACCCATTGTATAGAAGTGGTGGGCCCAAACTACGAATGATAGTAAAGAAATAACAACCATACTCATAACCATTGATTTATAGCCGTACAAGTTTTTACGCGCAAATGTTGCAATGATTTCTGAGAAAATACCGAAAGCAGGTAGAATAACGATATAAACTTCAGGATGTCCCCAAACCCAGAATAGGTTGGCCCAAAGCATATCCATACCGCCGTCTTGCATTGCAAAGAATTTAGTACCGAATTGACGGTCTAACATCATAAGAGCAAGCGCTACAGTTAATACTGGGAATGCGAATACAATAATTACGTTTGTAATTAAAATCGACCAAGTAAACATTGGCATTTTCATTAATTTCATACCAGGTGCGCGCATTTTAATAATAGTCGTGATGAAGTTAACACCTGTCATTAATGTACCAATACCTGATAATTGAAGTGCTAAAGAATAATAGTTATTCCCTACAGTCGGACTGAAATCCGTACTTGCAAGAGGGAAGTAGGCTGTCCAACCAGCGTCTGGTGAACCACCAATAATGAATGATAAGTTTAATAAACCAGCACCTGCTGCGAATAGCCAAAAGCTGACAGCATTTAGACGTGGGAAAGCAACGTCACGTGCACCAATTTGAAGTGGGATGACAATGTTCATTAAACCAATCACAAATGGCATCGCCATAAATAAAATCATTAATAAACCGTGTGTTGTGAAAATTTCATTATAATGTTGTGCATCAAGAAGCCCGTTATCCGGAACAGCTGTTTGTGCACGCATTAATAGTGCATCGATACCACCGCGGAATAGCATTAATAATGCTACAGCGATATACATAATCCCGATTTTTTTATGGTCAACAGTTGATAGCCAGTTTTTGTAGAAATAGCCCCATTTTTTGAAATAAGTAAGGCCAGCTACGATAACGACTGCTCCAACTACGATACTAATAGCTGCCGCTAAAATCATCGGTTCTTGCATTGGATGGAATAATTCTTCCATACTCATTGGATGCGCTCCTTTCAAAATTAAAAATTAATATTCTACTCGTTCAAAGTTAAATGTAAATTAATGACCTGAATGTTCATTATTCATATCTTCTTCAGACATGTCACTATGGTCCATGTCACCCATTTTCATGTTTTTACCATGTTCCATTGGGGCAGGGCTGAATTCTAAGTGTGTAGATGAGAAGCTTTGGCGACCAACATGCTCAGCTTTTAATAGCTCATCAAATTTTTCTTCTGTTAATGGTTTTTCTTTTGCTTTAACATCAGCAACCCATTTATCGAAGTCTTCTTGTGTCATAGATTGTGCTTCAAATTCCATTTCTGCAAATCCACGTCCATTGAAGTTAGAGTTACGTCCCATGAATGAACCCACTTCATCTGCTGCAAGGTGAATAGTTGTTAACATATCACTCATGGCATATTTTTGACCTGCTAATTGAGGAATCCAGAAACTTGTAATCGGACCGAATGAGTATAATTTAAACTCAATTGGACGATCCACAGGAAGGTTAACATAGTTAACTGTTTCAACACCTTCTTCAGGGTAACTAAAATGCCATTTCCAGTTTGATGATGATGCATAAATTACTAAAGGTTCTTTATCGTCATATCCTGCTGGCTGAGCCTCTACAGTAGATGTTGTTCTTACAGTTACAACAGCCAAGAATGCAACAATAATAATAGGAATTACTGTCCATGTGATTTCTAGAAGATGGCTACCCTCTTCATGAGGTGGCTCATAATCTGCAGATGCTTTTGACGCACGATATTTAGTTAGCATAAAGGCTAAAAGCACATACACGACTAGTAATATAAAGGCCATTGTAATAATGGATAAAATAATTGTGTTTGATAATGTTTCTGCATTTGGTCCTTTAGGATTGAATACTGTTAATGGCTCACATCCAGCAAGAAGTGCAAGAGCACCCAATGCTACAAACATTAAACTTAATTTTTTCTTCATGTTTGACTCCTTTCTATAGAACGGCTATTCATAAAATTCATGTGTTTTTTGTCAGTTCACATTTATAAATAGTGGATACTGAGGTCACCTCTTTTATCTTGGCGTACCAATCAACAACTTAAGAATTTACAATGGCATGGTTCAATATGAAACATAAATCTTGAAGTTGATTGGTCTAATGCAAGCGTTAGCAAAATCAATGATTTGTGCAATCGTTTCACATACGTACATGTCTATAACGATTGTCACATCTTGTCGTTGTTTGCACATTGGATTATACGCCCTGTTTTTAAGAAAAAACATAATTTTGTTATGAAAATGATAGTAAAGATACATTGAATTTGAACATTTTTTGAACAAAAAACGTTATTTTAGTATTGGTATTTTAAGGTTTTGTTTATTAAACACTGTGGAAACGTTGAAAATACAGCATTCTTCATGTTTAACTAAGTAAATAGTTTTTTTTATGAAAAATTGTATTTCACATTTTGGACGCTGTTTTGTAATAAAATCAGTATCCCGTCGGACATAATAATAGATTTTATTTGCCTTTTATCTATAAAAGGAGTAGAAGAAGAATCATTGTGTGGAAACATTAGGATGAACTATCAATGAAAGGAATGATTGAAAAGGGAATAAATGGGGAGTGTTATTAATTATGTTAATATAACAAATAGTTTTCTTGATTATACAAAAATTTACATATTTATATTCTATTTGAAAAACAAAAAGCAAACTAAGTAAATTCTTAGTTTGCTAATATGGTAGAAATTTTTTATGTTTATGAGAAAGATACGTATCGAATCAGCATTTTTTAGTCAGTCCCCAAGCTTGAGCCATTTGGCTACTTGCCCATAGATTGTATTTTGTAGTTTGGGGGCTTTATTATTCATTTTTAAAGAAAAATATAATGTCTTCATGAAGTTTAATGTACAAGTACGCCCACTAAAAAAGCTATCATTATAACCTTGCGTCATTAAATGCATTTCAAACTTATCAAAGGCTTGTTCAACAAATTCGATCAAAGCTTCCTCCGAATAGTTTTGTTGTAATAAAGCATCTACTATGTTGATTAATCGCTCTTCTTCATCATTGACATAGACAGTGCCTTTCCACGTGACAAGCTTAAGTGCATGTAAAATGGATGGAGCATATTGCAAATCGAATTTTGGGTGTTTAATAGTCATGGCGGCTAAATCAGCCCCGTGTGAAATGCTATGAGCCCATCCTTTATCCTTTACGTAACCTCTTGTATCTTGTTCTAATAATAGATAACGTCCAATTTTTTTAAAGAAAGGCTGCAACTCGTCATCTTTTAAAACAAGCAACTCGGCATCCTTTGCAAGTATACCTGCAATGAGCAGTGCAGAGAATGATCTAGTAAAGACACTGTCTGTTGGTGCTTCTCCGATATGTACATATAGAAAATCCTCACTTGTTGCTGTCTCAAATAATAATTGTAATTGTTGGGTGCTTAATAAATTATCACTTAGTAAATCAACAAACGTACGATAAATTAAATGATCGCGCAATTCAGCATCAGTTGAGCCAATGTGCGTTAGCATCTCCTGTAAGAGCCATTCTCCGTTGTCCTTCATCACTGCCTGACGTTCATGCAGTGTCATAGTAGAAAAAGATTGTAGTGTTTCTTTTATATTCATATTTATGTGTGCCTCCATCATAAGGTTTGTTCTATTATTATAGCTCCTTTTTCAAGCAAATCGACCAATTTGCAATCCTGATGTAGGACGGATAGCCATTTGCTGTGTGAATTGACAATACAAACACTTTAATGTTGGTGACTGTTATAATATTATTTCCAGAAACTATAGAAAGTTGTTATGATAGAAACGCAATAAAATGGAAAGGCTTAAATAAGAGTAAAAAAAAAGACATACGATGAAGTATGTCTATCTCTACCTATATTATGGCTGCTGATTTTATACCGATTGGCCATTCAATCAGTGAATGCTGGTTTGTCTTCAGCTCAACGAGAATATTGGTATTTTTTATAGCATCAATAAGCCATTCGCTGTAATGACGATTCGGCTCAGGATGTTGTAAAATTTGATGCATATCTTTTTTGTCCACATGTAACAGCTTGTCATTACATTCGATGTTTACTTTTTGAGGAATAATGGAAAGAGTTTCATTTTGATGCCCAAGTGCGATAGAACCTGGAATTGTTCCAAGAATACGTAAAAGATAAGTGCTAGCTTCTTGCGTATACACATCAATTTTTGTACGTGTTAAAAATTCAAATTCGATCGGATTATCTTGAATAGGTCCGTCCGCTGTAGAAAATGAAATGACTTTAATCGATAATGCCTCGAATGCAGGTGAGATACAATGGTCAAATTCAGTGATTGTATCTAGTAATTGCATGTATTCCACTCCTTATGAAGAACTTGATTTTCTGTATGCAGATAACTAGGAAGAAAGTCTGCAAGTTGTAATAAATTTTAGACTATTCTAATTATAATACATTTTATTACAAAATATGAATGTAAAAGCAATTATTTTTTGTGAAAAATAAGAAACTTGTGGATTTTTTTAGTAAATAATCGAAATGAAAAATAGAACAGAGGAGGTGAGGGAATTGACAAAACGTAAGCGTCATGTTATCAAACATGACAATATTGTTGTTTTTCCAGGCGCTGTCCAAACATTAATACGTGAAGGCCATATGTTTGCTGAAAATTATCAATACGAGAAAGCTATTGCAAGTTTTGAAAAGGCCTTTATATATGAAACGGGTGATGAATTTGCCCTTAGCGCCTATGCCTTTGCTTTATACGAATTAAAGGATTATGACAAGGCAAAAGGTGTTTGTGAACAGCTTTTTACAATGGGAACAACAATGTATGTGGAAGTCATGGAATTGTATATTACAATTTGCATGCAGTTGAAGGAATATCATCAAGTAGAGACGTTGATCACGACCCTCCTAGAGGAAAGTGTACTGCCAAGTGATCAAGTGGAGAAATTTGAACGATTAAAAAGTCTTAATAGAGAAGTATCTAAAAATCTTGAAAAAAAAGAAAATGCGCAACGGTTTATAGAGGAGCAGGAGTATGAGCTTGAAAAATTTAGTGCACTAACTGCGAATGAGCAATCTATCAAATTACATCGTCTGATGGATACCAATGTAAGACAGTTAAAAACGGCATTGCAAGCAATTATTGAAAGTACGACCGTTCATCCTTTTGTCCAAAGCTTGGCTTTAATCCTATTAGTTGAACAGGAAGTTTCAATTGATATTACAGTTTCAAAATTGGGGCATTCGAAAACGATAAACCCCGCACAACTATCTTTACCTAATCAACTACCACAATATGGTGAAATAAAAAATATAGTTGAAAGTCAGTTGACACAAGACCCAACGACGTTGGAAATGGTACAATACTTAATGGCGAAACATGCCATTGTCACATTTCCCTTTGAATGGCATCCATTTGAGGCAGAAGATGTTGCCTATAGTTATATAGATTTTGTATCAACAATGCTAGGGAATGTGAAAGAAATGGACTATGAAATCGTAGACTTTTTACAAATGTTAGAAAAGCTAACAGAACTACATTAGGTATGAAAAAAGTTGAAACTATACACATCTATGTTATACTAAAATGGTTGTCAAAATCGTAGTTACGAATGAATTGTCTAACATCCTAAAACTTGATTATTTATTTGGAGGTATTTATACATGTCAGCAAAATGGGAAAAACAAGAAGGTAATATCGGTACTCTTACAATTGAAGTACCAGCTGCAGAAGTAGATGCAGCAATGGACCAAGCGTTCAAAAAAGTTGTAAAACAAATTAACGTACCAGGTTTCCGTAAAGGTAAAATGCCTCGTAAAATGTTCGAACAACGTTTCGGTATCGAATCTTTATACCAAGATGCATTAGAAATTATCGTTCCTGATTCTTATGCAAAGGCAATCGATGAAGCTGGAATTATGCCAGTTGATTACCCAGAAATCTCTGGTACAGAAAACTTTGTACATGGTCAAGATTTCTCATTCACTGCACAAGTAACAGTTAAACCAGAACCAAAACTTGGTGACTACAAAGGTCTAGAAGTAGCTAAACTTCCAGTTGAAGTAACTGATGAAGAAGTAGATGCTCAAATTCAAGACCAATTAGCTCGTAAAGCTGAACTTGAAATTAAAGAAGACGAAGCAATCGTTGAAGGCGATACAGCAGTAATCGATTTCGAAGGTTTCGTTGGTGAAGAAGCTTTTGAAGGTGGTAAAGGTGAAGACTATCCACTAGAAATCGGTTCTGGTTCTTTCATTCCTGGTTTTGAAGAGCAATTAACAGGTGTGAAAGCTGGCGAATCAAAAGATGTAGTTGTTACATTCCCAGAAGAATACCATGCGGCTGAATTAGCAGGCAAAGAAGCTACTTTCAAAGTAACAGTGAAAGAAGTTAAAACAAAAGTTCTTCCTGAATTAAATGATGAATTCGCAAAAGAATTAGATTCAGAAGTGGAAAGCGTAGAAGCTTTACGCGCTAAAATTAAAGAACAAACAGAAGCACAAAAAGTAGCAGAATCTGATGCATCTCTTCGTGATGAGCTAGTAGAAAAAGCTTCTGAAAATGCTGAGTTTGAAGTACCAGCAGGTATGATTAACTCTGAAACTGATCGTATGTTGCAAGAGTTTGGTCAACGTCTACAAACACAAGGTATGAACTTAGATCTATACTACCAATTCTCTGGCCAATCTGAAGAAGATTTACGTGGTCAAATGAAAGAAGAAGCAGAAAGCCGTGTACGTGTATCTTTAACACTAGAAGCGATTGCTGAAGCTGAAAAAATTGAAGCAACTGAAGCTGATATTGAAGCAGAATTAGAGAAAATGGCTGCTCAATTCAACATGACAAAAGAGCAAATTACAGGTGCTTTAGGTGGTACAGCAGTACTTGAAAACGACATCAAAATCCAAAAAACAGTTGAATTTTTAGTAGAAAACGCTAAAATTACTGAATAAGATTTTGTGTAATTAGATAGCTAAAAAAAACAAGGTACGGCATTAAACCGTGCCTTGTTTTATCACATCAACTAAAAATCAGTCCCCTTAAAGTTTAGTACGACTCACTTTACACTTCACTTATACATAGTATTGTTTTTATTTTACACGATGCTCATTTTACTTCATTCTGTAAGATCATAATAAAGACATTAACAATCAACATTTCTTCGAATGAAAAAAGCCTTGGTAGATGAATGTAGTAGATTTATAAATAAAAAGCTATGTAGCTGATCAAGATATCAGTAGTTGATGACAGCTTGAATCTTATGTGTCAGTAGTGAAGAACCGAGACCTTAGAAACGAAAGGTCGCGCAAATGGGTTCCTGAAAAATATGCTGCAGACGGCGAATGAAGTAAACAACATGATGTTATAATCTACTTGCATGAATGCGAAGGCATAAATGATGCAGACAATTTATTTGATAAAGGTTCAATAATCTTGTAAGATTGTTGCTTGAATAGGGGTGAAACATATTGTTCAAATTTAATGATGAAAAAGGCAATTTAAAATGCTCATTCTGTGGAAAACCACAAGAACAAGTACGTAAATTAGTAGCAGGTCCTGGTGTGTATATTTGTGATGAGTGTATTGAGCTTTGTTCAGAAATCGTTGTAGAGGAACTAGGTGTAGAAGAGGAGATCGAATTCCAAGATATCCCGAAACCAAAAGAGATTCTAACGATTTTAGATGAGTATGTAATTGGACAAGAGCGTGCTAAAAAAGCATTAGCAGTTGCGGTTTATAATCACTATAAACGCATCAATACAAACAGTAAAATTGATGATGTTGAACTGGCAAAATCGAACATTGTGTTAATCGGCCCGACTGGTAGCGGTAAAACATTATTAGCTCAAACGTTAGCACGTATATTAAATGTTCCATTCGCGATTGCGGATGCTACTTCATTAACTGAAGCAGGATATGTGGGTGAGGACGTTGAAAATATTTTATTAAAGCTAATCCAATCAGCAGATTATGATATCGAACGCGCTGAAAAAGGTATTATCTATATTGATGAAATCGATAAAGTTGCACGTAAGTCAGAAAACCCATCCATTACACGCGATGTTTCTGGCGAAGGTGTTCAGCAGGCACTTCTAAAGATTTTAGAAGGAACTGTTGCGAGTGTTCCACCACAAGGTGGCCGAAAACATCCTCATCAAGAGTTTTTACAAATCGATACAACCAATATTTTATTCATCGTTGGTGGAGCATTTGATGGCATTGAATCCATCATTAAACGTCGCCAAGGTGAAAAAATAATTGGATTTGGTTCAGATCCGAATATAGTGGACGTAGATGAAGGTTCTATCATGTCTAAGCTGATTCCTGAGGATTTACTGAAATTTGGTCTAATTCCAGAGTTCATTGGTCGATTACCAGTACTTGCTAGCCTAGAGCAATTAAATGAAGCTGCACTAGTACAAATTTTGACAGAGCCTAAAAATGCGTTAGCTAAGCAATATCAGAAAATGCTTGAACTAGACGGTGTTGAGCTTGAGTTTGATGAAGGTGCACTTGCGGAAATTGCGAAGGAAGCAATTGAGCGTAAAACAGGTGCACGTGGTCTTCGTTCAATAATTGAGTCAACGATGCTTGATGTAATGTACGAACTGCCTTCACGTGAAGACGTAAAAAAATGTATCATTACTGCAAAAACAATTACGGATAAAGAAAAACCGAAATTGCTTCTTGAAGATGGCACTGAACTCGATGAAGGTAGCGACACAAAAACTTCAGCATAGCGTATAGATTTGGCTGTCTACCGTTATGAGATAAAGAGTAATTAGCTGACTTCGATTGTGCAATGTTCGCACATATCGACAGTCAGCTTTTTATTCATTCTTACATATTGGCCAACTGACTTGTAGAAATTTTTGGCTCGTTTCAATAACTAGTGTGAATCAGTTTTTTAAACACATACTAGTAGCGCGGGAATTGAACATGAAA
The DNA here is from genome assembly GCF_019091145.1 of Lysinibacillus sp. GbtcB16. NCBI lineage: Bacteria > Bacillati > Bacillota > Bacilli > Caryophanales > Bacillaceae > Lysinibacillus > Lysinibacillus sp. GbtcB16. Next base: position 296,495 of record NZ_JAGXJV010000002.1, read on the forward strand.
ATTTTGACGGAGGTGAATACCCGCATGGTAACTATACAAAAAACAACAAATGTACCATTATTACCTTTACGTGGACTTTTAGTATTCCCATCGATGGTGTTACATATTGATGTGGGTAGAAATCGTTCTGTAGCAGCGCTAGAACAGGCAATGTTAGAGGACCAGATGATTTTATTGGTAACACAAAAGGAAATGCACGATGAACAGCCTGAAGAACAAGATTTATACGCGATTGGTACAATGGCTTATGTCAAACAAATGTTAAAATTACCAAATGGCACATTGCGAATTTTAGTTGAGGGAGTCGCACGTGCATCTTGGAAAAACTATCGTGCCTTAGAAAATTATACATTTGTTGATATTGACGTAAAAGAGGATTTGTTAGGTAAGGATGTAGAAACGCAAGCTTTAATGCGTACACTATTAACGTATTTTGAAAAATATGCTAAATCCTCTAATAAAATAACAGCCGAGACCATCAACACTGTAGCAGATATTGAGGAACCAGGACGATTAGCAGACATCATTGCATCACATTTACCATTTAAAATTGCAGATAAGCAAGAAGTGTTGGAAATGCTGAATGTGAAAAAACGACTAGATCACTTAATTATTCGTTTGCACGATGAACAAGAAGTACTCGATCTAGAAAAGAAGATCAATTCAAAAGTGAAGCAATCGATGGAGCGTACGCAAAAAGAATACTATTTACGTGAACAGATGAAGGCTATCCAAACCGAGCTTGGGGACCGTGAAGGAAAAACGGGTGAAGTAGCAGAGTTACGTAAATCAATTGATGCGTCAGGGATGCCTGAGTCAACAAAAGAAGTGGCACTGAAGGAATTAGATAGATATGAAAAAATTCCAGGTGCTAGTGCTGAAAGTGGCGTTATCCGAAATTACATCGATTGGCTCATTTCGTTACCTTGGACAAAAGCAACTGAGGATCGCATGAATATTGATCATGCTGAGAACATTTTGAATCGGGATCATGATGGATTAGAAAAAGTTAAAGAACGGGTTCTTGAATATTTAGCTGTCCGTCAGCTGAAAAATTCACTTCGTGGACCGATACTTTGCTTAGCGGGACCTCCAGGTGTGGGGAAAACATCTTTAGCTCGCTCTATCGCGGAAAGCTTAGACCGCAAATTTATTCGTATTTCATTAGGCGGGGTTCGTGATGAATCTGAAATTCGTGGGCACCGTCGTACGTATGTAGGAGCTATGCCAGGTCGTATTATCCAAGGGATGAAAAAGGCTGGTACCATTAATCCGGTATTTTTATTAGATGAAATTGATAAAATGTCTAATGATTTTAGAGGAGACCCTGCTGCAGCGATGCTAGAAGTTTTAGATCCTGCGCAAAACAATACATTTAGTGATCACTATATTGAGGAAACATATGATTTATCAAATGTCCTATTTATTGCGACTGCCAATGATTTGAGTAGCATCCCAGGACCATTGTTAGATCGTATGGAAGTAATTTCTATAGCAGGCTATACAGAAATTGAAAAGGCACAGATTACGAATAATCATTTAATTCCGAAGCAATTGAAAGAACATGGTTTGAAAAAGTCACAAGTTATTATTAAGGATGAAGCCGTAATTGATATTATCCGTTATTATACACGTGAGGCTGGAGTACGTGGTTTAGAACGTCAAATTGCTACGCTTTGTCGTAAAATTGCCAAGATAATTGTCTCGGGTGAGAAAAAACGGGTAACGGTTAACTCGAAATCAATCCAAGAATTGCTTGGTAAACATCGTTTCCGTTATGGACAGGCTGAAAAGGAAAATCAAGTAGGTGTTGCAACTGGTCTTGCTTACACAACAGTTGGTGGCGACACATTACAAATTGAAGTATCCTTAACACCTGGAAAAGGGAAATTGCAACTAACAGGTAAGCTGGGAGATGTCATGAAAGAATCAGCTCAAACAGCCTTATCCTATGTTCGAACAAAAATGGAGAAACTTCAAGTAGATCCAGAATATTTTGATACACATGATATTCATATTCACGTTCCAGAAGGTGCTGTCCCTAAAGACGGGCCATCTGCAGGTATTACAATGGCCACAGCTATTGTCTCTGCCATTCTAAACCGACCGATTCGCAGAGAAGTGGGGATGACAGGTGAGATCACATTACGTGGTCGGGTACTACCAATTGGTGGTTTGAAAGAAAAAACATTAAGTGCTCACCGTGCAGGATTAACAACTATTATTTGTCCAAAGGATAATGAACGCGATATAGAAGATATCCCAGACAGTGTCCGTGAGCAACTTACATTTAAACTAGTGTCATCGGCAGATGAAGTATTAGCCTATGCGCTGGACGGAGGTATTTAGAAAAATGAAAGTCCATAATGTCGAAATGGTCATTAGTGCGGTAAGACCAGACCAATATCCAGAAGATGGACTGCCAGAATTTGCATTAGCTGGTCGTTCAAATGTAGGGAAATCTTCCTTCATTAATCGAATGATCGGACGTAAAGCTTTAGCGCGTATTTCGTCTAAACCTGGTAAGACACAAACCCTGAACTTTTATAAAATTGAAGAACAATTATTTTTTGTAGATGTTCCTGGCTATGGTTATGCAAAGGTTTCGAAATCAGAGCGTGAAGCGTGGGGAAAAATGATTGAGCGTTACTTTACAGGGCGTCAAGAATTAAAAGCAGTTGTACAAATTATTGATTTGCGTCATCCTCCAACAGCGGATGATCGCATGATGTATGATTTTTTAAAGCATTATAATATTCCTTGCATTGTGATTGCAACGAAGGCAGATAAAATCCCAAAAGGTAAATGGGATAAGCATAAAAAAATTGTCAAAGAGACATTGGAGATGGAAAAAAATGATCCACTTATTGTCTTTTCTTCAGAAACAGGCCTTGGTTTTGAAGAGGCTTGGCGTACTATCGAAAATAGAATGTAAAAAAAAGCATCTATTGGTTCTAATGAATTAGGACTGTAGATGCTTTTTATTTTTACTTATGAAGTATGGAGAAACTTGGAGAATATGCTTGAGAAATGAAAAATTTTGCCGATAAGGTAGATAGGAGGTGGACTGTATGGATATAGCGGCTTTATCGATGGCAATGAATCAAGCGACACTTATGCAAAACGTATCCTTGGCTGTAACAAAACAAGCGATGGATATGCAACAGCAAAACACAGAACAATTAGTTGAAATGTTAGATGCTCCACATCCGACAGCTGGACATACAATTGATGTTCAGGTCTGAGCAGGCAAGGTAGCTTTAATTTAAGCTACCTCTACTTTTAAAGTTATCGTTTGAGATAGAAATTGTAACTTTTTGAATGAGAAAAACTACCAATAATACGATATACTATTCATGACTAAAATTTAGCAAGGAGGCAGAATTTTTGAAAAAGATATCATACATACTATCGATTATGTTACTGATGGTTCTAGTTTTTTCCTTTAACCAAACAGCTAAGGCTGCCCAATTAGTAACTGGTACCTTTGTTGATGTAACATATTCAGAATATACCAAGCCAGATGGCACGATAGAAAAGCAGTTGAGTAAAGTGACATTGCAAAATGATCGCGGCCGTTCTGTAACCTACAATATTAATAAGAACACTCGCTTATTTATTAATAATACGTCCACAACTATAGAAGGTTTTAAAATGGGCATGGAAGTGGAAGCTGACATTTCTTTAAGAAGTGTTGTGGAACTACGAGGTAAATCTAATTTACCAACAGAAACAAATGTTCCATCAACTGGTGGCAACAGTACCACAATTGCTGGTGTCGTAACGAATATCGATCCTAATGGATTATTCATTATGGTTAAGCCAGATGTTGGTGCAGAGACTACTTACTATATTAATAAAGAAACTGTTTATCAAAAAAGCTCATCTGCAACGGATATCAGTGCACTATATGTTGGAGATCGAATTAAATTGAGCTTGAAAAATAAAAATACTTCTATTGTTACAAAAATAGCAATAAGTGAAACGGGTACTCTTGTAGAAAACCTATATAAAGGGGAAATACAAGCAGTTAATCCTAATGCCAATAAATTAACTGTCAAAAACCAGCATGCTTTTGTTAACTGGCAATTTGGCTCTCAAATAACTGCAGACCTTTCAACAATGCCTTTCACTTCCAAGGTACCGATATATGTGGGAAATACTAAGGTAGAGAAAGGTCAATTGAAAAATTATATTGGTAGCGAAGCTTATTACGCGACTGTAAAACAATTTGGGAAAGAAGTTATTGAGAAAATTGTAGTATTGAAAAACAATGAACGAACTTATTATGAACCAATGCTATCTGTTGACACAGATTACAAACTGTTAAAACTTAAAACAGCAGGCTCAATGTATTTCCATAATGGAACTATTTTAATTCGTAATGGGCGTTTAATTGAACCGACGGGGCTTATGGCTTATGGTACAGCATTTGTAATTACGGATGGTGCTGCTCGTGATCACTATGCACAGGTAGTGCAAGTGACGAGTGATAGCTTTATGTCTCCAAACTTAGCTGGTCATGAACTATATTATGGAAGATTATCTCAAGCTGATGGCTACCTTATTGAAATTGACGATGCTATGAAAATAGAATCCAATGTTTTCAAAAAAACAGATCGTACAGTTCTGTCGGTTAGTAATTCAACAAAGGCAAAGGTAGATGACGGAAGTAGAACATATAATGTCATGCCTGATATTGAACTTTATTTATCTGAAGGGGATTATGGTTACTTCTATGTGAAGGATGGTCATGTACAGGCCCTTCATATGTTAGATAATGCCAAACCTGTTGCACCATTAATGCTTACAGGGAAGTTACAATCTGTGAAATCTACGTATCCTGCTGTTATAAATGTCAAGAGTGTTAGTCAATGGCAAAATGGCCGTTGGTATGAAGCAGGTGAGATGATTAATATGAATATTGATCAAGCGACACTGATAAAAGCAGGTAAAGTGATTCAGGCATCTGATTTACAGCCATCGGATCGTTTAGTTGTATTATCGGATCGATTTGTAAAGGGACATTTTATTTTAGTAGATTAATGTCAATAACAAACTAAAATCTGCGAGTCTAATGCGAATAGTATTAGCAAAAAGGCGATGAAAGGAATCTTCGCTTAGGCTTATGGGCTAAATTGTCAATACTTTCGAAAGATAAGCAGATTTTTGTTTTAGAAATTTTTAAAGCTAGCATCATGATTCACTTTATGTACAGTGAAAGAGAGGATAAGCGCATGCAAAAAAATTGGTCAAAATTAGTGTTAGTCATTCTGGCTATTTTTGTAATTAATTCGATTACACCATTCCATGCATCAGCTGCTTCATTAGAAACAACAGGTGCCGTGAAAAATGAATATACATATGAGGAAGCGGTATTTCTTTCAGGAGCACCCGTCATTTTCAAAGGAACTAGTAAAGATATTAAAATTACACAAAAAGAATCAAAGGGCAAACTAACTGAAACGTATAGTATGAAGTTAACTGGCAACAATGGCGCAACATTAACAAGAAACATTGCCTATGAGTCAGATGTTGTGGATTATGCAAGTATTGGTCAAAAAACTTCTAATGGAGAGGTTAAGAAATATACTGAAAAAATTACAATCGGATCGATTACTTATTCTTTAGTCGATTATCAATTTTCCCAAGGAACTGTTACAGATAATCGGGCAGCTTCTGATTATTACTCGGGAAATGTAATTTCAAGAAAGACCTATGCCTATGAAACTGGCAAAGGGAAAAATGCGGTTCAAAACACCATAACGATTGAAACTGATAGCAGACATGCAGGCTATGAAAACTTTTGGGGAGCAACTGAAACACAAATCACAGAGTCTGTTTATTCATTCAGTGATGGTAAAACAAGCCATGTAAAAAATCGCGTATCTACTAGTAAATCACGTATCCTGAATTACGAGGAGAACCTAGGTACTTTAGGCAGCTTCGAAGGTGGCTATGCCGTTGTCAGTGAAAAGGACGTTATATCGGAGTACACTTATAATTTAGCTTCTGGACAAAAAGGTACACTGGATTTAGATACAGAATATATGCCTACTATTGAACGTCTTATTATTCCTAAATTTCGGGACTTAACAAATCATTATGCGAAAGAAGCAATTGAGAAACTGTATTCTCTAGGTATTTATTCAGATTCAAGTAATTTCTTCTCTCCTAAAACGCCAATGAAACGCATTGATTTTACTACAGCCATTGGTAAAGCGGTGGACCTACGCGTGTTTGAAGAAAAGAAATCAAGAAAAGCTCCTACTACAAGTGTCTTTAAGGATTTAAAACGATCTACTAAAGACTATTTCTATATTGAATCAGCTTTAAATAAAGGGATCATTAAAGGGGTTTCAGCGGATTACTTCATGCCTGATGGTGCCATCACAAGAGCACAGGCGGCAACTATCTTTGTTCGTGCTTTAGGCCTGGAAAATAGAGCGCCTAATCCTGGCTTTTTAACGAAATTTACGGATGACAACCAAATTCCAAACTATGCAAGAGATGGTATCTATATTGCCAATGAGCTTGGATTGATGATTGGCGATTCTGCTGGACGTTTCAATCCAAATAAACCACTCTCTCGAGCAGAAGCTTCCGTTGTCCTAGAACGTTTCTTGAAATATTTAGAAGATGACTTGAAACAAAATTATCGTGATGACATATTGTTCTTTAACTAAAGAAAGGACTGAACAACCATGACATATGTAAAAAAAGCATTGCTTACTATGCTGAGCTTCATGCTTCTTTTGATGACAGCAACACCTGTTGTTACGCAAGCAGCTACAACAATTAGAGATGTTCCGACGAATAGTAATAATTACAAAGCCATTTCTTGGGCGGTTGACAATGAATTGATGACTTTGAACAATGCCAATAACTTTTTACCGAATGAGCAAGTGACAGATCGAGAGCTTGTCCTCATGTTTGCGAAGCTAGACCGTAACTATCCATTATCTTATACGGATAGTGTAGCTTATAACTTTTATAGTGATTTTTATTTACCGTTTAATGGAACACATGTAAATGCCAATCGATCAAAAGCGATTACTCGTGGTCAATTTGCACAAATTTATGCCGCTTTTAAAGGATTGGATTTAGATGAACCACAAGCTGTTCAATATTTATATTCAAACAATTTATCGACAAGTAGTTCAGGCAAAAAGACATTTGCAAGCTTTAATCCATCAACAAAATTAACACGTGGTGATGTCGCGACATTCTTATACAGAGCAGTCCAAAATGGTAACTTTGCCGTACAAGGATTAACGCGAAGTGCAGCTGGTCGTGATAATGATAGTATTACATTACCTCCAGGATTCATGGGCTCCAATAGTGCGGATTTTGAAGAGCCAAAGGATAACTCCAATGATTTTACTGGACCTGATTATGTAAATAATGCACTGCAAAGCATTGTAGTGGAAAAACCTGATTTAATTGCGAATGAAGTGGATTCAACACTTGTGACTGTATCTTTAAAGGCTTGTAATGGAGACCCAATTGCGGATGATAAATCTTATACATTCCGTGTAACGTCAACTTACGGTACGATTATCGATACTTCCGGCGAAGCGGTTAGAACCGTCCAATCTGATGGTTCGACTGTATCAGCTATTGTTGTAGCGCCAAAATTAACAAAATCTGCTCGTGATACGATTTCCTTTGAATTGGTTAATAACACAGATCCAGCAATGAAGTGTCTTGTGGGGCAAAAATTAAAAGCAGAGGTGCGTTATTCACCACAACCTGAATTGCGTATTGATTACCAAGTCTATGATCCTACTAATACAGATGATGATAATGGTAATGTGACACCACCATATATCCCATATGAGAAATTGCCAGAGTTCTTCACACAAAATATAATTGATGTGTATTCACCAATTCCATTAAAGTATGACGGGGATAAAAAGCTATTTAGTATTGGGCAGCAAACTAATGTAACAGACGCTTTGGGTAATGTTCAAAATGTTTATTTACGTTACGGAGGTTCAGATCCTAGATATCCAGCACTAGGGTATGAAAATGCTATTTTACAATTTGAAAACTACAATATTTCTGTTTACCTTTTTGAGGAACTGTTAAATCGTCGTTTAGATAATTCAGTCACATCGCCAGCTAAAACAGAAATTATGTATATGATTTCTGAAGATGGCCGTCCGATTTACCGTGTTCAAGGGATTGATGATGAAATCGCCTCTCAGGTAGAAAACATTAATCCAGTTGGAGCTATCATCCAGCTTATGAACCATATGCCGGAAGAAAAAAAATTAACACTTGAACATTATGATAGTGTCATGAAAATTTATTCTATTTTTACCAACTTAAGTAACTATGATCGTACGGTGTTATTAAAATATCAAGGCGGGAAGTTACTTGGACAAGTAGAGGCTTATAAAAAACGAGTAGAGGCATTGAAAGAAAGTGCTGATGCTGCCTCTAGACCATCAGGCAAGGATCGCTATACAAAAGTCATGGTGACGTTAGTTCGTCCTGGTGGAGAACCAGTTACGGATTATCAAGGAACAGTTAAAATCAAGTATGATGGAGTGGAAAAAACAGCTTCGTTTATTACGAATACTTCAGATCCATTAAACAATACAGGTAGTCCAGGTACAGCTGTTGCATACTTTGACTCTATCATCTATGGCAAATCTAAAGTAGAAGCAACCCTTGTCAATCCAATAGACCCTCGTTATGCAACAATTTTGAAGGGGTTAAAAGATAAAACAGTAACCAAAGATATTTTTACTAATCCGTACTTCAGTAAAAATTCATGCTCATTAGCAACAGAAATTGCTTATGTAGTGGATTATTCTTCTTCTATGAAAGCTGTTGATCCAACTAATTATCGTGGCAAAAAAATGATTGAATTTATCAATCAATTGAAGGCGAAAAATAACATCGTCATCGAAACAAACACAAAGGCAACAATTCTTGGTGAGGGAACAACAGATACTGTATTGAAGAAAGACCTTTATAAAGCATCTAAAGAGAAAGGTGCTACGGATATTTTTGCAGGTATTGATATTGCATTAACGAAATTCTCAAACGATACAAAAACGGCTAAAGCTATTGTAGTTGTATCTGATGGGAAAACAAGTAAATCTAAAATGACAAAAGTGATCAGTGAAGCGAAAAAGCAAGGTGTGAAAATATATACAGTAAGTATGGGCAAGAAATCACAAATAAGTGATGCTACTTTAATGCAATTGTCTACAGAAACTGGCGGAGCTTATTATCACGCGCTTGATAATTTACAATTGCATCAGGTGTTCCAAAAGTTGATTGATGCGATTTTATGTAAAACTCCGGCATCAAGCTGTATCAACCCGGATGATTTATTTGAGGATGCAAATGTATCATTGCGAAAAGGCTATCTTACAATGAGCGCTCGTATTGATGGTAATTGTCCAAACGTTGCGAAGATTAATGTACGTTATAAATCGATTAGTGGTGATGTACAATTCGAGTTGCTAAAACGTAGTGATCATGTGTTTATGTTAACGAAAACAGTACAAACTATGCAGGACTTTAAAGTTAATAATGAAATTGACTTGATCGCATATGATAAAGATGGAAATATTATTTCAATGAAAACTATTTCTATAACAAATTAATGATGAAAACTGCCTCCTTTATGCGGGGCAGTTTTTTAATTTGAAACAAAACGTATAATTTGTTACACTTAGTTTATAATAATTCTAATGTAGATGACGAAATGCAGTTCTTCATGACATGTTCACAAATTATAGATGAACTATTGTCGAACTGTGCTATAATAAAATTTGTGAATTAGAACGTGTGAGGTGTTATTCATGCATACCATCGTAGTAGGCTTGAATTATAAAACAGCGCCTGTTGAAATAAGAGAGAAGTTATCATTCATTGAGAGTGAACTACCTCAGGCAATGGAAGCGCTGCAAAAGCAGAAAAGTATTTTAGAAAACGTTATTGTTTCGACATGTAACCGTACAGAAATTTATGCTGTTGTGGATCAATTGCATACTGGACGTCATTTTGTGAAACAATTTTTAGCTGATTGGTTTGACTTGCCTGTGGAGACATTTTCTTCGTATTTAACAATTCGTGAAGAAGATGAGGCAGTTGAACATTTATTTAAAGTGACAGCTGGGATCGATTCAATGGTTCTAGGTGAAACGCAAATTTTAGGGCAAGTAAAAAAAAGCTTTTTAAGTGGACAAGAGATTGGCACGACAGGAACGGTTTACAATCAACTATTTAAACAAGCGGTAACATTTGCAAAGCGAGCACATAATGAAACAGCTATCGGCGAGAATGCGGTATCAGTTTCTTATGCAGCAGTAGAATTAGCAAAGAAAATTTTTGGCTCTTTACAACGCAAGCATGTAGCTATTCTAGGTGCAGGGAAAATGGGGGAGCTTGCGATTGAAAACCTCTACGGCAGTGGAGTAGGAAAAGTAACAGTAATTAACCGTACGTTTGAAAAAGCGGAAAGTCTAGCTGCAAAATTCCATGGTCAAGCTAAATCAATGAAGGAATTACAGTGCTCCTTATTAGAAGCAGATATTTTAATTACATCGACTGGTGCAACTGATTATGTCATTGATTATGAGCTCATGCAATTCGTGGAACGTTTACGAAAAGGGAAACCATTATTTATGGTAGATATCGCTGTTCCTCGTGATATCGATCCACGTGTTGGTGATTTACCAAATGTTTTCTTATATGATATTGATGATTTACAAGGTATTGTCGAAGCCAATTTAGCGGAGCGTGAACGTGCTGCTGCTGATATTACGGATATGATTGGGCATGAAGTGCTCCAATTTAAAGATTGGGTGTCTACGCTTGGTGTCGTACCTGTGATTTCTGCATTACGGAAAAAAGCAAATCGTATTCAAGAAGAGACCATGACTAGTATCGAGAATAAAATGCCAGATTTAACGGAACGTGAACGTAAAATTTTAAGTAAACATACAAAATCAATTATTAATCAATTGTTAAAAGAGCCAATCTTACAAGCGAAAGAAATGGCTAATTCACCAAAAGCAAATGAACAGTTACGTTTATTCCAACAAATTTTTGGTATAGAAGAAGCTGTGGAAGCTGAAGTTCAAGAGATGACGAAGCAAGAGCTTGAGCGTAAAGAACGCGCACAGGCAACTCAAACTTCTGCTGAACCAAAGTATTCTTTCTAAATAATCTAATGCGTTTTGTACACTGAAGTTGTACGAAGTGGTGTTGCGCTATTGGATTCTCTACTGATATTACATGAGGCGTTTTCGTATCTGTATGGTAAACTTAGGATACGAAAACGTTTTTTGTTTTCTTATTTATAGCTTTACAATTTCACTACAAAGAAGGGATGTCTATTGGCTGATTTGACCATGACAAGGCTATATGAGGTGATGATCGTCTTGTATGCGATCAGTCTAGTTTTTTACTTTACTGATTATTTTTATAAGCAAGTACGAGCAAGGCGCATTGCTTTCTGGCTTGTTTCATTTGTATGGATGATTCAAAGTGCCATTATTATTTTAACGTTTGTGGAAACGAAACGCTTTCCGATCTTATCATTGTCAGAGGGAATTCTCTTTTACTCCTGGTTACTTGTGACGTTATCCATTATCCTGCATTGCATTGCAAGAGTAGACTTACCGGTATTTATTATAAATATATTAGGATTTTTGTTTGCTAGTATATTTACATTTATGCCTAAACGTCCTACGGGAACTGTCGGAGATACATTAATTTCGGAAATGCTTTTTATTCATATATCATTTGCGATATTGTCATATGCAGCATTCACATTAACATTTGTGTTTGCCATTTTATATCTTGTTTTATATCGATTGCTGAAGAAGAAAAAGTGGTCGCATCTTTGGACAAGACTGCCATCTTTACAGCAAACGAGCAACTGGATGAATGTATCATTCTTTATTGGAATCCCGATGTTATTTATAAGTTTAATATTAGGGTTTGAATGGGCATTATTAACATTAGAGAGTCTTTCGATTTTCGATGCGAAGATCATAGGATCCTTCATTATTTTAATTTTGTATTGCTTTATCTTATATGTGAATCGCAAAAGCAAGCTGATAGGTACAACTTATGCATGGGTACATATTTATGCCTATTTATTAGTTGTTGTGAACTTCTTCTTAGGAAGTAGTTTATCGCGATTCCATTTATGGTATTAGAGGAAAGGTTGGAGACTGTTGAGAAAAATTATTGTAGGTTCTAGGAGAAGTAAGCTAGCACTAACGCAAACAAATTGGTTCATTAATGAATTAAAGGCTGCTGGTGCTCCATTTGAATTTGAAGTAAAAGAAATCGTGACAAAAGGTGATCAAATTTTAGATGTACAGCTTTCAAAGGTAGGGGGAAAAGGATTGTTCGTTAAAGAAATTGAACAAGCCCTTTACGATAAAGAGATTGATTTTGCTGTCCATTCTATGAAAGATATGCCTGCTGTATTGCCGGAAGGTTTAGTAATTGGCTGTATTCCTCCACGTGAAGATGCACGTGACGCATTTATTTCGAAGGGACATGTTAAATTTGCTGATCTTCCTGCAGGAGCTGTCGTCGGGACAAGTTCTTTACGACGTAGTGCACAGCTACTAACAGTACGTCCGGATCTTGAAATTAAATGGATTAGAGGAAACGTTGATACACGTTTAGCTAAGCTTGAAACCGAAGAATATGACGCGATTATTTTAGCAGCAGCCGGTTTAAAACGACTTGGTTGGAGTGAAGATGTTGTCACTGAATTTTTATCAGTGGAAGATTGTTTGCCAGCCGTAGCACAAGGTTCTCTTGGTATTGAATGCCGTGGAGATGATACCGAGCTATTAGCCGAGTTAGCTAAATTAACAGACCAATTAACATGGCAAGAGGCACATGCAGAACGAGCATTCTTGGCGGCTATGGATGGCGGGTGCCAAGTACCAATCGCTGGCTATGCCACATCAAATGGGGATGAAATTACTTTAACAGGCCTTGTTGCTGCACCTGATGCATCAGTTGTATATAAAGAAACAGTAGTTGGTTCAGACGCAAAAAAAATAGGGGAAGAGCTGGCTACTATTTTAACGAAACAAGGAGCTTTCGATTTAATTCAACGTGTGAAGGCAGAGCAAGATGCAAAATGATTTACCTTTAAGAGGTAAAACGGTACTTTTAACAGGTACATCTAAAACAACAGCTATTGTAGATGATATTGCAGCTTTAGGTGGCCATGCAGTAATTGCCCCATTAATTGAAACATGCGAACGTATGGACAACGATGATGCAAAACTGTTGAATAGTGCGCTTCAATTTGACTGGGTTATCTTTACGAGTCAAAATGCTGTAGATGCCTTTGCTAATAAGATGGAGCGGCATCAATTAAGTGCCAAAAATTTTCAAGCGAAAATTGCTTCCATTGGGACAAAAACAACTACAGCGTTAGAAAATCTAGGATTTCAAGTGAGCTTTATGCCTTCCATATTTAGTGCTGATGTTTTCGTCAAGGAATTTCCAAGTATAGCTGGCGACCATCCGAGTTGTCTGTTTATTCGTGGAGAAAAGGCGAAAAGTACGTTGAAGGATGGACTGCCCTTTAATTTGAAAGAATGGACAGTTTATGAAACGGTAGAACGACATGATCAAACATCAGCTATTATTAATTGCATTCATCGCAATGAGGACGTCACAGTGATTTTTGCTAGTCCTTCAGCTGTTGATGTATATGCAAAAAGTGTAGCAGTACATGTTGGATGGCAAGCAACTAGGGTTGCAGCCATCGGCCATATTACGGAAGCAGCTCTTGAACAATACGGTGCAACTGTGGATATTATGCCAAGTGTATATACAATGCAAGCAGTCATCGAAGAATTAATGAAAGTAGGGGACAAATCATGACAAAACTACAATTTCAAAGACATCGTCGTTTGCGTGCCAATGCAACGATGCGATCAATGGTAAAAGAAACATACTTACATAAAGAGGACCTGATTTATCCTATTTTTGTAATAGAGGGCGAAAATATTAAAAATGAAGTACCATCTATGCCTGGTGTTTTTCAATTTTCATTAGATAAGCTAGAAGCAGAAATTGATGAGGTTGTTGCATTAGGAATCCCAGCTGTAATATTATTTGGTTTACCGGCTGAAAAAGATGCTGTTGGAACTGGTGCATTCCATGATCATGGTATTGTCCAAGAGGCGACTCGCTTAATTAAAACGCGTCACCCTGAGCTTTTAGTCATTGCAGATACATGCTTATGTGAGTTTACGGATCATGGTCATTGTGGCTTAATTGAAGGCGATCAAATTTTAAATGACCCTTCATTAGATGTTTTAGCTCGTACAGCAGTATCACAAGCAAAGGCAGGCGCAGATATAATTGCTCCATCTAATATGATGGATGGTTTTGTTGCAGCCATTCGAGCTGGTCTTGATGAAGCAGGCTTTGAGCATATTCCAATCATGTCATATGCTGTGAAATATGCGTCAAGTTACTATGGCCCATTCCGTGACGCGGCAGATGGTGCTCCACAATTTGGTGATCGTAAATCCTATCAAATGGACCCATCAAACCGTTTAGAGGCATTCCGTGAGGCAGAATCTGATATCGAAGAGGGAGCGGATTTCTTAATTGTTAAGCCAGCCCTAAGTTATTTAGATATTATTCGAGATATGAAAAATAATTATCCATTACCACTTGTTGCGTATAATGTCTCAGGTGAGTATGCGATGATTAAAGCAGCTGCTATTAATGGGTGGATTGAAGAGAAAAAAGTTGTGCTTGAAACATTATTAGGCATGAAACGTGCAGGTTCTGATTTAATTATTACGTATCATGCAAAAGATGTTGCACGTTGGTTGGAGGAGAAATAAATGACACGTTCTTACGAAAAATCAAAGCAAGCCTATGCTGAAGCTGTTCAGTTAATGCCAGGTGGTGTCAATAGCCCCGTTCGTGCATTCAAATCAGTAAATATGGACCCAATTTTCATGGAATCAGGCCATGGGGCTATCATTAAAGATATTGATGGTAATGAATATATAGATTATGTATTATCTTGGGGCCCACTCATTTTAGGGCATACACATCCAGAGGTTGTCAAAGCGATTGCTGAAACTGCAGCAAAAGGCTCTTCCTTTGGTGCACCAAGCTATACAGAAAATCGTTTAGCTCAATTAGTGTTAGATCGTCTTCCAGGCATGGAAATGATTCGCTTCGTTTCTTCGGGGACAGAAGCTACTATGTCTGCATTACGTGTAGCACGCGGTGTTACAGGTCGTGATAAGATTTTAAAATTTGAAGGCTCTTATCATGGCCATGGTGATTCATTATTAATTAAAGCAGGATCTGGAGTTGCTACATTGGGTCTTCCTGATAGCCCTGGCGTACCTGCAGATATCGCTCGTAATACGTTAACTGTAGCCTATAATGATTTAGAAGGCGCTAAAGCTGTTTTTGAAAAATTTGGTGCAGAGTTAGCAGCAGTTATTGTAGAGCCAGTTGCAGGGAACATGGGTGTTGTACCTCCACAATCAGGTTTCTTAGAAGGCTTACGCGAATTAACAACTACACATGGTGCGTTATTAATCTTTGATGAGGTTATGACGGGCTTCCGTGTTGATTTTGGTTGTGCACAAGGTTATTTCGGAGTCACACCTGATATTACGACGCTAGGGAAAGTAATTGGCGGAGGCCTTCCAGTGGGTGCGTTTGCTGGTACTAAAAAAATTATGGAGCAAGTAGCACCAGCTGGACCGATTTATCAAGCTGGTACACTTTCAGGGAATCCATTAGCTATGACAGCGGGCTATGAAACGCTATCACGTTTAGATCACAGTACTTATGAATACTTTAAACAACTAGGCGATCAGCTAGAGGCTGGTTTCCGTGAAGCGGCGACGAAGTACAATATTCCTCACACTGTTAATCGTGCAGGTTCTATGATTGGCTTCTTCTTTACGAATGAAGAGGTCATTGATTTTGCAACTGCTAAATCATCGGATTTAGCCTTATTTGCTGAATACTTCCGTCTGATGGCTGAGGAAGGAATTTTCCTACCACCGTCTCAGTTTGAAGGGTTATTTATCTCTACTGCACATACAGAGGAGCATATCGCAAAAACGGTGGATGCCTTCCATAAAGTATTTGCACAATTAGCTAAGTAAAATTGATAGGGCATGCTAGAAAAAAATCTAGCATGCCCTTTTGTATACATAAGTTAGAAGTCATTGTAGTACTTGAGCAATAAAAGAACAAAAGAGAAAAGATAGCATATATTAACTACCAAGGACAATCATCTATACTGGATGAAGGACCTGCTTTTGTCAAAATTATATCTTTCAGCATAGCCAAAATGTGGACGATATCGTTTATAATATAGCTATTCATAAAAGAAAGTAGTGAATTGATATGGCAACAGGCACACATACGGTCGAAGTACCCGTAGGAATTGAACATGTATGGGATTTCGTCAGTGATATGGAGAAATGGGCAAAGCTTGTCCCAGGTTATAACGCACATGAAATGATTGATGACAAACATTCAACATGGACTTTTAAAGGAAATGTGGGAGTTCTGAAAAAAACAGTTGAAGTAGAAATTATTATTTTAGAGTGGGTATCCCCGTCCAAAGTGACATTTGAACTTAAAGGCCTTTCGGATAATTTCACAGGAAATGGCTATTTCCTGGCAGAAAGCATCGATGCTGAAAACACAAAAATGACAGGCTTCTTAGAGGTTATTGCTGGCGGATTAGCTGGTCCTGTTTTAAATCCAATTTTCAAACCGATTGTACCAAAGGCAACGCAAATGTTAACAGATCGTGTAGCAAATAAAATCAAATTAGTACATGTTTAATGGATGTAAGTACATTCATAAAAATGGCATGCTAGAAGTAATGTTCTAGCATGCCATTTTTATATGAATTTCCTCTTTTTTCATACGGTTGAATAGGAAGCTTTCTAGCATACTATCCCCTCATAAGTCATATGATGCAAAGGGAGGGATTATTATCGAACACAAAACTTGGAATATGAGTGAAACATTTTGTTTTCCTGGGTACGGCTGCCCAACAGAAATAGCAGCTGTGCAAATTAAGCCACAGTGGCAGGCAATGCAGTTAGAGGATTCACTACGACTAGTAGGCATCTATCATATCACCGCACATGTACGCTTCGATTTTCAAAATATGCAAGCTTTTACAGGCGAGGAAGATTTAATTTCAATTGATGCCCTAGATGTCCAAGGAGATACAGGTTATTTTGAGTATGCCGTGCCATTACATGTCGATCTACCAAAGGAATCAAACCTTAAGGATATTATGGTCAAAGATATTCGCCCAAGCTTGACGAATCAGAAATGTCAGCTTGAATGGACAGTCACAAGCATCTTTAACGAATACGAGCCAGTTGTTGAAAATGACCATGTATTAGAAAATCAGTCCTTTACTGCCAGTGCCTATGAACATGAAGAGGTACTTACTGTGCCAGAGGAAAGTATGCAAGTGAAAAAACAAACTACCGCAGTAGTAGCAGCTTCACACCAAGTGAAGACTCCAACAGTTGACCAAAAAACAATTTTGAGAGAATCCTCAAGTCATATTGTTGTACGTGAGTCCAGCTCTTGGCATGAAGTGCCTTCGATGATTTGGGATCTAACTGAAGAATATACACCGCTTAAAGTTCGTGTATCAAATGATGTCTTTCAAAAGTAAATAGCTGAGAAGTAGCAAGAGTAATAAGAAAACTAAATCACCGGATGTTGGAACAATAATGACACGGATAAATTGAAAACAACAAATCGGCACGATAATCGTTCTACAGTAAAAACGAACTTGCCTTATCCAAGGTGGTAAAAGCCAGGGGTTATACTTGCGTCGACGCATTTGATTATTCACTTCCTTTTCTATTTACTTTACTCTTATTAAAAGATGACTAAATCACTTGAAAAATTACACGTTTCTGCGGTACAATAAGGAAAATCAAATACAGATGCTATGATAGGGAAGAGTAAATTATGTTTACATTTTCAGAGAGGAAACGGTAGCTGAGAAGTTTCTATTTGTACTTAATTGAAGGTAGCCCTTGAGCAGCTTTAGTGAACTAACAGTAGTTAAAGCCGGTTAAACACCGTTACCGAATTAAGAGCCAGTAGATAAGGCTAAGAAATGTATTCGATGATCATTTCCTTAACCGCTGCTGGAATTAAAGGTGGTACCGCGAACTAAAACTCCTTCGTCCTTTTAGACGAGAGGAGTTTTTTTATTTGGTAAAGTGATTGCTTTATCAATAGTCTTCAAACATTAGGAGGAGTCAATATGACAGAAAACATTTCAATGCCAACTAAATATGACCCACAGTCCATTGAAGCCGGTCGCTACGAATGGTGGTTGCAAGGGAAATTTTTTGAGGCACAGCCAGAAAGCGGGAAAGAACCCTATTCAATCGTTATTCCACCACCGAACGTAACAGGTAAATTACACCTTGGTCATGCATGGGATACAACTTTACAAGATATCCTTATCCGTATGAAACGTATGCAAGGATATGATGCACTTTGGTTACCAGGTATGGACCATGCAGGTATTGCTACACAGGCAAAAGTAGAAGCAAAGCTACGTGAGGATAATATTACACGTTATGATTTAGGACGTGAAAAATTCCTCGAGAAAACATGGGAATGGAAAGAAGAATATGCTGGGCATATCCGTGATCAATGGGCAAAGCTTGGCCTTGGATTAGACTACACACGTGAGCGTTTCACACTTGATAAAGGTCTTTCGGAGGCAGTTAATACAGTTTTTGTTCAATTATATGAAAAAGGCCTAATCTATCGTGGTGAACGCATTATTAACTGGGATCCAGCTGCTAAAACAGCATTGTCTGATATCGAGGTTATTTACCAAGATGTGCAGGGTGCCTTCTATCATATGAAATATCCTTTAGCTGATGGCTCAGGATATGTAGAAGTTGCGACAACACGTCCTGAAACGATGCTTGGTGACTCTGGAGTAGCTGTTCACCCGGAAGATGAACGTTATCAGCATTTAATTGGTAAAACGGTTATTTTACCGATTGTAGGTCGCGAAATTCCGATTGTAGCAGATGACTATGTTGATATGGAATTTGGAACAGGGGTTGTAAAAATGACACCTGCCCATGATCCAAATGACTTTGAAGTTGGTAATCGTCACAATCTTGAGCGTATCCTCGTGATGAATGAAGATGGTACAATGAACGAACTTGCTGGCAAATACAACGGTATGGATCGTTTTGAATGTCGTAAGCAAATTGTTGCTGATCTACAAGAAGCAGGTGTATTAATACGCATTGAAGAACATATGCATTCAGTAGGGCATTCTGAACGTTCGGGTGCTGTTGTAGAGCCATATCTTTCAGCACAATGGTTCGTTAAAATGCAACCACTTGCAGATTCTTCATTAGAGCTTCAAAAAGACCAAGAAGGTAAAGTGAACTTTGTTCCAGCTCGTTTTGAAAATACTTATTCTCGCTGGATGGAGAATATTCGTGATTGGTGTATTTCTCGCCAATTATGGTGGGGCCATCAAATCCCGGCTTGGTACCATAATGAAACAGGTGAAATTTACGTAGGAAAAGAAGCACCGGCTGATGCAGACAATTGGACACAAGATGAGGATGTATTAGATACATGGTTCTCTTCAGCACTATGGCCATTTTCTACAATGGGCTGGCCAGACGAGGCAAATGAAGAATATAAACGTTACTACCCAACTAATACGCTCGTAACAGGCTATGATATTATTTTCTTCTGGGTATCTCGAATGATTTTCCAAGGTCTTGAATTTACAGAACAACGTCCATTCAAAGATGTATTAATTCATGGTTTAGTTCGTGATGGTGAAGGGCGTAAAATGAGTAAGTCACTTGGCAATGGTGTAGATCCAATGGATGTTATTGAGCAATACGGTGCAGACTCATTACGCTACTTCTTAGCAACAGGTTCATCACCTGGTCAAGATTTACGTTATACTACTGAGAAGGTAGAGGCTGTATGGAATTTCTCTAATAAGATTTGGAATGCATCCCGTTTTGCCCTTATGAATATGGATGGAATGACATATGATGAAATCGACTTAACAGGTGAAAAATCGGTTGCTGACAAATGGATTTTAACTCGCTTAAATGAGACGATTGAACGTGTAACATCTCTGGCAGAGCGCTATGAATTTGGTGAAGTTGGCCGCGAACTTTATAATTTCATTTGGGATGATTTCTGTTCTTGGTATATTGAAATGGCAAAATTACCATTATACGGTGAGGATGAAACAGCTAAAAAGACAACTCGTTCTATTTTAGCGTACGTACTCGATCAAACGATGCGTCTATTGCATCCATTTATGCCATTTATTACAGAGGAAATCTGGCAACACTTACCGCATGATGGTGAATCGATTACAGTGGCTGCATGGCCAACAGTACGCACGGATCTTCATTTTGCTGATGAAGCAGATAATATGAAGCTCCTAATGGATATTATACGTTCAGTACGTAATATTCGTGCGGAAGTAAACACGCCAATGAGCAAAAAAGTACCGTTATTTATCTCTGCGAAAGATGCTGAAACAGTGGCAGTACTTGAAGCGAATAAAGCCTATTTAGAGAAATTCTGTAACCCAGATACGTTAACAATTGGTGAAGGCTTAGAGGCACCAGGGCAATCGATGACAGCGGTTATTACAGGTGCACAAGTCTTCCTACCGCTTGTTGGGCTTATTAACTTAGAGGAAGAAATCGCTCGTCTTGAAAAAGAGTTAGAGAAATGGGCAAAAGAAGTGAAGTTAGTGACAGGTAAGCTTTCAAATGAAAAGTTCGTATCGAAAGCACCTGAGGCATTAGTAAATGTAGAACGTGAAAAATTAGCGGATTATGAAAGTAAGCACGCGGTTGTATTAAAACGTTTAGAGGAATTAAAAAATATGTAATAGTAGAGCAATGGATGACGCTAAAGTCATCCATTGCTTTTTTATATAGAGCAAAAGTTATGTGTTGAAATGGGTAAATATATGTAGTACTATTTAGAATAATTAGTCTAATAGGTGATGGTGGTTATTATTATAGTAGGAAACAAAACCTAACACAATATTATGTTGACGGAAAAGAAATGGTCTGTAATGGAATCGCAATACCAAAGCAATGGCTTTTTTCGGGTTTATGGTATGAATGGAGATGTGAAAATGACAGGTAATATGACAACCTATATTACGAAAGTCAATAAAGCATGTGATGACTTAGATTTTGTTAGTGCAAGGGTATTGATTGAAACAAATCTATTGAAATTATCAGAAGCGAAATATTATCGTTTATTAAACACAAGTGCGCGTGTGCTTATTAAACATGTGTTAGCCAATAGGCAAACTCAACAGGAGTGTACAAAACTATCACGGGCAGATATGTTAACCATTCATAAAATAAATGAGTATTGCTCAAATTTTGATATTTCAATGTTGAAAAGAACATTAAAAAACTCCTTTGAATTAGTACAACGTCCAGATATTATGCCTTTATTAAACAATGATGCAAAAATCATTTTGGACAATATGGGTGCATTGCTAGGGGCTCACCAAGTACATTAACAAAAATACTTTACAAACACGCAGTGGCTAGCTGTGTGTTTTTTCTATTGTTTTATAATTAATCTATGTTATTAAACGTTACTTGTACTAAAATAGAGATATTGCAGTAAGAGGGAGTGTTTCTTTTGTTTAACACAATGAACGAATGTACGGAATTTATTTTTTCACTAAAAGCCGTTGATCATAAACGTGCACCGCTTGTACTAATGAAAGAAGTACTAGCACATTTAGAGAATCCCCACAATAAACTACGCGTGATTCATGTGGCTGGTTCAAATGGGAAAGGTTCTACAGTGAATGCCCTTAGAGAAATGCTACAGCACGCTGGGTACCAAGTAGGGGCATTTACTTCCCCACATTTAGAGCGAGTCAATGAACGAATGACCATTAATGGTGAGTCGATTACGGATGAACGATTTTTATACTATTTCAATAAACTAGCTAAGATTATAGAAGAACAATATAATGGTAATTTTCCAAGCTTTTTTGAAGTAGTTACACTCATAATGTTTCAGTTTTTTGCCGATCAGGAAATTGATATAGCGCTTATTGAAACGGGGCTTGGAGGGCGTTTAGATGCGACCAATATAGTGACGCCACTACTAGCCATTATTACAACCATTTCACTTGAGCATACGGCCTTTTTAGGTGATACATTTGCCAAGATTGCCTCTGAAAAGGCAGGCATCATAAAAAGTGGTGTTCCAGTTGTTGTAGGGGTTAGCAATGAAGAAGCATTAGCTGTTATTAAAGAAACGGCGGATGCACAGCAGGCACCGTGCTTCATTTTAGGACAAGATTTTACTGTTTCAGATATATTACAAAGTACAGACGTTCAACAATTCACCTATGAAAAAGGAAATATTGCGATGACTGATATAGCTTTAAAAATGGCAGGTCCCCATCAAATCAACAATGCAAGTCTGGCCATTACAGCAATCCTTGCATTACATGAAGGGGGAGCTATTACTATATCAGACTCATCCATTCGGTATGGACTTCGATATGCACATTGGGCTGGCCGCTTCGAACAATGGCCTCAAAAAATTGTTTTAGATGGCGCCCATAATTCTGAAGGGACGGCTGCACTTATCCAAACACTCAAACATGTATTTCCAAAAAGCCATTATCGTTTTGTGTATGCAGCATTAGCAGATAAGGATCATGCCAATAGCATTGCACTAATGGATGATGTTGCAACGTCGATTGCTTTTACACAAATCAATCTACCTAATGCAATGCCTGCTGAAGACTTAGTCGTGTTATCAACAAATGCCAATAAATCGTACTATGAGGATTGGCTGGAATCGGTACAAACTGTACTACGTGAAAGAGCTGAAGAGGATGTTGTGGTGATTACAGGCTCTTTATACTTCATTGCTGGTGTTCGCCAGTGGCTACAGGAGGAAGGACGATGATACCAGGATTTGATCATTATAAAAAGAAGTGGGCTGTCCACAGTGATGATGTCATAAAACCAGGTCTTGTGGCGATGGAGGAAGCTTTACTATTAGCTGGAAACCCTCAGCAAGCCTTACATGTCGTACACTTGGCTGGCACAAATGGGAAGGGCTCTACATTAACCTTCCTTGAGGCTATCGCCAAAGAGCATGAATTATGTGTAGGCAAATTTATGTCACCCTGTATAGTCGATGTGCACGACCAAATTCAAATAGATGGTCAACCTATTACCGAGGCGGATATGGATGCTGTTTTTCGTCAAATGCATGCGGCTGGATTAAGCGGGAAACTAACTGATTTTGAACTTTTGACTGTAGTAGCATTTTTACATTTTGTGAATAAAGAAGTTGATATTTCTTTAATTGAAGCGGGTATGGGAGGATCATTGGATAGTACAAATGTAGTAACACCCATCGTATCCATTATTCCAAGCATCGCTCTAGAGCATACAAAATTTCTAGGTGATACAATCAATAGTATTGCGCATCATAAAGCAGGTATTATTAAACAAAATCGCCCTGTCATTATCGGTAATTTGCCAGAAGAAGCGAAGCGTGTTGTTTATGAAGAGGCTGCTCATAAAAAAGCTGCAGTTTTTGAAATAGGTAATCATTTTTTACTACACTCATTTGCTGAAGGAGACTGTTACAGAAATGACCAACAACATGTCCAATTCTCCCATCTAACACGTTCAATGAAAGGGGCTCATCAGGGCGATAACATGGCACTTGCTATTACAGCATTCTTAGAAGTGGCAGCATTACTTAATGTGTCTGTGAATCCAACAGCAATTCAGAAAGCTGTGAAACAAGCCGCCATTTTAGGTCGTTTTGAAGAAATCATACCATTTGTGATTGTCGATGGGGCGCATAACCCGGCAAGTGCTGAGAAATTAGTAGAAACGATTAAGGGTGAGTTTCCTGGGGAACGAATCACATTTGTTGTGGGTATATTAGCAGACAAAGACGTTCAACAAATTCTTCGACTGTTAGAGCAAGTTAGTGATGAATTTTATTTCGTTGATTTTGATAATCCACGAGCGATGGCTGCGCAAAATTTGCTGGAGCTTTCCAAAGCGACATCTAAAAATATCTTAGTGGATTATGCACAATTTTTACAGGTGCAATCAGACAACAAACAAAGAACGATCGTATCGGGCTCATTATATTTATTAACAGCAGTAAGAAATAGCTTGAAAATATGAAATGACTAGGACTCCTATTTGGAAGTCCTAGTTTTTTTATGAATGTATGCCGTTTTTGTTATGAATCAAATCTCAATAAATTCGCATTTACACTTCTAATTCTACATATACTTTTATATATTGAAATCTCGTTTTTATTGAAACGTGTACGGATAGGTGGAAGGATGAGGTGATAGATGGATGAAAATTGTAAGTCATGTAATGAAAAAACAAATATTTCGTGCAATGATTATTGGTGGATTTGTAGGTTTGTTAGGTGTTGCCATTTTTTTAGGTGTTTTACAAGCCAGTACCCAGTTACCGATAAAGAATAATGGCAGTGATGTGGCCACTAATCAATCACAATCAGAAACCATTCCTACTGCCGGTGAGAACACTAGTACATCAAATGCACCTATGTTTTATGCTAGTCAAGCAGGCGTGTATTCAAACTATGAGAGTGCAAGTGCATTTGTTGCCGAATACCCTGCATTAAAAGAGAGCGCAATTGTTGAGGTTGATGGCAAGTTTTATATTTGGACAAGCATGGAGATTGAAGAAAGTCAGCTTAAATTTTTACAGGAACCCGCAACCTTTAAAAAAGCATTTAGTGTCAGTGGTGATAGCTGTAAGGAGCCAACCCTTGCGGAGGTGACTACTGCATTAGCAGACAAAAATGCTACAAAATTAAATTTTAAGGAAAAAGGGAAGGATTCAACTTTACCTGAGGATTGGCAGACAATTGGAGCAGCAGCTTCTACTATTTCCAACGATGTCAGCGTCATCCGTTTGCAAGTATTTGCTCATTATCAGGCTAAAAATACATGTCTCCAAGTGAAATTTTAAAAGTAAAAGATAGTAAAATCATTATTATCTTGATTTTTAGAAAATTTTCAAATCGAACATTCTTCGGTATCATAAGGATAAGGAAGGATGGTCGGATCATGTTAAAAACAAACCATAAACTTATACTTGCCTCTGCTTCACCAAGACGAAAGGAATTGCTTGATATGTTAGGACTTCCTTTTGAGGTTCTGACAAGTGAAGTTGAAGAAACAAGTGTACAAGCCAGTTCAATGCAGGAATATGTAAAAGGAGTAGCTCTCTTAAAAACACGGGATGTAGCGAAAAAAGTAACCAATGCAACAATCATTGGTGCTGATACAATCGTTGTCGACAATGATGAGCTGCTACATAAACCAAAATCTCGTGAGGAAGCTATTGCTCATTTATTACGTTTATCTGATCGCGAACATGTTGTGATGACAGCGGTCGCTATTATTGAACCTAATGGGAAAGAAAACATCTTTGTGGAAGAAACCACGGTTGTTTTTCATCCTCTATCAAAGGAATTGATAGCAGCCTATGTCGATTCTGGAGACCCTTTCGATAAAGCAGGAGGTTATGGTATCCAGACGATAGGCACACTTTTAGTGAAACGAATTGAAGGAGATTACAACAATGTTGTAGGCTTACCACTTGCAGCGTTGTTTTCGCAATTGGTAAACCTACAAATTGTCCAATTTGCGAAGGAGTGAGCATTTTTGCTAGATAAGGCTTTGCCTACGTTGATGTTACGTGATGTTCATTTGGAAGATCGCCCTCGTGAAAGACTGATACGACAAGGGGCAGAAAGTCTATCCAATCAAGAACTACTTGCTATTTTATTGAGGACAGGCACAAAAGAAGAATCGGTTCTTGTCCTCGCGAATCGAGTATTAACTGTTTTTGAACGTCTCCATCATTTAAAACACGCAACCATTGAAGAAATGGTCGCTATTAAAGGGATCGGTGAGGTGAAGGCTATACAATTATTAGCCGCCATTGAACTTGGCCGACGATTGGCTCAAAAGCAGAATGATGAGAAATTTACTATTCGTTCTCCACAAGATGCTGCTGCTTATTTAATGCCTGATATGACTTCACTTAATCAGGAACATTTTGTTGTTCTTTTTTTAAATATTAAAAACCAAATTATTCACAGACAAACGATTTTCTTAGGTAGTTTAAATGCCTCCATCGTGCACCCTAGGGAAATTTTTCGAGAAGCCGTGAAGCGATCTGCTGCTTCAATTATTTGTGCACATAATCATCCTAGTGGAGTACCGACTCCTAGTGCGGAGGACATTGATGTCACAAAGAGAATTGAAGAGGCTGGTTATATTATGGGGATTGAATTAATTGATCATGTAATTATCGGCGATCATCAATTCATCAGTTTGAAGGAAAAAGGGTATTTTTAACTCTGCAAGAAATTTGCAGAGTTTTTTTATCTTGAGCTGATGTCTTATAGAAGCATTACGAACAAATTCGAAATATTTTAGCGCTATGACATTAGTGGCATATTCCTAAAATTTTTGTATTTTTTTGTGGTTTAATGGCGAACCTTTTTCGATTCAATTCGTTAATGTATTCTAGAAACTGATATTATCTTCACAAAAATTGGTAGCCTGATACACATTGTCTTATGAGAATAAAAATTATATGCTAATCTATACGTACTATTTTTAGTTTAAGAGGGAATTAAAATAGTATCTTTTCTGTGAGATAAAGTATGTGACACTACAAATTCTTGCGCTTTTCCGTTATAATGAACGGTATGAATTTTATCTTGATTCAGGAAAGACTCCCATCGAAAATGGTGGTGAGCTAAATAAGTGTGTAGTTTTTTCAAGGTGTGAAACACTAACTGATGAAGATAAAAACTTTGACGGAGTGCTATGGGTTTTGAGGAGGAGTCAATTGTATTTTTATACAATTCAATTTCCTATACATGACTGTCAAAGATAATGGATGTCAACGAAAGTATGGCTTAAATAGAAAGGGAGTACACAATTTGTTTGGACTAGGAAGCAAAGATGTCGGGATTGACCTCGGCACAGCGAATACATTAGTGTTTATTAAAGGAAAGGGAATCGTTTTACGTGAACCTTCAGTAGTAGCAAAGAATACGAAAACAGGAGATATCGTTGCCGTTGGTAATGATGCTAAAAATATGATTGGTCGTACACCTGGCTCAATCGTAGCAATTCGCCCAATGAAAGATGGCGTTATCGCTGATTTCGATATTACAACAGCAATGATTCAGTACTATTTAAGAGAAGCCTCTAAAAATTCTGGCGGCAATTGGAAAAAACCAAATGTTATGATTTGTGTGCCTTATGGTATTACTTCAGTGGAACAACGTGCGGTTATTGATGCAGCTCGACAAGCGGGCGCAAAAGAGGCTTTCACAATCGAAGAGCCATTTGCAGCGGCGATCGGATCAAATTTACCAGTGTGGGATCCAACAGGGTCAATGGTAGTTGACATCGGTGGTGGTACAACAGAAGTAGCTGTTATTTCGCTAGGCGGTATTGTAACAAGTGAGTCCGTACGTGTTGGTGGGGACGCAATGGATCAATCTATCATTTCATATATCCGTAAAACGTATAATTTAACAATTGGTGAACGTACTGCAGAAGCGGTAAAAATGGAAATTGGTACGGCATTAGCTGAAGGGCCAGAAGAAAAGATGGAAATTAGAGGTCGTGACCTTCTAACAGGTTTACCGAAAACAATTGAAATCTCTTCACAAGAAATTTCTGAGTCATTACGCGAAGCAGTTTCATCCATTATTGATGGCGTTCGAAAAACATTAGAACAGACACCTCCCGAATTATCTGCGGACGTTATGGAGCGTGGTATCGTTTTAACTGGTGGTGGCGCACTATTAACGAACTTAGATAAAGTGATTAGTAAAGAAACAAATATGCCGGTATTTATCGCAGAAGATCCTTTAGACTGTGTAGCAATTGGTACGGGTAAAGCTTTAGATCATATGGACTTAATTCGTCAACAACAGGTTAAAGGGTAAGGAGGTTTAGGCAATGCCACATTTTTTTTTCAATAAGAAAGTAATTTTGCTGCTCGTAGGCATGGTTTTTCTTGTGGCATTGATTAGCTTCTCATTACGTGATCGGACGAATGCTACTTTACCAGAGCAAATTATTAAAGATACTGTCGGCGTCGCACAATCGCTTGTTGCGAAGCCGGCGAATTATGTTAATGGTATTTTTAATAGTATTGACTCCCTCTTAAACACGTACGAAGAAAATAAACGTTTAAAAGCACGCCTAGAAGATTTTGCAGTTGTACAAGCTGAGGCTACGGATTTAAAATCAGAGAATACAAAGCTTCGTGAGCTTTTGGATAAAGCTGAGAGCTTAAAGGCATATAATCCTATTCAAGCAACAGTGATTGCTAGAAACCCTGACCAATGGGAAGAGAAAATCATTTTAGACAAAGGATCTTCTCATGGAGTTCAAAAAAACATGGCAGTTATGACGGCGAAGGGGCTAGTTGGGAAAATTACACTAGTTACGCCTTTCACTTCTGAGGTAGAGCTTTTAAATACAAATAATCCTAACTATCGTGTTTCTGCAATGGTGTTAGGTGAAAAAGAAGCATACGGTTTAATCGAGGGCTTTGATGAAGAACGTAATGAACTCATTATGAAGCGAATCGATTCTAGTTTGAAGGTTAAAGAAGGCGAGCAGGTAGTTTCTTCAGGACTTGGAGGTATTTTCCCTAAAGGTGTCCCTATCGGAGAAATTACAGAGGTTAGTACAGATGATCATGGCTTAACCAAAATGGCATATGTCAGACCATCTGCTGATTTTTCGATTTTAGAGCATGTTGTTATTGCCAAACGTACATCTACAGTCATTGATGGTTCAGATGGCAGCTCAACGAACGAAGATTTAACAAACCCGCAAGATACGAATGAAGAGGAGGCGGAATGATGGTTCGTTTTCTCATTCCTTCTGTGGCGGTTTTACTATTCTTGCTAGAACCAGAGTTTGCGATGCTTTCTCCAATTGAAATTAAGGGAGAAGTGTATTTTCTAGTACCGCGTTTTTTAATCTTATATCTCATTTTTATCTCCATCTATTACAGCCGTCAACGCGCGGTAATGTATGGACTTTTTTTTGGTGTCTTGTATGATGTGTTTTACATTGATATTATTGGATTATATTCAGTTCTATATCCACTTATATGTTTTTTAGCAGGGTCTATCGTGAAAGTTATACATCAGCACTTAGTCGTAACAACAACTATTTCAGTTGTGTTAGTAGCCATTTTAGAATTTATACTCTATCAATTTTTCTTCTTGATCGATTTTACAGCAATACCTTTATCGGATTTCTTACGTTCACGACTACTGCCAACAATCATTGCAAATGCTTTATTTTTAATGATTCTTGGTTGGGCCTTCAAGTATCTAATTAATGCGCGTGTCTTACAGAGAGCACGTGAGGTTTCTTAACAAAGAACAACGTGAGGTGAGGCATTCATGAAAAAACAATTAGTTAATATGAAGGGAACGAAGGACGGATTTGTACTGCGTCTTGACGACCAATGTGCTTATAGCGATTTAGTAGAAGAATTAAAGAAAAAAGTGTTAGAAGGCGGTATCGATGGTAAAGTAGATGTACAATTATACTTAGGCTATCGATACTGTACTGATGAACAGATCGATGAACTTATTCATATTGTGCAGGAAACAGAGCAACTCATTGTAGCGAATGTACAAAGCGAAGTACTGACTGTCCATGAAAGCAACCAGAAAATGATTGAAAGTCAACAAGATACATATTTAGGTGTGGTCAGATCAGGGCAGATTCTACGTTCATCAGGGGACATTATCATTGTAGGAAATGTCAATCCAAACGGTCGGGTTGAGGCTGGCGGTAATGTGTATGTCTTAGGTAAACTAAAAGGGATAGTACATGCTGGTGTGCAGGGCAATAAAGAAGCTATTATTGCCGCGTCTCGATTTGAGGCTACACATATTATGATTGCTGATCAGGTGGAAGCAATGTCAGATGAGCATGTGAAAGAAATCGATCAAGCAGAAATGACTTGTGCATTTATTGGTTACGATGGACGCATTACGTACGATCAAATTCACGCCTTAAAAAATATTCGACCATTGTTAAATGTGTCTAAGGGAGGAAGCTAGTGTGGGAGAAGCGATCGTCATAACTTCGGGTAAAGGTGGTGTCGGAAAAACAACGACATCGGCTAACCTTGGGACTGCATTGGCTCTACAAGGTAAAAAGGTATGTTTAGTTGATACAGATATTGGCCTGCGTAATTTAGATGTTATTTTGGGCCTAGAAAATCGTATTATTTATGATCTAGTCGATGTAGTGGAAGGGCGCTGTAAAATACATCAAGCATTGATTAAAGATAAGCGCGTGGATGATAAACTATTTTTATTACCTGCTGCTCAAACGACAGATAAAAATGCTGTTACCCCTGAGCAAATGAAGAGCTTAATAGAGGAATTAAAAAGAGACTATGATTATGTATTAATAGATTGTCCAGCAGGTATTGAACAAGGCTATAGAAATGCCGTTGCAGGTGCAGATCATGCGATTGTTGTCACAACACCTGAAATTTCCGCTGTTCGAGATGCAGATCGAATTATTGGTTTATTAGAACAGGAAGATATCACTGCTCCGAAGCTCATCATCAATCGTATTCGACAACATATGATGAAAAGCGGCGACACTTTGGATGTGAATGAAATTACAACTCATTTGTCTATTGATCTATTAGGAATTATTGTTGACAGTGAAGGTGTTATTTCATCCTCCAATAAAGGAGAACCAATCGTTATGGACCCTTCTAATAAAGCATCTTTGGGTTATCGAAATATTGCTCGTCGTATATTGGGTGAGTCGGTTCCATTAATGGCTATTCAAGATGAGCAAAGAGGTATGTTTTCAAAACTTAAATCATTATTTTCAAGATAATTTAAAACCTTTTCGTGCATTTGTGCGAGAAGGTTTTTTTGCATGTTTGGACATGCAATCACATATAGTGTGGAAAAAAGGATGAGGGCTTGTTTAAAAAATGGAAATGGTTTTTCACAATACTACTCGTGGCAGCTACTATGCTTGTAATTCGTTTAGAAGATCAGGGGGTAGTTGATACGCCTGTTCGAAAGATGGTCACAACCTCGGCAGATTTAACGTACTTAAGTGAGCTGGGGCAAAGTTGGTTTGATAAAGAAAATGAGACCATTACAGTATCTAGTGATGTGGGGCAAGCAGATCTTTTAACTTTTGCTAATGCCCAGGTTTTTAAAGAGGGGTATTTATTGCAGTATGATGTTGGCTTACCCGTTTATGCTGGACAGAACGGTTTAGTCGTGTTCACTGGCCATACAAAATATACTGGTAAGACCATGACCATTAGCTATGATGATGGTACAACCGTCTCTTATGGCATGCTAGATAGCTTAGCGCAGCTACCTTATACATCCATACAGGCGAATGATTTGATTGGTATGAAAGAAGCTGGGCAACTTTATCTTTCCATTGAAAAGGGAGATGCTCATTACGATTTAGAGCAAATTGTACAATGGTTGGAAACGATGGAGACCCATGAAGATTAAATTACATCTTCTCTGTATTCCTCTCGTATTTGTCATGATTTTTAGTGGACAACTTGCTTATTATGCTATTATTTTTTTCTCGCTAATATGGCATGAAGCAGGTCACTTATTAGCAGCCCTACTGTGTGGCGTAAGAGTAAAATCATGTGTTATTGCACCTTACGGGGGGGAAATTCAATTTGAAAATCCAGCGGTTGTGCAAGCATCGTCACTCCTATGGATTGCATTAGGAGGACCAATCGCTACTATTTTAGGGATTGGCCTCGCTTTTTTTATGCCCGAGCTAATCGCAGGTAAGCTAATAAGCGTTCAACTTGTGCTATTATTAGTGAATATGATGCCTATCCTACCATTAGATGGTGGCAGGATACTGTTAGCATGGTTATTTTTATATTATCCAAATGCTCGAGTGGTGGAAATGTATTATTGGTTGTCGTTCATGGTTGCCACGACGTTATTTCTGATAACTTTAAATTTCTTACCACAATCTATTTTTTTAGCAATCATTTGTTTATTTATTTGGCTTCAAGTTTTAAAAGAATGGCGTTATCGAAAATATCGTATAGCTTTTGAAAAATATGTTATGAATAGATTGACTTAAAAAAAGCCATGTGGTAATATTTTAATGTTATTGTTTGTAGCACCCGTGCTACTACAACCGCTCTGGGAAGGTACAAGTATCTTACTATAAGATCACCTTTGTAAACAGGCGAGTCTGAGTCTAAGAGGAGGTGCAGTAAAATGTACGCAATTATTGAAACTGGTGGTAAACAAATCAAAGTAGAAGCTGGTCAAGAAATCTACGTTGAAAAATTAGGCGTAGAAGCTGACGAGGTTGTAACTTTTGATAAAGTTTTATTCGTAGGTGGCGAAAACGTTAAAGTTGGTGCTCCATTCGTAGATGGTGCTACTGTAACAGCGAAAGTTGTTAAAGAAGGCCGTGCGAAAAAAATCGTTGTTTTCAAATTGAAAGCTAAAAAGAACTACCGTCGTAAACAAGGTCACCGTCAACCTTACACAAAATTAGTTGTTGAAGCAATCAACGCTTAATAGTGAGGTGTAGCGAATGATACAAGTTACGATTCATCACGATGAAAATAGACATGTGTCAGCATTCGAATTTTCAGGACATGCTGGGTACGATGAATCTGGGAAAGATTTAGTATGTGCAGGAGCATCTACTATTGCCATTGGTACGGTAAATGCTATTTATGCATTATTACAAATCCAGCCAGAAGTCGAACAAGCAGCTGAAGGTGGAGGCTATCTTAAGGTAGATCTACCCTCAGATTTAGAGCCTGAAGTAGATGCAAAACTACAGTTAATTGTTCAAGTAATGACTGCCCAAGTGTATTCTATGGTGCAAAATTACGGACAATACATCCAAATCAACTACAACCAAGTAGGAGGTGGAACTCGATGAAATTATTATTAGCTTTAGACCTTCAACTTTTCGCATCGAAAAAAGGGGTAGGTTCTACTAAAAACGGACGTGACTCTGAGTCTAAACGACTTGGTGCTAAACGTGCTGATGGCCAATTCGTAACTGGTGGTTCAATTCTTTACCGTCAACGCGGTACAAAAATTTACCCAGGTACAAACGTAGGTCGTGGTGGTGACGATACACTATTTGCTAAAGTTGACGGCGTTGTTAAATTCGAACGTTTAGGTCGCGATCGCAAACAAGTATCTGTATACCCAGCACCACAAGAAGCTTAATCTTTTATAAGATATCATAAAGCGGAGGACTGCATTTATTGCAGTCCTTTTTTTGGCTAAATTTCAACCACTTTCACAGATGGCTGTTAAATAGAAAGTGTAGCAACAGTAGTTAGGTGATAAAAAATAGGCGGTTTTCCTTTTTTTTGTAGTGTCAAAAGCCACTGAAATAAAGGAATTCTGACTATGGTCGTCATGTCTTGTAGCAACGACTAACCAACTTCTCGTTGGCGTAAAACAGAGCGATTTCAGACGTAATTATGCCTGGGCATAATTGAAATAAGAATTAAGGGAAAAATACAGCAAAACTTGTTATACTAGTAAAGATAACTTTATTGGAGTGAATGGGATGAACAATCAATCACTAACCATTAGTGAAGTATTACGTTTTGCAAATCATGATTTTGTGAATCAATTGCAATTGATTCGCATGAATTTAGATTTAGGTAGAGTTGATGAATCAAAGGAACTTATTCAGCATTTTTCAGAACAATTAAGAGTGTTTTCTATCCTCAATCGACTACAATTACCACAAACAATCGAATGGTTCCAAACAGCAGGATGGCGTTTCCCTTCCTTAGCTTGGAAAATAAACAGCGACATAAAAAAGCCTGTGACCAATAAGATTGATCAGGAAATTGTAGATTACTTAAACAAAACAGTTATGCATGTTTATGATACATTAGATCCATTTACAGAGCAGATCCTCACGCTTGATGTACGTGTTGACGATCATACATTTGCCGTGACATTCACGCTAAATGGGTTATGGAGTGCTGATGCATTCACCGAAAAAGGTTTGAAACAATTCAACATTCAAACAATTGAGCAGACAAATACACGCTGGCAATATGTCTTGAGTGCAAATAGGGAGTGAACTAAATGTTTGTCGATCACGTAAAGATTTATGTTAAAGGTGGCGACGGCGGAGATGGCATGGTGGCCTTTCGTCGAGAAAAATATGTACCGAACGGTGGTCCAGCTGGTGGAGATGGTGGACATGGCGGTAATGTCGTATTTGAAGTAGAGGAAGGCTTACGTACGTTAATGGATTTCCGTTATAAACGCCATTTTAAAGCACCGCGTGGCGAGCATGGTATGAGTAAAGGCATGCACGGTAAAAATGCGGAAGATTTAATTGTTAAAGTTCCACCAGGTACAGTGGTTATGAATGAAGAAACAAATGCCGTTATTGCTGACTTAGTCGAGCATGGGCAAAGAGCCGTTATTGCGAAAGCAGGACGTGGTGGACGTGGAAATTCTCGCTTTGCTACACCTGCCAACCCAGCGCCAGAACTTTCTGAAAAAGGTGAGCCAGGACAAGAATTAAATGTTATATTAGAGTTAAAAGTTTTAGCAGATGTAGGGTTAGTTGGTTTCCCAAGTGTTGGTAAATCAACACTTTTATCGGTTGTTTCTGCTGCTAAGCCAAAAATTGGTGCTTATCATTTCACGACAATTGTACCGAATTTAGGCATGATTGAAACAGATGATCACCGAAGCTTTGCAATGGCAGATTTACCAGGGCTAATTGAAGGAGCTCATGAAGGGGTAGGATTAGGCCACCAATTTTTACGACATATTGAACGTACACGCGTTATCGTCCATGTGATTGATATGTCAGGAATGGAAGGTCGCGATCCTTATGAAGATTATTTAACAATTAATGATGAGCTAAAACAATATAATCTTCGTTTAACAGAGCGTCCACAAATTATTGTGGCCAATAAAATGGATATGCCTGATGCAGAGGAAAACTTAACAGCATTCCGCCAAAAGGTAGGAGAAGACGTTCAAATTTTCCCAATTTCTGCTGTTTCACGTCAAGGGTTAAAAGAGCTGTTGTTTGCTATTGCGGATCTATTAGAAGTAACGCCTGAATTCCCACTGTATGATGAAGTAGAGGAACAATCAGACGCAACGGTTATGTACAAGCATGAGGCTAAAGGTGAAGATTTCGAAATCACTCGTGACGATGACGGTACATTCATTATTAGTGGCTATGCTATTGAGCGCTTATTTAAAATGACGGACTTTAGCCGTGAAGATGGTATACGTCGTTTTGCTCGTCAATTGCGTGCAATGGGTGTGGACGAGGCTCTACGTGAACGTGGAGCACAGGATGGCGATACAGTTCGCCTACAAGAGTTTGAATTTGAATTTGTCGATTAAGACATGAGTTTTAGGGGGAAGCGTATGAAGAATGTTGCGAATCAGCGATATTATTTAGTTCGTGAGGATGTTTTAACGGATGCAATGCAAAAAACTTTGGAGGCGAAGCACTTATTATCAAGTGGTTCAGTATCTTCCATTTGGGATGCGGTAAAGCAGGTGGATTTATCGCGAAGTGCGTTTTACAAATATCGTGATGCGGTTTTTCCTTTTCATTCAATCGTGCAGGAACGCATTTTAACAGTCTTTTTACAGCTTCAAGATAGAAAAGGAACACTTGCTAAGCTTCTAGAAACTGTGACAATTACACATTGTAACGTATTGACGATTCATCAAACAATCCCTATCCAGGGACGTGCCAATGTTACATTATCACTAGATGTAACAAGTATGACATGTGATCTTGATG
Source organism: Lysinibacillus sp. GbtcB16 (assembly GCF_019091145.1). Classification (NCBI taxonomy): domain Bacteria; kingdom Bacillati; phylum Bacillota; class Bacilli; order Caryophanales; family Bacillaceae; genus Lysinibacillus; species Lysinibacillus sp. GbtcB16. The sequence goes on from NZ_JAGXJV010000002.1 coordinate 332,496, forward strand.
ACTTAATCCAGCAATTAAAACGGTTAGATTTTGTTGAGTCAGCGGAAGTCATTAGTTCTGGTGCTTTATAATCATAGTAAGGTGTTCGATCCTTTAATTTTTGACAAAAATGACAATTATCGTGTTTAATAATCCATATGCTCTTGCAACACTGGAGTAATAATACGATACCAAAGCTCAAATAAGGAGCTGTCCCTCAGTGATACATCAATCACTAGGGACTGCTCCTTATTCCATAAAGGAGGTTTTTGCAATGACAAAGCAACAATGGGAAAATCGAATCGCATATTTAGGACCGGAAGCATCATTTACATACTTAGCAACAAAGGCTACTTTTCCAAATGAGTGGCTTGTACCCTGTGCAACGATCCCTGAATGTATTGAGGCAGTAGCAGAGGGAAAGGTAGATTTAGCCGTTGTACCATTAGAAAATGCCTTAGAAGGTTCAGTTACGCTTACACTTGATTACTTATTCCATGAAGCATCACTATATGTAACAGGTGAATTATTACTGAAAATACAGCAGCATTTAATGGTCAATAAAGCGCAAATGGATAATTGGCAGTCCATCGAAGGGGTCTATTCCCATCCACATGCCTTAGCGCAATGCCATAAATATTTATTTTATCGTTTCAGTCATGTGCCACTTCAACAAACAACTTCAACAGCAGCCGCTGCGAAATATGTATCCGAAAACCCAGAGCAATGTATAGCAGCGGTAGGAAATGCAGCTGCCGCAGAAAAATATGGCCTTGAAATAGTAGAGTCCAATATCCATGATTTCCATTTTAACCATACTCGTTTCTTTGTTCTGTCTAAGAAAAATCAACGTTTGCCACAAGAATTATCTGATGGGCAAGCGAAAACAACTTTAATGATTACATTGCCAACTGACCGTTCAGGAGCATTACATCAAGTGCTTTCTGTCTTTGCATGGCGTCAACTGAATTTAAGTAAAATCGAATCGCGTCCATTGAAGACAGGACTAGGTGATTATTTCTTCATGATAGATGTGCTAGCGGATGAAAAAGTACCAATGATGCGCGGTGCAATGGAAGAACTTGCTGCACTAGGTTGCAAAGTAAAGTCATTAGGTACATACTTTACGTATCTTACATCTGACGAAGCATAGCTCTAAGGGGGAAATATAATGTGTGGGATCATTTTATTTGATGGTATCTGTAACTTTTGTGATAGCACCGTTCAATTTATTATCAAACATGATCAAGCAGGTTATTTTCAATTTGCGTCATTACAAAGTGATGTCGGTCAAGCATTACTCCGACAGTTTAATATATCCGAAAAAATAGATAGTGTGATCCTCATTGAAGATGGGAAAGCATATGTTGAGTCGACTGCAGCTTTAAAAATAGCCAAAAATTTGGAGAAGGTTTGGCCTTGCTATTATCTGTTCATTCTGGTGCCCCCAATTATTCGCAATATGTTATATAGACGGTTTGCCAAGCAACGCTATCGTTTATTTGGCACCAAAAAGGAATGCCTTTTACCTACCCCTTCACAAAGACAACGATTTCTCTCCTAATAGGTTGAAGGAGTGGAACGAGTCATCATCTAATGATATAAAGCACAGTATGAGAAAATACTGTGCTTTTTTTATTGGTCTGTCACCAAATAGCCCTTTTTCTGTAAGGCTTGTTCAATTAACGTTAAAACTTCCACAGAGGGGGCTGTTATGACATGAAGATGAATGCCTCCTGTTAGTGCAGATAAATAATTAGCCTGAGTGGCATTAACTCGTTCAATAAATTGTTTTACCTCATGACGGTTTGACACCATGATAGAGGCTGTTAGTTCGCCATAAATAGGATGTTCAACCATAACATTTTTGACGGTGCCTCCACAATCTACAATCGTCATGAGCTCATCTTCTGTTTGCTCAGATGTGTGTATGCAGGGTAATGTGCGTTCAACAGTTTGCTGTAATTGCTCCTGATGCATATAAAGATAACCCTGACTCGTAGCGATAATGGGTTCGTTTCTCGCCTTTAATAAAGTCATATCATTGACAATAACTTGCCTAGAAACATTGGCGAATTTAGCTAAGTCTGTCCCTGTTATAGGTGCTTTACTTTTTTGTAATTGCGCTAATAGTTGCAGTCGGCGTTCCTCGCCTAACATTTTTTTCATAAGAGATCACCTCTGCCCGTAATAATGGAAACAGTATTCCCTATAGGTTAGTGTACCATGAAGCATTTCTAACTTGTTGAAATTTTTGTATCCAAATGGAACATTGAACATATGATACGTAGAGAGGAAGGGAGGAAAAAATTGCGTATTCATATTGTTCAAAAGGGAGACACATTGTGGAAGATTGCGAAAGAGTACGGCATTTCGTTTGAAGATTTGAAGCGGCTCAATGTCCATCTTGCCAACCCAGATTATATTGTCCCGGGCATGGAAATTATATTGCCTGAAAAAATAAACAAAGAGCCACATAGAGAGTCACATAAAGAAATGCCAAAAAAGGAATCACAAATGCATAAGGAGACACCTAAGGAAGTTCCGAAAAAAGAGGTACAAAGGCCAATGCCACCACCACCACCAATTGTACCGCCAGCTCCAATGCCAATGCCAGAGCCACAAATGATTCCAATACCTATACCAATGCCTATGCCAATGCAGATGCCACAACAACCGATGTGGGTTCCACAGCCTGTAGAAATGAATTGGCACCAACAATTAGTCATGCCACAAATGGAGCAAACAGTCACAACACCACCACCAGTACAAATCCAACCAGCGCCACCGCCACCACCACCTGTAGCGAAGCCAATGCCACATCCAATGCCACAACCAGCACCACCGCCAATGCATATCATGCCACATATGCCTGCTGTACCACATTGCTCAAGCTGCCATCAACCAATTTATCATCATCAAATGTGGTGGCCGATGCCAATGCAGCCACAGGCCGAGCAGTATATGATGCCGCAGCAGCCGATGTCCTTTGAGATGCCAGAAAATAAAGTGGGCGGGATGGAAGACTTCTTGGAGTCCACATCACCATTTTTCCACACGCCTAATCAACAAATGCAGCCACAATTTAATATGATGCCTGAAATGAACATGGGTAAATCATGTGGCTGTGATGCACAACCATGTGGCTGTCAATCACAACCGATGCCGATGCCAATGCCTGCATGGCAAATGGATCCATGTCATTGTCCACCACCACCATGTCCAACGCATTGTCCACCGCCGTGCCCGTCATCAGTAGGACCTTGGATGTCACCGCATTATTTCCCAGGCGGGATGACGCCTTATCGATGGTGAAAAAGCGTATATTGTCGAAGAGGTAAAATCAAATATTTGGAAATATAGATATCGATCGAATACTTATTTTGTCAAACGAGCAAAACAACTAGAGATTGCAGAGAAGGTAAGAACAATTCATCGCCAGCTAGGTCGAATTGAACCTAACCTTATCCTACCATTAGTCCGGAGTGATGATGAGCAGCTCATAGTGCAAGAATGGCAAGAAGGAAGCCATGGTGCCAATTTTACTCATAAAAAGGATCGGAAGGAATCTCTTCAACTACTAATAGCCTTACATGACACATATAAAAAAATCGCTTGGCAACGCTTGCCTGGCTTGCATACCTATTCACAACTTTTAAAATGGCAAATGCGTCATATGCGTTTTAAAAGCAGAAGAAATGAGTTTCGGGCTTTCTTAACGAAAGAAGAAATCGATCAAATTTTGCATTATAGTGATAAATCGCTGCAGTTAATTGCCTTGGAGGATGTAGCTGAAAAAGAAATTACACTATTGCACGGGGATGTTGTACATCATAATTTTTTATGGTGCACGGACGGACAATTGCGTTTAATTGATTTTGATTTGGCGCATCTTGGAGAAGCTGATGACGAATATATTTTATGGTTGCATCGAGTACTACCTGCAGTCGATTATGATTTAGCTAAAGTCTTTGCGGAGTTACCAGAGCTGAAACGACTTGATAAAAGAAAGCTTCATCGTTTAAAATACCCGAATGAACTGTTGCGAGAATGGCTTTTTGCTGTGGATTTGCCACTTGATCAGCAACTAGTATTTTTAGATTATTTAGTACCATTTACTAAACGAGCCCTCACCTATTGGCCAAAACTGTGGTACGATATTGATAGATTTGTGAAGAAATGACCGTCATTTGGCGGTCATTTTTGTCTTGAACAGCGTTTTGGATACTACTTTCTGTCGAGCATTCGTTCGCTATATGCTATAATCGAAGACGATGATTGTGAGGGAATATAGATGTATGATTATTTAAAAGGACTAATTACTCGTATTACACCAGAATATATTGTGCTAGAACAACAGGGGATTGGCTGGCAATTGAATACACCCAATCCGTTTGCATTTCGAACATCAGCACTAGAACAACAAATTTTTGTTCATTTACATGTACGAGAGGACGCACAAATGCTTTACGGTTTCCCGAATCTAGATCAACGTGAGCTGTTTCGTAAGTTAATTTTAGTATCTGGAATAGGTCCAAAGGGGGCACTAGCTATTTTAGCGACTGGCAACCCACAGCAGGTTATTAGTGCGATTGAACGGGAAGACGAAACGTTTTTAGTGAAGTTCCCTGGAGTAGGTAAAAAAACCGCACGTCAGATGATATTAGATTTAAAAGGCAAGCTAGGCTCTTTATTAGAGACAATTGAACTGCCGAGTACAGAAGATGAACTGCCATTGTTTGGCGTTAATGCTTATAAACACGAATTAGAAGAAGCGATACTTGCTTTAATGGCACTTGGTTATTCTGAAAAGGAGCTCGAAAAAATTCGCCCACAGCTTGAGGATAACGACAAGCTTGAAACGACAGATGCCTTTATGAAACAAGCGTTACAACTATTATTAAAATTAAAATAAGAAAAGGAGGGAAAAGGCATGTCTGAACGTATGATGGCTAGTGAGGCCAGTGGCTATGATGAACAGTTTGAATTATCTTTACGCCCACAAAGGTTAGCCCAATACATAGGGCAACATAAAGTAAAGGAAAATTTACAAATTTTCATTGAGGCAGCAAAACTTCGGCAGGAAAGTTTAGACCATGTGTTGTTATATGGACCACCAGGGCTTGGTAAAACAACATTGGCTGCTGTTATAGCAAATGAGATGAGTGTCAATGTTCGCATGACAAGTGGTCCAGCAATTGAACGTCCAGGAGATTTAGCTGCGATTTTAAGCTCACTAGAGCCTGGTGATGTTTTATTTATTGATGAGATTCATCGACTACCTCGTGCCATTGAAGAAGTGTTATATCCAGCAATGGAGGACTTCTGTTTAGATATTGTGGTGGGAAAAGGTCCTGAAGCACGTTCTGTACGACTTGACTTACCTCCCTTTACCCTTGTAGGTGCTACAACAAGAGCTGGTGCCTTATCAGCCCCTCTGAGAGATCGCTTTGGTGTATTATTACGCTTAGAGTACTATGATGATATTTCTCTTGCTGAAATTGTTGCTCGCAGTGCCCATTTATTTGAGGTAGAAATTGAGCAAATAGCAGCAATGGAGATGGCGAGACGTTCTCGTGGTACACCTCGAATTGCCAATCGCCTATTGAAACGAGTACGAGATTATGCACAAGTGCTTGGAGATGGTATGATAACGGAGGGTCTTGCAAAGCAAGCTTTAGAGCTGTTACAAGTGGATCCAAGAGGGCTTGATCATATTGACCATAAACTTGTCACGAACATGATTGAGCGCTTTCGAGGAGGTCCTGTGGGCTTAGATACGCTTGCGGCATCAATTGGTGAGGAACGGGTGACGATAGAAGATGTCTATGAACCCTATCTCATGCAAATTGGGCTTATTCAACGCACTCCACGAGGAAGAGTGGCGACACATTTAGCCTACGAACATTTTGGATATGAGTATCCCCAACAAACATAAAGAAGGAAGTTTTTTTCATGCGTGTAGAAGATTTTGATTTTGAATTACCAGAGGAGCTTATTGCCCAAACACCATTAGTAGACCGTACAGCTAGTCGATTAATGGTTGTGACACCTGGCTCAAATGAAGTAGAGCATCACCATTTTGCACATGTCTTAGATGAGCTACGTGCGGGAGATTGTCTGGTGTTAAATGATACAAGGGTCTTACCGGCTCGCTTAATGGGTGTAAAAGAGGAGACAGGCGCCCATATTGAGGTATTATTACTGAAGCAATTGGCAGGTTCAGACGAGTGGGAAACACTTGTAAAACCAGCAAAACGCGTAAAAGTAGGGACAGTTATCACATTTGGAGATGGCTTGCTAACAGCTACTTGTACAGGTGAGCTTGACCATGGTGGACGAACATTTGAATTTCATTACGATGGAATCTTTTATGAAATATTAGAGCAGCTTGGTGAAATGCCATTACCGCCTTATATTCGAGAGAAATTAGAAGACAAAGATCGCTATCAAACGGTCTACGCGAAAGAACGTGGCTCAGCTGCTGCTCCAACGGCGGGTCTACATTTTACAGAAGAATTATTAGAACAAGTAAAGGCAAAAGGGGTAGAGGTTGTCTTTATTACTCTTCATGTCGGACTTGGGACATTCCGTCCTGTTAGTGTGGATTCGATTGAAAACCATGAAATGCATGCCGAATTTTATAGTGTGACGGACGAAGCGGCAGACACGATTAATCGTGTAAAGCGTAATGGCGGTAAGGTAATAGCTGTTGGGACAACCTCCACACGTACATTAGAGACAATTGGCTCTAAATATGATGGTGAGGTACGACCAGAGCAAGGTTGGACATCTATTTTCATCTATCCAGGCTATGCGTTTTCTGTGGTGGATGGTTTAATTACAAACTTCCATTTACCAAAGTCAACACTTGTTATGCTAGTGAGTACGCTAGCCACTAGAGAATCTATTTTAAGTGCCTATCAGCAAGCTGTAGAAGAAAAATATCGCTTCTTTAGTTTTGGTGATGCTATGTTTATTCGACCAAAAGAATAAAAAAGAAATAATCGGAGTACTGTTTTTACTTCAGATCAGAGAGGGTTTTATTTTTATGACACAACCAGCAATTCGCTATGAATTACTTCATACATGTAAACAAACAGGAGCACGTCTTGGTATCGTGCATACACCACACGGCTCCTTTGAAACGCCAGCATTTATGCCAGTTGGGACACAAGCAACGGTTAAAACAATGTCTCCTGAGGAATTAAAAGAAATGAATGCTGGTATTATCTTATCTAACACGTATCATTTATGGCTTCGTCCAGGCAATGATATCGTCAAGGAAGCAGGCGGACTGCATAAATTTATGAACTGGGATCGACCAATTTTAACAGATTCAGGCGGTTTCCAAGTATTCTCGCTAAGTCAGTTCCGCAAAATTGAAGAGGAAGGCGTTCATTTCCGTAATCATCTTAATGGAGATAAATTATTCCTAAGTCCAGAAAAAGCGATGGAAATTCAAAATGACTTAGGCTCGGATATCATGATGGCCTTCGACGAATGTCCACCGTATCCTGCAACACATGAATATATGCTGCAATCAGTAGATCGTACAACACGTTGGGCAAAACGATGCAAAGAAGCTCATAATCGTCCGGAAGAACAAGGGTTATTCGGAATTATTCAAGGCGGTGAGTACGAGGATCTACGCCGTCGTTCTGCAGAAGCATTAGTGGAGTTAGATTTCCCAGGCTACGCTATAGGCGGGTTATCTGTTGGAGAACCGAAAGATATTATGAACCGTGTTCTTGAGTTCACAACACCGTTAATGCCAGCAAATAAACCTCGATATTTAATGGGAGTGGGTTCACCAGATTCATTAATCGATGGTGCCATTCGTGGTGTTGATATGTTTGACTGTGTTCTGCCAACACGTATTGCGCGTAACGGTACACTGATGACATCAGAAGGTCGTTTAGTCGTTAAGAATGCAAAATATGCTCGTGATTTTGGGCCAATTGATCCGAACTGTGATTGCTATACATGTAAAAACTATTCACGAGCTTATATTCGTCACTTGATTCGTACAGAAGAGACATTCGGTATTCGTTTAACGTCATATCATAATTTACATTTCCTATTAAAGCTAATGGAACAAGTACGTGAGGCAATTCGTCAAGATCGCCTTGGTGATTTCCGAGAAGAGTTTTTCGAGAAATATGGCTTTAATGGACCAGATGCGAAAAACTTTTAACCAATTACTTTTGTAAGGATAATAAAGTGGACGAGTTTTTCATAAAAAAGGGCATTAGAAATACTCTAATGTCCTAAATGACTAGCCATAGTATGGCAAAATCATTCAAAACTTTGTAAAAAGTGAATATTTCTAGCAAAATATTGTCAATCATAGAAAAAATATTAGTAAATGAGAAAATTTTTGGGCTTGTCCATCGCTTTTTAATGGTGGAATAGTCTATACTAAAAAAGTGAGATTTGGAAAGGGGGCAAGAAGTATTTTGGATCAATTATTAGGCTTAGCACCAATATTATTAATGTTCGTTGCTATGTGGTTTATCTTAATCCGTCCAGCTAAAAAAAGACAGCAGGAAACACAAAATATGCAAGGTAGTTTGCAACGTGGAGATAAAGTCATTACTATCGGTGGCATGCATGGTGTCATTGATGCAATCGAGGACACAGCAGTAACATTAAAAATCGCTGATAATGTACGTGTAAAATTTGACCGTCAAGCAATCGGCCGAGTTGAAAAAGAAATGTAATTATAAAAAGAAAAAGGCTTACAATAGGTATTAGCCATATTGTAAGCCTTTTCTTATTGCATTGTATTTATTTTATGGATTAAGTCGGCACCCGAATCATTGCCATTTACAATGATTCTACTCAGTGTAAATAATCCATCACCCTTTTTGACATTTTTATTTTGAATGACAAAGCCCATTTTAAATCCAGCCTCCTGCGCTATTTTAATGGCAGTTGCAGATTGAATACCATATGGATAGCTAATGGCGATGGGCTCATAGCCTAATTTTTCTTTAATGATGTTTCTGGAGTGAATAAAATCATCCTTGACCCTTGCTTCGTACTGCTCTTGACTTTCTAATTGTCCGTTCAAATAGCTTGGGCCGTAAATGGCACCATTCATTCTACCGAATTTTGAAGGTAATTTATAATGCGAGTCCCAAGTATGGCTTTGGATCGTTATATAATCTTGCATTTCTTTTAATTGATCCCAGTTCATTTTGGCAATTTCATGTGGATAGGAAATTTCTTTGGCTGTGTCGACAATTCGACTTGCAATAACAAAGATTTCAGCATGTAGGTCATATTTTTTCAAAATCGGATAGGCCTTTTCGTAATTGCTGAGATAGCCATCATCAAAAGTAATCAATACAGGCTTTTCAGGTAATTTGATTTGGTTCGTTAAGTAATCATGTAATTCTTTGACTGAAATCGCATGATAACCTTCTTCCTTAAGTGCTCTCATCTGTTTATCAAAATTATTGGGTGAAATAACCGTATTATTGTTTATATTGTCCGCTAAATGGTGGTACATAAGAACGGGTATAGTCTGTTCTTCGTATCCATAAGTAAGGAATGGATACGTGAACAGAACGATATAAACAACAACGAAAGCAATCATTTTCCTCATCATTTTCTCACCTTATTTGCTGTTTATAGTTTAAAGTATGTCGTTCTTTATATTTTGTACGAACAACTAAAGACTATTCCTTGAATAAAATCATTTTTCAGCAAGATGACACCATCATTCTGTATAAAAAACAAAAATAAGGTCACCTTGATATTATGGGGGTGTATACTGATGGAAGAATATTTCCATATAATTTTTAGAACCTGTTTTTTATATGTGTTTATCATCATCGTCTTTCGATTAATGGGTAAACGAGAAGTGGGTGAGCTATCTGTTATCGATTTAGTTGTATTTGTATTAATTGCTGAAGTGGCTGCCTTTGCGTTAGATGATTATAAAAATCCTCTATTTAATGCGATTCTACCCATTATTATTTTGCTCTTTATACAAATACTAAGTGCTTATTTATCGTTAAAATTCAAAGGAATCCGCGACTTAGTTGACGGTGATCCAGCATTACTAGTAAAAGACGGTGTGATATTAGAGAGTGAAATGCGGAAACACCGTTATAATTTGGATGATTTATGTCAGCAATTGCGAGAAAGTGGTATCGCCTCTGTCTCCGATGTTGCATTTGCCTATTTAGAACCTTCGGGTAATCTTTCCGTTTACAAAAAAGATGAAAAACCATTTGTTTATCCATTAATTATTGATGGAGATATTCAAGAAAGACATTTATTAACGATGCATAAAGATGTGGAATGGTTGAAGAATGAACTAGCTAAAAATAATATTACAGATAGTAAAACAGTGTTTTTCTGTATTTGGGAAGACGAACGACTGTATATCCAATTAAAGGAAAGCTAAACTTTCTTGGCTAATTTACGGATATAGCGGAAATCCGTTATACGTAATTGATTGGTAAATAATAAACTTGTAAATAATAAAAATAATGTGACACAACTGTTTAAAATAAATGGTAGTGATAGTAATGGCATTAGGAAGTATTGGGCGATACAAACGGCAATAAAGCAACTATAAGGTACGACAAACATTCTAAAGCCTGCTCGTAAGTTTTTCCGTTGTCTAACAGTTGCGATATGCAAGAAAGACGTCATTAAAACGCCAAAGCCAATAGCTACCACAGCCCCTTTTTCTTGAATACCGGGCTGAGAGGCAAGTACAAACATAACAAATAATTTTCCTAGGCCACCATAGATAGAGTTCATCATCGCAGCCCGAGCTTCGCCAATCGCCTGAAGGATGGAATGCAAAGGGCTTTGAATATAATAAAAATAAAAAATGGGGGCTAAAATTTTCACGTAACCACGATTTTCTTCTAAATGGAAAAGCTTCATGGCCAATTCATCACCATGTACAAAGAAATATGTAGCGGCAAAACAGCCCACTAAAGAAGATAATCGTAAGGAAACCGAAATCCGCTCCTGTAGCAGAGAAGTGTGCTGACGAGCGACGGCATCACTGACCGCTGGAATAAGAACAATCGATAAAGCTGTTGACACAAACGCAGGAAATAGCAGTAATGGCACTAACACACCTGAGATAACGCCGTATAGAATGGTAGCTGCAGATGCCGTTAATCCTGCCACTGTCAAAGCTTTCAAAAAGATGATTGGTTCTAAAAACCAAGTGAAAGAACCAAAAAGCTTACTGCCTGCGGAAGGTAGTGCTATACGGAGCATTGGTGATGAAGGATACCCTTCGATTTTTGTTTTGCGCGCAATTAGTTTCTTTTTTGAAATTATATAATGCAGCCATAAATAGAGGAATGCTACTACCTCTGCAGCAAGCGTAATACCCATTGCAGCAGCTGCCGTCACTGCAGCATTATTATAGTTAGCCACATATGGCAGCATTAGTGTAATAAAGCTAATACGCACAACTTGTTCAATCATTTGTGACCAGGCGGTCGGTGTAATTTTAGCGATTCCTTGTAAATAAGCACGTAATAAACCGGAACCAACTGATACTGGTACGGCAAAGAGTGCAATCCATAAGGTGAAAGTTGTATGTTCATTATGTAAGAGTGTCGTAGAAATATATGGTATAGTAAGTGCAACGAGTGGCATAAAAACGATCATGCCAATAAATGACCAAAGAATAGCAGTACGCATGACGCCAAATATGCTTTCGCGTTTATTTTTTGCTAGTAATTCTGCCACAATTTTAGCTACAGCAATAGGTAGTCCAAGTTGAATGAGTGAGATGAAGAAAATAAAAGCTGGATAGACGGTCATATAAATGCCGACTGCCTCTTCACCAGCAATTCGCATAAATTGCATTCTATAAAAGAAGCCAAAAAGTTTAGATAAAAAAATGACAAACATTAAAAATAAAGTACCCCGTACAAAAGAACTCATGCCATCCGTCCCTTCTCAAGCCGCAAAAATTCATTTACACTATTTGTATGCAAGCATGTCTTACGTTACGACTTTGATTGGAGATGATTCAAAATGAGTATGCAATATGAGCAACTATTTGAAAAAATTCGTCCTGCAATTGATAGTAAGATAGCAGAGTTCAAGTATTTTCATTACGATGCTATAACGGCAGAAGAGCTTTGGCGGTACTGTGTTGAAAAAAAATGGCGAAAAAAGAAAGTAGATCAACTACGCTTATATGAGGTGATTGCTACCATATTCTCGGTATCACCATCTGATATCGTCTCATTTAATCAAGTAGAGTTTTTACAAAGTGATAATTGGTTTGAAGAACTGAATACAGAAGAATTACAATTACTGCTTGGTCCAGTCAGAACGTAAATGACGATGTGTCAAATTTTGCAAGAATTCAAAGAAACCTATATGTGTTGAATTGACACCAAGCGCAACCTGTTTCATAATAAGTGTGTTGCGCTTTTTTTATTTTGAAAAACTGTTTACTTACATAAACCTCCCATGCGATATTATTTGCATTAGGAAGGTTAGTACCTAATAATACAAAGATAAACTTGCGCGTTATGAACGAATGAAATAAGTGAAGCTACCTTTTTGAGACACAGGTAACATGATTCTAAGGAAAAGGAGGATTAATCGTTTCAAAAGGTATTGCTAGTTACTTGTTTGGGGTGTAAGGACAACCCTTACACCATTTCGAGGAGGATTTTCAATGAAACTAAAAAGTCGTATAGTTGCATTCCTATTAATTCTTGTGCTTTTAGTAGCTGGAATTAGTACGACTGTAAACGGCGTCTTAAAGGACATTAAGCTTGGTCTTGACTTACAAGGCGGGTTTGAGGTTCTTTACGAGGTAAATGAATTAAAAGAAGGACAAAAAATCACGCCGGAAGTTGTTGCTGCTACGGCAACAGCCCTTGGTAACCGTGTCAATGCGATTGGTGTTAGTGAACCAAGCATTCAGGTTGAGGGAGAAAACCGTATCCGTGTGCAATTAGCTGGTGTTGAAGATCAGGAATCGGCACGTAAGTTACTATCTACTTCTGCGAATTTAACATTCCGTGATGTGGATGATAATTTATTATTAGATGGGAATGATTTAACGGAAAATGGAGCTAGCGCTTCCTTTGACCAGCAAAATCGCCCAATCGTATCTTTAAAATTAAAAGATGCGAAAAAATTTGCAGATGTAACAAGTAAAATTGCTGCGAAACCTGTAGGACAAAATTTATTAGTTGTATGGTTAGACTTTGAAGAGGGTGTTGATTCCTATAAAGCGGAATCACAAAAAGCGAAGCCTCGCTATTCATCAGCAGCAACAGTTAGTCAGACTTTAAATACTACAGACGTTATGATAAGTGGTAATTTCTCTGTTGATGAAACAAAAAATTTATCAGGAATTTTAAATGCAGGGGCACTACCTGTTAAGCTTGACGAAATTTACTCCACTTCTGTTGGTGCTCAGTTTGGTGATGAGGCACTGAAAAGTACCATTTTTGCAGGTATTGTCGGTGTAGTAATTATTTTCTTATTCATGTTATTTTACTATCGTTTACCAGGCTTTATATCCATCATTACACTTGTTGTATTCACTTTCTTAGTCTTGGTTGTATTTGATTGGATTAACGCCGTATTAACACTTCCGGGTATTGCTGCTATTGTACTCGGTATAGGGATGGCTGTGGACGCCAACATTCTAGCAGCAGAACGTATACGAGAAGAGCTTCGAGTAGGATATTCTGCTAAGCAGGCGTTCCAAATCGGCTCTAAACAATCTTTATCAGCGATTGTCGATGCACAGTTGACGACTCTATTAGCAGCTGGCGTTCTATTTTACTTCGGGACAAGCTCTGTTAAAGGATTCGCCACTACATTAATTATCAGTATTTTATTGAGCTTCTTAACAGCGGTTTGGGGTTCTCGCGTTCTATTAGGAGTCCTTGTTAACAGTGGCTATTTCAATAATCCAGCATGGTATGGTATTGCCAAATCTAAACAACATAGTTTAGATGAAAACATTGGCACATTAGATTTATCAACGAAATTTGATCGTTTCGATTTTGTTCACAACCGTAAGAAATTTTATACATTCTCTTTAGCCATTTTAGTGGCTGGGATAGTGGTTATGGGTATTTTCCGTCTAAACCTTGGTATTGATTTCTCTAGTGGTACACGTATTCAAATTGAAGCAGAACAAACATTAACACAAGAAGAAGTAGCAAAATTTGTTGATAGCATCGGTTTCCCTTCGGAGGATATTGTCCTTTCAGGAGAAAAGAGTACATCTGCAGTTGTACGTTATAAATCCGATTTATCACAAGCAGATATTTTAAAATTCCAAAAAGAAACAACAGATAAATATGGTCATAAGCCTACTGTAAGTACGGTATCACCAACAGTCGGTAAGGAATTGGTGAAAAATGCCATTAAAGCATTATCACTTGCAGCACTTGGAATCATCATTTATGTAGCAATTCGCTTTGAGTGGCGCATGGGTATCGGTGCAATTGTTTCATTATTGCATGATGTATTCTTAATTGTTGCCGTCTTTAGCTTCATGCGTTTAGAAGTAGATATTACATTTATTGCGGCTGTGTTAACAATTGTTGGTTATTCCATTAATGATACGATTGTTACCTTTGACCGTATGCGTGAAAACTTAGATCGTTATGATACGATTAATGACCGTGAAGTATTGGCGAACATAGTAAATAAATCACTACGACAAACAATGGGACGTTCTGTTAATACAGTCCTAACAGTTATTATTGTTGTTATAGCTTTATTAATTTTCGGTGCACCATCTATTCAAAACTTCTCGATCGCGTTATTGATTGGTTTAATTACAGGTATGTATTCTTCCATCTGTATCGCAGCTCAAATCTGGTATTCATTAAAAATTCGTGAAATGAAAAAATCAGATGGACAGCTACACAAGAAAGAGAAAAAACAATGGGGTACAGACGAACCTACTGTATAATTTAAATGGGCAGGGGTAGAAAACAAATTGTTTTCTATACCCTGCTTTTATGATGCAAAAAAATCTGCTGGCTTTCTAAAAAGCAGCAGATTTTCATTTTTATATTTTAAATTGTTGAAGTAATGTTTGTAGCTGCTGGGCATGTTGACTTAACTCCTCAGCGACCGCGTTCACTTGCTGCATTGTTGCGACTTGTTCATCAACAGACTCACCAATTATTTGTGAATTGCTCGCTGATTGATTTGACACACTAGCTATTTCCGTGACAGAGGCAGCAACCTGTTCAGCACTGGCGGAAATTTCTTCAGATGTAGCAGAGATTTCTTCAATTTGCTCAGTAAATGCAGTCACAGCTGATGTGATTGAGTAGAAAGCATCCCCTGCCTCGTGAATTTTATTTACCCCATCTTTTACAGAAGCCAGTCCATGATCGACGGCAACTGCAACATTGCGTGTATCTGTCAGAATTTCTTTTGTAATGGCAACTATTTGATTGGCAGACTGATTGGATTCCTCAGCAAGTTTACGTACTTCATCAGCTACTACTGCAAAGCCCTTACCGTGTTCCCCAGCTCTTGCTGCTTCAATTGCCGCATTTAATGCCAGTAAATTTGTTTGCTCTGAAATGGCCGTGATGACGGTTGTAATTTGTCCAATTTCTTCTGATTGTTTACTTAATTTTTCGGTTAATGTAGCAATTTCAGAGGTAGCCACAGAAATGATAGACATTTGTTCTTTCGCTATGGAAATAGTTGTTCCTCCTGTTTGTGCGAGCTGAGTCATACTTTCTGCATTGGAATGAAGGCTTAGTGTCGCTTCTGCAATGCGTTGGACACCGGCTGCTGTTTCGTCCATTGCTACAGCACTTTGCTGTGAAGCACTAGCGGATGAAACGATATGTGTTGAGTTTTCTTGAATTCGTTGGGCAATATCATCAGATGTTGCCGTCACTTCCTCCGTGCTAGCAGATAGCTCTTCAGAGACAGCTGATAGGTGGGAGGCACTATCTTGGATGTTTGACATTAATCCAGTTAGATTTTGCTTTAACGTATTGACGGCCACGGCTAGTGTACCAATTTCATCTTTTGATTGGTGAGTCAGCTCATCAATCGTTAAATCTCCTTGTGCTAATGTATCAGCCGCTCCAATAGCCTGACGCAATGGCTGGACAATCGACCTTTTAACAAAAAACATAAAGTATACGCCAATAACGACACTAGCCAATAGTAGCGTGATGGAAATAATAATTGCTCGTGCAACCGTTTGATTAACTTCAGCATCAACCTTTTGAAGCTGTTCATTATGATACTCTAACATTTCCTTCGTCAATTGAAAGATTTCCTTATTATCTTTTGTCACATCATTATTTATGTAAGAGAGTGCTAAATCTACATTTCCATTATTGAAGGCTTGGACCGCCTCTTCGGAATGAGTAAGTAAATCTTTTTGTAGTGCTGTGATTTGCTGCATGATATTTTTTGTGTAATCAGAACGAACAAGCGTAGAAAGTTCATTCACTGATTCTGGTAATAGCTTTTCATAGCGCTCTAAATTAGCTTTAGCTGTTTCATCCTTTTGATTTAGAATATAGGAACGTAAAAATAAACCTTGCGATGCGAGTTCTTGCTGGATTTTCACTGTTAATTGCATTTGAACTATACGATTTTGCAGCACTTCTTCTAGATCATTTTGCGTAGCTTTAAATTGAAGAAAGCTCACAATGCTTGAAATGAAGAGTAAACATGTTAATGAAATGAAGCCCAGATTTAGCTTTTTACGAACGGACATAGACGTTCCTACCTTCTTTTGTTATATAGAAAAAATAAAAGTTCTGAAATTACTATAACTTGATATTTTTACAAGGTCAATACTCAGAAAATTTTCAACAGTAGGAGTAGTATTTCCTTTTTGTGGGATTTAAAAAGGGTAATATACCTATATAAAAAGGTTCTGAAATCCATGTCAATCACTTGATTCTTCAAAATTCATTGACAATTATATTTGTTTGGCATAGAATTAAGGCTAACTTTTTGTTCGGTCAAGGTAGAAGGCTACGGGAGCGTGGTCAGCCTAAGAACAGATGAGCTGAGTTTAGATGAGAATAGCTGAGAAATTGTTGAATAAGAGTAGTAACATAAGTGTGCAATGTAGAGAGTCAGTGGCTGGTGAGAACTGATTTGTAGCTTATGTGAATGGACTTATGAGAGTCGCCTTTAAAAAAGCGAACGTGAATCCCCACGTTATAGGGAATGCTTGAACGATATATGGGCATAGCTATCTAAATGATTAGCTATGGACGTAGCAGGAGCAAGCATTAAAGTGAGAGCAGTATGCTCTAATATGAGGTGGCAACGCGGTCATGATCGTCCTCTGCAATTAGGAATAATCCTTTTTGCAGGGGATTTTTTTATTTTCATTCAACAGTGCAATTTTTCTTCATTCGTCTAGACATTAGCTAAAGGAATCTTTGAAAAAGGAGATTGAAAGCTATGCAAACCACGAGTTCAAGAACAAAAATGAAAACCATCAATGGCGATTCTTTAACACCGATTTTAATTTTTAGACGTTTACAAGGTAAGCATAAATTTATGCTGGAAAGTTCAGCCCAGCATGAGGGTGCGGAAAGGTTTTCCTTTATTGGTGCGAATCCAAGAAAAACATATAAAGGTGTCGGGCAAGAAATTCAGGAGTATTCCTACCGAACAGGAAAAACCTATGTCCATAAAGGTGAGCTCTTTGCTCTACTGAAAAGACTCATGCCACGCATTTCCAATACGACTGAATTTCCGTTCTCTGGTGGTGCCGTTGGTTATATAGGTCATGGAGGAACATCGATGCTGCCAACCGATGCAAAGGATCTCCCTGATGTTCATTTTCATGTCTATGAAACAATCATTATGTTTGACCATGTAACGGATGAAGTGACACTGATTCATACAAATATAGATGTGGAAAAACAAGAGCCTGACTTGGAGGATTTAGCCCAACAGTTGTTACAGGGGCATGCAAGTGAAGAAGCAACTTACAAGTATCAAACGCTTGATACTTCTACACAAGATCAATTTACAAAAGCTCTACAAAATATTCAACGTAATTTACAAGGGGAAATGACAAGAGTCGTATTACCGAAGCGCTATATGGCAAAGTTTCAAGGAGACGCTTTTTCGTTATATAGACAGCTCCGTAAAAAAAAGCCAGCAGCTTATATGTATTATGTAGAATTTGAAGATTATGTAGTTTTTGGAACTTCTCCTGACAGTCTAATACGAGTAACAGGAGATCGAGTAATTGCAACCCCAACAGAGGGAACATACCCACGGGGAGGAACAAAAAGCGACGACTTAGAAAATGAACGAAAACTATTCAATCATCTAGAGATTAGAAAATCACATGCCGTCCTTGTGAGCGCAGTGCAGCAAGAGCTACAGTCTGTTTGTTTTCGAGATTCCATTCAGGTAATTGATGCTATGCGTATTGAGAGATCGAAGCAAGCTTTACACATGACTTCTAGAATAGAGGGACGTCTGTTGCCGATGCTTCACGCCCTTGATGTATTAGCAGCAATGCTACCACCACATTCAACTACAGGGATACCTAAGGAACAGGCAACCCATTACTTAGAAAAATGGCATCAACCTGCGGGTATTTTTGGCGGAGCTCTCGGCTTCATTGGTTTTAATGGGCAGTTGGATTTTGCTTTAGCTGGGCAATCCATTGTGGTGCAACAGACAATTATGCATAGGCAATCGACCATTGCGGTTACAAAATATACGGACGTATTAAGTGTTTTACAGCAGGTGGAAGAGGAAGAACGAGCATATTTACAGTTATTGGCGAATAATGGAGGGCAAAACGAATGAAACATTTACAGCGGAAAGTGTTGCAAGGGGAGCATTTATTGTATGAAGAAATGCTGGAGGTGGCGCAATGGATATTTCAGGATGACACCCCTAAAGATGAAATCGCAAGCTTTTTAACAGCCCTATCTATAAAGGGGGAGACGGCTCATGAAGTAGCGGCATTAGCAACAACTATGCGGTCATTTGCCCGCCATGTCCCCGTAAAAGAGGGGGATTATATGGATAATTGCGGTACTGGTGGTGATGGTCTTCATACTTTTAATATCAGCACTGCCTCTGCTTTCGTGCTAGCAGGAGCTGGTGTTGAAATCGCCAAGCATGGAAATCGTAAAATTTCGTCTTCCTCTGGCAGCTCGGACGTTTTAGAGGCATTAGGCATTCATACAGATATGACAATTCCACAAACTGTAGAGCTATTGGAGAAAGAGGGCATTGCTTTTTTATATGCACCGAATGTCCATCCTAAACTAAGAAGGATTGGGGAGGTGCGACGTTCACTGGGTCGACCAACCATCTTTAATCTAGTGGGCCCTTTAACAAATCCTGTAACCCTTTCAACACAATTTACAGGCATTAATCGTCCCCATTTTGTCATGGAGTATGCTTCTGTTCTACAAATGCTAGGACGAGAGCGTGCCATTGTAGTATCAGGTCCTCAAGGGCTAGATGAGGCTTCCTTAGCAGGGCAAAATACATTGGTTTTACTAGATAAAGGAGATTTGATTCCATTCTCATTGAGCGCAGAGGATGTCGGGCTTCGCTCGGCACCATTAGAGGCCATTCGCGGTGGCAATGCTGATGAAAATGCGGTAATTATGAAAAATTTATTGGCTGGGGAGCAGAGTGCCTACTTAGATACGGTATTGTTAAATGCCGGTATCGGATTATTCGGTCATGGTCAGGCAGAAACGATTAAAGAGGGTGTGGCTATGGCGAAAGACAGTATTAGTAGTGGGCGAGCCCTACAAAAATTAGCAACGGTTGTAGCTTATAGTGATCAATTAAAAGGAGTGGAGGTTGGACAATGAATATTCTTCAAAAAATACTTCAGCAAAAGAGGATAGAGGTAGGAGCATTATTAGAGCAGCCTGATCCTTTAGCAAATTTTTCAGAACAGCAACGCCCTTCGTTATTCCAATCATTACGGCAAGCAAACACATTGCAAGTGATTGCTGAAATGAAACGTGCTTCGCCTTCCAAAGGGTTAATTGCTGGTGGTGCTGACCCGGTTGCCCAAGCAAAAGTGTATGCTCAGGCAGGGGCAGCAGCTATTTCTGTATTAACGGACAAGGAATTTTTTAAAGGTTCCTTTGAAGATTTAGCTGCAGTTGCTCGTGCAGTGGATAAGCCACTTCTTTGTAAAGATTTTATGGTGGATCGAGTGCAAATTCGATTTGCGAAGGCTGCTGGTGCATCAATTATTTTATTGATCGTGGCAGCATTGACGGATGAAGCTTTACGTGATTTATATAGCTATGCAACGAGCTTAGGCTTAGAGGTTTTAGTGGAAGTACATGATAGTGAGGAGCTCAAACGGGCCCTTGCAGTCGATGCAAAATTGATTGGCGTTAATAATCGAGATTTACGTACTTTTGAGGTCAATTTACAGCGAACAAAGGAGATTGCAGAAGCCTTTCCGTTTGATGAGGAACATCTATTAATTAGTGAAAGTGGTATTTGGTCGCAAGACGATGCAAAACAAGTGGCGGCTATGGGCGCTAGTGGCGTTCTTGTTGGAGAAGCATTAATGCGGAGCGAAGATGTAGGGCTAGCACTCAGACGTTTACAAGTTCAAACCGAGGAGACTTCAGTATGACAAAAGTTAAAATTTGTGGATTACAAGAAGTAGAACATATCCAAACAGCAATTCATGCGGGTGCAGATGCTGTGGGCTTTGTTTTTGCACCAAGTAAACGCCGTGTATCTATTGAAGAAGCACAGCTGTTAGCAAAGCAAGTGCCACAAGGTGTTTTGAAAATTGGTGTCTTTGTCAATCCAACTCCTGCTGAATTACAGGAAGCGGTTGAGCGAGTGCCTTTAGATTACGTGCAATACCATGGAGAGGAAACAGCAGCTTTCATTGCAGAACAAGGTTATCCGGCTATAAAAGCATTATCTATACGGACAAAAGTGGACGTGCAAGCCGCTGCTGATTATCAGGTGGACTATTATTTATTCGATGCCCCTGGGACTGATTTTAAAGGTGGAAGTGGTCAAACTTTTGACTGGACTTTACTCGATGAAGTGGGAATTCCACGGGAAAGGTTAATACTAGCTGGTGGATTGAAGGCGGAAAATATTGAAGGAGCCATTACAGATGTAGACCCTCACATGGTGGATGTATCCAGTGGTGTAGAAACAGATGGCATAAAGGATCATAAAAAAATACGGACATTTTTACAAATGGCAAAGAGGGGGCATAGATAATGACAATTTCGATAGCCAATAGTGTACCAACAAAGGATGGGCGGTTCGGCCAATTTGGTGGGCGGTTTGTACCCGAAACATTAATGACAGCCTTGCTAGAATTAGAGACTGCCTATGAGGAAGCAATAAAAGATGCAGCGTTTACAGAGGAGCTATCCTATTATTTAAAGGACTATGTGGGACGTGAAACCCCGCTTTATTTAGCAGAAAATTTAACAAAGAAGCTTGGTGGAGCGAAAATCTATTTAAAGCGTGAAGACTTAAATCATACAGGTGCCCATAAAATCAATAACGCGATCGGCCAGGCCCTTCTTGCCAAACGAATGGGGAAAAAGAAAATTGTTGCGGAGACAGGAGCAGGGCAACATGGAGTAGCAACGGCTACCGCTTGCGCCTTATTAAATCTTGAATGTGTAGTTTTTATGGGCGAAGAAGATATCAAACGTCAGCAGTTAAATGTTTTCCGTATGGAGCTACTTGGCACGAAGGTTCAGTCTGTGGAAAGCGGGTCAAAAACTTTAAAGGATGCTGTAAATGCTGCTTTGCGCTACTGGGTGACAAATGTAGAGGATACGCATTATATTTTAGGCTCTGCGTTAGGCCCACATCCATTTCCAAAAATTGTTCGGGACTTTCAGCGAATTATCGGGGTAGAAACAAGGGCACAAATTTTGCAAAAGGAAGGTCGTTTACCAGATGCAGTTGTAGCTTGTATTGGTGGCGGTAGTAATGCAATTGGCATGTTTCATCCATTCGTTGACGATGAATCAGTTGCCTTATATGGTGTAGAGGCAGCGGGAAGTGGTCTTGAAACGGGGCGGCATGCTGCAGCCATTGCAGGTGGACAATTGGGTGTATTACATGGTGCATACATGTATTTATTACAAGATGAAAATGGCTTTGTTCAAGAAGCGCACTCTATTTCAGCAGGATTAGACTATCCAGGAAAAGGGCCGGAACATTGTTATTTACATGAGATGGGTCGAGCGCAATTTGACTCTATCACAGATGCTGAAGCATTAGAAGGCTTACAATTATTAAGTCGAACAGAGGGCATACTTCCCGCACTGGAAAGTTCCCACGCTATTGCTTATACAGCGAAGCTTGCTAAAACTATGCCGAGTGACAGCATTATTGTGGTGTGCTTATCTGGCCGAGGGGATAAAGATGTACACACGGTTCGTGCGGCACTAGGAGGGGATCTGAAATGACGACTTTACAACAGGCGATTGACCAGACAACGACTGCAGGACATAAGGCTTTTATACCGTATATGATGGCAGGCGATGGGGGATTAGAAACAATCAAGCCAACGATTATAAAGCTACAGCAGCTGGGTGTAACAGCTATTGAGGTAGGCATTCCCTTTACGGACCCTGTTGCAGATGGTCCAACAATTGAACGGGCTGGAGAACGTGCATTAGCGGCGGGTGTAACGTTGAAGAAAGTATTACAAACTCTCGCTTCATTTAAAGAAGAAATAACTGTCCCATTAGTTATCATGACTTATTTTAATCCAGTATTAGCATATGGCTTAGAGGCTTTTGCTCAAGCTTGTGTAGCTGGAGGAGTCAAAGGAATAATCGTACCCGATGTGCCATTAGAGGAAAGCGGGATTTTACGAGAAGCCTTAAATCCACATAGCATTGATGTCATCCAGCTTGTATCATTAACAAGTCCTCCTGAACGAATTGCTCGTATTGCTGCTGCAAGCCAAGGATTTGTTTACGCAGTCACTGTCAATGGAATTACGGGGGAACGGTCCAATTTTGCTACTAATTTAGAACAACATTTTGCAAGCTTGCGTCAGGTAAGTCCAATCCCAGTACTAGCAGGATTTGGCATTTCAACGCCAGAGCAAGTGAAAAGTATGGGGATGTTGGGAGATGGGGTCATCGTTGGAAGTGCCGTTGTGACAGCCTTACATGAAGGCAGGATGGCAGCAATAGAAGCATTAATAGCCGCTTCAAAAGGCATTTACGAAAAGTCTACTCTTTACTAGAGTGGGCTTTTTTGCTGTGTAGTGGATAGCATGCCGAAGCAGAGACATAGCCTTACTTGGATAAAACTATCAATCTTACGGATAGTGCGTATCGTGTAGAATTTCGGTATAATAGCTTTCGTAAGGAAGTGAGAAAATGATTCTATCGAAAAAAAGATGGCAAGTGGAGCGCCCAGACGTAAAACTTGTACAAGCATTACAAAATGACTTACAACTTTCTGCGATTGCAGCAAAAATATTAGCAGCGCGAGGCTGTGAAACAACAGCTGATGCAGAAAGCTTATTAAATATGACAGAAGCCAATGTCCATGAACCTTTTCTCATGCACGGTATGACGGAAGCAGTGGCACGCATTGAGCAAGCTCTTGATAATGGAGAGAAAATTTTAGTCTATGGCGATTATGATGCCGATGGTGTGACAAGCACGACGGTCATGCTAAATGTTCTATTAGATCTTGGTGCTGATGTATCGTTTAAAATACCGAATCGTTTTATTCATGGTTATGGGCCACATGAGGCTCTTTTCCGGGAAGCGTATGAGGAGGGTGTGCAGTTAATTATCACTGTGGATAATGGGATTTCAGGGATTGAACCTATTCGTGTAGCGAAGGAGCTTGGGCTGGATGTCATTGTGACCGATCACCATGAGCCAGGGGAGGAATTACCACCAGCAGATATCATTTTACACCCACGTTTACCAGAAGGGCATTATCCTTTTGGAGAGCTTGCTGGCGTAGGTGTAGCTTTTAAGCTTGCACATGCTCTATACGGAGAACTACCAACTCATTTATTAGAATATGTTGCGATTGGCACGGTGGCTGATTTGGTGCCATTGGTGGATGAAAATCGTTATCTCGTTAAACGAGGGATAGAGGAAATGCGTCGTTCTCTTAGTCCATGGGTACAAGCCATGTGTGATATTGCGAGTACGGAGCAAGCGAAAATTAATGAGGAAACGATTGGCTTTTATTTTGGTCCACGCTTTAATGCAGTAGGTCGTCTCGGTGATGCATCGCCAGGTGTCGAATTATTAATGGCAGAGGATAGCGCAAAGGCAACAGCATTGGCCAAACAGCTAAATGCCTGCAATACCGAGCGTAAGGATATTGTCAAAAGTATAACGGATGAAGCCATTGCCCTAATTGAAGCAGATGAGAAAATTAGCGATTCTTTAGTCCTTGTTGTAGCAGGAGAAGGCTGGAATGCAGGGGTTGTAGGAATCGTTGCTTCACGTCTTGTTGAACAATATTATCGTCCGACGATTGTCCTTTCACTTGACCCTGATAAAGGTACAGCAAAAGGCTCTGCACGAAGCATTGAAGGCTTCCATTTATATAATGAATTGGCCAAAAACCGTGATATTTTACCTCATTTTGGGGGGCATCCGATGGCAGCGGGGATGACTTTATCAATTGAGCATGTGGATGAACTACGGTCACGCTTGGATACACAGGCAAGAGCATGTTTAACAGAAGAGCAGTTAACACCTGTGGTCCATATTGATATTCCTCTAAGCCTAGATGAAATTTCTGCAGATGCTATTGAAGAAATATCAACACTTGGCCCGTTTGGTACCGATTTTCCGAAGCCAGTTTATGTGCTTGAGGATGTTGAAATATCTTCGATGCGAAAAATTGGAGCAGCTGAGAACCATATAAAAATGGAATTAACGAATGGCTATGACAAATTAGATAGTGTTGGTTTCCATAAGGGCCATTTACATGATGAATTAACGTATGGCATAAAAGTGTCCTTTATTGGTGATTTGCAAATTAACGAGTGGCAGGGTCGTAAAAAAGCTCAATTTATGATTGAAGATGTTCAAACCACTGAATGGCAGCTTTTTGATATTCGTGGTATTCGTCAAACGGCTCGCTGGCTCAATACAGTGCCAAAGGAAGAGGCGACATTTATTGCCTTCCGTCCAACAACAATGACCTATTATCAATCGTTAATTGATGTTCCTATAATAGTCGTTGATCCTACTCTTTCAAACATCGGACAAAGTGAATATATTGTCCTTTTAGATTTGCCTGAAAACATTCAAAAGCTAGAAGAGGTTTTACAGAAGACGGCCTCTTCACGCATCTATGCACATTTTTATATGCCAGATTCACAATACTTTAATGTTTTACCTACCCGTGAGCAATTTGCATGGTATTATAAATTCTTGAAAAATCGACCAGCATTTCCACTTGATATGCATGTAGCAGACATAGCTAAGCATACTGGATGGCCATTAGAAACATTAAAATTTATGACACAGGTGTTTTTTGAGCTTGATTTTGTTAAAATGGAGAGTGGACTGACGACTGTCAACGTAGATGCTCCAAAACAAGCATTGACCGAGGCACCGTCGTACAAACAACGTTCAGAACAGATTGAAATGGAGCAAATGCTTGTTTATGCTCCTTATATAGAATTAAAACAATGGTTTGATGAACGAATACATGACTAGACGAAAACGTTTCGTAGGAGGAGCAATAAAATGGATTTAAAGCAATACGTTACAACGGTTGAAAACTGGCCGAAAGAGGGTATTACATTCAGAGATATTACTACAATTATGGATCATGGACCAGCATACAAATATGCAACAGATCAAATTGTAGAATATGCAAAAGAACTAGGCGCAGAAATTGTAGTGGGTCCTGAAGCACGTGGTTTTATTATTGGATGCCCAGTTGCCTATGCCCTTGAAATCGGCTTTGCACCAGTTCGCAAACCGGGTAAATTACCACGTGAGGTTATTAGTGCAGACTATGGTCTTGAATATGGCAAAGATACATTAACTATGCATAATGATGCGATTAAGCCTGGTCAAAAGGTACTAATCTGTGATGATTTACTAGCAACAGGCGGTACGGTAGAAGCCACTGTTCGTCTAGTGGAACAATTAGGTGGTCAAGTAGTAGGTTGTGCCTTCTTAATTGAACTTTTAGAATTAAATGGTCGTGACAAGCTGGGCGACTTAAATATTAAAACTCTTATTCAATATTAAGAGCATAGAAAAAAGCGCCATCACATGGGCGCTTTTTTATTGTTCATCGTAGGACTGAATGATCTTTTGCATTGTTCGCAAAGTATCATAGAAATCAGCATATTTTTCAACACCAATATCATCAATGATTTGATCTTGAATCGTTTGCCAAATGGGTGCAGCCTCATGCAGCTTTTCTAACCCTTTTTCAGTGAGCATTATATTTTTAGTGCGAGCGTCCTGTGGATCACGCTTTAACTCGACGTAGCCATATTGCTTTAATAGATTGATATTACGTGTCACGGTCGTTTGGTCGAGCAATAAAATTTCACCTAAACGACTAATGGAAACAGCTTGTTGAAGGTCGATGTGTGCCAGCATAGAATATTGAGTCACTTTTAAACCGGTAGGCTGAAGTAATTTATCATATAACTGCGTCACGACCCTTGTTTTTTTTCGAAGGTTCGCACAAACACATATTTGTGTGTAATCGATAGTATTCTGTTGATTTTTCATGGTCAGTACTCCTTTGAGGGGATTCTACTAATTTTAAGTATACACCTAAACGCGAAAAAATACTTATTGACAGCTATCTAATGGAATGGTTACTATCATTATACATGTATATACATATAAATGGACGAATATACTCTAAAACATGTATATACATGCTTTTAGAGTGACTCTGACAAGAAAAGTAGGTGGAATAATGAAGCGGATTCATTACAGTTGGTTTATTTTAGTGGTCACGTTTTTCTCCATTATTGTTGCTGGAATTACGATGTCATCATCGGGTGTGTTTATTGATCCTTTAGAAAGGGAGTTTCAATGGGATCGGTCGACGATTGGGCTAGCATTTGCCGTCAGCTTATTTTTATATGGCATCTCTGGACCATTTATGGCGGCTTTGCTTGAAGTGATAGGTTTAAAAAAAATGATGATAAGTGCTATGTCGACATTAGTGTTAGGCATGTCTTTAACATTTTTTATGAATCAATCATGGCAATTAATCATTATTTGGGGTGGAATTATTGGTCTCGGTGCAAGCCTCTTTTTAACGGTGCTCAGTCCTTATGTAGCCAATCATTGGTTCGTCAAAAGAAGAGGGTTGGCAGTAGGGATTTTAACGGCTAGTACAGCCACGGGTCAGCTTATTTTATTGCCAGTGCTTGCTATTATCATTGACCACTATTCATGGAGATGGGCAATCGGCTTTATTCTACTTTTGAGTATAGTGATGTTAATCATGATTGCTATTTTTATCAAAAACAAACCGCAGGATTTGGGCTTAACACCTTATGGACAGGATGAGCTATTTGAAAATCCCGATGTGCAGCTCAAGAAAAATCCAATTAGTATGGCCTTCAATGGCTTATTAGAAGCGGTTAAAGTCAAAACATTTTGGCTGTTAGCAGGGAGCTTTTTCATTTGCGGTCTTTCCACGAGTGGTTTAATCGGTACTCATTTTGTCTCTTATTGCATTAGCTTTGGTATTCCATTAGTAACCGCTGCATCGCTCCTTTCTTTTATGGGTGTGTTTAATTTACTAGGTACTACTGCATCTGGTTGGCTATCAGATCGCTTTGATAATCGTTGGTTATTATTTTGGTATTATCTATTAAGAGGAGCTTCCCTCCTTTTACTCCCATATGCTTTGGCACAGGGCTCCTTTGTATTATTAACTATTTTTACTATCTTTTATGGCCTTGATTGGATTGCAACAGTGCCACCTACGATTAGTATTGCCCGACAAACTTTTGGCGTACAAAAGAGTAGTATTATTTACGGATGGATTTTTGCCTCTCATCAAGCGGGAGCGGCAGTCGCTGCATATGGTGGTGGGTTGATTTATAAATTTTTCAATTCCTATACATGGGCTTTTTTTCTTGCAGGGGCTTTTTGTGCATTGGCGAGCCTATTCGTTATCATAGTCAAAAAACAAACTTCTCAGCAAGCACAAACGAACTAAACATGAAAAGTTGAACCTCTGTATGATAGGTTCAACTTTTTTTTGACAAAACTCAAACAAAAGTTTATAATGTAAACAAATATAATAAAAGGTGATGCTATGAATGAAAGAGAACAGGCGGTGCTTGCTTTAATTCGCCAAAATCCGTTTATGTCTCAGCAAGAGATGGCGGATGCCATGAATTTATCTCGTCCCGTACTTGCTAATTTAGTGTCTAGTTTAACGAAGGAAGGAAAAATAGTAGGTCGAGCTTATATTTTACCCGAGGCAAATGAAATTATTTGTATCGGTGGAGCTAACTTAGACCGAAAATTCCATGTGAAGGGCAATGTTCAATTTGGAACATCTAACCCTGCTAGTTCTTCCTTTAGTGTAGGTGGTGTCGGTCGAAATATTGCTGAAAATTTAGGCCGATTAAACCATCAAGTGACATTGCTCACAACAGCTGGTAAAGATGCGGATTGGCAAGTAATCCAAGATGCTTCAGAATCGTTTATGAATCTACGATATGTGGAGCAGTTACCAGAAGCTTCAACTGGTTCTTATACGGCCATTATGGATGAGCAAGGCGAGCTAGCACTAGCTGTAGCCAATATGGAAGTATATGACTTATTATTGCCTAACTTGTTAAAAAAGCATGAAACGATGCTTGTGAACGCTGGCTGCTTTATTTTGGACTTAAATTGTCCGAAAGAAACAGTGGCTTATATCCAGCAAGTAGCTATTGCTCGCGATATCCCACTGGTCATTGTGCCAGTATCCTCGCCTAAAATGAATCGACTACCTGAAACATTACAAGGCGTAACATGGTTTATTTGTAACACGGATGAAGCAGAAACAATTGTAGGACATACAATTGAAAACGTGAGTCATTATGAAAAAGCATTAGAACAGCTCCTACAATTAGGTGCTGAGCATGTAATTATCACAGCTGGCAGTAAGGGCGTATATGCGGCTTCAACAACAATTGCGCCTTGTCATTTTGCTGCCAAAGTAATTGATAAGATTGAAGATGTGACAGGTGCTGGAGATGCCTTTGTTAGTGCTGTTATTCACGGCTGGCTGACAGGACAATCCTTTGCGGCATGTCTTGATGCAGGGTTAACCAATGCAAAAAATACCTTAGCATCTCCCTATACAGTGAGACCTGAATTATCTGTAGATTTGTTAAAAAGTGAAATGGAGGAATAACAACATGAAAGAATTTATCGTATTATCAGAAGAAGTAAAAGCAGGACAAGCAAAGGGCTTACCAATCGTGGCTTTAGAATCAACGATTATTTCACACGGGATGCCATACCCACAAAACGTACAAACTGCTCGTGAAGTTGAGCAAATTATTCGCGATAATGGTGCCGTACCTGCAACAATTGCATTAATTGATGGGAAAATTAAAATTGGTTTATCAGATGAAGAGCTTGAAATGTTCGGTAATGCACAAGGTGTTGCTAAAGCTTCACGCCGTGACCTAGGCTACTTACTTGCTACAAAAAAACTTGGAGCTACAACAGTTGCAGCTACAATGATCTGTGCAGAGCTAGCAGGCATTGAAATCTTTGTAACAGGTGGTATTGGTGGTGTTCACCGTGGTGCTGAAACGACAATGGATGTTTCTGCTGACTTAGAAGAATTAGCACAAACAAATGTTGCTGTCATTTGTGCGGGTGCAAAATCTATTTTAGATATCGGCCTTACATTAGAATATCTTGAAACAAAAGGTGTACCTGTAGTTGGTTATGGTACGGATGAATTACCTGCATTCTACACACGTCAAAGTGGATTTGATGTAAACTTCCAACTTGATACACCACAAGAAATTGCAGAAATGCTAAGTGCGAAATGGGCATTAGGTTTAAAAGGTGGAGCTGTTATTGCTAACCCAATCCCTGAAGCTGAAGCTTTAGAGCATGCGTTTATTACGAATATAATTGAAAAAGCTTTAGCTGAAGCTGAAGAAAATGGTATTCAAGGTAAAAACGTGACACCATTCTTACTAGGTAAAGTAAAAGAATTAACAGAAGGTAAAAGCCTTGATGCCAACATTGCATTAGTGAAAAACAATGCAGTAGTGGGCGCGAAAATTGCTGTAGCTTTCAATCAATTACACTAATTCTCTTGTCGAAACAAAGACTCTTTGTGACATAACGTCGCAGAGGGTCTTTTTTATTAAAAAGAAGAATATTTTTTCCAATTTTACTGCTGTTCACGAGATTAACTAAACTAAATGACACAGTCTCTTTACAATGGGCTACAAAATTTTATACAATTAAGTTTATATCTAATCTGAAAAATTTGACGAGCAAGGTGGACATGTTATGGCGAAAGAGCAAATTTTGACTCCTGAGGACGTTTTTGAGTTAGTCAAATCCTACATGAATGATGAAAATGTCGCATTCGTGAAAAAAGCATATGAATTAGCAAGGGATGCCCATATTGAGCAATTCCGTAGCTCTGGTGAACCGTATATTATTCACCCAGTACAAGTAGCGGGTATTCTAGCTGAATTACAAATGGACCCAGAAACTGTAGCGGCAGGTTTTTTACATGATGTTGTCGAAGATACAGATTTTACGCGGGATGATTTGGTACGGGAATTTGGCGAAGAAGTAGCAGTACTCGTGGACGGAGTTACAAAATTAGGGAAAATTAAATATTTATCTAAAGAGGCGCAGCAAGCAGAAAATCATCGAAAAATGTTTGTAGCCATGGCGCAGGACATCCGTGTCATTTTAATAAAGCTAGCAGACCGTCTTCACAATATGCGTACGCTAAAGCATTTGCCTGCCGAAAAGCAGAGACGTATTTCGAAAGAAACATTAGAAATTTTTGCACCGCTTGCACATCGTCTTGGAATATCGACTGTCAAATGGGAGCTTGAAGATACAGCACTTCGCTATTTAAACCCACAGCAATATTATCGTATTGTCAGTTTGATGAAGAAAAAGCGAGATGAGCGTGAGGCATATTTAGACAATGTGATGGCTGAAATGAAATCACAGCTGAATGAAGTGGAAATTGATGCAGATGTATATGGACGTCCAAAGCATATTTACAGTATTTATCGAAAAATGGTGCTACAAAAGAAACAGTTTAATGAAATTTATGATTTGTTAGCCATTCGTGTATTGGTCGATAGTATTAAAGATTGCTATGCCGTATTAGGGATTGTGCATACGTTGTGGAAGCCAATGCCAGGTCGTTTTAAAGATTATATTGCTATGCCAAAACAAAATCTATATCAATCTTTACACACAACCGTTATTGGCCCGTATGGGGATCCATTAGAGGTACAGATTCGTACAAAGGAAATGCATAAGATTGCTGAGTACGGGATTGCGGCACACTGGGCGTATAAAGAGGGTAGGAAGGTTGACCATCAAAAGCAAAATGTCGACCAAAAATTAACATGGTTCCGTGAAATATTAGAATTCCAAAATGAGTCTTCCAACGCGGAAGAGTTTATGGAATCCTTAAAATTTGATCTGTTTTCTGATATGGTGTACGTCTTTACTCCTGAAGGTGATGTCATTGAATTACCTGCTGGTTCAGTACCAATCGATTTCGCCTATCGTGTCCATTCTGAGGTCGGAAATCGTACAATAGGGGCGAAAATTAATGGCAAAATGGTGCCGCTTGATACACCGTTGAAAACGGGCGACATCATTGAAATTTTAACATCTAAGCAATCCTTTGGACCAAGTCGAGATTGGCTGAAAATAGCACAATCCTCACAGGCAAAAAATAAAATAAAGCAATTTTTCAAACGTCATTTACGCGAGGAAAATATTGTCAAAGGTAAAGAGATGATTGAAAAGGAAATCCGTGCACAGGATTTCGATTTAAAGGAAACAATGTCAGCTGAAAATCTAAAACGAGTATGCGATAAGTTTAATTATACGAATGAAGAGGACTTATATGCAGCTGTTGGTGTGAGCGGAATAACGGCACAACAGGTTGTGAATCGCTTAGCTGAAAAACGCCGAAAAGAGCGTGAACAGGAAGAAGCCTTAGAAAAAATCGAACAAAAAATGAAAAATCCGATCCCACAAAAACGTACGGAATCAGGTGTCATTGTGAAGGGCATTGATAATATGCTCATTCGACTTTCGCGCTGCTGTACGCCTGTTCCAGGAGATGACATTGTTGGCTTTATTACAAAAGGTCGTGGTGTATCCGTGCATCGTGCAGACTGTCCTAATATTCAAATTGAGGATGAGCAGGAGCGTTTAATTGAAGTCGAGTGGGAGCATGGTGTCATCCCTGAGAAAAAGGAATACCCAGTGGATATTGAGGTTTCTGCTTTTGATCGACCTGGTATTTTAAATGAGATTATGCAAATTGTTAGTGAAACTAAAACAAATATTTTAGCGGTAAGTGGCCGTGCTGATCGTGAAAAAATGGCCACAATTCATTTAACAATCTCTATTTCAAATATTTCGCATTTGCATAAGGTTGTGGAGCGAATTAAACAAACACCTGATATTTATTCGGTGCAACGCGTTATCAATTAAGCAATAGTTAGAATTGGGGTTATGGACGTATGAAGGTAGTATTACAGCGTAGTAAAACAGCTTCTGTAACAGTTGACGGAACTGTCACAGGAGCCATCGATAGTGGCTATGTTCTTCTAGTTGGTATTACACATGAAGATACGCAGGAAGATGTTGAATACTTAGCGAAAAAAGTAGCCAATTTACGCCTTTGGGAAGATGCTGATGGAAAAATGAATCATTCTATTTTAGAGCATGGTGGCGCTATTTTATCCGTCTCGCAATTTACGTTATATGGGGATGCAAAAAAAGGGAATCGTCCAAGTTTCACAAGTGCTGCCAGACCAGAAGTAGCAGAGCCGCTGTGGGAAGCTTTTAATCAAGCATTACGGGAACACAGTTTGCATGTGGAGACAGGCATTTTTGGTGCAATGATGGATGTTGCACTTATTAATGATGGACCAGTAACAATACTTCTAGAGTCAAAATAAATGGTACATTTCCTATCATTCCTTCATATACTAAAGAGTATGGTTAGTTTTATAGGAGGGAGTGTCAAGAACATGGCGCAGATAGGAAGTATATCCAATCCATATTTATACGAAACTCTTAAAATGATGGTTGGTCAGGCTATTGTAGTGCAAACAGAAAAAAATATTCAACAAGGTATTTTATTATCAATATTACCTGACCATATTATTTTAGAGATTAGTCGTACACCATTCTTCATACAGTTGGAGGAAATTGTGTGGGTTACATTGGAAACAACCAAAAAATGAGTATGTGTGAACCTTCGATGATGGAAGGTTCTTTTTTTATATATTTACGTTATAATGAATGAGCTTAATTATTAGAATATTTGATTTATTAGAGAGGTTGAAAATTATGCAAACAGTAGCGATTTTAGGTTCTTTGTTTTTTTGGAATAATATAAAGGAGCATTTCGCAGTATTTCCTCACGTACAATTTATTCATTTTCCATATACGCATCCTGAACAGTGTGTGGATTTTATTGAAGAAGCTGCATCTCAATCGGATATTGTATTATTTGCTGGCTCCATTCCCTATTACTATTGCTATGAAAAAATAAAGGCATCATCTATACAAGCGACATATCTTCCTTTTGATGAATTGACTTTAGCCCTTTCGCTATTATCCCTACACCATCATGAACGAGTAGAATTGAGCGAATTATCGATAGATTTGCCTAAAATGAGTAGCTTTTATCAAGTGATGAAGGAGGCAGGAATTGCATCTACTGATGTACATGTAAAAGATTATGCATTGGTCCATGAAAAACCTGAAAAAATAGCAAATTTAAATATGGCTGATTATGTTCAATATCATAAGGAGTTATACGAGTCTGGAAAGACTAAATTAGCTCTAACTAGCCTTCATGCTGTTTTTATAGAACTTGAACAATTAGGGATACCTGCGAAGTATATGGTCGAAAGCAAACAAACGTTTACAGCGGCGGTTACTAGAGCCCTAGATGCGTATCATCATAAATTATTGGCGTCCTCGCAAATTGCCGTTGTCTCTATTCATTGCCAAGAAAATTTATTACACCTTCATCCAGTATTTCAAAGTAAGTTAGAAACATTAAGCGCTCGTTTGCATGCAAAGGTCATGCCAGCACAGCAGGAGCCTTATTTAATTATTTCAACAAGAGGGGTAATTGAAAAGCTTGAACCTTCTTATTTACGCTCGCTAAAAGAACAATATGAACAACAATTTGGCACTATTTTCAGAGTGGGTGTTGGCTATGGCTATTCTTTACATGAGGCGGAGGCCCATTCATCACAGGCTTTGTTTTTTACAACCAAATATAGCGAGACTTCTACGATAATGTGCTTGGTGGATGAACAGAATCGATTACATGGACCATTATTTGAAAATAATAATAAAGTAGCCTTAAGTAGCAATAATAGACATATTTTAGAGATTGCTGAAAAAGTGAAAATGAGTGCTAAAAATATTAACGTTATGAAGCAATTCATGTTGGTAACGAATAATCGCCCCTTTTCCGCTGCTGAATTAGCAGACTATATGAATCTGTCACGTAGATCTGCTGAGCGCATTATTAATCGTTTAATTGAACAGAACTATTTTACGTTGGCAGGGGAGGAGCACCCTTATCATCAAGGCCGTCCTAGAAAGCTTTATAAGGCAACGACAAAATGGGAAATCTGAAATAATAGAAAATTAATACTTTACAATAAATTTGAACTAATGTATATTTATTTTCAATTAACGACATATAGCGACAAAGCAGAAAGGGGGCTTTGATAGAGTTTGCTAGTGTCAAAATCTATCAATAGGTTGGTGATATTTTGGAAAATGAACAGCGTGTAAAAAAGAAGAGTTGGCTGAAAGTACCTCATACATATACGATTATTTTTGCTATTATTTTTCTAGCAGGTATTGCAAGCTATATTATTCCAGCAGGTGAGTTTGACCGAGTAGAAGATCCAGAAGGACGTATGCTCGTTGTGGATGGTAGCTATCATCATATTGACAGTAATCCAGTTTCCATTTTTGAAATGTTTACAGCAGTACCGATGGGCCTTGAAAAAGGTGCTCAAATTATCTTCTATATTTTCTTAGTTAGTGGTGTATTTGGCATTATTCGTTCGACAGGTGCTATCGAAGCTGGTGTTTATAAAGGTGTAAAAGCATTAGAGGGTAGAGAAAAGCTCTTAATTCCACTTTCTATGATTCTATTCTCTGTTGGTGGTTTTACAATGGGGATGGCGGAAGAAACGATTATTTTCGTACCAATTGGTGTAGCAATCGCTCGTGCTATGGGCTTTGATGCAGTAACAGGAACTGCCATGATTACACTAGGAGCAGCCAGTGGATTTTTTGGGGGAATGCTAAATCCCTTTACGGTTGGCGTTGCGCAATCATTAGCAGATGTACCTTTATTCTCGGGGATTGGTTTCCGTGCAGTTGTCTATATTTTTGTATTAAGTTTTGCTATCTTCTATGTGTCTCGCTATGCTTTTAAGGTGAAAAAGAACCCGCAGGCAAGTGTGATTTATGAGATTGAACAACAGGCTAAATCCAATGTATCTGCGATTGATATTCCTTCATTAACAGGAAAACATAAGCTAGTCTTTATTGTAATGGCATGTGGCATTGGATTTAATATTTATGGTGTTTTTAATTGGGATTGGTTTTTAACACAATTAACGGCTTCATTTTTAATTATGGGCTTAATTGCTGGCCTAATTGGCGGTTTAAAACCTGGCACTATTTTCGACTCCTTTATTGATGGGGCAAAGGCTGTAACATTCGGTGCTCTCATCGTAGGTTTTGCCCGTGCTATTACAGTCGTTTTAGAGCAAGGGAAAATCATAGATACGATTGTTTATGCAGCATCAGAGACAATCGGACATTTACCGCATGCTATTAGTGCAATCGGTATGCTGTTTATTCAAGCCCTGTTAAATTTATTTATTTCATCTGGTAGTGGACAGGCGGCAGCAACTATGCCAATTATGATTCCGATTACTGATTTATTAGGATTAGAACGACAAGTAGCAGTCTTAGCATTCCAGTATGGAGATTCATTAACAAACTCCATTATTCCTACTTCATCTGCATTAATGGCTTATTTAGCCGTAGCAGGTATTCCATATGAAAAGTGGATTAAATTCATTTGGAAGATGATTCTTGGCTGGGCATTGATTGCATGTGTAGCATTAATAGCTGCAGTAGCATTAGGTATTTCTTAAAACATGAAAAAAGCTGTGGAAAATGATGATCATTCCACAGCTTTTTTGTATTATTCTTCATTCGCATTAAAGTAATTTAAGATGCCTTGATAAATACCAAGAGTAGCCTGTTCACGGAATTTAGCCGTGGTGATGGCACGCTCTTCACTAGCATTACTTAAGTAACCCAGCTCAATAAGCACGGCTCTTTGTCGATTCTCACGTAGTACTAAATAGTTGCCTTGTTGGGTTCCACGATCTCTCAAATCAATTTTACTCGAAAGTCCATCATGTATTGCCTCTGCAAGCCCTTTTTGATTACTATTCATATAATAGGATGTGAAGCCGTTAATAGAGCTATCATCGGTAGCATCATAATGAAGACTAATAAAAGCGTCTGCCTCATACTGATGGGCAATCGAGACACGCTTCCGCAATGCCACATACTCGTCAGACTCTCTTGTCATAACAACATTGGCACCCGCTGCACTTAGCTTAGAAGCAAGGAGAGTAGCTGTTTTCAAAGTAATCCCTTTTTCTTCTGTTCCACGTTGACCTGTTGTTCCATGGTCATTGCCTCCATGCCCAGCATCTACAACAATGGTTAATCCATTTAATGTTCCCTTTTTACGAGGCTCTTGTTGATCCTTTTGTGGGATAGAAGTTTTATTGGAGCTCGTTGTAACAACCCAATTCGCAACAAACGCTGTTTCTTTGTCTAATTGAATTTCGTAAAAATCATTTTTTACGCCGACAATAGGGTAGGTTTTACCAGCGTCTACTCGCTCCACAACTTCAGCAGCAGTTGACGCATCAGTTCGTAAGTTTGTCCCATTATAAATAATAGTAACGGATTCTAAATCTTTTGAAGAGGACGATTTAGATGTGCTCTTTACTTTATTTGAAAAAGTGCCGTAAAAACTATAAACCCATCCAGCTTTTTTATCATTATACTGAATTTGTACCCAATTGTGCTCATGTGCAAGGACCTTGTAAGCCTGTCCCTTTGTCACTGTGCCAATTTTTTTTGCATTCAAATCAGGTTTTTTACGAACATTCAGTGCATCCACCAATATAGTAAAGGTTGTATCTTTATTAATAGGTGTAGTGGTTGTAGATACTTCTACAGAATCCTCTTTTGGCTCTTTTTCTTTTTTAGGACTGTCATTAATCGTCACATAATCCTTAGAAACCCAACCGGATAGTCCATTCCAATCAATTTTTGCCCATTCATTATTTTCCTCCAGGAGGTTTGCTTGGTTGCCCGTAGAAAGCTGTCCAAGAACAGCTGAAGAAATATCTGGATCAGTGCGAATATTTAAACGGTCAACCTGTGAAATAACAGTTTTATCAATGGTTTTTTGAGTGCTTGTAGAGGTAGTTAGCCAGGATGCTACCCAGCCTTCATAGCTACCTGCTTTTACCTGTATCCAATCACCTTCACGAGCGATCGATGTTAAAGGATCACCTTCATCTAAAGTCGTAATAATTGGATAAGACAATCCAGGACCCTCACGTAAATGAAGAATCGTGCCTGATACTTTTAGATCACTCGTATCAGCGGAAGCATTTTGAATAAAGTTCTTATTTGGAATCGCAATTGTTACTATTAGTACGAAGATGATAATACTATGTAAAATTTTTGTCCTCATCAGATTCCTCCTATTCCTTGTGCTATTTTACCATGCTTTTGTATAAAAATTCGTGGTAAAAAGGTAATGGAATTTGTTATTTTCGTTACTGTCTTATGAAAAATACAAAAATAGTTGACATTGGGTTAGCTAGTGACTAACATAAAGGGTAATCGAAAAATGATTAATCGCTTATGACCAAGCAAGTAGCGTGTACCTCTATTGGAACAGAGAAGGAAAGACTTAGGCTGCAATCTTTCCTACAAAAATGTATAACGTGAATAACACTTGAGAGGCTTTTTTCTGAAAAGCAGTGCTTAGTAGGAAAAAACGGAATCGGCCGTTATCCGATTACGAGGAGGACACATGTAAAAATTTGTGTCAACTAGGGTGGAACCGCGGAAGCTTATACAGCTCTCGTCCCTTGCATAGGCAAGGTGACGGGAGCTTTTTGTGTTGTCTAAAAACATGGAATGCTAGTAATGAGGCAGTTTACTTAATATGAGAATGTCCGCCACTTACGTTGGAGGAGGGTCAGATGGAGCCTCGCTCAACATAAGTAGAACCCGCCTAGTCTCGATGAAAATGGCTCAATCATAGGCAATCAATATAGGAGGGAATTACATGAGTTTTAAAGTGCCAAGAGGGACACAAGATATTTTGCCAGGTCAATCTGAAAAATGGCAGAAGGTTGAAGCAATTATTCGTGATATTTGTCGCGTTTATCGCTACAACGAAATTCGCACACCGATTTTCGAGCAGACTGATTTATTTGCACGTGGTGTAGGGGAAACAACGGATGTTGTTCAAAAAGAAATGTATACATTTGAGGATCGTGGAGGTCGTTCACTAACACTACGTCCTGAAAATACAGCTGGTGTTGTACGTGCGTATGTGGAACATAAAATGTTTGGCGCTCCAGATCAACCTGTTAAGCTGTCTTATTTAGGACCGATGTTCCGCTATGAGCGTCAACAAGCTGGTCGTTATCGCCAATTTGTTCAATTTGGTGTAGAGGCAATTGGCTCAGCAGATCCTGCAATTGATGCAGAAGTCATTGCGCTTGCAATGGATGTCTATGAATCAGCGGGCTTACAGGATTTAAAATTAGTGATCAATTCACTAGGTGATAAAGAAACACGTGATACGCACCGTACAGCTTTATTACAACATTTTGAGCCACATATTCATGAATTTTGCTCAGATTGCCAAAATCGTTTACAAAAGAACCCATTGCGTATTTTAGATTGTAAGGTGGATCGTGAGCACCCATTAATGAAAACAGCTCCTGCATTAACAGAGTTCCTTACAGAGGAATCGGCTGCTTATTTTGCTCAAGTGAAATCATATTTAGATACTCTTGGCATTACGTATGAGGTTGATCCAAACCTTGTAAGAGGACTGGATTATTACAACCATACGACATTCGAAATTATGTCAACGGCATCTGGCTTCGGAGCTATTACAACACTTTGTGGTGGTGGACGATACAATGGTCTAGTGCAAGAAATTGGCGGTCCAGATGTACCTGGTATTGGTTTCGCTTTAAGTATTGAACGTTTGTTATTAGCGCTTGAAGCAGAAGGTGTTGAATTAGATACGGCTTCAGGATTAGACGTTTATATTATTGCCATGGGCGATGAGGCAAAGCAAAAGGCGGTAGAGTTAACTAGTACTTTCCGTGCAAAGGGCCTTGCAACAGAGATGGATTATTTAGATCGTAAAATGAAAGCCCAAATGAAATCAGCCGACCGTCTAGGGGCCAAGTATACAATTGTTCTTGGTGAAACAGAGCTTGAAGAGCAAGCAGCTGCCGTAAAACATATGGAATCTGGTGAGCAGCACAAGGTTGCATTTTCAGAGTTAGTCAATTATTTATCGCAACAATCCTAAACAAAGATATGGCATTTCTCGTTAAATGCTACATAAATTGAGTATATTTTGGAGGAATTTAACAATGGCTACAAGAACACATGCTAGTAACGAACTTTCAGAAACGTTACAAGGCGAAAAAGTCGTATTAAAAGGATGGGTACAGCGTCGTCGTGACCTAGGTGGATTAATTTTCATTGATTTACGTGACCGTACAGGTATTACACAAGTTGTCTTTAGTCCAGACGTTGCAGAAGCGCATGCATTGGCGGATAAAGTGCGTAGTGAGTATGTAATTGAAATAGAAGGAACAGTCATCCTACGTACAGAGGACCAAATCAACCCGAATGTACCAAACGGTAAAATCGAGGTGGAGGCGACGAATTTAGTCGTCATTAATACAGCAAAAACTACACCATTCCAAATTGAAGATCGCACAGACGTATCAGAAGATCTTCGTTTAAAATACCGTTATCTTGACCTACGTCGTCCAGTTATGTTCGATACATTCAAAATGCGTTCGGACGTTACGCGTACAATCCGTAACTTCTTACAAAACGAAGGCTTCCTAGAGGTTGAAACTCCGATTTTAACAAAATCAACGCCAGAGGGTGCTCGTGACTATTTAGTACCATCACGTGTCCATGAAGGTGAATTTTATGCTTTACCACAATCACCTCAGCTATTTAAACAATTATTAATGGTTGCTGGCTTTGAGAAGTATTTCCAAATTGCACGTTGCTTCCGTGATGAGGACTTACGTGCTGACCGTCAACCTGAGTTTACACAGGTGGACATTGAAACAAGCTTCTTAACACAAGAAGAAGTTTTAGAAATGAACGAGCGATTAATCCAAGCAGTCATGAAAGAAGTAAAAGGGATTGATATTCCTGCACCATTCCAACGTATGAAATACCAAGAAGCAATGGATCGTTATGGTTCTGATAAACCAGATGTACGCTTTGGATTAGAATTAGTAGCTTTAAATGATGTTTTTGAAGGCTGTGGTTTCAAAGTGTTCGCTGATACAGTGGCACAAGGAAAACAAGTTAAAAGTATCAATATTAAAGGTGCAGCTGACAAATACTCTCGTAAAGACATGGATGAACTAACTAAGTTTGTGGGTATTTACGGAGCTAAAGGTCTTGCTTGGTTAAAGGTAACAGAGGAAGGCTTAAATGGCCCTATCGCAAAATTCTTCGATGAGGCGTTAGCGGCAGCATTAATCGAACGAATGGGTGCAGAAGTTGGCGATATTCTAGTATTCGTTGCTGATAAAGCATCCGTTGTAGCGGCTTCTTTAGGGGCACTTCGTACGAAATTAGGTCAAGACTTAGAATTAATCGACGAATCACAATTTGCATTCCTATGGATTACAGACTGGCCATTATTTGAATACTCCGAGGAGGACGGTCGTTATTATGCAGCTCACCATCCATTTACACGCCCGTTTGACGAGGATATTCCGTTAATGGATACAGATCCAGCAGCTGTTCGTGCACAGGCATATGATATCGTATTAAACGGCTATGAGCTTGGTGGTGGTTCACTGCGTATTTATGAACGTGACCTACAAGAAAAAATGTTTGAATTACTTGGTTTCTCCGAAGAAGAAGCTCAAGCCCAATTTGGTTTCTTATTAGAAGCATTTGAATATGGCGTGCCACCACATGCTGGACTTGCATTTGGTCTTGATCGCTTTGTGATGCTATTAGCAGGCCGTCACAATTTACGTGATACAATTGCCTTCCCGAAAACAGCAAGTGCAAGCTGCTTAATGACAGAGGCACCAAGTGAAGTATCTTCTGAGCAACTTAGCGAGTTAAGCTTGGCAATTAAACCTTTTAGAAAATAATTTATAATGCAAAATACCTGGATTTCCTAGCAAAAATTGTTGGGAATCTAGGTATTTTTTGCGTTTTCTCAAGAAATTATAGATTATTAGATAAAATCGTTTGAATTATCAGAAAAGTGGTGCTATGATAACTGTAATACGAATCCTGATGTGTTTGTCTACCTGCTAATTCTACTTCACAGTTTTGACCGAACACTATCGAATCGGGAGCCTTCATTTTGTGGTCGCAAACATGCCCCTAGCGGAGCGGGACGTTTAAAGCTGCAAAGCAGGCACCCCCCTGCAAATTGCGGGTTCAAAACGAATGTTTCTTGGCATTACGGCACAATTGGGATTCGTCCTATACATAGGATTGAAAAGGAGCTTATAAAAAAGCTCCTTTTTTATGTGCAAATGAATATATCAACCTCTCACGTGTCTTAGCTTTTATATACGGAACTATTTCAAAGGACAAAATAATGTATGAAAAATTTAGAAAATAGAAAAAATAGCTTTTTATTTTTGGAAAATGAGCATATAATTGGTATAGACAACTATACCTTATAAGAAATGGTGAAAATTCATCGAAGCTTTAAAAATTTAGCTGGAGGTGAAATTTTGAAGGATACGCTATTAATCTCCCATGTCACAATGATTAATCCTGAGGGGAAACCATTTGAGGGTGATCTCTTTATTCAGGACGGGGAAATTGCTCAAATAGGCTGTAACTTAAATATCGAGGCAGCTCACTATATAGATGGTACAGATCAGGATTGGTTTCTGCTCCCAGGTTATATTGATATGCATATTCATGGATCAGCAGGCCATGATACGATGGATGCTACTCAACAGTCTTTACATGCGATGGCTCGCTCTTTAGTGCAAGAAGGTGTTACAAGTTTTCTTGCTACGACAATGACACAATCCGTTGGTAAAATTGAAAGCGCTTTATTGAATGTAGCGGAATTCCAACGTCATGAAGGCGAAGCGAATGTATTGGGTATACATGTGGAAGGTCCATTTGTTTCGAAAATTCGCGCTGGTGCTCAGCCAGTAGCTTACATGATTAGTCCTACGATTAAGCAATTTGCCCATTGGCAAAATATTAGTAACCATCAAATAAGACAAATTACGATAGCACCAGAAATAGAGGGTGGCTTTACATTTCTTGAAGCACTAAGAGACTATCAGGTCATTCCATCTATTGGTCACTCTGACGCTTCAATTGATGAAGTCCATAAAGCAGTAGCTTTAGGAGTAAATCAGGCCACTCATTTATACAATCAAATGCGGCCTTTTCATCATCGTGACCCTGGTGTAGTCGGTGGAGCTTTACTAGATGACAAGATTAAGGTTGAACTTATTGTTGATTTTGTGCATAGTCATCCTCAATCAGTCATGTTGGCTTATCGTTTGAAAGGTGCAAAGGGCATTATTCTTATTACGGATGCGATGCGCGCGAAAGGGTTACAGTATGGCGAATATGATTTAGGCGGGCAAACAGTGTCTGTGAGTGAAAAAGGTGCTCATTTAGCAAATGGTGCATTAGCTGGCAGTATTTTAACGATGGAACAGGCAGTAAAAAATATGAAGACTGTTACAAAATGTTCACTGCAAGAAATAGTCGCCATGTCCTCTACAAATGCCGCAGAGCAGTTAAGGTTGTCTAAGAAGGGGCGAATCAAAGAAGGTTTTGATGCAGATTTTGTATTGCTTGATCAAAAATTAAATGTGCAAAAAACTATTTGTCGAGGTAAAGTTGTATTTGAGAAATCATAAATGAGGCGATAAGGAAGGTGCAAGAATTGTTAGAGAAAAATTCTCATATACCTATCTATATACAAATAGAAGAGATTATTAAACAACGAATTTATTTAGAAGAGTACAAAATTGGTGAAACAATACCTTCAGAACGAGAGCTTTCTGCACAGTTTGATGTTAGTAGAATGACTGTCCGTCAATCCATTACCAATCTCGTAAATAGCGGTTTGCTATATCGAGAAAAAGGAAGAGGTACCTATGTTGCCAATCCAAAATTAGAGCAACCGTTAAAAGGCTTAACAAGTTTTACTGAGGATATGCGAGCAAGAGGAATGGAACCGAGTAGTAAAGTATTACGTTTTGAAAAAATTATACCGCCAGTGGATATTGCAAGGGATTTAATGATGGAGCCCGGAGAAGAAGTGTTTTTTGTCGTGCGAATAAGAAATGCTGATTCCAAGCCAATGGCGATTGAAAAAACGTATATACCTGTGAAAGTATATCCAGAGTTGGATGAGAAGCAAATAATGGGCTCATTATATGCATTAATCGAAGCAAAATTCCATCAGAAAATTGGTAATGCCGTCCAACAAATGGAAGCAGCGATTGTGTCGAAAGAGGATGGAAAGTTTTTGCAAATTAATCAAACAGCGCCTGTTTTAATTATTAAACGTACGAGTTATCTATCTGACGGTCGGCCATTTGAGCTTGTACGTAGTACGTATCGTGCGGATCGTTACAAATTTATAAGTGAAATAAAAAGGTGATTATATGGATGCATATATTTCTGAAATTGAAAAGCTGATCCAGGTTGTGAAGGAGCAGGAGTCTGCTTGTATAAAGGAAGCGGCACAAATTATTGTGCAACGCCTTCAAAAAGGTGGGATTATCCAATTATTCGGATGTGGTCATTCACAGCTATTAGCACAGGAGGCCTTTTATCGTGCGGGAGGTTTAGTACCTGTACGTCCGATTTTTATTGAACCTCTAGCATTACATGCAGGAGCCATAGCCTCTTCTATTAACGAAAAGGACCCAGCAATTATTGAACAACATAAAGAGCAATTTGACTTTCGTGAAAATGATATTTGCATTGTGATTTCAACTTCTGGTAGAAATTTAGCACCGATTGATGCAGCTTTATTAGCCAAACATGCAAACGTATTTGTCCTATCTCTCCAATCACTTGATTATAGAGAGCAGGC
Source organism: Lysinibacillus sp. GbtcB16 (assembly GCF_019091145.1). Taxonomy (NCBI): domain Bacteria; kingdom Bacillati; phylum Bacillota; class Bacilli; order Caryophanales; family Bacillaceae; genus Lysinibacillus; species Lysinibacillus sp. GbtcB16. Next base: position 377,175 of record NZ_JAGXJV010000002.1, read on the forward strand.
AACACGTCATCATTGTGGACTACGACTGGAAGAAGTGGTAGATCTCGTTATTAACACCCATATACCTATTGGTGATGGTGTTCTACATGCACATGCTCATAACATGCAATATGCCCCTGCATCGACAGTTATCGGTTCGCTGCTATTGAATGCTTTATTCAGCGAAGTTATTGAGGAAATTGCCAAGACTTCAACCGAGCTGCCCATTTTTGTTAGCAATAATGTAGACTCCGATTGGTCACATAATGAGATAATGATTGCCAATTATCAAGATCGAATAGATTTCACATGAAAATGGAGGCGTTATGAATGAAGAAAATGTATAAAATTACTACACCCGAAGGAATACATGCAAGACCCGCTGCCTTACTAGTCACTGCGGTTACACCATTCGAAAGTGATATTACCTTAACTTTTCAAGAGAAGGCCGTAAATTTAAAGTCTATTATGGGTGTTATGTCATTAGGGGTTAAACCCGGAAGTGTAGTGGAAATATCAGCGGATGGACCAGATGTTGAAAAATTATTTCAAACAATAACAGATATTATGGTATCAAAGGAAATAGGGGAAATGCTTTAAGGATTCTAGCAGTGGTTGATTTACAAGCCACTGCAGTCGAATCTCCTTTAACAGATTCATAGCTATTTAATTATAAGAATATTCAGTTCTAAAAGGGGTGGTTATATGGACATTCGTATCGTCTCACCAAACGATTATGGGCAGATCCATCAATTAAGAGATTATTGTTTTCCAAATAAATATACTGGGCCACGTAGAGAGGATTTTCACTATTGGATTGAGCATAGTGCAACACTAGGTGCTTATGATGCCAAAAAGGTAGTGGGGCAGCTATTAATTCTACCACTCAATATGACCGTGCATGGTATTAGCTACAAGATGGGGGGCATAGGGTTTGTCGCTACCTATCCTGAGTATCGTCAGCAGGGAATAATAAAAAAACTGATGACAGAAGCTCTACAAAGTATGCGTGAAAATGGGCAAACCATTTCTGTGTTAGCACCATTTTCTGTGTCCTTCTATCGTCATTTCGGATGGGAGTTGTTCTTTGAGAAATTATATTACACAATACCACAATCGATGTTCCCTTCTTTTGGGAAGCAATTAGAGGTCGTCAAACGGATGAGCTTTGAATGGCCAGACTCGAAGCTTTTCGAAAAAATCAAGGAATTTCATCAAGCAATGGCTATTGCTCAAAATGGTGGCATGATCCGTGATGATGCATGGTGGAAAAGAATTGAAAGAAGGAGCCCTGATAGTCATTTTGCTGCCTATTTTAACGAGGATCATTTAGAAGGATATATCCGTTATACGATCCAGCAGGGTACGTTTGAAATTCAAGATTTTATCGTAGCAAATTATTCAGCAGAACAAGCTATGTGGCGTTACATGACATCACATGCAGCGAGTGTCAGTAGTATGAAAGGGGTTACTTCCAATCATAGGCCATTTGGCTTTTATTTCGAAGAGCCACAATTTAAAAAGGAAGTTAAACAAGATGTGATGGTCAGAGTAGTAGATGCTTATGCATTTATGAAGCAATATCCATGGAAGGATATTGCTGAAACATTGTATGTCCGTATTGAAGATAAGTATTGCCCTTGGAATGAACAGATTTATCAAATAAATAAAAGTGGCCATGTCTCAATAATTGAGACAAATTCGATCAGTGACATGCATATGTTAACATTACCTATTAATCTTTTTTCTGCCATGATGGTTGGCTATCTGTCAGTAAAAGATGCTCTTATGTATGCCAATCAACCTATAGAAGAGAAGATTATCCAGCAATGGCAGTGGGCATTACCTACTGAAAAACCAGCGTTTTATGAGTATTTTTAAGGAATGAATAGTCAGTAAAATTAAAATTTTTTTGAATTCTTTTGTGGACTATACCAGTTAAGTATAATCGTTTATTTTTCAATAAAAGTGCAATAGCCCAATTTTGTAAACACTTTCATAAGAAGAAAATTACTGTAAAAAATATATTGTGGTATATACCAATAGGTGCTATTCTCAGAATAAGTAAGCGATTACACTGTTGGAAAATGAAAAAAAGGAGTGTTTGAAATGAAAAATATTATGTTAGTGTGTGTAGCTGGTATGAGTACTAGTTTATTAGTATCCAAGATGCAAAAAGCTGCACAGGAGCAAAATATTGAGGCAGATATTTATGCAATTGCAGAAGGCGAGGTTGAAAAAGTACTAGCGTCTAAAAAAGCTGATGTACTGTTATTAGGTCCTCAAGTACGCTATTTAAAGGGCTCATTTGAAACAAAATTCAAGGACATGGATTTCCCAATCGATGTTATTAATATGGCAGATTACGGCATGATGAATGGCGAAAAAGTCTTGCAGCAAGCATTACAATTAATAGGTTAAAGGAGGCTCAAGGGGGATGGAAGAAACAGCATTAATGGAATCCATTATGGGGCTTATTGTTCATAGTGGACATACAAAAAGTGAATGCATGGAAGCTCTACAATTGGCTAAAAAGGGACAGATAGACGCAGCAAAGGAAAAAATTAAATTAGCGAATGAGGCATTAATCGAAGCACACCATTCTCAAACAGGTTTATTATCACAGGAAGCAAGGGGAGAAAAAGTCGAAGTATCGATGTTATTAATTCATGCGCAAGACCATTTAATGAACGCTATTACATTTCGTGATCTAGCACAGGAAATGATTGAATTATATGAACAAATCAAAGGGGAGTAACATCAAATTTTGATGTCACAATAAAAAGCAAAGGGAGTGTATGAGAATGTTCCGTTTTTTAGAAGAAAAATTTGTACCGGTTGCTGCTAAGGTTGGGAATCAGCGTCATTTAGTTGCCATTCGTGATGGATTTATTACGATCATGCCTTTGACGATTGTAGGATCACTGGCTGTACTTATTAATAATTTGCCTATCAAATTTTATCAAAATGCACTCGATGCCATTTGGAAACATGAGACATGGACACAGTTTGGAGGCAATGTCTGGGGCGCAACATTTGGAATCATCTCACTATTATTAGCGTTTTCCGTTGCCTACCATTTGACAAAAAGCTATAACAAGGATGCATTATCTGGAGGGGTTATCGGACTTGCCGGTTATATGACATTTGGTACGTTTGGGGAAGGTGGTTTAACGGGATTAACGACAGGTACGGGAGGAATATTTGTTGCCCTCATAACGGCCTTGATTTCCGCAGAGTTATTCTCGCGATTATCTGGCAACTCTAAACTATTAATTAAAATGCCTGCGGGAGTACCATCGGCTGTATCCAAATCTTTTGCTGCTTTACTGCCTGCAATTATTACGATTGGATTATTTGCATTAGTTCGAACGATCATTTCGGCTGGCTTTGATGTACCAGATATTATTGGATCGTTTTATTCATCAATACAAGAGCCATTTATGGGCTTAACAAATACATGGGTAGCTGGTCTTATTTTAGCTTTCATTCCTACGTTTTTATGGTCATTTGGTATACATGGCGCGAATATTATCGAGCCATTTATGCAATCCATTAATCTTCAAGCAATCGATGCGAATGTTGCAGCTATTTCTGCTGGCAAAGTAGCACCGTATATTATTAATAAACCGTTCTTTGATGCATTTATTAATATGGGTGGTTCAGGTACAACGATTGCCTTAATTATTGCCATCTTCATTATCGCTCGAAAAAATAAACAGTACAATACAGTAGGTAAGCTATCAGCTGCACCTGGATTATTTAATATTAACGAGCCATTATTATTTGGTTTACCAATTGTATTAAATCCAGTTTTATTTGTACCATTTATTTTAACACCAATGGTCAATGTGACGATTGCATTCTTTGCAACAAAATGGGGGTTTGTGCCTGCAGCAACAATTGCGGTCCCATGGACGACACCACCGATTATTAATGGTTTCTTAGTAACACAATCTTGGCGTGGAGCAGTATTAAGTATCGTATTAATCGTAGTAGCTATATGCATTTACCTGCCATTCCTGTCTATGGCAAATCGCATGGCGAAGCAAAACGAGCAAAAAGCTGCTTTAGCGGCACAGAATGAATCAACTGTAGCCCAATCAGAAGGTCAAAAGGTAGAAGTATAAGCGTTTACTAACGGAGGGTTTGAAGTGAAGAGATTAGGTATTTCGCTATATCCACAGCATAGTACATTAGACGAAATGAAGCGCTATGTTCAGCTCGCTCATGACAACGGTTTTGATCGTATTTTTACATGTTTGATGTCATTAAAGCAGGAAGAAGAACGGCAGAAATTACAGCAAATTAATCAATTTGCACAGCAGTTAGGGTTTGACATCTCTGCTGATATAGCGCCAGCCGTTTTTCAAGAGCTAAATTTAACCTATAGAGATATAGGGTATTTGAAAGAGCATTATCATTTGGCGGCATTACGTTTAGACATGGGTTTCTCAGGTCAGGAAGAAGCATTCATGTCACTTGATGAAAGTAATCTAAAAATTGAATTAAATATAAGCAATGGTACGAAATATGTAGACAACATTTTATCCTACCGTCCGAATAAAGAAAATATTATCGGCTGTCATAATTTTTATCCAAGACAATTTACAGGCTTATCTCGTCAGCATTTTTTACAAACCTCACGACAGTTTAAAGCAAACAATATACGAACGGCTGCGATGATTTCCTCACAGTATGGTAAGTTTGGGCCATGGGAAGTAACGGAACAAGGTTTACCAACATTGGAGGAGCACCGTCACCTTCCTATTACGGTGCAAGCAAAAGATTTATGGCACACTGGGTTAATCGATGATTGCATCATTGGTAATATGTATGCATCGGAGGAAGAAATACAAGCTTTAGGGCAATTAAATCGCCAGAAGCTTGAATTAAAACTTGTTCAGTCAGCTGACACCAGTATTTTAGAGGAAACAATCCTTTATAAGGAACCACATTTTAATCGAGGGGATGTATCTGAATATGTGATTCGGAGTACACAATCTCGCGTGAAATATAAAAATGGGGATTTTCCTGTACACGATACACGACCATTAAAGGTGGGCGATGTCACGATCGATAATAATTTGGATGTTCGTTATAAAGGTGAGCTACAAATTGTACGAAAGGAAATTCCGAATGCTGGGTCAAGTAATGTTGTTGCAACTGTTGTGGAAGAGGAACAGTTTTTACTAGCACACATTCAACCGTGGTCGTCATTTGGGTTTACGAAATGAAAATAAGAGAGGAAGGGATTGAGTCATCAATCTCTTTTTCTTTATGAGAAAGGATATGGTGTTATGTATGTTTTAGCCATTGATGGTGGTGGCACAAAAACGACGGCGGTTATTTGTGATGAAAAAGGTCAATGCTTTGCCCAAATCCAAACGACACGCAGTAACCCTACAGCTATGGATCAACCATATTTCGAAGCAACCATCCATTCAATCATGCAAAGCCTGCAGCAACAAAACCATCAAATAGTGGCAGAGATTAGCAGCTGCTTTGCGGGTATGGCGGGTGTCAAGGAGCTTCAAGCCGAGAGCATCGTAGAATCTATATTGCGGCAATATGTATGTAGCTCCGCGTCCATTACAGTCGATAATGATGCGTTGATCGCTCTTTATGCGGGTACACTTGGAAAGGCAGGAATTGTGCAAATCGCGGGGACAGGCGCTATAACGATGGGATATGATAAGCAGCAGCATTTTCATCGAGTAGGTGGCTGGGGGTATCTTTTTGATGATGAAGGAAGCGGCTATGATTTAGGCGTCCAGCTACTAAAGGCTGTGCTACAAAGCTATGATGGCAGAGCTCCAAGTACTATATTGACAGAAGCTGTGCTGAAACATTTCTCTGTAGAACATGTGCCACAATTAATCGCCTCTGTTTATGGAGAAGAGCATCCACGCACAGTTATCGCGCCATTGAGTGCTTATATTGTTGCAGCGGCTGAAGATGGTGATCTAGTAGCTAAGAGAATCATTGAAGAAGCCTGTCAAAACTATTTTAAGGCCATTAAAGCATGTTATTTACGAATGGTGTGGGGGCAAGAAGAAGTGCCTGTCGTCCTATGTGGGGGCGTGTTTACGCATGAAAATTATTTTGTTCCAAGGCTTCAAGCGATGGCAATGGAGGAGACATTACCGTTCCGTTTTAAGACCCCTGCATTACCCCCAATAGGAGGAGCTGTTATTGCGGCCCTTCAACAAACGAATGTCCAGTTTAGTAGTTCTTTTGTTGAGACCTTTCAAAAAAATTATGTATAATGAAGCATAGAGCAATTGAATCGATTCAATTGCTCTATTTTTTTCTTTATAATTTTAACTTGATGAATAACATGATAAAATGTAATATAGGTTTTGATTTTATCTTAGTATTTAACTAGGTTTACTAATAAAATTTCATAGATGGAGAGTGTCAGGATGTTACATCAATTTTCACGTAACGAGCTCGCTATAGGAACAGAGGGTCTCGAAAAATTAAAAAATACAACGGTTGCTATTCTGGGTGTAGGTGGTGTCGGTTCATTTGCTGCTGAAGCATGTGCACGAAGTGGTATCGGCCGAATTATATTAGTCGATAAGGATAATGTAGATATTACTAATGTGAACAGACAATTAGTGGCGTACCTATCTACAGTTGGGCAATCTAAATCAGCTATTATGAAAGAGCGCATTGCAGATATTAATCCTGACTGTGAAGTCATTGATATGCATATGTTTTATACGGAAGAAACGTATGAAGAATTTTTTGCACAAGGCATTGATTATGTAATCGATGCAAGTGATACAGTCATGTATAAAATTCATATTATGAAAGAATGCTTAAAGCGTAATATTCCTATTATTGCTAGTATGGGTGCAGCGAATAAGATGGACCCTACTCGCTTCCAAATAGCAGATATTTCTAAAACACACACAGATCCACTAGCAAAAATTATCCGTACAAAGTTACGTAAAGAAGGTATTCATAAAGGTGTGACAGTTGTATTTTCAGATGAAAGTCCGATTGTCGTACGTCCAGATGTTGTTGAACATGTAGGGAAGCCGGATGCTGCAATTCGGAAAGCGAAAATGCCGCCTTCCTCCAATGCCTTTGTGCCTTCAGTAGCTGGTTTAATTGCAGCAAGCTGGGTTGTTAATACGATCTTAAAAGATGTGAAAATCACACGCGTACAAGGTTATTAGTCTATAGGATTTCACAAAACAGCATGATGAATCAAATTCATAGAAGTAGCCGCCTTTTATTGTTTTTAGGGGGGGCTACTTTTTCTATGTTACAATTAGACCGTTATAAAAAGGAGGCGTATACAGATGGATAAAATTTATCAAATGGAGTATAGAGGTTTAAATCTTTTCGATGAAATAAGCACTGTTGAGTTAGCTATAGATGAAGAAAAGCAAACGATACATATTTATGATATTGGACAGGTTGTAAGCCCCATTTTTAATTTTGATGTATCTGCCTATGAATTGTCAGATGGCTTTTATAAAATGGCCGATATTTTGCGCCATAAAAAAATATTAACGAATCAACAAGCTGATAGCGACCTAACATTAAGTGAATGGTTAATAAAAAACAATGCTTATTTTTATATCCCTAATAAACGTATTAAAAAATATGTCCAGGGAAGTATTGTGGAAATTGTTGATCGAACTATGGAACAAGCGTTATTTGACGAGTATGTACAAAGGGTATAATTTTACCAAAATAGTTCTTCTTATGTGCATAAAATGCTATTAATTCACGAAATTGTCTTATTTTTTTCATGTCTCCACTACTCTAATTGGTTTATTGCTATAATTTGAATAATTCCAATAGATAATCGATCAGTTTGTTTGGGATGCTTTGAGCTAATCAAAAATAGCCATAAAATGCGGAATCAACAAATGACAAATGGGAGAGTGGGAAAATGGAAATTCAAATTATTCGAGATCATTTAGATATTGTCAAGCTTCAAGAGAAAATGAATGCCATTGTATTTGATTACTTAGACACATCTGATAATTATCCGAAAGCGATGCGAGAATTAAATCCTTTATATATACAAGTGACAACTTTTTATAAGGAATATATCGATCATCGGGCAGGGGAGATTCCTAGTGCAAATACGTATTGGCATTTGTTTATCGACTGTAGTGCCAAGTTATGTTATTTTTTAGCGGCTTCAACGTTCTATTCATCTAATGCTTTACAAAAGACGCCAGACAAAATCGAGAAGTTATTACATATTGCTGCTACTTCTTTACCTAGTATCGATCAAGAGGAAAATGAGCAATTATTAACAGATATTTTTGCCCTCATGGCTGAAGTCGTAGAGGATAAAGAAAAAGTGACTACGTTGCGCAATGAAGTACTTGTACAAAATGGTGATGTGAAGCAATGTCTTCAACAGTTTAAATTATTTGTTGATCATGAATTGAATATCTAGACAGTGGAAGACACTCTATTGTCTGAAAATAGACTATATAATAGGAATCTGCGTGAACTTTTGTAATTATTTCTAGTTTTTCAACCGTGGTATGTGTTGGAAAGTGGATGTATTTGCCCATTAAAGTTTCGTGGGTTCTTTTTTTATGGTATCGCTAAAAAAAGCAAAGTCTCTTCTAATGGTAGAAGTAATGACTTTGCTCTAGGAAAGCTACTTTATATTTTGATGAAAAGATTTAAGTTTTTCATAGATACTAGCCATACGTTTTTCCTCACCAGCAATAACAGGTTTATAAAACTCGGTTCCTACCAGTTCATCAGGTAAGTATTGCTGATCTACCCAGCCGCCGAATGTTCCGATGGGTGTGTTATGAGGATATTGATATCCAACATGACCTAAATCTGTTGCCCCAGCGTAGTGAGCATCACGCAAATGATGAGGTATATCACCCGTTTTACCATCATGAATCGCCTTTATCGCGTCATCGATTGCCAGGATAGCTGAATTAGATTTTGATGCTAAACACATTTCAATAACTGCACTTGCAAGTGGGATGCGTGCCTCTGGTAATCCAAGACGTTCTGCTGCCTGTATCGCGGCCAGCATATGCGGACCCACCTCAGGGTTGGCAAGGCCAATATCTTCATAAGCCATGACAAGTAAACGTCTGCTGACAGCCACTAAATCACCAGTTTCTAATAAATGTGCTAAATAATATAGTGCGGCATTCGTATCACTGCCACGGACAGACTTCTGCAAGGCAGAAAGTAAATTATAAAAATGTGAGCCCTTTTTATCACCATAAACACCAATTCGACTAATTAAGTGATCAATAATATGGTCGGCTGCAATCGTTTGTCCCTCTACTTCATCACTTGCGTAGTAAATGGATTCAAGTAACGTTAATGCCTTTCGTGCATCTCCATTAGCTGCCTCTGCAATATGCTCAATTTGTGAAGGTGTTAAGACGAAATGATATTTACCTAAACCTCGTTTTTCATCTGCAAGTGCTTTTTCTACAAGCTCCATTAGATTTTCCTTCGTTAATCGTTTAAGTTGATAAATCTCACCACAGCGAGATCGAATCGCTGGATTGACATCGTGGTAAGGATTTTCCGTTGTTGCACCGATTAAGACAATCGAGCCATTTTCCACATGTGGTAGCAAAGTGTCTTGCTGTAATTTATTGAAGCGATGAATTTCATCTAAAAAAAGTAGAACTTTTCCCGAGATTCTAGCTTCTTGGACAATATCTTCTACATCTTTTTTGCCAGCTCGTGTCGCGTTGAGTGCAAAGAAAGGGAGCTGAGAGCTTCCTGCAATTGCATTTGCAATAGAGGTTTTGCCGATGCCGGGTTCTCCATAGAGCAACATGGAAGGGACATGTTCATTTTGAATCATTTTATATAGAGCAGTGTTTGGACCAATAAAATCTTGATGACCTACAATCTCATCAAGTGTTAAAGGACGCATTCGAAAAGCAAGTGGTTCATTGTGCAAAATAAATCCCCCTTTCAGTCGTTGTCATTTTTTATTTATCCATTTTTTTGCACTAAAATTCAGCGCTACTAGTGGATCGTTGAACAATGTTGAATCGCAGTATTTAGTATATCATATCCTTCTAGGTGTATTTCCGAGTTCATCAAGAGGAGATTATGATATACTGTTGGTAGTAATTTTGACTAGACTAATTGAGGGTGATAAAATGAAAATTTCAACAAAGGGCCGTTACGGGCTTACGATTATGATTGAATTAGCAAAGCATTACGGAGAGGGTCCTATTCCTTTACGTAAAATTGCTGCTGAAAAGGAGCTTTCAGAGGCGTATTTAGAGCAATTAGTGTCACCACTTCGTAATTCAGGCTTAGTAAAAAGTGTACGTGGCGCTTATGGTGGTTATATGCTAGCAAACCCACCGAGCGAAATTTCTGCAGCCCATGTTATTAGTGTACTAGAAGGGCCAATTCAACCAGTAGAGGGTATTGAAAACGAGGAAGCACCACAACGCGAGTTATGGTTGCGCATTCGTGACGCAGTAAAAAATGTGTTAGATACAACAACAATTGAAGATTTAGCACAATACACAGAAGAAAATGTAGCAGAAGGCTATATGTTCTATATTTAAAATGTTTAAGCTAAAGCGCTGCTCCCCATACGTATCATAGTTGAGTTGAAAAATAAACGGTGAAATCAAAATACTTAGCTGTTTGTATTGAATTTCATGCGGAATGTTTTTCATAAAATTATGATAAATAATGTGGGTTCCAGCGTTTTTTATTAAAAAGGAGTTTTCAACATGAATTCATATATCTATCTCGATCATGCTGCCACATCACCGATGAATGGCCAAGTTATAGAAGCGATGACGTCTGCTATGCAACACGTATTTGGCAATGCATCCAGTATCCATGGGGCAGGTCGAGAGGCGCGCAAATATCTTGATGATGCTCGCGACATTTTAGCCAAGTCTATTGGTGCTCATGCGGGAGAAATAATCTTTACAAGTGGGGGTACTGAAGCTGATAATACGGCCATTCTGGGGACTGTCTATGCACGAGCTAAAGAGGGAAAGCACATTATTACAACACAAGTAGAGCATCATGCGGTGTTACATACATGTGAGAAACTTGAACGAGATGGCTTTGATGTGACTTATTTACCCGTGGATAAGGCGGGGCGTGTAGCTGTAGAGGATGTCCAAAAAGCACTTCGTGATGATACGATTTTAGTGACAATTATGTATGGGAATAATGAAGTGGGTACTATTCAGCCTATTGCAGAAATTGGTGAGCTATTACAAGGACATCAAGCTACCTTCCATACAGATGCCGTTCAAGCATATGGTTTAGAACAAATTGATGTGGCTCAATTAAAAGTAGATTTATTGAGTGTGTCCGCTCATAAAATTAATGGGCCTAAAGGGGTTGGGTTCCTTTTCCAAAAGGCTGGAACACCTTTAGCTACTTATGCATTAGGCGGTGCACAAGAAAAAAAACGTCGTGCAGGAACTGAAAATATACCAGCAATTATTGGCTTTGCGACGGCTGTGCAAGTTGCAAATAAGTTGCGTGAAGAAAAGCGTTCACTATACAATCACTTTAAGCAAATTATGCTGGATGTATTTTCACAGGAAAAATTAGCGTTCCATGTTAATGGTGATGAAGAGCAGTCATTGCCACATGTTTTAAATATTAGCTTTGAGGGCATGGAAGTAGAATCATTTTTAGTGAATCTTGATATGGCAGGAATCTGTGTATCTAGTGGTTCTGCATGTACCGCTGGGTCGATTGATCCATCGCATGTGTTAGTAGCGATGTTTGGGCAAGGTACAGAGGAATTACGAAACTCGATCCGATTTAGCTTTGGACAGGATTTAACGGAAAAAGATATTCGTGACGCAGCTGAAAAAACAGCACAAATAGTGAAAAAACTAGCTAAAAGATAATTTATGAAGAACATGTTAGGTTTCTACAATTTATGAAGCATTAACTGTAAATAGATAAAAGAAAAGGTGACCACAATGAAAGAAACACGTGACCCCTCTCAAATTCGCGTTGTTGTCGGCATGTCTGGTGGGGTAGATTCGTCGGTGGCTGCATATTTGTTAAAACAACAAGGGTATGAAGTAATCGGGATCTTTATGAAAAACTGGGATGATACTGACGAAAATGGTGTTTGTACAGCAACAGAAGATTATGATGATGTCATAAAAGTATGTAATCAAATCGGCATCCCCTATTATGCTGTAAATTTTGAGAAACAATACTGGGATAAAGTTTTCACATACTTTTTAGAAGAATATAAAGCAGGACGTACACCAAATCCTGATGTAATGTGCAACAAAGAGATTAAATTTAAAGCGTTTTTAGAGCATGCGATGAGCCTTGGCGCTGATTATTTAGCAACAGGTCATTATGCACGTATCGATCGTAGCGGTGATGGAGAAGTGCAAATGTTACGCGGTGTGGATAATAACAAAGACCAAACATACTTTTTAAATCAACTATCACAGGAGCAATTGGCACATGTTATGTTCCCAATTGGCGATATTGAGAAAAAAGAAGTGCGTAAAATTGCTGAAGAAGCAGGATTGGCAACAGCGAAGAAAAAAGATTCTACAGGGATTTGTTTCATTGGGGAACGTAATTTTAAAGAATTTTTAAGTCAATTTTTACCAGCTCAACCTGGCAATATGGAAACAATGGATGGCATTGTCATGGGAAAACATGATGGTTTAATGTATTATACTCTTGGGCAAAGACATGGTCTTGGTATTGGTGGAGATGGTGAGCCGTGGTTTGTATTAGGGAAAGACTTAGAGCGTAACGTTCTACTTGTTGGACAAGGTTTTGACAATGAGCATTTATATTCTACTTCATTATCTGCTGTAAAAATGAACTATACTTCGACAAAAAAATTGCCTGGGAAATTTTCTTGTACGGCGAAATTCCGTTATCGTCAAACGGATACACCAGTAGAAGTTGAAATATTAGCAGATGGTCGTACTCATATTACATTTGCAGAGCCTGTCCGTGCTATCACTCCAGGACAAGCAGTTGTTCTCTATGATGGAGAAGAATGTATTGGTGGCGGAACGATTGATGAAGTTTTTAAAAGTAATGAAAAACTAACATATGTTGGATAACTTGCGCTAAGACTGCTTTTATTGCCATATGGCTTCATGGAAGCAGTCTTTCGCTACATAGAGGTGAAGAAATAATGAATTATAATGAACAGGGCATTCAAGCATTTCAAGATAAGCGTTATGAAGAGGCTGCACAACTATTTACAAAGGCGATAGAAGCTGAGCCAGAAAATGCTATTGGTTATGTAAACTTCGGCAATTTATTAGCAGTCTTAGAGGATACAGAACGTGCAGAGCGTTTTTTCCAAAAGGCAATTACAGTGGATGAGACAGCAGCTACAGCTTATTATGGCTTAGCAAACCTTTATTACAATGGGGAACGCTATGCTGAGGCTGTAAAGCTTTATGAACAAGCACTTAAGCATCATATCGAAGGCGCAGATGTGTACTATATGATGGGGAAATGCTTTGAGCGTATGGAGAATCCAAAATTAGCATTGCCTTATTTACAAAGAGCCGTGGAAATTGTTCCGGAAGATGCACAGATTCGATTAGCCTATGCAATTGTGCTATGTGCATTAGAGATGTTTGAGCAAGGGAAGAAGGAGCTGGATCTTTTAATTGAACAGGACTGGAACAATGCAGATGCCCACTATAATTTAGGTGTACTGTATGCAGTGTCTACAGAGCAAACAGAGGATGCAATGTATCATTTAAAACAGGCCTTTACCTTACAGCCAGAATACGATCAAGCTCGTTATATTTATGATATGATTGCTCAGCGATTTAACTAATAGATAAAAGCAGCAAGTGTGATTGGCTGAACTTGCTGCTTTTTTATGCAGTTCTATAGTAGGATGTCGATGGATTGTGGATTGAATTTTTATGGTCATTTGATATTTTGTATAAAAATTATCCTATCCTCTTTTATTTTTAGGTTAAATTTGTTAGTGTATGTCATGCAGGAAAGGAATAGGTGACACGATGAATAAAGTATTTATGGCACTATTACTTGTAACAGCGCTTGCGGCAATTGAAGGAACGATTGTTAGTACAGCTATTCCAAGTATAACGGCAGATTTATTAGGCGTAGACTTAATAAGCTGGATTTATTCTGCTTATTTATTAGCCTCTGCTATCGCTGCGATTATTTTTGGTAAGCTAGCCGATTTATTTGGGCGTAAACGAATGATTATTACGGGTATTATTATTTTCTTATTAGGTTCCATGTTATGTGGGTTAGCACAGTCAATGGAACAATTAATTGTCTTTCGTGCGATCCAAGGGATAGGTGCAGGCTCTATTTTACCAATTACATTAACGATGGTTGGTGAACTATTTACGACTGAAAAAGCACGTGCTAAAGGACAAAGCTATTTAAGCATGGTATGGGGCGTATCAGGCGTAGTTGGTCCACTTTTTGGAGGTTTTATTGTTGACCAAGTATCATGGCACTTTATCTTTTTCATTAATGTACCATTTGGTTTAGCTTCTATCTATCTTATTGTTAAACATTATAAAGAACAGCTTGAGGCAGTGAAGCGGAAAATTGATTATTTAGGTGCTGGCCTATTTACGGTCGGAATGGTTTCGCTCTTATATGTCATTATTGAAAACAGTAAGACACAAGCATGGTTATCGAGTCAATCGCTCATGATGTATGCCGTTGCAGCTGTATTTTTAGGCGTTTTTATATGGGTGGAGCTCCGTGCAGAAGAGCCGATTATTCCATTAACATTATTTAAAAATGGTCGTCTCATGGTGATTAATTCACTCACATTAAGTACGATGTCAATTGTCATTGGTGTGACGGTCTATATTCCGATATATGCGCAAAGTGTTCTTGGAAAAAATGCCACGCAAGCTGGCCTACTTCTAACACCCATGTCCATTTTCTGGACGATGAATTCCATTGCAGCAGGCTATTTAATCGGACGTTTAACGAATAAACGAATTATCCAAATGGGGACGATTTTATTAGTTACGGGAACGATTATGCTGGCTAGACTATCCTCAGGCTCTAGTGATTTAAGCGTGTATCTTGGCTCTTCATTAATCGGGCTTGGTATGGGCTTTATTATGCCAATGTTGATGATTTCCATTCAAAAGGTGGCTAATCCAAAGCAACTGGGTATTTCAATTGGCCTCAATTCCTTTACCAATACATTTAGTCAAGCGGTAGGTGCAGCGCTATTTGGTATGGTTTTTAACCTTGCCACGAGTGAGAAAATGGCTTCATTAGGTAAAGGTGAAATTCAGCTTAATGGTGAATTTGCAAAAGGCGGCTTTAGTCTAGAAGAAATAAGCTTTTTGAAGGGAACCATTGCGAATGGTGTAAGCTATGTATATATAACAACTTTAGTATTTGCCATTTGTGCCCTTATTTTATCTTTCTTTATTGTGACGAAATCCAAAGACAAGGCTTAAATATGAATGAAAATCCACTTTGTTCCAGGCCGATATTTTTGCTGGAGCAAGGTGGATTTTTTGTTCAAGAGGATTTAATCATGATGATTCAGGTTTGGAAGTTGTGCAAAATATTTAGCTAGCTGTGATATAGGTGTACTATCTAATAAAGTGGGCTCGGCCTCATTTTCCTTTAATATATTAATCTCTTTATTGAGTCGCTCCATTTTTCGATCTAACTCAGCAGCTTGTAGTGCCGCTTCTTTTAATTCAACACGAATATGTTCTGGCACTTCTTTATTATATTTATAATAAATTTTATGTTCCAGGCTGGCCCAAAAGTCCATCGCAATGGTCCTGATTTGAATCTCTGTATAGACCTTCTCCATATGATCTGACATGAAAATAGGGATTTTTATAATAAGGTGTAAGCTTTGATAGCCATTTTCTTTAGGACTAGCAATATAGTCCTTCACCTCTACAACCTCAATGTCATGCTGTGCCTGCAACATGGCACTAACTTTATAAATATCCTCGACAAATGAACAAGTAATGCGAGCACCTGCAATGTCACGAATGTTTTCGCGTACGTCCTCCATCGTTGGAGGAAGTTCCTTTTTTAACATCTTTGTTAAAATGCTTTTCGGTGACTTTACGCGTGTTGAAATATGCTCAATGGGATTATATTCATGAATAAGCTTAAATTCCTCTTGCAAAATATTAATTTTCGTTTCCACTTCCTGTAAAGCAAATTTATAAGCTAAAAAGAAGCGTGTTAACTCCGTTTGAAATGATTTTAAAGAGTTTACTTCGAGTTCGGTTTTCATATTAAAAAAATCCTTTCCCTTATGTCTGTGGACACTTAATGATGTTCCACTTCTCATTCTATGTAGAATAGTCCTTCATCTCAATAAAATAGCAGCCAAAGATTGGCAAGGTTTAAATGTTAGGATAGTTTTTCATAAGGATAAAACCTTTCTACATCATATATAACTCACATAAGAGGTAAAAGGTTTCAAAAAGGCTAAAATGGATTGTAAAAGGTGAAGGAGGGGGAGTATTGTTGCAAACAAAGGGGAGAAAACTACCCCTTTGTGTTAACTAATAATTTCAGCATTTAAGTTATACCGTTTATTAAACTCATCCACAAATATTTGTAAGTCAATAGAGGTTCCTATATACGGCTCTGTTTCTTGATCGCGTAGGAAACCACAAGTTGCCTTTAACGATTTAGAAAACTCTAGTAGCATTTGTTCATTATCAAGTTGAACATGAATGGCAAGCGAATGATCTTTTTTATTTACTTTGAAATACTTGCCATCAATGATACGTTCCAAATTTGTTTCTTGAAATGGAAAAACATAATCTTTATAAATGAGGTTCACATAATCCCGCCTTTTTTACAATATTTCACGACATCTGTATAGGGCAGCTCTCCTCCAAAAATAGAGAGAGCACTCCCGATTGTGATATGAAGCTTTCCGTTGGCTATTTGGTTAAACTTTTCTAAGTCTTCTATTGAACGAATGCCTCCTGCATAGGTGGTTGGGATGGAGGTCCAGGCTGCAAGATCTCGTACCAAGCTTTCCTGCATCCCACCTTTTTTTCCTTCCACATCGACTGCGTGAATTAACAGTTCATCACAATAATTCTCAATATCTTGAATAGAGGCCGCATTAACTTCGAAGTGACTAAATTTTGTCCATTTATCCGTCATGACAAACCACTTACCGTCTCGCATTTTGCAGCTGAGATCAATGACAAGATGTTCTTTACCAATCAATTTGTTTAAATGTTGTAAACGTTCTAAATCTAGCTTGCCATCATGAAAGATATAGGAAGTGACAATCACATGTGAGGCACCAGCATCAATATATTTTTGGGCATTTGCAGCAGTAATGCTACCACCGACTTGTAAGCCTTGTGGAAATGTAGCTAAAGCAGCTAGAGCAGCATCTTCATTTCCCTGACCAAGCATGATGACGTGTCCACCTGTTAAGTCATCCTGTGCAAACATTTGTGCATAGTAGCTAGAATCATAACTAGAAATAAAATTCTCAACGACTGTTTGATTGGTAGTACCTAAAGTACTCCCTACAATTTGTTTTACTTTGCCTTCATGTAAATCGATGCAAGGTCTAAATTCCAATAACTTCACGATCCTTCCGTGCCACTAATTCTATTTATCATAGCATGGAAATATGGATAAAAGCTGAGAATTGTCATTTGTCGAAATAATGTAAAAATAATAAAGAGGAAATATTTTTATCAACGATATTTCGAAAGGTCTATGGTAAAATAAAAAGATTGAAAACAATTAGAAAGGGCGGACCGAATATGACAGATCATCTCGATTTATTTGAACTCAATAAATTTTTTATTCTCGGACGTCCGATTGTCTCTATTTTTCATAACACACAAAATATGTATTCCATTATACGAGTGAAAATTCAAGAGACAAACTTACAGTATGAAGATAAAGAAATTATTGTTGTTGGCTATTTTCCACCGTTACAAATGGATGAGCAATACCGCTTTACAGGTATATTGAAACAGCATCCTAAATATGGTGCACAATTCCAAATCGAGACATTTACAAAAGAGGTACCCGCTACTGAACAAGGAATTATTCATTATTTATCTAGTGACTTATTTGTAGGAATCGGGAAAAAAACGGCTGAAACCATTGTTGAAAAACTAGGTGCTAATGCATTACGTCTTATTTTAGAAGATCCGAGTGCACTGGATGCTGTTCCACGTTTATCATCTGAAAAAAAAGAAGTGATCCATCGCACGATTGAGCAAAATCTTGGTTTAGAACGGGTAATGATCCAGCTAAATGAATGGGGCTTTGGTCCACAGCTTGGAATGAAAATATATCAAACCTATCGAACTGAAGCCATTGAATTACTAACTGAAAACCCATATCGCTTAATAGAAGATGTGGAAGGGGTAGGGTTCTTTCGAGCAGATGAGCTTGGTGCCAAATTAGGCATTACCGGAAAACATCCTGACCGTGTCAAAGCAGCGATTTTCCATGTTTTAAATACGGCTGCACTATCTGACGGGCATGTTTATCTAGATGCGGAGCATGTTCTACCACTTGTAAAGGAAATGCTTGAACAAAGCCAACGTCAGGAAATTCCGTTTGAAGACATCTCAAAAGCATGTATCGAGCTACGAGAAGAAGGCAAAATTTGTGGGGAAGAAACAAGATTATATTTACCCTCTCTTTATTTTTCTGAGGTGGGAATTGCTTCTAAAATATTGACGCTTGTTGAACGAAATAGCAAGGCTGAGCATTTTAGCAAAGATGAGATTCGTAAAGCGATTGGTGAAACTGAGGAACTACTCCATGTGACTTATGCTGAAACACAAGCAAATGCCATTGAACAGGCTTTAAATTCAGCCGTAATGATTTTAACAGGTGGACCTGGTACGGGTAAAACGACTGTTGTACGTGGGGTTGTTGAAGTTTATGCGAAGCTTCATGGCTTATCATTAAATCCAAAAGAATATGCTCAAAAAGAGGAGCCTTTTCCTATTATCCTTTGTGCACCCACTGGGCGAGCTGCGAAGCGCTTAGCTGAATCGACTGAACTACCAGCTATGACTATTCATCGTTTACTCGGCTTTACTGGTCAAGAAAAAGAAGAAGAGACTGAACGAGAGGTCACAGGTAAGCTTATTATTGTAGATGAAATGTCAATGGTGGATACGTGGCTTGCTCATCAATTATTAAAAGCTTTACATGAGGATGTACAGGTTGTCTTTGTAGGGGACCAGGACCAATTACCGCCTGTAGGACCAGGACAGGTGTTGAAGGATTTATTAGCATCCAAGCAGCTTCCAACGGTGGAATTGACAGATGTTTACCGACAAGCAGAGGGCTCTACAATTATTGAACTAGCCCATCAAATCAAAAAAGGAACCATTCCGAAAGATTTAACATCGAAAACTACTGATCGCTCGTTTATTAAATCATCCGTCGATCAGGTAGGAAATGTTGTGACACAGGTAGTAAAAAGTGCTGTTGCTAAGGGGCAAGAAATTCGTAATATACAAGTATTAGCTCCGATGTATAAAGGTCCTGCTGGCATTGATAATTTAAATAAAATGATTCAAGAGCTTATTAATCCTAATGATACAGGGACAAGAAAGGAACTTGTCTTTGGGGACGTAACATATCGAATAAAGGATAAAGTTCTGCAGCTCGTCAATCAGCCTGAAAGTAATGTTTTTAATGGTGATATGGGAGAAGTCATTAGTATTATTAAGGCAAAAGAGACAGTAGAAAAACAAGATTTACTGATTGTCTCCTTTGATGGCATTGAAGTGACCTATCAACGAAGTGACCTCAATCAATTGACACTAGCTTATTGTTGCTCCATTCATAAATCTCAAGGTTCAGAGTTTCAAACCGTCATTATGCCTGTTGTCAAAGGGTATTCTAAAATGCTGCGGCGTAATCTTTTGTACACAGGTATTACAAGAGCGAAAAACTTTTTGATTTTATGTGGGGAACCCGATGTCCTGGCAGATGGTTTGCAGCGTACAGACGATTTACAGCGTTTTACTTCGTTGCGCGCTCGATTAAATCCAATGGATGTCGACGAAGTCATTGTTGAAGTCGAGGCAGTTCCAGTAAAACAAGAGGTTGTGCAAGAAGCGGCTATCGAGGACCCTAAATTAACAGTAGAAACAGCTCCTTATATTCATCCAATGATTGGTATGGATGATGTCTCCCCCTATGATTTTTTGGAAAAGTAACGATTGTACCCGATTAGATTCTTCCTAATCGGGTTTTCTAATACGCTGTATCGTCACCTAATATTTGGACATTTCATATACTACATAAGTACAAAAACATAGGAAATGTTTAGGAGTGACAACATGCCAATAATGACAGGACAGCAGTATATGGAACGTATCGATGCTTTAAATACGTATATTTCAATTGATGGGGAAGTTGTGACGGGCAAGGTGTCAGAACATCCTGCATTTAAGGGAATCATGCAAAGTCAGGCAAAGCTTTTTGATCTACAACATCAAGAAGCATATCTTGAAAAAATGACATATGAATCGCCAACTAGCAAAGAGAGAGTCGGCATGTCTTTCCTTCAAGTCATGAGTCCCGAGGATCTAGTAAAAAGACGTTTGGCCGCAAGAGAATGGGCTTTACAAACAAACGGTTTGATGGGAAGAAGTCCTGACTACATGAATACGACATTGATGGCTTTGGCATCAGCATCGAACTTTTTGAAAGATAAGCCAAATTGTTTTCCAGACCATTTGCTGAAGTTTTATGAATATGCCCGTGAGAATGATATTTCCATGACACATACCTTTATAGAGCCGCAAGTAAACCGCAAGCGTTATTACTATGAGGATGAAGAAGTAACGATAGCTGCTAAAATTGTTGCAAAAACGGGCGAGGGCTTAGTCATTAAAGGAGCTAGATTACTAGCCACACAGGGAGGAATAACGGATGAACTTCTTGTTCTATCAACAAATGGCTATGATGAAGGAAAAGGTTTTGGCTTTTCTATACCGAGTAACACAAAGGGCTTAAAGTTTTTATGTCGGCAATCTTTTGTCGGAGGAGATTCTAGGTTTGATCATCCTTTAAGTGCACGCTTTGAAGAAATGGATGCGATTGTTGTTTTTGATGATGTAGTTGTTCCATGGGAGCGTGTATTTTATTATGAAAATGTTGAAGTAGCCAATCAATTTATGAATGTTAGTGGCTTCCAAGCGTATACATTGCATCATGTGCTGTCACGTCAAATTGCTAAGACCGAATTCATCCTAGGGGTTGTACAAACGATTGTGGATACCATAAATATCGGGGATTACCAGCATGTCCATCAAAAAGTGGTAGATGTCATCGTAGCATTAGAAACGATGAAAGCACTGCAATTAAAATCAGAAATTGAGGCACAAAGGGATTCCTTTGGCTTTATAAGACCAGACCTATCGACATTACAGGTCGCTATTCATATTTTCCCGAAAGTATATCCTACCTTTACAGATATCATCCAGCTACTTGGAGCAAGTGGATTAATGTCCATACCGAGTGCAAAAGCTTTTGCAACGGATGATGGGGATCTTGATCATTATCTGCAATCATTTCAAGACAAAGGGGAGGAACGAGTTAAAAAATTCCGTTTAGCTTGGGATTTAACGATGAGTAATTTTGGCACAAGGCAAACGCTGTATGAACGATTTTTCTTTGGCGATCCTGTTCGTCTGTCAAGCCTACTCTATCAATCGTATAAGCGCGATCATTTAGTACAAAGAGTAGAAGACTTTTTGAAAAATGATTGATTAAAAGTTTGACAGTTGTGAAACTATCCGTTATTATGTACAGGAATAAAAAAATAAGACTCCCTTCGTTAGGTGAGGCTCCTATGTGGAGATACGCTACTACCCAAAAATGTCGAGAGACGCCAATGGGTCAACAGAAATCATCGAAATAAGGTGTTTTTTAACGTAGCTGGATAATTTCCTATGCCGCATAGTGCTAAAACTCAACGTTTGAAGGTAACAAATATGCAAAGTTTTTTTGCTGTTTTTTTGATATGTGTATTCAACACGCCTTCATTCCTAGAAGGCGTGTTTTTGTTATGAAAGGAAGGTGATGAGAAATGGATAGTAGTCCTGAACCGAGTAAGTATGAGGTAGGTAGTCAGCATTTATGGAGACAGCCGTCGTTTCTTATCGCCGGCACCGACAGAAGGTTTTAAAAAATGACCTTTTGTTACTTTTTATAATAAAACACGAGGTGAAGTATCATGATTAAAATTCACTATTTCAATCACAATAGCAAAACAGTTCAACACGATTTCAATATGAATGATTTACGACTTCCCATTCATAGCGAGGATTTATTATGGGTGGATTTATATGCGTATAGTCATAATGAATTAAATAATATAGCAGATGTATTTGGCTTTCATCCACTAGCAGTGGAAGATTGCTTACATGAAGGCTCACGCCCGAAAATGGATAGTTATGGGGATTATAAATTTTTCGTTTTCCATGCACCTATCTACAATGAAAAAAGTAACAATGAAATTACAACGGTCGAGTTAAATATTTTTATGGGACCCAATTATATTGTTACGGTCCATAAACAAAAATTACAATGGCTTGGCCATATAGAACAAGTTTGTTTAAATAGTGCGAAATATTTGGAAAAAGGCACTGATTTTTTATTGCATACGATTATTGATGGAATTACAGATGAGTATTTCCCTGTATTAGAGCGAATTCGAGCACGGATTGATGAGCTAGAAGAAGAAGTTTATGATTATCAACCGAAAGTAGTAACAGAAGAATTCCTTTCTTTAAAACGAACAATTATTTTAATTCGTCAGGCTATCATGCCACAACGAAGAATTTTTTCTACAATTAATGGCCAATGGAAATTTGATATACAAGAGGAAAATATCCCTTTCTATAAGGATTTAAATGATCATCTTGAGCGGATTGTCGACTCCACTGAAACGTATCGAGACTTAGTCAACAGCACATTAGATACGTATTACTCGATTATTAGTGGCAAGTCTATTGAAAAGCTGAACTTATTAACCGTTATTTCTACAATTATGTTGCCTTTAACTGTTATTACTAGCTTCTTTGGCATGAATGTACCATTACCTTATCAAGATTCACCTATTACTACGATTGCGCTGAGTGCCTTTTTAGTGTTATTTACATGGGGAATGTGGGCATACTTCAGAAGAATGATTGCTTAGTTATGATTTGTCGTAGTAGTGCCAATTGACAGGTGAATAGATTTTTCTTATAATTTCGTTAGAAAAAGTAAACACGACGATGGAAAAAGTACGTAATTGCACGTGTAGAAGAAAGGGATTTCTTGGCTGAAAAAATCCTCACAGTGCAAATACCGAAAGCTACTCCGGAGTGCAGTTAATCCCTGCCGTTCACTGACGTTACAAGTGCTAAAGAGGTAAGTAAGAATGTTTACTTACAACTAGGGTGGTACCGCGAGACAGATGATAAGTCCTCGTCCCTTTTTGGGGATGAGGGCTTTTTTATTTTCATTTAGTAAAATAATTCCAATTATAGTGGTTGGTACCAATATTTGTTTGCAGGGAATAGATAGGGCGTCAAGGTCTGATTCATATCGTGATTTTACAATATAAACTAGGAGGAATTTATCCAATGAAAGCAGTAGATATTCGTCAAATGTATTTGGAATTTTTTAAAGAAAAGGGGCATCACCATGAACCGTCTGCGCCTCTAGTGCCAATCAATGATCCATCCCTACTTTGGATTAACTCAGGTGTTGCTACACTTAAACCGTATTTTGACGGTCGTGTTATTCCTGACAACCCTCGAATTACAAATGCACAAAAATCAATTCGTACTAACGATATTGAAAATGTAGGTAAAACGGCGCGTCATCATACTTTCTTTGAAATGCTAGGAAACTTTTCTATTGGGGATTACTTCAAAAAAGAAGCTATTCATTATGCTTGGGAATTTTTAACGGATAAAAAGTGGATGGGCTTTAATCCTGAATTACTATCTATCACTATCCATCCTGAAGATCAGGAAGCATATGATGTTTGGCATCAAGAAATTGGTATTCCTGAAGAACGTTTAATTCGTTTAGAGGGGAACTTTTGGGATATTGGTGAAGGTCCATCTGGTCCAAACTCAGAGATTTTCTATGACCGCGGCGTAGAATATGGCTCAGACGAAAATGATCCAGAAATGTATCCAGGCGGGGAAAATGAACGTTATCTAGAAATTTGGAACCTAGTGTTCTCTCAATTCAACCATAATCCTGATGGTACGTATACACCACTGCCAAAGCAAAATATTGATACTGGTATGGGACTAGAACGTATTGTCTCCGTGGTTCAAAATGTACCAACGAATTTCGATACGGATTTATTCATGCCTATCATTGAAAAAATTGAGGAATTTGCCAACCGTAAATACAAACGCCCAAGTGAAGTAGATTTAAATGAAATCTTTGGCTCTGAAGAAGATATAAATACGCCATTTAAAGTTATTGCAGACCACATTCGTACGGTAGCGTTTGCTATTGGTGACGGTGCCCTTCCTTCAAACGAAGGCCGTGGCTATGTATTACGCCGCTTACTACGTCGTGCTGTACGCTATGCAAAACAAATTGGTATTGAGAAACCATTTATGTTTGAATTGGTCCCAACAGTGGGCAAAATCATGGAAGGCTTCTATCCAGAGGTAACGGAAAAAAGTGAATTTATTCAACGTGTTATTAAGAATGAAGAAATTCGTTTCCATGAAACATTAGATGGTGGTCTTGCAATTTTTAATGAAGTAGCAGAATCACAAAAAGCGGCTGGTCATGATTTTATCCCAGGAGCAGATGCTTTCCGTTTATATGATACTTACGGTTTCCCAATCGAGTTAACGGAAGAATATGCAGAAGAAGTAGGAATGAAAGTCGATCATGAAGGCTTCGAAACGGCGATGGAGGAACAACGTGAACGTGCGCGTGCAGCTCGTCAAGATGTTGACTCTATGCAAGTACAAAATGAAGTATTAGCAAACTTAACGGTTGCCAGCGAATTTGTTGGCTTTGACACATTAGTAGCTAAAACTGAAATTGCTGCAATGATTGTGAATGGTCAAGTAGAAAAAGTAGCATCTGAAGGCCAAGAAGCTTTAGTTATTTTAGCTCAAACACCATTCTATGCTGAAATGGGTGGTCAAATTGCCGATAGCGGTATCATTTCTAATGATAGCTTCACCGCTGTAGTAAAGGATGTTCAAAAGGCACCAAATGGTCAGCCACTCCATACAGTAGTTGTTGAATCAGGTGAAATGCATGTGGAAGATGCTGTCCAAGCAATTGTTAATCGTGATGATCGCAATTTAATTATTAAAAACCATACAGCGACACATATTATGCAACGTGCGTTAAAAGATGTATTAGGTGATCATGTCAACCAAGCTGGATCATATGTAGGCCCTGATCGTTTACGCTTTGACTTCTCTCACTTTGGTCAAGTGACTAAAGAGGAATTACAGCAAATTGAACGTATTGTAAATGAAAAAGTGTGGGATGATATAGAGGTCGTTATTGAAGAAATGGCCATCGATAAAGCGAAAGTAATGGGTGCAATGGCTTTATTCGGCGAAAAATATGGCGATGTTGTACGTGTCGTTTCAATCGGAGACTATTCCATCGAGCTATGCGGTGGTATCCATGTAAAACGTTCTTCTGAAATTGGTTTCTTTAAAATTGTTTCAGAAGGTGGAATTGGTGCGGGTACTCGTCGTATTGAAGCTGTTACAGGTAAAGTGGCTTATGAAGTAGTCAAAGAAGAAGAAGCTCTTTTAAATGATGCAGCAGCATTGTTAAAAGCAAATCCTAAAGATATCGTAACAAAAGTACAAGCCTTACAAGGTGACTACAAAGAATTACAACGTGACAATGAAGCATTATCTCAAAAAATTGCCAATGCTCAGGCTGGGGCAATTGTTGATGCAGCACAAACAATTGGAGATGTCACAGTTCTTTCTACAAAGGTAGAAGCAAAAGACAATAACCAACTGCGTCAGATGATGGATGATTTGAAGGCGAAAATGCCAAAGGCTGTTATCGTTCTTGGAGCAGTGGATGGCGATAAGGTTATGCTATGTGCTGGAGTATCAAAAGAATTAGTTGGTGGCAATTACCATGCTGGAAATATCGTTAAAATGGTTGCAGAAGCTTGTGGTGGTAAAGGTGGCGGTCGTCCGGATATGGCGATGGCAGGAGCAAAAGAAGCTTCAAAACTTGATGAAGCACTACTTTCTGTGTATGATTATGTTAAATCCATTTAATTAATTCACCAAAACATGTTATAATAAAGAGAAAT
Source organism: Lysinibacillus sp. GbtcB16 (assembly GCF_019091145.1). NCBI lineage: Bacteria > Bacillati > Bacillota > Bacilli > Caryophanales > Bacillaceae > Lysinibacillus > Lysinibacillus sp. GbtcB16. The sequence goes on from NZ_JAGXJV010000002.1 coordinate 403,465, forward strand.
TGGAGATGAGCTTGTTCGCACATCTCCTTATTTCTGAAAGCGAGGTGCTGGTCATGAGTTCATTTGATCAAACGATGAAATTTAATTTTCCAGAAGAATCAATGGAACAGGAAGTCAAGCAGGTAATGTTGAAAGTTCATTCTTCATTAGAGGAAAAGGGATATAACCCTATCAATCAGATTGTTGGTTACTTACTTTCTGGTGATCCGGCGTATATTCCTCGCCATCAGGATGCTCGTAATTTAATTCGCAAGCTTGAGCGTGACGAAATTCTAGAAGAGCTTGTTAAATTTTATATCAAAAAGAATAACGAGGACTAGAAATGAGAATTATGGGATTAGACGTTGGGTCGAAAACCGTTGGCGTTGCTGTCAGTGACGCACTTGGTTGGACTGCCCAAGGTATTGAAACCGTAAAAATTGATGAGGCTAATGGCGAGTTCGGTATCGATCGTATCGCTGAGCTAGTAAAGGAATACGCAATAACAGAATTTGTTGTAGGCTTCCCGAAAAACATGAATAATACGGTTGGACCGCGTGGAGAGGCTTCTGAAAACTATAAAACGTTATTGGAAGAAACGTTCTCACTACCGGTTAAATTATGGGATGAACGTTTAACAACGATGGCAGCGGAACGTATGCTAATCGAAGCAGATGTGAGTCGCAAAAAGCGCAAGCAAGTCATTGATAAAATGGCAGCTGTGATGATTTTACAAGGCTATTTAGATAGCAAAAATTAATTGATGAGGTGACTATACATGGCAAACGAGCATAACCATGAAGAAGAATTACACGTTCAACACATTACAGTGATTGATGAAAACGGAAATGAACAGCTTTGTGAAGTGATTCACGTACATGAATCTCCAGAGTTTGGAAAATCATACGTATTTTACTCAATGGTAGGCGCAGAAGAAGATGAAGATGGCTCAGTTGAAATTTTCGTTTCTTCATTCGTACCGTCTGAAAACGGTGAAGATGGTGAACTAACACCTATTGAAACTGAAGCAGAATGGGATATGGTAGAAGACGTATTAAACGCTTTAGAAGATGAAGACGAAGAATAAGAATAATCTTCTTTCTTAAAGCTTGGAACAAGGATCGCAGCTTGCAGTCCTTGTTCCTTTTTTATTGAAAGTATGTAAATATCCGAATAATGGTGAGATTCTGCTCGAAGATATTTAGTACGTGTAGAAGTAACTACTTAAGTAAATGACATTAAACTGTCAGAAGGAGATAATCGAATGAATGAAGAAACACAAGAATTTATGATAATCGATGAAAATGGGAAGGAACAACGTTGCCATGTGGTCTTTACATTTGATGCAGAGGATAAATCCTATGTGCTATTTTCTTTGTTGGATGCCAATGGTGAAGAAATTCCAGGAGATCTATCAGCGATGACTTTCGATTATGACGATAACAACGGCGAGATGACCAATCTACAGCCTGTCGAAACGGATGCTGAATGGGAAATGATTAATGAGGTGGTATTAACACTTCTAGATGAATTTGAAGAAGAGCCACAGCTTATTACCGTGACAAATGAAGATGGAACGGATCAAGTTTGTGAGGTAATTCATACTTTTGCATCCGAGCAATTCGGTAAATCGTATGTATTATATGTGCCCGCGACAGATGAGCCAATGGATGAGCGTGAAATTTTCGCGGCTCAATATCTGGCTGGAAACGATGGTTCTATTGAAGAGTTATTACCAATAGAAACAGATGAAGAATGGGTGTACGTTGAAGATATATTAAACGAACTATAAGAACTCTGAGTGGTTAGTAGCCACTCGGATTTTTTTGTTTTAGTAAAGAATCTTACCATCAAGTTTAAACATTTCTATTACAATAATCGAACATCTTAGAAGAGCAATTATGACAGTCTGATAGTATTGTAAAGTGATACTATTAAAGTTTTTAGCAAGACAATCTGCTGGAAAAAATAGCTAGCAGATTTTTTTATATATGCAAATTCTCCTGAATTGTCGATTTCTGTTTGTCGTGATAGTTGATTTCTAGTATGATATTGGATAGTGATAGGGGGGAAACCCGTGGATAACGGTACTAAAAAACAAGAAATGTTTTCAAAAATGCAGGAAAAAAAATCAGAGGTAAAAATCGTGAGAAAAATCGTTGCCATTGTGGCAATTGTTTTTGTCCTCGTTATAGGGATTGTCGGTTTATTCGGGTACAATTATGTTAAGGGTGCTTTAAAACCACTAGATCCTGACGCGACAAAAGCAATTGCAGTAGAAGTACCAATCGGTTCTAGCTTAAGTTCTATTTCTACATTATTAGAGAAAAAAGGTGTTATTAAAGATGCACGTGTTTTTAAATATTATGCAAAATTTAAAAACGAGTCTCAATTCCAAGCGGGCAATTACGATTTAACGCAAGCGATGACATTTGATGAACTTATTGAAAGTTTAAAAACAGGGAAGGTATACCGAAAACCTGTCTTTACAATGACGATTCCTGAAGGCTTAACAATTGAGCAAATTGGGAAAGTTATTGAAAAGAAAACGCCATATACACAAAAGGAATTTATGGATTTAGTAACGAGTGACACATTTGTACAACAAATGATGGCCAACTACCCTGAGCTCGTAACGGATGCAGTGTTAGCTGACAATATTCGCTATGATTTAGAAGGCTATTTATATCCAGCAACTTACTCGTACTATGAGGAGAAACCATCTCTAGAAGCGATTGTTGAAGAAATGATAGGGGCTATGAACAATGTGGTGAAAAATTACAGTGATGTTTTAGTGGAAAAACAAATGTCCGTTCACCAACTGTTAACATTTGCATCATTATTGGAAGAAGAAGCTACGGCTCAAACAGATCGAGAGACAATAGCAAGTGTCTTCTATAATCGTATTGATGAAGGGATGCCACTACAAACAGACCCAACTGTTTTATATGCGCTTGGTGATCATAAAGATCGTGTGCTGTATGAAGACCTAGAAGTAGATAATGCCTATAATACTTACAAAAATAAAGGCCTACCACCAGGCCCAATTGCGGGTGCTGGAAAGACTTCTATTGAGGCGACATTAAACCCTAGTCAAACAGATTATTTCTATTTCTTAGCAGATAAAGAGGGTGTCAACCACTTCTCGAAAACATATGATGAACATTTACAGAAAGTAGAAAAATATTTACGAAAAGAAGAATAAGCGTTAGCAAAGAGTTAATGGCATAGAGCAAACATAGGAAGTAGAAGGAAAGAAAAATAGCTTTCCTTCTATTTTCATGCTATTATAAAGTGTGATTTTTGATCAATTCGTTTATTCGGGACAAATATGCGTGGTGGCAATTGTTTGAGCATGTCAAAAACAATTGCTCATTTTTGTATGGCAAAGTACCAAGACATCACGTTTGGTCTTTTTCTTTTTGTTGATAAATGATGAAGTACGGACAACGGCTACATGCACGTTGCCTTTTAATTGAGGGTGGAACAATGGAATTATCAGATGCGTATATACAATCATTTATACAGCCACGTAATGAATTGCTTTTAGAAATGGAAGCATATGCGGAGGAGAATCATGTACCGATTATGCAACTTGCAGGTATTGATGCTTTAAATCAATTGTTGCGCATTCAAAATCCGCAAAAAATTTTAGAAATTGGCACGGCAATTGGTTATTCTGCTATTCGCATGGCAGAAGCTTTACCAAATGTCCATATCGTTACGATTGAACGCGATATAGAGCGTGTGACAAAAGCTAAAGCCTATATTGAACGGTCAACCGTATCTGATCGAATTAAGGTCATTGAAGGCGACGCTTTAGAGGTAGAGGATAAGGCCATTGACACAGAGTTCGATGCAGTATTTATCGATGCCGCAAAGGGACAATATCAGCGATTCTTTGAAAAGTACGCGCCCCTCGTAAAATCAGGCGGAGTCTTGTATATCGACAATATGTATATGCATGGCTTGTCAGATCTAGATTTGAAGGATGTCCCACGTCGAAAGCGCACAATGATCCGCAATTTAAAAAACTTCACAGAATGGATAATGCAGCACCCAGATTACACCAGTGCTTTTTTACCAGTAGGTGACGGTTTATTACTATGTTTGAAGAGGTGACTACTATGAAAAAACCAGAATTGCTTGTGACACCACAATCATTAGAACATATTAAAGCACTTTTAGACGCTGGAGCGGATGCTTTTGTTATTGGTGAACAACAATTTGGTCTACGTCTAGCAGGAGAATTCTCAGTAGATGAGGTGGAAGAGGCAACGAAGCTCATTCACGCGGCAGGTAAAAAAGTTTATGTTGCAGTGAATGGCCTTTTCCATAATGAAAAACTGGAGGCACTTGCCGACTATTTAACAGAAATGCAACGTATCGGTGTGGATCGTTTAATTTATGGCGACCCAGCAGTATTAATTATTCGTCGTGAGCAAGGCGTAACAATTCCATTGCATTGGAATCCTGAGACGACTGCAACAAACTGGTTTACGGCTAATTACTGGGGAAAACGCGGTGCGACTCGGGCAGTGTTAGCACGTGAGCTTTCTCTTGATGAGGTTTTAGAAATTAAAGAAAATGCGGAATTAGAAATTGAAGTACAAGTACATGGTATGACGTGTATGTTCCAATCAAAACGCCCGCTTCTTGGCCATTATTTCTTATATCAAGATAAAGTAATGGAAATTGAAAATCGTAAAGAAAATCGTAACATGTTCCTACACGATGATGAGCGCAATAATAAATATCCAATTTACGAAGATGTAAACGGTACACATATTTTTAGTCCTAATGACATGTGTGTTATTGATGAACTTGGCGAATTATTCGAAGGTGGCATCGATGCCCTAAAAATTGAGGGTGTGCTACAAACTCCAGAATATGTGGTAGCTGTGACTGAGGCCTATCGCAAAGCCATCGATGCATATTTTGACGAATCCGAAGAAGCATATGATGACATAAAAGATGAATTATTAGCAAAAATTGAAGATATTCAACCAGCCATTAGACCATTAGATACAGGCTTTATCTTCAAGGAAACTGTTTACTAAGAGGGGGCAATAACATGGCATTAGCGTTAGAACAAAATGACAAAATCCGTGACATTGTCGACGGTAAACGTGTCATTACAAAAAAACCAGAGCTACTTGCCCCAGCGGGTAGCTTAGAAAAATTAAAAGTAGCCGTGCATTACGGAGCGGATGCTGTATTTATTGGGGGACGAGAGTTTGGTCTACGTTCCAATGCAGATAATTTCTCTATAGATGAAATGCGTGAAGGGGTAGAGTTTGCTAATCAATATGGTGCGAAAATTTATGTAACGACAAATATATTTGCACATAATGAAAATATGGCAGGCTTGGAGCGATATTTAAAAGATATCGAGTCGGCAGGTGTGACAGGTATTATCGTTGCGGACCCACTAATTATCGAAACATGTCGTACAGCTGCTCCTAAACTTGAAATTCATCTTTCTACACAGCAGTCATTGTCCAACTGGAAGGCAGTGCAGTACTGGAAGGAAGAAGGCTTACATCGTGTTGTATTAGCACGTGAGGTAGGCGGAGAAGAAATGAAAATGATGAAGGAAAAAGTCGATATTGAAATCGAGGCCTTCGTTCATGGCGCCATGTGTATTGCTTATTCTGGCCGTTGCGTTCTATCTAACCATATGACTGCTCGTGACTCTAACCGTGGCGGTTGCTGCCAATCATGCCGTTGGGATTATGATTTATATGAATTAGAAGATGGGGAAGAAAAAGCACTGTTTGATGATAATCACGCATCTTTTGCTATGAGTCCGAAAGATTTAAAATTAATCGAAGCGATTCCACATATGATCGAGCTTGGTATCGATTCATTAAAAGTAGAAGGGCGTATGAAATCGATTCACTATGTGGCAACCGTTGTATCCGTATACCGCAAAGTTATCGATGCTTACTGTGCTGATCCTGATAATTTTAAAATTAAACGCGAATGGCTAGAGGAGCTAGATAAATGTGCAAACCGTGATACGGCTGAAGCATTTTTCCATGATGCACCTGGCTCAGAGGAGCAAATGTTTGGTATTCATGGCCGAAAAACAACATATGAATTTGCTGGTTTAATTTTAGAACATGATCCAGAAACAAAAATGGTTACGATGCAGCAACGAAATTATTTTAAACCTGGTGACGAAGTAGAGTTCTTTGGTCCAGAAATCGAGAATTTCCGTCTGACAATGGGAGAAATTTGGGATGAAGATGGCAATAGCCTAGATGCAGCACGTCATCCATTACAAATAGTTAAATTTAAATGTGACACACCATTAATGCCGCATAACATGATGCGAAAGGAGAATAACTAATGGAAGTGAAGCGTCCTGTTGTTATCGGTATCGCTGGTGGCTCATGCTCAGGTAAAACGAGTGTGACACGCGCCATCTATGATGTTTTCCGAGGGCATTCAGTTGTTGTTATTGAACAAGACTTTTATTATAAAGATCAAAGTCATTTAACATTTGAAGAGCGATTAGGAACAAACTACGATCATCCGTTAGCATTCGATAATGATTTATTAATACAGCACATAAAAAAACTTTTAGTGCGACAGCCAATCGAGAAGCCAGTTTACGATTATGTGCAGCATACTAGAGCAGCAGAAGTGATCCATGTTGAGCCGGTAGATGTTATTATTCTAGAAGGAATTCTCGTGCTAGAAGATGCCGATCTGCGTGATTTAATGGATATTAAATTATTTGTAGATACCGATTCTGATTTACGAATTATTCGTCGTATTATGCGTGATATTAAAGAACGTGGACGTACAACAGATTCAGTTATCGATCAATACTTATCAGCGGTTCGACCAATGCATAATTTATTTATTGAACCTACAAAACGTTATGCTGATATCATTATTCCTGAAGGTGGGGATAATGAGGTAGCGATTGATTTAATGGTAACGAAAATTAAAACTATTCTTGAAACCGACAACGTATTGTAATAAGATAGAGTGGTATTGACAATATTTACATGCATATTTAAAAAAAGCATGCATACTATTAGGTCAAAGCGTAATTTGAAAAACGTTTAAAAATAATAAAATTCGATTAAATGCACCTACCAAGCATTTAGTCGAGTTTTATGTTTTTATATTGAAGAAACAAGGAGTGAAGGACTTTGGCAAATGAAAAACAGTACCCTATGACAGCTGAGGGAAAACGAAAATTAGAAGAAGAATTAGTGAAATTAGAAACTGAAACACGTAAAGAAATCGTTGAACGTATAAAAATTGCTCGTGATTTTGGTGATCTTTCTGAGAATGCTGAGTATGATTCAGCAAAAGAAGAACAAGCCTTTTTAGAAGGTCGTATTTCAACTTTAAAATCGATGATTCGCAATGCAGTGATTATTTCTGAGGATGAGACAGATAACAGTGTGGTATCACTTGGGAAAACGGTTACATTTGTAGAAATTATTAATGGTAAACCATCAACTGATGAAGAATCTTATACAATTGTAGGTTCGGCTGAAGCAGACCCAATGGAGTTCCGTATTTCAAACGAATCACCAATTGCGAAAGGCTTACTTGGCCGCGCTGAAGGCGAAGAAGTAGCTGTTCAAACACCTGGTGGCGAAATGAAAGTTAAGATTGTTTCAATTAAATAATATGTAAGTGGACAAGCAGCTGGTCTTTCTAATTCAGGGAGGCTAGCTGCTTTTATATTTCAGGCTGAAATGCCACGAAATAAATTAATGAGTATAATTGTTTTGCAAGTGCTGTCGAACTTGATAGAATATTTGCTAGAGAGGGGGAGGAAATATGAGTGAACGACAAACTCGTAGTAGTCGTCATTTGCAGCCATCTCGTAATAAAAAGCTAGATAAACTATTGAATGTTTTAATTGGTGTAGTAGTTGTACTAATTATTATCACAGCAACTTATGTGTTTAAATGGCAAGATGATGCAGAACAAACAGTGAAAGATGAACCGGCTCAAGAGGAAAAAGATGACAACAAAGAAGTAGATAAAGAGCCTGTGAAAGAGGATGAAAAGGATCTGGCTGTAGAAGAAGATCAAGCTGAGGAAGAGCATGGATCACAACCTGAAGAAAATCAACAGGAACAAGGTGAGCCAGAAGAATCAACTTCAGATAATCCAAACGTAGAGAAAGTTATCACAAATAAAAATTGGCAGCCAACACCTACAACTCAAACGGGACAGCATGTATCATCCTACGATTCTTCATCCGTAGACTGGTCTGAAAAAGTAGCAACTGTTACAGGTGTAACCGGTATTAATCAAGATAATATGATTATTTGGCGTATGCAAAATAATGGTGGTCCTAATTCTTCAATTGCCACAGTTTCAACAAAAGATAAGACACAGATGTACCGTGTCAGTATGGAATGGGTGGATAATGAAGGATGGTTGCCTGTAAAGCTTGAACAGCTGAATACATTAGAAGGCGCCTATTGACGAAAATCACTCTTTTGATTATTTTTAATAGAGTTGATAAAGAAGGGAAGTAACATTACATGAAAATTGCAGTAATTGGGGCAATGGAACAGGAAGTTGAATTACTACGAGCATCTTTAAGCAATGCACAAAGTACAACGATAGCAGGTAGTGAATATACAACAGGAACATATGAAGGCAAGGAAGTTGTGTTATTAAAAAGTGGTATTGGTAAAGTCAATGCGGCTATGTCCACAACCATTCTTTTGCATGAGTTTAAGCCCGATGTTGTGATTAATACAGGCTCTGCAGGTGGTTACGACGAAGCCCTTGAGGTGGGAGCTGTAGTCATTTCGGATGAAGTCCGTCACCATGATGTGGATGTCACAATTTTTGGTTATGAAATTGGACAAATGGCTGGTATGCCAGCAGCTTATAAATCAGATGAACGATTAATGAAAGTAGCAGAGGAAGCTGTTAAGGCAGTTGGAGAGCATCAATACGGTATTGGTCTAATTTGCTCTGGGGATGCATTTATGAATGATCCTGTGCGTGTAGAAGCAGTTCGTCATCATTTCCCTCAAATGAAAGCGGTGGAAATGGAAGCGGCTGCGGTTGCGCAAGTTTGTTATCAATTTGCTACACCTTTTGTAGTAATTCGTGCTTTATCAGATATTGCAGGTAAAGAGTCAAACATTAGCTTTGATGAGTTTTTACCAGTTGCTGCAAAACACTCGACACAAGTTGTCTTACAAGCAATCGCCTCACTATAATACACAAAACGGTCAAAATGTGTTGTTTCTAATGTGAGAAAAATCACAGTGATTGAATAGTATAAATGCTACACTAGCTGTAATAAATCTCTTCATATTAGAATGGGAGGCATTCATGATGCTATTATTAACAGTAGGTGTAGTGATTATCACTACTTTAATAGGTACATTGATTACGGCAGAATTATCAGAATCGCACATTCATGAAATGTAAAAGTTCCTTTGCGACATAACAATGTCGCAAAGGGCTTTTTTTTATGCCATAAAATCGGCACATTCTCCGCCAAAGATACATTGAATTTTCTTAGTGAACATTTTACAATATATTACTCAATTGACTTTTGGTCTCGTTTGTATAATTGATAGAGTTTAATGAGTGCCCGTTTTTCAATCCGAGATACATAACTTCGAGAAATATTTAAGCGAGCTGCAATCTCCTTTTGCGTGAGGGCATCTTGTTGATTTAATCCATAGCGAAGTGTCACAATTTCTAGTTCTCGTTCATCAAGCATATGCAAGTAATGATATAGCTGTGCCACATGCTCTTTATGTTCGATTTTCTCGGTTGCACTTTCTTCATCACATTGGAGTAAGTCTCGAATTTGAAGCGCATTACCATCTTTATCTGTTCCGATTGGCTCAAATAAAGAGACATCCTTCTGCACTTTTTTCTGTGTGCGTAGATGCATCAAAATTTCATTTTCAATACATCGAGCTGCATATGTGGCAAGTCTTGTTTTTTTGTCCGGGGTATAGCTTTCTACTGCTTTCATTAGCCCGATCGTCCCGATGGAAATATAATCATCTAGTTGTTCATGTTTTGGATGGAATTTTTTTACGACGTGCGCGACGAGCCTCATATTGCGTTCTATTAGGTCCAGGCGTGCTTGCTCGTCGCCACCTAAAAATCGTTCAATACAAGCAGCTTCCTCTTCTTTTGAAAAGGGTTTATGGAATGTTTGCCCCTTTAAATAGCCAAGTAACGCTGGGATCTCAAGCCATAACTGCAACATTGATGTAAAAATTCCGCTCATTGAATGATTTCATCCTTTCCCCATTTTTCGACAGTATATGTTTCAAAGCTGTGGGAAATGAAAAAAGTGCAACAGCAATTGTGCTGTTACACTTTTTTTAACGTAAATGTACTAATCATGAGGAAAGCTAAAATTGGAAAAAGGAAAAGATAAAAGGCCGGATGGAACGTAGTCGCTACAAAATACGTTAAAGTTAAGAACGTACCAGCAGCTGTAATAGGTAAACCTGTGAAATAGCCATTTGCTTCACTAATATTAAAGCGGGCTAATCGCATCGCACCACAAACGATAAACAGGACGGCCATCATCATGCCGACAAAACCAAAATCAACTAGAACAACTTCGTACATTAATAATGCAGGCGCCACGCCAAATGATATAATATCACTCATAGAATCTAATTGTTTACCTAACTCAGACACTTGTCCGAGTGCTCTAGCTACCTTACCATCATAGCGATCAAGTAGAGCTGCAATAAAGATAAACAAGACACTATAGCTATAGTATTCATGTAAAGTGGCCATTATAGCCGCGCCTCCAAAGGACATATTACTAATTGTAATGAAGTTAGCTGCGTGCGATTTCATTTTCTTAACCGTGGTATCCACCAACTTGTGATAAAAAAACAAGGGGGATCACTCCTTTGCACTTAAGATATTGTACCATTATACTTCGAATGCGAAAAAATTGACAGTCTAAATTAATGGATAGGGGTTTTTACTAATGAAAGAAAAACTATATCAACGCTTGATAGAACTAACGAATGGTAAGCAATCCTCCAACCTTTTGCAAGCTATTGCGAAAGCTAAGTGGAGTAAACGTATAATTCCAAGCTACATGAAGTTATACGATATAAACCTTGAAGAAGTTTCAAAAAAACAACAACAATTTGCAAGTTTACATGAATTTTTTACAAGAGAGCTTTTAGAAGAAGCACGACCGATTGAAAAAAATCCGATGGTGTATGTAAGTCCTGTAGATGCAAAGGTAGAATCCTTTGGAAGGATTGAATGGGATATGACTTTCCTTGTAAAGGGTAAGCCATATGCACTTGAGGATTTACTTGGTCATTCGGAGCGAGCAGCCAACTATGTAGACGGCCATTTTATTGTCTTTTATTTAAGTCCTGCTGATTATCACCGTATTCACAGCCCGATTGATGGGGAAGTACTAAGACAGTATACGCTTGGTCAGAAATCTTATCCTGTGAATCAAGTAGGTCTTACATACGGTAAAAAGCCAATTTCCCATAATTACCGTTTAGTGACAGAGTTGAAAACTGCACATAATCAACAAGTAGCGTTTATAAAAGTGGGTGCGACCTTCGTGAATTCCATTGTGCTCACGAATAGAACAATTCACTGGTATAAAGGGCAGGAAGTCGGTTATTTCTCATTTGGTTCAACAGTTGTGATGCTGTTCGAAAAGGATTCGATTGAGTTTACGGAAAATGTTGTTCAGGGCAACCCAATTCGAATGGGTGAAGCCTTTGCAAATATGCTATAATGGTCGAATAATACGTTAAGATTAGGGGTCGCTATTTTGTATAATTTTTTATTACCAAACGAATTTGTGACGAATATTTTCGAAATTACACCTGAAAAACTACAAGAATTAGGTATTAGAGGGATCATTACAGATTTAGATAATACCCTTGTGGAATGGGATCGTGAGGATGCAACAGAGGAACTGATTATCTGGCTGCGCATCATGAAGGAATCCGGTATTCGTGTTATTATTGCGTCTAATAACAATGAGGCACGTGTTAAACGCTTCGCAGAGCCTTTAGGTATTCCATATATTCATAAGGCAAAAAAGCCATTGCGAAATGCTTTTTATAATGCCCTTATTCAATTAGGCTTGCGTCCTAATGAAGTAGTCATGGTAGGCGATCAGCTTCTTACAGATGTAATGGGTGCGAATCGCTTAGGCTTGCATACAGTGCTAGTAAAACCTGTTGCACAGTCTGATGGCCTTGTAACAAAACTGAATCGATTCATTGAACGTCGAGTGTTTAATGATTTGAAACGAAAAGGAATTATAACTTGGGAGGAACAAGAATGATTGAAATGCCAAATTGTATTGGCTGTGGTACAACAATTCAAACAGAAGATAAAACAGCAGTTGGGTATGCACCCCCATCATCATTAGAAAAGGATGCGGTCATTTGCCAACGTTGCTTCCGTTTGAAAAATTACAATGAAATTCAACCAGTGTCATTAACTGATGACGACTTTTTACGCATTTTAAATGGCCTTGGTACACAGCAAGGCTTAATCGTAAAAATTGTTGATATTTTTGATTTTAATGGGAGCTGGCTACCTGGCCTACACCGTTTTGTAGGGAAGAATCCTGTGCTTTTGATTGCGAATAAAGCTGATTTATTACCGAAATCGGTTAAACCGAAAAAAGTTATCAATTGGTTAAAACGCGAAGCAAAAGCGTTAGGACTTCAGCCTGTTGATGTGCTGTTAGTAAGTGCCCATAAAGGTAAGGGAATGGCCGAAGCCATGGAAGCCATTGATGAATATCGACAAGGGCAAAATGTTTATGTTGTGGGCTGTACCAATGTAGGAAAATCCACATTCATTAACCGCATTATTAAGCAGGCAACAGGAGAAGGTGAGGTTATTACTACATCCCATTTCCCAGGTACTACATTAGATATGATTGAAATTCCATTGGATGATGGAAGTGCATTATATGATACGCCTGGTATTATTAATCACCATCAAATGGCCCATCATATTGATTCAAGTGAATTAAAATACATTATGCCCAAAAAAGAAATCAAGCCGAAAGTCTACCAACAAAATGCGGGACAAACCTTATTTATTGGGGCATTGGCGAGATTTGATTTTATTCAAGGAGACCGTTCTGCCTTTACCATCCATGTGGCAAATGATTTACCGATTCACCGAACAAAGCTTGAGAAGGCAGAAATGCTGTACGCAGAACATAAGGGAGAACTTTTGGCACCACCGACTGCAGAGTTTATTGACCAACTTCCACCTTTAGTTCGCCATGAGTTTTCCATCAAAGAAGCGAAAACAGATGTTGTATTTTCTGGGCTAGGTTGGATTACTGTACAGCATGCCAATGTCGTAGTAGCAGCATACGCGCCTAAAGGTGTACAAGTTTCAATACGTCCATCACTTATATAGAAGATGAAGGATGCAGGAGAGAAGAGGGACTAGGAAATGAAGAAGTGGTTTGCAGTTATTGGTGATCCGATCGAACATTCAAAATCACCAGCCATGCACAATGCTTGGTTTGAGGAAATGTCCATAGATGCGACATATATTCCAATACACGTATCTTCTGAGCAATTAGAGTCAGCAGTTGCTGGCTTGAAAACTTTAGGGACAAGTGGCTGGAATGTAACAATTCCTCATAAAACAGCAATCATTCCCTATTTAGATGAGCTAGATGATTTGGCGCAAAAAATGGGTGCAGTGAATACAGTTGTACGAACAACAGACGGAAAGCTGAAAGGCTTTAATACAGATGGTGTCGGCTTTGTGCGTTCACTAGAAGAAGCAGTAGGTTCATCTCATAAAGACAAGCCTGTATTACTTGTTGGTGCAGGTGGCGCTGCTCGAGGTATAGCATTTGCTATGCAGCAGCAAGGCTATAATGATTTGACCATTACCAATCGTACAGTAGCCAATGCCCAAGCTATTGTGGATGAAATGGGTATTGGCCGTGCCATTTCATTAAAGGAAGCGCAAGAGACATTGGCTGATTTCAGCATCATTGTGCAAATGACTTCGGCAGGTCTTGCTACGGGCAATTTTTCAATGCCATTTTCCTTAAATCGTCTTGAGAAAGGAGCAATTGTTGCGGATATTGTGTATAATCCATTAATGACGCCTTTTTTACAAGCGGCTGAGGAAAAAGGGGCAACAATTGTGACAGGTTTAGGGATGTTTGTGCATCAAGGAGCCATCTCTTTTGAGCACTGGTTGGGCAACTATCCAAATACAAATTCAATGATTGCGCAGCTAAAGGCGCAATTAGGAGGAAACTAATTTTTATGTTAACAGGTAAACAAAAACGTTTTTTACGTGCAGAAGCACACCATTTATCACCAATTTTCCAAGTGGGAAAAGGTGGCGTAAATGATGAAATGACTAAGCAAATTCGTGAGGCATTAGAAGTACGTGAGCTAATTAAAGTGCGTATTTTAGATAATTGTGAAGAGGATAAACATGAAGTGGCAGAAGCACTTGCAAAAGGTGCACATGCAGAGCTTGTCCAATTAATCGGCCTTACAGTTGTTTTATATAAAGAATCACGCAATCAAAAAAAGATTGTATTACCAAAAGCAACGAAATAAGGTGAGACGATGAAAAGGGTCGGTTTACTAGGAGGTACGTTTAATCCTCCACATATGGGGCATTTATTAATGGCAAATGAAGTATTTCATGCGTTGCAACTCGATGAAATACGCTTTATGCCGAATGCCATACCGCCACATAAGCATGCACGGTATGATGCCAGTAATGTGGAACGACTTGAAATGGTGGAGCGTGCAATTCGCCCATTTCCTAATTTTTCGGTAGAGTCGTATGAGGTAGACAAGGGTGGCGTATCCTATTCCTATGAGACACTTTCGGCATTATGTAGAAAGGAACCTTCTGTAAAATTCTACTTTATTATCGGTGGCGATATGATTGATTCGCTACATACATGGCATTGTATAGATGACTTAGTAGAGCTTGTCCAATTTGTTGGTGTCAAGCGTCCAGGAACAGCTGCTATCACAGAGTACCCTATATGCATGGTGGAGGTGCCTCAAATCGATTTATCGTCCACGCTGATTCGTGAACGTCTGGCAACTGGAGGAACGGTGACACTTTTACTACCAGAAGCGGTAGAGTCGTTCATACGAGAGGAAGGTCTTTATGGAACGCGAACAGTATTTAGCGGCGATTAAGCCCAAAATGCCGGAAAAACGTTACATTCATACAATCGGTGTTATGGAAACGGCCATCGATCTTGCACGAAAGTACGGCGAGGATGAGAAAAAGGCTGAGACAGCTGCAATCCTTCATGATATTGCTAAATATGCAGAAATAGAGTGGATGGAGCAAATCGTCCGAACGGAAAAGTTAGATGAACGTCTCATTGGCTGGGGCAGTGAACTACTTCATGGCCCAGTTGGTGCATATATTGCAGAAAGTGAATTCGGCATCAAAGATGATGAGCTGTTGAATGCTATTCGTTTCCATACGACAGGACGACCTAATATGAGTCGTTTAGAAAAAATTATTTTTGTCGCAGATATGATTGAACCAAATCGCCAATTTGATGGTGTGGATCGTCTGCGTAAAAAGGCGCAAAAAAATTTGGATAAGGCCATGAGTGCATGTGTCCGTCATACATTGGCATTTTTAATCGACACAAGGCAGCCTATTTATCCGTTATCAATAGAATGTTATAACGATATGATGAACAGAGAGGATAGTGAAGGATGACTTCAACTTTATTACAAGCAGCTTACAAAGCGATCGACGACAAACATGGTGAGGATATTGTCGTTTTAAATATGCAAGGAATTTCTCTTTTAGCAGATTACTTTATCATTGCCCATGGTAACTCTGATCGTCAGGTGCAAGCAATTGCACGCGAATTACAGGATGTAGCCGAAAAAGATGGCTATGAAATTCGCCGTGTCGAAGGTTTTGATGGAGCTCGTTGGGTTCTAGTAGACCTAGGAGATGTAGTAGCACACGTATTCCATAAAGATGAGCGTGCTTATTATAATTTAGAGCGTCTATGGGGCGATGCACCACAATTAGACATGCCAGAGGCCTAAGTGAGTAGTTACGAACGCTTCGCCCATGTCTATGATGAGCTACAAGCAGATATTCCTTACAATCTTTATGTAGATTGGGTTGTACAGCATGCACCTAGCGGCCAATACAAAAAGCTATTGGATATTGGTTGTGGAACTGGTGTGCTTAGCTTGTTATTTGCACAGGCTGGCTACAAAGTCAGCGGCGTTGATTTATCAGAAGAAATGCTTTCCATTGCGACTGAACGTTTTACTAATACAGGATACGAGGCTCCGTTTTATTGTATGTCCATGGATGAGCTCGATGGCTTTGAGGAAGTAGATGTGGTCACAATTGCCATTGATTCTCTGAATTATGTTATAGAGGAGCAAGCAGTCTATACGACGTTAGAACGGATCTATCAGGCATTACGAGATGGGGGCCAGCTATTTTTTGATGTCCATTCACTATTTAAAATGACTGAAATCTTTTTAGATGGTCCATTTACGTATGACGATGGAGACATTAGTTATGTATGGCATACTGAGCCTGGAGACTTTGAGCATTCGATTATTCATCAAATGACCTTTTATGTGCGTGATGCTACAAGTGATTTATATGAACGCTTTGATGAGGAACATATTCAACGCACGTTTCCTATCGAACAATATATGACTTGGCTTCGCGACATCGGCTTTAGTGATGTGGAAGTAACATCAGATTTTACAGACGAAACACCCGAATATGAAAGCGAACGCATTTTCATCCGTGCGGTAAAATAAATATGGAAAAGTACCACACTGCCGATTGGTAGTGTGGATTTTTTTTATAGAGCTGGTGGAGAGAGCATCGAGGGTGATGGATAAAGAGGAGTCAGAATGACGGATAGAACAGCAAGAGTGACGGATAAAGCGAGAGTGATTCATAAACCGAAAGCGATGGATAATGGAGTCAGAGTGACGGATAGGGCAGCAAAAGTGACGGATAGAACAAAAATAACCAATCGAGCGATCAAATGAGAGTTTTTCGTCCCTGCTTTCAGGTTTGCATTCCAGGTTTGTTAGTGTATGATGAGGGTACCTCCATATGATGACCTTTTGCATTGAAAGGATGGTACTATGTTGCAATCTTTATGGCAAAAGTACAAAAAAGGTATGCTAATCCCTGGCGTACTAGTAATCAGTGGACTGTTTTTTTACTTCTATTTTTCGAGTTCTGACTCTTCACTTCCCCAAGAAGAGCTCATCGAAACCATCCAACCTATTGAAGAAATAAATCAAGTGACATCTACTGTGGAGGAGGCGGTCCAGCAGCAGATATTTGTTGATATAAAGGGTGCTGTTATGTATCCCGGCGTTTATGAGCTTCAGCCAGATAATCGTATTATCGATGCCATTCAGCTTGCAGGTGGTTATATTGAGAATGCGGATACGCAACTTGTTAATCATGCGCAAAAAGTTCAGGACGAAATGGTCATTTATATTCCCATCAAGGGTGAGCATCTTGAAGATGCATCTACAAATCTACTCTTTTCACCTATAGAGAGCGAGAATAAGGATCAAAAAATTAATATCAATATCGCTGATACGGAGACTCTTGCCACATTACCAGGAATTGGCCCCTCAAAAGCTCAAAGTATTCTTAGTTATCGGGAGCAGAACGGACGCTTTCAAACTATTGATGACTTAAGGAATGTTAGTGGTATTGGTGAGAAAACATTTGAGAAATTAAAGGATTCTATTACAGTTAAGTAAAGCTAATAGCATATGACATATTGACGCCCCTTTTCCAAAAGGGCTACACTATAGTAGAAAAGCAACGAGATCGAAAAACTTGTAAGGCAAAATTTTGGAGGTAGTCATATGGAGCGAATTACTTGGGATCAATTTTTTATGGCACAAAGCCATTTACTCGCATTGCGTAGTACATGTACAAGACTAGCGGTAGGAGCGACTGTTGTCCGCGATAAAAGGATTATAGCAGGGGGATATAATGGGTCCATTACGGGTGATGAACATTGTATCGAAAATGGCTGCTATGTGGTGGACAACCATTGTGTGCGTACGGTGCATGCTGAAATGAATGCGTTGCTACAGTGTGCTAAATACGGCACACCAACAAAAGGTGCAGATTTATATGTGACTCATTTCCCATGTCTCCCTTGTACAAAATCTATTATTCAAGCAGGCATTGAGCGTGTTTGTTATGCAACTGATTATAAAAATAATCCATATGCTCAAGAATTATTTGAAAAAGCAGGTGTGACAGTCGTCCATGTACCATTTGATGAACGGAAAATCGATTTTTTACGAGATGAAAAACTAGCCTTGTATACAGAGATGCTTCATGAGCTTCGCGAGAACGGATTGCCAGCAGAAAAATTGCTTCCCTATGAACAGAAGGTGAGTGCACTATTTGGTATAAAGCTTTAAGGCATAAATGGATTTATATAGCTCTCGCTGTACTTGTGGCATCCTTAGCGGCTCACAAGTCGGCATGGCTACTCGTATTAGTACTTCTTTTAGCCCTGTGGCTCATCTTAAAGGGTGAGTCACGTTTCTTAGCGATGATTGTGTTAATAGGTGGATTAATATCGCATATTTTTTTTGTGACAATTCAATTAACAGCACCTTCCCCACTGCCATCCTCTTTCCCTTTAACTTGGTCAAACGACTATAAAATAAGCGGCCAAAAGCTCCGTGGATTTGCTACAACTACAAATGGTCAAAAGTTATATGTAGTATATACATTTTCCTCAGAACAAGAAAAAGTTAATTATGAACATACATCTATAGCAGGAATGACGTATCTTGCGAAAGGTGAGCTTGTGACTCCTTCGCCATCAGCCCATGATTACGCCTTCTCCATGTCAACTTATTTAACGAGTAAGGGGGCAACTGGTATCGTTGAAGTCACTAGTTGGACCTTTATGGAGAAGCGCAGTTCCCCCACCATATTTCTCGCTAAACTGAGACAACAGATGAAAAGGCATATAGAAATGACATTTCCCCAAACACTAGTAGCGGAGGCTCAAGCCCTACTCATTGGAGAACAGGATCAAATGGATGATGAGCTACAACGAGCCTATCAAAAGCTAGGAATCACTCATTTATTTGCTATCTCTGGTTTACATGTAGCACTGATGTCATGGTTATTTTTTGAAGGCTTACTACGCATACGTATTCGCAAAGAGATGGCGACAGTGGCCTTGTTCATTTTACTACCGATCTACGGGGTCATTGCGGGGGGTGCTCCGTCTGTATGGCGTGCAGTTTCAGTCGTAGAATTAATGATGTTGCTCCGTTATTTGAAATGGACGCTGTCAATCGATGATGCACTTGCTATCAGCTTTATAGGGTTTGTTTTACTTGAACCGGGAGTAATCTTTCAAATTGGTTTCCAACTGTCCTATTTAGCAGCGGCTAGTCTAGTTTATTCTAGTTTTATTTTTATACAGACTAGCAATTGGATATCCCGTTCTTTTTTCGTCACATTCGTCTGTCAGCTACTCGTCTATCCATTATTACTTCATCATTTTTATGAACTTTCCATTTCCTCGTTTTTTGTCAATATTATCTTCGTTCCATTGTTTTCCTTCTTTATTTTACCTTTTAATATTGTAGCGCTAGTTCTTACGTATATTTCCTTACCATTAGCAAACCTTTTATTTGCAGGCTACGAGCCTCTGCGAAATGGGCTAACGAATGTCATTTTTTCAATACAAGCACTTCCTTTTCAATTATGGTCACCAGGTAAACCATCCATCTGGCTTTGCTGTTTAGCGATGCTAAGCGTTCTCGCGTGTTTCTATTTCTTAGAAACAAAACGTTTTGGGCATGCGATTGTTGTTTTAGTCATCCCAGCGATCTGGATTCATTTTTATCCAATGCTTTATAGTGACACAAAGATAACGTTTTTAAATGTAGGGCAGGGTGATTGCATTGTGATTGAATTGCCATTTAGGGAGGCTGTATATGTCATTGATGCTGGTGGCCTTTTACGCTTTGAACAAGAGCAATGGAAGAAGCCAAATAATGTTTACGAGGTGGGGAAACAAGTGGTAGTCCCATTTCTGAAAGGGAAGGGAATACGAACCATTGATATTTTTATTGTTTCGCATGCAGACGCTGATCATGTGGAAGGAGCCGAGGAAATTTTACAAGAGATTGGGATGAAAGAAATTCACGTTACACCTGGTTCGTTGGGACAGCCTATTATGAGGGATTTGTTAAGGGAAGCCCAAAAGCAAAACGTTCCTATAAAAGAAAAGATGAAGGGCACTTCATGGCAGAAAGGCGAGACTAGCTTTTCTTATTTATGGCCTCATGATACCTATTACGAAGGCAATGATGACTCCCTTGTTTTATACATGCGTCAGAAGGCGTTTACAGCGTTATTTACAGGTGATTTAGAGAAGTATGGCGAACAACAGCTAATGATGCATTATGGACCTCTAATAGCTAATATAACCCTTCTGAAGGCTGGTCATCATGGCAGTAAAACATCTAGTATCGAATCATTTGTAGAGCTCGTACAACCTCAATTCACCGTTTTCAGTGCTGGGCTTCAAAATCGTTATGGTCATCCACATGAAGAGGTAGTTGAGCGATTTGTCAATCGTAATTTAGCTACTTGGACAACGGGAGAGGATGGCACAATCGAAGTACGTATTCGGGGGAATCGTTTGACAGTCACAGCAAAAGAAAAAGACCTTGTCCAATGAGCAAGGTCTTTTTCCTTCGTATTTAAGTCTGATTACTGTGATACGAACTCTACTATTGTCGCGATAATAAACATTAGTGTGAAAACGCCAAATGATACACCGAAACCAACACCTGAATCGA
Organism: Lysinibacillus sp. GbtcB16; assembly: GCF_019091145.1. NCBI lineage: Bacteria > Bacillati > Bacillota > Bacilli > Caryophanales > Bacillaceae > Lysinibacillus > Lysinibacillus sp. GbtcB16. The sequence goes on from NZ_JAGXJV010000002.1 coordinate 424,323, forward strand.
TTGCATCGTTACGTCGACATTGTATGTTTTTTCCTTCAAATGGATTCATTGTTATCCCTCCAATTCTGTTATTTATTATAAGACAACATGTACATAAAAGCTATATCGAAAAGGAGAATTCCCCGGCTGGCAAGGAATCGACACAATTCGGTCAAACTCACTACAGGACACCTAAGATAGCTTGGTGATTGCTCGACTGAAATGTAATCTTGGATTGGCTTACCAAATGAACGCCATATAAGTATGGCATCTATCAAGGTTGTAGCCTGCTCAATCCAGATAAAATCATGTATACTTATAGTATTGCTAGATGGAGGGAAAATTATGATTTCAACGGTTTGGAAAACAATAAAAAAAGGTGAGCTGGCACCAGTATATCTACTAGTTGGTGAAGAAAGCTATTTTATAGATGAAACCATTAAGCGTATAAAAGAAGCAATGGGACCAGAAGATGAGCTGGAAATAAGTACTTTTGATTTAGATGAAGTACCTGTTGATGCTGTTATGGATGAAGCGGATACCATTCCCTTTTTCTCTGCGCAAAAGCTCATTATTGCCAAAAATGCTTCGTTTTTAAAGGCAACAGAGAAAGGAAAAGAAAAGATTGACCATGATGTGAAACGACTGGAGACATGGTTGTCCAACCCTTCTGATTTTTCCGTAACCGTTTTTATTGCTCCATATGAAAAGTTAGATGAGCGTAAAAAAGTGACAAAAATGATGAAAGAGCATGCATTACTGGTCGAAGCAGAAACACCTAAAGAGCAGGATTTAGCTGTTTGGATTCAAAGTAATGTTAAGGCACAGGGCAATAGCATTACACAGGATGCGATTGAGCTTCTTGTGACGATGGTTGGGGCGAACATGCTTCAATTACAAATGGAAATAGACAAGCTTACCCTTTATCTTGGTGAAGGCGGAGAAATTACGGTATCGCTAGTGGAGGATTTAGTGGCAAAAACATTGGAGCAGGACGCCTTTAAAATGCTCAACGCCTATTTGGCTAATGATTCGGTCAGCGCTTTGTCGATTTATCATGATTTATTGCGACAAAAACAAGAGCCGATTATGCTTGTTGGACTACTAGCATCCAATGTTCGCACGATGTCGAATGTTTTTTATTTATTGAAAAAAGGGTACCATCCGCAGCAAATCGCCAAAAACCTAAAAATACATCCGTATCGTGTCAAATTAATGACGGAGCAACGTAATCGACCGTCAGAAGAAAGCTTACTGAGAGCATTATATCAACTAGCGGAGGTCGATTTACAGTTGAAATCAACAGGTGGTAATCGCGAACGTTATTTGGAGCTCTTTTTACTTCGTCAACTTTAATACAAAAGCTGTCCAATAGCGGACAGCTTTTATGTTTTCTATAAAAATTAAAAAGACCAGCTACTCTTAATAGAGTATCTGATCCTTTAAACAATTACGCTTTTTTAGCAAGGCGAGACTTTTTACGAGCCGCCGCGTTTTTGTGGATAAGTCCTTTTGAAGCTGCTTTATCTAATGATTTGAAAGCTGCTTGTAAAAGTTCTTGTTTGTTTTCAGCATTGTCAGCAACAGCGTTTTCAGCTTTTTTCACTGTAGTACGCATAGCAGATTTAGCTTGAGAATTAGCAATGTTAGCTTTTTCGTTAACTTTTACGCGTTTAATCGCAGATTTAATGTTTGGCATATATTTCACCTCCTAAATTAGGTACGAGATGATATCTTCTCATTGATTTCTTGTGTTAATACAACAAAAATCATTTTAACAAACGCTTGGCTAAATTGCAATAGATAAATGCAAAGAATATTTACTTGACAGTTTGAACAAACTACTGCTTGAGGTGATTTGTATGCAAAATTTTAACTGGTATCGGACAGATTTAATCGATGAATCTGAAGAGGTAGTTGTCCATCAAACGAAAGAGCAAAAAGAAAAGCTTAAACAATCGAGTGGCGTTCAAATTGAAGACCGAACAGCCGGACGAGTGAAAATTACGGATGTGCTAGTGGATGGTGAAGGTGAGAAGCAAATTGGCAAAAAAGAAGGCCAATATATTACCCTTTCTGTTCCTACACTGACATTAGAAGATCAGGACGGATTTGTACAGTTAGAGCAAGAATTGCTAGAGAATTTTAAAAAATTACATGAATCGCTCTCCTGGCAAGAAGACGATAAAATTTTAATTATTGGTTTGGGTAATCGCACTATTACACCTGATGCAATTGGTCCGTATCTGATAGATCATTTGCATAGTTTAGATGTGATTGATGATAAATTTGTTATGTATGCCCCAGGGGTCACTGGACAAACAGGCTATGAAACGGGAGAGTTTGTAGCCGCAATTGCTGAGCGATTAAAGCCAAAATTAGTCATTGTCGTTGATGCGCTTGCGACAAGAGCTAGTAATCGACTTTGCAAAACGATTCAATTAACGAATACAGGTATACATCCAGGGTCAGGTGTAGGGAATCAAAGGCAAGAAATCTCCTATGAAATGCTTGGCATTCCTGTAACAGCCATAGGTATACCGACAGTGGTAGATGCGCCTGTTTTAATTGCTGATGCGGTAGAAGTTATGCTGCGATCAATAGCGGCTCGCGTAGCTGAACGTAGTAATCCTTCATCGAAGCTATCATTATCCTCATGGCAGCCAAATATCGACAAGGAGCTAGATATGTCATTGGTTGAACCTATTTTCGGGGAATGGGCAACATGGACGAGAGAGGAACGTCAGCAATTGTTTGAGGAAACCTTTGCAGCCTCACATAGACAATTGATGGTAACGCCTAAAGAAGCGGATTATTGGATTGATCGCTACGCAAATTTAGTCGCTTCAATGCTGATGAACTGGGCCAGTGATTTATAAAAATTAGCTAATATTATGCATAAATCAGGAAAAATTTTTACGTTCTAAATAACACCCCCCCTCCATACGATATGGGGAGGAGGGTGTGACTTTGCTAAAAAAACTACAATGGTCTTTTGGTATATTATTGTTCTTTTTCGTATTACCTGTCATTGCTGGGCAACTTCCGTTCAACAAGCAAGCATCGACTCCGATTAAACAACCTGAAGATAAACAAGTCGTGTTTGCCGCTACTAATCTAGAAGAACAGAATGTACTTGAACAAACGAAAGAGCCCGAACCAGATTTAGATCCGTTTAAGGTGTTAGTATTATTTACGCATACGCATGAAGCATACGAACCGATGGTGAAAGCTGTGAGTGGTAAGGTAGCGACTTCTCATGAAACGGTCAACATTATGAGCTTGAAGGATAAGATTGTGAATCATTTTAATGTCAATGGTTTAAAGACGGATATTCTTGATGTAGATACTATGAAGGAATTACAAGCACAGGGGAAGGGCTATCATCAATCCTATGATGTAATAAGACCTTTTCTTAGTAAACATTTAGAAACCAATAATTATGATTTAATACTAGATTTACATCGTGATTCCTTAAAACATGATCTTACAACGATCTCATATAATGGGGAAAACTATGCGAAAATCGCTATCGTCGTTGGGGCAGAGCATGCTAATTACCGCTGGAACACAGCTTATGCAGAAAGTTTATCTTCCACATTGAATGCCATCGTTCCGAAAATATCAAAAGGTGTTATTTCCAAAAGTGGAGATGGTGTCGATGGGAGATATAATCAAGATTTAGCAAAGCAAATGATGATTATTGAAATCGGTGGGATTGGCAATACAGAAGAAGAGGTAAATCGAACGATTGCGGTAATCGGGAAAGCCATATCAAAGGCATTTGTTAATGATTCAAAAAAATAAACATAGTATTCAAAAAGTGAGTCTCCTAAAGGCTCGCTTTTTGATATTTTATTATAATAAAAATTTCCAGAAAAAAATCTAATTATTGGGCTTTCCATTGCTCAATTCTTGCCTTATAATTTTCAAGTTGGCTCACGATTTTATAATGAATGAAGGCATATGCTAACAGGGTGAAAGAGCTTTTGTAGTATCTACCATTTATGGTAATGCCTTTTTAGAAATACATATGTAGAGAATGAATTTTATAAGAGACTAGAAAAGTAATGATATTCAATATTTCTCTAAAACTTTTATCGTTTCTCAAACGTCAAACATATAAGTGAACAAACTAATCATTTGAGAGGGGATGGTTTTCAATCAAGGTTTCACATTACTTGACAATAGGTTTTATAGATTATTGAAGGAAGGAATAGTATGTCAGGCAAGTCATTAAATCATCGTTACATTCCTGGACTAGACGGGATTCGAGCATTAGCTGTATTAGCAGTTATTGCTTATCATTTTAACTTCAGTTGGGCTAGAGGTGGCTTTTTAGGAGTTGATATCTTTTTTGTACTATCAGGCTATTTAATCACCTCTACCATGTTACCTTTAAAGGGAAACCAATTAACAGTCAGTCTAAAGAAATTTTGGATTGGGCGATTTAGACGGTTACTACCGGCTGCCTACGTTATGATTATTACATCATTTGTTTGGGCAATGCTCTTTCATAAAGAGCTCCTTCATACATTACGTGGAGATGCACTGTCTTCTATTTTCTATTCAAGTAATTGGTGGTTCATCTTTCATAAACTTTCTTATTTTGATAGTTTCGGTTCTCCATCACCCTTAAAGAATTTATGGTCATTAGCCATTGAAGAACAATTTTATGTAATTTGGCCATTGCTTTTAATGATAGGACTGTATGTTGTAAAAAAACAAAGTAAACTAGCAAAGATTGTTTTCTTTGGAGCTATTTGCTCAGCCTTATTAATGGCGATACTTTACCAGCCAGGTGCTGATCCGAGTCGTGTATATTATGGAACGGACACACGCTGTTTTGAATTATTAATTGGCTGTTGGTTAGCGCTTATTTGGCCAATGAAAAGACTATCATCACAAAAATTATCAACAAGCCATATGAAGAAATTAAATGCTATTAGCTTTATTTCGTTTACTATTTTTCTTGTCAGCATTATGTATGTGGATGAATTTCAAACATTCCTTTATAGAGGAGGAATGTTCCTATTTTGCTTGAATGCAGCCGTATTAATTGCTTGTGTTTGTCATCCAGTTAGTATTTTAGGAAGAATACTTGCATGGAAACCACTATGTTGGATTGGCTCTCGATCCTACGGTATTTATCTTTGGCACTACCCCGTCATGGTATTAGGCACACCTATTCATGAAATTGGAAACCCCTCCTATTGGCGAATTGCGCTTCAGCTAGTACTCATCGTGACGATTGCAGAATGCTCCTATCGCTTTATTGAAATGCCGATTCGTAAAGAAGGGTTCTGGGCCTATTATCGGACATATTTCGTATTCAATAAAAAGAAATGGGGAAGCCTCACATTTTCAAGAAAAGTATCTACTGTCATGGTTCCACTTTTCCTACTTGTATTTTTCACAGGGATTACAGGGGTCGTGGGAGAAGGTCAGCAAAGTTCAAAGGATTCGTATCCAACTGCCATTAAAATTAATGGTGATGAACCTACTGCTAATCCAATAAAAGAACCGGACAAAACAAACGACAATCCTTCACCTAGTAAGGAGGAAGAAGTAACTGATGTTCCAAATATAGAAACACCAAAGCCAGAAGAAAACGAAACAAATGTTGTACCTGAGAAAGAGGATACTTATCAAAACATACTAGCAATTGGTGATTCTGTTATGATCGATATAGCAACGAGCTTACATAAGGTTTTTCCGAACATTACAATTGATGGGAAGATAGGTCGTCAAGTTTCACAAGCTGTCAAGCTAGCACCAAATTATGCGAGTTTTAATCAATCTAATAATGCGATAATTATCCAATTAGGGACAAATGGCTATTTTACGAATGACCAAATAGATACACTTCTAGCTGCATTTGCTAATGCAGATATTTATTTAGTAAATACACGTGTGCCTCGTTCATGGGAAGGGAAAGTGAATGCGTCTTTACACCAAAAGTCAGAGGAACATGAAAATATTACACTCATTGACTGGCATGCGGCAGCCCTTAATCATCCAGAATACTTCGCTCCAGATGGTGTTCATTTAGAGAAAAAGGGTGTTGAGGTTTTAACAAATCTTATTCAACAATCTATCAACAAATAAATGAATAAAAAAGTCAGTATATACAGCTTTTGTCTGTGTAGCTGACTTTTTTTATTTCGTAGAATAAAATAATTTTTCTATCCATACTGAGTGAGGAGTCCAATCCCACTGTATTTATATACTTAAAACTATGAAAATTAATAGCGGTAGCGAACATTGAAAGTATTGATATTATAGGCTTTCTAGTCTAGTTGCTGTTGTACTTTGAGTAGCGTTCATAGTATAATTCATTATAGTTTAATTAGGAGTGGAAAAGATGAACCGAGAAGCACGTTTAAAACGACAAGAGAATATACGAAATTTCTCTATTATTGCACATATTGACCACGGGAAATCAACGCTTGCTGACCGTATTTTAGAGCAAACAAAATCATTAACATCCCGTGAAATGAAAGCACAGCTCCTCGACTCAATGGATTTAGAGCGTGAGCGAGGCATTACGATTAAATTAAATGCAGTTCAATTAAAGTACGAAGCAAAAAACGGTGAAGTATACACATTTCATTTAATCGATACACCAGGACATGTCGATTTCACATATGAGGTTTCCCGTAGTTTAGCTGCTTGTGAGGGCGCCATTTTAGTAGTGGATGCTGCACAAGGTATTGAAGCGCAAACACTGGCAAATGTTTATTTAGCACTTGATAATGATCTTGAAATTTTACCTGTTATTAATAAAATTGATTTACCAGCAGCAGATCCTGAACGCGTACGTCAAGAAGTGGAGGATGTCATCGGGTTAGATGCATCTGAAGCAGTATTAGCTTCTGCTAAGGCGGGAATTGGGATTGAGGATATTTTAGAGCAAATCGTTGAAAAGGTACCAGCACCAACAGGTGATCCAGATGCACCTCTACAAGCCTTAATCTTTGACTCAATTTATGATGCCTATAAAGGCGTTATCATCTCCATTCGAGTTATCAACGGGACTGTAAAGCCTGGAGATAAAATCCGCATGATGGCAACAGGAGCGGAATTTGAAGTCATTGAAGTTGGGGTACATACACCAAAAGTTGTGCCACAATCTGAATTAACGGTTGGAGATGTAGGCTATTTAACAGCATCTATTAAAAATGTAGGGGACACACGCGTAGGGGATACAGTAACCTATGCAAACCGTCCTGCTACTGAGCCCCTAGCAGGGTACCGTCGCTTAAATCCAATGGTATACTGTGGTTTATACCCAATCGATACAGCTAAATACAATGATTTACGTGAAGCTTTAGAAAAATTAGAGTTAAATGACTCGGCTCTACAGTATGAGCCAGAGACATCTCAAGCACTTGGTTTTGGTTTCCGTTGTGGGTTCTTAGGATTACTACATATGGAGATTATTCAGGAGCGAATTGAGCGTGAATTTAATATTGACCTAATTACAACAGCGCCTTCGGTAATTTACGAAGTCCATATGACAGATGGCTCTTCCATCAAAGTAGATAATCCTTCCTTTATGCCAGATCCACAAAAAATTGATCGTGTAGAGGAACCATATGTAAAAGCTACAATTATGGTGCCAAATGATTATGTAGGAGCGGTCATGGAGCTATGTCAAATGAAGCGCGGTAATTTCATGACAATGGATTATATCGATACAACTCGTGTAAGTATTATTTATGAAATGCCACTATCAGAAATCGTGTATGATTTCTTTGATTATTTGAAATCAAATACAAAAGGCTATGCATCATTTGACTATGAATTAATCGGTTACCAGCAATCAAAATTAGTGAAAATGGATATTTTATTAAATGGTGAGCAAGTTGATGCACTAAGCTTTATCGTACACCGTGATTTTGCCTATGATCGTGGTAAAATTATCGTTGAAAAATTAAAAGAATTAATCCCACGTCAACAATTTGAAGTTCCAATTCAAGCAGCAGTTGGCCAAAAAATTGTGGCACGTTCAACAATTAAAGCGATCCGTAAAAACGTTTTAGCGAAATGTTACGGTGGGGATATCTCACGTAAACGCAAGCTTCTTGATAAACAAAAAGAAGGTAAAAAACGTATGAAACAAGTAGGTTCAGTCGAAGTCCCACAAGAGGCATTCATGGCTGTACTGAAGATGGATGATACAAAGTAATATTGGTCTAACAGCGTTGAATAAAACGAGTGCTTTTTCAAAGTTAGGTGGGTCTACCACTAGTAATTTTTATAAAGTGTGAGCGAATGAATCAAAGAGGTATGTAGCACCCTTGACCATTTTCTCTCTGAGGTGGACATAGCGAACTGTTACGGCAGCTTGCTATGTCCTAATCTTTTTTCTACTGTTATAACAGATGTACCGTTTTGGATTAAAGCTGTTGCATACATGTGTGTGGTGTAAGGAATGCTTGCTAAAACAGATGTTTAATTTTTTGCTTATTTTAATAGTATTATATTTAATTACACTTGGCGTGCAACGTCCGCCATTTTCTTTTTTACATACATAATCGTTTTCAGGATCCATTAAACAAGTAAACGCAGCATTAGCTAGCGTTATTTTTTATATCTAAACCACTAACATTTTTGAAAAACTAATTAACATTCCTCAATATTTTATATTTATATATATGCATATAGTTAAAGTGGGGAAATAAGTGTTAGGATATCTATTGTTGACGGATCGCCGTGTGCGATGAAAATCGCCTGCTCGGTGAAGGCTCGTTATAAAACTGAAATATATATAGAAGGTATAAGACGAGAATAGCAACGGAAATGTAAATGTGGTTCCATTAACTGTAGGTTCTAGTTCTGGTAATATTTATCATGTAGTTAGAAATACACCTTTTGTATTTAGCTTTAACGATGATACAGCTTGGAGAGCTGCATTTACAAGCTTAACTTATACTCATAGTAGTACTGGATTACAGATCCATGATGTTACAAGTGCTGTTAACGTTACTAGTGGGCAATTGGTTGTTTCAGGACATTGGTTCATGACAGATGGAACATGGATAATAACTATTAAAGCTACGGGGTACCCAGATACTATTGTCACGGTTATTTCATGCCCATAGAGAAGATTTTATTTAGTATTATGTAGTTTTAGTGCACTCTCAATTGAGGGTGCTTTTTATATTGTCTTCCACAGAGAATTGTGGAGGGCTATTTTTATACAACAAGACCTAAGCAATGCGCTGTGCCGAACAGTGATATTTTTATATGTGGGGTGTTGATATGGAGCACCGAATAGAAAGATTAGAAACTGATATGACCGATGTGAAAACACGTCTTACCGTAGCTGTACCAAATATCAAGGAAATTCGAGAAGATATAGGCGGGAATAAAGACAATTCAACTTGGATATTGAAATTGTTAATTGGGGGTCTTGCAAGTGCAGTATTGGCTTTAATTATTAAAGGAGGATTGATGTAATATGAAAATCAACTGGAAAGTACGTCTTCAACATAAGCAATTTTGGGTGTCATTAATCGCATTATTACTAGTGCTCGCTAATCAAACAGCGGGCATTTTTAATGTCGATATTACGATTTACAATGCACAAATCACAGCCATTTCAGAGACTGTGTTAAGCATTTTAGGTTTACTCGGTATTATTATCGTCCCGACTACAAAAGGTACCCCAGACAGCGAGCAAGCATTGAATTATGGCAAGGTAAAGGGTGATGTGAAATGACAAGCATTACAACAACCTGCCGAGACATTTCTGAACTATTACCAGTTGCACAAACAGCCTGTCGATTGTTGTTCCAAGAGTGCTTTAAAGCCGGTATTAAGAACATCTTTATTACTGAACATATCGCTCACAGGAACGACAGAAGTACCTTTATGCACAGGGAAGAACTCGACCAGGGCAGATTGTTACTTGGACACTAGATAGTAACCATGAGTCAAGCTTAGCATGGGATATTGCTGTTGGTCCTCCACAGGATTTATATGATGTGGCAACCCTAAGTCGAGTAGGTGCTATTGCTCGTAAGCTATCACATGGGGAGGAGATTGGATAGGTAATATTGATCGTCCTCACTTTGAGGTTAAGCCAAATTGGATTATGCCAAAGGGGTACAAAATTGAAGGACAAGTGATTATTCCAACTAATAGTAAATACCAAGTGCAATTAACTGTGGAAGGCAATATAACTAAACCAATTGCAAAGGATGATGATAAAATGTTATTCACTAATGAAACAACTAAGGCAGCTGTACGTGACTACATTAAATAAGCAGTCGGTAAAGGACTAATTAATAAATCTTGGTTGGAGAAATTCGATAATGGCAATATGACAAGTGGTGATTTGAAGGATTGAAGATTATCATTTCACAGCGTAGTGAATAAGTAAGTATAAGAAGGCTTAAATACAAAAGAGATTCAAAAGACTATCATTTCTAATTCAAACTTTATACCATTTGAACAATAGCAAATGACCAGGGTTGTAAATTAAAAAAAGCCGTAGTAAATGAAAATGAGGACTGCAAAGCTCTTTCATATTCTTCTTGTAAAGAATTTAAAAGAGCTTTGCAAATATTTTTTTAATTAGTTAACATTAATTAGTCTTTATATTTAATAACACCAAAACAAACACCAATAGGTTTTAATGCTGTGCCATCACCTGTTCTTTTACCATCTCTATAAACATCATATTGTTTAGATAAATACGTTGGGTTAGCAACAACGTTCCATGTTTGTCCAGCTGGAACTTTATCAGACCAAGTTTCTGTTACCATATATTCCTTGCTTACATCAAAGCCGAGTGCTGCGGATATTACACTTAAATCGACTTTAACATTTGCACTGAGCTGTGCTCTAACTTTTTGATTAATTTCCATTTTAGCATTTCCGGCAGGAAAGTAAGATGATCGTATCAGTTCTACTCCACATACTTGGCCAGTATTTGTAACCTTAATAGATGGGGGTCCTGCGAAAGTTGTAAAATTCGGTAGTGAATCGGCATCTTCTATTACTTCATTGCTTTCAGGCAAATAAATAGATATACCCATTATTTCCTTGCCATCTAATTCTAATGGGATGTTGTTATCAACTGCTGCTTTTTCAAAATCAATAACATCATATATTTTACTTCCGTTATTTGACTCAAGGTCAGATTCTTTTAAAGTGTAACTAGTTAAGTCATATGTACACGAATTAACTAACGTATTTGCTGATGCTTCATTGAAATTACTTAGCGCGAAAATAAAAGTAAATGCAGCCGCAAAAATGAGTTTTAATGTATTTTTCTTCATTTTATGCTCCTTTTCGGTATAATTAACAATTATGTACCGGTACAAACAAATTGTAACATATTTACAAAATAAAGCAAGATTGGAAGTGTGCATCGTGAAAATAGTTGGAATTGTGCTTTTAGTTATGTCTGGATTGATTTATACTTTAGAAAGAGGATTTACAATGCTATCAACTAGCATTGCACAAGCTGGTTTTTTTGCAGGTAAAATGTCCGGAGAAGTTCCGGATATTAAAATGAGTTCGTTTATCGACAATTTATTTGTTCCACTTTTTTTTGTTTTAGGAATAATTACACTAGTTTATAGCTTTCTTAAGAAATAAAAAAAACAAAGTTTGTTCCTTATAAAGTTAAGAAGCCCTAGTACTCATTAATTTGATTCTAGGCTTTTTTATTTCCACAAATTAATGCTTGTCAAAACGAGAACGTTTGTTCTTAAACAATACAAGCGAATGTTCTTGTCGAGAGGGTGGAGTTGTATGTGAATCCTGAGCAATGAATTTTTAATTCTAGAAATGGCAGTTCAATCATTGCAACGTGACTTCTTCTTTGTAATTGAAAATTTGAAAATGAGTAAAGTTTATTTATCAATCCTTGATAAGCTACTAAAAGACATAAGCTATGATTATTACAATTCAAAAAGGCTGTTGGCAAAGGATAAAATAAGATTGGTGAAGTGCGAAAAGATAGACGAATATTTTAGTGCTGTGTGCATATTGCGACAGCAGGAAATGATGTAGTACTCAGATATGCTAGTAAGGCTCTTAAAATTCAGATAGAAAAATTATTAATCAGTCACTAAAATAAAGTCCAGGCGCTCAATTGAAAGTGAGTACCTGGTAATTTTTTGTTTAATATTCTCTTACTTCAAATGAAGCAATTTTATCATGTACAATATATTCTGTTACTTTTTTATATGGAGATATCGTTTTAGAAAATTTGAATGTTGATGTACCTTGTGCACTTTCAAACCAATTTAAGTAATTGTTTAATACTGTATTCGTTACATCATATTCCTTTGTTATGCCGTTTACTAAAGTGATACTCAAAATAGCGTTAGAAAATGCATTATCTGGTTTCTTAACGATAACTGTACTTGTAGCAGAAATATCTGTGTTTTCTATTGTTGCTATAATGATTGCTGTACCTTCATTAATTGCAGTTACATTACCATTTTGATCAACAGTGGCAATTGATTCATTACTAGATGTCCATATTACTTTCGCTGTATCTGGTGTAACTGTTGCGAATAATTTATCTAGACTACCTTCTAAAAGTTCTAATGTATTTCTATCTAATGAAATTGATTCAGGTTTAGAAGGTGTTGATAGTTTTTCCATCATTTGTAGTTCACAAATTGCTAGATTTACCTGGTTATTAGTACTATTTGTTAGGGTAACATTAACTCTGTATTTGTTATATTTATTAGTATTTTCAAACGTGAAACTTTGCTCAGGTTTTTCTACCCAATCACTTTTAGTTACATTGCTATGGGAATCTAATACAACCCAATTTGAACCATCCCAAGCTTCGAATGTCCAAGAATTAGGAAATTGTTCTGGCCAATTACCTTTATTATGGATTACGTATTTACTGATTACCTTTGGTTCTGTAAACTCATATGCTAACCAACCTGATTTTTGAGATGTTCCCCATGCTCGGTACTCACCACCATTTTGATAGCTTAATACTCCATCAAAAGCTTTCCAACTTGGTGTAGAACCATAGTAATTTGAAGATGATGCTTTACCATATTCTGATTCATTTGAAGTCATTTTAGGTATTAAATTTTCTGAATACCCATCTTCAGCATGTGCATTTTCAACATTAAAACTGATTAATGTTAGCATAATTAATGCTAGGTAAATAAAACGTTTTTTTAATAAATTAACCACGTATGTATCCTCCTTTAAATTAACAAGGCTATTATAAATAACCTATAAAAACAACTTTAACCAATAAGATACTTATTTACCATGATAAGTATCTTGCGTATTTAATAAAAAAACCACTCGATTGAGTGACCTAAAATCATTATTTTACAATCTCGCCTATATATAATTTCCAGTTAAATTTCATTTCCATATCCCTCATGAGCACCAACCTCACTGCTCCAATGTAAAATAATTTCTTCAACACCCCTTGATATTACCATTTTAGGAAATAACACAAAGAAAGCATACAAAAAAACAGACAACCTTGTTTAGTTATCTGTTTTAAATCTTCGTACCATCTTCCATTACGAAAGTCTTCCACAATCAATAGTGCTTAGTGAACCATCGCTAGATAATTGGCTTGAGTGGCAAATGGAAATAGTTATCCAAATGAAAGTTATGTGAGGTATTATTAAACTTATTGAGTAGTTTAATGCAATAGAATTTTGAAGAAATTTACATAGAATTGAGTCGAGAGGTGAGGTGTACTATGAACAAAATTACGTGCCCATGTTGTGGTTATAGAACATTGAATAGTGTTGGAGATTATGATATATGCCCAATTTGTTTTTGGGAGGACGACCCTTTTCAAAAAGACAATGAGTACAATTTAGGTGCTAACCAAGTGCCCCTTATTGAAGCACAAAAAAATTATATTAGGTATGGTGCTTGTGAGAAAAGGTTTGTTAAAAATGTTCGAAAGTCTAATGAACGAGATAAAAGAAATCCTAATTGGAAGGCATTGAAGGATGATTTGTATGAGTTGGGATTAGTTTGTAAGAAGTTTAAAGAAGGGGTGTATAATATTGCAGATTTAGAACATAACTTATCTTTGATTGATGTTCCAAAAGAGATAAACAAAATTGTAGAACAAGCTATGAATGATTTAGAAATGATTAGGTTTTGCACTTCTGACTATAAGCAAAGAGACGAAGCTATAGAGATTGTTGGAAATTTGTTAAAACGGTTGAATATTAAACGATAGAAACTTAAGATTAGATTAAAATTAAAAGGGCTTCACCTAAATAAACCAGAAAAAGGCCACGCCATGAAGGCTGGTTTTTTTTGTATTTATTTAGGTGTGGAGGACGTGTATTTGTAGTGTTAGTAGATAGAAGGATATAAAAGAAGTTATCTCCTATAGTCTATATTTCTTATTAAGGGGATATATGGTAACTTTGGTATGTACATAATTTTATATAAAAGGTGAGGTATGAAATGTTACATAAGGAATCATCGAACAATAATTTAATGATTAAAGCACTAGCAGCAAGTGTTACGACAGCTGCTATAGTTATTCCTCTTGCTTCTGCAAATGTTCAAGCAGCTCCAGTTAGCAAAACTGTAATATTAAGAAAAGGTGGATTGATTATGAATATTTCGATGTACAAACCATTGATTATAGCGGTAGTGGTAGGGTTATACGTATATATATATAGTAAATATGAAAATAGTGTATTTCTAAATTTTGTCATACTTTATATTGTAATTACAATAGTTTATTTATTATTTAGAAAAATCGAAAAGAAAAGAAAAGAAAAAGAGTGAGAAAAAATATCTTAATAAAATGTATGAGGTTCAAAGGCTATAGTTACTCTGTGAAAAGATTCACTGTAAATTAGCCAAAAATTTAAGGGGACACTATAGTTGTTCCAGACCATAAGCAACAATCTATACGAAAACAGCCAAAGAAAAAGACCACTCTATGATGGGTGGTCTTAAATTTTCCCCATCATATCTCCACCAGTCGTAGAAAATAAAGCTCGATAAATGAAAATATCCATGAATAAAATTAAATAAAAAAACAACCGACAAACCCTTATATATTATAGGATTGTCGGTTCTATAGAAGTATAAAAAGATATGCCTGAATATAGCATTTTTATAGGAGGCATTCATGGCTGTACTGAAGATGGATGATACGAAGTAAGATTGGTCTAACAGCGTTGAATAAAACAAGTGCTTTTATATCAGTAAGGGGGGACCACTATAAAATATTTAAGCAATTCTTATAGAGCTTGCGAATGAGTCAGAGATGTATGTAAAATTTTTGTCCACTTTCTCACTGGGGTGGACAGCAATCTATTACGGCAGCTTGTTATGTCAATGTCTGTTGTCATTAGTAGGTTCCTTTGACTCATTAATAAAACTAAAAACTAATATAAAAAAGACCACTTCAAATGAGCGGTCTGAATAGATAAAACGTTAAATAGTCTTAGATTATAATGAAGTGGACTTACCTTTTTTCTCATTCATAATAAGGTCTTCTTTATCTGGGTGAGGGAGTTCATTACCCTTACCCCTATTAGGTTCTTTAATTTTTCCTAAGTCTGCTCCACTAGAAAATGATTGTTTTGTTGGCTCATCTGTTGCAAATTCTGTATTTTTTTTATCTCTTTTCATATTTGACACCTCCTACAGATATTATTTAACTGATCCGATTAAATATCCCTCGTTTATTTTAATTTAATCGAAAAATATTTAAAATGACCACCCTTTGGTGGTCATTTGATTACTTTTTTCGAAAAATACTTTTATTATGTTTTATAAACCAAATTACGAAAAAAAAAAAACGCACATAGCCAATAATTTTCTTGAAAATCCATATCAAACTTTTAATAACAAAATAGAAAAAAATAGTATTAACTATAAAACCTATACCTAAAAAACTGAAACCCTTATTAGCATATATATGTAACCAATCAAATGGAAATCCGTAGATTCCTATTAGATTTTCCAAATTATCATTATAATTTTCCCTTTTTCCAATAATAAAAGGCAAACAAATAACTAAAATAATACTTAAAAAGATGATCCATAAATTCAGCCTTTTGTCATTATCCACTTTCATTCTCCTTATGATGTTATACCTGTATTTTTTAAAAAACGGACTTTATTCGCAGATATGTTGTTGGTAATACTGCATTGGCATTAACAAAAGCTAGGGAACTCATTTTTAAGAATTTAACATAACATAAATTGGAAATGTAAATTATTCTGTTTCCCGTTGGAACGCTGCTATTTATTTTAACATAGAAAATTTTGTAAAAAACTAAGACTATAAAGTATTTATTAACTAAGTTTATTATTCCAATGGGTAAATTTAGTTTGCAAATGTATTATCGAATGAGTTTTGGAGGTTTAGAATTCTAAAATTTAATGAAACACCATTTATGAAAATTATCAGCTATTTGTAAAGGATGCTTCGAATATGAAAAAGCGGTTAGAATGGTCTAAATGGTTAAAGAATATACTAGATGTAATGTAAAGGATAGAAAAGGGGATGGGGATTATTGGATTATTAAATATTATTATGAGTGCTTTTGGGATTACGATGATAACTTTATTTCTTTTTCTTTGGTCACTTGATGAAGACAAATGGAGTTTAATGGGTATTTCCTCTTATGTAATTCCTGCCATATTAATTTATTTTGTTGTTTTTGTGTATGTGTAGAAATTAGATAATTCTAGCAGTGAACTTCATGTATAGTAAATGAATACGAACACTTCTTTTCAGGAGGTCGCAGAAGGTCGAAAAATCCATGGACAAGTACACTTATACAAAGATATAGAATATTCATTTTCTTTATGTAGAAAATTCCAAAATTGGTAATCTCGATGCTGGAGTGATTGCTTTAAAAATTATTACTAGTAATGGAAGTGAAAATGAATGGCCATTATAAAAGATAGATCATTTAGTGCTTCGAAAACAAGTATGGAATTTACGATAGTGGAAACGGATTCTGTTTCTAGTACAATTAATATTCATTTTTATTGTGGTAATCATCATTTGGGTTATACATTTTTCGTTTTACGAAGTGACCTGATGATGTTACATACGTTAATTCTAAGAAATTGGGATGAATTTTTAGAAGCAGGAGTATGGGATTCAACGGATCCTTCCTTTTCGTTGTCTATCTCGGCAAACAAAAGTGAGTTGATTGAAGAACAAATTTACCAATTCCAATGTTGGATAGATGCTGGTGAATATATGTCAAGTCGTCTACACGTTCTGGGATTGGAATTACCATTTATCAAGATCGAAAAACGATTGAAGAATTTGCATTACAGATAAAGCATGAACTTAATTAGGTTTAATAAGCTCCAGGCTCGCGTTCAGGACGGAACATGGGCTTTTTTGAGGTGATTATTGGGGCAAAGCTTTTATAAGCTAACGCATTTTTCTTCATATAAAGTGAATAGCAAGATCATTTTAATATATATGGGCGAGAAACTGTAAATGGCCAATTTAATTCGCTTTGTATCCCTTTTGGATTTGTTTTTTTTATGGTAGATTACAGTTTAGTTGGTTTGGCCTCATTGATTGGGTCACACTTGCTGTCTGACAACACTGTACATATTTCATATAGAAGATTGTTTTGCAAAAAATAAAATGGGGGAATTTAATGAAATGCTGACATATGAGCTTCTGGACACAATGCTTCTAGCAGACGAGGGAACGATTAGCCCTGTTGTGCTGGCAGGTCCATTTCCTATGGTTATCATTCCGACACAGCCCGTATCTATTCGAGCAGAGAAAGGTATTTATCGAATAGGTAAAGGGCAATTTGTCTTACTTTTACAACAAGAGCAGGATATCTATCTAGTTCCAAGCGATAGGGAGGGTTTTGCACCTGTTTACAGCATCTCATTTACTAGTTATCGGTTGGCAAAACGGGAGAAGGATGAGCTATTATATGTGATTGATTTAACGCATTTGCCTGCACATGGGCAGATCATGGAATTTCCTCGGTATGCAGAAGGTTTGCTTAAAAATTTGCTGGAACAGTTCCAGCGAACGCAAAATCTGAATACAACCCCTAAGCTCCATTTGCTTCTGCACGAATTACTCGATACCATTTTTGAAAGAAAGAGTATTGATAACAGTTTTGTGACGAACGATCAAGCAATTCAACAGGCTGTTACATATATCAAACAACATTTTGCAGCACCGCTAACGCGTTCTTTTATGGCCGCTATGACTGGCTTTAACGAAAGCTATTTCTCCTCGCTGTTTAAGAAGGAAACAGGGTGGAGCTTTGCTGAGTATGTGAATCAAATTCGGGTAGATCAAGCAAAGCTTCTACTACTAGGAACAAATGACAAATTGCAGGATATTGCGTTGAAAACAGGGTTCGCAGACGGTTCATATTTGGGGAAAACCTTTACTAAATATGTTCATCTTTCACCTAGCAGTTTTCGTAAGAGGAGGCATTCTCATCGTATAGTTAGTATACAATTTCTAGGGGCATTAGTAGCATTGGGCATTCAACCCCTCGCTACTACACGGGAGCTACTTCAATCTTCTAAGCTATTGCACAAACGATTGCCGACCATTGTGGAAATAGAGTCCTTTGATCAACTCGAAGAGATACGCCAGCTCGAACCAGAGTTAATTGTGGCACCAACTTATTTTTATAACTATCCTGATATAATGAAAATACTCGAACAAATTGCCCCTGTTTTAACAATTCCTTGGGGGCAGTTGGACAAGCTGGAAGAGGTAAGACTGCTTGGAACACTACTAGGGCGTACACAACAGGCTGAGGAGTGGATTGCAAAGCTACAACAGTCGGCTCAAGAAGCAAGAGAAGTCATTCAACCATTTTTAAAGTCAGATACAACAGCTGGTATCTTTGAATTAAGTCATGATAATTTATGGCTAATCCCTTATCTATCGGTGCGCTCCGCCTACACTCTATTTGAATTATTAGGGCTACGAGCCCCTCAAACCATTGAACGGGAGATACTTCAAACTGGTAAGCATCTTAAAGTGACAGAACAGGATTTGCCCATATATGCGGCAAGTCATATGTTTTTGATTGTGCCAACGGATGATACGGAATCTTTTCGTGCCCAGCTTATGCAGCGTTCCATTTGGCAACAATTAGTGTATGAGCAAGGCTGCCAATTACATCTACTGAAGCTCAATGAATTTTGGTTTGATGATGGTTTCTCATTGGAGCTCCAGCTGGATGTAATGGTAAAATTGTTAATTAAATAAAACTAAATCCAACAATTTTCCCTATAAAACATCCAATTTAAAGGCGTTGTTCTTGTACAAGACTGTCTCTATAATGAATATATCATCGCGAATGATAATCATTATCAAATAAGGAGGTACAATCTTGTACTTACATAAGTTGTTAAAATCAATATTATTTCTTGCTTTAATCACCATACTTACGGCATGTGGCAATGCCAATGACAGCACTAAAACCAATACAAATCAGGATGCTTCTACAGCCGAAACGTCAGAATCAGCAACAAAGATTATTAAAACACAACGTGGGGATTTGGAAATGCCAAGTCATCCAAAGCGTATTGTGACAGACGGTTATTTACCAGAGCTACTTGTACTAGGTGTCAAGCCGATCGGTTCTACACAATGGGATTTGGAGAACAAAGTAATCCAAGATCAGATTGATGGAATTGAAACAACTGGAGAGAGATCATTAGAGACCATCGTACAACTGAAACCAGATTTAATTATTACTTGGGTGAGTGATGAAGCAATCCTTCAGCAATATGAGAAGATTGCACCAACTCTTGCAATTCCTTATAGCTCAACAGGGGATATTTATGAAACTATGCGTCTATTAGGTGATGCTTTGGACAAAAAGGATGAAGCGGAAAAATGGATTAAGCAATTAGATCACACAGCTGAGGAAGCACGAGCACAGCTTGCAACTATAATTAAACCTGATGATACGTTTGCGCTGATGGGCGTTTTTGTAGTAGATAAAGGGTTTTATATTTATGCTGACGGAGGCTATAGAGGCGGAGAAGCTATTTATAAGCATCTTCAACTAAAGCCACCAGCGAAACAGGCGAAAGAAATGATAGGGAAAGAAGCTTATCGTCAAGTTTCGTATGAAGTCATACCTGAATATGCCGGCGATTATATTTTCATCGATCAAGGTGATTTAATCTCAGAGGTATGGGGGGAGAGCGAAGGACTTTGGAAGTCACTTGACGCTGTGAAGAATGACCGAGTATTCAAGCTTGACCCAGAGCTGTTCTGGGGCAATGACCCAATCTCATTAGAACTGCAAATTAAAGAAATGGTGAAAATGCTGACTGAAAAACAATAATAAATAGTTCCAATCTTAAAGATCACTCTAAAGGGTGGTCTTTTTCTTTTTACCTCTACTAGGATGTTCTGTGTTAATTAGTACTTTTTCCATTGATAAGAAAAGAATTAATTGAGAAAAAATAGGGTATATATTAAAATCAATTTATACATACAATATATTGTATTAAATAACGTATTGGAGAATTCATAATGGAATATTTATCGCTAAAAGACCATGTTTATAATTATATTGTGGAACAAATTAACAATGGGAGCTTGCTGGCTGGAAAAAAGGTGAATGAAAACCATATTAGTGAAAGCCTCAATGTAAGTAGAACACCAGTAAGGGAAGCACTCATTCAGCTGACATCAGAAGGTTTACTAGAAAATATCCCACGTAAAGGGTTTGTCATCAAAAGTTTAACGAAGGAAGAAGCGAAGGAGACTTATTTTATTATTGGGGCATTGGATGGATTAGCTGCTTCACTGGCATTGCCATTTTTAACGGAAAAAGATATGAAGGAAATGGAGTTTTATATTCAAAGTATTGATTTAGCTATTAATACAGAAAATTACAGGATGTACGATAAAATGCAAGAGGCTTTTCATGGTGTTTATCATAAGCTATGCCCGAATAGAAGTTTGATCGAACTTTTACTGCAATTAGAGAAAAAATTTATGAAAAACTTAGGGGAAAATGACTCAACTGATCGAGTAAAGGAAATGTTAACGCAGCTCAACAATGAACATCGGGAAATTCTTGATTTTTTCAAGAATGGAGATGCCATTGCTTTAGAAAGATTCCTCAAAGAAGTTCACTGGAATATGGAAAGAGCGGAGAAAGTATTGCTATAATTGCTAGAAAAACTGGAAAAACTAAGAATCTGTTTCGAATGAGACAGATTCTTTTTTTATTGACATATAAAATAAAATATATAATATATAGAATTAAAGACTGAATATTATATATTGTCTTTCAACAAAGGAGAAAGGGGATTATTTTGTTTCAACAAACTTCTCTCTCTTTAATAAGGGGAAAAAACCTTTCTACTGCAGGTGCTTGTGTAATATTATGCTGACTGTTTTTAGAGAAGCTTTTCAAGTGAACTTGAAAAACATCGGAGGCATATGTGGAGACGTAATTACTGGTGTAGAAAGGCAATGATTTGAAAGATTTAGGGGGATTTACAGTGGAGAATAAAGAGTACGATTTACAACGTGGGTTAAAACGCAGACATCTTACAATGATCTCAATCGGTGGAACCATTGGGACAGGGTTATTTCTTGCATCTGGAAATGTTGTTTCAAATGCTGGAGCTCTTGGAGGTCCTATAGCATTTTTAGTGATTGGTATTTTAGTATTTGTGTTAATGAAGGGTCTTGGAGAAATGTCAACCTTCATGCCTATACCAGGAGCTTATACTACCTATTCAGGATTATTTGTTCACCCTGTGCTAGGTTTTATGGTTGGCTGGAATTTATATATTAATGGATTCCTCGGGCTCGGTGCTGAAATTGTTGGGGGAGGGATGATTCTTAATCAATTTTTCCCAAGTACGTCTACCTTTATATTTTGTCTTTGTATTTCAGCTATCATTTTGTTTTTGAACTTAATTGATGTGAAATCCTATGGGGAAGCTGAATATTGGTTTGCCGGTATTAAAGTACTTGCCATCATTGTATTTCTTATCATTGGGGTCCTAATGATTTTCGGAGTGATTGGAGAACAAGGATTTATAGGTTTTTCAAATTGGAACAGTGAATCGATGTTTCCAAATGGTCTAACAGCGGTCATTATTATGATGACTGGTGTAGTTTGGTCCTATCTAGGTGTTGAGACAGTTGTTTCTGCGGCAGGTGAAGCAGAAAACCCGCAGAAAAACGTTCCAAGGGCCATTAATACAATTTTCCTTCGTATTTTAATTTTCTATGTTGGATCTATTACCATCATTGGTTTAGTTGTTCCTTATCAAAATGTAAGCGTTCTAAGTAATGGATATGCTGGTCTTTTAGGTTTAGCTGGCATTCCTGGAGCTGCAACAATCATGAATATTATTATTCTAACATCTTTGGTTTCTGCAGCTAACTCGATCGTTTATTTCCTAAGTAGAACACTGATTGCATTATCAAAAGAAGGGAAAGCACCAAAAGCATTAGGGAAGGTTAATAAACGAGGCATTCCAATGAATGCGGTAATTTTGACATTATTCCTTGGACAGGTTTCGTTGATTACGAACTTTATTTCACCAGATAAAGTATTTATTTGGTTAACATCTATTGCAGGCTTTAATACACTACTTGGCTGGTTTGGTAGCTATCTTTCCCACTATAAATTTAGGAAGTGGTTAGTGAAAAATGGTGGGTCTGTCGATAAGCTAAAATTCAAAATGCGTACTTATCCAATTCCAACGCTACTTTGTTTAGCTGCTTTAATAGCCATTGCCATTTATACAGCTTATAGTCCTGAAACAAGATTCTCATTCTATATTGGTGTTCCTATGCTAATAATGTACTTTATTGTGGGTACTTATTTGTATAAAAAAGGGAAAATTCATGATCCTAGCTATAAGCCATTTTTAGAAGCACATATACATGATAAAGAAATAAAATAATCAATAACATGATCGTTGGTTGCATCCATTTTTCTAGTAAACAATCAGAATGTTAAGAGATTTGCGATGAATTAAAGGAGATACAGAATAATGGAAAAGAATAATTTACAGTTGGCTATACAATTACGACATGAGTTACATGCGCATCCAGAATTATCAAATCAAGAAGCATGGACGAAACAGCATTTAATAGAGTTTCTTAAAACCCATACAAATCTTGAAGTAGTAGATAAGGGGCGTTGGTTTTATGCCGTTTATCACTCAAAAGTAGGCAAAAGAAATATTGCTTTTCGGGCTGATTTTGATGCCCTCCCGATTGAGGAGACGATTGAGCTTTCTTACGGTTCGAAGTTTCCTGGTGTTTCTCATAAATGTGGTCATGATGGACATTCCGCAACTCTTTGCGGCTTTGCCCTTGAAATCGATCAGAAGGGCTCTGACAATAATATATTCTTTTTATTCCAACATGCCGAGGAAACTGGTGATGGGGCTGTAGAATGTGCCGTCTTAATAGAAGAAAAGAAAATTGATGAGATTTTTGGCTGGCATAATATGAGTGGCATTAAAGAAAATACGGTTTATGTTACCAATGGAACAGCCCAGTATGCATCAAAAGGAATGTCTTTCTATATGGAGGGGGTACCTTCTCATGCAAGTGAACCCGAGAATGGCATAAACCCTGCTTTTGCCATAGCAAAAATTATTGATAGCATTCCAAGCTTGATTGATTCAACAGCGAATAAAGGTAATGTATTATGTACCGTCGTCCAAGTAGATATCGGAGAGAAAGCATTTGGTGTCAACGCAAGTAAGGGCACACTAAGATTGACTATCCGAGCTCTATATGAGGAAGAGATGGGTAAACTTCAGCATAAATTGGAAAATCTAGCACAAGCAGAAGCGGAAAAATATGGGCTGAAAATTCGTTTTGAATTTCAGGATGAATTCCCTGAAACGGCTAATCACGAAGAGAGCTCCGATAAAATACGTCAGGTTTGTGCAGAGAAAAATATACCAATGCTCGAGCTAAAGGAGGCTTTCCGTGCTTCAGAGGATTTTGGTCATTATACAAAACTGACAAAAGGCTCTTACTGCTATATAGGGAATGGAGAGGATTATCCAAACATCCATACCTTTGAATATGATTTTAAAGATGACCTGATCGTAACAGGAGTCGAATTGTTTAAAGGGCTTGCTGAGCTATAAACATAGATGAAAAAGAAAACAAAAAGGAATCACCGTAAAGCGGGTGATTCCTTTTGGCATTTTGATGTCGCCTGCAATATTTATTGAAACCATAAAAAGAATTTAGCTAATAAAAAAATAGGGACCCCTACAATTATTACGCCTGCCAAGAAATAACAAAATAGCATAAATACATCGAAAATCGCACCGGCTAAATCATCAATGAATTTTAACATTTCATTTCCCTCCAAACATAATAAGTATAGGCACTTACAAATTGCGAAAAGAGAAAAGCCTCAACGTCACAGTTGAAGCTATTAAATCTTACATATTTTTTACTATTTCACTATTAAAAACTAAATCTGTATAAACAATACTAACATTCATCGAAAAGTATAACAAATATTTAGGACTGCTCACATCGATGAAAGGTCAATGATAATGAATTTCACTTATCATCAAAATCATATTGTAAAGTCTTTTTTAAATAGTAATGTTTAAAATCTCTTCCTACTTGATCAAGGGTCCCATAAATTTCATAATCATGATTTTCATAAAAAGTTAACGCTTGAAAGCTTAAGGTGTCAACCTTAATGAAATCGCACTTATTCTCTAAAGCAATTTCCTCAATGGCTGCTAACAATTTTGAACCATATCCTTGACCACGAAATTTTTCATCGACCATTAATGTGTGTATTTCTAACCAGTTCCAGCAAACCTCCCCTAATATGCCACCGAAAATTTGACTGTCTTGATCTGTTAGAAATAAATTAATTTCCTTATAGCGCCCTTGTAGGTCTTTTGGGAAGTGTTCTACATTATATTCATAAAGCATGTGATTAACATAGGATTTATTTTTTGCATCTAATTGTTGTGTGATTTGTAAGGACATCTTTTACTCCTTTAGTTGAAATGGTAAATCGCGTTTCCAAATCATATGATGATTATTTGTTCCTCAAAAATGTTCAAGCACATAGTTTGGCTGTCCGAATTTTTACTGCCAAACCAGTTGTGCTTGTTTATAGCCACTGTCTAAACAAAAGCTAGGGATGTTTTTCATTTCTAACGTTGTTAGCATTTTCTTTACAAGTCTCGTTCCAATCCCACAACCTTGGTAGTTTGGATGAACATAAACGGTCCCGATTTCTGGACAATTTGACAGGTCTTCCATAATCGTTTTTTGAATGAATTCATTTGACTCACCATACTCGATGGTGCCAATGATTTCTTTTGTTTCGTCATCCTCAGCCAGCCAGAAAAACCTTTTTTGGCCCTGACTTTCAAAGTCAGCAGCTAAGTATTGTTTTTTCGTTGTCCATTCATGTTGTTGATCGTCCACCAGCTCGGCAAGACCTTCTTTAGCGAAAGTATCCTGAATGACATGTAAAAAGAATTGATGTAGTACAGGAGTATCTGCTGGCTCAGGGCGTCTGATGATTATATTTCTCAAAAGAGATTTCTCCTTTTACTGTTTTTAATAGATCTGGTGTATGTCTTTAGTATGGTGACGGCTTGGATAAATGTTATAAGATTACAAACGGATATACAAAATAATTATAGCTGTGCACTTTAAAATTATAACATGTTCTCCTTCATTGGGTAATGATGGGGTATGATAAATGCAAAGCAGTAAGGAGGGAACTACCTATGAATGAAGTATTTAAGGACATAGATGAAGTAATAGAGAACATGCGTAGTTTTATTTCAGAGATTCAACAACAAGATCCTTCATTTTATGGCATATATCCGATGATTTTTCACCAGCCACTAGAAGAAGATGTCAGTCAATTAATAGGTAGCCATTGGCAATTACCGGATGAATATATCTACTTTTTGAAACATTATGTCGTGGAAGGAATTACATGGAATACAGGTGACTATATAAACCTACAAATATACGGGGCTACCGATTTAATGCGAGGACAGGATGGTTACAATTATAATCCAGTCACAAAAGAAATCATTTCTGATTGGCCACAACATTATGTAGTCATCGCTACGGATGAGGGAGATCCATATTGTATAGATATATCGAGAGGGGATACGGCTATTTTCACTGCCTATCATGGCGCAGGGAGTTGGGATTTTGAAATGGCTTATGATCATCTCGTAGCGTTTCTTCAGAGTGTTCTTGTACCATCTAATCTAGAGGAGGAGCAACTGGAAGATCATTCTTACAATTATTATGAGATTTATATTACCGGCAATGGAAAGGATAAGCTTAAAACTTTATTACTACTTAAAAAGAGACTGTCCTGTGATTATTCAACAGCTAAAAAATCTTTAGAGCAGTTGCCGTTATTAATTTATAGAGGCATCGAAGCGGGTGCAGTTCAATTAGAAAAAGAACTACAACACATTGGTGCAGATTATCACAAAAAGAAAATAAGCTTAGCAGAATTTTTAACATGAGAGATTTGGTAAATTTCATTACATGAAATAAAAACAAGATGGTTTGATTTAATGAAATATGAAAATACCATCAAATCAGCCACCAGATGCGAAATGATTCGCAATTTGATGTGGAATTTTTGATTAGTCCTCAGCCAACTTGCAAAGGAGATCAAGATCATCTGTAAGTTATCTAAATAAACTTCATTCTTTTGCACGAAGTAAAATGCCCTGTATGACTAGTATAGTAGAGTTAACTACAAGCAAGGGGTGGATTTGAATGAAAATTACGAGGGTTAAACTAGTTGTTCATGATGTACAAAAAATGCAGCAATTTTATTGTGTGCAAATGGGATTTGCATTGGTCAAAGGTACAGAGGATTATTTTACAATAGCTGCTGGGGAGAGTGAGATGACTTTCGAGAAGGTCTCTTCTCAAATACAAAAACAATATCATTTTGCTTTAAACATTCCAAGTAATTTATTTCAACAAGCAAAGGATTGGGCGAATGAACGAGTCGGCCTACTTTTTTCGGAAGGTCAGGATGAAGTTTATTTTCAATTTTTAAAAGCCTATTCATGTTATTTTTATGATCCTGAGGGCAATATAGTGGAGTTTATTTCTAGACAGGAAGTGAATCCAAAGCTCAATACAACGACTTTTTCAATCGATCAAGTGTTACATATTGGTGAAATTAATTTAACAACAGATGATATTTTAGCAGTAGCAGGAGAGTTAAATGAATATGGTATAAAGCCAATTAATAACAAAAATATTCAACAGGATTCCCTGAATTTTCTAGGCAACTATGAAGATGGAGCCAATATTTTAGTAGGACCTAGTGCTCGTCTGTGGTATTTTTCAGATAAGATTGCGCAGGTCAGTCCATTATGTATAGAAATAAATGACACTCTCCAATTAATAATGAACGAAAAGGGGCATCTAACTGTCGTACAATGACAGTAC
This sequence comes from Lysinibacillus sp. GbtcB16, assembly GCF_019091145.1. Taxonomy (NCBI): domain Bacteria; kingdom Bacillati; phylum Bacillota; class Bacilli; order Caryophanales; family Bacillaceae; genus Lysinibacillus; species Lysinibacillus sp. GbtcB16. The sequence goes on from NZ_JAGXJV010000002.1 coordinate 451,756, forward strand.
CCTAAAATGTAATAAGTGAGTCTTATCCAACGAAGAAAGCGTATCAAGCATGACACCAAACAATTGGCTGGAATGCAAAGGGGCTTTATTTGTATGAACGGCTAAACAAGGCAATAGAAATAGTTGACTTAGTACAGGCATCTATCAAACCTTTATCTGTAATGTGATGGTGCACATAGATTTTCAGCGAAAAGGAATTGGTACAATGGAGATGGAGACCTTGTTAAAGCATTGTCAGCAGGAAAATATTATATGGGTTCAATTATTTTGCGCTAAAGGGAAGCAAACATTTTATCAGAAGCTTGGGTTTAAGAAACGTGACGCAAAAATGCCCCTGGAATGATTCTGTTTAATAGTTAATCCATAAAGGAGCTAGAAAGAATAGTGAAAGTAAAATCTCTTAAAATATATGAATATGGAAATCCAAAAGAGGTAATAAGGGTTGAAAATAAAACCATTACACCTCCTACTCCCCATGAAATTCTTGTACGTATGCTAGCAAGGCCGATCAATCCATCTGATCTTATCCCAATATGGGGGAAATATGCTCATCGAATCACTTTACCAACAGTACCTGGCTATGAGGGCGTTGGCATTGTTGAAGCTGTCGGATCGCTTGTTTCGCCCAAGCTTCTTGGTCAGCGAGTGCTACCTCTACGGGGAGAGGGGACTTGGCAAGAAGTGGTAAAAACCCAAGCTGAATTTGCTATAGCGATCCCAGCTGACATGGATAATTTTACTGCAGCACAAATGTATATTAATCCTCTTACAGCTTTAGTAACTTGTACAGAAGTTATAAAATTACGATCGAGTGATGTTTTATTAGTGAACGCTTGTGGCTCAGCTATCGGACATATTTATGCGCAATTTGCGAAATTATTAGGTTTCCAGCTAATTGCGGTTACAAGAAATGGTCGGCATACGGATGCCTTACAGCAACTTGGTGCCAACTATGTCATTGATACGTCCTATATGCCCCTGTATGAGACGGTGATGGCATTAACAAATGGGCGAGGAGCAGATGCTGCCATTGATTCCATAGGAGGAGATGCTGGCAATCAACTTGCATTTTGTGTGAAACCTGGTGGGAATTTTTTAGCTATTGGTCTTTTATCAGGAGTACAGGTAGATTGGGCAAACATTGTGAAGGAAGCAAGGGTCCAGGCTAGGATGTTTCATTTACGACATTGGCAACTTCAGTCGACAACAGAAAAATGGCAACAATTTATGCAACATCTAATCAACCTTGTACATAATAGGACATTAACAATGATGAACGTAAATGCGTACTTTCCATTATTGGACATTCACAAGGCAATAGACGCCGTTGAATCTAGCCATACTAATAAAGGGAAGGTTTTTTTAACAACCGAATAAAAGGAGAACACATGAACAACACTAGGCGAACAGCTGAATTTAAAGCTAGTTTTGTTAGTGTGTTTTTTATTGGGGAGAATTTATTGCGCGAGGAAATGGCTCCAAGGTGGCTCATTTCTTATCAGGGGGAGCTAAGGGGAATGCTCCATTATCAAGTGAAGTTCTGATTAAAAGTGTTCAGGCTAGTTTTGTGGTATAATTTTTTGGAATATAAAGGCTTGAAGGAGTGAGGACATTGTTAAAAACAGAGGTATTTGAACAATTAAAAACGGCAATGAAAGAAAAAGATATTTTGGCAAAGGGTGTATTATCTCTTTTAAAATCGGCTTTAGATTTGGCTGAAAAGGAAAAGGGAGAGGCTTTAACTGCTGATGAAGAAATGGCCATTGTAAATCGAGAGGTCAAACAAACAAATCAGGCTTTAGAGGGTGCTCAAAAGGCTGAACGAGCAGATTTAATTGAGAAAGAAGAAGCTAAATTAGTACTCTTAAAATCATTCTTACCAACGCAATTATCGGAAGAAGAGATTGCTGAAAAATTAGTAGCCGCTGGTGTTGAAAAAGGAATGAATATGGGAGAGGCTATGAAAATTGCTAAGCCATTACTTTCTGGTCAAGCTGAAGGTGCAGCGATTTCAAAAGTTGTGAAAAGTATTATTGCTTAATCTTCTACCTTCTTGGTAGAAGATTTTTTTGTTCTACTAAAAAACCGCTACACCTTTTTCAGGTATAGCGGTTATGTTTATTTATAATTTAAATTTCTGGATGATATGGCGAAGTTCCTGTGCCATCTCAGCTAAGTTATTGGAGGATGCAGTAATTTCTTCAATACTTGCAGATTGCTCCTCGGAGGCAGCTGCTACGTTTTGAATATTGCCTGATGATTGTACAGCTACAACTCCCACTTGCTCAACAGAAACCGCAATACTGCTAACTCCTTCGTTGATATGGGCCATAATGTTATTCACATGATCCATTTCCTTCGTCAGGTCTGTGATATGAGCATAAATATCAGCAAATGCTTCACCCGAGGCGTTGAAGGTTGTAGAGCTTTCAGCAAGATTGCTACTGCTAATCGCCATTGATTTTACGGCTTGTGCAGATTCCTCTTTAATCGTTTCAATACGTGTACGAATACTATTTGTTGCATCTAATGATTGGTCTGCTAGTTTACGTACTTCCTCTGCAACGACCGCAAAGCCCTTCCCATGTTCACCTGCACGAGCTGCCTCAATCGAAGCATTTAATGCAAGTAAATTGGTTTGATCAGTAATCTGTGTAATTAATGTGACAATATCTCCAATTTCATTCGTGTACGTACTTAAGCGTTCCACAACAGTTGCAGATTCTTGAATAGCTTGAGATGTAACAGCCATTTTTTCAGTGGCATCTTTAATCGTAGTATTGCCTTTTTCTGAAATAGCTGACGCATCAAATGCCTTTTCAGTCACATCCGTAACGCTTGTAACAACCTCAGACATTTTGCCTGAGATGGATGTAATATGACTTTCGACTTCTTCAATCGAATAGGTTTGTTTTTCTGAACCGGCGGCAACTTCTTGCATAGAAGAAGTAATTTGCTGTATGGATGCACTTGTTTGCTCAGAGCTTGCCGTTAATTCCTCAGACATGGCAGCCACTTGCTCAGCATTTTGAGCAATTTGCTGAATCAATATACGTAGATCCTCTGTCATATTTTCAATGCCAGACGAAAGTTGAGCGATCTCATTGGAGCCCTTTATTTGAAGCGGTTCAACTGCTAATTCTCCCTGTGCAACTTGTCCTACATATTGAGTCATTTTTTTGATAGGTCTCGTAATGCCTACGCTAATGAAGTAAGCAACGATAATGCCTAAAATCACAAAAATAACCGTCATAATAATACAAATCCAAAGTGTTTCTGTTTGAAGTTTAGAGATAAAGGAAGCGTCCATATCTAAACCAAAAATAATATCTGTATCTTTGAATGGGATGAATATAGATTTATGGATACCATACTCATCTTTATAAATATCACTTGTTTGAATCGTTCCAGTGTTGATAGCTTCACGCATTTCTACACTAAATTCATAATCTTGCTGATGATTGTCCGTATCACTTAAAGCGACGATATGCTCTTTCCCATTTGCATTAGATAGCACATAGGCATTTTCAATATCGTATTTTTTAATTGTTGCATTCAATTGATCTAATAATTTTTTATATTTCTCAGGACTACCATTATCCGCAGCCTTGACATCATTTTTATCGATATTTTCAAATATAGTGCTCGATGTTATTTCTAATGTCGATTCAAATTGTTTAATAACAAAATTGTCGATAATGCGATAGGAAACAGCAAACATGACAATGCTAAATATCAACGAAATAATGGCTATCGGAATAGTAAAGCTAGCAATATATTTATAGAGTAAAGAACTCTTAAATTTATTGACGATACGCAATTTGAGACGCCTCCAATACTTGAAGCTTTTTCTGTAAGAATTGAATCATATTAGGGATATGCTCAGTCTCCGTATAAGGTGAAATGGAGAAGAACTTTGCCGCAGCCACTGGTACAAGTTGTGTTGTATCATTTGTACGAACTGTGCAAACTCGAGTTGTATCACCAAAGAATACTTCGTCTCGACCTTCTCCGATAATCTCAAATAAAGAAGCATTGATGGCATTAATACGTTCAATTTGATCTTGTGAATAGTGACCAGCTTGTTCTGCTTGCCAGTTCAAGCCATCAGGGTATAAACGGAAGGCAGTGACTGGACCAATATTCATTTCATTGACAACCTGTAGGCTTGGTATTTCTGCAGCTAATTGTGCACGGAATGCTAAATTCACGCGTACATAATTGGCTAGTATTTGTTGATAGCCTTCCTTACCGAATGCTTGTAAAGCAGCCAAAATGGCAATAGAGCTACCCATGCGAGAGCATTCTAACGTATAACCTGTATGATAGGAGCCGTAGCCACGATTACCAACATAAGGTGTATCAAAGTCCTCAATATCTAATAGCTGTAAGCTTTTACCGTCTTTAATTAAGAATAAGCTTGTTAAATAAGGAGTTTGTCCAAGTTTTTGGAAATCGAAGCAAAGGCTATCTGCAATGGCTAGATGCTGCATACGTTCATGGATTTGAGACAGACCTTGTAATACATCCTCTTCAAATTGAAGTGGGTTATTCTTGAAATCATAATCATTGAAAAATGCATAAAAACCACCTAAAGCTGAGTCAGCGTGAATATGTACTGGTTGTAGGTTGTACTTTTGCTCAAGGCTAGTTGTAACTTCTTTTACAGCCTTTACATCATCAATACCAAATTGATCTGTTGCCCCTGTAGTTGCTACGACATAGACAGGAATACCGCCTTTTTCAATGACCTCAGTCATGCGTGCACGTAAGTCTTCTACATCCATGGAGTGATCTTCGCCTGCTTTTACACGTACTAGATGTTTACTGCCAATTCCTACTGCTTCAATAGATTTTAAAAGACTATAATGAGCGTTTTCTGAAGCAAAACAATATAAATTATTAGGAATACCATCTTCCTTAGCGTGTGGGAATTGCTTTGCAATAGCTAGACGTAAACCACTGAAAACAGCCCCTTGACCGCCCCATGTAGTATAGCCAAAGCTTTTCGTGTAATCATAGCCTACTAATTTAGACATCATAGCTACTACCTTTACCTCACACTCAGCAGCAGCAGGTCCATAAACATCCCATAAGTTATTGCCATTCAGAAGGGCATTTGTAAACTGACCTAATACGCCAGGAATGCTGGCCATTGGCAAAACATTTGTGACAAAGTTACGTGTATGGTAGGGATGCCCTTGCATTAATTCTGTTAATTCTTCTACCACTTGATCGAGGCCAACGCCAGTTGTCGGTACTTGATGGTCCTGCATAAGCTCTTGATAAAAATTAGCAGAGCGGTCTTTCATTGGACCTAGTGTCGTTTTATTTGGATCCTTTAACTTATCTAATGAAGAAACAATTTTCTCTAATAAGGATAAAAAATTCTCTCTTTGTTGAATATTTCCATCTTCGCTCTGGAATAATTGTTGGATATTTTGCATCATCATCATCCTTCGTAGTTCATATTTCCTCTATTTTTAATTGAATAAAAATAGGTCCTTATACTAAAAGTATAATAGCATATTTTAGCAGAGATGGTGATTATATTTTACTGAAAAAATATATATTAACATTTCCGAAAAATCTAACATTGAGAAAATTCGTTGTTTAACTTTATATTAAGGGAATATAGGCTGTGTAAAATTTGTGAGGGTGGAATGGTAGGAGAGTAAATAATATAAAATACTATAATGTTAATATTATAGTGAATGAACATGATATTGCTGCCTCATGACTATTATTGACTAAGGAATCTGTCCTATAGTAGGCACAGATTCCTTAGTGTTTTTTTATTAATCGTTTTTGATGGTTAAAAGTTCATCAATCGTTACAAATGTGTAACCTTCGTCCATTAATGTCTGTAAAATTTTCTCTATGGCCTGTAATTCATTACCCGTAGAATCATACATAGGGTGCATTAAAATAATGGAACCTGGTCGAATGTTTTCTTTTACATACCTCACTTTTTCATCAGCCTGTGTGAAAAACGTATCAGGTTCTAAGTTCCATGTAATCGTCTCTCGCTTATGTTTATTTAAATAATAGGGGAATCCAATTAGTTTTTTGCCATATGGAGGTCTTACTACGATTGATTCCGTATAGCCAATATCAGCTATTAAGTCATCGGTTTTTTCGATTTCATGTTTAATAAAGGCAGGACTCTTTAATACCATACGCTTGTGTGAATACGTATGATTTCCAATTTGATGACCAGCCTCAGCAATTTTTCTCGCCTCCTCAGGCTGTCCTTCGATATCCTTTCCGATTAGAAAAAACGTTGCTTTCACTTGATAATCGTCTAGTAACGTTAAGATAGCATCGGTATTTTTAGTTGGTCCATCATCAAATGTCAACGCAACAACTTTGTCATTTGTCTCAACTTGAGAGGTTAGGTTTCCAAACAATTGATATTTGCGGGCATTCATTAGTTTATAGGCTGAAAATGTGAAGGCAAGTATTACTACGATGACAATTCCACTATAGGCGAGCTTACGTTTCATTGATATTTCTCCTTCTGATATGAATTTGTGTAGCTGAATTAATTGTTTTAAATGTATGTGATCACGTATTCTTTTTCAACGACATTCTTTGTTTGAATAACAAAAAAGTAACCATACTATATCGGAGGTGAAGACATGTATAAATTACTATCACATAACGATTTAGATGGTGTAGGTTGCGGGATTCTAGCTAAGCTAGCGTTTAACGATCAGGTGAAAATACGATATAACTCTGTTACAGCACTTGACCGCGAGATCGAGTTCTTTTTGGAAAATGAACAGTCCAAATCTTTTTTATTTATTACAGATCTTTCTCCGAATGAGGGGAACGAAAAAAGAATTGATGATTACTTTCAGGCTACTGGGAATGTGCAGCTTTTAGACCATCACCAAACAGCCCTCCACCTCAATCAGTACGAGTGGGGTAAGGTTGTAATGGAAGATGAACAAGGCCTTTTAACGTCTGCCACATCATTATTTTATCAATATCTTGTCATGCATGGACTATTAGAAAAAACAGATGTTCTAACAGAGTTTGTTGAGTTAGTGCGACAGTATGATACATGGGAATGGGAAAGGAACGGAAATTATCAGGCGCAACGATTGAATGCACTCTTTTTTTTAGTGTCTATAGAAGAATTCGAAGAGAAAATGCTGGATCGATTAAAAAGTCAGCCTCATTTCGACTTTGATGAATTTGAAAAGAAAATTTTAAGCATGGAAGAGGAGAAAATAGAACGTTATATTCGCCGAAAAAAACGTGAGCTAATTCAAACAAATTTAGGTGACTTCTATGGTGGGGTTGTTTATGCGGAATCTTATCATTCTGAGCTTGGCAATGAATTAGGGAAAGAAAACGTTCATCTTGATTATATTGCCATGATTAACATGGGGAGTAAAAGAGTTTCCTTCCGTACGATACATGATCATATTAATGTGGCGGCCATCGCAGCCTTGTTTGGTGGAGGAGGGCATCAAAAAGCAGCTGGGTGCTCATTAACAGTGGAGGCATACAAGCAATTTGTGCTAGAAACTTTCCACGTAGAGCCCATTCCTGAGGACGCAAAAAGAAATCGCTATAACCTTAAGGGTACCACCTTTGGAACCTTCTATAAAAATCACCACGATGAATTATTTCTTCTCTATTCAAATAATGAAATGGATTGGATCATTGAAATAAATAAAATGCCGCTTGAGCAAACCTTTATGAGCTTTAAAGATGCTGAATGGTATGTAAAGCGATATTACCAGGCTTGGCTAGTAAGGGATGATCTATTCGTGGACTATTTAATGCAAGAAGTAAATAAGGCTCGTCATCTAAAATAAAGGGATTGAATAATTCCTTTAAATACATATTGATTTTGTCCAACCTTCTTTCTATTCAGGTTATATAATGCTTCTTTACTAACTACAATAAATCATAACTATTTATAAAAAAGAGGTGTACTTGTTGTCCGATGATATCTTTCGAGTTGTAGATTTAAATAAGGAAAATCGAGGACGCAAAAAATGGGGAATTGTTGTTGTATTCTTATTAGTCTTAGTAGTTAGTAGTTCTTCTTTGCTGTACTGGTTATGGGATAGGGAAGTAGATTTTGAAGCTTATAAAACAGAGGTAGGGGAAACAGCTAACAATAGTCTTGGGCGTTTAACGTTAAATGAAGTGATCATGGATGACAATCAAGTTTTATTAAATGCAACCTTCGAGCCTGCTAAAGAGTTTAAGCCAGATCATCAGGTGTTTTTCTTTCCCCAAATACTTGTTAACGGTAAAGATTATATGGTTCGTAATGGAGGTCAGTCTATTGCAAAATCTGCAAATGTTTATACCATTTATAATAGCATCAAAATGGATGATTTCCCGACAGATGAAATTTTAGAATTGGATATTCGTTATAAAGATTGGAATGTAGAAACACGCATTGAAAAGCCGTGGGAATTTCAAGTAGAGGCATCACAAGAGCAATTACAAGAAGATCGACATATTTTTCCAATCGATAAAAAAGTCAAACATATTGATCAGCAAGAGTTAATGATTGATCGTGTAGTTTCCACCCCTATCTCTACTACTATTTATTTTCATTCTGAGAAAAGTATTGTCAATGAGGCTCTACTCTTTAAAATTCAGTCTAAAGGTGGGCAATCATGGACTTTTGAAACACCCTATCCTTTAAATAAAGAAGGGACAAAGTGGGGAAGCCGTTTGGATGGACTATACTTATCTGAGAAAAATTATACGTTAGTTCCTGTCGATAAGGATGGGAGTAGACTTGATTCCGCCATTAAAATAAAAAAAGATTAGCGATGAATGAAAATTTACAAACTCTTAATCTGAAAGGATCACCTTTCCGTGTAAGATGAAAAAAAAGATATGGAAAGTAGTTGAGAGTTTGCGAACGCTATGGGAGATTTTTTATGTTTCATTAAAATTAGGTTGTACGTCATTTGGGGGACCAACAGCTCATTTAGGTTATTTTCAACAAGAATACGTGCAAAAACGTAAATGGCTATCTGCCCAAGATTATAGTCAGCTTGTCATATTGAGTCAATTTTTACCAGGGCCTGCATCTAGTCAGGTGGGAATGGGGATTGGCTTATTAAGGGGTGGTTTATTAGGGAGTGTACTTTCATTCCTGGGCTTTACGCTACCCTCTGTGTTGTTATTGATGGTATTTGCCTATATTTCCATGTATACAGAGTTAAAAATGGATTGGATACATGGTTTGAAGTTAGTAGCTGTGGCAATTGTGGCACAAGCAATATTTGATATGAGTAAAAAATTACTATCAACAAAATTGCATGGGGTGATCGCTATAATGGCGCTTATCATCGTGCTATTATGGGCCCATCCGCTGGCACAAATAACAGCCATTTTACTAGCTGCTTGTATCGGCTTTCAACGAATAAAAAAAAGTAACGAGGGCAATGCACCTTTAGCGATTCATATGCCTATTTCTAAATCCACTGGTATTGCTTTATTAAGCCTTTTCTTACTATTGCTCTTTGGGTTACCGATGATGAGTACTTTGTGGAATCATGAATGGGTAACAATGCTTGAGAAGTTTTATCTAGCAGGGGCACTTGTATTTGGTGGAGGTCATGTAGTCTTACCTTTATTAGAGGCACAGTTTGTTCAAAGTGGACAAATGAGTACTGCGGACTTTTTAGCAGGCTATGGTATGACACAGGCAGTTCCAGGGCCATTATTTACATTTGCAGCTTATATTGGCATGGCTATTGCTGGTGTGCCAGGAGCGATTATCGCCACTTTGGCAATTTTCCTACCAGCATTTTTGTTAGTAATAGGGGCCCTCCCTTTTTGGTTCAGCTTAAGCCGTAATATCCGACTAAGGGGAGCCATGTCAGGAGCCAATGCGGCAGTCGTCGGAATTTTGGTCGCTGCCTTTATCCATCCGATTGTGACACAAACTATTCAAAACGGATTAGATGTTGTCTTTGTCGCTGTATTCTTATGGTGTTTAATGCGCTGGAAGATGCCACCTTACTTATTGGTGCTTTTAGGTATAGTAGTCGGTATTATTTGTTATACATGAATTGAACTAGTAGGCTAGAGGGATTTCTTTGGCATACTAGTTTTTAGTTTGTAGAAAAAATAATGGGGAAAAATATGTGTAAACCCACTAGATGGTTTCATAGCGTTCCTTCTATTGATTCGTTATAATGTAGAAATGGAAAAGACTTAACGAGAAAGAAGGGAAAGCTATGGCACGAGGTGTTTACATTCATATTCCTTTCTGTCATCAAATCTGTAATTATTGTGATTTCAATAAATTTTACTTTAAAAATCAACCAGTGGATGAATATATAGAAGCACTTGGGAAGGAAATGGCGCTTGCAACGCAAAAAAATCCAGAAAGCTTTCGTCATATCGAAACCATTTTCTTGGGTGGAGGTACACCAACAGCATTATCGCCACAGCAATTGGACAAACTTCTAACATTAATTCGTACGTATATTCCAATGAATAGTGTGACAGAATTTACATCAGAGGCGAATCCAGATGAATTGTCTGCGGAGAAATTGCAAGTTTTGTTTGAGGGCGGTGTCAATCGACTAAGTATGGGTGTGCAATCCTTCGATCAGGGACTGTTACAAAAAATAGGACGGACACATAGTAACGAGCATGTGTATGAAACAATTGCTTTGGCTAAAAAAATCGGCTTCCAAAATATTAGTATTGATTTAATGTATGGATTGCCAGGCCAAACAATGGCCCAATGGAAAGACTCATTAGAAAAAGCATTAGCCCTTGATTTACCTCATTTCTCTGCTTACTCCCTTATTGTGGAGCCAAAAACGATTTTTTATAATCAGTATGCAAAAGGAAAGCTCCTTTTACCAACAGAGGATTTGGAAGCGGATATGTACGATGTTTTAATGCAGCAAATGGAATTGCATGGTCTTCAACAATACGAAATTAGTAATTTTGCAAAGCCTGGTTATCACTCGGAGCATAATAAGATCTACTGGGATAACGATGAATATGCTGGCTTTGGTGCTGGTGCCCATGGATATCTAGCAGGTGTCCGCTATTCCAATCACGGACCTTTAAAAAAATATATGGAAACTGTCTTCGCAGGGGAACTTCCAATTGTCCATGAGCATGAAGTATCACAGGCTGAAAAAAGAGAAGAGCAAATGTTTTTAGGACTGCGTAAAACTGAGGGAGTTAAGCACAAAATATATGAAGAGAAGTTGAAGGTACCGATCGTAGCTCATTATGATTCTGTCCTGAAAGAGCTAGTATCAAAAGGACTTTTAGAACATGATGATGTGGGTGTTCGCCTCACAAGAAAAGGGCGTTTTGTGGGTAATGAGGTATTTCAACAATTTTTGCTAGAAGAATGAGCGATATCGTTGACATAAATTGTGGGATTTGATAATTTAATAATAGTATTAGCACTCCTCTTAGTTGAGTGCTAACAGAGGTGATAATCATGCTAACAAATCGGCAGTTACAGATTTTGCAAGTAATTATAGATGACTTTATTTTATCTGCACAGCCGGTAGGTTCTCGCCAAATCTCCAAAAAACAAGGGATTACATTTAGTCCAGCCACAATTCGAAATGAAATGGCGGATTTAGAGGAATTAGGCTATTTAGAAAAAACGCATACTTCCTCTGGTCGAGTGCCTTCGGAAAAGGGTTACAGATTTTATGTAGATCATTTGTTGAGTCCTCAAGGTATTAACTCGAGAGACATTCAACAGATCCAATCGATTTTCAATGATCGACTTGTAGAAGTAGAGCATATTATCCGAAAGTCAGCCAATATTCTATCAGAGCTGACATCTTACACTTCCATACTATTAGGGCCTGATGTTCAAAGACATCGTGTCAAAAGATTTTCGATTGTACCACTGTCAAGTGATACAGCAGTAGCGATTATCGTGACGAATAATGGACATGTTGAAAATCGCTTATTTAATTTACCACCTGATTTTACCGCTTCGGATTTAGAAAAAATGGTCAATATCTTGAATGATCGCCTAATAGGTGTGTCATTAGATGAGCTCCATAAAAGTCTAGAAGCTGAAGTGTTGGCAGTCTTACAGCAACATGTTCGATCAGCGGATGATTTTATTCATGCACTTGTAACAGCGACCATGCAAAATCCAGAAAGTAAGATTTTCTATGGTGGTAAAACGAATATGTTTAATCAACCTGAGTTTCATGATTTAAATAAAGTCCGTATGATATTGGACTTAATGGAAACGACCAGCCAAGTGCAGTCATTATTCCATCCAAATGAATCAGGCATTCATATTCGAATAGGCTCTGAAAATAAACAGCTAGAAATGGAAAATTGCAGTGTCATTACCACTACGTATTCTATTGGTGATGATCAACAGGGAGCCATTGCTATTATTGGCCCAACACGCATGGATTATAAGCGTGTGGTGGCATTATTAGACGTAATACGCTTGGACTTAACACAAGCATTTATGAAGAATCGTAGTGAGTGATTATGAGGAGGATTCAAGTGACGGAAACAACTGAAAACAAAGATTTAGTACAAGATGATGTACAAGCTGCAACGACAGCAGAGGAAGTAGAGCGCACAGAGGTTCAAGAAGAAGTTGAATTATCAGTGGAAGAACAATATGAGGCGAAACTTGCTGAATTACAAGCAAAGCTAGATGACGAGGAAAACCGACACCTACGTCTACGTGCAGATTTTGATAATATGCGTCGTCGACAACAACTAGATCGTGAGGCTGCTGAAAAGTACCGAGCGCAAAGCTTATTATCGGATTTACTGCCAGTCCTTGATAATTTTGAGCGTGCATTACAGGTGGAGACAACTTCTGAAGAGACTGCATCTATTATTAAAGGAATTGAAATGGTGTATCGCTCGTTGCTAGACGCAACAGAAAAAGAAGGTCTGCAAGTGATTAAAGCAGAAGGTGAGCAATTTGATCCAAATATCCACCAAGCTGTTATGCAGGAACAGGATAGTGAAAAAGAGACGGGTGTCGTCTTACGCGAGCTACAAAAAGGATATATCTTAAAAGATCGTGTTTTACGCCCAACTATGGTATCTGTGAACGAATAGTCTTAGCACTATTTAGTCAATTAAAATTAGTGAAAAAACGCATCCCTTGCGTCGAATTAATAGGAGGAAATTTTAATGAGCAAAATTATTGGTATTGACTTAGGAACAACAAACTCTTGCGTTTCTGTACTTGAAGGTGGCGAACCAAAAGTAATTCCAAATCCAGAAGGAAATCGTACAACACCATCTGTTGTTGCATTTAAAAATGGCGAACGCCAAGTTGGTGAAGTAGCAAAACGTCAATCAGTAACAAACCCGAACACAATCATCTCTATTAAATCAAAAATGGGTACAGCTGAAAAAGTAACGGTGGAAGACAATAACTACACTCCACAAGAAGTATCTGCTATGATTCTTCAATACTTAAAAGGTTATGCAGAAGATTACTTAGGTGAAAAAGTTACGAAAGCAGTAATTACAGTTCCTGCTTACTTTAACGATGCACAACGCCAAGCAACAAAAGATGCTGGTAAAATCGCTGGTCTTGAAGTTGAGCGTATCATCAATGAACCAACAGCTGCAGCACTAGCTTATGGTTTAGATAAACAAGATCAAGATCAAAAAGTATTAGTATTTGACCTTGGTGGTGGTACATTTGACGTATCGATCCTTGAGTTAGGTGATGGTGTTTTTGAAGTATTAGCAACTGCTGGTGATAACAAACTAGGTGGGGATGACTTCGATGACGCAATTATCGAATATTTAGTGGCTGAATTCAAAAAAGAAAATGGCATTGATTTATCAAAAGATAAAATGGCCATGCAACGTTTAAAAGATGCTGCTGAAAAAGCGAAAAAAGACTTATCTGGTGTAACATCAACACAAATCTCTTTACCATTCATTACAGCTGGTGAAGCAGGTCCATTGCACTTAGAGATTTCTTTAACACGTGCGAAATTCGATGAAATTACATTACCATTAGTAAATCGTACAGTAGGTCCAGTACGCCAAGCATTATCTGATGCAGGTCTTTCAACTTCTGAACTTGACCAAGTTATTCTAGTTGGTGGTTCTACTCGTATTCCTGCTGTACAGGAAGCAGTACGTAAAGAAACTAACAAAGAACCTCACCGTGGTGTAAACCCAGACGAAGTTGTAGCAATGGGTGCTGCAGTTCAAGGTGGCGTTTTAACAGGTGATGTGAAAGACGTTGTATTACTTGACGTAACACCACTTTCACTTGGTATTGAAACAATGGGTGGCGTGTTCACGAAATTAATTGACCGTAACACTACAATCCCAACATCTAAATCACAAGTATTCTCTACAGCAGCTGACAACCAACCAGCAGTAGATATTCACGTCCTACAAGGTGAACGCTCAATGGCTGCAGACAACAAAACATTAGGTCGCTTCCAATTAGCAGATATTCCACCAGCACCACGTGGTGTACCTCAAATCGAAGTAACTTTCGATATTGATAAAAATGGTATTGTATCTGTAAAAGCGAAAGACCTTGGTACAAATAAAGAGCAAACAATTGTAATCCAATCTGATTCAGGTTTATCAGAGGCAGAAATTGAACGCATGGTAAAAGACGCAGAGGCTAATGCTGACGCAGATGCTAAACGTAAAGAAGAGGCAGATCTTCGCAATGAAGCTGACCAATTAGTATTCCAAGTGGATAAAACAATTACTGACCTAGGTGAGCAAATTACAGAAGACGAGAAAAAATCTGTAGAAGATGCTCGTGATGAATTGAAAAAAGCACTTGAAGCTGGCGAATTAGAAGGAATTAAAGCAGCTAAAGAAAAATTAGAAGGTGTTTTACAGCCATTAGTTATGAAAGTTTATGAACAAGCGGCAGCAGCTGCTCAAGCAGCACAAGGCGGAGAAGCAGACGCTGGTGCTGGTAAAAAAGATGATGGTGTTGTAGACGCTGATTTCGAAGAAGTAAAAGATGATAAATAAGAATTAAACGTACAGTAAAGTGAAAAAGCCAAAGACCGCTTGCGGCTTTGGCTTTTGTCATGATGTAAGGTTATCTTCCTAGTAAAGGTACCAATTAAGAAATGCTTGCATACGTTAACACTGCTAGGAAGTAAAAACCTCAAATTTATACAGACGAATACTCAAAAAATAAGGCAGTTTTATCGACTGCATGTTACAATAGATTTTATGCAAACAGAGCGGAGTGTGAATCATGGAGAAACGCGATTATTACGAGGTGCTTGGCCTAACAAAATCGGCAACAAAAGATGAAATCAAAAAAGCATACCGTAAACTATCAAAGCAATATCACCCTGACCTTAATAAAGAGCCGGGTGCAGATGAAAAATTCAAAGAAATCGCTGAAGCATATGAAGTATTAAGTGATGATCAGAAAAAAGCACGCTACGACCAATTTGGTCATGAGGACCCAAATGCTGGATTTGGTGGTGGCTTTGGAGGCGGCGGCTTTGGCGGCTTCGAGGATATTTTCAGTTCATTCTTTGGCGGTGGTGGACGTCGTCAGGACCCAAATGCGCCACGCAAAGGTGACGACCTGCAATATCGCATGAATATTAAATTTGAAGAAGCTATTTTTGGGAAAGAAACAGAAATCGAAATCCCTAAAGATGAAACGTGTGAAACTTGTCATGGCTCCGGAGCAAAGCCTGGTACACAACCTGAAACATGTTCGACGTGTAATGGTGCTGGTCAAATCAACCAAGCAGTGGATACACCATTTGGTCGTATGATGAACCGTCGTTCTTGTACAACTTGTCATGGGACAGGGAAGATCATTAAAGAAAAATGTTCAACTTGTCGTGGAGAAGGAAAAGTTCAAAAACGCAAGAAAATTAAAGTGTCCATTCCAGCTGGTGTCGATGATGGTCAACAAATTCGTGTATCTGGTCAAGGTGAGCCAGGTATAAACGGAGGACCAGCAGGGGATTTATATATTATGTTCCGTGTTCAAGGTCATAATGATTTCGAACGTGATGGAGATGATATTTATTTCGAGTTGAAATTGACATTCCCACAGGCAGCACTGGGAGATGAAATTGAAGTACCAACTGTTCACGGTAAAGTAAAACTACGCATTCCAGCTGGTACACAGTCAGGTGCTCAATTCCGTTTAAAAGATAAAGGTGTAAAAAATGTTCATGGCTATGGTACGGGGAACCAGTATGTAACCGTGAAGGTGATGACGCCAGAGAAATTAACGGAAAAACAAAAGCAATTATTACGAGAATTTGCAGAAATTAGTGGCGATATCCCTGAAGAGCAAGGAAGTTCACTATTCGATAAAATTAAGAAAAAATTCCAAGGTGAATAATTAGAGGAGCTGAAGAGCTACGTGAAGTGGTCAGAATTATCCATTCATACAAAAAATGAAGCGGTAGAAGCAATTTCGAATATTTTGCATGAAGCAGGAGCAAGTGGTGTTGTTATTGAAGATTCTGCAGAGTTTGCGAAGCCACGTGAAGATCAATTTGGTGAAATATATGCGCTAAATGAAGAGGATTTCCCGAAGGATGGCGTCATTGTAAAAGCTTATTTATCGGAGTCTAGTTTCTTAAATGAAACGGTCGAGGAAATTAAAGCAGCCATTACAAATCTAACGAACTTTAACATTGATATTGGTGAAAATGTAGTATCCATTGTTGAGGTTAATGAGGAAGATTGGGCAACTGCATGGAAGCAATACTACCATCCTGTCAAAATTTCTGAACGCTTTACCATTGTCCCAACATGGGAGCAATATACACCTGTCTCAACAGATGAATTAATTATTGAATTAGATCCAGGTATGGCATTTGGTACTGGAACACATCCAACTACAGTGATGTGTCTACAAGGTCTTGAAAAGGTCATCAAAGAAGGCGATACGGTTGTTGATATTGGAACAGGGTCAGGCGTATTGTCTATCGGAGCGGCACTACTTGGGGCTAAAAATGTGCATGCCCTCGATCTAGATGAGGTTGCAGTTCGCTCTGCACAAGAAAATGTTGCCTTAAATAAAGTAGAGGACAAAGTAGCTGTTTTCCACGGTAACCTATTAGATACGGTTAAAGAACCAGCAGATGTGGTTGTCGCAAATATTTTGGCAGAAATCATTATGTCCTTCACTGACGATGCATTTACAATTGTGAAACCAGGTGGATTATATGTCACTTCAGGCATTATCGGTGCCAAACGCGATGATGTTAAAGTAGCTCTGGAAGCTTCAGGCTTTATAATTGAAGAAGTATTATTAATGGAAGATTGGGTAGCGATCATTGCCCGTCGACCACTATAACTTGATGGAGGAAGCGCCAAATCGTAAGCCATGTGCTGGCGATTTGGCGCTTTCATTTCTTGCTAGAAAGGATTGTGGAGCATATGCAACGATATTTTATTGAAACAGCCATAGAGAATTTACGGATTAGTGGAGAAGATGCACGGCATATTGAGCGAGTGATGCGCATGAAACAAGGCGATCAGATTGTTGTTGTTGCACAAAATATTGCTCATATTTGTACGATTACAGGATTTGAAGGTGATGAGGTAGTGGTTGACGCTACTGGCGAAACTATCCCTTCATCGGAGCTACCTATTCAAATAACAGTAGCTTGTGGCTTACCAAAGGGCGATAAGCTAGAGCTGATTACACAAAAAGCGACAGAGCTTGGCATGTTTGCCTTACTGCCATTTGAAGCGGAACGCTCGATTGTGAAATGGGACAAGAAAAAAGGGGCTAAAAAGCAAGAGAGATTGCAAAAAATTGCAAAAGAGGCGGCGGAACAAGCCCATCGTACACATATTCCAACAGTGTATGAACCTGTTACATTTAAACAATTGTTACAAGAAATAGACCAATTTGATGCCGTTTTTATCGCAGACGAAGAGGATGCAAAAGCTGAGAAACGCACACGATTTGCGGACAAGCTTAGACTTGTGCATGATCAAAAATTAACATCAATGCTTATTATTTTTGGTCCAGAGGGTGGCATTTCTCGTAAAGAGTCAGAGGCCTTGTTACATGCTGGTGCTCAAACCATGTCGTTGGGACCAAGAATTTTACGTGCAGAAACAGCGCCACTGTATGCGTTGTCTGCCATCTCATATGAATTTGAATAAATGCTATGCTAACGATGAGTAATAGGGAAGCCACCTAATTTTATTTAGGTGGTTTTTTTATGAGTTCCTTTTTGAACAGGAGGCAGATTTAGTATTCAGGCTCAAAAATTCCAAATTAAATATGGAAGAGAACAAGTTCAATGTCCATATATAGATTTTATTGCTACATATTCTAGCGATAGGAGAGCTCACTAAAACTATAAATTGAAAAGAGGTAATTTTTTTGAGTGAACAATTTGATAGTCAGATTCAACCGATTCAACCTTGTCCAGTAACATCAACTGAACAAATCCCATTAACGAATGATTTTACGCAACTAATAGCTACACCAGTAACAGCGCCAACTATTAAAATTCCAGTAGTATTGGCAGAGCCAACTTTACAAATCGTTGTAGAGTCAGATATTACCCTAACTCCAGCAGCAACTGAAATCAAAAGAGTAAAAAAACATGTCTTTCTCAATCAAGTGAAGCTGGTACCAGTTAACTTTGCACGAATTGCTGGCACTGACTATTTCAGAGTAACAAGAGCTAAATTATTTGTAGCAGGCCATATTCGTAAGAATATCGAATATGCTTCATCCGCATGTAGTGGGGCACTTCGTGATAGAATTGCTGACGTTCCGTTTTCTGGTTTTACAGATCTTACTTTCCCACAAACAATTGGGAGCTCTACACCAATCTTAGGAATATCCGAGTTTGCAGAAGCGAACTTCCTAAATGAAGCGACTCAAATGGATGCTCGTCTTGATAAGGCTTTCTTCCAAAATCTTGTGAAATACAATGAACAACCATTTGGTGAATTAGTAGCAGCGAACTTCTTTGAACTTGATTTTTCACCAATTATGGCAGCACCAGAATGTACATTTAGCACATTACGTGAAAAAATCGTATTAGAATTAACTGTAAAAGTATTGCAAGTTCAACAAATTCGTTTGGGAGCTGGAAGTAGCGTAGTAACTCCTGTTCTTCCAGGACTTACACCACCAGTTTCACCACCAGTTAATCCTACTCCTCCTTCTGAATTTTGTTAATCGCAACTATTGAATAAAGTCATAACAAGGCACTGATCAAAATTCATAATTTTTTGCTGGCAGTTGACAGTTCGGATTTTATTCGGACTATTAACTGCCTTTTTACATCCAAAAACGAATGGACCATACAAAACGTATTAAACTGAGACTTCTGTGACAAATAGGGAAATCAAGCATACTATAAATTGTAATTAGTATGGCAATCTTTCCATTAAAGATGAATGGATATAAATGTACCTAATATTGTTTGGGAGTGAACGAATGAATACTCCATGGATTAACTTTAGAGAGATGAGAGAAGTATCTTCTAAGCAAAATAAATATACGGATTGGGCGTATCAGACAAAAGATAACGAATCTTCAGGAGATGGAGAGGAAAGCAATTCTCGACTTAGTGAAATAGAAGATGAATCACCTACAACGGATTCGATAGCTATCCCTCATGACATACCTAGACCATCAGAAACAACCGAAGAGAAAGACAATGAACCTCCACTAGGTAACGATGAGAATCCTTTGGAGGACCATGTAGTATCTGATCAAGACTTAGTATTAGATGAAGGAGAAATCGAATTTTTCCTACATAGTGATCAGAACCTTGAAGAGAAAATAGCTTTAACAGAGCGATCAGATGCCAATGAAGACCTACCCATTTCAGCAGAGACGAATATGGAGGGAGAAATCGCCCCTTCGCCAAATATTGAAACTGGTGCTATAGAGGAATCGATTTTAACAAAACATGTACTCGTATCTACAGAAACGAATAGGGAGGATGTTGAAGAAATCCCGTCTGATTATGATGAGTCCCGGGTGGAAGAACATGATTTAGCAACTCACTCAGATGCAGAATCTACAGTAGAAAATAAAAGGCACTTTGAGGACACTGTGGATACGAAGAAAAACAATCCCATTCCAAAATCGTTGTATGGAGAGATATACTCCATTACTAAAAAATGCCCGTTTTCTACGTATGTAGAGATTAATAGTTTTCTCCATGCTCCTATTTATGGCGAACATGTTCAAAATACTACATTCGAATTTCTGGATAAAAACGATCATCTAACTCCACAATTTGAAACAAAGCTTTTCCATACGACAGCAGATTATCCTGACCATCCTGAATGTCGTTTAGTTCGGTCAGACATTAATCAATTGATTTCAATCATGAAAACTGATACGAATGATAAAAATAATATGCAGCATCGTCCCTTTCAATCAGTGGTCACTCCTGTACATAACTCACCATCAATTGAAAAAGGGGAAGCCAGCTCTTACGCATCTGATTTAATACATATTCGAGTACCTGTTGTAGTTGGGGAATATAAAATTGAACTATGTCTTGAAGAGATTATGGCATTTGAAAAAGGGATTGTAGGGGTGAAAGAAATCTCGAATAAGGTAGTGCTTACCAACTGTAGATTTATACCTATTCGTTTATCCCAATCATTAGAGAATGGAACATGTACAGCAGTAAAGGGAAAGTTATTGATAGAAGGCTATATACAGCAGAATATTGAATATACAGCATTGGATTCACAAAATGAGTCAATAACTCATGCCAATCGATTAAGTCAGAATATAGTTTTAGAATTAATTATCCATATGTTACAAGTACAAAAAATCCTAGTTCTATATGACAGTCCACGCCTTGGGCAATAATAGAAGTTTTTTCACTCAGCATAAAAGTTTCTTTTCTAATATATACGTCCATATATAGTTTTAATTGCTACATATTCTAGCGATAGGAGAGCTCTCTAATACTAAAAATGAAAAGAGGAATTTTTTTTGAGTGAACAATTTGAAAATCCAAATTTACCTTGTCCTGTAGCATCAACAGAGCAAATACCATTAACGAATGAATTTACACCAGTAATTACTACACCAGTTACGGCACCAACTATAAAAGTTCCAGTTGTGCTGGCAGAACCAACATTGCAAATCGTTGTAGAGTCAGATATTACACTTACTCCGCCAGCAACTGAAATCAAAAGAGTGAAAAAAAACGTATTCCTAAATCAAGTAAAACTAGTACCAGTTAGCTTTGCACGAATTGATGGTACAGACTTCTTTAGAGTAACTAGAGCTAAATTATTTGTAGCAGGCCATATTCGCAAAAATATCGAATATGCTTCATCAGCATGTAGTGGGGCACTTCGTGATAGAATTGCTGACGTTCCATTTTCTGGCTTTACAGATCTTACTTTCCCACAAACAATTGGAGGTTCAACACCTATCTTAGGAATTTCCGAGTTTGCGGAAGCGAACTTCCTTAATGAAGCGACTCAAATGGATGCTCGTCTTGATAAGGCTTTCTTCCAAAATCTTGTGAAATACAATGAACAACCATTTGGTGAATTAGTAGCAGCGAACTTCTTTGAACTTGATTTTTCACCGATTATGGCAGCGCCAGAAGGTACGTTCAGTACATTACGTGAAAAAATCGTATTAGAATTAACTGTGAAAGTATTGCAAGTGCAACAAATCAGATTAGGCGTTGGAAGTAGTGTCATAACACCAGTTCTTTTCGGGCTCACGCCTCCTACTAGCCCTTAATAATTACTAGTTACCTTAAAAATTCAAATCAACCAATAAAATGGGTTGCCTATATTACTAGGCAACCCATTTATTATTGATTATTTAACTGTCTCTAAAACACGTACAAATTGTCCTTGTGAATGTGGGTAGCCTGCTTGTGTAATTTTCACCTTTACAAGCTGTCCGATAAGACTTTCAGGACCCTCAAACACTACTTTTAAGTAATTATCTGTATAGCCCGTTAAAAGGCCTTCCTCTTCACTGCCATCATGTACAAATTCTTCAGGAATAACTTCTAGCACTTGATCTTCAAAACGAGAAGCATACTCTTTAGCAAGTTGATCATTTAGGGAGATGAGTCGGTGTACACGCTCATTTTTTATGTCTTCATCAATTTGATCTTCCATACGTGCAGCAGGAGTTCCTGTACGAGGAGAGAACGGGAAAACATGTAGTTCAGAGAATTTATGATCGCGAATAAAGTTGTATGTGTCCATAAATTCTTCTTCTGTCTCACCAGGGAAACCGACAATTACATCAGATGTAACAGCTAAATCAGGTAAGGCTTCATGTAATTTCGTTAAACGTTCGCCGAAAAATTCCATTGTATATTTACGACGCATACGTTTTAACACCGTATCAGATCCAGATTGAATGGGAATGTGTAAGTGATTCACGACAATTTTAGAATCACGTAATACGTCAATCACTTCATCCGTCAATTGGCTAGCCTCAATGGACGAAATACGGAGACGCTTTAATCCTTTTACATTGGCTTCTAGATCACGTAATAATTGGGCAAGGTTATAATCCTTTAGATCTTGACCATACCCACCCGTGTGAATACCTGTCAAAACTATTTCAAGATAGCCTGCATCTACTAATTGCTGTGCTTGATGTAATACTTCTTGTGGATCACGAGAACGCATTAAGCCACGTGCCCACGGGATTATACAAAACGTACAGAAGTTATTACAGCCTTCCTGTATTTTTAAGGAAGCACGTGTGCGGTCTGTAAATGCTGGTACATCTAATTCCTCATACACACGATTTTTCATAATATTACGTACGGCATTAATTGGCTGACGCTCAGCACGATATTGGTCAATATAACCAAGTAATTTTGTGCGGTCCTGCGTACCAACAACAATATCGACCCCAGGAATTGCCATAATTTCTGCTGGCGAAGTTTGTGCGTAGCAACCTGTTACACATATCACTGCATCTGGATTTTGTCGAATTGCTCGACGAATCACCTGACGTGATTTTTTATCTCCAGTATTAGTAACTGTACATGTATTAATGACATAAACGTCCGCTTGTTGATCAAATTCAGTGCGATCATAGCCTTCATCTTTAAATAGCTGCCAAATGGCTTCTGTTTCGTAGTGGTTTACTTTACAACCTAGAGTATGGAAACTCACGATTTTTGATCGCTCGTTACTCATAATTTATATCATCCTTTCAACTTCACATTACCTTGTGTTTCTTCACATTTAAATTATTTTGTAGTGTACATATTTTAGATACGTGATTTATGATAACATAATCCTTTTAAAATCAATACTTTAAAGATTTTTTTGTGAATGTTTTTGTCCTCTTTTTTGGGGGACTAATTGTTTTCCTAGTGGGTAAACTATACGGAAATGAAAGTAGTTCAAGGATACCATTACTTGAAACTACATGTATCTATTAAAAAAAGCTAATTTCACAAGAACAACACCAGTAATCATTTAAATAGAAAGAAATTAGACGGCAACGTGAAAAAATGGTATGATTCGAAGAGGTACGTACATCTTGATTAAAGAAGGAGCGTTAAAAAATGGAACAAAATTTTGCGCGTATGATCGATCATACATTATTAAAGGCTGAGGCAAAAAAGGAACAAATTGAAAAACTATGTGCGGAAGCGAAGCAATTTAATTTTGCCTCTGTATGTGTAAATCCTACTTGGGTAAAACAAAGTAGCGAATTATTACAAGGTTCAGACGTGCTGGTTTGTACGGTTATTGGATTCCCTCTTGGTGCCAATACATCAGCAGTGAAAGCATTTGAAGTAAAAGATGCAATTGCGAACGGTGCAAATGAGGTAGATATGGTCATTAATATTGGTGCATTAAAAGATAAAAATTATGATCTTGTACAAGCTGATATTGCTGCAGTTGTGGAAGCAGCTAAAGGTAGTGCACTTGTAAAAGTCATCATTGAATCATGTTTATTAACAGATGAAGAAAAAGTAAAAGCATGTGAGCTTGCTGTGGCAGCTGGTGCTGATTATGTGAAAACATCTACTGGTTTTTCAACTGGTGGCGCAACTGCAGCAGATATTGCCCTAATGCGTAAAACAGTAGGTCCTGATCTTGGTGTTAAAGCTTCAGGTGGTGTTCGTAGCTTAGAGGACATGAAAAGCATGGTGGAAGCAGGAGCAACTCGTATTGGTGCAAGCTCTGGCGTAGCCATCATGAATGGTTTAATCGCAGATTCTAATTATTAATTATTTCTTTTAGTGTGTACAAGCCACTAGCTCAGTAAGAAGCTAGTGGCTTTTTTTCATATAGAATAATACCTTCTATCATCACATATACTCCACTGACGATTTCGAATACAGAAAGGAGGATGTCATGTTTACACAATATAAGTATTGGAAGCCTTATATTAGTCCCTTTGATCCCTGCAAGCCTATCGAAGTAAAGTATTATGCTACACCACCACAATTATATATGGGTTTTCAGCCACCTGGACTTCCCCAATTCCAAACACCAAGAGAGGCACTTATGGCAGGAACACTATGGCCACAATTATTTAGTCCCTATCCATTTCCGACTAAAAGGAGGGATGAAGCATGACTAAAAAGATGCCGCCTGAATTTTATACCCTACTGGAAGAAATTCAGGCAATTGATTTCGTCATCGTTGAGTTAAATCTCTATTTAGACACACATCCACATGATTATGCTGCCATTCAACAATTTAATGAAAACACTGAAAAAAGTATGAAGCTCAAAGTCAACTTTGAACAAAAATTTGGGCCATTAATGAATTTTGGAAGAAGTTATTCAGATTATCCTTTTAATTGGGTTGATACCCCATGGCCGTGGCAAGTATAACATATTATTAGGAGGAATTTATTCTTGTGGTATTATGAAAAAAAACTTCAATACCCTGTAAAGGTTAGTACTTGTAACCCTATGCTTGCAAAATTTTTAATTGAGCAATATGGGGGTGCTGATGGGGAATTAGCTGCAGCACTTCGTTATATGAATCAACGCTATACGATCCCTGATAAAGTGGTTGGTTTATTAACAGATATAGCGACTGAGGAATTTTCACATTTAGAAATGATTGCTACGATGATTTACAAGCTGACAAAGGATGCTACGCCAGAAATGTTAAAAGAAGCAGGATTAGGAGATCATTATGTAAATCATGACAGAGCTTTATTCTATCAAAATGCCTCTGG
Source organism: Lysinibacillus sp. GbtcB16 (assembly GCF_019091145.1). NCBI lineage: Bacteria > Bacillati > Bacillota > Bacilli > Caryophanales > Bacillaceae > Lysinibacillus > Lysinibacillus sp. GbtcB16. The sequence continues at coordinate 476,912 of NZ_JAGXJV010000002.1, forward strand.
TGTGCCATTTACAGCAACTTATATTCAGGCAAAAGGGGACCCAATAGCAGATTTATATGAAGATATTGCCGCAGAGGAAAAGGCACGTGCCACATATCAATGGATTATTGATTTATCTGATGATACCGATTTAAATGACAGTTTGAAGTTTTTACGTGAACGTGAAATTGTCCATTCCCAACGTTTTAGAGAAGCGGTAGAAATTTTAAAAGATGATAGAGATCAACAGAAAATCTTCTAAGAAAAAGTGGTTGGCTGTATCAAGGGGGCTTGAGACAGCCTTTTTACTATTAGAATGGGTAAACTAATTCTGAGGGATTAAAAGCATATTGGAAAGTTTCATCCTGTTCCTCACTGTATTGTGAACAGTCGGAGGATCATTTACATAAAATCATATTATAACTTTTCACTATGAAAATCCTTCATTGTTTGGAAAATACAATGTATTCAAATATGACCTCATTGTTCTTGTATAATTTAGACAAAAATAAAACCAAAAATTCACTTGATATTTTCGCACACTTTCTATTGACCATTATTAGACAATACGATATAATTTTTTAGTACACAACAGAAGGTTATTTGCCTAATTGTGTATTGACGTGTGTTCGGAGGGAGGGAAAGAGAGATGTCAAAAACTGTCGTTCGCAAAAACGAATCGCTTGAAGATGCTCTTCGCCGCTTCAAACGTACTGTATCAAAAAGTGGTACAATTCAAGAAGTTAGAAAGCGCGAGTTCTACGAAAAACCTAGCGTAAAACGTAAAAAGAAATCAGAAGCTGCACGTAAACGTAAGTGGTAATTTAATTTCCCATTAAAAATCCCTACGTTCATAACACGCAATCGTATGATTCACTGAGCAGACAAAGATATACCTGGAATTAATTACAGCTGTAATTAATTTCAGGTATTTTACATTGCTCGTTTTACGTACATATGAAAAAGCCGGATGGATATCATGTAGATTCATTCGGCTTTTTTGTGTAATACTAAGTAATATAAGCAATAGGTACATATAGACGAAATAATTTTTTAGATTTGTGAAACTTTTTACATGTTCGACCGTATATACAGAGGAGAAGCATGTTAGAAGGGAGGGAAAAAGGTGCGAAAACGGAGAATCCTTAGTTACTTACTAGTGATTTGGATGACTTTTTTGTTAGCGTTTCCATTAACTTCGGCTTTTGCAAGCAGTAAGGTCTACCACGTTCCTATTCATAATGAAGTGGAGCGAGGGCTTCACGCATTTTTAGAACGAGCTTTTAATGAGGCGAAAGAAAATAATGCGAAAGCGATTATCTTAGATATACATACGCCTGGCGGATTTGTAAATGCAGCAAGTGATATCGCCATGCTTATGGATGCAACAGATATACGGACGATTGCTTTTATAAATAAGGATGCCCATTCAGCAGGTGCTTTTTTAGCCTTACATGCGGATGAAATCTACATGGTACCCAATGGAACAATCGGTGCAGCAGCTGTTATCGACTCAGCAGGTAATGCGGCTGATTTGAAAGCAAATAGTGCATGGCTTGCTCAAATGTCGGCAGCAGCGGAGACATCAGGTCGAGATCCTAAGTATGCTTTAGCAATGGCTGATTCGAGTTATGAATTGCCGGAGTACCGTGCGGAAGGAAAAAATCTATTAACGCTTTCAGCATCGGAGGCATTAAAGGTCCAATACTCAGAGGGTACCGTGAAAAATTTTCAGGAACTTTTAGAGAAAATAGACTTACAAGACAGTGATGTCGTTCCAATCGAACCAACATTCTCTGAGAAATTGGCTCGTTTTATTACAAATCCAATCATTGTTCCAATTTTATTATCCATTGCAAGTCTAGGTCTTGTAATGGAACTCTATTCGCCAGGATTTGGAGTTCCGGGTATAATGGGATTATCAGCACTCGGTTTATTTTTCTTTGGACATATGGTTGCAGGCTTTGCTGGCTATGAATCCTTATTGTTATTAATTATTGGTTTAGCACTTGTTGTTGCAGAGTTTTTTGTTCCTGGTGGAATTGTTGGTATTTTAGGTGGTGTGCTCATAATACTAAGTTTATTACTGGCAGGTGCAAATATTATGCAAATGATAATAGCAATTCTCATTGCGCTTGTAATAGCGATTATAGGAATGGTGATTCTGATGAAATTTTTCGGGAAAAAACTGCATGTTTTGAACAGGCTGGTGCTAATGGATGCAACTACGACAGAAGAGGGCTATGTATCCAACGTCAATCGCACAGAATTGTTAGGAAAAGTAGGGACTACACTTACTCCTTTACGTCCATCGGGTACAATGGTTCTTGGCAGTGAACGCGTTGATGTTGTATCAGAGGGCGGCTATGTCGATGCAAATAAACATGTAGAAATCATTAAAGTTGAAGGCTCACGTATTGTCGTGAGACAAACAGAAAAAGAGATGGAGGAATAGAAAATGGGTTTTGATTTAGCATTAATTGGTCCTATCGCTGGACTGGTTATTTTATTCATTGTACTAGCGGTATTCTTTACCTTTGTACCAGTAGCACTATGGATTTCTGCACTGGCTGCAGGCGTCCGTGTTAGCATTTTCACATTAATTGGGATGCGTTTACGTCGTGTAATTCCGTCTCGAATTGTAAATCCGTTGATTAAAGCACATAAAGCAGGTTTACCTGTTACGATTAACCAGCTTGAAAGTCACTATTTAGCTGGTGGTAATGTAGACCGAGTTGTCAATGCATTAATTGCTGCTCACCGCGCGAATATTGAATTATCTTTTGAGCGCTGTGCCGCGATTGATTTAGCTGGGCGAGATGTATTAGAAGCAGTTCAAATGTCTGTAAACCCAAAAGTTATTGAAACACCATTTATTTCAGGTGTAGCGATGAACGGGATTGAGGTAAAGGCTAAAGCCCGTATTACGGTACGTGCCAACATCGAGCGTTTAGTCGGTGGTGCTGGTGAAGAAACTGTTATTGCCCGTGTAGGGGAAGGGATCGTTTCTACAATTGGTTCAGCAACTAGCCATACGGAAGTATTAGAAAATCCGGATATGATTTCACAAACAGTTTTATCAAAAGGTTTGGATTCAGGAACAGCCTTTGAAATCTTATCCATAGATATTGCCGATGTAGATATCGGTAAAAACATTGGTGCAGAATTACAAATTGAACAAGCGCAAGCAGATAAAAACATTGCCCAAGCGAAGGCCGAAGAGCGTCGTGCAATGGCTGTAGCGAATGAGCAAGAAATGATTGCCCGTGTTCAAGAGATGAAAGCGAAAGTGGTAGAAGCTGAAGCAGAAGTACCTCAAGCAATGGCAGAAGCATTACGCTCAGGTAATCTTGGTATTATGGATTACATGAACTATCGTAACATTCAAGCTGATACGGCTATGCGTGATTCCATTTCAAAAGTAAGCAACGATAAACCAGAAACAAACGAACCAAATGTTTAATAACGGAAAGGAGCGGAACTAACATATGGAACAATTAATTATTTTTGCAATAATTGCCATAGTCAGCTCTATTTTCGGAAAATCAAAAAATAAAAAACCACAAAAACCGATGCCTCCTTTTAATAATAAGGATACACGTGTAGAGTCACCTGTTTTGGAAGAAACTCCGCAACGTCATCAAAAACCACAAAGTTTTGAAGATTTTGCTCGAGAATTTATTGGGGATTGGATTCCAGAAAATGAAAAGGTTCAAGACACTAAAAAATATGTTGAGGAACAAGTGAAGAAAGAAGTACCAAGCTATGTTGCGCCACCTGTCACTCCAGCTGATGTGCCACACCGTTCGTCTACACGAGAGCGAAAAGGACGATTAGCAGCTGGGAAGGAAGAAGTGAAAGCAACTGGGACACATTCTCCTTTTCAAGTTCCACAATCAAAAAATGCTCTCATGCAGGCTGTGGTAATGGCTGAAATATTAGGTCCTCCAAAAGCAAAAAGAAAATAACTAGCATGTCCTCCTTTTTCGATGCATATATTGCCGAAGAAGGAGGCATTTTTTTTATGAAAAAATTATTTCAATTAACGCCACTACTTGAATTGTCCGAATATGAATCATTAAAAATCATTGGACCTTATCGTTTTATTCATGCAGATGCAACGACATGTTCGTTTGCTTATGCAGATTATCATATTACTGTTACTGCGGATCTGGTGAAGATTCATGCACTAAAAGAAGAAATGCTTCATCTTTCTGTTGAAAATTTACAAGAGATTCATATGAAAATGACAAAGAATATGGGTGTGAGCTAAAATGTGGAATAATCGGCCAATCATTATACGTATAAAGCGCCATGAAAATGTTCATCCTTTTATTCAAGCATTGCACGCACAACATATTCCGTTAAAGCGTGTTGTCTTTAGAGAACAAGAGGTTTCATTTGAAACAACGATGCATCATTTACCAAAAATTCGCCGTATACGAAGAGGCTTTCGTTTGAAAATGGCTGTTTTTTATGCGGATGAGCTGCAAGTTTTCCGAGCTCAGGTTTGGACTTTGCTTGGTTTGGCTTTGATGATTGCCATCCCAATAATTGGTGCGCAAGTGATTTGGAAAGTAGACATTGAAGCAGCGACACCTGAATTGGAGCAGCGCTTAGGTAAAACCTTTCATGATACATTTCAAATAGAAACACCACTTTCTAAAAAAAATTTACCTTCTAATACTGTTATACGCCAAAAGCTACTAGAACAGCATCGAGAGCTCTCTTGGGTGCATATTGAAAAAAATGGTGGACGCGTGGTACTAAGACCACAGGAATCACCTAAACAAACGAAGCAGACAAATGAAAAATTGGCATCGCAATTAGTAGCAACGAAAAGCGGTATTATTACTCACTTTGATATCCAAAATGGGGAGCGGAAAATTTCAGTAAATGATACAGCCTATGAGGGGGATGTTCTTGTTAGTGGTGTGATTGAAAGTGGAACAAATCATGTCTTTGTTGGCGCAAAGGGCGAGGTTTATGCAGACTATTGGCTAGAATGTACTTTTAAAATTCCTACAAAAATTACAATGGAAACCTTGCAACAAAAGCAATGGCGAGTATTGGTGAAAGGTATTCATCAAGAAAAAGTTGATTATGTGCAAAAAAAGGATTTACCGAATTGGCTAGACCCTTATGTGTCAATTGTGGAGGAGCAGCAAACGAAAACGATGCAGGTGGAGCTTGATGAATCGAAAATTGAGTCTTTACTCATCCCACTCCTGCATGAAAAAGTAATACGTTCGTTACCTGCTAAATCCATCATCAAAAAAGAAAACCTTTTACAGGCAAAGTGGGGTAATGGTACAGTTGAAGGGAAAGTTCTATTTTTAGTCAATGAAAACATTGCAAGTCCAATACATGGCCTACAAGGAGAATGATTATGTCAGAACAGTTAACTGTATTACAAGTGGATAATCCAAACGAAGCGGTTATGCTACTCGGAATTTCCGATGCAAATATGAAGCTGGTTGAGGAAGCACTTAATGTTCATATCATTACCCGTGGTGAACAAATTCAACTTGCGGGTGAAGAAAGTGCTAAGGAACAGGCAACATATCTGCTGCATGCATTATTGAAGGTCATTCGCAAAGGTATTAATATTGATCAACGTGATGTATCTACAGCTATTGAAATGACTCAAAAAGGTACCATTGAATATTTCGCAGAACTTTATGATGAAGAAATAGCACGCACGACAAAAGGTAAACCAATTCGTGCAAAAACAATTGGTCAACGAGAATACATACAAGCAATCCGTCATAAAGACGTTGTTTTTGGTATTGGTCCAGCCGGTACTGGGAAAACGTATTTAGCGGTAGTCATGGCAACGCAGGCACTTAAAAATGGGCATGTCAAGCGCATTATTTTAACTCGTCCCGCTGTTGAAGCAGGAGAGTCTCTAGGCTTCCTTCCTGGTGATTTAAAGGAAAAGGTAGATCCTTATTTAAGACCTCTCTATGACGCCTTAAACGACATCTACGGGTCTGAACAGACCCAACGATTAATTGAACGAGGAACGATTGAAATTGCACCATTGGCTTATATGCGTGGCCGTACATTAGATGATGCTTTCGTAATTTTAGATGAAGCACAAAATACTACTCATCAACAAATGAAAATGTTTTTAACACGATTAGGCTTTGGTTCGAAAATGGTAATTACAGGTGATAAAACACAAATCGATTTGCCTAAAAATACGGAGTCTGGCTTAATCGTAGCAGAACGTACATTAAAATATGTGAAATCAATCCATTTCCAAGTGCTAGAACAGGGGGATGTTGTCCGTCACCCAATAGTAGCTAAAATCATCCAAGCCTACGAAGAACAGCAACTTTAGAATGGCAAAGCCATTCTAAAGTGTGCCCCGAAAGCGAAGCGACAGGGGCAACGTGTTTAAAAAAATCTGCCCCGAAAGCGAAGTGACAGGGGCAACAGGGTTAAAAAATTCTGCCCTGTAAATGTGAATGATTAAAATATGGAAAAAAATGTGACAGCTATACGAATTTGTATAGCTGTTTTTTGCTTTCTTATACATTTTTCGAGAAAAATGTATGTTGAATTGGTATGATAGAAGGTAGATAGAGGAGGTGCCAGATGGAGAAACAACTTCGAAAATTTACAGAGCTTATCGGTTTTCGCTATTTTATTATCATCATTCTCATTTTAACAGGATGCCTACAATTTGGATTGATGTATGGCAATGTTAAAGGAGTTACATATGATTTCAAACCTTTACAGTTAGCCCCTGAAACCGTACGATCTACTAAAACAATAGAAGATACCTACAAGACACAGCAAGAGCGGGAAAAAGCCGCAACTGCAGTAGGCCCGGTCTATCAATTTTCGGAGGATGTCGCCAAGCAAAGAGCAGCGATTGTCACATCGTTATTTGATTATGTACTTGAGGTAAAAAAGGATGTGGCAAATAGTAAGGAACCAATTGCAATTGCCGATCAAGTAGGGCAGCTGCGCAAAAAATTTGAATCGCTCGATGAAGATCAAATGCCACTCATCTTTACGGATTCACAGCTAGAAGGACTTTTAGTGCAGAGCGATGAGGATTTAAATAGAACAAGTATCCAATTATCCAAAACGGTAGAGGAATACTTACAAAAATCCATTCGACCTGAAAATGTCTTTGTTGCTCAAAATGACTTTGAGACGAAAATTCGAGGACAAAGAGGGTATCCAGATAAAATATTCAATACGGTTGTTTTAATTGGCCGTACAAGCATCATTGAAAATGAAACCGTTAACGAAGAACAAACGAAAATAAGAAAAGAACAAGCGAAGGAAAGTGTAGAGCCTACAAGAATTTTACAAGGTCAAATTATTGTGCAGGAAGGCCAGATTATTGATAAAGAGGCATTTCGACAATTAGAGCTTTTAGGGATGATCAGTAATCAAGCTTCCTTAAAACCAATTGCAGGACTCATAATTTTAACACTGCTCCAAATGGTGTTTATGTATATTTTATTCGAGCGTTGGGAGGCTAACGAACGAAAAAAACGAAATGCATTATTGGTAACAGTGATTGTTTATAGTTTGTCCATCTTGCTAATGAAATTTATTAGCTTAGTTTCTGGCGGATTTGATGTGACCATTGCCTTCCTTTTCCCAACAGCATTGGCTACGATGCTTGTCCGTCTATTGGCAGATGATAAAGCAGCAGTGCTTGTTACAGTTATGACTGCTGCTTCAGCTGGCGTTATTTTTCAAGAAGGCTATTCATCCGTTATGCAAATGGAAATTACGCTTTATATCATTTTCGGAGGGTTTGCAAGTTTATTCTTTTTACGTAGTGTTGAGAAGCGGTCCCATATTTTACAGGCAGTTGCGGTTATCTCTCTTGTAAATATGGCTTTTATCGCCTTCTATTTATTAATGACACAATCATCCTATGGTTTACCAGAACTAGTGTTTTACTTTGTTGCGGCTATGTTATCTGCATTGCTTTCTGGAGCGTTGACAATGGGTCTTTTACCATTCTTTGAGTCGGCATTTAGTTTATTATCATCCTTGCGATTAATTGAGCTATCCAATCCAAATCATCCATTATTAAAAAAATTACTAATGGAAGCACCAGGAACATATCATCATAGTGTGATGGTCGCAAACTTAGCTGAAGCTGCCTGCGAAGAAATAGGAGCAGATGGGTTACTAGCGCGTGTAGGGTGCTACTATCATGATATCGGAAAAACAAAGAGACCAGCTTTCTTCATTGAAAATCAGATGTCAGGCATTAATCCGCACGATTCATTGCCTCCTGAAACAAGTGCAGAAATTATCATTGCTCATACAACTGATGGAGCAGACATGTTAAGACGCTATAAAATGCCTCAGGAAATTATTGATATTGCGTTGCAGCATCATGGGACAAGTTTGTTAAAATTTTTCTTGTTTAAAGCGAAAGAGCAAGGGAAATCCTTTGATGAGGCTACGTTTAGATATCCTGGCCCAAAACCGCAAACGAAGGAAGCAGCGGTGATAAGTGTGGCAGATAGTGTAGAGGCAGCAGTACGGTCAATGAAAGAGCCGAATTCTGAGAAAATTCATAAGCTAGTAAGAGCTATCATTGACGATCGAGTACAAGATAACCAGTTTGATGAATGCGATATTTCAATAAAAGAGTTAAAATGTATAGAGAGAGTACTTTGCGAAACATTGAACGGAATTTTCCATTCACGTATTGAGTATCCTAAGGCAGATAAGTAGGAGGATCTATGATTTTAACAATTGATTTTACTGATGAAACAAATGAAGTTGCAGCACAGCATACAGAGCTTGTAGAAAAGCTTTTGCAGCATGCAGCGAGTGTAGAAAATATCGAGCCAGAAACAGAGGTTTCTGTCACGTTTGTCACAAATGGCACGATTCAAGATATAAACCGCGAGTATCGTGGGAAAGATCAACCAACCGATGTTATTTCCTTTGCATTGGAGGAGCTAGGTGAAGGTGAAATGGCTGTAACTTTCGAAGGAATGCCCCGTATACTAGGCGATATTATTATTTCAACAGATCGTGCAAAAGAGCAGGCTGAGGAATACAATCACTCCTTTGAAAGAGAATTAGGTTTTTTAGCTGTCCATGGCTTTTTACATTTACTCGGTTATGACCATATGGAGCCTGAAGAGGAAAAAGTGATGTTTACAAAACAAGATGAAATACTACAAACTTTTGGTTTAGGACGAGATTAAATGGATTTGCGTAAATACTTGCGATCATTTGGCTATGCGTTTGAAGGCATTATAACTGCAAGTAAAGAACAAAATTTAAAATCACATATTGTGAGTGCAGTCATTGTCATACTGGCTGGTTATTTTACAGGTTTGTCTCGAACGGAATGGTATATTGTGCTACTATTAATAGCACTTATGTTTGCATTGGAAATGATCAATACAGCTATTGAGAGAGTAGTGGATTTGGCTTCGCCGAACCTCCACCCACTCGCCAAGCAGGCAAAAGATATCGCAGCAGGTGCTGTGCTTGTATTTGCGCTATTCAGTGCTATAATCGGATTACTTATCTTCCTACCAAAATGGTTGTAATCGAAGTGAGCATCTGATATGAGAAATTAACTGTATTATATTAACGTGAGGGAGAAATATGATAGATGACAATTGATATGCATGCATTACTAGAGGAATCTAAAAAAGCGCGTGAAAAAGCATATGTTCCATACTCAAAATTTAAAGTAGGCGCAGCTCTTTTAACGAAGGCCGGAGAAGTTATTCACGGTTGTAATATTGAAAATGCAGGCTATAGTATGACGAATTGTGCTGAGCGTACAGCATTTTTTAAGGCTGTGTCAGAAGGTACTTATGAATTCGAGGCTATTGCTATTGTTGCAGATACAGAAGGCCCATGCGCACCATGTGGAGCATGTCGTCAGGTGATGATGGAATTTTGCGCACCGACGATGCCTGTTTATTTAACGAATTTAAAAGGTGATGTTACGGTAACGTCAGTGGGCGAATTATTACCGTTTGCATTTACAACGGAGGATTTAGAGAATGCTGGAAACTAGAAGTGGCTATAAGTCAGGCTTTATCTCTATTATTGGTCGTCCCAATGTTGGTAAATCGACATTTTTGAATCGTGTCATTGGCCAGAAAATTGCGATCATGAGTGATAAACCACAAACAACACGAAATAAAGTACAAGGTGTACTGACATCAACAGATAGCCAAATGATTTTTATTGATACACCAGGTATCCATAAGCCCAAACATAAACTTGGTGATTTTATGTTAAAGGTTGCCAAAAATACATTGCGCGAAGTGGACGTGATTTTGTTCATGGTGAATGCTGAGCAGAAGCTTGGCAAAGGCGATGAATTTATTCTAGAAATGTTGGCGGGAAATTCGACGCCAGTATTCCTTGTTATTAATAAAATCGATCAGATTCATCCAGATGAATTACTTGGAATTATCGAAAGCTATAAGGAACGTTATGAATTTGCTGAAATTATTCCTATCTCAGCGTTACAAGGCAATAATGTAGAAAGCTTATTGGACACGTTGTCGAAGTATTTACCAGAGGGGCCACAATATTACCCAGCTGACCAAGTAACGGATCATCCAGAGCGCTTCATCATTTCTGAGCTTATTCGTGAAAAAGTGTTACATTTAACGCGCGAAGAAATTCCTCATTCTATTGCGGTTGTGATTGATAAAATCCGTCGAGATGAGGAAAACAATGATAAAATTCATGTCTCAGCCACTATAATGGTTGAACGTGATTCACAAAAAGGTATTGTCATTGGTAAACGTGGTGCCCTATTAAAAGAAGTAGGGACACGTGCACGAAAGGATATCGAAATGCTATTAGGTTCTAAAGTCTATTTAGAACTATGGGTAAAAGTCCAAAAAGATTGGCGTAATAAATCAACACATTTACGTGATTTCGGCTTCCGAGACGATGAATATTAATAAGCTTTGCTGACTTGGGTAACACCGTCAAAAAACTAAGGTGTACAGTATTGGCGGTGTGAATGCCCTCGGTCATATAGCTTTTACTTTGAGCTGTCCAAAATATTTTGGAGAGCTCTATTTTCATGGACAGTTTATAGGAAAGGAGGGGGACTATGCTTCATAAATGGGAAGGAATTGTTTTAAAAGTACGGGCTTATGGTGAATCCAATAAAATTGTTACACTGCTTACACGAGAGGCAGGGAAGGTAGCAACCATGGCAAGAGGTGCGAAAAAGCCTTCTAGTAGATTAGCGTCGGTCACACAGCCTTTTACATATGGCATGTTTATGGTGCAACACCATACTGGTATGGGGACATTGCAACAAGGGGAGCATTTGAATTCAATGCGCCATATTCGTGAGGATATCATGGCCACTGCCTATGCTAGCTATATTATGGAACTTGTGGAGCGGGTCGTAGAAGAGGGAAAACCAGAGCCTTTCGCCTTTGATGTCCTGCTGCAAGCACTCCAAGCGATAGAGGATGGCTATGATCCTGAATCCATCACACTCTTTGCTGAATGGAAGATGCTACCCTATACAGGAGTCCAGCCTATATTACACGCCTGTGCCGCATGCGGAGCTGTAGATGGGGAATTTGCTTTCTCCTTTGCACAAGGTGGGTTTTTATGCCATCGCTGTTATCAGCATGATCCCTATATTATTCGCTTAACGCCGACACAACTTAAGCTTATTCGTATGTTCTATACAGTTCCCATTGATCAAATTGGGAAAATTGAATTAAAAAAGGAAACGAAATATTTTATAAAAAAAATTATAACAACAATCTATGAAGAACAAACTGGAATTCGTTTTAAGACGAGAAAGTTTATCGAGCAGCTAGAGAGAACCCCTGAATTACAAATACGCACTGTGAACGAAGGAAAGCCAGAAGAACCTTAACTGAACTGCCCCGTAAAAGTTAGACATCGGTCTAACTTTTAAGGGGGTTTTTTTATAATCTATAAATTTTCATTTAAAAAAAGATTTTTAAAAAGTCCTCTGAATCATCCGAAAATCCAGTTATCACTAATTTACCTGCCCCTTCAGCCAGGGGATGAAGGGTGATAGCCTCTGACATATCCTCCTTTTCATCCCATTTGAGCAGATGCAGTATTACCATAAATGGCCATCAGATAATCCTGCTAAATTGACTAATTAATGATTCTTTCTGTAATAGCTAATGCTAATTTTAACACCTAACTTATATCGAAATTTTTTAAATGATAATAGAGACCTTTGTATGATGTAATTGGTAATGTGACGTCGAAGTCTTGAACGTGGTGTTCCTATTAAATTGTGTTGTAAATGAATAAAATTTCAATTTTTACAAAATAAAATTTTTACATAAATTTAGTTTTTTATATTAAATATTAAAATTGTAGATTTTATTCATGAGTCTATATAACTTGATTTTTCGTTTTATTATTTATCTAATAATGATTTATTGTGAGAATAGTCTTGTATTTTTATGTAGTTTTCAATATATAAATAGTAGAAACTAATCACTCGAGTCCCATATACTAGTTGAAAAGGTATTTTAACCTATGATATTGTAAGTGATATAGATATTCTTATTTATATTTTTTTAATATAACTTAGTCGTTTAATCCCCTGTCGAAATAAATGTACTTAATATAGATCTGACATGCCTATGAAATAGAAAACAAGCCTCTATCAGCAAAGCGTATTTTTATACGTTTATCAGAATAACGCAGTCCTATGGAAGAAGGAGGGAGTCACATAGTGCTTGGTACATTGCGTATGTGGCAGAAAATATGCTACGAAAAGTAACCTTAAGTATTCGTGAAGTTGAAGCGGATGATATTTTAGCGGAAGATATCTTTTCAGATTATCGTTTATTAGCTAAGAAGGATTTAGTTTTAACGGAGCGAATTATTGCTTTACTTAAACTTCGAAAAGTAGATGAATTATCTGTCTATCTACCATCGGATTCGGTTCGAATTGTCCATGATTTAAGTGCTCAGCGAACGAGAGAATACGAGGATTTATTTTCACCACTAATGGAGGAGAAAGATCCAATCGATGACTATAAAGAAACCGTCCATCAACTTTTTATGACAACTCTAGAGAATGTTGTCCATGAATTACGTTATGGTCAAATTTTAAAAAGCATACAAGATACGGCTTATGTTCGCGGTGTTTTCGAAAAAATTTTAGAAGAAAAACATCGCTATGAGTTACTTATGCGTTTAAAGGACTGGGATGAGTATTCTTTTGTCCATTCATTTGATGTATTTGTATTAGGAACCATTTTTGCTCGATATTTGGGGTTAACAGATATCGAAACATTAGCAAGAGGTTATTTGTTCCATGATATTGGGAAGGTCTTTATCCCCCAAGAAATTTTAAATTTAAAGCGTAAGCTCTCGGAAGATGAGTTTGAAATTGTTAAAACACACACAACAAAGGGCTATGAGCTTCTTATCGAAAATGAAGAGGAGGATATCGCCTATTTAGCGCGAGATCATCATGAGCGCTTTGCTGGGAAAGGTTATCCTAATCAGCTTTGTGCGGATGATATGAGTGAAGGAGTACAGTTGCTACAAATTATTGATGTGTATTCCGCGATGACGTCTAAGCGAGTTTATCACGATGGTTATGGAGCAACGGATGCTTTAGCTGTTTTATACAAGGATCGGCATTTATATAACGAAAAATTTATGAATAAATTTGTAGAATGTTTAGGCATCTATCCCGTTAACTCTGTTGTGATGCTCTCCGATAATCGTAGTGCACAAGTCGAGCTTGTTTACGATTTATTTCCTACTTTGCCCAAGGTGAAATTACTGGATGAGCAAACATCAATGAACCTACCCTTGAACTATAGTGTTAAAATAGCCAAAATGATTGATTATCGTGCCAATAGCTTTGAAGAGATTTTTAACCTATTCGTGGAGCAATTAATCAGATGTGACGAAAATAATCTAAGAATGCATTTTAGTAAGTTAATTGATCATTTACACCCAAAAGAAATTGTCCTAAAAATATTTTTACCAGCTTTTCGCATATTACGTCTGTTAACGAGAGAAATACAAACGGATATGACGAAATATAGAAATTCAATTACTATTTTAAAGAAATTATTAGAAGAACAATTAAACGTTTTGTATATGGATTATCAGCATGAAAAAACGACCATTCTAGTAGTAGAAACAACCCTTCGTGAAAACTTCTTCATTAAGCTTGTGCAAAGTATTCTGTATATTGATAAAATTGTGCCTTTCTTCATAAATCCAGGTGATGATCAACGTATTACACAGCTAATGGGGCATTGTGATGTCAATGTCGCTTATTTTATTGAAGATGAACAAACCGTCGAAAAGCGAGTTCGTCCAATGCGGGAAGGAGCCTTTCTCTATTATTCATTAGCCGATATAGAGGAATTACTTGTTAGCTTAATCGGTATGAGTGTGAAAAAGTTTTCATTTGAGGAAAAAATGCAAGAGCGTTTATTTTCAACTTACAAAGCATAAGAAGAGGGAGTTGCCAGTAATGGCAACCCCCTCTTTATTATTGTAACTATTAAAATTGAAGATGTTTTTCAATATAGGCTTTAACTTCTGAAATTGGCATACGAACTTGTGTCATAGAATCGCGGTGACGTACTGTCACTTGGCCATCTTCTTTTGAGTCAAAATCGTATGTGATACAGAATGGTGTACCGATTTCATCTTGGCGACGGTAACGTTTACCGATTGATTGTGATTCATCAAAATCAACAGGGAACGCTTTGCGAAGTTCAGCCCAAACGTCTGTAGCTTCATCAGATAATTTTTTAGAAAGAGGTAGAACAGCGGCTTTAAATGGTGCAATTGCTGGGTGGAAACGTAAAACAGTACGTTTATCGTCACCTTCCAACTCCTCTTCATCATATGCATCGCATAGGAATGCTAATGTCACACGGTCAGCCCCTAAAGATGGTTCAATACAATAAGGAATATAACGTTCATTTGAAACAGGATCAATATAAGTGAAATCTTCACCTGAATGCTCCATATGTTGTTTCAAATCATAATCTGTACGGTCAGCGATACCCCAAAGCTCTCCCCAGCCAAATGGGAATTTAAATTCGATATCCGTTGTCGCGTTAGAGTAGTGAGACAGCTCATCATCCTCGTGATCACGAAGACGCATAGAATCTTCTTTCATGCCTAGGTTTAATAACCAATTTTTACAGAATTCTTTCCAATAAGAGTGCCATTCAAGATCCTCTCCTGGCTTACAGAAGAATTCAAGTTCCATTTGTTCGAATTCACGTGTACGGAAAGTAAAGTTTCCTGGTGTAATTTCATTTCGGAAAGATTTACCAACTTGTGCAATGCCAAATGGAGTACGTTTACGCATAGAGCGTTGAACATTTTTAAAGTTTACGAAAATACCTTGTGCTGTTTCTGGACGTAAGAAAATCTCATTTGTAGAAGACTCTGTTACACCTTGGAATGTTTTAAACATTAGGTTAAATTGGCGAATATCTGTGAAATCAGCTTTTCCACAATCAGGGCACACTACATCGTATTTAATCATTGTTTCTTTCATTTGATCGAATGTCATACCATCAACAATGATTTCATCACCTTTTGCTAACGCTGCGTCTTCAATGATTTTATCAGCGCGATGGCGAGCCTTACATGATTTACAGTCGATCATTGGATCATTAAAGTTCCCAACGTGACCAGAAGCCACCCAAGCTTTTGGGTTCATTAAGATGGCAGCATCGATACCGACATTGTGCTCTGATTCCTGAACGAATTTTTGCCACCAAGCTTTTTTAATATTGTTTTTTAATTCAACACCAAGTGGACCGTAATCCCAAGTGTTTGCTAGACCACCGTAGATTTCTGAGCCTGGGAAGACAAAGCCTCGGTGTTTTGCTAATGATACAATTGTTTCCATTGATTTGTTAGCCATAAAATAGCCTCCTTCAAAATTTTTCACCTTTTTAGCGGTAAAACGCTAAAGCTTTTCATTCAGTGTTGACTAAATGAAAATAGCACCCGTCTCCGGGCACAATGTATGCCCAGGGACGAGTGCTAATACCCGCGGTTCCACCCTGATTGTTTTAAACAAAACGTTTAAAACCTCTTTTCAAAAAGTTAGCTCAAGGAGTGCCTTTTCTCTGTTACTATGTAGACTTTCACCATCTTCTACTCGCTCTTGAATGGAACAGATACTTTTTTCCCATCATCGCCTGTATAACGCAATTTGCTCGAACATATAAATAGAGCTAGCGTATGTGTCAACATTGTAGCACGTAGTTCATTGATTCGCAATCATTATTAAACTGTATAGAGAGCATATGTTGTTCTGAAGGCCATAAACCAGTTTTGACGGTCGACAGCCTCGTCACACGAGGGGACTGTTAATTTTGGCTAAATATTGTTTGGGCCTTTTTTAGTCCTCCCAAAAAGCTGTCCCATACGGTCAATCATGACCGAAGGACAGCTTTTTAGATAAGCGGACATTTATTTTTTTAATGAAATCTCAAATTTGGCGTCTACTTCTCCTACAAATACAACTCTACCGTTTTCTGGTAATAAGACTTCGTTTATACCACTAACCACAGTATAGTTCACGCAATTACCTGTTTGGTCATATACAGCAAAGGAGCCCTTGGACGGCATTTTAACTGTCATGATTTTTTCTTTTGCATTTGTTGGTACTGAAAACCATTTAGCATGGCCGTCTGCTTGGATCGTTGTGACAGATTGTTTGCCGGGGTAGAGCGGTTTTACAAGCTCCTCATGACCGTATAAACCTCCTGCTACTGTAAAATATTCTACTCCATTTTTCTTGAAAAATTCAATTTCCATAGTATCTCGACCAGCCATGCCAGGGATTTGTAGTTGGTTAACTGCTTGGTTTGCTCCAATAATTTTATTAGTTAACAAATAGCCTGGAACATCTTTAATCGTATCAATTGTTAAAGTTGGTGCAGAATTAGTGTAGAGCATCGATGAATATTTTTCATTCATTAAATAATATTTTTCCCCTTCACGTTTCTCCCATATGGAAGCTATATCTTTCGTTAAGATATTGGCTTCTAGCTTTTCAGCTTTATACTCGGAGACAGCTGTTTGGGGAAGACCCGGTACATTAAAATACAAGCTGGACCATAAATAGGTGTGTCCATTTTTCTCCTCTATGAACTTTATCTTTTCTGTCCCTTCCTTGTTTACAAATGAACCATCTGCTGTATATGAATACGTTTGGATAGGGTTATCAGGGGCCGTAAGCATAGATACAGACAATTCACCAAGAGAATTAATTTCTATCTTCATTAACGCACCTGAAATACCACCATACATACCTGCATGCTGCGATAACTCCTGGGGCATTTCAGCCTTTATAGGCACGCCATGGGACTTTTTCGGCTTCTGTTCATGAATAATCCCTTTTTCCTGAAGTGCACTAAGCAGAATTTCATTAGCTAACAGTTGATCTAATAAGCTTTGACCTCCTGAAGAGACAACAGCCGCAGCCATGTTGTATTCCGGGAGTACAACTATTGAAGAATGATAAGATAATGTATCTCCACCTTTCGTAAGTGCCTTGATGCCATATTCACTGAATGGGAACAAGCGTACACTGTCCCAGCCAAGCCCGTAAGCGACGAAAGATGGATCAGCTTCCACAGGCCACATGCCTCTTTTGTACTCATCTTGTGTCATGGCTACTACTGATTCACGAGATAGAATATCATCAACTTGTCCTGTGAAGATTTGTGAGAATTTAACGAGATCTTCAGCTGTGGAATAAATGCCACCAGTAGCAATAATATTAGTATTTTCTGCTGGTAGTTGTCCGTTATAGGCAGGGGAGTAGATTCCCGCTAGTTTCGAAGAATCTACAAGATCCTGCGGCGTTTTCGTATGGCTCATTTCTAGAGGCTCTGTCAAATACTTGCTGATAAATGCGGTGAAGCTCATGCCACTCACTCGCTCTATCAAAATCTCAGCTAACGTAAAACCATCGTTACAATAAACCGAAAAAGCTCCCGGATCAGCCTTTAAGTTTTGAGTGGCTAAATGCTCTAGCAAAGAATCGTGTGCATACGTATCGTTATCGTCATATAAAAATGTATTTAGC
This sequence comes from Lysinibacillus sp. GbtcB16, assembly GCF_019091145.1. Classification (NCBI taxonomy): domain Bacteria; kingdom Bacillati; phylum Bacillota; class Bacilli; order Caryophanales; family Bacillaceae; genus Lysinibacillus; species Lysinibacillus sp. GbtcB16. Next base: position 494,982 of record NZ_JAGXJV010000002.1, read on the forward strand.
GACGAAGTTCCTAGCAGGCCAGAGGAATGATTCAGGAGCATACGAGGTGTAATTTGTTTGTAACGGTCGTCTTTCATCGTAAAATCAGATATATAGTTCACCACGGGCAAATCCAAATCTACCTTACCTTCGTCGACAAGCTTCATAACAGCCGCTGTGAGCATCATTTTGCTCGTAGAACCTATACCGTACATTGTATTAGCAGTAAGCGGTCTATTGCCATTTAAATCGTTTTTGCCAGCATGCCCTGAAATGACAATTTCTCCATCATCGATGAGTGCGTATTGCAAACTTGTAGCGCCGTACGTTTCAGTGAGCAGCTTAGCTTTTTCTATGCCTATTTCTTTGGTCGCCTCAAATGTAAGACTGCCGCTGTTATTGACGGCAGTTGTGCCCATTGCAGATATGGGGGCTAGTATTGTTAGCATAAGGATTACAAGGAGTGATGTTCTTTTTCTTCCTGTTCTAGTGCTTATCCTCATTATCATTTGAATTCTCCTTTCATTAGCTGTTAATGGGACCTCTTAACGAGTCCTAAGGAAAGCTTATACAACGGAGATGTACTGCCAGTGACGATAGTATGAACAGAGTATGAACAAGTGAAAAAATGTTACAGTCGACAAGGTGAATTTCGGAAGAGGTGCTTTTATATCATCTCTAGTTTCAAAGTGGAGGAGTTTTTTCAATACGTTTAATTTATTCGTTTAAAAGATGACCTTAAATTTTTTATGATGAGCTCGAATGAACTCTTACCAAAGTGGCAATGACAATCATATGAACTATTATGGAGAACAAAAAAATACTACTTCTCCTCAGCAAGAATCCTTGCATGAGAGCCGTAGTATAAGAATATTGGCTAAAAGTGTTCAACAACCAATTACTGGCCGTAAAGCCTTTTGATAAATGATTTTGGAACTTCGAGGGGAATACGAATAGTTGTAATAGCATGATTAATGATGCTCGTTTATAAGCAATTCATCAAGCTGTGTAGCCTTCATGACAAAAATACAAATTAAAGAAATTACCCTTAAACTAAAATCCTCTACACTTATCCGCCATAACTTAACACAGATTACTGCTATTTTATGCAGTATGTTGTATAATTGAAATACTGCTTTAATTATGCAAAGCATTATTATAACACCTTTTGTATAGAATTAGTGTAATACTTTGCATACCTATCATTCTATAGTATATAATAATTGAGCATAAGTATAACACTATTAGATTTGAGGCGGTGAGTCCAATCGAACTCAATAAACGTCAGGAAAACATTTTACAAATTGTGAAAGAAAACGGCCCTATCACTGGGGAACATATTGCAGAACGTCTCAATCTGACTAGAGCGACTTTAAGACCAGATTTAGCGATCCTTACGATGGCGGGATTTTTAGATGCAAGACCACGAGTTGGTTATTTCTATTCAGGGAAAAAGGCATCCGTTACATTGATGGATAGTATTCACAATTTAAAAGTAAAGGATTTTCATTCAGGCCCTGTAGTTGTCCCAGAAACAATGACGGTTTATGATGCAATTTGCTTTATGTTTTCAGAAGATGTTGGTACACTCTTTGTCGTAGATAAGAATGAGTTTTTGACAGGCGTACTATCTCGCAAAGATTTACTGCGTACAAGTATTGGCACGCAGGATTTAAATAAAATTCCTGTACATATAATTATGACACGTATGCCTAATATTTCGTACTGTGAAAGATCAGATTCTTTGGTTGTTGCCGCGAACAAGCTCATTGAACGAGAAGTTGATTCGCTACCAGTAGTCGAACCACAAGAGGGTGGTTTGACGATTATAGGCCGTCTTACAAAAACAACGATTACACGAGCTTTCTTATCTCTTGCGCAAAATGACTAAATCTGAAGGAGAGCTGCATGAAAAGACTACGCGTATTTGTTGTATCTGACTCTGTGGGTGAAACTGGCGACCAAGTTGCAAAAGCAGTAATTAGCCAGTTTCGACCCGGTCTAGAGAATACTGTTATCCGACGATTTCCACATATTCAATCAGAGGAGCTTATTCGTAAGATTGTTTTCCTTGCAGCACAACAACAAGCATTTATTGTTTACACACTTGTTCGTCAAGAAATGCGAAAGCTATTACGTGATTTATGTGAACAGGAAAAGATACATGCAGTCGATATAATAGGTCCTGCATTACAATCAATGGCAACCTTTATGGAAGAAAATCCATTGGAGACACCTGGAATTGTTCATATGCTTGATGATGATTATTTTAAAAAAATTGAAGCCATTGAATTTGCAGTAAAATATGATGATGGTCGTGATCCCCGTGGATTATTACAAGCTGATATCGTGTTGGTAGGCGTATCTCGAACATCAAAAACGCCCCTTTCACAATATTTAGCACATAAAAAGTATAAGGTGGCGAATGTTCCTTTAGTTCCTGAAGTAGAACCACCTGAAGAGCTATTACAGTTGGACCCTAAAAAATGTTTTGGTTTAATCATCTCTCCTGAGAAGTTAAATTCTATAAGGAAAGAAAGATTAATGTCTCTCGGATTAAATGATGATGCCATTTATGCGCAACATAATCGTATTTTAGAAGAGATTCAACATTTTGAAAAAATTGTCGGCAAAATAGGCTGTCGAGTAATAGATGTGACTAATAAAGCAGTGGAAGAGACAGCAAATACTATCATAGAACATATTTTGACTTGCAAATAAATTGTACGAAAATAAACCACCTCGGTGATAGAGGCGGTTTTTTTGAGTGGATTTTGAAATTAGTATAGATAAAAACTAATTTTTGTTTTATAATAATAAAATTGTGGTAAAAATATTTATAAGAGAAAAATCCTAATTTTTTGTCGAGAAATAAAGGAATTTTAAAACGAATAGCGAATTGTGTTTCTAGAACGTAATTATTAAAGATGGTGATGATGGATTTGGCAGGGAAGATTCCAGAGGAAGTAATTGAACAGATTCGTACACAATCGGATATCGTTGATGTTATTAGTGAATACATGCAGCTGACCAAGCGTGGGCGAAATTGGTTTGGCCTCTGTCCATTCCATGGAGAACAAACACCGTCTTTCTCTGTTTCAACGGACAAGCAAATATTCCATTGCTTTGGATGTGGTGCAGGGGGAAATGCCATTACTTTTGTAATGGACATTGAAGGCATATCTTTTCCTGATGCTGTTGTGAAACTTGGAGAACGAGCTGGCATACATTTAGATGTTGAGCCAAGTTTTCCTGGGGGAACAAAAAAGATTTCTAAAGCGGAAGAAAGGATGAAAGAAGCACACGCTTTTACAGCAGATTTTTTCCACCATCTACTGTTAAATACAGAGGATGGCGAAGAACCTTTAAATTATTTGCTAGAAAGAGGATTTACAAGGGAGCTTATAGAATCTAATAACATCGGTTGGTCTCTCCCAAGCTTTGACGCCCTAACAATATTGCTTGAAAGAAAAGGTTATAACTTACAAGAAATGGCGGAAAGTGGGTTAATTATTAAGCGAGAGGGAGAAGAACGTTATTTTGATCGTTTTAGAGGAAGGATCATGTTCCCGATTCGAGATGAGAATGGTAAAATTATTGCCTTCTCAGGACGAATACTTTCATCAACAGGTGAGGAAGCGAAATATTTAAATAGTCCAGAATCACCAATATTTCAGAAAAGTGAAGTGCTCTATAACCTAGATAAAGCACGAACTTCTATCAGAAAAAATCGTCAAGTAGTATTGATGGAAGGTTTTATGGATGTGTTAGCAGCTAACTCTGTAGGTGTTATGAATGCCGTAGCAACAATGGGTACCTCGCTAACAAATCAGCATATCACAAAGCTTAAGCGCTTAGTTGAGCAAATTACGATTTGCTATGATGGTGATAATGCTGGATTTGATGCAGCGAAAAGAGCGGCGCAGCTTTTGCATACGGAGCGCATGAAAGTTGATATTGCTGTGTTACCAGAAAAATTGGACCCTGATGAATATATTCGCACGTTAGGCGGACAAGCATTTAAGGAACAAATTTTGGAAAACCCTCATGCGTATATTGCTTTTATGATGATGCATGCTAGACGAAATAAGAACTTTCAATTTGAAAATGATACGCTTCAATATATACAAGAAGTCCTTGAACAGCTCATAGGTAGATCGTCGCCAGTTGAACGGGATTTGTATATACGACAGCTATCAAATGAAACAAATATCTCGGAAGAAGCCATTTATGCCCAATTCCGAAAGCTGGAGGCGAATCAGGTACGTTCTGCAAAACCAGAAATGCCGACACAAACGCCTTCAATGCCAGTCACGCAACAACAAAAGCCTATGGATGCAGCTGAACGTGCCGAACGTTTATTACTGGCTCATATGCTTCATAATATAGATGTAGTGGACAGGGTATTACGGAGTGAGCAAAAAGAGCCATTTGTACGAGATGCTTATATGGCTGTTTTTGTTCGCTTAGTAGGATTTTATGAGGAATATGGTCATCCTGATTATCAACGCTTTATGGAGATTTTGGATGACGCTGAATTACGGAAAATTGTTATGGAAGCGGCTTTAGTCGAGCGAGATCCTGATCAAGCAGAGGCAGAGGTTGTGGACTCAATCCGTCAGCTTCAAAAATATAGAATTGAGCAAGAAATTTATCAAAAGATGCATGAGTCAAAGGAAGCGGAGAAGATGCATGAGTATGCACGTGCACTTGAAATCGCCCAACAGATTATTCATTTAAGAAAATCGTTATCGGCGATTTAACCCGATTCGGTTGTTTAGAAGGAGGAAGGTTTATGGCGGACAAGTCAGAACGTTCAAAAGAGATAGAAGTAGAAATTACATTAGATGATGCAAAAAAATTCCTACAAGAAAAAGCAAAAACAGAGGGTGAAATTTCTATGAAAGAAATTTCAGAGAAACTAACACCTTATGAATTGGAAAATGAAGAAATTTTCCATTTTGCTGAGGATCTTGAAAAGCATAAAGACATTCAAATCATTGGAAAAGAAGAATTTGAAGAAGAAAGTCTAATGAAAGAAGAAGCGAACGAAGAGACTTTCGACTTAAATGATTTGAGTGTACCACCAGGTGTTAAAATCAATGACCCTGTACGTATGTATTTAAAGGAAATCGGTCGAGTTGATTTACTATCTGCAGAGCAAGAAATCGCACTTGCTGAACGTATTGAGCAAGGTGATGAAGAAGCACGTAAACGTCTTGCAGAAGCAAACTTACGTCTGGTAGTATCTATCGCTAAACGTTATGTAGGTCGTGGAATGCTATTCCTTGATTTAATTCAAGAGGGGAATATGGGTCTTATTAAGGCCGTTGAGAAATTTGATTACCGTAAAGGGTTTAAATTCTCTACGTACGCTACATGGTGGATTCGTCAGGCTATTACGCGTGCCATTGCAGACCAAGCACGTACAATTCGTATTCCGGTTCATATGGTCGAAACCATTAATAAATTAATACGTGTACAACGTCAACTTTTACAAGATCTTGGCCGTGAACCTTCTCCAGAAGAAATTGGCGAAGAAATGGATTTAACACCAGAAAAAGTACGCGAAATTTTAAAAATTGCACAAGAACCAGTATCTCTTGAAACACCGATAGGAGAAGAAGATGATTCCCATTTAGGAGACTTTATCGAGGATTCTGAAGCACAATCTCCATCTGACCATGCAGCTTATGAATTGTTAAAAGAACAGCTAGAAGATGTCCTTGATACATTAACAGACCGTGAAGAAAACGTACTTCGTTTACGTTTTGGTTTAGATGATGGTCGTACAAGAACTTTAGAAGAGGTAGGTAAGGTTTTTGGCGTAACACGTGAACGTATTCGTCAAATTGAAGCGAAGGCTCTAAGAAAATTACGCCACCCTTCTCGTAGTAAACGTCTAAAAGACTTCTTAGAATAATTTATATAGATGGAGCGATCCTACTAGTGTGAAAATACCTAGTTGGATCGCTCCTTTTTTATACCATTGAAAAGGTAAATAGCCCTGTTATTCCCCAATCTTGTTTCCGCTAATAATAGATAATTAGAATGAAGGGAATGAGAGATTTGCGACTTTATACAGATGTATTTCCGAAGGCTGTGAGATAAAATTGTAATGCAACCATTATTAAGCAATGTTTGGAGTTAACATTATGACGAATCCCCGGAAAAAAATTATTCTAAATGAAATTTTGTTTTGGAAGCAAAATAAGCTATTACCAGAGCACTATTGTGACTTTTTAGCAGCTCTTTATACAGAGGGGGCTGATATAGAGGAGTTAGAACCGGTTCAAGATCCTAAACAAGCAATCTTGCCATCTGAAAAAAGAAAGATGTTTCTTTTGGTAGCAAGTCTATGTATCGCTATAATAGCTGTTTTGGCTATCTATTTTACAATAAAGTCATTAACACTGATTTTAACCGTTGTCGTAGGTATAGGTGCATGCATATTATTTATCGCTGCGTTCCAAATGGCGAAAAAAAAACATCTATTAGCTCCTATATTTCATTTACTTGCCGCCATCCTATTATTTAGTATATCTATCCGTGTGTGCACTACATATTTTAGTGGAGATAATATTGTTTTATTTTGCTTGATTGCCGCCAATTGTCTTATTTGGCTTTGGTCAGGTATTAAAATGAAGCTACTCTATTTCACAGTCTCCGGTGTTTTAGGATTACTAGCACTGATTGGCTATTATATCATAAACTTATTGTAATTTTTTGCCCCTATAAATGATCTGCACACTTTATATCAGGTGTGAGGATTTTTTTATTTTTTTGGTATATGAATGTATGCAAAGGGTATGATAACAGTATGAAAAAAAGTTGTGAAATTGACCAAAATTTGGTTTGGCAAGACATATTTTATCCAATAGATACAGAAATGTCGAATTTGTTACAAACAAAGGACAACTTAGCGAATAGGGCTTTTCGTTTCTTTGTTAATGAAGTACAATATTAGATGTTGACTGATTCTATATTATAATAGAAGTAGACTTAAAATGAGGAGGGGAAACTTATGAAAAACAATCCAGTCGTTCCTTACATCTTAATTCTGGCATTTGGTATTGGTCTTATTTTCTTCATGTCTTTACAAGGTGCAGATAACAAGAAAGAAATTGCTGCTGAACATGAGGGCGGTGGCGAAACTACTGAAACTACAGACGCAAATGATGATGGTGCTGCTCTAGTACAATCTTGTATCGGTTGTCACGGTGGTGATTTAACTGGTAGTATGGGTCCAAACCTACATGGCTTAGATGAAGCCCATATCGTTGAAGTTTTAACAAAGGGTATCGAAGGTACTCCAATGCAACCAAACATGAAAACTGAAGCAGAAGCAAAAGCTATTGCTGAATACATTTCTACTTTAGAATAGTATGACTGACAAGTAGCTGTACTGAAATAGTACAGCTACTTTTTAAATGTAAAGAATCATGAAATGGGGTTGTCCACATGAATACTGTGAGACGACTCCATTTGTTTTTTTTCACGACATCATCCATACTAGTAATGGACTCTATTTAAGGTAGGCGGTAAAAAATGAACGCACAAAAACTTTCGAAGCGATTAGAAATGGTAGCAAAATTTGTTCCCACAGGAGCGGTAGTAGCGGATATAGGTAGTGACCATGCCTATCTGCCATGCTATTTAATTCATCAAGGAATAGCTTCTTCAGCAATAGCAGGGGAAGTAGTAGCAGGCCCCTATGAATCAGCAGTGGGACAAGTACAAAAAGAAGGATTAAACAAAGAAATTACGGTACGTCTAGCAGATGGATTAGCAGCAATAGAATTGACTGACCATGTCGATACAGTAACGATTGCTGGAATGGGTGGTCCCTTAATTGTCTCTATTTTAGAGAAGCATCCTGAAAAGCTGCAAGGTGTCACACGTCTCATTTTACAACCGAATATTCATGCAAAGGTGATCCGTGAGTGGGCTTTAGCACATAATTGGGCTATTCTCGATGAAGAAATTTTAGAGGAAGATGATAAAATCTATGAAATTCTTGTGTTGCAAAGAGCACAAATGGAGCTTTCGCCAGCAGAGATTTTATTTGGTCCTAAATTAAGTACCCGTAAAGCACCAGCATTTATAAAAAAATGGACGCGTGAAAAAGAAAATTGGCAACGTGTGTTACAATCCATAAAAGATGCAGAACAAACACCTGAAATTGAAGAAAAACGTGCAGAGTTATTGGCTCTTATTCAATTAGTAGAAGGAGTTTTGTAAAATGAAGTCGGTAAATGGTCAAGAAATTATTCAAGTATTCGAATCATGGTCGCCTAAAAAACTGGCTTGCATGGAGAATGATCCAATCGGTTTAGCGATTGGTACACTCAATAAACCTGTTAGCAAAGTATTAGTCACTTTAGATGTCAATGAAGCTGTTGCGAATGAGGCCATTGAAAAAGGATGTGAGCTGATCATTGCACATCATCCTCCAATTTTTAGACGTCTAGCGAATATTCGTACAGACGATCCAGCAGGGCGCTTATATGAAAAGCTCATTAAACATGATATCGCTGTTTATGCGGCGCATACAAATTTAGATGTAGCTGAAGGTGGAGTTAATGATTTATTAGCAGATGCGCTTCAACTACAGGACCGTACAATACTAGAAGAAACGTACTCAGAACATCTTTTAAAGCTTGCTGTTTTTATCCCGTCTGCAAATGCTGAGGATTTACGCGAGACGCTAGCAAAGGCTGGAGCAGGGCGCATTGGAGAATATGAAGCATGTAGTTATACAACTGCTGGAGAAGGACGCTTCCGTGCGTTAGCAGGCGCCAATCCATTCGTTGGGTCAGTTGGTGAATTACATGTTGAAGAGGAAGTAAAGGTAGAAGTCGTATTTCCTGAATCGATGAAAAACCGTGTTTTAAAGGCAATGCTTACTAGTCATCCCTATGAAGAGCCAGCCTATGATGTCATTCGACTTGAACAGCAAACGAATAGAATGGGATTAGGGCGTGTAGGTCACTTAGCTAAAGAAATGACCTTACAACAATTCGCAGAGTTCGTGAAGCAGCAATTACAAGTTCCAGCGGTTCGTGTCGTAGGTGATTTACAGTCGAAGATTAAGAAAGTTGCGCTTGTTGGTGGAGATGGTAATAAGTATATTTATGCAGCGAAACGTGCAGGAGCAGATGTTTTTTTAACGGGTGATATGTACTTCCATACAGCACAGGATGCTCAAGCGATGAATCTGCAAATTGTAGATCCTGGTCACCATGTAGAAAAAGTGATGATTGCAGGAGTAGCGGCGAAAATGACGAAGCTATGTGCGGATAAAAAATATGTGGTTGAATTTGTACAATCAACCATTCATACAGAACCATTTTTATTTGTTTAAGCGAGGGGAATAGATGTGGCTAATGAAAGACCTGCTGGCAATAAGGCTGGTAAACTGTGGATTATAATCGGTTTATTCATCGCTGTTTTTGGTATAGGGATGACGGTTATGACGAATATGATGAATGAAAAGAAAATGGATGCCATGACCGTACAATGTGAAGACAATGGCGGTCAAGCCATTATATCAAAGGAAAAAAACTTCCTTTCCACGAGTTATTCATTTGAATGTAAACAATAATAAAAGGATGAACATTACTAGGTAGTGTTCATCCTTTTTGTATGCAAAGAATAGAAGGATAATGATAAAATGAAGATGACATCAATTAGCAGAAATGGAGAGATATATCTTGTTTATTCGTTTAACTAAAGATCAGCAAGAAATGATAGTGGCTGATATTCAGCGATTTTTCTACACTCATCGAGATGAAGACATTAGTGAATTTGAAGCAGAGCGTGTGTTAGATTTTATCAAGGAAAATATCGCTCCATATATTTATAATGCAGCAGTATCAGACGCAAAATATGTAGTGGAAAGACAGTTTAGCTCCATGGAGGAAGAACTGGAGGCGTTGGAACAGCCCATTAAATTAAAGTAATGAGGGAGTTCAAAAAGTTTCGCATTTAAATAATTGACAGAAAATAAAAATATATGGTAATTTAATCTTGAATTAAAGACTATTTAATTCGAAGTATTCATAGCGACTACATAGAGTCCATGAATAAAGCTGTATGTATCTGGCCAAAATGGTTACGAGTGTTGTTCACGTACATGGAATGACGATGATTTCACAAACTGAATGGGAAAACGAGGAGGGTCATATGTTAAAAATCGGTATTATTTTAGGAAGTACGCGAGAAGGTCGTGTTAGCCCACAAGTTGGAGCGTGGGTAAAGGAAGTCGCAGAAAAACGCCGTGATGCGGAATATGAAATAATTGATATCGCTGATTTTAAATTACCGTTTCTTGGAGAGCCAGGGGGAGATACTTCTGGAGTAGCGACATGGTCAGAGAAAGTAGCTGCATGTGACGGCTTTGTCTTTATTGTAGCAGAGTATAACCATTCCATCACAGGTGCACTAAAAAATGCATTAGACTTTTTACGAGTAGAATGGAACAATAAAGCTGCGGGTATCGTTTCCTATGGTTCAGTTGGAGGAGCACGTGCTGCGGAGCATTTAAGAGGGATTCTTGGAGAATTACTAGTTGCTGATGTTCGAGTTCATCCAGCTTTATCATTATTTACCGATTTTGAAAACGGCTCAGTCTTTAAGCCAAAAGAGGTGCAGGCGGATTCAGTTCATCAAATGTTAGATCAGCTTATTCCTTGGTCAACAGCTTTAAAAACAATTCGATCATAATGTTGTGACACTAGGCACATTAAAGTACTTATTGTCTTTCTTAAAAGCAAATATATAGACAGCCGCTTTCAGCTAAATTAGTAGCATGGAAGCGGTTGTTTTTGTTGGAATTATTCCTATTAATGTTCGATTTCTTCAATAACCTTCTCTTTCAAATCTGCATCCATAGAGGATAGTTTGACCGTATTTGAGAGTCGTTCCTTTAATTCCTTATCTGTCAAAATGCCACGCTCTTTTAGAATTTGTACGAGTAGATTCAAGGTCATAATATTTTTAATTTCCGCTGCTTTTGCATCCATTTAAAACCCTCCAAAAATATAGAATTACTACCCCTTAAGTGTACTCCTTTTTAAAAATCATGACACAAAAAGGACAAAACATAGCTAATTTATTTCGTGTTCCGGAATATGTGAGGGAAATTAAGCAGTGTCAGAAATGGTTTATTTCATAGTAACGATAAAACAGTGATAGAAAACGGTGAATATTGTATTTGCAGAGCTCATACCTTCCTAACAGGGGGGATTTCATTGTGAAACGGATAGGAGTCGTTACAGGATTAATGCTGGTCATTATCGCGATCATCATCCTGTTTAATAAATATGAAGATGGTAAGCCTTTAGAAGCCAATTTCGAGAAAGGACCAATAATTACGAAAGAAGAGTTGAGTTTATCACTATTAAAAGATAAGCTGCTTGAAAAATACGTCGGTATAGATGTTAAAACAACTGCGGAAAAGGAATTGGTCATCCAAATTGTAGGGGGAGAAGAGTATGTTCAGTCGGTTAAAACAGACATGGAAGCTATTGCAAAAAGCGTTATAAAAACTTCTGCCTTAAAGGATTACCCGATTGTCTTTGAAAGATGGGAATTTACATCATTGCTGGATGGTAATAAAGCGATGGGCAATGATATTAATCTATTAATCGAAGATTTAATAAAAGGGCTACAATCTTTTGATGTATACGAATACTTAATACTAGAGAATCGAACAACCATTACGATTCAAACAACTATAAAAGGTGACAATGCGGAGGCACTTCAACTAGCGACTAAGATGGAAGGTGCAGTAAAAAAAATTGTCCAAACGAATGTGAGTCAAAGCGATTCCTATGTCATTCATATATTAAATGGGGAGCGAGAAAAAATAAATTGAAAAGGCATCGAGATTTTAAATCTGGATGCCTTCTTTTTTGCTATGTAAGCTCTTAATGTGAAACTAAATTCATGACTCATTTACTTACTCATGGCAAATAAAGCTTGATAGAGTGTTGCGAGGAGTGCCACAAAGTGCATATCATCAGCTTGGAAAAGTTTAAACATTAGCCCCGTCCGTATGAGCTCAGTCTCTATTGGGCTTGCACTGGCAATTTTCTCATCATTACAATATAAATAGGCTGTAGCAGTAAAATCCCTTTCAAAACGAAATGCCAAATTGTCCATAGTAAAGGTGTACGAGGATTCTAATAATTGAACTGTTTTTCGGACAATCGGTATGGTGCTACCATCAGGCATAACGAGCTGATGACTGACCCCTTTTGTTAACAGAGTAGATTGTACTTGAAAAAGGGGGGCACCTAAAGTTGTTCGTGTTTCATAACGATAGGGTAAAGTTTGCTGTGCCGCAACTAATAATACGGCATTTAAAACTTTACCAGTAGAAGAACGCTCTACTTTCTGAAGCACACACACTGTTTCGTTGTTTTCATTGATAATAGGAATATTAGAAAAGCTTTTAAAGGCCTTAGGATAGTGAAGTGTAAATGTTGCCATAAAGAAACCTCCATTCATTATGTATACGAGTATGTCATTCCAGAGGTTTCACAAAATTACAGGAGGATAAAGTTTTGAGCTATTGTTTTCTACCAATTTCACAAGAACAAGCAGAAGATATCGCTTATAATTGGCATTATGAGGGTGACTATTCTTTCTATGATATGGAGGCTGACCAGGAGGATTTACAAGCATTTCTCAACCCGTATACAAGAGGAAATGTTTTTGCGGTCTTAAAAAAACAAGAACTAGTTGCTTATTTTAGCATTATGACGGTTGCTGACCAAACGATGGAGATTGGCTTAGGCATGAAACCTAGTCTTACAGGAAAAGGCCTAGGCTATAATTTTTTTAAAAATGCTATTGATTTTGTCTTGGCAAACTATCCATGCGAAATGATTACCTTATCGGTCGCCACATTTAATCTACGAGCAATCAAGCTATATCGCAAGGTAGGATTTCAAGACGCTCATACTTATATGCAAGCAACAAATGGTGGTGTCTATGAATTTCTAAAAATGGACTATATAAAAGGCTACTAAGGAGAGACAAGTATCTCGCTTTCAGTAGCCTTTTTAACTATTTAAGGTTGTGCGATTTCACCTGAGAGAGCACGTTTTTCCTGCTCTGTATCAAATTCCTTCTCCATTTTTGAAACAACTACTGTCGCCGCACCATTACCAATAAGATTTGTAACAGCTCGAGCTTCGGACATAAAGCGGTCAACCCCGATTAGTAATGCAATTCCTTCTACGGGAATCATCGGGAATGCTGCTAATGTGGCAGCAAGTGTAATAAACCCAGAGCCTGTTACACCCGCAGCCCCCTTAGATGTAAGCATTAGAATGGCTAGTAATGTGATTTGATGCCAAATATCTAAATCAACACCGTAAGCTTGGGCAATAAATATAGCTGCCATCGATAAGTATATGGATGTTCCATCTAAGTTAAAGGAATAACCTGTTGGTATAACTAGCCCCACAACTTGCTTAGAACAGCCGTAGTTTTCTAATTTACGCATCATGGAAGGCAATGCTGATTCAGATGAAGATGTACCAATAACGATGAAAATTTCATCTTTAATGTATTTAATAAATTTAAAAATACTAAAACCGAAGTAATGTGTAATAAATCCGATGATGACAACGATAAAAATAAACATTGTAATATAGACGGAGAGCATTAAAAATCCTAAGTTGCCTAGAGATTTAAGTCCAAAGTTGCCGATTGTATAACTCATGGCACCAAATGCGCCAATAGGAGAAATTTTCATTACCATATTAACGATTTTAAAGAAGATATCCGCAACTTGTTCAAAAAATTTAATAACTGGCTTAGCTGGTTCACCAATCGCCGCCGCTGCTAATCCAAATAATACAGCTGAAAATAAGACAGGTAGTAATTCACCATTTGCGAGTGCACCCACAACATTATCAGGGATGATTTGCATGATAAATGCACCCAAACCGTGTTCTGCCGCCGCTGCATTTGTATATTGAGAGACATCTGCTCCGTTGGCGGCTTCTGTATTAAAGCCTTTACCTGGTTGTACAATATTGACAACGATAAGACCAATCGCCAAGGCAAATGTCGAAACAATTTCAAAATAGATTAAAGCTTTTCCCCCGATTTTCCCAACCTTTTTGACATCACCCATACTACCAATACCAATTACAACCGTTAAGAAGATAATGGGTGCTATTAACATTTTAATTAGTTTAATAAATATATCCGCCAATATTTTTAGCTTTGCTCCGAACTCTGGGAACGCTGCACCTACGATAATCCCTAGTACAATAGCAATCAATACTTGGACTGTTAAGTTTTTGAAATTTATACGCATATAGTTCTCCCCCTACAACATCTATGAAGATTGTGTGAACGCTTTCATGTCGTTATCATAGCTGAAATTTTCCGACAATAGTTTTTATGACCGTAATGTTTCTATTGTTCATTTAGTTCATTTTTCAATGAGAGGGTTGGTAAATGCAGTAATAGCAATGATTTCAGGCTGTTTTATAGTAGTTTTAAATTTTAGTAATCTATTATAATACAAAAGAAAAGATCCTTACGATATGTAAGGATCTATCATTAATGACCAAAAGTATTATGGTGCAACAATTTTTTTAATCTCAGTTAGAATCTCATCATTTTGTGTTTGGGTTTTATAAAAATCATAGACAGGGGAGAGCTGCTCCTTAAAGCGCTGTCTTTCCTTAAGACTCATTGTAGAAACATCAAAATCATCTTGCTGTTTAAGCTCTAACATATCCTGTTCATTCATACGGGCAGCCTGTTCAAACTGCCAATCTGTTGTTTCCTTCATAGCCTCCACCAATTGATGTTGAATTTTCGCTGGTAAGGAATCCCAAAAGCTTTCATTCATTAATACCGCATAGCCTAAAATACCATGCTGTGTGATGGTCATATGTTTTTGAACTTTGTAGAAACCTTTTGAGTAAATATTAGAGGCTGTATTTTCCTGTGCATCGATGGCGTGTTTCTCTAAATCTGTATAAACCTCACTAAATGAAATCGGAATAGGCGTTGCTTTCAAAACTTCAAATTGTTTCTCCAATGTTTTACTAGGCATTGTGCGAACACGTAAACCCTGTAAATCTTCAAATGTGTGAATGGGGTGATCCACAGAGGTTAGATGCTTAAAGCCGTTGTACCAAAAGCCGAGCCCTTTTATATGAATTGGTTCTAGCTCGTTTAATAATTGATCACCGATTGTTCCTGTCAGTACTTCTTGTACCTCATCATTTGTATTAAACAGGAAGGGTAAATCAAGAACTTGCCAATTCGGTACATACGTTGTCATCTTAGAAAAGGTCGGGATAATCATTTCGACTTCACCCTTTTGCAAAGCCTGAAACTCATTTTCATCATTAAATAAAGAGGAATTGGAGTATACATGCACTTTGACTTTGCCCTTCGTCTTTTCTTCTACTAATTCAGCAAATTTATTGGCAGCCTGTCCTTTTGGTGTATTTTCAGCTACTACATGACTTAGATGGATGGTAATTTGCGTGTCTAACCCCTTTTGCTCATCATCGTATGGAAGCGGCTTTGCGAAAAGCAAACCTTGTTGAACACTAATGGTGATCACTAAAAATAAGACGGTTACAATCGTTCCAATAATAAATTTTTTCATTGAATACACCCAATTTATTCGTATTTTCTATTGTTTTTGTTATTCTAACATATGGAGTAAGCTAAAATATAGTAGAGGGGAGGCGATTATCTTGAAATTTCAGAAGTTATCGATGCAAAGAAAAATTATGTCGCTGACTTTTTTTATACTCATGCTTTCCTTTAGTATTGGTGGTACTTTTTTGTTGGGGTATGTGATGAATGAACAAAAGAGCAAGCTTAGTGACCAAGCATTACTAGTAGCCAAAACAGTGGCGCAGCTTCCTGAAATTAAAACCTATATTGCCCACGAAAACATTGAAATGGCCATACAACATATTAACCCTGTAGTGGAAGAAATCCGAGATATAAATGGGGCTCAATATATAGTCGTTTTGGATATGAAAAGACAGAAGTATTCTCACCCCAGTAAAGCGGAACTGGGTAGCATTTCGCAATCTGCCGATTTAAACGCTGCTTTTTCCGAACATTACTATACGTCAATCGCACATGGGGAGCATGGCAACATGGTTCGCGCGTTTGTACCAATTATGAACAATCAAGGACAACAAATAGGTGTTACGGTCGTTGGATATAGTGTTTTGACGGTGGCGGAATTACTGCAATCGATGCAAACGGAGCTGATCATTACTTTACTATTATCTTTAATCTTTAGCGTATGGGGTGCGCGAACATTAGGGCTTCATATGAAAAAGCAAATGTTTGGATTAGAGCCTCATGAAATTGCCAAAATGTATGTAGAACGAACGGAAACCTTTAATGCGATGCATGAGGGCATTATTGCGATCGATAATGATTTGACCATTACCATTTTTAATGAGAAGGCCTGCGAAATACTTGGAGTTGACGAAGAACCATCTAATTTGATTGGTCAGAAAATTTTTCACGTCTTACCGGATACAAGGCTACCTGAAATTTTGGAGCTTGATCAGCCACTATTTAACCGAGAGTTATATATAAATGATCATAGTATTATGAGTAATCGTATCCCCATACAGGTTAGTGGAGAAACTGTTGGAGCAGTGGCCATGTTTAAAGATCGGACAGAAGTGAAGAAGCTTGCTGAAGAGCTGACAGGAGTACGAGCATTTGTTCAAGCGCTTCGTGTTCAAACACATGAGCATAAAAATAAACTGCATACGATAGCTGGACTTTTACAACTTGGACATCATGAGCAGGCTTTATCCTACTTGACGCAGGTAAAGGAAGAACACGATGAAATTACTAACTTTTTAAATGAACGTATTAAGAATGAAAATATTTCAGGGCTATTACTTAGTAAAATTTCCTATGCTAAAGAACAAGGAATCCGACTGGAAATTGACCGTGAAAGTCGTTTAACATCCTTTCCACCTAATTTAGATCATCATGATTTTGTCATTCTATTCGGGAATTTAATAGAAAATGCCTTTGATGCATTAAGGGATACACAGGTGGAGGAAAAGGTTATCCATGTTTCTGTCGATGAAGACGAGGATGTCTTAGCGATTCTGGTCACGGATAACGGTGTTGGCATGACAGATGAGATCAAGAGCCATATTTTTGACAATGGTTATTCTACAAAAGAGAAAAATTACAGAGGAATAGGGCTATTTTTAATAAAAGAGATTGTTGAAAAAGGACAAGGTGATATTGAAGTCATCAGCGAACCAAATAAAGGGACTAGTTTTTTACTAACATTTTACTATGCATAAGCATTAATTTTGGAATGGAGGGCTGATAATGGTACAAATCAAAGTATTATTAATTGAGGATGATCCAATGGTCCGTGAGGTGAATCGTCAATTTATTGAAAAGGTAGATCACTTTCAGGTGATTGGACAAGCATCCAATGGTTTAGATGGCGTGACGCAAATTCGTCAACATCAGCCTGACTTAGTATTTATGGATATTTTTATGCCGGAGCAAGATGGCATCACTAGTTTACATAAAATTCGCGAGCTGGACTTACCAGTAGATGTTATCACTGTCACGGCTGCGAATGATATGGACACGGTGAAACAAGTATTGCATCTAGGTGTTTTTGATTATATTATGAAGCCCTTTTCGTTTGAACGTGTCAAAGGGACACTTGAAAATTATTTACGCTTTAAAAAGCAAACGCAAACGGAACGCGAGCTGACACAAGGTGAATTGGATCAGCTATTCCATTATCGTGATGGCACTTTGGAACAGTCTACCTTATTACAAACAGAAAAAAACCTGCCGAAAGGCTTTAACCGTACAACGCTGGAAAAAGTGGTGCACTTTTTGCAATCGGTAGATGGTGCATCGGCAGAAGAAGTTGCAAGTGGCGTTGGGATTGCTCGTGTAACAGCTAGAAGATATTTAGATTATTTAGAGAAACAAGAGAAAATTACGATGGATGTCCATTATGGTGGAATTGGTCGTCCGATAAACTATTATTTTAGTAAATAAAGAAAAAATCCTGTTTGTCATCATGACAAGCAGGATTTTTTTAGTAATCAATGGGGCATAATTTTCTCAACTGGTGTAGGTGTTTTAATCTTCGGTAGAATTTTATCTAATGTCACTGTACGTTTGATAACGTGTGTGGATGGATCATTTTCATCAAATTGATCCAAGAAGGCAATGACCTCTTTGACAATAGGTGTTGGTGTTGAAGCACCTGCTGTCACAGCAACTTTATTAATGCCTTTTAACCAATCTATTTTAAGCTCTGAAACGTCCGCGATACGATAGGAAGGTGTCCCAGCGATTTCAACAGAAACTTGCGTTAAACGATTGGAGTTATTCGATTTAGGGTCACCTACAACAATCAATAGTTCCGCTTCTCCTGCCTGCTTAGCGACAGCTTCTTGACGGACTTGAGTAGCTAAACAAATCTCTTTGTGTACCTCAATATGAGGGAATTTTTCTTTTAAACTATCCATTAAATGGGCGACATCCCATTGGCTCATTGTCGTTTGATTTGTGACAAGCAATTTATCATTCGTTAAGTTTAACGCATCAATATCATTGGAAGATTGAACTAAATGGACATGATCAGGTGCAACGCCAATGGCACCCTCAGGTTCCGGGTGTCCTTTTTTCCCAATATAAATAATATCATAGCCTTCTGCAGATTTTTCACGAATTAAATCGTGAGTAACAGTTACATCAGGACATGTAGCATCAATGGACACTAGGCCTTTACGCTTCGCAATTTCACGAATTTCAGGTGAGACACCATGTGCTGTGAAAATCACAGTACCAGATTCAACTTGTTCGATAATTTCTAAGCGATTATCGCCGTCTAAAGTGATGATACCATCTTCTTCGAACGCGTCTGTGACATGTTTATTATGGACAATCATTCCTAGAATGTAGATAGGTCTTGGTAATGTTTTATCAAGTGCGGCGTTTCGTGCGATGACCATCGCATCAACAACACCGTAGCAATAGCCACGTGGATTAATTTTTAATACTTGCATGGTTGTGACTCCTTTCAAGCTTTACCTATCTACATTATAACGGACAGGGGCGGCGAATACAAAGAAACGTTCATTTACATTGGTGGCTGGAAAATACGTGGTTTAGATGGAATTGGTTCAGGAGGCGAAAATGATGCTGATGTACTTTGTCTTGCCGATCGCTTAGTTCCTGTAGCAGCCTTGCTATCACTGCCTGCACGATCAGCGCCAGCCGCTCCGCCTCCCGTCGAAGGTAGTCCTTGGAATCCTTTATATAACTTTAATAAGGACGGTATATTTTTAACCATTGGCATCGCTTGTTGAATATAAGGGGTATAAGTTTTAGCGGAATTAAATAAACTGTTTGCTTGTTGTAAGAATGAACCGATTTTAGAAGGTTCTTGCACAGGTGGCATCGGCATTTGTCCTCCAAAGGAACCTATTCCATTTGCCATTGGAAAGCCGCCTGGAATTCGTGGTTGAGCAGGGAAGCCTCCAGGCGGGAAAAAGGACTGCGGTGACATCTGTGGTGGTGTTGGCATGGGCATTCTCATGCCACCGGGATACATAGGGTATGGATAAGGTGGTCGAAATACCATAATGATCTCCTTTCTACTTGTTTTTCATTGATGACATACCTGATTATAGCTATGATATGCAGAGGCTAATGGGAGGGTGCGATAATTTATAAGGCGAATTCATCAAAGAAAGAGCAGAAGTGCAACTAAGCCTTCTGCTACGATCCTTTTATCTTATTCATCTTCATGATAGCGAAGCATTCGATAACCGACCCGCACATGTGTCTGTATCAGTTTAGGCTGTGCTGGATCAGCTTCTATTTTTTTTCGAAGTGTCGCCATAAACACCCGTAAACTTGGAATATCTGATTGTAGAGCATTGTGCCAGATTTCCTTTAAAATAAAATTATGTGTTAGAACTTTCCCGACATGCTTGGATAAAACAACTAAAAGTTTATATTCAATAGGCGTGACATGTATTTCTTTGCCATTTACTAATACGGTTTGATCTACATAATTAATTTGAAGATAACCATTGGTAAAAGTTGAATTTTCCTGTTCTGGTGGATGTTCATAGGCTGCTCTCCTTAAAGCAACACGAATTCTTGCTAATAATTCTTCCACACTGAATGGCTTCGTGACATAATCATCTGCACCTGCATCCAGGGCGTTAATCTTATCATATTCTTCCCCGCGGGCACTGACGACAATAATGGGTGTTTGAGTCCAGCTTCTAATTTTTGTAATAAGCTCTACACCATCTATGTCTGGTAGTCCTAAATCCAAAATATAAACATCTGGTTTCATGGTAATAGCCTTTTGAAGTGCACGATTCCCATCTTGGGCAATGTCGAATTCATACTGCTGGGTAGCTAATGTCATTTTTATTAAATTGGCAATGGCCACATCATCTTCTACTACTAGAATTCGTTTATTTATCAAATTTTTTACTCCTTTTTCAGTGAAAAGTTAAAAATTGTTCCTTGAGGTTTATTATCTGCAACAGTGATGTGACTACCATGTAATTTTAAAATTGTTTGACACAGGGCTAAGCCTAAACCGAGCCCACGTCTACTATCACTGCGTTGTACCTTGCCAGTCGTAAACGGCTCAAACAAATTACTCTTTAAGGAATCATCAATTCCTGGTCCATTATCTGAAATACTGAAGTTTACTAAACCATCACATTCCTTCACCAAAATAGCAATGTCACTACCTGGGGGTGTGTAGGTCAATGCATTATCGATGATATTGATAAAAACCTGTATGATCAATCTCGCATCCATTAGGCTTAATAAAAATTCTGGTTCTATTTGATAGGATATTGTATGCGAGCTATTTTGGTGAACAACATGGGAAAGAGCCTCTTGAATAATATCTTCTACTAATTCTAATTGCATTTCTAAAGCAAATTGTCCATCCTCTAGCTTAGAAACCGCTAGTAGGTTTTCAACCATTTGTACAAGCCATTTCGAATTATTAAAAATATCCTCATACAATTTATTTTTTTCACTATCGGGTATTAATGGTGCGTTGTTTAGTAAGATATCCGCATTACCAGAAATAGCAGTGAGCGGTGTTCGAAGGTCATGAGACACTGCCCGTAAAAGGTTAGCCCGCATCTGTTCCATTTCAGCTTCTCGCGCTACTTCTTCGTGGAGCTTCTGTAAATACCATTTATCCATTGCGAATGAAAAATCATTAATGATGGCATTCAAAATATTGCGTTCAAATGCAGGAAGTGGCGATAGTTTAGACAGTGCAATACCTATAACCCCTTTCACATTTCCATTAGAAATAACGGGTATATAGTAAGCATTCACCTCAGGAAATATATCTGTGGATACACCAGCGACATGTTTATTATTCGTCACCCAGCTCACAACGCCATGCTCGTTTGGGTTATTAAAAAGCGTAGCTATTTTTTGATTTTCAATTGTAGATATTTTCTCCGTACGAAAAAAAGTAGATTTCCCAATTGCCTGATTGTCTATTTCAAAAAATTGCACAGGTTTTTCTACTAATTTGACAATTTGAGTCATGCCTTCCGTAATAATTTCCTCAATAGACTTTGCATGTTGCAGTCTACGATTTGTTTCAAGTAGCACTTCCATTCGATAAGATTTTCGTATAGCTATAATCGTTTGCGCCTTGATTTTTTTCGTTAAGCTACTGGTAATTACTCCAGAGAGAAACATGATAAAAAAAGTCATAGGATAGTCACGATGATACGCATCAAATGAAAACCGTGGCTCTGTAAAAAAATAATTAAAAAGTAAAACAGCAACGATGGAACTAATAATGCTCATTATCCATCCTGATGACCAAATAGCAAGAATGAGAACACCTAGAATATAAATGGTTATGATATTAGGCTCGCTAATATCAATGGAATACAAATATAGGCCGACTATGGATATTACGCTAAATACGATAAACATTTTAAATAGATCCAGCCATTCAAATGCTAGTTTATTTTTAATATTAGGAAAGTAGAATTGTTCATTTTCTTGATCGGGCACTATGTGTATAGATAAATTCGGCACATATTCGTTCAGGCGATCACTAATTTTCGTGTTTGGCTGCCACCATTTTTTTCTCATACTTGATCGACCGATGACAAGTTTAGTAACACCACTAATTTGAGCATAGTTGGCAAGGGCTGCAGCTACGTCATCTTCTTGAACAATGACAACATGGCCGCCAAGCTGTTCTACTAGTTTGATATGTTGTTGTAGGCGTTCAGAATCAGCATGATTTCTTTCATGCGCCTGCATGTTTTGAACATAAAGAGCGGTAAATTTGCCATGCAATGCTTGGGCAAGTCTTGCAGTAGTCCGAATTACCTTTGCATTTGTAGGAGAACTACTGATACCTACAAGTAAGTGTTCTTCGATTTGTACATAGTTTCTGACAGATTCATTACTGTTTAATTGTTGATAATTGATGGTATCGGCTGTTCGCCGTAATGCAATTTCACGTAGCGATACTAAATTTTGCTTACGGAAAAATGAATGCAAAGCTTTCTCTGCCTGTTGTTTTCCATATACCTTCCCATTTTGCAGACGTTGAATTAATTCGTCTGGTTCAATGTCGACAACCTTTATTTGCGCGGCTTGATCGATTAAATAATCAGGAATACGCTCCCGTACTTTAATCTCAGTGATTTCTTCCACTAAATCATGAAGACTTTCAATATGTTGAATATTTACAGTTGTAAAAACATGAATACCTTTAGCAAGTAGTTCTTCAACATCTCCAAAACGTTTCTTATGCCGCATGGTTGGCACATTAGAATGGGCCAATTCATCGATCACAACAATTTCTGGTTGTCGCTGCAACACTGCATCTATATCTAATTCCTGAAATATTTTTCCGTTATAGGTTATTTTCTTTGTAGGAATTTGCTCAAGTCCTTCAAGTAATGCTAACGTTTCTGGACGAGGATGCGGTTCCACATAGCCAACCACTACATCTTTACCGAGTTTTTGTGCCTGATGTGCCGCATCTAACATGGCATAAGTTTTACCTACCCCTGCAGCATAGCCGAGAAAGATTTTTAATTTCCCTATAGATTGTTCCTCCTGTTGAAGCCTCGCAAGAAACATTTCTGGAGTGGGACGTATATTTTCCATCCTCTTTCACCTCATTTGTATTATAGCGTTAACTTCCATTAAGAAAGTATAAAGATTTTGCTTCTTTATCCTTTCTTAATAGAAAAAAGGATTTCCTAACACTACATTAATTTCAAAGTCAGTATGATGAGAGCATCCTTAAGGAGAAGGGGTGTTACGATTGATGGATTTTTTTATGATGGGCTTACTGATCATAAGCTTTGCATGTGTGTTGGCGTTAACAGTATGGTGCTACAAGCTAGTAGAAAAGTAACGAGGAGGAAGTTAATTTGTGGATTTTTATGGGAGTAGTACTAGTATTTCTTTTTGGTTATTTAGGGCATGCATTACTTTACCCAGAAAATTATTAAAGGCAGGGGGGACACACTATGTGGCAAATAGCCATCGTATTGATGATTTATTTACCGCTCGTTATCTTAACGGGACATTATTTATATCGGGTTACATTACAACAAAAAACATGGCTTGATCCTCTATTAGATAAAGTCGACGCAGCCATTTATAAAGTTTGCGGCATTAAACGAGCTGATATGACGGGCAAAGAATATGTACTTTCATTAATTGTTTCAAATGCCATGATGGTGTTTGTAGGATATATCATACTACGCATTCAAGCATTACTATTTTTAAATCCAAATAATATCAACAATATGGAAGCTACCCTTTCGTTTAACACGATTATTTCATTTATAACGAATACAAATCTTCAGCATTATAGTGGTGAATCTGGACTCAGCTATTTATCACAGATGCTAGTCATTACTTTTATGATGTTTACATCAGCAGCTACTGGCTATGCAGCTTGTATGGCTTTCTGTCGTAGATTAGTGGCTAAAACAGATACAATAGGGAATTTTTTTGTCGATTTTGTTCGTGTTATTACTCGTATTTTAATGCCTTTTTCCATTGTTGTGGCTCTAATTTTAGTTTCTCAAGGATCACCACAAACCTTAAATGGCAATCAAACCATACAAACAATTGAGGGGAATTTACAAGATATTGCACTTGGGCCGATTGCTTCTCTTGAATCTATTAAACATATAGGGACAAATGGTGGCGGTTTTAACGGAGCGAATTCAACAACACCCTTTGAAAATCCAACCGTTCTTTCCAATATAGTAGAGATGTTATCTATGATGCTATTGCCAGGGGCATGTGTCGTCGCGTTTAGTCTAATGGTTGCCTCCAGAAAAAAGAACACTATTTTGGGCAAACAAGGGCTGGCTATTTTTTCAGCGATGAGTATATTGTTCCTCGTAGGGTTAGTGACTGTGTACATAGCAGAGAAGACAGGTAATCCATTTATTAGTGAACTCGGCATTACACAGGAGCTTGGAAGTATGGAAGGAAAAGAAATGCGCTTTGGGGTAGCACAATCAGCATTATTTACGACTGTTACGACTGCATTTACTACTGGGTCCATTAACAATATGCATGATACATTAACGCCACTTGGTAGTCTTGTACCTATGTTTAATATGATGCTCAATGTTGTGTTCGGAGGTAAAGGCGTTGGGCTTATGAACATGATGATGTATGTTTTACTGACCATTTTCATTGCCTGTTTAATGATTGGTCGATCTCCACAGTTTTTAGGTAAAAAAATTGAAGAAAAAGAAATGAAATTAATTGCTCTTTGTATTCTAATTCATCCTGCTATTATTTTGCTCTTTTCAGCGCTTGCGGTTGCAACACCATCTGGGATAGCTGGAATAACGAATCCAGGGGCACATGGATTATCACAAGTTCTCTATGAATTCGCCTCTGCCTCTGCTAACAATGGCTCTGGCTTCGAAGGGTTAGCGGATAATTCAACTTTTTGGAATGTAACAACAGGACTGGCTATGTTTTTTGGTCGTTATGTAACCATCATCATTCAATTAGCTATTGCCTCTTTGCTTGCTAATAAAGTAAGGCATAACGATTCACTAGGAACATTAAAAACGGATACGACTACCTTTACTTTTTTACTCGTTGCTATCGTGTTGATGATTGGTGCGCTGACATTTTTACCAGCTTTAGCACTTGGTCCAATTACAGAGCATTTACAACTTTATTCTTAATGAGGAGAGACACATATGGAAAAAGCAAGCAATAGTTTGATGACTGGTGTCATACTAAAAAGAGCGTTAATAGATGCTTTTAAGAAATTTAGCCCCATATATATGCTGAAAAATCCTGTTATGTTTGTCGTAGAGGTAGGATTTTTGTTTGTGTTACTATTAGTTCTTTTTCCAAATCTGTTTGGTAACGATGGTGGAGAACATGCAAGATTATACAATGGGATTGTAGCGATTATACTCTTTGTTACGATTCTATTTGCAAATTTTGCAGAGTCGATTGCGGAAGGAAGAGGGAAAGCACAGGTTCAAACTTTAAAAAATACAAAGACAGTGACACAGGCACGTGTTTTGCTTAATGATGGCTCTGAAATTTTTAAACTGGCACATGAATTAAAAAAAGGCGATATTGTGTTAGTTCAAGCGGGAGAGATCATTCCTAATGATGGTGAAGTCCTTGACGGAATTGCTACTGTAGATGAATCCGCAATTACAGGTGAATCTGCTCCTGTAGTGAAGGAACGGGGAGGAGATTTTTCGTCAGTTACCGGAGGGACGACGGTTACAAGTGATTGGCTGACAATTGAAATTACATCCATGCCTGGTGAATCATTTCTAGATAAAATGATAACGCTTATTGAAGGAGCTAGCCGAAAGAAAACACCAAATGAAATAGCACTCAATACGCTTCTCGTAAGTTTAACGATTATTTTCCTATTAGTTGTAGTGTCACTCTATCCAATGACAATATATTTACATGTGCCGATTTCTATCGCTACGTTAATTGCCCTGACAGTTTGTTTAATACCAACGACGATTGGTGGTTTATTGTCAGCGATCGGTATTGCAGGAATGGACAGAGTAACGCAATTTAATGTTATAGCGATGTCTGGTAGAGCAGTAGAGGCATGTGGAGATGTGGATACATTAATCTTAGATAAAACTGGCACGATTACGTATGGAAATCGCATGGCGGCTGAGTTTTTACCAGTAAAA
This sequence comes from Lysinibacillus sp. GbtcB16, assembly GCF_019091145.1. Classification (NCBI taxonomy): domain Bacteria; kingdom Bacillati; phylum Bacillota; class Bacilli; order Caryophanales; family Bacillaceae; genus Lysinibacillus; species Lysinibacillus sp. GbtcB16. The sequence continues at coordinate 521,234 of NZ_JAGXJV010000002.1, forward strand.
GGGGTGGAAACTAAGGATTTAATTCGAGCTGCATGGCTTAGTTCTCTAACAGATGATACACCAGAGGGGAAATCTATTTTATCATTGGCCTGCGAATTAGGGGTAAATACGGACGGTGAAGAAACAATTATTAAGTCAAGTGAGCATATTCCATTTACCGCACAGACACGAATGAGTGGCTTAGATTCAGTGGATGGCACTAAAGTTCGAAAGGGAGCCTCTGATACGATAAAAAAAGAATGTATGAAAGCAGGACATAGCATTCCTAGCAATTTGGATCAATTGGTTCAACAAGTGTCTTCTGTTGGTGGGACACCACTGTTAGTAGCGTTAAACGATAGGATTTTAGGGGTCATTTATTTAAAGGATGTCGTAAAGGCTGGACTGAAGGAACGCTTTGATCAACTTCGTGCAATGGGCATTAAAACGATTATGTGTACGGGTGATAATCCACTTACTGCAGCAGCAATCGCAAAGGAAGCGGGAGTAGATAGCTTTATTGCAGAAAGTAAGCCAGAAGATAAAATTCAAGTGATTAAAGACGAGCAGGCACAAGGTAAAGTTGTAGCGATGACGGGAGATGGTACGAATGATGCGCCAGCACTGGCACAGGCGAATGTAGGGCTTGCCATGAATTCAGGAACCAATGCAGCAAAGGAAGCTGCGAATATGGTTGATTTAGATTCAAATCCAACTAAAATTATTGAAGTTGTCGAAATTGGCAAGCAGTTGCTAATGACTCGCGGTGCTTTAACTACATTTAGTATTGCAAACGATATCGCAAAATATTTTGCTATTATTCCAGCTATGCTAATGGTTGCGGTACCTGAGATGAAAGCATTAAATATTATGAATCTCAATTCACCTACTAGTGCCATTATTTCTGCCTTAATTTTTAATGCTGTTATTATTCCATTGCTAATTCCAATCGCTATGAGAGGCGTTAAGTATAAGCCAATGAGTGCCGCGAAATTATTGAATAAAAATTTGCTTGTGTACGGTGTTGGCGGAATAATAGCCCCGTTTATTGGCATTAAAATCATTGATCTACTAGTAGGACCATTATTTCGTATAGTTGGATTATAGGGAGGAAGCTATATGCGAAAAATTTTTGATAGTTCTAAGCAGGCATTACTTATAACAATCGCCATGTTCATTATATGTGGTTTAATATACCCGTTTGCCGTGACAGCTTTAGCCCAAGGGGTGTTTCATCAACAAGCAAATGGCAGTTTATTAGAAATGGACGGTCAAGCGGTTGGTTCTGAATTAATCGGGCAAAATTTTACTGCTCCAGAATATTTCTGGGGGCGTGTTTCATCTGTTAACTATAATGTTTATACGAAAGAGGATATGCTACCAGATGACAATGGTGAAGTGAACTACAGTGGTGTTAGCTCAGGTACATTTAACTATGCACCAACCAATCCAGAATTGAAGAAACGGATAGAAGTGGATATCGAGAAGTTTTTACTTGCAAATCCATCCGTACAACGACAAGATATACCTTCTGATTTAATGACTGCCTCAGGTTCAGGATTGGACCCGCATATTAGTGTGAAGGCGGCACAAATACAAGTGGATCGAATAGCCCAAGCAAGCGGGCTTTCAAAGGAGGAAATTAATAAAATTATAGAGGCCAATATAGAAAAACGGACATTAGGCGTATTTGGAGAAGATAAGGTGAACTTCCTTATGGCGAATCTAGAAATTAGGGGGGAAATGGATAAAGCTAAAGATTAAAAAACAGGTAGAGGGCTTCTCTACCTGTCTCTCTATATATTAAGCTTGTGAATTTACAAGGATTTTAATATGGTTTTTCTCTTTCATTAATGCCTCAAAGCCCTCTGTTACGACTTCCTCAAGAGCAATACGTTTCGTCACTAGTTTATCAGCTGGGAAGTAGCCTTGCTTCATTAATTCCATCACAGCTGGGAAAATATCGCGATAAGCAATAATACCTTTAACAGAACGCTCTGTTAATACGATATTGTTGGGCAGAATAGAGGCATCAGTTTCCCAAATAGAAACAATAATTGTTTCACCTTCAAATGTTGTGGAATCTATCGCTTGCTGTAATACAACTGGAACGCCTGTTACTTCAAATGCTACATCAACGCCACCATTCGTTAATTCATGTAGACGAGCTACTGCATCCTCATCTTTAGGATTAATAACTGCTGTAGCACCAAGTTCTAATGCTTTAGCGGCACGCTCTGCTGAAAGCTCTACTGCATATATTTCGGACGCGCCTGCTGCACGTAACGCTTCAATGACAAGGAGCCCGATTGGACCTGTTCCAAAGACCGCTGCCTTATCGCCTGCTTTTAATTTGCTTTGGCGTACTGCATGAAGGGCTACCGCTGCTGGTTCGACTAATGCGCCTTGCTCGTAGGAAAGTCCTTCTGGCATTTTGTGAACCAATTTTTCGTCTACCATTGTATATTCAGAGAATCCTCCGCCACCGCCTGAAAGACCGTGGAAACCTAAATGCTTACAAATATTATACTTACCTTTTTTACACGCAGCACATTCGCCACAAGATAGAATCGGTTCAACTACGACAGGATCTCCCACTTTTACGGATGTTACAGCATCCCCAATTTCAACTACTTCGCCTGAGAATTCATGTCCCATTACAATTGGTGCGATATCTTTACTTACATAGTGAGGTTGCTCTACAGGAATAAAGATTGGACCAGCTGCGTATTCATGTAAATCACTCCCACAAATTCCTGTCCAATGTACTTTAATTTTTACTTTTCCAGGTGCAATGACTGGTTCTTCAATATTTTCTACACGGATGTCTTTTGCTTTATACCATCTTGCTGCTTTCATGATCTATCAACCTCCTATAATATCTTACAGCCCCATCATAACATGTGGGAATAATGCTAATCATTAGCTCCCTATAAATTGACATAAAATTTACATATACCCAGCTTTTTCGAGTATTGATACAGCGCTTTTTTGATTGCATATTCTCCATATTTCAAGTACCTTTGATAAGGGCTTTGTTACGGTGATCATAAAACGATAAAATTATGTTTATGCTTGTAAGAATAGGATGTAAATATACCTTAAAGTTCGAATCATGGTACAATGAAAAAAGATGTTAGGAGGAACGAATGATGTCAAAATATACTGATTATAATTTTCAGCCATTTTTGCAGGACGCCATTGCAGAACTTGGCTTTACAGAACCGACACCAATTCAAAAAGAAATTATTCCATTATTATTAAAAGGGAAGAGTGCCATTGGACAGGCGCATACAGGAACAGGGAAAACACATAGTTTTTTAATTCCGATAGTTCAACGTATTGATGTAGAGAAACAGGAAGTACAGGCCGTTATTACTTCTCCTACACGTGAGCTTGCACAGCAAATTTATGATGCATTAAATCAATTAATAGAAGGAACTGCCATACAGGCAAAACTTTTTATTGGGGGTACGGACAAACAACGCTCTATTGATAAGTTAAAAACGCAACCTCAAATTGTTGTTGGAACACCTGGCCGTATTCGTGACCTTGTTTCAGCACAAGCGTTATTTGTGCATACGGCACCAATTCTAGTTGTTGATGAAGCAGATTTAGCTTTCGATATGGGCTTTATTGAGGAAATTGATGGATTTGCTTCCCAAATGCCAGAGAAACTTGAAATGTTCGTATTTTCAGCAACAATCCCAGAAAAGCTACAGCCTTTCTTAAAAAAATATATGGACGCACCTGTCCATGTTCACATGAATGATAAACGACCTGTGGCAGAGGGCATTGATTTTATGCTTGTACCAGTTCGTTCTAAATCACGTAATAAACGTTTATTAGAAGTTATCGAAGGTATCAATCCATTTTTGGCTGTTATTTTTACAAACACGCGTAAATCGGCTGAGCATGTTGCTGGTTATTTAAATGAGCATGGTATCCGTTGTGGACAAATCCATGGTGATTTAAGCCCACGTGACCGTAAGAAAATGATGAAGCAGATTCGTGATCTTGAATATCAGTATATTGTTGCGACAGATTTGGCGGCACGTGGAATTGATATTCAAGGAATTTCTCATGTCATTAACTATGAAATTCCTGAGGACTTAGAATTCTTTATTCACCGTGTTGGACGTACAGCTCGTGCAGGTAATAAAGGAACAGCGATTACATTATTTGAGCCATCCGAAGAGGATGCAGTAGTACGTGTGGAAAAAATGGGTATTCCATTTGTGCAAATGGACGTTAAAGATGGAGAATGGTCCGAGTTAAAAGAGCGTCATGCCCGTAAAAATCGTGTTAAACAAGAGAATGAAATAGATGTGAAAGCGAAGTCATTGGTACGTAAACCTAAAAAGGTAAAACCAGGCTATAAGCGTAATATGAAATGGGAAATGGAAAAAATTAAAAAACGTGAACGTCGCTTAAAAGCGAGAGGAAAAAAATAGGGGGGCTTTTTACATGCTACTTGGCTCACATGTTTCGATGAGTGGGAAGGAAATGTTACTTGGCTCTAGTAAAGAGGCATTATCGTACGGAGCTAATACATTTATGATCTATACAGGAGCGCCGCAAAATACACGTCGGAAAGCGATTGCCGATTTGAACATTATGAATGGACTCCTTCATATGAAAGAGCATGGCATGACTAATATTGTCGTTCATGCTCCCTATATCATCAATATTGGCAATACGGAAAAACCAGAAACTTTTCGTCTTGGGGTAGATTTTTTACAGTCGGAAATTGAACGTACAGCAGCATTAGAGGCAACACAAATTGTCTTGCACCCTGGTGCACATGTGGGTGCTGGGGCAGATGCTGGGATTGCCAAAATTATTGAAGGCTTAAATGAAGTATTGTCGCAAGATTATCCCGTCCAAATTGCATTAGAAACAATGGCAGGGAAAGGAACAGAATGTGGCCGTTCCTTCGAAGAGTTAGCAAAAATCATAGACGGTGTCACTCATAACGAACGTCTTTCTGTATGTTTTGATACTTGCCATACACATGATGCTGGCTATAACATTGTCGAGGATTTCGATGGTGTTCTCAACGAATTTGATAAATTAATAGGTGTTGACCGCATCAAAGTTCTGCACATTAATGATTCAAAAAATGTGCGAGGCGCTGCTAAAGACCGTCACGAAAATATCGGTTTTGGTCACATTGGTTTTGATGCCTTAAACTACGTGGTCCACCATCCACAATTAATGGCGATCCCTAAAATTTTAGAAACACCATTCGTACCACTTGCTAGTGATGCCAAATCAAAATCAGCTCCATACAAAGCTGAAATTGATATGTTACGAAGCAGTACATTTAAGCCTGAGCTTATCGAGGCTTTAAAAGGCTAACAAAGAAGCCCAACATCTAGACACAGTGCTGATGTTGGGCATTATTACGTTATTTTGTAAAAAGTGCGATTAGCTGACGAGAGCGCTTTCTTCCTAAAACAGCCTCCACTTCAACTAAAATATCTTTAGGAATGCCTAAAAAAAGCCAGGAGAATGAGAATTGCTCCAAATAAGGCCGAAGTTTTTTTACTTCAGAAGTTGTAATGTCAAAGCCCTCTTCACGAGCAATCGCGACAATTTCCTTATCCGTGCTTTGTGCCAATTGCTGTAAAAATTGAATACTCAAAGTCAATCCTCCTTTATAATATGGTTGATTAAATGATTTAAACGGTCGCCATTTTCTCATTCAAAAAAGCTATCTTCTTTTCTTTACAAAAACTGCACTTTCCTATATACTTACAACTTGTAAATCGTAATGATTTTGAATTAGAAAGAAGCGATCAAGCATGAAAACAACATTAATTGACATTGAAAATGTGTCATTTCAATATGACTATACACAAGTTTTAAAAAATATTTCCTTTCGTGTAGAAGAGGGCGATTTTTTAGCGCTACTCGGCCCAAACGGTTCGGGTAAATCAACATTATTAAAAATCCTTTTAGGTTTATTAAAGCCTCTTTCGGGAGAAATAAAGCTTTTTGGTGAACCAAGTGCAACTTTTAAACATCGAGAATGGATCGGTTATGTTTCGCAAAAATCCAATGCCTTTAATTCAGGGTTTCCAGCAACCGTGCAAGAGGTCGTGAAAAGTGGATTAACGAAAAAATTAGGGCTTTTTAAAAGACCTGGACGAGAAGCTAAAGGAAAGGTTCAAGAAGCATTAAAGGCAGTTGGTATGGATGCATTTGAACATCGTAATATTGGTGAATTATCAGGTGGACAACAACAACGAGTTTTTATTGCGAGAGCTTTAGTCAGTGATCCCAAATTACTTATTTTAGATGAACCGACAGTTGGGATTGATCACGAGAACGTGCAGTCATTTTATGATATGCTGGCGAAATTAAATCGGGAACAGGGAATTACAATGATTCTTGTCACACATGATGTCGATACCGTATCTAATCGCATTAGCCATGTGGCTTGTTTAAATCAAACCATTCACTTCCATGGCTACAAAAATGAATTTGATAATATTTCCCAGGGTGCGCTAGATGCTTGGTATGGCCATTCTGTGAGAAAGATTCATTAGAAGGAGAAGGCACAATGATTGAAGCAATTTTACATTATGAATTTTTACAAAATGCCTTTTTCTCTGGATTATTAATAGGCATACTTGCCCCTCTATTAGGCGTGTTTATTGTAGTAAGAAGGTTATCGCTTATTGCGGATGCTTTGTCACATGTCACACTTGCTGGAATAGCAGGGAGCTTATATATTAGCCAATCTGTGACAGCCTTCGCTTTGCTCAACCCTATTTATCTAGGAATTTTAGCATCTGTTAGTGGTTCGATATTAATTGAGCGTCTAAGACGTTTATATAAGCACTATGAGGAGCTAGCTATACCGATCATTATGTCAGGCGGCATAGGCATAAGCGCTATCTTTATATCGCTAGCCAGTGGCTTTAGCACAGATTTAATGAGTTATCTGTTTGGCTCAGTATCTGCCGTATCACGCCAAGATCTATGGGTGGTGATTGGAATTGCTGCAGTAGTTATCCTCTTTTTGTTTTTATTTTTTAAGGAATTATTCGTTCTATCCTTTGATGAAGAATATGCAAAAGCAAGTGGCCTCCCAGCACGTTGGGTGCATCTATTGTTTATGATTGTGACGGCTCTTGTCATTGCTGCAAGTATGCGCATTGTAGGTATTTTACTTGTATCTTCATTAATGACGTTACCTGTTGCAGCTGCAATGCGATTGGCAAAAGGCTTTAAGCAAACTATCTTTTATGCTATTGTATTTGGAGAAACGGCAGTATTAATCGGCCTGATTAGTGCGTTTTATTTAGATTTAGCGCCAGGAGGTACGATTGTGGTCACTTCTATTTTAATATTGCTACTTGTGATCCTTGGAAAGAAAGTAGCATTTAAAATGGCTGCGAAGCAAGGGGAGGTAGCACAATGAATGTTTCAAGAGCGTGGGAAATTTTAAAAGAAAACGGTTATAAAAAAACGGATAAGCGTGAGTTAATATTAGATATGTTTGCTGCAACAGATAAATATCTAACAGCCCGTGATTTATTGGATGTTTTAAAAAAAGATTTTCCGGGGATGAGCTTTGATACCATTTATCGTAACCTTGCTACATTTGTGAAGCTAGGGATTTTAGAGGAAACAGAGCTATCTGGAGAACGTAATTTCCGAATGCACTGTGAATCCGCACATCATCACCATCATTTTATTTGTATGGATTGTGGCAATGTTAAAGAGCTCAACCTTTGTCCAATGGAAATGCTAGGAGAAAAGCTCCCCGACTATGAAATTGAAAATCATAAGTTTGAAATATATGGGAAATGCCCGGATTGTAAGCATGAAACTCTGTCACATTAAAAAATGGACAGAGTTTTTTTATGTAAAAGAGAGGGTAGTTCCAAATAGGATGTACCCTCTCTATTTTTATTAAGCTACTGCTACTTTACGAATCGCAACAATTTGATTGCAGTCTACAATTAAAGGAGAAGTAGCAGCCGCACCTGCCTCAAGGAAGTAAGCACAGCAATTGCGTGGATCGAAAGAAATGAAAGTCACACCTAAGAAGCTAATACCTCCAGATAAAAAGATATCTAGTCTAGTCGCAAGCTCTAATTTTCGTAATTGCTGACAAATACAGCCTCTACAGTTACTGCTCATTCTTGGTGTACATTTTTCTTCTTTTTGACAAGGGCATTTTTCTTCTTTACGAGGACAACATTTCTCTTCTTTTTTTGGACATTTACAACCTTGCCAGTTCATCTGTGTTGTATATCGTCTATCTTCCATCGTCCAGACCTCCCTTCCTCTATTTTCGTAAGGGTATCCTTACAGTAATAATCTATGTTTGGTAAATAGATAGAGGCTGGTAATCTGTCCGATAGTCCGCTTAAAAATCTATATTTTTCTCAAAAGAATAGGCTATGTGCAAAGCCCTAAAAGAAAAATTTGCTATAAAAATTTTATAATGATAGTTGTATGGGGATAGATTATCATCGACAAACAAAAAAAGACGAGTCATTACAGAAACGTAAATCATCGTCATTTTTATAAGATTATTGATGTTTTTGTTGGAAATCGACCATAAAGTCTCTTAAAGCTTCACAAGCCTCTAATGGCACAGCATTATATGTTGAAGCACGACAGCCGCCTACAGAACGATGGCCATTTAGCCCTACAAAGCCAGCTGCTTTTGCTTCCGCTAGGAATAGTTTTTCAAGTTCCTCATCGGTTACGCGGAATGTAATGTTCATAAGGGAACGACTTTCTGGAGTTGCATGACCCTTATAGAAGCCATTGCTATTATCGATAGCATCATAAATAACTTTAGCCTTTAATTCATTGTGCTTCTCAACTGCAGCGACTCCACCATTAGATTCTACCCATTTCAACACTTCGCCTAGCATATAGATACCAAATGTAGGTGGTGTATTATATAAAGAATTACTATCAGCATGTGTTGTATATTTAAGCATTGTAGGAATATTTTTATTCGCTTTTTCAAGAAGATCTTTGCGAATAATGACAACTGTTACACCTGAAGGACCTAGGTTTTTTTGAGCACCTGCATAGATGAGTCCGAATTTTTGAATATCAATTGGTTTTGAAAGAATATCACTAGACATATCGGCCACTAAAGGTACATTCCCTGTATTTGGATAATCCTTCCACTGTGTACCGTAAATAGTATTATTAGAAGTGATGTGCACATAGGCATCATCCTCATTAAATTGAATGTCTGCTAGGGCAGGAATATGGCGGTATTGGTTCTCTTTTGTGCTAGCAGCTTCCACAGGTGTACCGAAAAACTTTGCTTCCTTGAATGCCTTCTCAGACCAAGAGCCTGATAATACATAACTTGCTTTTTGATCAGTTGATAGGAAGTTCATTGGCACCATTGTAAATTGCAGGCTAGCCCCCCCTTGTAAAAATAGGACCTCGTAATTTTCTGGTATCGCATATAGCTTTTTCAATAAGGCGATCGCTTCGTTATGTACTTCGTCAAAAATGGTACTACGATGGCTCATTTCCATAATCGACATACCTGAGTCACGGAAGTCTACTAATTGTTGTTGAGCTTTTTCTAATACTTCTTGGGGCAGTGCAGATGGACCTGCGTTGAAATTGTATGCACGTTGTGTCAAAGTGGGTACACTCCTTGTTTGGTTAATAAGTGAAATTTTTATCCAGTGGCTATAAACTGCTGAATATACATTGTCCTGATCGAGCTTTAATCGTCTAAGAGACATCATTAGCTATAGGACCATTAAAGCGGGATAACAGAACTTTACTGGATTATAACTTAATTTTCAAGAGAAAAAATAAAATTCTTAATATTTGAGCAGAATAGCGACAGCCTCGCAACAAAATGTACACAATTAACAGGAGTTTTTAATTCAAATACGAACGAAAAGTACAGTTTTATCGGAAATAAAGTTGGAATTTTCGTAATTGAAATAAATTTCATCCGTTACAATCCGTTTAATGTTCGGATTTTAACAGCGGTGGAAAAGGGCATGCTCGTGGAGATAGGGAAGGGCTAGAATATAACATATACCGTTTATTTATGCAGATGATGAATCAATATGTACGATAAGATTTTAAATGAACCCATTTTAACGTGAGTTTTTGTATAATAAATAAAGAATAGAAAAGGGGTGTTCACGATGTTTACAGTAGAAGAAGCTTGTTTAGTAGTCGTTGACGTGCAAGGAAAGCTAGCAACAATTGTTGATGAGAGTGAAGCAACGATTGCAAACATTGCTAAGTTGATACAAGCGATGCTGGCACTGGAAGTACCTATTTTATGGCTAGAACAAAATCCGAGTCGTTTAGGCGGTACAGCACTCGATATAGCACAACATCTTCAAGGACAAGCAATTGCTAAAATGGCTTTTAGTGCATGTGAGGAAGAAGAATTTGTGAAAGCGATGAAGGAAAGTGGGCGTTCTCAATTTATTGTCACTGGCATTGAAACGCATATTTGTGTTTACCAAACAGCTAGACAACTAAAGGAACAAGGATTTGAAGTTGAGGTAGTGGTAGATGCTGTTTCCTCTCGAACAAAAGCCAATAAGGAAGTCGGATTAGCTAAGATGAGTGCCCTTGGTATTTATCCAACTAGTATGGAAATGATTTTATATGAGCTTTTGCAACGAGCAGACCATGAACAATTTAAAACAATTTTACAGCTTGTAAAGTAATAGACATAATTGAACCCATTGGTCCGTGTCCAAAAAAATAGTCATAACAATTTTTACTTTAAATAGGAAATTACCAAAAAATATAGCTTTTATAGAATAAATCCGGGATGTCTGATGGGTCTATAGACCTTTTCGGGGCATCTTTTTTTATAAAAAATGTTTAATGTATGACTCTTCTCATATAAAAGCTTAGCCTTTCTAATTATTGTATACTATAATATAAAATCGGGATTTCATTATAGAAAAATAACAATTAATGAGGAAGATGACGATGATAAAAAATTTTAAATGGTTTTTGTTAATAGTTAGTGTTGTTTTTCTTTTAATATGCTGTACAGAAAAAGAGGTAGCGTTACAAAAAGAGCCTGCTACTTCACCGACGGAACAATTTGTCATCGAAGATTTAATGAATGGAAAAGGTTTATTACGCACAGATTTAGATACCCAAAAGGATGTGTTTTTATCTGAATCGGTTGGCTTATGGCTTGCCTATCTAGTAGAAAAAGATGATCAAGCACGTTTTGATGAACAAGTCGATGTCTTGAAATCGTATTTTTTGTCAAACGACTTTATTGTTTGGCGATTAGATGGTACTAAAAAAGCTTCTGTCAATGCACTGATTGATGATTTACGCATCATCCGTGTTTTACTGGATGCCAGTGAGAAATGGCATGATTCAGATTATGAACAATTGGGTAAACAAATTGGAGATAATTTGATTCAGTATGGGATGAATCAAGAACTGTTTGTCGATTATGTCGATGTTAATAGCCATGATAAAGCAACAGCTTTAACCATGAGCTATATTATGCCATCTGCTTTTTATGAAATGGAGCAGCATGGTCTTTTATCCCAGCAACAAGTTCAACATCAGTTGGACATTTTACAAAATACCCCAATAGCTGAGGCAGGATTTTTCCCAAAATATTTTGACCTTGCCACTAAAAGTTATGTGTTCGACGAGGAATTGCACATGATCGATCAATTATATACAGCCTATCATCTTGCTTCGATGGACGGGGACACAATGCCATTTAAAAACTGGCTAGTAAACCTTTTGAAGAGAGACGGTAAACTCTATGGTCGTTACAGTGCGCAAACGAATCAACCGACCGTTAACTTTGAATCGCCAGCTGTTTATGCCATGGCAGCAAGATATATGCTGGCATTAAACGAACAGCAATTAGCTCAGCAATTCATGGAAAAGATGACAGCTTTAAAAGATCCTTCATCAGGCTATATCGATAAACATACAAAGTCAACGCATAGTTTTGATAATTTACTACCACTATTAGCAGAAAGGGAGGTAGAAAATGCGTACCACAATAAATAGAAATAAAGCTATTTTAGGTTATGGAATATTACTCATTTTATTGTTACAATTACCAGCTTATTTTTTACTCCGTCAGAATGCTGAAGGCTTATTATTGTACACCTTTTTAATGATTCTCATCGTACTAACACTTTGGAGAGGGACAGTATTTGGTCTTGTGAGTAGCCTCGTTTTTATTTTTATTACAGGCTCGACATTACTATATACAGGAATAGCAGGAGCTGTAATTTTTCTAAATCCTACTTTTTCCATGCAAATGTTTTTCGCCTACGGGATTCTACTTTTGATCCTCATTCTTTGTGCTGGAAAGGTGCATGAATTAATGAGTGAACAGGGAAACTATTTAAAAAAACTGCAAGAGGATGTTAGAAATTATGTAGCCATTGATGTGGAAACAGGATTTGATAATGAAACGAGAATGCGTATAAGCGTCAATGAAGAAATGCGTAGGGCAGACCGACATAAACATACTTTTGTTTTTATGGTTTTAAAGCTTGAAAATTATGATAAATTCCAAAAGCTGTATGGTGCGAAAGAGGTACAGCATTTATGGCAGCAGCTTTCCCAACGAATTCAACAAACGGTCAGACAAACGGATAAAAAGTTTCGGTTTCGTGAAAATTATATAGGGTTGTTGTTAATTGATACAACAGACCAGCATATGGAAGTCATTTATGACAAACTAGATCAAGCATTGAAAAATCATCAATTGGTCAATGGCAAATGGGTCACACTCCATTATAAAACAAGCTTTATGACCTATCGACCATTGATGGAAACAACATTTGATGAGCTTTTAACAGAACTGGAAAGAGAGATGAAAACAAGTGCGCTCTAAATACAACTTATGGTTCGCCATTGGAATGCTTTGTTTTTATACTTTTGTAACAAGTGAAACAGTATTTGCTGCACAAGATGACAAAGACATAGCATTGATCTTTGTCACAAGTACTCAGCAACCAAATCGTGATGTTATAGCCTTGCAAGAGATGCTTCAAGTATATACGTCCGTAGATGTTTTAGCGATTGAAGAAATAGAAGAGCAGATGCTGCAACGTTATAAACGGATTGTTATTTTTAACGCGTATCCAACAGTTATTCCTGAGAAGGCTTTAGCTGCGGTGAATCATTTTCAAGGTTCTGCGATTTTGATTGGTGAAAATGCTCTTCAATTCAGCCCATTTGCTAAATGGCAGCAAGGTCAAATAATTGAGCTCCGAGCAATTGGGGAAGAAAGTTTAGACAACCCTGTAAGATGGAAAAGTGTTTTACCTTCTGCTGATTTCGAAGTCGTGAAAAGAGCTTCCTCAATGAATGAATCCTATCCTTTTGTTGTTAAAAAGAACAATTGGTCGTATATCGGAGATTTTGTGAATAGAGGAACCTTACAATATCAATGGCCTACCCTCATAGGCGATTTATTGCAATTACCCAAGCCTCAGTCACATCCAGCTTTTATTGTTGTATCAGATATTAATATGAAAACAGATGTGGGAAAGTTAGAAAAGGTAGTGAAGGCATTCACCAAAAGTAGGGTGCCGATTGCACTTGAAGTAACACCTATATTATTGGATGAATCTGAAAAAAATATATATTACTTACATGATAATAAAAAATTATTAAGTTATTTGCAAAAGCTACAAAATGAAGGTTATCCATTTATCCTCTCTTCTACTATTTCACCTGAAAAGAGTCTGGATTATTTAGCATTGAGGAATATTTATCCTTCTATAAGCCGTGATGAGAGTAGCTTATTTAAAGGGAGTATCCGGGAAGAAAGTCCATCATTATATATCACACAAATGGACAACCGCACCATCTATCCAATGACAGTAGGGACCATCCCTGATACAGACAGCAATCCTTTATATACTGTCAAACGAAAAATAGACCTTTTATTACAGGTTCCTAGTTCCATTATCGGTATTCAATATCCTGCTTATGTAAATTCTTCTTTTGTTCAAGAACTTGTTGATGTGCTAAAAAGGCAACCACAAATAGAACTCATGAATTTCCGACAAACAAACCAACAGGTAAAGTCAGAGAATGTTTCCATTGTCCAACATAAAGATGGTGAACAGACCATTGATTTATCTTTTTCTAAAAAAGAGCGTTTAAAAATTTCATTCGATGAACGGCCATTCGAATTAATTTTATGGATCCTTGTCTTTGTTGTATCCCTGTTTGTTACATTATTTTTTATAAGTACCTTACGATTACGAATTACATTGCGTAAGAGATTGTTTGAGGAGAGGAAGACAAATGGCTAATCTATTATTTTTTATTTCACTTTTCCTCATTTGGATTATGCTGCTCTACCACATGTTTTTAATGGAGGGGGGCTATTTACATTTCCGTTCATTTGAAAAACCAATCGATGAGTGGTCTAAAAAAATGACTCATGTACCCTCTGTCAGTGTTTTTATACCAGCTCATAATGAAGCACTCGTAATTGAGCAGACATTACGGGCTATGTCTCGTTTATATTATCCTAAAGATAAATTAGAGGTGATTGTCATTAATGATAATTCCTCTGATGAAACTGGTGATATCGCCAAGCAATATGCGGAAAAATTTCCATTTATTCGAGTAATTGAAACCGTGGAGCCAAACAAAGGGAAGGGTAAATCTTCGGCATTAAATTCTGCGTTAGCTGATTCTACAGGGGACATTGTAGTGGTCTATGATGCAGATAATACACCTGAAAAGATGGCAGTTTGGTACTTAGTAATGGGTCTCATAAATGACCCAAAAGCTGCGGCCACTGTAGGGAAGTTTCGCGTCATTAATGCGACTGAAACTTGGTTGACAAGGTTTATTAATATAGAAACAATTTGCTTCCAGTGGATGGCTCAGGGTGGCCGTTGGAAATGGTTTAAGGTAGCAACCATTCCTGGTACTAATTTTGCCATTCGCCGTACAGTTTTAGAGCAGTTAGGTGGATGGGATGTAAAAGCATTAGCAGAGGACACAGAGCTGACTATTCGTGTTTATAACTTAGGCTATCATATTCGGTTTTTCCCAAAGGCTATTACTTGGGAGCAGGAGCCCGAGACATTGAAAGTTTGGTGGAAACAACGAACAAGATGGGCAAGGGGCAATCAATATGTAGTTCTGAAGTTTTTAAGTCAATTTTTCACCTTAAAAAGAAAAAGTATTATGTTTGATTTATTTTATTTCTTCTTTACGTATTTCTTATTTTTCTTTGGCGTTATTTTATCTAATGCTTTATTTATTATTAATTTATTTTATGACATTGGTTTGACCGTTGGCGATATTGCCCTTGTTTTATGGGTTTTAGCCTTTTTACTATTCCTAGGAGAAGTAATGATTACCTTAAGTATTGAAAAAACTGAAATGAATAAAAAGAATTTCTTATATGTCATTCTTATGTATTTTACGTATTCCCAAATGTGGATTGTACTAGTCGTATGGTCATTATTTTTAGAAATAAAGCGCATGTTTACTGGGCAAGAAGTGCAATGGTATAAAACAGAACGATTTTCAAAGCAAACAGATAAAGGAGCGGAATAATGAGAGCCAAATTTTTCTCTATACTTTTATTTTTTATAGGCTTTTTATGTATTACAAATGACGCTGTTGCGGCTACCATTACCGTAGATGATCAAACAATTGCGATAGAAGGCAATCAAAAGCAAAACAAGCCTTTATTATCACAGCCAATTGAATTACAGGGGCCATCCTCATCAAGAGATTTTTATTATAATTTAGTAGATGATGTAAAACAAAATGGCCAGCAAGTTACTTTTCAAATTCAACATTCAGAGCTACTTATAGCACCATCCTCGTTTACCGTGAAAGTGGATGATGTAGCGGTCAAAACGGTGCCATTGAAAGCAGATTCACTTAAGCAAACGATTGTCGTTAATCTTCCAAAAGAGGTTTTATTAAAAGGGACTCACAAGATTACTGCAAGTTTTTATGGGATTCTAAAAGAAGGTATTTGTGTGCCACCTGGTAATGCAGGTAATTGGTTACGTATCGATATATTATCTTCCATGTCAGCTTTTAGCGAGGAGAGCCAAGCATGGACATTAACTAGTTATCCAACTGCATTTTTGGGTTATGAAGGATATGCAACAACAGTTATTTTACCAAAGCAAGCTTCTGAAGCAACTTTAAACAGTGGATACCAGCTCTCTGCTTATTTATCAGAGCATGGTGATACAAATGTGCAGATTAAACGTGAAGATGCGGTCAATCAAGTGTCTGGACCTATTGTTATCATAGGCGGACAAAAGGAATTTAGTACAAGCTTATTCAAAAATGTATTAGATAAAATCAATGTTAGTGACGACACCATGACATTATCTATGCAGGAATTACTAAATACAGATTCAAATCAACGGGTACCTATTTTGGCTGTGACTTCAACGAACGGAAAAGCGATTGAGGAACGATTATCCTTTTTAACAGAATCTAGATTATCCGGGCAATTAATCGGAAATACATTAGCCATTAAAGATTTACCGAAAATAGACAGTACTTCAGATTCAACCATTTCCTTTCAGCAGTTTGGCTTTGAAAACCAAACATTGTCTAGTCAATTAACTATGACCCCACATTATTATGTATCCTTGCCACAATTAGAGGCCAATAAGGAAGCGGTCATGCGATTAGTGTTAAAGAAGTCAGCTAGTATACCAGACAATCATGATGATGATGATCGAAAACTTGAATTGATTGCCTATATCAATAATGTCCCACATTCAGTAGATTTACGAAAGCTAGAGCAAACTACTACAGATATGTATGAGGCTTTACTACCTATTCAAACTAATGTTCTGAATCAACAATCTATGACAGATATTCAATTTGAAGTAACAGGCTTTCAATTAGAGGACCCATGTGAAACAACGAATGAACGTTATTGGTTATATATAGATAGTGCTAGTTCTTTATCGATCACTAAAGATGCCACTGAACCAACCTTTACTTTACGTGATTTTCCGAATTCCTTTCATGATCATACATTAATGGTGATTCCTAATAATGAAAGCATGGATGATGTAAAGATGCTATCTATGTATAAGGCATTAATGATGAATGGCAAAATGGCCAATATCACTCTTATGAAGGACAAAGATGTCACCAAAGAAGCTTTACAAAAGCATGCGGTCATTTTTATGGGAGACATGAAGCAGCATAAATGGCTATCCAAAAATGCTAACCAAATTCCGAATTCTTCTGAACAACTAATTCAACAAGGCTTTTTACCTGAGGCAATTGGTCAATATGCTTATATGACTAAAAACTTTTGGCAGAACACTCAGCCATTATTATGGATACAATCGTTTAAGAATGCCTCTATTAAAGGAGACTTTTATACACACTTGAAAGAGACTGATTCACAAGCAGGGGCTGCAATTGAAACAAAAGAGGGGCAATTTGTAGTAGCAGTAGATCAAAACGTTAATAATACTGATGTGAAAGCAGTTAAAAAAGGTGAAATATCATTGGTCCTAATTGCCGAATTTATAGGATTAATAATTGTCATTGCAGTGATCCTATATGTCATCCTTCGAAAAAGAAAGAAAAATCAAGTGCAACAATAAAAGCAAAGTCGCGTTAAGCGTAGGTAAACTCATTGAATGTTGAGTTTGTCTACAGTCTTTTTTACAAGGTGGTAACTTATATTGAGATTGACAGCGGTTTACCAAATATTGAAAATGAAAGAGAAGGAAAAATGACAAAATCCATCGAGAATGAACTTCTCGATGGATTTTGCTTTTTTATGCCGGCATATCAGTTGGTGTTGGTTTTGCATAGCCTTCTTTATATGTTTCATCAATGACTTGGCGAATTTCTTTTAGACTCTTGCCATCCTGATGCATTTTAGCCGATTGTACAGCAATTTCTAAGCACACTAAACAACGAGTACCGTGATCATCCCAGACGATGGATCCATCCTCACGTTTTTCCTGAATAAAGCAGTTTAAATTACTTTTATGACCAGAAGATTCGCCACATCCACAATAACATGGCATCCATTCAAGAATTTCTGTAGATTGCCCAGCAACTTGATAAACCAAGCGAATATTTGCTTGTTTACCCTCTAAAAACGTTGGAAGAACATTTGCTGAAGCTGTTTCTTCCTGAATATCGCCTGAAGCATGACTATCCCCTTCATGGGAAGTTTCACCTTCTGTAGCTACATGATCATTTTCAACATTTTTCTTATTTTCCCCACACGCACTTAATAACATTAACGCCAAAACAATAAAAATAGAAACCGTTTTCTTCAACAATAGCGCCTCCCACATGTTTACAATACTTCCATTATACCATCGTTGTCATAAACATTTACATGGAGCCTAGTTGAAAATCAATGAAATATATCTAACCCGCGTGTTTTGTTCATAAAATGTTCTATTTTCTCGCTCAGTAACTTTTTTAAGAAAAAGCCGAAGAGGATAAAGACAAACCAGAAACCAATTAAGAAGAGGAGATCTACCCATACAGTTGACCAGATAATGCCTCCAACCGCCTCACGCATCATTTCAATGGCATACGTAAAAGGTAAAAATGGGTTAATGATTTGGAAGAACCTTGGCAATAATTCCACAGGGTATGTCCCACCAGAGCCCGCAATTTGTAAAACAAGCATCACAATCGCTAAAGCTTTTCCAACATTTCCAAAGACCGAGACTAACGTATACACAACGGTTACAAATACTATGCTAATCAAAAGTCCAAACAAGATAAAGTAAGCGGGCGCCTGAATAGAACCGTCAACTAAAAAAGTATCACCGATCGTAATGATGAGAGTTTGTATAATAGAAAAAGTTGCAAATGTTAGTAAGCGGCCAAAATAGATTTCACGGATACTATAAGGTGAATTTTCATGTAGATTTACGGATAATAGTGAAATTAATAATAAACAACCGACCCAAATCGATAGCACTGTGTAAAATGGTGTCATCGCTGTTCCGTAGTTGGCGATAGGGAATAGTCGATGTTCCTTTAGTTTAATGGGCTCTTCAAAGAAATCACGCTCGGCATTGACATCATTCTTTAATAATTGCACAATCTCTGAAATATCCGCTTCATTTTCTAAAGTTCGAAGTTTATTCGCTAGATCCTTGATTTTTGTACTTAGAGTAGGGAACTCGCTTTGTATTTTCTGGAGAGCATTATTAGCCGTACCTAACGTATTTTTTGCCTGTGTCAATTTATCTGTTGCCTGAGGTATGAATTGTTTTACATCCGTCAACATGGCAGAAGCACTTGTTAATGTACTTTTAGCACTAGACAATGTTGAGCGAATTTGTGGCTCCAATTTATCGTTATAGTAGACCAAGAATTTTTGTAAATTAGCCGTCGCATTTTGTGCGATGTTTTGAATCGCTGTAATGTCTTGTTGAATGATGTTTTTATCAATGGGCTGTAATTGTTCAATTTTTGTAAGGATATCTGCATGTAACGTATTTAATTGTTGCAAGTCTTTTAGGGCGTTTATAGTTGAATCGGTAAAGGTCGGATTATTTTGCAGGGCATCACGAATAGCTGTAAGCTGTTCAATAATTTGTTCATTATCTTGGGCATTACTTTGCTGTAAAGATGCGATGATACGATCTAAGGAATCCTGCAACTGATTTCGCGTTAAAGTATCCGCTTGAATCAACTTCTGTAGCGCCTCAAGTGTTTGAATACTATGCGTTATGTTCTCTTTGGACGTTGACAATTGATTTTTTAATGCTTCTTTTGTTTGGGTGATAGAAGCTGAATCAAGATCAATGCTGTTGAGTTTATTCATAATATCTGTGAAGTGCTGCGCAATATTTTGGACAGTTTGTACATCCTTTTTAATAAGGGGAGATAGCTCATTAAACAGAGCATCTGCTTCATTCACAAGAGTTAGACCCTTTTGAATAGTAGTCAAACCATTTGTTGTTAATTGTTCTACTTGTGGAATTTGTGTGATCGCACGATTAAGTAATTGATCGGCATCCTTCCCTTGGCTAGAAGCTTGTGCTAAAAATGAATTGATATCAGGTAAATGCTGCTCTATAGTAAAGACATAGTTTTCAAATTTTCGGAAGTCAGGAATTTCACGTTCCATTTCAAGTCCAATGGTATTAAAAATGGAGAATAGCGTCCCATTTACCGTTGATACAAATTCACTAGAAACCTGCTGGGTAAGGACACTTGCTCCTTTACTTGTTATTTTAGGGGCAATCGGATTCTTCTTTTCATTTACATAATAATCAATATGCGCTTTAGTTGGTTGCTCTGTCAGAATGGAGGTGAGCTTTTGCGAAAAGTCATTGGGAATAACGATCATGGCAAAATAATCTCCATTTTTCACATGCTCCATGGCTTGCTTTTCGTTTTCAAGCTCCCACGTAAAGCTTTCATTCGTTTTTAAATTCTCGATTACTTCATTTCCAACATTAATCGCTTCATTTCGAACGGTGGTTCCTGTATCCTCGTTGACAATCGCGATTTTCATATTGGATGTGTGGGCGTATGGGTCCATAGAGGCATAGATATTAAGCCAGGCGTAAAGTGAAGGAAGAAAAATCAATCCGCCCACAATGATAGCTACTACCCAGTTTGTGACAATGTTCCGGATATCCTTCGTATAAATTTGAAATACATGCTGAAACGAGTTTTTCATATAATCACCCCACGTTCAAATTTTGCATGAACTCTCAATATGTATGTTCCCAAATATACTTAAAATTATGTTATAAATGTGAAATATCTTTTTTAAAAGGCGAATTAGTTTACTAGGTTTTCAAAACAATTTATAATCAATCCGGATACACTAAAATTAGGATTTTAGTGTAAAAAAGGAGGTCACTATTCTAGTGAAAAAATTATTAATTATTGGTTCCGTTATTGTTGTATTATTTGCAGCAATTATTGTGCTTACCAATGTCTCAAACAAAAGTAAACTAGAGAGCGCAAACAACCCTTATGGCGATAAAAAGCTGAAACAAGAAACAATTGATCAATTAGATGACAAAAACTATCAAAACATTATGTTACCAGACGAATTAGAGGCAAAGATTAAAGCTGGTGAACCTGTGAATGCGTATTTCTTCAGCCCGATTTGTGTACACTGTCAAGCATTTACTCCTGAATTAATGCCAATTGCAGATGAACTGGGTGTCGATATTGCTCAATTGAATGTCTATGAATATGAAGATTTATGGGAGAAATATCATATTGAAGCAACACCAACGTTTATCCGTTTTGAAGATGGAAAAGAAGTGAACCGTTTTGTAGGGGCACTAAAAGAAGAGGACTTACGTAACTTCTTAAATACGGTAGTGTTAAAAAAATAATACTAAAGGAGACTGTATCAAAATTTTGATCAGTCTCTTTTTATGTTGTAGTGTATACTAAAAAGACTGAATAGTTATACACTGGAGGGATTTTTAAATGTCAATGGATGATTTTTTTTACAATGGCGAACTAATGAAATGCTATGAAGCTGCAAAAAAGGTGACAAATGAAGAGGAACAAGCCCTTGCGCAAAAATATATAATTTTATTAGAAGAGTATGATTTCGCTTATTATCCAAAGCCCACTCTTTATGGAGAAATACAACATGCAGAACGTGCGGACGAAAGCTATCCAGAATCCGATGCGGTTATAGCAATACGTGCAATTAAAGATGAAGAAGCATTTGCAATGAATATAAAGCAATTAGAAGAGGCAGCAAAGACAGGAACAGGTAATGAAAAAGCCCAATCCTTCTTTACGCAAGGAGAGCTGTTTTTATTTGCACATCAGTACAATGAAAGTGTACATTGCTTTCAACAAGCCGTTAAGGAAAATCCAAATAAGGCCGTCTATTGGGGAATTACGGGCCAGACTATGCACCGCTTTGGCTGGATGCCTTTTGATGCGCTTGGTTATTTGGAGCAGGCGATCAATTTAGATCCAACTAACCCTCGTTGGAAATGGAATAAGGCATTAGTTCTTATTCAATTAGCCAAGGATTTGCAAATGGCACCGTTTATGGCGAATGCTGCAATCGCTTTGGAAGAGGCAATAGCTTCCTGTGGTGAACATCAACGATCATTGAAAGATGCTATTCAAAATACGTTGGATACTATGGATAGCTATGTTTTCTCGTAATTCATTCAGGATGTCTTCCCTTACAAAGGGAGACATCCTTTTGTGAAATGTCTATAGAGAGGGCTTCGTTGCCATATTTCACAATCATGGTATGATAAGATAGAAAAAAATGATTTGTAGATATAAAGGACGGATTTTTTATGGCACAAGAAGTGGCAAATAAGTTTATTGAAAACGTATGTAATCATTTAGTTCGCAATATGAATATTACTAAGGTAGAAGAACATTTTAAAGAAACTATAGCAATACAACGAAATTCAGCAACTACGGCTGTTGATTTCTGGGATATGCTAATGATTAATATGCTCTACTTTACTGAGAATGAACAGGCGTGGGAACAAGAATTTCTGAACATGCTAAACGCTAAAAATTGGGTAAAGCCCTCAGCTTTAGAAGAGGAATTATTGATGCATCAGATGCGTATCCGACAACAGGTAGCAGAGCAAATGGATACTGTAAAGGAATTATTCCATCAACAATATGAGACAGAAGGCATGACAGAGGAAGCGATCATCTACGACTATGCATATAGCTCTGCGGGGCATTCTATGCGTATGGATTTATTAACGGTTCTGGTGTCCACACCTGAGCAATCACAAATACTTTTTGACGCAGATCCACTAGAGACCATTCGTGTTGTCAATGGATATATTGCTTACCATACAGATGGATTAATCAATAAAACAAAATTACTATAGCTTTGTTACAAAGATTGACTTTGAAAGGAATTTGAAGACATGAATACACCATTTACTTTTAAACATACACCACCTACTAATATGGACACTACAAAAAAATACCCTGCTATTTTTTTATTGCATGGTATGGGAAGTAATGAAGACGACTTACCACAATTAGTACAGGACTTTCAAGAACAATGTCATATATTTAGTTTGCGTGGACCCATTACACAAAAACCAGGTTATGCTTTCTTCACTATTCAAGAGGTAGGGCAACCGGATCGTGCTATCTTCGATAAAGTATTAGTGGCTTTACAACGATTTATATTAGAGGCAATTGACGAATATCAAGTTGATCCTCATAAAGTATTTTTATTAGGCTTTAGCCAGGGAGCCGTACTAGCACAATCACTGGCCTTTGTAATGGGGAATTTAGTGACGGGCATTGTCGCATTAAGTGGCTATACACCTAAATTTGTAACAGAGGAATATTCTGTTCGCTCTGTTGAACATTTACAAGCCTTTATTTCTCATGGTGATTATGATTATGTTATTCCATCACAATGGGGAATGGAAAGCAAAGAGGTTTTTGAACAATTTGGCGCTACTGTGACATTTAAGCAATATCCAGATGGACATGGGGTAACACCAGATAATATGCGTGATTTAGTGGCATTTTTGGCCCAGCAACTTCAGGGAGATCTTCAATAATAGGAGCCGAGGCAAAATTCTGCCTCGGCTTTTTACTTTTCTTGAATAGTAATGATAAGAATCGAGCAAGAAGGTTCAAATTCATGTCAGTCGGTGGTATCATAGAAGATGTTGTGAATGAGCGTACTTTACTAGATAAAAACATGTACTTTATGTGAACTTAGAGACAGAACAGAACTAAAAGGGGTAAAATAATAATTTGATGTGCTAGATGCAAATTTTGTCGCTTTCTATCGATTGTGGCGTGCAGAAATTATGGAGAAAAGGAATTAAGATGAATGGAACAAAATCTGAACTCGGAGCATAAACCGCAATCCTCCGGAACAACACGAGGGAAATCGTCTCGCTCTACTATTTTAGCGCAAACAGTCAAAACAGGAATTATCAAATCTAATTTAATACCAATGTGGGCTGGTTTAACGCTAGGCATGTACAAAAATAAAATGACGTTCATAGACAATATACCAGAAATGATTTTTTCAACAGTTGGTTCTGCCCTTGTCATTGGAGCAGCAGGGGCCTTTAATAATGTATATGACCGTGATATAGATGCGATCATGCCTCGTACACAAAGCAGACCGACCGTCACTGGGGAAATGTCAGCAAAATCGACTCTATCATTAGCGATAGCTATGTTAATTATCGGATTAGCCGTCTTGGCGCTTGCGTCACCATTAGCAGCGGCATTCGGTTTACTAGGAGTATTTTTATATGTAGTCCCTTACACAATGTGGACAAAACGTCGAACGATTTATAATACAGAAATTGGTAGTATAAGTGGTGCAGTACCGCCATTAATTGGCTGGTCTGCCGTATCGACAGATATAACACACCCTGCGATCCTAGGTTTATTTTTTGTGATGGTTATTTGGCAAATGCCGCATTTTTATGCCATTGCAATCCGCAAACGTGTAGATTATGAAGCAGCAAGTGTGCCAATGCTTCCTGTTGTTAAAGGTATGCGCCGTACGTATTATCAAACAAATTTCTATTTAATTTTATTAATTCTATCAAGCTTTTTATTTGGTTCCTTAAGTGTGGGAATTATGCTCGTCGCATTACTATTAAGTATTGCATGGCTAGTAATGAGTATATATGGCTATCATAGTAATAAAGATCAAGTGAAGTGGGCTACCAAAATGTTTGTGTTCTCACTATTCCATATGACCATATTATTCACAACAGTTATTGTGTACTCTTTAGTAGGTGTTATCTTCAAGTTATATTAATGGAAAAACCAACAAGTTAATCGTTACTTGTTGGTTTTTTATGTTCGACTGAGAATATTTGACGACTTGGCCATTCGAATGCGTGTAATTGTCCACCAAATACAGCACCACCATCAATTCCGATAATATTGTTTTCACCAAAGTAGACACTGTAATCAGTTGGGTTATGGTGAAGTCTATACGTAGGTGTATGTCCAAAGATAACGGTTTTATCTCCTTGATAGCCTGCATGAAATTCTTCTCGGATCCATAGTAATTGCATGGGGTCCGTTTCTGACATCGCAACGCCTGGTACAACTCCACCATGTACAAATATAGCATCCTCTAATTCAATGTATGTTTCGAAGTTTTCAATTAATTGTAAATGCTCTTCTAGCTTTGGCAACGTTTTAATAAAGCTAGGCAAAGTATGGCTAGCAATAGCATCCTCGAAATCGCTCAGCTGGTAGCCATAGCTTGCTAATGTTGCATCCCCCCCACAAAGTCCTACCCAATGGTTCCATGGTTTAGCAAGACCAGAACGGCATGCATTGAGCATGATGGCTTCATGGTTTCCTAGGAGAATTCGTGCTCCTTTTCCTTGTAATTCGCTCACTAAATTTAACACGCCACTAGAAGCTGGACCTCTGTCGATGTAATCACCGAGTAAAAAAAGATGATCTTCATCTGGATTATAGTTTGCTTTTAGTAATAGTTCCTCAAAAAGCGCTAATTCTCCGTGTATATCACTTATTGCTAGAATTCGATTCATTTATGCGCATCCTTTCCAATATCACAGCGGTTACTATTAAGTATAGAAAATATTTCTGCAAATTTCGACTTTCCTAGCTTCAACTATCTATCCTTTATAGAAATTTCACAGAATCCATTCTCTTTATCCTATGACAGGTAATTTCTTTTCTTTATATATTTGTCTATAGTGTGTCGATATAAGTGGGAGAAGGAGGGCAAACAACTAACAACAGTAGAAGCAGGAATACTGCTTCTACTATTAGGAAGGAGTCTATTAGATGGAGGAGGGTTACATCTGTAGCTTTTCCCATGCTTGTTTAGCTACTTGTTCATCAAATGTTGAGATTAGACGAAAATTATTATTGTCTAAAATGCGGAAATGAAGGCTAATGATATTTTGCTGTAGTCGGAACCCTCCATGCTCATGTATATTTTTCCACCATATGTATCCACCCATTGTTTTATCTTTAGGCTGCAATGTTCCATTATTCGCAATCAAATCCACAACCTCTAACGGTTCACCGCCTAGCTCGTGTTGCAAAATAGTACTGTCACGACACAAAGTACAGACGGCAACAGTAGTTGTCCATCCCGCGAGAATACGCCCCTTTTCAATTTGGACAAGTGTTTTTTTAGATAGTCCAAGTAAATCACTCATTTGATCCTGGGTAAAAGCTTTTTCAGTACGGATTAATTTCAGTTTTTCTGAAATGAGTGTGATTAATTGTTCACGATTCATTCTAAACACCCCTTTTTTTCAGATTATTAAGTCCCATTATACATGAAAGTCAAGAAGCATGTTTTTGTTTCAGCTGGGAAGGGAGGTGAAAAGAAAACAGACTGTCCAAAATGAACAGTCTGTGAGAGGTTAAATTTCATATTTTTTCGTATCAGAAATGACACGGAAATGGATGCCTTTTATTTGGGCACTTACTTTATGACGGAGTGTGTCAATATCGACTAGCTCCTCTTTACTTTGAACGCACTCAGCGATTTGCTGTAATAACTTTGTAAAGGCTTCTTTAAATAAAGAGCGCATATTATCGAAATCTAGGCTACGAAAGCTGCCATCTATATCAAATGCTTCTACAGAATTTAACTGCTTAGAGGCACCTGCAAAACGATCGTCGTACACTGTGTAGTTTTCATCTGTTACGACGATAATATATAATACTTCGCCTGTAATTGTTTTTAATTCAATATTTGTTTTATGTTTTTTTACGTCGGTAATAATGTGTATACCATCTGAATGATATAGTTTAAATAATGTCATGTGTATAGCCCCCTGAAACTAGAATCATATTCCTACTCTCATTATAGCTTGAAATGGCTAATAATGGAATAACGAAAATGGTTTCAAATAATAAGGTTAGGGCTGTACCTTTGTAATGAAGGACGCCGGTGCACTAATTCGTAGAGGTCGAACCTCGATATAATGTATCTGATGTCCTTGTTGTTCATAAATACTGAAGACATAGGAGTCAAGCTCAATATTTGCGGATGCTTTTATCCCATTATTCACGGATAAGAACCAACCACCTAATGTTTCCACTTCCTCGGCTTCTAATGTTATATTTAGTAAATTTTCTACATCTTCAACAAGCATCTTTGCATTTAATATATAATGGTTTTCTGTGATTTTTCGAATATCTGCAATTTCATCATCGTCAAATTCATCACGAATTTCACCAACAATTTCTTCTAAAATATCTTCAACGGTTACGAGACCTGATGTCCCACCATATTCATCCATTAAAATGGCCATATGAATACGTTCTTTTTGCATTCGTACAAGTAATTCTTGAACAGGGATAGTTTCAATCACACGAATAACTGGATTAATGAAATCTTCAATGACTAATGTCTCGTCTGTAAGCTTTTCAAGTAAACCGTGTGTAAACAATTCCTTTGCATTGATAAACCCTAAAATATTATCGCGGTCGCCATCATAAATAGGGTAACGCGTATATTTTTCAGCGGCAAAATGATGGATGATAGTTGTAAACGAGTCATTTCGTTCAATCCCAACAATTTCTGTTCGAGGAACCATGATTTCACGAGCAATACGTTCGTCAAACTCAAAGACGTTATTTACATATTTAAGCTCTGTTTTATTGATTTCACCACTTTTAAAGCTTTCAGACAGTAATAGTCGCAGTTCTTCCTCCGTATGAGAAAGCTCATGCTCACTTGCAGGCTTCATACCGAAAAAACCAATCAAAACGCGTGCAGAGCCGTTCAAGAACCAAATAAATGGGTACATGATTTTGTAAAAGAACATAATCGGCTTTGCGAAAAGTAGAGTAATTGTTTCCGCTTTTTGAATAGCTGCTGTTTTCGGGGCTAGTTCGCCGACAACAACATGTAAGAATGTAGCGATAGCAAAGGCTGTACCAATAGTAAAGATCGTCATATATTTATCTGAAATTCCGATCATTTCGAATAGTGGGTGAAGCATAAATTCAAACGTTTTTTCACCAACCATACCGATACCAAGAGCGGTTACTGTAATCCCTAATTGACAGGCAGATAAATATTCATCTAAATGATCGACCACTTGCTTGGCAGCAATGGCTTTTGTATTTCCCTCTGCAATAAGCTGATCAAGTCTTGAGGAACGAACCTTTACAATTGCAAACTCTGTTGCCACGAAAAAACCTGTTAAAGCTAATAATATGGTAAAAATCGATAAGTTTATTATGGTATCCAAATAGTCGTTCTGTAAAAACAGAACGTCACCTCCTAATTATGAATAAGTAAAAGTAAGGATTGCATTAATGCAATGCTTTCAGGTGAAACATTTTTTTTAATAGTTTCAATTTTTTTATCATCTTGCTGGTTCATTTGTTCTAGTAGAGACGCTACATCATGCTCTAAATCTTGCATTTTTAAACGAAGCGTTTGTACATCAATCTCTTCATAGGGTGTGATGTTTAATTCATGTTGGATTTCAACGAGTGAAAGCCCTTGTTGTTTGCGCTGTTCAATGAATTGAAGTCGTTCAATCATGAAGGGATCATAGTAGCGATAATTTGTTGCAGAACGTTCTGCAACCAACAAGCCTATGTTTGTATAATAATCGATTGTTCGTTTTGTAATGCCAGTTTTTTCAGCAAGCTCGCCAATTTTTAATTTCTCTGTCCCAATGCAAACACCTCCAAACCATCACGTTGTACTTTGATTATAACGTGATGGTTTTATTTTATTCAAATAAAAGCACCTAATATTTCAAAATTGTAAGACTTATTATAAAAAACGTTTCTGCCAGTTATCATGGCAGAAACGTTTTTAGTGTGTTGACAGTAAATAGGTATCATATAGGTGATGGAGTGCTTCTTCACCATTTTTTTGTAAGAGATTTTCATTATTAAAAATAACGGTCGTTGTAGTTTGAGAGCTATCAATTTTATCATCAATTATTTTGCATGTAACGTCCACAATGCCTGACTCAGCAAGCTTTTCTTTCAACTGATCATCCCATGGCTGATCAGAAAATAGTGGGGGTTGCCAAGTGCCTCTCACATGTAGCTCATTTTTTTCCGGGTCATAATCCCAGCGTATGTCACGTAAAATAGTTTTAAATAGGTCATTAACCGTGAAAGATGTATCTTTATAGTTAATGTCTATAGCGCGTATAGCATGTACATCTCGACTTACTGCACTAGCAGCGGAGTTTGCCGCTGTGTTGATGCCAGAAGCTGCATCTTTAATTTCAGATAATCGATCACCACAGCCGGTCAGTAGTACGCAGATGCATGTCATACAAGCTAATTTTGTCATCCATTTCACAAGTAGTCCCTCCAGTCTAGCAAGTTGTTACTACTATCTTATCGAAAAGAAAAATACGAAGAAAGGGCATGAAAGCGGTAGATTGTGACGGTTTTGCAACGATGCGACCTCCACTCGATTGTTCGTCATTTGGGAGTATAGAAGTATGAAAATTTGGTGAAAAACAAGTAGAAAGGGAGCGGTTTGTGATGAAAATTAATGATGAAATTCTAGATCGATTAGGAACTTATTTTGTTTATCATGCCGTCTACGATAATTATGGCATTACCTTTGAAAACTTTGTGGAGCGTTGGATACGAGGCATTCTGGAAGTATAGTGAAAAAATTAGCAGATCTATCGTCAAACGAATTTGTTTGAACGGCTTCTGCTCCAAGCCTTATCATCCGCTGATGGCAAATAAAAGAGTCGTGTTCTTTATCTGAACACGACTCTTCAGTATATTATTTGAAATGATTTGTGATAAATTGATTGGCTTCTTGCCAGTTATATACCCTTACAACATTGTCAGGGACAGCAAGACGGTTATAAGGCGTATCAAATAACACGACAGGTATTTTTAGCTCCTCTGCCAGCATAACCGCATTATCGTGCTTATCCTCAAAGAAAGCTTCTACATGATGCTTTTTAGCAACTGCTAATTTATCATGGCTCCCTAAAAGTTCGATATGATCATAAGGGATAGCCTGAGTTTTAAACCAATTCATTGTAATGTCTGCTACATTTTCGCCTCGTGCCGAAATATAGTAGAGCTCATAAGAATTTTGCCAAGCAGTTAGAATGCTTTTTGCATCTTTTGCCACTTCCGACACTTCGTACATATACGGCTCGTTTTCTTTAAACCATGTGTTAAAGGCACTTCGATCAATAGGGTGTGGAAAGGCTGATAAAAAATCATACTCACAAACATCATCAAGCGTAATATTTACGTTGTATTGTTTATTAATATGTGGGATGAGTGTACTTGGACATGTTACAGTCCCATCAATATCAATACCAAAGCGGGGCTTTTTCATGCTAGTACCTCCTTAGGCATTCGCTTTTTGTGCTTCTTCTGCTGCGCGCTTTTCTTCCATCTCTGCCGCTAATTTATCAATTTCTTTTTTTAACTCTTCAACCATTGTTTCTTCAGGGACTTTACGAACAGTTTTCCCCTTCATGAATAACAAGCCCTCACCACGTGCACCAGCAATACCTATATCTGCTTCACGTGCTTCACCAGGACCGTTTACCGCACAGCCTAATACTGCTACTTTTAAAGGTACCTTCAATTTAGAAATATATTCTTCTACTTCATTCGCAATGGAAATTAAATCAATTTCAATGCGTCCACATGTTGGACAAGAGATTAATGTTGCCATATTAGAAGCTAGACCAAAGGATTTTAATAGTTCACGTGCTACTTTTATTTCCTCAACAGGGTCTGCTGAAAGTGAAATACGTAATGTGTTACCAATTCCTTTTGATAGGATGGCTCCAAGTCCAGCCGCTGATTTTACAGTACCAGCAAACAGTGTACCTGATTCTGTAATACCTAAATGTAGCGGATAATTAAAAGCCTTAGCTGCTTTTTCATAGGCTTCAATAGCAAGATTTACGTCAGATGCCTTCATCGATACAATAATATCGTGGAAGTCCAAGTCTTCTAAAATTTTAATATGGTGAAGAGCAGACTCAACCATACCATCAGCCGTTGGATAACCGTATTTTTCTAAAATATGACGCTCTAATGAACCAGCATTTACACCAATACGAATTGGAATACCTTTTGCTTTAGCTGCATTCACGACAGCCTCCACTTTTTCTTTACGACCAATATTACCTGGGTTAATACGTACTTTATCGATACCATTTTCAATGGCTTTTAATGCTAATCTATAGTCAAAATGAATATCAGCTACTAATGGAATATGGATACGTTTTTTGATTTCGGCAATTGCATCTGCAGCACGCTCATCTGGAACTGCAACACGAACTATTTGACAGCCTGCTTCTTCAAGTCGAAGAATCTCTGCCACTGTTGCATCTACATCATGTGTTTTTGTTGTACACATACTTTGAATGAATAATTCATTACTACCACCAATTGTTAAGTTACCGACACGTACAGGACGTGTATTTGTACGGTGACAAATTTCACTCATTAACTTTCTCTCCTTTTCGGGCCACTATTTTCAGCCGTCACTGTCATTTATTTTAGCAGTGTAAGAAAATAAGGACAAGGAAGAAACGCTAACTTTTCATTTTCCGCATTTGTTTTCGAATTCAAACGTAAGAGGAAGCTTAATATTTCCACCGGGAATCAATTCCTGTAATTGTAAGTGTGGGTTTAAGTTGTAAAATAATTGTAAACGTTCTGGGAATGTCATAGGAACTTTTGCAGGGTGTAAGGCAAATAAACTATGAATAGTATCTCCTTCAATAGTTTGTACGGTGATATAATTTGGCTCACGTTGCTGTTCACATTGACTGTTAGTACTTTTTGTTTGTAAAGCAGCAAGTGGGATCGATCCCTCGGTTAAATCAACTTTCACGACAAAAGCGATGACAATTATGATAGCTGTTAAGATGAATGCCCGCAAAAAAATCCCTCCTTTTCTACACTATATTTAGAAGAGGGGGGATTCATGCACATTATTTTGAAATTGGTTGTTTTGGATATTTTGTAAAGGCCACAATTAATAGAACGATCGTCAATAATAAAGAAAAAACAGAGATAATCGTACTGTTAATCGGTAAATATTCTGCTAGCATCGACAATAATGTCGCCCACGTAATGGCAAACGTTGTTGTCCGCCATATATGACGGTATTCACCGCGACGTTTCATCACTTTTAAGATAAATAAACCGGCTAAGGCATAGAGAGCAATCTGTGCAAAAATCAGCATGGTTGTAAAGACAAAAAGCATTAAGAACGTAAACGGATATAAGAGCCATTTAATGCCATCTATGTATTCAGTTAAACCATTTAAACTGTTCATATCAATCGTATCAACAGACATACCCGCTGCAAATCTACCTAAAGAGAATACGGTTACAAGGGTAATGAGCAGAAAAGTATATTGAATAACTTTTCCAATAGGTAGTAAACGATAGGCTGCTAGTTTTTTAGGATGAATGAGACTATCGATAAATAGCTGTGAGTGTTTCATACTATATCTCCTCCAAACAATATATTAACATGTTCAAAGAGCATAGGGTATGAAAGAAGTATGATGAAGGGGGACTTGATGTTAAAATGTTAACATTATGTAAAGAAATTAAAGGATTTCTTTACTTTTTGTTTGTAATCAATTAAAGATTAGAAATAGAGTAGTAGAGACGTAGGAATTGGAGCGAAAACAAGTGACAATAGATTGGCAAAGCATACTCTTTCAGTTTTTAGGTGGGTTAGGAGTCTTTTTATTTTCCATTAAATTTATGGGGGATGGGCTTCAAAAATCAGCGGATGATCGATTACGCGAATGGTTAAATCGCTTTACAACTAACCCCATCATGGGAGTTTTAGTAGGCATATTTGTAACAATTTGCATTCAGTCAAGCTCTGCAACGACAGTCATTACTGTAGGGTTAGTGAGTGCCGGATTTTTAACGTTACGCCAAGCAATTGGTGTAATTATGGGAGCAAATATTGGTACAACCATTACAGCATTCATTATTGGTATTAATATTGGTATCTATTTTTATCCCTTATTAGCAATCGGGGCAGGCTGTTTATTTTTCTTAAAAAAAGCAACATATCAACATATTGGTCAAATTATATTTGGCTTTGGTGGCTTATTTTTAGGGCTAGAGCTAATGAGTGCAAGTATGCAGTCACTACATCAACTGGCAGATTTCGCATCGCTAACGCTTCATTTAAGTAATCAACCCATTTTAGGTATATTTTTAGGTACCGTTTTTACCTTGCTTGTACAAAGCTCTACGGCCACAGTTGGTGTGCTTCAGGGCTTATATGCTGAGCATTTGATCGGATTGAACAATGCCTTGCCAATTTTATTTGGTGAAAATATTGGTACGACGATTACTGCGGTATTAGCGTCACTGGGCGCTTCTATTTATGCAAAACGGGCAGCCGCTGCACATGTACTTTTTAATGTGATTGGTACGATTATTTTCATGATTTTTTTCACCCCGTTTATGCAATATGTTCAATGGGTCAGTGGATTATTTCATTTAGAGCCTCGTATGCAAATTGCAATTGCTCACGGCTCATTTAATGTATTTAATATGATGATTCAACTCCCCTTTATTGCAGGATTGGCAGCATTAGTTACGAAATTGATACCAGGACATGATGGGCATATCAATGTCACAACTAAGCATTTAGATCCTTCTTTTATTGATTCCTCTCCAGCGATAGCACTTGGCCAAGCCAAAGAGGAAGTATTACGAATGGGAGAGCATGCTTTACGAGGCTTAGAAGAAACATTTCTATATATGAAATCAGGGGAAGCCGAACATATTCCTACAGTTTTACAATTAGAGGCCGGCCTTAATCATCTAGATAATGAAATTACCGATTATTTAGTAATGGTGTCTAAGCAGCCCTTATCTCGTGCAGACTCAGTAAGACATCATACATTATTAACAAATGTGCGAGACTTCGAACGAATTGGTGATCACTTTGAGAATATATTAGAGCTTTTACAATACAAGGATCATCATGAAGTGAGCTTAAGTAAGTCGGCACGCCAAGATTTAATTGGCATGTTTAGTTTAGCTATAGAGGCTGTCCGTAAAAGTATAGAGGCCTTGGATACGGCGAGCTTAAGTTTAGCTCAAGAGGTGACGGAGCTTGAAAGCTTGATAGACGATATGGAGGATAAACTTCGTCAGAAACATATTGCACGTTTGAATACGAATGAATGTAGTGGAGCGGCAGGGATTGTCTATATGGACATCGTAAGTAATCTGGAACGTATTGGTGACCATGCGGTTAATATTGCAGATTCAATTTTAGGTATTCGCCATTAACAAAGTGAAACCTTTCACTTTGTTTGTCCGTATGAAAGTCAATGTACGAAAAAGGAGAGAAACTTTATGGAAGTTGTTGGCTGGATTTTAGTAATAGCCTGCTTTATTATTTCATTTGTTGGTTTAGTCTATCCGATTATACCAGGTGTCTTATTTTTAGTCGGAGGATTCCTGCTATATGGCTTATTTTTCTCCTTCGCTGAGTTAAGCTGGTGGTTCTGGGTAATTGAACTATTATTTGTAGTGCTGTTATTTGGTGCTGACACATTGGCCAATGCATTTGGCATTAAAAAGTTTGGCGGCTCCAATGCCGGAATGTGGGGAAGTACTATTGGATTATTAATCGGCCCATTTGTCATCCCTGTGGCTGGGATTTTACTTGGTCCATTTTTAGGGGCAGTTATTGCTGAATTAATTGTAGAGAAGCGAACATTTAGTGAGGCTGTGAAAAGTGGTATTGGCTCATTAGTAGGCTTTTTAACTTCTACTATTGCAAAGGCTGTCATTCAAATCGTGATGATCATGGTATTTTTTATCGCGATTTAATGTTTACACGTGAGGTTTAATGAATGGGACAACTGGGTAAGATAGTAAACGTATTGGTTTTTCAGTCAAAAGGCTGAAATCTTCTAAATGAAGTATTTTTCATTGAATGGTTTGACCAATTTTGATAATCTATTGATGTACTAAATATTTCTTATTTTAGGGAGGAACTTAACAATGGCTTACGAATTACCACAATTAACTTACGCTTACGACGCATTAGAACCACATATCGATGCAAAAACAATGGAAATTCACCATTCTAAACACCACAATACTTATGTAACAAACTTAAACGCAGCAGTAGAAGGTACTGAATTTGCAGAAAAAGACATTAACGATTTAATCGCAAACCTTGACGCTCTTCCAGCTGACAAACAAACTGCTGTACGCAACAACGGTGGCGGACATGCTAACCATACACTATTCTGGGAAGTAATCGCTCCAGGCGGTTCTAATACTCCAGTTGGCGAAGTTGCAAAAGCAATTGATGCGAAATTCGGATCTTTTGATGCGTTCAAAGAAGAATTTGCAAAAGCTGCTACAACTCGCTTCGGTTCAGGTTGGGCATGGTTAATCGTGGATGGTGACTCAGTTGCTGTTACTTCTACTCCAAACCAAGACTCTCCAGTAATGGAAGGTAAAAAACCAATTCTAGGCCTAGATGTTTGGGAGCACGCATACTACTTAAACTACCAAAACCGTCGTCCAGATTACATCGGCGGATTCTGGAACGTAGTAAACTGGGATGTAGTTGAAGCTAAATTCCAAGCTGCTAAATAATGACTGAATAGAGATGGCTATGCTATGGTGAGAAATCACTAAGGCATAGCCTTTTTTTATTGGATAAAAGTGTAAAAGAAATGGATAGAACAAATAGGGCAACCTTTCCACTTTAGATGCCGTCAAATAAATGATGTTTTCCGTAATAATTGTCAAGTGCATGCTTTCCTGTCAAACCTACGAATGGTATACTAAGTATCGTGTATTGAAAGGAAAAAAATATAAGGAGGGGAATACATATGCGCAAAGCACCAGGGAAAAATCGCGCAGCGAGTGTTAAAGCAAAACATCACTCTAATTTAACATTTCGTATGAATATCCTTTTCTTTGCAATATTTATCGTATTTTCAATGTTGATTTTTAGACTAGGTTATATGCAAATCGTGAAAGGGGAAGAGTATGTACTCGATTTAGAACGTAAAGAGGAAGTAGCTGTCAATACGAGTGTGCCTAGGGGGAGAATGTATGATCGTTACGGTCGTATTTTAGTAGATAATCACCCGGAAAATGCGATTACGTATACGAAAATGCAAACGACTACAACAGATGAAATGCTAAATATAGCTGAAAAGCTGGCACAATTAATTGAACAACCAACGAAACGCGTCACATTGCGTGATAAACAAGATTTTTGGATTATCAAAAATCATGACGCAGCCTACGAAAAAGTGACAAAGGCAGAAGAAGCTAAAATTCGAGCAAAAGAAAATATTACGACAAGTCAAATCAATGCAGAGATTGATAAACTAGTACGTGAACGCATTACGAATGAAGAGCTTTTGCAATTGTCAGAGAAGGATATAGAAGTATTAGCAATCTTTAGGGAGATGACATCTGGTTATAATTTATCACCTCAAATTATAAAAAGTGAAAATGTCTCGGCAGAAGAATTTGCCCGTGTTTCCGAGCGTTTAACGGAACTGTCAGGAGTTAACACAACGACAGATTGGAAACGCGTAAAATTATCTTCTCTATCGATTCTTGGTCGTACAACTGTCCCAACAAAAGGGATACCAAAAGAGAAGCTGAATTATTATTTAGCCCGTGATTATTCACGAAATGATCGAGTAGGGGAAAGTTATATTGAGGCGCAGTATGAAGAACTACTCCAAGGTCAAAAAACAGTTGTCAAAAATATTACCAATAAAAAAGGGCAGGTAGTCGATACTATTACAACTTATGAAGGTGAGCCAGGTAAAGATTTAGTTTTATCACTGGATAGTGAGCTACAGGCTGAAACTGAGAAGATTGTAGAAGAAGAACTGCTTAATTTAAAAGCTCTTCCTGGATCGTATTTATTAGATCGTGCCTTTTTAATTATGATGGACCCTAATACAGGAGATGTCCTATCTATGGTTGGTAAGAAAATAGAAAAGAATCCTGAAACAGGGAAAAGTGAAATTGTTGATTACGGATATGGAACATTTACGACAGCTTATGAGGCAGGTTCATCGATTAAGGGAGCAACAGTTCTTACGGGGTACAATCAAGACGTTATCTCGATGGGCACCTCTATGGGTGATGAACCGATTAAATTAGCAGGTACGGATTTTAAAAGTTCCATTTTTAACAGAAGCGGCTATGTGCCAATGAACGATTTAATGGCCCTGGAACGTTCTTCTAACTCCTATATGTTTAAAATTGCGCTATTAATCAATAAAACACCTTACAGCTATGGGATGCCATTACGTTTAAAGGATGATACATTCCCAAAAATGCGCAATAATTTTGCACAATTTGGGCTAGGTGTGAAAACAGGCATTGATTTACCAAATGAATTTAGTGGAGTGCGTGGTCCATCAGGTCCAACAATGGGTGGTAAAACATTAGACTTAGCGATTGGTCAGTATGACACTTATACACCTCTACAATTAGCACAATATATTTCAACCATTGCTAATGGTGGCTACCGTATTCAGCCACATGTTGTGAAAGAAGTTCGAGATCCATCACAGGATGGCAAGCAGTTAGGGCAATTAGTGACTGAAATAGGACCAACTATCCTCAATCAACTAGATAATCCTAAAGAAGAGATTGACTATGTAAAACAAGGATTACGTCGTGTATATACTGGATCATATGGGACGGCTCGTGGACAATTCTCAAATGCTCCATTTACAGCAGCAGGGAAAACAGGAACTGCAGAGGTAGTTTACTATGGTCCATTACGAGAACATTTTGGTACAAATACGATTACATTAACACATGTTGGCTTTGCGCCTTATGAAAACCCTGAAATTGCTTATGCAGTGGTTATTCCTTGGGCAACAACGAATATGAATCAACATTTAGTCAATAACAACCTTATTGCTAGACGTTCTCTAGATAAGTACTTCGAATTAAAAGCAAAATATGAAGCTGAAAAAGTAACAGATAGTAAAGTGAATCAGCCAATTTTACCAGCTACTACAGAGGAAAAAATTGGTGAGGATGAGCAACAATAAGAAAACCGCTAGGCACTGGGATGCCTAGCGGTTATTTTTTATGGACGAAAATAAGTTTCATGCAGATAATTGGCGGATGGCTAATTCAAATTGCTCTCTTGGCTTTACGCCATACAGCTCTAAATTATGATAGAAATAAGAAGCTACCATAAAATCAATCGCCTCATGAAGTGTAAATTCTCGATGTTCCATGATTAATGATAGATAGGTTTTAAAATAATCGGCATTTTGTACGTTTGCATGTTTCATGACAAAGGTCAAACTCCTCATTCATTACGCCTTATCAATATAATGCCCATATCTTCTCGTTGAAAATCTGTGACATCCTTTGAAGGCTTTATCTTTCCCTTCTGTAGAAAGGGGGTGTACCTAGCTTATATGTTGGTACAAAAACTTTTACTGAATCAAGATAAAGTAATTCCTGACACAATTGATTATTATAGCATCTTTCAAATAGGAATCAAATTCTAACCTCTCTACACTTAGAAGGTCGCTTCCCTCAAACATAGAATAGTATGGATTGATCGCTTTCATTGGATGTGGAATCACCTATTGCAAATGAAGGTAATGGTGCAGATGTAAGTAGGAAAAAATGCAAAAAGTTGGCACAGCTATGACAAAGCGAAGATTAATTGTAAATGCGTCTTTACAATCGTTTACAAAGCATTACATTCCTTTACATCTCTTTTACGAACCGTTTATACGACTTCAACAATCAGTCATTATAGTAAAGATTGTAAGACAAATAACTATAAAACAGTTCATGACGGAGGCAAATGAGATGAAAAAGTGGAAGTACTTAACGATGACAGCAGTAATGGGTTCTGCATTAATGCTAGGTGCATGTGGTAGCGATTCTGCACAAAATGGAAACAATACTGAAACGAACGCACCAGCTAGTTCAGGACAAGAAGCTGCTGATGAAAAGCTACAAGGCTCTGTAGCTGGAGATGGCTCATCAACAGTTGCACCAATTATTGAGGCAGTTGTTGAAGAGTATGCAGGCGCACAACCAGATGTCAAAGTATCAGTGGGGGTTTCTGGTACAGGTGGTGGTTTTGAAAAATTCATCGCAGGTGAAACAGACTTTTCAAATGCATCTCGTAATATAAAAGATGAAGAGAAAGCGAAACTAGGAGAAGCTGGTATTGATTATACAGAGCTAGCTCTAGCATATGATGGTTTATCAGTAGTCGTGAATCCAGAAAATGATTGGGCGAAAGATTTAACAGTAGAACAGTTACAAAAAATTTGGATTGAAGATGGGAAAGAGAAGAAATGGTCTGACATTGATCCATCTTGGCCAGATGAGAAAATCGTTTACTATTCACCAGGTACTGATTCAGGCACATACGATTACTTTGATGAAATCATTTTAGATGGAGCGGATCTAGTAAGCTCAGCAACATTATCAGAGGATGATAATATGCTAGTTCAAGGTGTATCAGGTGACAAAAACGCTATCGGATTCTTCGGTTATGCTTACTATCTAGAAAATAAAGATAAATTAAACATTGTCAAAGTAAATGGTGTAGAGCCAAATAATGAAACAATTGAAGCAGGCGAATATACGCCACTTTCACGCCCACTATTCACATACGTGAAAAATAGTGCTATGAAAGATAATGAAGCGGCATATGATTTCATTAAATTTACATTAGAAAATGCAGGTGATATGGCTGAGGCTGTTGGCTATGTTCGTTTACCTGAAGAAAAATATACTGAAGGCTTAAAAACTTTAGAAGGCTTAAAATAAGTAGACATGCATAGAGGGAAAGAGATGTATGCTCTTTCCCTCCCTTATTTGAAAGGAGCTCCCAATGGTTTCTCAAAAGGAAAATAAGACATCATCTGTGCAGCAATTAATTGCAAATTCGCGCAATCATAAAACTAAGAAAATAGTGGAAAAAGCAATGCCAGCTCTATTATTTTCTGCAGCAATTATCTCTATTTTAACGACATTTGGCATTGTTTTCACCCTTATTTTTGAAACGTTTGAATTCTTTAAACGTGTGTCGATAACGGATTTCCTGTTTGGAACGAAATGGTTACCGTTTTCAGGGAATGAACCGTTGTTTGGGATTTTGCCGTTAATCGCTGGTACATTAAAAGTGACACTTATTGCAGTTGTAGTAGCCGTACCATTTGGAATTGCTTCAGCTATCTATTTAAGTGAATATGCAAGTGAAAAAACAAGACGTACCGTGAAACCTATTTTAGAGGTTTTAGCGGGTGTACCGACGATTGTTTACGGATTCTTTGCTTTAACGTTTGTCACACCTTTATTACAAGAAATTGTACCTGGACTTAAATTATTTAATGCACTAAGCCCAGGGATTGTTGTAGGGATTATGATTTTACCAATGATCACTTCTCTATCTGAGGATGCCATGTCATCGGTACCCAATAGTATGCGCGAAGGGGCTTTAGCTCTAGGTGCAACAAAATTTGAGGTAGCAATTAAAGTAGTACTACCTGCGGCACTATCTGGCATTATCGCATCTATAGTATTAGCTATTTCCCGGGCAATAGGAGAAACGATGATTGTTTCGCTTGCAGGCGGATCAACACCGAAATTTGATCTCAATGTTACGGATTCTATCCAA
Source organism: Lysinibacillus sp. GbtcB16 (assembly GCF_019091145.1). Taxonomy (NCBI): domain Bacteria; kingdom Bacillati; phylum Bacillota; class Bacilli; order Caryophanales; family Bacillaceae; genus Lysinibacillus; species Lysinibacillus sp. GbtcB16. The sequence goes on from NZ_JAGXJV010000002.1 coordinate 561,852, forward strand.
ACAATGACAGCATACATCGTACAAGTTTCAACAGGTGATGCAGGTTATGGAACAACTATTTACTACTCAATCTATTCTGTTGGATTTACACTATTCATCTTTACGCTAGTAATGAATTTACTTGCACACTATATTTCTAAACGCTTCAGGGAGGTTTACTAGATGCGCTATATGGATGACACAGTCGTCATGAAACGAATGACAAAGCGTATTACATTCAATAAAGTTTGGAAAACCTTATTTTTCTTAGCTACTACGTTTGCGCTTGTTACCTTAGCTATTTTGCTTTACCGCATTGTGACACAAGGAATTGATTATTTAAATATTGATTTCTTAATGAATTTTGCATCACGTTTTGCAGATAAAGCAGGTGTCAAAGCGGCCCTAATAGGTTCCCTTTGGTTAATGGCAGTTGTAGCGCCAGTATCCATTATTTTAGGTGTAGGTACGGCAATCTATTTAGAGGAATATGCCAAGAAAAATAGAATCAACGACTTTATTCGTATGAATATCTCAAATCTAGCAGGTGTACCTTCCATCGTTTTTGGATTACTAGGTTTAACTATTTTTGTACGCATGATGGGACTAGGCAAAAGTGTTTTAGCTGCTGGCTTAACAATGAGTTTATTAATTTTACCTGTCATTATTGTAGCGGCACAAGAGGCCATTCGTGCAGTACCCAATGAACAACGTGAAGCTTCATATGGGATGGGCGCAACAAAATGGCAAACGATTTTACGAGTGGTTCTTCCAGCCGCTATTCCTGGTATTTTGACAGGAAGTATTTTGGCTATGTCCCGTGCCATTGGGGAGACAGCGCCACTTGTTGTCATCGGAATTCCAGTCATTCTACAATTTTTACCGAATGGTTTACTAAGCCAATTCACTGCCCTACCGATGCAAATCTATGATTGGGCAAAACGTCCGCAAGAAGCATTTCAGTATGTGGCCGCAGCTGGTATTTTAGTCCTTATGACTGTTCTTCTATTGATGAACTCTATTGCCATCTTTATTCGAAATAAATTCCAAAAACGTTATTAATGAGGTGACCTTATGGTACTGGATTTTAAAGAGGAAAAAACAATTGTCAAATTGAATCAAGCGACGACGAAATCTTCCGCTGATATAGCGAAAAATATTGTTTATGATACACGTAACTTGAATTTATGGTACGGTGATCATCAAGGCCTAAAAGATATTAATTTAAGTATTTATGAAAATGAAGTAACGGCAATTATCGGGCCTTCTGGCTGTGGTAAATCTACGTATTTAAAAACATTAAACAGAATGGTAGAGCTTGTTCCTAGCGTTCGTACATCTGGGGAAATTTTATACCGTGAGCGTAATATTTTAAATAAAAACTATACGGTAGAGGAATTAAGAACACGCGTAGGAATGGTGTTCCAAAAGCCCAATCCGTTCCCAAAATCTATTTATGATAATATTGCGTACGGACCAAGAATTCATGGCATTAAAAATAAAAAGATTTTAGATGAAATAGTTGAAAAGTCTCTGAGAGGGGCTGCCATTTGGGATGAGGTCAAAGATCGTTTAAATCAAAATGCCTACGGTTTATCTGGTGGTCAGCAACAGCGTATTTGTATTGCAAGATGCTTAGCAATTGAACCAGATGTCATTTTAATGGATGAGCCAACATCTGCATTAGACCCTATTTCTACACTAAAAGTGGAAGAGCTTGTGCAAGAGTTGAAAAAAGACTATTCCATTATCATTGTGACCCATAATATGCAGCAAGCTGCTCGTATCTCTGATCGTACAGCGTTCTTCCTGAGTGGAGAAGTTGTAGAATACGATAAAACAGATATCATCTTCCAAACACCATCAGATCAACGTACGGAAGATTATATTTCAGGACGTTTCGGCTAAGGAGGAGCAATCGATGGTAGTACGTGAACGTTTTGAACAGGAGTTAAAAGAAGTTCAGGGGCAATTTATAGCACTTGCCAATAGCAGTATTTTCGCCTTAAAAACGTCCTTTGAGGCGTTAGTGGAACAGAATTTAGAAAAAGCTTTGAAAATACTTGAAGACGATTTAATCATAAACCGGCTTGAAGAAGAAATAAATGACCATGTAATCCTTATGATTGCTAAGCAACAACCTGTAGCAACCGATTTACGTCGTCTCATGGTCCTGGTAAAAGCTGCAGCAGATATGGAAAGAGTGGGCGATTATGCGGTGAATATCGCTAAAGAAGCGATTCGAATTGGAAAAGAACCGATTGTGTTCCCTATGACAAATCTACAAACAATGTGCAATAAAACTGTAGAAATGCTAGAGAGCATCATGAAGGCCTTTACAGAGGAAGATACTGTTCGTGCTAAGGAAATTGCTGAACTAGATGATTATGTGGATGATTTATATGGAGCTACGGTTACACTCTTGCTACGAGCAGGCGTTGAAGACCCCGCACATATTTCTCAAATTACCCATCTAACATTTATTTGCCGCTATTTAGAGCGTTCTGCCGATCATGCTACTAATATCGCTGAACACCTTTTTTACTTAGTGAAAGGCAAGCATTATGAATTAAATAATTAGGCAGAAGAGCTACTTGCTAGCTCTTCTTTTCTTTTGAAAAAAATGATTAGCAGCAGCAACATTGTGTTTTTATGTGGCGTCTATATAGCGAGTGTTTTGTATTGTCAAAAAAATTTTTTGGTTATACTATAGACAATATCCAAAAAAATGTGGTGCTTAGGAGGTGCTGCTTCGTGAAAGACCCGATAAAATCGCTCATAGAAAAGTTCGATCAAGATTTGTCACTAGAACAACGTAATTATTTACGTTTTCTCTACGAAAACTTACATCTTGAGGAATTAAGTAATAGGGAACAACATTATTTTATCGACTATTTTTTCAAGAGTGAACCATTACGAAATATGGCAGCATTTGCACTAGAATTGGCAGACATTCTGCATGAAATTCGTGAAAATATTCCTGCTATCGAGAAGGCTGAGAGAATGGCTAATGGTAAGGAGCAGCGTTTATATTACGAACGGAAATGGTCAGAGCTGAGACGTCAAAAGCTCAAACAGCAAACAACAAAGAGTGGCAATATTTTTTATGTACCCTTTCATGACTATAAACAGGATCCTGGGCCCATGATTATTTGTTTAGAGCAGACGACCGGGATGGAAGCTTATTCTGAGCTGTGTAAAAGCATGATATTACCATTATTTATGAATGCCCATCGTGAAAATCGCGATCTATATATTATCCCTTATGATCAGCAAATCGATGTTCACTATCGCTTTGAAAATGGTCATTTAAATTTAGCGGATTTTAAGAGCTTTATTGAATATAAAGCTAAAGGTGAAGCTGAGCTTTTACCTGTTCTACAGTTTGTCAGATCATTACTGCATGAAAATCAACTTGGCTCTGAAGCGGAAGTCATTATATTTACAGAGGGCACTCCTATAGATGGACAGCATCTTGTTAGTAAGCAAGCAAAAGCGATGCTAGAGGAAATGAAGCGAAAATACCTTGCTGAGTTTTCTGTCATTGCAATGCATGAAGATAATTTTAATAAACAACAATTTTGGTTTGCCAATAAGGCTTTTTTTGCGGATGATGCAATACAATAACAGAAAGGGGCTAACCTTTACGGAAGGGCAGCTCCTTTTTATTGGAGATACATAGGTATTAAAAGGAGATATACATGGATTCATTACATTGGATTTTACCTAAATTTACAGTCCCTACTTGGATGGATGTTTTAATAGCAATCATTATTTGTATAGTTGGCTGGCTGATTCAACGATTCATCATAAAAAAAATAATTAATCGTCTGGTCATCTTTTTAAAAAATCGTCAGCGAAATTTCCAAGCAAATGTGCTTGCACAATTTAGTAAAGCCATTGGCTATGCATTTATGACGGCAGTCATTGTGCTAAGCTTATCTTATTTAATAGAAGTTCCTTTATTTACGCATAAATCAACGAAAAATTTTGTACTGTCTATTATGGTGTTTTTTGCTTTTAAGGGCGTATATGATGTTTTAAATTTCTATACAAAGCAGCCACTTCAATTAACAAGTGAAGAGGACCAAAATGTACTATTACCTTTTTTCCTACGAATTGGTAAAGTACTCATTATGATTTTTGCCATGTTTACAATTGCCTCATTTTGGAACTTTAATCTGAATGGCTTTTTAACAGGGATTGGCTTAACAGGAGTAGCGATTGCTTTTGGGATTCGCGATACATTAGCCCATGTGTTTGGCGGTATGTCCGTGGCGCTTGACAATCCCTTTCAAATTGGGGATTGGATTGCCACCGAAGATCAAAAAATTGAAGGAACCATTGAGGATATTAATCTTCGCAGTACGTTAATTCAAACAGGAGATAAAGGGCTTGTCTATGTGCCGAACTCTTATTTGGTTAATCGTCCTATTTACAACTTATCGAGACGAGAAAAGCGTAAATGCGAACAATTTTTATATGTAGCTGCTACAAATGAAGAAGACATATTACGCAGTGCCTTAACGGCTATTCATAAGGAAATTTATTTACATGCTAACACAGAGAAAGACATGATCCATGTTTATATTGATGAATTTCATCATGATAGTTATCGTGTGCTTATTCGTTTCTTCGTTGCTACAAATGATACAGCCGTCATGCTAGGAGTACGCCAGGAAATCTTCTTTGCTATACGCCAAATCGTGGAGGAGCTATCCATTACTTTAGCATCCCCAGATGAGGATGAGGAACCAAGAAAGAAAAAATAAATTGAATTGTAAGATAGTTTGCATTACAATATAATCTAGCAATCAGCGCTGATGAAGAGTAGTAGCTATTAGTATTTGTCATAGAGAGCTAGTGGTTGGTGGAAACTAGCACAAATAAATGGTGAATGGACTTCGGAGCTCTAATCCTGAATAACAGTATGGATTAGCGTATGCCTACGTTATAAGGCTTAGAGAGGGTCTTCTTAGTAGACCAATGAAGGTGGCACCACGGCTTTTCCGTCCTTTTGTGATGGAAAGGCCTTTTTATATGCATTTGGTGTAGAAGAGCAGAGCATAGAGAAGGAGAGAAGAGAATGACAGTTGAGCTTAGAAAGTATGCCATGAAAGTATTACAGGGAGATATGATGACCCCTATTTCTGTCTATCAATCATTGAGAGGGCAGCATAAAATGTTGTTCGAATCGTCAGCTAAGCATGAGGAAAGTGGACGTTACTCCTTTATTGCAGTGGATCCAGTGGCTGAATTAAAAGGAAATAATGATGCGTACACCTTTCTTAAAGGGGAGGAAAAGGAAAAATCGAATGGGAATGTGCTCAATTATTTAAAGCAAGTGATGCCATTCCATGAAGAAACTTATCCATTCCACTTTTTTGGAGGCGCCATTGGTTTCTTTGGATATGAAACAGCTTTTTATACAGAAAAAATAGGGGAATATTTACAGGATGAATTAGCCATGCCGGATGTTCATGTTTTGTTCTATGATACATTTATTGTATTTGATCATGTGACACAGGAACTTACATTGGCTTCAATAGATTTATTTAAAGAAGGGCGTTCCTTAGAGGAAATGGAAGCGGCTATTTCAATGATGGAGCAGCAGCTTTATATGGGGACAACATTTGATGCCGTGAAGGTAGATAGTCTTGATTTTAAGCCAATGATTTCAAAGGAGCAATTTGTCACATTAGTGGAGCGTGCAAAGCAGCATATATTAAAAGGGGATATTTTCCAAATTGTGCTATCACAGCGCTTCTCAGCCTCGTTTACAGGCTCCCCTTTTGCGCTGTATCGCCAATTACGCACATCCAATCCCTCTCCATATATGTTCTACATGGATTATGGATCCTATATTATTTTAGGAACATCTCCAGAAAGCCTAGTAAAGGTTAAAAATCGGCAGGTGACGACAAATCCAATCGCAGGCACCAAGCCTCGTGGTGAGACAATGGAGCAGGATGAAGCCATTGCAAATGCCCTATTGGAGGATGAAAAAGAAGTGGCGGAACATCGTATGCTAGTGGATTTAGGCCGCAATGATCTTGGCCGAATTGCAAAAGTGGGTTCTGTAAAGCTGAAGAAATTCATGAATATTGAACGCTATAAATATGTCATGCATATTGTGTCTGAGGTATTAGCGGACCTCCGAGATGATCTCCATGTTTTGGATGTCCTTCGTGCTTGCTTACCTGCGGGTACAGTGTCAGGAGCACCAAAGATTCGTGCGATGCAGCTTATAAATGAATTAGAGCCTGTAAAGCGTGGCGTCTATGCGGGAGCTGTTGGATATATTTCGACGACAGGCGATATGGATTTAGCCCTTGCTATTCGTACCATGATCATTAAAGATGAGAAAGCTCATGTACAGGCAGGAGCAGGTATTGTTCACGATTCGGTCCCATTATCTGAATATGAAGAAACACTTAATAAAGCTCGAGCACTACTGGAGGTGAAAAAATGATTTTAATAATTGATAATTATGATTCTTTTACTTACAATCTATTTCAACAAATAAGTATGCTTGGGAAAGACGTTAAAGTCGTGAGGAATGATGCTATTACAATAGAAGAAATTCAAAAAATGGCACCAGAAGCTATTGTTTTATCACCCGGACCAGGAACACCAGCCGAAGCAGGTATCACGGTTAATGTTATTAAGGAGCTATATCAAAGTTTTCCTATATTAGGGATTTGTCTTGGACATCAATCCATTGGGTACGCATTTGGAGCAAACATCGTGCAGGCACAAACGATCATGCACGGCAAGTTGTCACCTCTACAATATGAACCAACAGGTTTATTTGCACATTTAGATGGAGTTATTCAAGTAATGCGGTATCATTCCCTAGTTATTGAAGAACCTTCATTACACAGTGATTTTAACATTATCGCAACAGCGAGTGATGACGAGGAGATTATGGCTATCCAACACAAAAAATATCCACTTTACGGTCTGCAATTTCATCCTGAATCAATCGGCACAAAAGAAGGAAGTAGGATGATGCAAGCCTTCTTTGAAAGTATTGCTTAAATAAAAAGGCTGTCGCCTCCTTAATTTGGATGAGGCGACAGCTTTTCTTATTGTTTTTTACCTGTAATTAACTTCGCAATTTCCTCTAAAGACATGGAAGAATTGACTTCGTAGGACCCAATTTGCAAGCTTCGTGCATATTTTGCGTTTGCGAGTAGTAACTCCATTTCTACGCTGTTAGAAATAATGCCACCATCCTCTAGCTTTTGGGCCACAATATATGGTGTAATCCCACTATATATTTGCAATGTCATTGTTGTATCATCCGCATTGGTATCTTCTTTAACAGACGGTTCTGAAGAATTAGTAGCAGTAGTTTCTTCAGTAGTATGTACTTGTTTTTTTAACGCAGCAATTTCTTGATTGGCCTGATTGAGCTTATTTTGCAATTCTTCAACTTGCTGCTGATTGGAAGAATCTTTTTCAGGGAGCCCAATGTTCACATCGAAGCGGCTTGCAAGAGCAAGTATGGCACCGACTAGGAAAATGGCTACGCCAAATGAGCGGATGGAAGACTTGTTCATAAATTAACGACCCCCATTTGCAATCACTTGACGAACTTGTTCTTCTGTTAAATTTGAACGGATACTAATATCTCCTACAGAAAGTCCTTGTTTATTCAATTCCAGCACCTGACTTACGATTATTTGATGAATCGGCTTTGTTTGTGATGGATTAGGTGCTACTTTTGAAGCTTGTGCGGCTTGTTGGACAGCTTGCATAACTTGTTGAACTTTAGGGTTTTGTATACTAGGACTAGGTGTTGATTTTGTTTTTACTTGAAACTCTGGTTCTAATAGTAGCTCTTCCTCTACAATTTTTAAACGGCGCTTTAAATTATTCGTTTCTTGGAATATGGAGATAGATAATTCTTCGACATCCTTCTCGACTTTTTTCGAGCTATTTTTGAAAAAGAACGATACTATAATCAAAAGAATCCCGAAACTCATTAGTATGATGGATAAATCCAATAGCTTCACCTCGTGTAGTATGTAATTATAAGATATTTTACCATATGCAAACTTAATATGAAATGAAGGTAGATTTTTTTTCAGTTTGTGTTATAATAGGTTAGTCGTATAAATCATGCTCAAATTTAAATTCTTGATATAGAGTGGGAGGGTTAATGATGCGCGTAAACATTACTTTAGCTTGCACAGATTGCGGCGAACGTAACTACATTTCTAAAAAGAACAAGCGTAACAATCCAGAGCGTCTTGAACTTAAAAAATATTGCTCTCGCGAGAAGAAATACACTCTTCACCGTGAAACTAAGTAATCGCTCATTAAGCCAAAACCACAAGTGGTTTTGGCTTTCTACATTTTTATGAATGATTGAGGTTTTACTATATAGGAGGTAGCCTGCATGGATAAAACAACATTACGGAACAAGGTACGAGAAACACTTGCGATAATGAATGAAGAAGTTTATCGCAGACAATCTAAAGCTGTAGTGCAAAGGGTGCTACAGGAGCCATATATAATAGAAGCAAATACGATCGGCATTACCATTTCGAATCAGCCAGAAGTCGACACCATTCATTTAATTGAAGAACTATGGCAGCTTGGGAAAAAGGTCGCTGTGCCAAAGTGCCACCCCAAAACAAGAGAAATGACATTTTACGCCATTGAATCATTTGCTCAGCTTGAAACAGTATATATGCATTTGCGTGAGCCTATTCCCGAACGATGTGAGTTAGTTGACGCAAATGAGATGGACATCATCTTAGTACCAGGGGTTGTTTTTGATCGGTTAGGCTATCGAATAGGGTATGGCGGTGGTTATTATGATCGCTATGTATTAAACTATAAAAAGGGTAAATTGATGTCATTACTTTTTGACGAGCAGATCGTTAATCGTGTTCCTACTGAAGAACATGATTGCCCTGTAGACATCATAGTGACACCGACAGAACGTATTGACTGTCTAGCACATCGAGGAGCGAACGAAAATGGATAAAATGTTAGATATTTATGAACTCTTGAAAACTTATGGTACTTTTATTTATACACGGGACCCTATTGGCGATTTGATGTTAATGGAGGATGAAATAAAAGAGCTCTATAAAGCGAATGTACTAGACATAAAAGATTACCAAATGGCATTATTACTAATTCGACAAGAAACAACAAAACTCCGTATGAAAGAGAATAAAAAGTAATGTTTGAAATATAATGTATTGGGGTATTGTAAAATTAATGTAACATGTATGTAATATTCTTAAAAACAGTGGATTTCCGCTGTTTTTATGTTTTTACGAAACTTTTTACAATGTAAAACGTATATATAGATATCTGGTGCATATACGAGCGAGGAGAGTAAAATTTCCAAAAGATATGTGTTGATTATCTGTAAAAAATGGATTAAGATATATTTTGTTTCCGTAACAAAATGTAAAAAATTATTATTTTTTTGTAAGGAAGTAGGGAGGATGTTAGGAATGAGATCAATAAAGTGGCCTAAACATTCATTTATGATACTAGCAATTATAGCAACTTGGATCAAAACGGTCATTGTTTACCACACGAGCTTTGAGATGAAAATTGAAAATGCAATGCAACAATTTATTTTGTTTATTAACCCATTAAGTTTCTTGCTATTTACGTATGGTTTAGCACTTTTCTTTAAATCACCAAAGGCTAGAAATCGTTATTTAATTACAGTCAGTATTATTTTATCAATAGTCCTTTATGGAAATGTAGCGTTCTATCGTTTCTACAATGACTTTATTACACTACCTGTATTATTCCAAACAAGTAACTTTAGTGACTTAGGAACTTCTGTAGCTGCCATAATAGAGCCATGGGATGTATTGTATTTTGTTGATGTACTTATTTTAATCTTAGCGAATAAATTTATACCAAAAATGAAAAATTCGTTTAAAGTTAATGTGGAATTCCGCCGTGCATTTTTTGTGCTGGCAATCGCTATGTCATTCTTAAACTTAGGTTTAGCTGAAACAGAGCGTCCACAATTATTAACACGTAGTTTTGACCGCGAATTACTTGTAAAAAACATTGGTACGTACAATTACCATTTGTATGATATTTATATTCAAACAAAATCCTCTGCCCAACGTGCGTTAGCGGACGGTAGTGAATTAGTTGAAGTAAACAACTATGTTCGCTCAAATCAGGCAGCAGTCAACCCAGAAATGTTTGGGAAATATAAAGGCCGTAACTTAATTGTTGTGTCTATGGAGTCTTTACAAAACTTTGTCATTAACAATGACATGAATGGTCATGAGGTTACGCCATTCTTAAACTCTTTAACAAAAGATAAAGATACGTATTATTTCAGTAACTTCTATCACCAAACAGGTCTAGGAAAAACATCTGACTCTGAGTTTATCGTAGAAAATTCACTATTTGGTTTAGGACGTGGAGCAGTATTCTTCACACATGGTGGAAATACGTATAACTCAATGGCAGAACGCCTTGGGGAAAATGGATACTTTACAAATGTCATGCACCCGAATAATAAATCATTCTGGAACCGCGACATCATGTATCAATCTTTAAAAATCAATAAGTTCTATGATATCGATTCGTATACAGTAGAAGAAGGGCAAGCTGTGAACTGGGGAATGAAAGATACGCCATTCTTAGAGCAATCTGCAGCATTAATGAAAGATATGCCACAGCCATTCTACTCAAGACTTATTACATTAACGAATCACTATCCATTTACATTGGATCCGGAAGATATTATGATTCCTGAATATGATTCAAATTCAGGTACATTAAATCGTTACTTCCAAACAGTACGCTATATGGATGAAGCTTTAAAAGATTTCTTCCAACAATTGAAAGATCAAGGTGTTTATGATAATTCTATTATCGTTATGTATGGTGACCACTACGGTATTTCAGAAAACCATAATAAAGCGATGGCACAATATTTAGGAAAAGAACAAATTACACCGTTTGATAATGCATTGCTACAGGAAGTACCTTTATTCATCCATATCCCAGGGTCTGACGATGGTAAAGAGATGACCGAAATGGCAGGACAAATGGATTTACGTCCAACAATTTTACACCTACTTGGCATTGAAACGTCAAAAGATATGCAAATGGGTGCGGATTTATTCTCTCCAGAACATGAAGACTTTGTAGTGTTCCGTGACGGACGCTTTATCACAGATAAATATGTGTATGCGGGAGAGGCTTGCTATGATAAATCAACTGGCGAAGAAATAGATGGGGAGCCATGTCAGCCATACGCTGATCGTGCAACAATGGAGCTCGAAAATTCTGACGCCATCATCAATGGAGACCTTCTTCGTTTCTATGATGAAAAGACAGGTAATTTAAAACAAGAATCCGTTAAGTAAACAAAGAGAGATCTCACCATGAGATCTCTCTTTTACATTGCACAATTGACAAATTTGTTGAAGTGATTATAATTAGTGTAAATATCTGCATAACGAAGATTTGTTTTTCACATTTCGGAGTATAAGAGTTAAAGGCATGGAAAAGAACAAGTAACTTTAATAAAAACTGACAGAGAGTAGTCGGTCGTTGAGAGGCGCAAGGGATATTAAAGTGAATACATCTTGGAGCTGCGTACCGAAATTTTAGTAGGCTACGACGGGTTTGCATCCGTAATCATTGCAATAGTATCGCTGCGGCTGTACTAATGGAGGAGTGCTATTTGAGTAGCTCTCGAAAAAAGGTGGTACCACGTTCATTAACGTCCTTAGGATTTATTCCTAAGGGCGTTTTTTTGCATCTGGACGTCTAGTGCCAAATTGGACGACAGCAGTCCTGTCAAGAACTCTTATAGATCTTGCAATATTAACTTTTTAATATTACAAGGAGATGTTTTGTATGTTTTTAACACCAAAGGAGCAGTTAGCCATTATTAAAAAGGGGACTGACAAAATTGTTGATGAACCCGAGCTACTAAAAAAATTGGAGCACTCAATTCAAGAGCAAAAGCCCTTAACGATTAAATTGGGGCTCGATCCATCTGCACCAGATATTCATTTAGGCCATGCAGTCGTATTGCGAAAAATTAAACAGCTGCAGGACCTAGGGCATCATGCAGTCATTGTCATTGGTGATTTTACGGGCCGTATTGGCGATCCTACCGGGAAATCTAAGGGACGTGTAGCGTTAAGTGACGAATTGGTGAAGGAAAATGCCAAAACGTATTGTGAGCAAATTTTTAAAGTGTTGGACGAGGGAAAAACGACTGTTCGTTTCAATAGTGAATGGTTAGCAAAATTAACGTTTGAAGAAGTCATCCAGTTGGCTGCTACTACATCTGTTGCCCGTATTTTGGAGCGTGAAGACTTCCAAAAGCGGTACCATCACCAAATACCAATTGGCTTACATGAATTTTTCTACCCTCTCATGCAGGCGTATGATTCTGTAGAATTAAAGGCTGATATTGAATTAGGGGGAACCGATCAAACGTTTAATATTCTCATGGGACGCACGTTACAAAGGCATCGAGGGCTAGAAAAACAAATTGCTATTTTTATGCCATTACTTGAAGGATTAGATGGTATTGAAAAAATGAGTAAAAGCTTGGGGAATTATATTGGTGTCAATGAAGCGCCTGAAGTTATGTTTAAAAAAATTATGGAACTACCAGATTCGCTCATTATCAAATATTTTGAATTAGCGACAGATGAGCATCCACTTCAAGTGCAAGCAGTTCAAGAAAGGCTACAAAGCGGAGAGAACCCACGTGATATAAAACTACAATTAGCAGAAATAGTGACAGCTTTATATCATGGTCATGCAGCTACGATGGATGCAAAATCTTATTTTGAAGCTGCTTTCCAGAAGAAGACGATTCCTGCTAACATTCCTGTATTGCTACTTGAAATTGATAAAGAAAGAATAGAGGATATCATTCCACAATTAATTTCTATCCAATTTATTCAAAGTAAAAGTGATTTTATAAGGCTCATTAAACAAAATGGGGTTTCATTAAATGGAGAAAAAATTGCTGTGGATGATCTATCTCAAGTATTAATGAATGAGGATGTCCTGCAAATTGGTAAGAAGAGATTTCTGAAATTGAATAAGTAAAATGGGATGATGTCCAAGAAAAAAGAGCAATCTCACATAGAGACTGCTCTTTTTTCTGTCTAAATTTTAGTGTAATTTTGGTGGATACCCGCCATGAACGATTGTCATGATGACAAACCATCCAAACACGACAGCACTTAATAAGTTGAAAACAACGCTTAAAAGGTTCTTTTCTTTAATTGCTTGGAATGTACCATATACAGCAAAAATTGAAACTAGACCAAAAATAACCATTAATAAGTTCATTAAAAATAGACACTCCTTTCGACATCAGAAAATGAATGTCGTAAACAATATTCCTCCTTAATTGTAATCGTTCTACCTGTTTTTGTCGAGAACTAATATAGTGCAAACTATGAACATTTATCGTCAAATTGTGGCAAAGTCTGTATAATAGAGAAATGAGGTGATATCTATGATGAACGTACGTAGTTTTTCTCTTGGTCCAGTCCAAACGAATTGCTATATCGTATCGAATAAAGACAAAGAATGTATCGTATTTGATCCAGGTGAAGAAGCGGAGCGTCTTATTAAAACAATCCGTAGCAATGGTTTAAAACCGTTAGCCATTTTTTTAACGCATGCACATTTTGACCATATTGGTGCAGTGGATGCCTTACGGGAAGCATTTAATATATCTGTATGGATTCATGAAAAAGAGGTTAGCTGGCTAGGAGATCCAGAAAAGAATGGCTCTAGTAAATATGCTGCATTACCAGACTATAGGGTAGCTGCACCAGATCAAGACACGATTATTAAAAAAGAGCAACAATTTGAAATGAGCAACTTTGTGTTTCAAGCTGTATTTACACCAGGACATTCACCTGGTAGCATTTCCTATGTATTTGAAAATGATGGCTTTGCGATTGTGGGAGACACATTATTTGAACAAGGTGTAGGACGGACGGATTTAATTGGTGGGTCCACCAAAATATTATTAGCATCTATTCATGACAAATTATTAACATTACCTGAGGATACAATCATCTATCCGGGTCATGGAAATTATACAACTGTCAGTGCAGAAATGGAAACAAACCCGTTTTTAAATGGATTTTAAAATAAAAAAAGCGTATCTCGTTAATGAGATACGCTTTTTTAGTGTATTAATGACCGCCACCAGGTACGTGAATGAATGTTGTATAGTACGTGAAGCCAGCGAAGAATACAGTTAAATATGCTCCGAAAATGTACATGTACATACGTTCTGAAAGGTTTAAGAAGCCTAATAATAAGAATAAACCTGTATTACCTAAGAATAATAGCGATACCTCGTTCATACCACCAAGGTAGAACATAACGGCAAAAATACCTGTCCAGAATGCCATAACTTTATACATATTATCCATGAAATTTCCCCTCCTTTTGCCCACGACACAATAATCTCTTACTCATTATAAATGATAGGAAAGGTGTCTGTAAACTGGAACTTCTCCGTCTTTGTGACAAACGAATGGATTTTTTAACTAGCTATCGATTTCTGTCACGTTAATTTCATATTTACATAAATCGCAATTATGTATCATACTCTCAATTTGCACAAATTCATTGCTTGAAAATAACGCATCTAACTGCCCTTTTAAATAGGATTCATGTAATGAGCAGACAATATCCGAATATGTTGTAAGTTGCTCTTGGAATGGACAATTAAAAATGGAGAATATCACCTTTTTGCCACGCTCTGTTTGTTGAATTTGTGGAACATAGCCAATTAATGCGGCATTGTCAGTTAATAGTTGAAGCTTCTCGTCGAAGGAAAGGGAATGATTGATTGTCAATTCAGCGGTTATATTTTGTTTCATTTGCTGATAACCGTCTTGATAGCTAATTTCCTGACATTTTTCTAAGACAGATGGTCCAAGCTCTTCCACTAATTGAATCGTCCATTTCAGCAAACGATCTTCGTCACGTCTTGGGAAAGTTAATGATACACCTTTTTCTGAAGCCTTATACACGCGGCCAGGTCGACCACCTTTACCCGTTTTCACATAGTCTGCGGAAATAATATTAATTTCTGAAAGCTTTGTTAAATGAAGTCGAGCAACATTTGGATGGATGCCAAACTGATCAGCAATATGTTGGACGGTCACTGTTTTTTTCTCTTGCAATATGTACTCATAAATAGAGTATCTTGTTTCATCAGCTAAAGTGCTGGTAATTTTCAATGGATGGATCATATGCTTCACCTCATTAGTTTTTTATAAAATTATGTTCGTCTACCAAGTGTTAGGAAAATAATCATGTTCATTCTATTATATTCCATTATTGAAAAAGATACAGTTCATTTCAGCATAAATATTAATTTTTTCATGTATTTATCTTCTGTTTTAGTGGGAAATTGCACTTTATCCACATTTTTATAGCAAAAAACATGAATGATAGGAAATTTTATAACAAATTTTTATTTTCAGAAAAGGGCTTTCTTCGTAGGAAGATCCTATTTATACTAGGAAATAACGAATACGCGGTCATATTCGAATGAACTAGAAGAGGGTGCATATATGCAGAATTTTGAAATGGTCGTTGAACAAAAATGTGAGCAACTTTTACTAAAAGCCTATCATTTTGGTGCAACTGATTTATTATTGGTGCCAAGCAATATAAATTATCGGATCTATTTTCGGAAGTATGACAAGCTTCTTCATGCGGGTGAACTTCCAAACGATTTGGCGGAACGGATGATATCCTATTATAAGTTTCTGGCGCAATTAGATATAAGTGAGCGTCGTAAACCTCAAAGCGGCTCATTCCAAAAGGCGATGGAGCAACAGTCATATGCCTTTCGAGTATCTACACTGCCTTCCGTATTTTTAAAAGAAAGCCTCATTATCCGCTTACTTCTCCAAAATCATTCTTTTCCACTAACTTCCTTATGTTTTTTTAAAAGCTCCGCCCACAAATTAATGGAACTAGTACAGAATCGTCAGGGCCTTTTGTTTTTTACAGGGGCGACAGGATCTGGTAAGTCCACTTCACTTTATTCTTTAATCCATTATTGTTCTACCGAATTAAATAGGCATGTAATTTCCTTGGAAGACCCAGTAGAGAATAACCAAGCCAATTTACTTCAAATTCAAGTGAATGAACGAGCAGGCGTTACATACGCTACGGGGTTAAAAGCTATTTTGCGACATTCACCTGATGTGATCATGATTGGGGAAATTCGAGATAAGGAAACAGCAAAAATTGCCATCGAGGCAAGCTTGACGGGCCATTTAGTTGTTTCAACCATCCATGCGAAGGATTCGATTAGCTGTCTTTACCGTTTAATGGACTTAGGGGTGTCGATAGATGAGCTTCGGCAAACGATCATTGGTATTGTTGCTCAAATCCTTTTTCATTCATCAGCCTTACAAGATGATCGTCTTGCGTTGTACGAAATTTTATCGGATATTCATCTCAATCAGGCCATTTCCGCTATTTTAAATAAGGGGGATTTTCAGCTACCATACGAATTAACCTTAAAGGGACAAAAAGAATTTGTGGAGAGCCATTATGCAGTTACAAACATACATCGCTAAATTTCAATTATATTACAACAGAGCTACCAAATGGCGTGTAAAAGAGCAAGCGCAATTTATTCAACGTTTATCTGTATTAATGCAGGAGGGCTACTTATTTCCACAGGCTATCTCAATGCTACTCCCTCATCATATAGATGTTCATGAGGAAATTCAGCAACAAATTGATGAAAAACTTAGGCAAGGTGAAGGTGTAACAAGCATTTTGGAAACATTGCAGTTGGCTAAACATCATTTAGTAGCGATCAAAGTGGCAGAAAACAATGGGCATTTGCTTGAAGTATTAAAAGGTGTGGCAATGCAAATGATTGTCGGTGAGCAAACAAAGAAAAAGTTAATTAAATTGCTTGTATATCCTGTCATGCTAATTTTATTTTTATTGTTGCTATTCTTTGTATTTCGAACGATTTTCTTACCTAATATTGAAAAGATGGTATCAAGTCGCTCGATTGAAGGTGAGAAGACAATTGTGGCGCTATCTAAACTATTACTGCATGTCCCCGATTTGGTGATGGTAACAGCTTCGATTGTAATAGTCAGTTTATTGGTTTTACACTTCTATCTCAAACGCCAGCCCATTCCCCGACGACTATCAATACTATTAAAAATCCCACTTTTTAAAATCTATATTCGACTCTCATGGACAAGACAATTTGCTGCCTATTTAGGAAGTTTGCTGCACAGTGGGTTTTCATTGCAGGCTAGCCTTCAAATTCTAGAAGAACAATCCTTTCAACCGTTTCTACAGCATCTGTCTCTGCGTATTAAAGAAAGGGTAATCTTTGGAGAGTCATTGACTCAAGCCGTACAAATGATGTCTTTTTTTCATAAGGATTTTGCTACCTTCGTAGAACATGGAGAACAGAGTGGCTACTTAGGGAAGGAACTTACATTATACAGCGAACTATTACTGGAAAAACAGGAACAACTATTGCAGAAGGTGCTCGCCTTCATCCAACCAAGCTTCTTTATTGTAATTGCTATATGTATTTTAGCGGCCTATGTCAGTTTACTATTACCAATTTATCATATGATTGATTTAGTTTTGGAGGACTAAGATGAAACATATTAAACAACAAAATGGTTTTACTTTAATCGAAATGCTCATTGTTTTGTTAATCATTTCCATCCTTATTTTAATTACAATTCCAAATGTTACGAAGCACTTCGCTACGATTGATGAGAAGGGCTGTGCTGCCTATATTAATATGGTACAGGGGCAAGTAGAAGCCTATAGAGTGGATTTTATGGCATATCCAACTTTAGAGGATTTAGTGAAAGAAGGCTATTTGAAAGAAAATGAAACAACTTGTCCTAATAAAGAAGAAATAGTTATTACGACTAAGGGAGAGGTGCGTTTAGCAAATGTCGGTGCAGGTACGAATGGTTAATGAGAGAACGACAAAATGAATGGGGCTTTACGATCCTCGAAATGCTGATTGTTTTATTTCTTGTTATGAGTTTAACAGCCATTGTTAGCAAATTCTCTTTACAATTAGCGGAGTCAAAGGAATTAGATCGTTTTTTTACTCAAGTTCAACTAGACATTCAGTATATTCAAACCTATAGCATGAACCAGCGACAGTATATCGCGATGAAATTTGAAAGCTCTACAAGGCGCTACGTTATTCAAAAAGATGCTTTTTCCAATCTATATGAACGACCATTCCCTAAAGGAGTCGAATTTTTGCCTGATGAGAGCTCTATTTATACGATTGTTTATAATGTTAATGGCAATGTCAGGTCAGCTGGTACTATCGCGTTTCAAACGCAACAGGGAAAGAAAAAAGTAATCATTACATTAGGGCGAGGGAGAGCGAGAATTGAATGAGTCAGGCTATTCTTTTATTGAAACGATTTTGGCAATGGGCATCTTGATGTTACTTTGCAGCTCCTTATTGCCTATTACCTATACGATGAAAACGAATCTTATGAATAAAAAAATGGAAATGATTGCAGCTGAAACAGCGTATGAGGGTCTGAAATTATTTCAAGCTGTTCAACAAACTGAGGGCACAAGAATTATTGAACAGGTTGAGTATCAATGGGTGTTTAATGGTGAAGAAATTTGTGTTCGTTTTCACAACATACTCAAGCCACGCCAAAAATGTATTTCCCTTACAGGAAATGTCCATGAATAATGAGAAGGGCTATACCTTACTAGAAGCAATGTTTCAATTAATTGTGTTTGTGCTTATTTCTCATCTTTTTGTCCTAATTATGCTGTGGTATGCTGAAATGACCTCAACTATGCAAACGGATGAGCAGTCAAAATGGGAGCTGTTTGTGTATGATTTAAATAAAGGGCTAAAGGATATTTTAACGTTCTCCGTG
The DNA here is from genome assembly GCF_019091145.1 of Lysinibacillus sp. GbtcB16. Lineage (NCBI taxonomy): Bacteria > Bacillati > Bacillota > Bacilli > Caryophanales > Bacillaceae > Lysinibacillus > Lysinibacillus sp. GbtcB16. The sequence continues at coordinate 580,775 of NZ_JAGXJV010000002.1, forward strand.
CGGGATGATCACAAAAGAATCACTTTCCAGACTACAGAATCTGTCCATTATATTGATTGCTATCGTAATACCATTCGTGAACAAGTAAATGGAGGACATGTTCCCATGCTAAATGGCATCAATAAATGTCAGTTCACTTATAGCGGAAATATGCTGACGGTAGCGGTGGAAATGCCTAGTGGTATGCAAAAGGAGCGAACCTTCTATGTGCCAATTATTGAAAAATGACAGTGGGGCTATTTTTTTAATCGCAATTGCATTATTATTTCTTGTAACTACTTTTCTTCTTGCGTATTGTATGTCATATGAAATGCAATTTCAAACATATGATGGGCTCGAAAAATTGAATGTTCAAGCTACGATAAATTTATTGGGACAAATTTTGTCAGACAGTGTAGAATCGTAGTTATAAGAAGGTGATTCGAATTGCGAAAAATATATTTAGTTGGTTTTATGGGTAGTGGAAAGAGTGCTTTAGGAAGACGTTTAAGCTTTTTATTAAAGATGCCATATTATGATATGGATCATGAAATAGTGAGACAGCAAGGAATGTCCATCCCGCAGATTTTTGAAAAGTACGGAGAGGCCCATTTTCGAAAAATAGAAACAGAATTTTTGAAAAGTTTCCGCGATGAGGCTTGTATTATTTCTACGGGCGGTGGAGTTGCGATGAATGCTGAAAATCGAAAAATTATGAGACGTAGTGGCTTAGTATTTTTTTTAGATGCTTCGTTTGAGGATATTTATAAACGAGTTCAGCATGATCCTAACAGACCGATCGTACAAAGCTCGACAAAAGAGGAGCTAGAAAGTCTGTATCATTACAGAAGGAAGTTTTATCGTGATGCAGGGCATATTCAGGTCCTGACAGAGGGCAGAACCATTCGTCAAATTTTAGAGTATTTGGTGTTCCAAGTAAAAAGACTTAAAAACGAACGATGAAGGATATAAAGTCAATTAATGTTCGTATTTTATTATCTTTTAAAAAATGATTGCCTTTTCAATGCATTTAATGTTAGGATATAGACAAATAAGTAACTAAATGTTCATTGAATACTAAATAGTACCAAGATGTATCTTGGGCGGATGATTATACGGGGAGAGAGCGTAATTAAACGCCACCGAAGGAGCAAGTAGCAATGGCTATGAATCTCTCAGGTAAAAGGACTCGTATAAGACGCAACTCTGGAGAGAGCTGTAGTATAACAATAGCAGCCACCAAAGGGGAAAGCCGACTAATTGGCAGTATCAACCATGCGAGTTAGTCTGGTGTAACTTTCAGGTGCAAGGACAGAGAATCCCGAAAAGGGGTTCGTCTGTCTTTTTTTATGTCTTTAGGTACGCCGTGAACCTTATTACTTTGCTAAGTCATGATTGTACCCATACAAAAAGCAGACGAACTACTACCAGTAAAAATGTAACTAACAATAAGGGGGCAAAAAAGAATGACGAATGAATTAAAACGTACACCTCTATTTGAAGAATATGCGAAATACGGTGCTAAGACGGTTGACTTCGGTGGATGGGAATTACCAGTTCAATTCTCCTCTATTAAAGATGAACATGATGCAGTACGTAATCGTGCGGGATTATTTGATGTATCCCATATGGGTGAAATTTTAGTAACCGGTCCCGATGCATTAGATTTTTTACAAAATCTTTTATCCAATGATGTTTCAAAAATAGCTACTGGCCAGGCACAATACACAGCAATGTGTTATGAGGACGGCGGTGTTGTCGATGATTTACTAACGTATAAGCTAGCAGATCAACACTATTTATTATGCGTGAATGCAGCAAATATCGAAAAAGACTATGATTGGATGCTGGAAAATCAACATCAATATGATGTGACGATTGACAATCAATCGGAAGCCTATGCACAAATTGCCCTACAAGGACCTTTAGCAGAGGAAGTTCTTCAATCCATAACTTCAACTGATGTAAGTGCCATTAAATTTTTCCGATTCCAAGAGAATGTAGAAGTTGCAGGACATAAAGTGTTAGTTTCTCGTAGTGGATACACAGGAGAAGATGGCTTCGAATTATATGGAGCACCAGAAGATATTAAAGCGCTATGGGGTAAAATTTTGGATGCTGGTCAAGACAAAGGTGTTGTTCCTGCAGGTCTAGGATGTCGAGATACACTACGTTTTGAAGCGGGTCTGCCACTTTACGGTCAAGAATTATCAGCAACCATTTCTCCTCTTGAAGCAGGTATTGGCTTTGCTGTGAAATTAAATAAAGAAGATTTTATTGGTCATGATGCATTAGTAGCTCAGAAGGAAAATGGTCTTCCACGCAAACTAGTCGGCATTGAAATGATCGATAAAGGGATTCCACGCCATGGCTATAAAGTATTTAAAGATGGTCAGGAAATTGGTGAAGTTACAACAGGAACACAGCTTCCTTCCTCAAAACGTAATGTTGGTCACGCGTTAATTGACAGTCAATTCGCAACTATCGGAAATGAATTAGAAATTGAAATCCGTGGTAAGCAACTAAAAGTGATTACAGTTGAAACACCGTTTTACAAGCGTTCAAAATAATAGCTGAAAAGAGGGACCTACATTTATGAAACATCGTTATTTACCAATGACGGAGCAAGATCAAAAAGAAATGTTAGACGTAATCGGTGTATCCTCAGTTGATGAATTATTCGAGGATATTCCAGAGAAAGTACGTTTTAAAGGCCTTTATGACATCAAGGCAGCAAAATCGGAATCTGCTTTATTAAAAGAGTTAACGGCACTTGCTGGTAAAAACAAAGACACAAATGCGAATGCATCGTTTTTAGGTGCAGGCGTTTATAACCACTACAAGCCCGTGATCGTGGATCATGTTATTTCTCGCTCAGAGTTTTATACAGCTTATACACCCTATCAACCTGAAATTTCACAAGGTGAGCTTCAAGCTATTTTTGAATTCCAAACAATGATTGCAGAGCTTACGGGTATGGATCTTGCTAACTCTTCTATGTATGACGGTGGTACAGCATTGGCTGAAGCAGGAATGTTGGCAGCTGGACATACACGTCGTAAGAAAATTTTAGTCTCTGAAACGGTACACCCAGAATATCGTGATGTTGTGGCTACATATGCCTATGGTCAATCTATAGAAATCGTTACAATTCCACATAAAGATGGTGTGACTGATATTGCAGCTTTAAAAGATCTAATTGACGACAATACGGCAGCAGTTATTGCTCAATATCCAAACTTCTTTGGTCAAGTTGAGGATATTCAAGTAATTGGTGATATTGCGCATGAAGCAAAAAGCTTATTCGTAGTATCGTCTAACCCACTTGCCCTAGGTATTTTAACTCCTCCAGGTAAACTAGGAGCTGATATTTGTGTAGGTGATGCACAAGTTTTCGGTATCTCTGAAGCATTTGGTGGTCCACACTGTGGTTTCTTTGCTGTGACAACTAAATTAATGCGTAAGGTGCCAGGTCGTCTTGTTGGTGAAACAGTAGATGGTGAAGGACGTCGTGGTTATGTATTAACACTACAAGCACGTGAACAACATATCCGTCGCGATAAAGCCACTTCTAATATTTGTTCGAACCAAGCACTTCTTGCGCTTGCAGCTTCTGTAGCGATGACAGCTCTAGGGAAACAAGGTATTCGCGAAATGGCTACACAAAATATTGCGAAAACACGTTATGCAAAAAATGCCTTTGAAGCAGCAGGCTTTACAGTAGCATTCCAAGGTGCACATTTTAATGAAATCGTAGTGAAAACAAATAAATGTGTGAAGGAAATCAATAAAGGCTTAATTGAAAAAGGTATTATTGGTGGATATCCTTTAGGTCAAAATTATGACTCTCTTAAAAATCATGTGCTAATTGCTGTGACTGAATTACGCACAAAAGAAGAAATTGATGCACTAGTTGCAGAAATGGGGGCTCTTCATGCATAACGAAAATCAAACACTCATTTTTGAAATTTCAAAAGAAGGTCGCGTTGGCTATAGTTTAGAAGCGCTTGATGTACCTGAAGTAGATCTAGCAGATATACTACCTGCTAATTTAGTACGTACAGAGGCAGCAGAATTACCTGAAGTATCTGAGCTTGATATCATGCGTCACTACACAGCACTTTCTCGTAGAAATCATGGTGTAGACTCTGGCTTCTACCCACTTGGCTCTTGTACGATGAAGTATAATCCGAAAATTAATGAAGCGGTAGCTCGTCTTTCTGGCTTTGCCAATGTGCACCCACTACAAGATGAGTCAACAGCACAAGGTGCCATGGAGCTTCTTTATGATCTTCAAACGTCATTAGTAGAAATTACTGGTATGGATGAAGTGACATTACAGCCAGCAGCAGGGGCACATGGAGAGTGGACAGCATTAATGATGATCCGCGCTTTCCATGAAGCAAATGGAGAAGGTCACCGTAACAAAGTTATCGTTCCTGACTCTGCTCACGGAACTAACCCAGCTTCAGCAACAGTAGCAGGCTTTGAAACAATTACAGTTAAATCAGATGAAACTGGTTTAGTTGATATTGAAGACCTTCGCAAAGTAGTAGGTCCTGACACGGCTGCCTTAATGTTAACAAACCCGAATACACTTGGTTTATTTGAGGAAAATATCATCGAAATGGCGGAGCTTATCCACTCTGTTGGCGGTAAAGTGTACTATGATGGTGCCAACTTAAATGCTGTTATGAGTAAAGCACGTCCTGGCGATATGGGCTTTGACTGTGTACATTTAAATCTGCATAAAACATTTACAGGTCCACACGGTGGTGGTGGTCCAGGTTCAGGTCCAGTAGGCGTAAAAGCTGATTTAATTCCATACCTACCAAAACCAGTACTTGTAAGAACAGAAGAAGGCGCATACCATTTCGATTACAACCGTCCACAATCTATCGGACGAGTAAAACCATACTATGGTAACTTTGGTATCAATGTCCGTGCCTATACGTACATCCGTACAATGGGTCCGGATGGCCTGAAAGCTGTAACAGAATATGCTGTATTAAATGCCAACTATATGATGCGTCGTTTAGAGCCATTCTACGATCTTCCATATAACCGTCACTGTAAACATGAATTTGTTTTATCTGGTCATCGCCAAAAGAAATTAGGCGTTCGTACACTAGATATCGCAAAACGTCTGTTAGACTTTGGCTACCATCCACCAACAACATACTTCCCATTAAATGTGGAAGAGGCGTTAATGATTGAGCCAACAGAAACAGAATCTAAAGAAACATTAGACGCATTCTGCGATGTGATGATTCAAATTGCGAAGGAAGCGGAGGAAAATCCATCCATCGTTCAAGAAGCACCACATACTACAGTTGTTTCTCGCCTAGACGAAACACGTGCGGCTCGTACACCTGTACTACGTTATCAAAAAGCTTAAAATTGACAAACCGCTCACTTTTTTAGTGGGCGGTTTTTATATGAGTTTTTTGTTATAATTTCCCTTAGATGGATTGTGGAAGGAGGGATTGACATGCAAACAACATCAGCGGAATTGAGTTTACCAACAAATAATCTATTAAATAATACATACAGCATCAAACGACTTCTTGCTACGAGTAAATTATCATTTGTTTATATCGCTGAATACATAAGCACCGGAGAAGAAATTATCATAAAGGAGTTTTTTCCATTAGAGATAGCTTTACGAGATTTGGATAATAAGTCTGTCATCAATCGTTTGCCCTCAACAAAGGGGAAATTTGAGGATTTAAAAGCAAGGTTTTTGAATGAGGCGTTAATGTTACAGCGTCTGAACCATCAACATATTGTTACATATCGACATCATTTTTTTGAAAATGGTTCCATATATATAGTCACAGATTATTATGAAGGGGTTTTATTAGAGCAATATATACAACGATTTTCATTGAGTGAGAGACATCTTCTCTATCAAGATATATTTTTACCCTTAATAGAAGCGATTACTTATTTACATGGAAAGGGAATCATACATCGGGATATAAAACCTAGTAATATTATGATTGATGCTAAGGGACAACCCTATTTATTAGATTTTGGATCTGCCGTTTATTATAAGACAGGGATGAAATATCCGATATTTACTAGTCCAGGCTATTCTCCCCTTGAACAGTATTCCATGCAAGGAGAGCAAGATGTTTATACGGATATTTATAGCTTGATGGCAACCTTATACTATGCTTTAACGAATGAAATACCATTAGATATTTCACAGAGGGTAATTGAGGATAAAATTGAAAATGTTAGAAAATATAATGAAAAAGTGAGCATTTTTATGTCATCTACTATTATGTGGGGATTGCGGATAGAGCCTAAAAAAAGATGTTCTTCCCTAAAATTTATTAAATACATGATTATTATTGAAATAAAGTTCAAATGTAAAAAGAACTATTTTAAGTTATTTGATTCTAAATGACCAAATTTACTATTCGTTTCATACTATTTATCCATTTTAACTATATATTGTAACTTTTAAAAAACAGCTTATGACCTAAGGTATTTAGGACAATAAGCTGTTTTTTTTATAAAAAAATATTATAAAAGCCATAAATTGTCTATAAAATATCATAATTATTACCATGTAATATTTTTACTAAACAACCTTATAAATGTTTTTGATTACAATATATTCTATAGAAAATATTGACATTGATTTTAGATATTGTATAGTTACCTTTGTGATACATTAATCATTCGTTAAGTTTGTATGAAAGATGCATAAAGTTGGACAGCGATTCTTATAAATTAATTTCAATTTCACTACATAGCTTTGTTTATTGTTGGTATATTTTTACTACTATGTTTTATTGTTCTATATTACTTTGTGAATGACTGTGAGAATAGATTCATAAAACAATAGCATTTGAAGTGGTTGTACAATATCCAACGCTGTAATCCTTTTGCTCTTATCTTTCATTTACTTACTAATGTTTATGACAACTCGAATTCGTTTTAAAGGAGGGATGGCTGTAGAATTATACAGCCAAATGAATGGAGATTATTAATCAAACAAACCGAACTATGCTCTTTGAAGAAATAAATCCTGAGAAATTGGATTTAATTACGCTCGTTGGAGATGTCAAAGGAATTGATAGTCTAAGTGATGAAAAAATTAAAGAAATTAATCAAAGTCTTCTTGTAAAAAGTTTCGATGAATTTTTAGATAAGTTTTCTCCCACGGTTTACTCATTTTACAATGCCGCAAATCAAAAAGTCATGTATACCTTAAAAAAGCCAGAAGGAATTCAAGATGATTGTATTTCTGAAATAGCAATTGACCAAAATAATGATTTTTTAAAAATGCTATTTACGCTCATTGATACAAAAAGAAGTCAAGGAATTGCCAATGTAGATTTTAAATTTGAAAATTTACTTGATATGATTTCTCCTAAAAAAGTCATGGATGACATTCGTCAAGTACGTAAAGAGATTCATTACCTGTATGGTGAATATGACAAGCTAGATGAAGGCGACCCTAAGAAATTAGATACAGGTGACAAGCTTAATCTTATGTTTGAAGTAGCTAGTAGAAACTATAACAATGTGATGGCGATGTTACCGTTAGCAATTGAGGATATTAAAACAAGATTATTATTGGGTGCTAGTCAAGATGAAGGAGAATCTGAAAAGTTACAAATAGGTACTCTTTCAATTGGTGACAATGGTGAATTAAAAATCATTGAGGCACCACAAACAAATAGTGCAGAATTAATGGTCATTGAGGAAAATAGTAATTATGGCTTAAGTACTGTATTTGAGGAAGATTACGAAGCGATAACTGAATCACCATCTTCTTATGTGAAAGATTTAGTCGTCAGAACATTCTCGCCGCTTCCAGCAATTAAAGCTGAATTTGATGTAGAAACAGAAGTTCAAAACTACAATACATATCTTGAATTCTATAAGGATGCAAAGGATGAATTTGTCAAAACGGTTAAACCTTTAGTTGAAAAATTATTAGGGATCAAAATGTATTTTGATCAATATGCAACTAAAAACAAAGGTATGCAACCTTCATTAATCGTCACTAACACGAAGTTAGATATGCTGGTAAAAAGTAATAACCTACCGAGATTACGTACTTACTTAAACACTGTGAACTCGAAAAACGACTTTACAGATACGGTATGGTATGGAATTGTACCAGCCCTTGAACTTGAAGCATCTGGAAAAATGAAAGTAAGTCGATCTAGATTCAAAGGAAACGATAAAGTGACCAAGCAAGAGGGTAATACGATGGAATCACTATCCATTCTCTTGGACACTATAAAAGATTACAAGGTGCAAATTTTCTTTAACTTTATGGCTGAAGAAGAAACAACCTTCAATGGGATTGCAACAGCTGGTATTGATCGTCTAATCGATAAATGCTCTGTACTAGTTAGAAAGGATTATAGCGAGTTTGCTATACCATGTTTACCAAACTTTACGATTATTCCTAAAGATAAATCAGGAGTCGTGATTGATACACGTATGCATACTACTGAAAATGGAGCACGTTTATCAAAAGAGAAAGAAGATATCTTAAAACTATGGATTGAAGGCGTTTATGTGGATGCTAGCTATGTTGCAGCAGGTATCGTATCGGCCTATCAATGTCCAGAGTATTTAAAAGAATCATTTAGAAATGTAAAACGAAATTATCCGGGAGTTCGATTCGATATTGAAGCCGGAGATAATTCACTACGAGCAGTAACAACTATGGCAAAAGAGATTTCTGGTTTTACGAATAATATTAAGGATGCTATCAATAGCAGAAGCTTTGGTTTTGTATTCTCTTCTGAAAATGCTCAACTACAGGATAAAGATATTAGACGTATAACTGTCTATAAAGCAAGAAGCCTAGCAATGGAAGAGGATGGGTTTGATTCAATCTACAAAACTCAAGTTAGTACGTATATTGAAAGAATCCTTCGTTTCCAATCAGGAGACTTTAAGCATGAAAATATTGTTCGTTTCTTTAGTAATAATCCAAGCAGTCAAAAAAGTAAGTGGCTAAATGATAAAGGACATGTAAACTCTATTATCCATGATGGAGACGATATCGGTTACATCATTGATGAGAAAACAAGTCTATGTCAAATTGATCTTGTGTTTAATGGGAATGTCAAAAATCTTGAAGTCACGATTACTAAAGGGACAAGCGCTGTTAAAGCCTAACAATTTATTTATTTCAATCATTACAAATTTACGTAGGATGTTTAAGATTTATTAAATAATAAATCTTTTAACATAAATATGAATCGACTAACATCATCCAGATGAAAAATTACATATTTCACAATGCTTGTTTTAACACGTTGCTCTGTGAAATGAGATAGCTATGCTTAAACTTAATTCATCAAAGAAGATGGGAGTCATTCAACACAAATTAGGAGGAACTAAAAATGGGTTTTGTATTAAAAGTAGAAGGATCAGAAGCAATTGAATTAGGGTTAGAAAGCATTATGACTGTCGAGTATGAGACAGATACGCCAAACGATTCTAATGCCCGCTCTACAGATGTTGGAGCAACTTTAAAGGTAAAAGGTAAAATTCTAACTGCTACTGATGGGGATAATTCTGATGATACGATGAAATTAGGATTATGGTCATTAGTACCTGCTGAAAAGGCAGATTGTTACCGTAAAGTAACACTAGAGGTTATCTCAGCGGATCAAGTAGTAAGAAAAATTCATTTCCCAAATGCTTTTGTTGTGGATTACACAGAAAGATATGGAGATACAGAGGGTATTGGTGAATTCTACTTATTCATTAAACAAAAGAAAGACAAAACAGACTTGGCAAAAATCGAGGGTGGCTACGCTGTCTAAGGTTGTAGCTTGATAAAACTCTTCTAATTATCTAAGGAACTTATTTAGTTCCTTAGATAATTTTTAATAATCCTAAATTGGGGTTGAAAAGATGAAAACACATTATGAAATTTTAGGTGTTAGTAGAAATGCCACACAAGATCAAATAAAGCTCGCTTATCGGAAGCTATCCAAAAAGCACCATCCTGATGTAAGTGGGGGAAACAAAGAATCAGAAGAAATTTTCTTGAAAGCTACAGAAGCCTATAAAGTACTGAAAGATCCGGCATTGAGAGAGCCCTATGATGCTAGTCTCGATGATCCAGGTACAGGCTGGCAATCAAAGCAAACGGATGAAAGACATTCTAATGGACATCAATCTGCAGACAAAAAACCAGATTTTAATATAAATAATATTGAAAAAAACTTTGAACACTTTTTTGGCTTCAATCCGAAAACAAAAGAAATGTCCTCAACTCTACATAAAAATGGGAAGAAAAATCCCCTGGACACAACGGATTTATTTGAGCGCTTTTTTAATAAATAATCAAATGGTAAAAAGTGAGGAAGTGTGATTACATGTATGATCAATATCCAACTGAAGCTTACAGTGAAAATGCAAGAAAAAAAATGCTTATAAAAATTATCGATATCATTATTGTCACAATTGCCTTCTTTTTCATTTTATATGTTTTTGTTATGAATCAGGAGGTTCTTTTAAAATTTGTTATTGGCACAGTAATGGTCATTCTTGCTATTATTTATGGTTCTCTCAAATACGAGGCAAAAGCAATTACTCAAACTATGACAAACAAGGACATTTCTAAGCTTGTTCTCCTTAATGAAAGTGGGATGGAAGTGGATGAATGGGAGCTTGGTGATCAAATTTCATTACTTATAGGAAAAAGCTCAGCTGAATATAAGGCAGATATTGATTTAAGTGGAACAGAATATGAATCTCTTGTTAATTATGAACATGCGGTCCTCAACTGTGTAGCTGGTATTTGGTATGTAGAGGATATTGATTCTGTTAATGGGGTAGGTTTAAAAAAGGCGCATAAGCGTGTGAAAAATAGATTAAAACAAGAGATTCCATACCCACTAGGTAATGGAGATACGATATACATAGCAAATACGCGAATTTTGGTGAAATAGAGAAAAAATTCGCAACATAGATGGGGGATTTTGGAATGAGTTTAATTAGATGTACAAATGGTCATATGTTTAGTTCAAGGAGACATCGTAATATTTGCCCGTACTGTAATGTCATGGTGGAGCAGGAGCAAAGACAAAATAGTCCATCCACACCTGTCGCTGAAGCAGATGATAAAACATTACCTTATTTAGGCGAAATGGATGGGATTGATCCTGTTACAGGATGGTTGGTTTGTATTGAAGGACCACAAATGGGGAGAGATTATCGGATCTTATCGGAAAAGAATTTTATCGGTAGGGCAGAAGACATGCATATTCGAATTGCTGGAGACAATTCCATCTCTAAACGTAATCATGCAGTCATTGTATATGATCCTAAAAAACGGAATTTTTACTTGCTACCCGGAGATGCATCAGGACTAGCCTATCTAAATAATGAAGCGGTTTATACACCAACTGAATTAGCAGCCTATGATGTTATTCAGTTAGGGAGAAGTATGTTTTTATTTATTCCACTTTGTGGCGTCCACTTTGAATGGGAAAACAATCAAAGTGAGGAATGATGACGAATGGACCATAAGCTAGTACCTTACATAATTGCATTAATTTTTATTGTTGTACTTATTTTTTTACTTATCATACGAGGTATCCTTGCTCAAAAAATGGAAAAAGGGAAAATTTACATCGGCAATGGTCAAACGATAGGAAGGCGGGATGAACAGGATGATTATTTCTCAACTGCTGAGACGGCACATGGCACAATGGCGGTGCTTGCAGATGGGATTAGTGGGTTAGCTAATGGTCGCATGGCCAGTACGATCGCAGTGACCACATTTATAGAAGAATTTAAAAAGCTTGGTAGCCTCAATCAGCTACAAGATTTTTTTAAGAAAGCAGCTATGTCGAGTAATCATATGATTGTAGAAAACTTGAATGGCTCCAATGGAGGAACAACATTAGTCACTGCCATTATTGATAATGATGGCTACTTACATTGGGGTGCGGTAGGTGATAGTGTTATCACGATTTTTAGAAACGGTGAATTTTTAGGGATTAACCAAAAACATATTTTTGAATCGGTATTAACTGAACGTTATATTGCGGGTGAAATTTCGCAACTTGAAGTGCAGGAAAATCCGTTGAAAAAGCGATTAATAAATTATTTGGGATATGCAGGCTTTAAAAATCTAGATACCGGAAATAATCCTATTCAACTACATAAAGGAGACAAGGTTTGCCTATTTAGTGATGGAATCTATGATGCTTTAACAGAGGTTGAAATGGAAAAAATCCTCTCTCAGCAAGCTCCACCCTATGATTTAGCACAAAACATTATAAAAGCCGTTGAACAAAAACGCCTAAAGAATCAAGACAATGCGACCATCTTGATTTTGGAAAAAATATGGTGACGGTGGAATAGAGAAGGAGGAGACTTATGAGAAAGGAAAATTGTGACTTTAAAACTAGTTTTCTATCTGAAGCCGGGTCCTTTCTGCAAAATAAAGACTACTTTGCGTATACAGAACTTGATGATGTTGCTTGTTGGGTAGCCATAAAGGGCTTAGATGCGGATCAGGAAATTAGCAGTGCCGAGCTTGCGGTAAAGGCTATTTTGGAACGTTTTATGGAAAAACCAACTATGTCGAGAAGAAGTATCAAAAAATATCTCAAGCATGCACAAAATATACTTCAAGCTCAAAGTTTACGTGTAAGGTTGAAGGCTAGTGTTGTCATAGTTGTTTCAGATTACTCAAAGATGATTGTGGCAGTAGCGGGAAATTCACGACTGTATCATTTCCGTAATGGCACATTAACCTACAAAAGCACAGACCAAAGTTTAGCACAGGAAATTGTCAACAATCGAAATCGATCCTTAGATATTAGCCAGCATGAAGAGAGAGGGAATTTGCTAAATTATCTTGGGAAGCCAAATAATTTTCAACCATTTGTGTCTAAGAAAATGAAGCTCATGGATGGGGATGCCTTATTACTTTGTACGGCAGGATTCTGGGAGGATGTTAGTGAGATTGAGATGGCCGATGCACTTGAAGGTGTAAAGGATTCAGAACAATATACCGATTTATTGGAAGAAATTTTGTTAAGTAGACAAAGAAAAGTGGTAGAAAACTATACGGTTGCTGCAGTATTTGTTAATAAAGTTTATCAGGAAACAAATAAAAACAAGAAAAAGTATATAAAAATGATTGCTGCTGCATTAGTAGTAGCGTTGGTTGTAGGTGGTAGCACCATTTTTTATCAAGCAAAACAAGCTAAAAAAATTGCTGAGCTATCAGTAGAAATGAAGGATCATGAAAAGAGCGGCAATCAATATTTTCAGGATGGAAATTATGATGAAGCACTCCTTGCATATAGTGAGGGCCGAAATGCGGCAAAGAAATTGAAAGATCCTATACATAGAAATTTACTAGCTAGAAAATTAAGAGTGACACAACTCATTATCAATGGGGATCAATCAGCGGAAACTGGAAAATTTGCTGAGGCGTTGGAACACTATGAAAAAGCAAAAAAAGAAGGAAAGCTCATTAATGGATTCGGCAAGGGAGAGGTAATACAAAGAATTGAAAATATGGATTCCATCGTTGAGATTGTTGACGCCATCAAGGATGCTGATTTTCGCTTTGAGGCTGAGGATTATAATGGTGCTTTAGCTATCTACCAAAAGGCTAGAAAAAAAGCACTAGCTATTTCATTTACTGGCGAGCCACAGATTAAAACAAAAATAGAGGACACAGAGGAGAAAATAAAAGAATTAGAAAAGGCCCAAAAAGAATTAAAGGCAGAAGGATTAGAAAAGAATGGCGATCAGAGCTATGCCCGTCAGGAATACGCAAAAGCAATAGAATCCTATACGCTTGCTCAAGAGATTTATCAGGAAACAGAATTATTGGCAAAGGTTTTAGGGCTAGAGAGAAAAATTATGAATGTAAATGATAAATTGAATCCTATTCCACAAGGACAAGCACCGGAAAATGGTATCCCAAACGAGGCAGACTTACCAATTGATGAAGCACCAGATGCAAGTTAGCATTCAAATTTTAGGCTTATGAAAGAAGGAAAGTAAATTGTTAAAAGAGCTTATGTTCGAACGTTTACGAAAAATAGAAGATTTAGAGCAACGTCAATTACTAAAGGATATTGTAAGTGGTGTCTTTGTAAATCTTATCGACTATCAAGAGGATATGAACCGCAAGCTTGAGGAGCGTATTTTCAATGAGATGGATGATATAGAGAATAAATACGATATCTATGCAACATTGCTTCCTAGGGAGGATGTCGATCCCATCCATGATTGTTTATTTCCAATATGTCCAACAGATGTAGAGGAGAAAAAAATATACACGGATAAGCTTCTTGGGTCCATTAAAAAGCATGAACCGGCGATGCTCATGACTATATTTTTAGCGTGTAATTCGGATGTGATTCAACATTTACTTGTACAGCCAAGAATATTTAGAGGTAGTTTAAAGACGTCTGAGGGTCAGGTTGAGATTCAAGTTGGCTTGATAAAGAATAATCGTTATGTAAAGGAAATCGAAAAGCTGTACTCTATTTTTCAAATAAATGGCCTTCCTTGGAAAACGATTAATCATCCATTTGTTCATAAATTTCTGGATGTCATCGTTGTAGACTGTCCGCCGTTACATGAAGATGTGGAAATAGAAGAAGTGACGATTGATTTAGAGGAATATGAGCAATACAAACGATTGAACATGGTGCCCCTTTGGAATATTCAACCCCATGTGGTGAAGAATAGTGGTTTTCCATTCCCGGCTATAGATAGAGTCAATTTTGAGCATGTCTTATCATTACGAAAAACGGGTAACCAACATGGCTATGTCATTGATACGGAAGAGGAAAATGTTAGGTATGTAAAACGTTCAGACCATGAACTGACAATTGTATCGCCACTAGAGCAATCGGGAGAATGGCGATTATTAAAAATAGCTAAAGTAGAGCAGGAACAAATTGGCAAATTAAATTTTGCGCTAGTTTCAAATAGACGTAATGACTATTTTATGCACAAGCTTTCTTATAAAAATAATCAAAACGTTTCTACAAAAGGTGAAATTATTCGACTGATAAATTCCTTTGAGGCAGCAAATATGCTTGAACTAGTGAAAATTGATGTTTTCGAGGAATACGAATTAGCAGGTAGTCATAACCTTGTTCAACCATTTTTAATGGATAGACAAGAAGGCAACAGTTATAAAAAAACAATGCTATTGCAATTCATAGCAAAGCAAGATAGAGACTTTATTGCGAATGATGTATTAAGCTTCCTGATTGCTGAAATACAAAGACATTTTATGGAATATAAATGTGTGGGTAAATGGCTATGAATTTTATTTGGGATTTACTAATTAAAACAGAAGATGAAGGCTTTCAAACAAAGGATATTTACTTTCACCTAGCTCAAATCTATTCACCGTATATGGAGCTTAGTCCACAGCTATTAAATTCACAGGTAGTAGAGCAGCATGTTGAAGTAAATCCTTATTATCGTTATTTTCAGATCTTTAAAGACCTGTTTCATCCTGATCATACATCAGATCAAGAGTTTAGAGACTGCCTATTAGATATAACCTTACACTTTTTAGCTGAGATTGATCGTATGCAAGGTATGAATAAAAAAGAATTTTATATTCGTTTTATCCTGAGGGATATTCAGGCAAATGTATTTGGAAAACGGGTTCGCGATCATATTAAGCTTTTTTCTAAAAAGGAACAAGAAATTGTGGCATTAAACATGCTTAGACTCTATCAAACAGGCGAGGAAATATACCTGATCAAAGACACGCTGAAAAATATTTTTAATAATTGTTTCATTTATGTTAAGTCCGAGGAAAAAGATGAGTTACTTCTTTACATTCAGCAAAAAAAGACAGAAAAAAATAGTAAAAAGGTTGAGCTCATTCAAGAGATTTTTCTGCCAGTTGGCTACCATATAGAAGTTTATTGGCAATACCATTTTGGCATTATGGGGATAGAAGAGACGATGATGCTAGATCGAATAGCTCTTTATTAAAGAGAGCAAGGGAGGGCTATAGGTGACGACCAAATACTCGTATAAATTGAATTTGAATAAGCGTTATTCAGAAAAAAAATATATGACCTATACACGTGTAGAGCTAATGGAAATGACAACCTTTCAGCTTAGAAATATTTGTTATAAGGAAAAGCTCATAACAGGTTTAATTAATACGCTGACAAGGGACGAATTAATTGAAAAGATTGTAAGATATCGTGGAGCTGAGGAACATCTTCTCATAAAAGAGAACCAAGATGGGGGCTTTGAAAGAGTAGAAGAGGCTTTGCAAAAATATTTAAAGACGCCGCTTTCTGATAATGGGGATATTAAAATCCCCGCCAAAATGAATGTCTATAAAGGTATGAAAATAGATAAACCCGATCAATATGTAGTTGAAACAGGTGGGTTTCTAGTGGAATCCAATGTATTACTTGTGAATGAGCAGCTAGAGTTATGTGGAATTTTAAATATTGTAAAGGATGATGAAAGACCACAAAGTTATTATTTAACTGCCGATCAAGCACTTGGCATACGTGAGACAAAAAATAAAAACTATAGCTTTATCTTTTTACGGAAGCAAGATTCCGAGTATATGTATAAAACGTACTATCAGGAAATCCCGCTACCACCAACTAATTTACATTACTACAAAGTACCGATACCAGATTTAGAGATGAAGCAATTAGAGACTACAAATGCTATCCTTGCAATTGATTTTGGTACAACAAATACAACAGCTGGTGTTTTTTTGGATAGTGATTATGTCGCATCTCCTTGTAGCCATGACCTTTTAAACAAGAGGATTGAACTGAATAGCATTAATTTTGTACAATTCCCAGACGCACTTCATCAAAACGAATGGATTGAAGTAGTGCCCACAGTGCTTTCAGTAGCAGATTGCTCGAACACAGAGCATGTAAGCTACCATTTTGGCTATGAAGCGCTTAAAGTGATGAAAAAAAATAGTTATACCTCCTTGGCTACTAAATTTCAGGGAATCAAGCGTTGGGTTAGTAATTATGCAAAATTAGAAGAAGTGATGGATGCAAATGGCAATACAGCACTTGTCCCGCGTAGTCAAATCATAAGAGAATTTTTACTTTATATCATACGTATGGCTGAGCACCAATTTAAGTGTCGATTTAAACATTTGCATATTTCAAGTCCTGTCAAGCTGAAAACTCAATTTTTAGATATGTTTCAGGCCATATTACCTGAATATCAAATTGAAACAGAGCATGCTCTCGATGAAGGGATGTCCGTTTTATATAACACGATCGCCAATCAAATAGAGAATCAAAGCTTTATGGATAGTAAGGAGTACAAAGCACTTGTTATTGATTGTGGTGGGGGAACGACAGACCTCTCTTCCTGTAAGTTTCGCATAGAGGACGGCCACATTTCCTACAAAATTGATATTCATACAACCTATGAAAATGGTGATACCAATTTTGGGGGGAATAATATTACATATCGCATCTTCCAATTTATGAAAATTGTTTTTGCGAACTATTATAGCCGAGGGAAAAATGCATATGACATTGATGCGTTAATTGATATCCCCGGAAAGGATATTTACCGATATGTAGATGATTATGGCGTAGAGGCCGTCTACCAGCAATTCGAAAAAGCATTTGAGGATGCTGAATCTATCATTCCTACACGCTTTAAGGAATATGAAAATCGGACACGTGATGAGTATCTAAGAGTTCGCAATAATCATTATTTTTTATGGGAAATGGCAGAGGAAATGAAGAAGGAATTTTTCCGCAAAACGGGTATTTTGAGAAGCCGCTTTTATTCCGAAAGCGATACACAGCAGGATAGCGATTTGAATATCACAACAGTAGATCGCTGGTGCTTATCACTATTAGAGCATCATCAATTTAAAGATGTTTACGATTATCCAAATGTTTTTTTCAATATTAAAGAAATCAATCATCTTATAAAAGCAGATATTTACGATATTGTACGCGAATTTTTAGAGGAGTTTTATGAAAGTGGCATGCTTGGTGAATATTCCATTATTAAGCTGACTGGACAATCCTGTAAAATTGATGCCTTTCGAGAGGCTTTAAAAGAATTTGTGCCAGGCCGTAGCATTGAGTTTAGGCAAAAGGCTGAAAATGTAGGGAAAGTGCCAGAATTAAAGCTTGCCTGCTTAAGAGGAGCATTGCGTTACTTAAATGCGAAAAAAATTGGCATGATTGAAACTACCGTTACGAATAATGCTCCTATAGTACCTTATTCTGTTAGTGCATTTACACATAACAGGCAAGAAAAACTTCTTATCAGTAGCTTAGAACGATTGAATCAAATTCATGGAACTATTTCACGCCCATGGGGAGTCACAGAGGTCGAATTTTTCCTAACTGGAAGTGATCATCAGGCAACCCAAAAGTACACCTATTTCAATAGGCAGGAAAATTTTGTGCCAGTGCTTTATGAGAGTATTGTGTCGTTCTATTCCAATAAAATTCCACAGGACGAGACAGATTCAATTACCAATGGTGAAGTGAAATTTTTCGTCTTCGCAGGAGAGGATCATTGGGGCTTCCATGTAGTACCAGTGGCTAGGAAAGAGGAGCAGCTGTTTATTGGCAGCAAGGAATTCTTTGCCTTTGAAACAGATCTATCAGAGTTAGATTTCTTTGATGGATTAAAGTAAGTAGGCATCTGCTAAAAAATAAAAGAGGAGAATAACAGATGTTTACGAATCAATATCCACATTTTCAAAAAGGAAGAATTTTAAAGCTGGAAATGCTAGAGAATCTGCGGGATTTCCCGAGGGAATTTTTAGACCTCTATTTCGAGGAATACTCAAACGGCATTATAGCGGGTTGTCATATTCATGTAACAGATACAAGCATTATTCTGACCAAGGGCATCATGAAACATAATAAAAGACTCTATATGCTCCATAGTAGCTATGAGCTTCCCTATGAAGCAACGGGCAATGAAATGATAGTAAAAGTACGTTTTGCTGAAGAGGTAAATCATTTAGATTTCACGCAATTTACAACGACCATTGTTCTTGATAACTCCATGTATCTTGCCGCAAATGAAATGGAAATAGTACGTTTTAAATTAAAAGTAGGCGCAAAACTGCGATCAGAGCCCATTGATTTTTCGGATTATACCACTGAATACAATACCGTTAACTATCTTCACTGTGAATATGCAGGTGTACAAAAAAGTACCTATCATCCTAAGGTTTTACAGTGTTTTGCGAAGGAATTATTAAAAAATCGTCCAACCAATACTTATGACATTACATTTGCCTTAGCGTGTTTAAATGAAGAACGAGTACAGCGATATGTCATTGAAATGTACATAAGTAATCGGTTAGAGCTAGAGTTTCAACCATTTTCCAATAGTCAAATTCACAAATATTTAAACCGTATATTAGGTGAAGCCAAAAATGGTGGTCGTGGAACTGGGGCTAGTCCAATGCCTAGTCCAGGTAGACCAAAGCGAATGATCGTTGATTAGTTGAAAAGTAGTTGATGAAAATACGTTGAAGAAGCGGAAGGTGAGTGGGATGAAATTTTTAGATGAAAAGATTATTGCATTAAGAAATGAAATGAGAGATCAGGAACGACATGAGTTAGCCCAGCAACAAGCGGCATTACAAGTGGAACAGGAGCCTGAACAAGACGAACAGGAAGATCTACAAGAAGTCGATATTTACCAACATGTTATCACCATTGATGATGAAGAAGTACAAGTGATGGAGCAATCATTATTGGATGGCAAAATGAAAATACGAATGCCAAAGCTTTTTTCTATTATGTCTGCTGAACTAGCGTCCTTAAAGTACCCATCTGAGCGTAGACCAAACCTAATTTTTACAGATACATCCTCATCAATCAATCTTGCCTTCAATTTGACACCACATCGATTAAACGAGGAGGGAGTCGCTGGATTTCAAGAAAATATGATGGACATCCTTGAACAAGCTCAGCCGTCAGCAGATTGGCTAGATACAGAGGTTCTGACGATCGACGCAAAAACAGTAGGCTTTTTAGAGGTCATTACCCCTGCCATTGATGGAGAAATTTTTAATTTAATGTTCTTTGCCTCTGTCGAAGGGCGAGCACTTATTGGCACCTTCAATTGTATGGAGGATGATCTTGACACTTGGCGCCCTATCGCGAGAGCCATGATGGAATCCTTACAATTCGCTTCAAGTGAAGAAAAAGGAGGGACATTGCTATGAGTGGGGCAGTGACGGCTTATCATCATATAAAAATATCGCCATTTGAGCTTGTCAGCATTCAAGAGCTCAGCCTTACAAAAAAAATGAACGAACATGCTAGGTTACGTTTTACTGGGATTGTGCCTGAAGAGGCGAGAGATACATATGTCGAAATGACCGAGGCACGATCTGCCATTGAAGTAAACCAGCTTAACCACCTCGGTGTCCCTTCTCCATTATTTAAAGGTGTTATTTTAAATGTGAAGGTTACCTCGGTGCGTGGCATCTATTATATCGAAGTCGAAGCGGCTTCTAGTACCCATCAGCTAGATATTAAAAAGAAAAATCGCTCCTATCAGGATAAGGAAATGACCTATAAGGCATTATTCAAACTGTTAAATCCTTTTTACCCGGGTCTAGACATTATTGATGAAGCTACAAAGGGTGCTAAATTAGAAAAGTTTACCCTTCAATATTACGAGACTGATTGGGAATTTTTAAAAAGACTGGCCTCTCGTTTTAATACAGGGCTCGTTCCTGCCGCTACCTTTGACAAGCCAAAGTTCCATTTTGGTGTTCCAGCTGGAAGTGCTAAAGGAAAGCTAGAAGATTATCATTACACGACCAGAAAAAAATTAGCAGACTATCTTGTATATACAGAGAATGGTAATGAAGGTATGGGAGAGCATGATTTCCTTTACTATGAGGTGGAAAGTGACAAGGTCCTTCAGATAGGAGATTACGTTACATTTAATAAACAAACTCTCTATATATATGAAGCAAATACGACCATGAAGGATGGCTTGCTGAAGCATTACTATACACTGTCAACGAAAAATGGCATGAGAAAAAGTGAGCTATTTAACACTACTATTTCCGGCTTGTCCTTAGAAGGAAAAGTGTTAGAAGTCGCCAAGGATCATATTAAGGTACATTTAGCCATTGATGACAAGCAGGATAAGGGCAAGGCACATTGGTTCCTTTACTCAACAGGCTATACAGCTGAGGGACATAGTGGCTGGTATTGTATGCCGGAAATCAATGATTTTGTCCACATCTATTTTCCTTCTCACCGTGAGGAAGAGGCGATTGCTAGTACCTCCGTACGAAAAAACTTGGATACAACGGCCACTAATAAGCTAGACGATCCTTCGACGAAATATTACCGGACAGCCTTTGGTAAAGAGATTAAATTAAGTCCAACAGAAATTCTCATTACCGCACAGGATGGCGATATTTTTATTCGTTTAAATGAAGCAAGCGGTATTGAAATTTATAGCAAAAAAGAGATTAAGCTTATATCCGAAGCAGATATTACAGTGAATGCTAGCAAAAAAATTCTTTTGTCTGCAGAAGAGGAAATTTCATTACAATGCAAAGAAAGTAAAATTACTATGAATGGCAGTGTGCAAATTTTTGGAAAAGAAGTAAAAGCCAATTAAAGATGAACAAAAGAGAAAGAAGGAGTCACAAATGCAGGCACAGGAAATTTTACAGCATTTTTATGACACAGAAGTAGAAAAAAGAAGGTTGAACTATCTTTTGCTGCTCGAGGATTTTTTCCAAGCCTTCAAAGATCAACTAGCCGAGGATTTTAGGTCGTCCTTTCAAAAGGTATGTCAGCAACTAGCCCAGCAGCAATCGTTTCACCAGAAAGGACCAATTGCCCATATTACATTTTCGATGCTACGCACAGAGCTATTGGAGAGAAATCCACACTATTTAGTAGAGGCTACGGATGACGAATGGTTCTTTGACCTACAACCTCTTTTAACTACCTATGATGCTAGCTGGGTGCATCATTATTTAGAGCAATACATCCAAGAGCTAAGTTTGTATAGTAAAACATTTATGGGGGCAATTACGCAAGCAGATATTGAGCGCATTAGACTTCAGGACGCCAGCCATTTTCATCAATATTTAATAAGTCTTGCTAGATATGCGCTTCCAGACATCATCAGATGCCCAGAGTATTTAGCACTGGAGCGGGATGTAGCTGTCGAAATACGTATTGGTGAGTTTATGGATATGAACGAAGTAGTTTATAGCGAGGACTTTTCATCGAAGGATAGTGATGAAATAAAGGCTTGGCTAGAAGAAAAGCTAGAGGATGAATATCCATATGAGGTATTTAATCAATTACGCTTAGCTGACGGAACGTATGAGGGCTTGGATATGCGCTATGCCTTTTTTCAGAAAACCAATTTAACCAACTGTCAAATGCGTGAATGTCTGTTGATAGGCGCCAATTTTCGGGAAAGTCAGCTAATGGACACAGATTTGAGTTTCAGCGCCATTCATGAGGCGGATTTTAGCAATAGTCAGTTACAGGGAGCCAATCTTCAACAGGTACAGGGAGCGAGTGGCTTGCTAGATCGCCAGAAATGGGCATCACCAGGCTATTTACCGCTTCGTTTTACAAATGCGAATTTAGAAGGCGCTAATTTTGAGCTAGCAAATTTACGAGGGGCCAGCTTTATTGGAGCAAATGTAAGGAATACGAATTTTGCAGGGGCCAATTTAGAAAAGGCCATGTTTTCTAAGGAGGCTCAGCCATATTTAAAGCTAGATCCATTCCAGTCAGCAAGTGTCATTTGGAAGTAGACATGGTGAAAAAGGAGAAGAGAAATGAACTATTTTATTCTATCTCAGGATGAACGCATCTCAAATGCTGTCGAGCCTGTTGGTATAGCCCAAGTAATAAAAAAAGAGCTACTAACAATTGAAAGAATGGAAGAATTAGAGGAGCTCGAACGCCAATTTCCTGTATTAGAGAAAGGCGAGATGGTGTATACAGATTTGATTGAAAAGCCAATCATGCTCTTTTCTGATGCTGTTAAACAATTAGTGGAAAAATACGAACCACAAATGCCATTCAAAGCGGTTGTTCTCATGGATATGCCTAAAGTAATGCAAACATTATATTGGCTAGTTATTCCTCCAAAAGTTCCTTGTCTCTCTGCTCAAACTGAATTTCATCTGGATGGAACATTAAAAAAGCTAGTAATAGACGAGCATTTAGCAGCCCTTTATCCCATCTTTCAAATTGAGGGAATTAAAGAAAACTATATAGTAGTTAATATTGAATTAGCAGAGAGCATTCTGCGCAGAGATTTTAGGGGAATACGATTACGGAAAATACAGACCGAAGGAAGATGGAACGATATTCTGGCAGTAGGAAAATAGTTTGAAAAGGGCAAGAAGCGAAAAGGAAATAATTATTTTCTAATCATCGTCAACTATGTTTAGTAAAAGTTACAACAGCTTACGTATAGAAAGGATGGTTTTTTGATGTCAGAAGAATTACAGACAAAGGGCGGCGACCAACGGAGCTATGTGGTAGCTGGTGCCAAATTATCCTGCTCACAAGGTGATCAAACAAGTATATTAAAAATGCCAGTCAGCCATGGGGTTTATACGAAAAATAAGGCACAGATGAATACGATGGATTATAAGCCTCATGACAATATTCAACCATTTGGCTTATGCCAAACATTAGCAAATCCAATAGTTGCGGCAGCCACTGCTGACAATAATGGTGTTTTAAAGCCAATGCCCTGTACACCTGTCATCACGATGCCCTGGATTAATGGCAAGAATGATCAATTAATTGAAAATCATCCAGCGTTAATTAGTCAATCTATTAATATGTGTATGTATTGTGGAACGATAAAAGTAGAAGATGATGGACAAGAATAATCCATTGTCCCTTGAGGAAAGAAGGGAATTCATGTGAACACATACGAGGAAGTAATCGGATACGGTGAGCTTGAACTCGTATCCCCCTATGAAGTCCAGACGTTGCATCATCTTATGTTGACCCAAACAGTGAATGACCACGCAAGGTTAACTATAAAGGGATTCATCCCTGCTGAAAAGAAAGACAGTTGTATGCGACATGCTAGTACGTCAGATCGAATAGAGCTATTTCAAAAAAATAAAGGGCAACGAATACGCACACTTTTTAAAGGTCAGGTTACAGAAATGGCTGTACGTATGGTGAGGGGAGTATATCAAATTGAACTAGAGGCTGTATCATCTACGTTCACCCTAGACTGTAAACAAAAATACCGTTCCTTTCAGCATAATAAAATGACTTATCAGGCAATGATAAAAAAGGTTTTAAAAGACTATGCAGGTGCAGATGTCATTGATACCGTGTCGAAGGCTACTCCTCTCAAGCAGTTTATATTACAATATAAAGAGACGGATTGGCAATTTTTACAACGTATGGCGTCCCATTTTCGGACAGTGCTAATCCCTGCAGTGGATGCGGATAAGCCGAAATTCTGGTTTGGGCTACCTGAAGGACGAATGGAAAAGCTATCAGTGGCAAATTATGAGATTTTAAAGGATCGCTCTAAGTTTTTACATAGTAAGCACAATGACATCGATCAGCCAATAGAGGAGCGGGATACCGTCGCCTATGTGATCGAGTCTAAAAAGACTTTGAAGCTAGGTGATCGTGTGCAGCTCCAAGGTAAGGAGCTGGTGGTAGCCAAATCCATCGCCCACATGAAGCAAGGCATTCTTACCTATGAGTATCATTTGCTGTTCAAAAAAGGCATACGTCAAGATAGACGAAGTATTCCGTTCCTACCAGGTACTGCGATTGAAGGAAAGGTATTAGAGGTCAAAAAGGATCAGTTACGACTCCATCTCAGCATAGATGAGGCGCAAAAAAAGGAAGAAGCTACCTGGTTCCCACTGGCTACGCCATATACAGCAGAAGGACATAGTGGTTTTTACAGTCCGCCAGAGGAGGGCGATCATGTTCATCTTGCCTTCCCGACACATCGAGAGGAAGCTGCGATTGTTCGCCACAGTGTACGAAAAGGTGGCGAGGCCAACCCAAAAACGGCTGATCCGAAAACGTCTTACTGGGGTACGCCAAAAGGGAAGGACATGAAGCTAGATCCACAATCCGTGACATTTACGGCCAAGGAGGGAGCTGTTTTTCTTCAGCTTCATCAGGACAGCGGCATCACTGTGCATAGTAAGCCCTCCCTGCTAGTCAAAGCGAATGATACGATCACCTTCGCAGGGAAGCGAGTGTCCATGAGTGCAGCCGAATCCATGCGATTCACCTGCGGCTCCAGTAGTATAGTGTTTGACGGCATTACGGATATCCAGGGACAGGCGGTCACGATGGAAGGGTCCATCAAAGCCCCTGTGTCAGTCGCTTCACAGGAAGAGGAAGCAGACCTCGATTCCGCCCTAGACATGATGGGTATGATCCCTGTTGGTGGGGGTGATGCCTAATGGGTCTATTAGGATTAGCAGGAAGCTTACTGGGAATGATTCCGAAAGTAGGCTCCCCAAGTGGAGCGAAAAAAGGCAAGAGCGGAGGATCGAAAGGGAAGAGCTCAAAAAA
>NZ_JAGXJV010000020.1:0-9513 GCF_019091145.1 Lysinibacillus sp. GbtcB16
GACTGTATTTAACACAGAAATTTGCGTTAATACTAATTCTTTTAAATGGTTATCTTCAAATGGAATACTGTTGTAATAGCTCATCATTCCAGGGATATTATTCACAAAGTATTCTGAGTCTGTATCTTCAGACATCACCCTAACCATCAATTTATATTTGTTAAATAATGCTTTGGATTTTATAAGATAGTTATTTTCATTTTTTTCAATAGCAAAACCTTTACTAAAAACATCGAAAATCTTACATTCGATTTCTTTTGTATTATTCATAGAAGCGAATATAGTGAAATTGTTCAATTATTTCTCCTCCTTACAATTATTAGATTTCACCAAAGTTCAATGCCCTCTAGAGCTTGGCTAAAAAATTGTTTATGTTTTCGTAGTACTTCATTGTCCTTCCAAAACGTAAGCAATGACAGCCATTTCTCCATATCCACTGAAGTTGTCGGTTTAATTCCTTGCTGCAACATTTGGCATACGGCTCGTATTGCTATTTGACGCTCTACTTCCTTACCATTCAACCACTCAAATAAAGTTTCTGCACTCGGCTGTGATTCTACTAAAAGCGTATCCCACCCCTCTATCGGAAAAGAAACATAACGTTTCATCCATGCTATTGTTCTTGGGTTATGAAAATCACGTAGTCGCTGTAAAGCTATATAAGATTCAATTCTCCTTTTTTCAATATCTTGAAGAACAAGTGATAACCCCACTTCTTCTGGTAGACAGTAGGCGGTTAAATAATCTCTAATACTATTAGGCAAATCATTTTGGTCTTCCCAAAGTGTCATCACCCAATGACTTGCCTCTGTTGCACAAACCTCTACTAGCACTTTGCACCATACTTCTTTATCCGCTAAACGCCGTGATTGTTCAATTTGATTTTGAAGTGCGGCAAACACTTTCCCAGTATTTAACCGTGTAAATGCTTCTCGAACCCTAGTATCCTCCATACCATGCATCGACACATATAGGAGTAAAGTATCCAGTTGATACATAACGTTCTCCCATGTTGAAGTTAAATATTGTTCAAACCACTTTAGCCAGATTTGAGAAGTGGTCAAACTTAAATCTAGTCCACCTTCACTACAAAACTGTAGACACTGTCCACAATCTGCCCCTATGCAGCCTAAAGTTGTAGCTTTCTCTACATAATCTTTAAAATTCAAGGCAAGAAGGTCATACTCATCCTCCTCATGACTCCAATACCAAACGGAACCATCCTCAATCTTAATAAGTAGCGCATCACCATTGCCAGCCGTATGAAATTGTAGGTATAGTTGTTCTTTTGCATTATCACTGTCTCCGCCAAAATCAGGGAATTCGAGTTCTTCCAAGCTCCAGCCAAAATCACCTAAAGGTGTGTCTTCCAGCTCAATAGGAAGTAGTGCCTCGTCAGGTAAAGACCAATATACCCCCACTTGTCGAGAACAATGAAGTAATACATCACGGAACTCAGAAGGAATCGGAACGCCGAGCCGCATCTCTACCATTGATAGTTCATGCACAGTAGCCATAGGCTTTATCTCCAGTGGATGAATCCAAGCACCTTGCTGTTCAAGCTGTTTTAATAATTGCGTCCATCGATCAACCCATATTTGCATATCTATTCCTCCATGCTTAGAAAAATATTTCGGATAATGCTCTACTTTTTTCTCTACTAATGTATCGTCAGGAAGTCATTTATGTATTAGAGTTTGGTTTTACTTTCCCTAAAAACACTCGGATTTTACTTCTATTTAAATTCAAAATATATGCTAAATTACTTACCTTTACTTGTTCTTTTCTAGTTTTCTTCAGCAATTCTCATAAATCGTATCATGTTGACAATTTGGAAGGATGCGCCTATTATTATAAATACATTCGAATGTATCTATAAGGAGATATTTTATGGCCAGAAATAAATATCCAGAAGTTACGAGAAAAAGAATCATTGAATCAGCTGTTAAATTATTTACTTTAAATGGTTGGGATAATGTAACGATTCAAGAAATTGTCGATGATGTAGGGGATATTACTAGAGGAGCATTTTATCATCATTTTAAAACGCGTGCTGATGTTATTGATGCCATTACAAAGGAAATGCTAACAGCAAATAATTATTTTAATGACATCTCAGATTTGGAAAACTTAAATGCTTTAGAGCGTTTAAGACAAGGCATTTCTTTCTCAATTTCTCAAAGCGGAAAGGAAGAAAACTTATCCTCGATTCATTTAAAAATGAATTCTGCCGAGTTTGTTTATAGCCGCATCACAGAAGGAATTCAGGTTGTTGCACCAGGAATTCAAAAAATTATTGATGAGGGCAATCAAGACGGCTCACTGCAAGTTGCTTTCCCGAAGCAAGCAGCTGAAACTTTTACAATGCTTTTTGACATTTGGATGAATCCTGAAATATTTCGTGTAAGCCGAGCCGAATTTATTCATAAAATTGAACATATAAGTTTGATGTTCAAAGGGATTGGCATACCACTTATGAATGATGAATTGAAAGATGTTTTTTTAGCATTATTTGATAAAGTGCAGGAATAATAAACTACTATATGTAGTTTATTATTTTAATCTTATACATACATTCGTATGTATATATACTTAAAAATATTTTTAATTAATTTCATACATTTGTATGTATGAAAAAGGAGATAAATGATGAAAACCTTAGAAGTACTATTTACACTTATTTTAATACTATCGAGTATCTCACTAACTTTTAGACAACGTGGGGTAACTACAATAAATCTTATTATGATAGCTACCAATTATGTTTTGTTAATAGGAACAATTATGACAATTGGTGCTAACTGGCGCATGATCCCTGCTTATTTTGTTTTGATGTTATTAACATTACAAGTTTTTGTGAAGCCAAAAAGTACAATTGTTTCAAAAAATTTAAGGATGAAAATAATTAAAACTTCAGGTATTGTTGTGGCCACTATTACAATGTTCACATTACCAACGTTATTTCCAATCATGTCTTTTCCTGAACCAACAGGAAAATACACAGTAGGAACACAGACATTTCACCTGACCGATAAGAATCGCAAAGAATTTGTTGTACCTAATCATCAGGTGAATCGCGAACTGATGATTCAAGTTTATTATCCTGCTGAAAAAGAGACAGGACAACCTTCACCCTACTTTAAAGATATAGATGCGTTAACACAACAGTTAGCAACGACACAGGGTTTTCCCAATATCGCAACAACGCATTTAGGACTGACGAAAACCCATTCTTATCAAGATGCGACAGCTATAAAGTCTAAAGAAAAATTTCCACTTTTATTATTTGCACATGGTATGAGTTTATATAGTCGACAAAATACCTTCCAACTAGAAGAATTAGTGAGTCATGGCTATATTGTCGTTGCTCTTAACTTTACAGGTGACGCGGCAACAACAATATTCCCCGATGGTGATCGGGTTGATTTTACACCAATTGAAAACACCATTACATTCTTGAATAATCGAATTCATCTTTGGGAGCAGGATGCATCTTTTGTTTTAGATGAAGTCATTAAAGGAGATTTTGATAAGAACTTTCGTGCAATAGCCTCACTAATTGACTATGATAGCATTGGTATGCTAGGTCATTCTTTTGGCGGTGCTACTTCAGCTCAAATGCTAGTAAAGGATAATCGTATTAAAGCAGCCATTGATATGGATGGTGGGTTATATGGCGATTCAATGCCAAAAAATGGTCCTAAAAAGCCTTTTATGCTGATGAATGCTGAGGCATCCATAAACTTTATGAAAGAAGCATATAACCAGCAGCCTGGTAATCGTGATGAATTGTTTGTAGAAGCTTATCTACGAAATAAAACAATTGAAAAGTCTGGTGTTTACACAGCTATTATTCCAAAAACAAATCACGGAAGTTTTACAGATTTAGCAGCCGTTTCGCCGATTATTAATGAATCTGGGGCAGATGTAAATGCAATTTATAAATTGATTAATGAATTATCACTTGGCTTTTTCGATAAAAATTTAAAAGGAATCCAAGACAATAAATTAAATAAAATACAAAAGGCACATCCGGAAATAAACTTAACTTTGCATTAAGTATATTTGGGGTTGTTGATAGGCAGAGATGCATCAACAACCTTCTTTTATTTCCACCATAATCTTTGTTACATATTCCTCTTCACGATTTTTAATAACCGCATCATAAATATATTCCTCATAAACATACTGCCCCAGTTCATAGCCTTTTTCTCTCATGACCTGGAATAATCGCTTGTAGGTCTCTTCCAGAGTCGTAGATGTTCCTACATGGTATCCAACAATAAACTTTCCTTCAATTGCTTTAAAATAAGGATGACCTTCCTGCGGATGCGGCTGCTCAATATATAAGTACCTATAATTATCATAGTTACCGGCTAATACCTGCTCCCTTTTGGTAATTCCACCAATCGGATAACCTGTGTCTAAGCGAGAGCGATCCAATTCATCTATAAAATCAGAGACAGCCTTAACGAATTGTTCTTCCGTTGAGTCCTCAATATTTCGACTTAAATACAAGGTTGCCTCTGGGAAATGCTCAATTGTAATGCTATCAAAATCAAGTTGTAGTGACTCCTTCGTTAAATCAATTTTGACATCAATAATGCCTTCAATCATCTCCAGTTCTCGCCGCTTTTTTGCGACAATTTCCTTTTGTAAATGCATCAATTCTAAAAAATTTTCAGGTGATTTCTCCGCCATATACTGCTGTATACCTTTCAAAGACATGCCAACAGCCTTTAATAACTCAATGACGCTAAAAAAATCATATTGAGCGAGTGAATAATATCGATACTCTTTACTATCCTTCATAACAGGAGATAGCAAGCCAATTTGATCGTAATAAATTAAAGTTTGTTTATTAACCTTACATATTTTAGCAAATTCGCCAGTTGTAAAATATTTTACATTTTTATTAAGCATTTTTTGAGTATCCTCTCTTGACTATATAGTAACTATATACTTTAGATTGTACCTATTCACAATAAAAATAGAAAGGTTTTGACATTATGTTCACGGAGATTCGTGACATTACAGCTTTTAACAAACAAGAAATTTTAGCATTACGTATTGCTGACAATCAGCAAAATTTTATTGAAAGTACAGACCAATGCTTAGCAGAGGCGGAGATGGATCGGCGCTTTACACCATTAGGCTTATATAAGGATAGCACCGTAATAGGCTTCGCTATGTATGGCGTATTTCCTCATGAGGATCATAGTCAACGAGTTTGGCTTGATCGTTATTTAATTGATGAACGCTATCAGGGACAAGGTTTAGGTAAACATTTTTTACAGCAGCTTATACATTACTTAACAGAAAAATTCAGCTGTCACAAAATATATTTAAGTGTTTATGACAATAATGCAGTAGCTATTCAGCTATATAAACAGTTTGGCTTTATGTTTAATGGTGAACTAGATGATAAAGGGGAAAAAGTAATGGTCTTGGAGGTGCATGGATATGACAACCATTAATCCAATTGAAACACGGCCGCTCAAACCATTATTTTTATCCTATTTATTTCCAGCGATGGTTGGCATGCTTCTCATGTCCGTTAATATTTTAGTGGATGGCATTTTCGTTAGTCACGGCGTGGGTCCTACAGCGTTAGCAGGCGTTAATATTGCAGTTCCGATTTTCTCTATTCTGCTGTCTATTTCGCTTTGGATAGGGATGGGTGGAGCTACACTCTATTCCATTTCTCTTGGGGAAGGCAATAAGCAACGAGCTCATCAGCTCTTTACGTTGGCGTTTACTACAATGCTTGTGGTCGTGTTAACAATTATCGGGTTCCTTGCGCTTAATTTAAAAGATATTTCTTATATATTCGGGGCAAGTGATGATACGTATCCATATGTGCAAGAATATTTACACGTTATTTTGTTATTTGGAGTGTTTTATACAATTGAAAATCTTTTAAGTATCTTTATTCGCAATGATGGTAATCCAAAGCTAGCTATGCTGGGTTTAATTACAACATCTGTATTGAATATTATCTTAAATTATATTTTTATCTTCGTTCTAGATTATGGTGTAACAGGCTGTGCATTAGCAACAGCAATAGCTACTATTATAGGTACAGCTGTACTATGTCTTCATTTTTTCCGTCCACAATCTGAATTAAAGTTTGTCTCTTCATTCTTCAATAAGACAGATTTAAGAAAAATTTTCGCTATCGGATTACCTAGTTTTATTGTCGAGGCTTCTGTAGCAGTTATTATTATTTTATATAATGTGACCTTTTTACACTATTTAGGGGCAAACGGTGTGACCGCCTATGCAATGGTCAACTATATCCATACAGTCCTGTTAACAATTTTTTTAGGTATTGGCATGGCTCTACAGCCATTAGTTAGCTATCATCATGGGGCAAGATTACTTGAGAGGTTAACAGCATTACTAAAAATCGGATTAGCTACGGCATTTATTTTAGGATTAACGACAGCCCTTATAGCTATGCTTTTCCCTTCACAGCTTATGGCTTTATTTGGAGATAGCTCATTCGAAATTCGTCATATGGCAACTCAAGGCTTTGTTCATTTTGCTATAGGCTATGTATTTTTAGGTATCAATATGGTACTTGCCGAATTCTTTCAATCTATCGAAAAAATTCGTATTGCCACAACTATTATGTTACTTCGGAGTATTATTTTATTTATCCCAACTCTTATTCTCCTGCCTAAAGTGTTTGGCTCTCAAGCAATTTGGTGGACCTTCCCAGTGGCAGAGGGTATTACAGCCTTACTTATTTACGGGTATATCAAAAAAAACCCACGAATAATTTACTCTTCTGGCGATGCTTAAATGGAAAGGGACCTTGTACTTATACAGGTCCCTTTCCTACTATTTATTCAGTTAAATATTGAATAACAGCCATTTCTTTACCGAAACGATCGCCATTATCGACAAAACCTAAACTTGCATACAAATGATGCGCGGCTTTATTTTCTGGATGATAACCTACAACAACCTTTGTAGCATCCGGTAACTTAGCTAGTTCGTTTATTATTTGCTTTGTGGCTTCTTTGCCAATACCTTTACCTTGAAAGTGCTGATCAATCATTATGCGATAGATCCAGTACCCGCCAAGCTCTTCCTTTACTGTATTGAACATTAAAAATCCAACAATCTTGTCTTCATAGTAAATGGCATATGGCTTTAAAGTTGGTTCGAACTTTGATTGCGCAATAGAAATAGCGTTGGATTCAACATAATCCCTTTGCTCTGCTGATGTTTCTAACAGGCAGCAATCATACCAATTATTATTATTTACCTCTTCGATTCTTACAGTATTGCTAGACATATATGGTCCCCTTCCGAATTTAGGGAAACACTAAACACTTTGTTAATAAGGCGTTTTCCCCCTGTATTGAACGATAAAAATAAATGTATTTGTCATCATGACCGCCCCCTATAGCAAAGATTAATAACTATAATAACATACCTTTTTATACATTATTAACATTTTTTTCTTTTTTAGCAAAATTAAAACCAGCACAAATATTCTCTGTGCTGGCTTAGTTTCTATTTTGATATTTCCCTATACTCTTCCAGAAGAATACTCATAATGATTTCATCTGAAAAAGTATTATTCATAAATAATGCCTGCCTCAATACACCTTCTTTTTTGAAGCCAACCTTTTCATAGGATTTGATCCCTCTAATATTATGAGAGTAAACTTGTAGTTCCAAACGATTCAGACATAGCTCCTCAAATGTAAATTTTTGAGCAAGTTGAACTGCTTCTGATCCAAGACCTCTGCCACAATCCTCTAATCCATGCAGGGCTATACGAAACATTGCCTTCTTATTATCTAAATCCACTTCCATAATAGCTAAGTCACCAATTACTTGATCATTATCTACTAAACAAATAGCAAAATCATAGCGAGTAGAATCTTCTTTAAAGCGGTAGATAGCCTCTTTAATTTGTTCTTTTGTTAGCAAGTTACGAGTTCCTGTCATATACATGATTTCCTCATTTTGAAAGCATTTTTCAATACTTTCGCTATCATTAACAGAGATTTCTCTTAAATATACCCTCTGACCCTTTACCATCATTGTCAAAAACACCCCCTACTTATCTTAAATGAGCTACGCCTGTAAATTAAAAAAGAATCATCTCTACATACAAGATGATCCCTTTTGTAAAGCTATTTTTATTCCATTAATTTTTTGTCCTCAACGACGTCCATTTTCTGTTTAGATTCTTCTGAGGAAGTAACCCCTAGAATATCAAGTAAGAACATGAACAATGGGATACCGATGATTAATCCCCATACACCAAGGAAATGCTCTGAGAAAAGGATGACCATAAATGTGTAGAAAATCGGTAAATCTGTCTTGGCTGACATAAGCTTTGGATTTAAGAAATACGCTTCAATCGCATGTAAGACCATAACAATTACTAAAATGTAGACAATGTACATTAAGCCACCAATACTATAGGCGATAATACTGAGTGGGATTAATGAAATAATAACACCTGCAACTGGCACTAAGCCAAGAATAAACAGCATAATCCCAAGAGCAATTAGATGTGGGAAGCCCATAATCGAAAGGGCAATCACTGATAATACACAGTTAACAGCAGCAATAATGAACTGTGCCTCAATTACTTTACCAAATGAACGGATGAAAATTCTTGAAAAATAATGCAGTTCATCGTAAAGAGGTCCAATTTTACTATCCTTAAACTTTGCTGTAAATTCAATGATGCGTTTCTTTTCCAACAAGATGAACAAACTCAATATTAGGGAGATCAAAATTTGCATAATGATTTTACCAATATTCGTAATATTTTTAAGAGTTATATCCACACCCTGTTCTAAATACTTACCAAGCTCAATCTTCTCAAAGGTTGGAGCCAAATATCTCGCAATCTCATTGTCATCTGGATCGAGGTTAAAGCTAGCAATAAGATCAAAAAGCTGTGTGACTTGCTGCGTGACAATGGGCAAGTATTTGTAAATCACAGCAACAATACCAGCGACCAGTAACAAATATAATGTTACAGTAACAGCCTTTTCATTCATCGGTGTGTATTTTCTTATTTTTTTCGTTGTCTTCGTAGTAAGCTGATTCATCAAATAGGTAATAATAAATGTAAGCAAAATTAAGTTGATCATACTTCGCATTAAATACAATGCAACAGCAATTCCAACTAGAATGATAAAACGTTTAAATCCATTACTCCGAAAGAAATTATTCATTTATTCACTCCTTCTACAAAACGGCCTCGCTGCCTTTGCCACCTAAGGTTGCACTAGTAACTAAACATCAGTAGTAAACATTAATTTACATCAATACGCATCATTCTTATGTAAAAATTTCCCTCTCATTTAATGAGTATAGCCATCCACCTTCAAATTAAGACGAAATTCATGTTTCTTTAGAAGTATCTGTATAAAACCTAAGGGCGTGAAGTGAATTGTATGTCTAGTCAAATTAAAAAGTTAATACTTTTATCTATTTTGAATGCTTTATCAGCGTATAAGCCTATATTTTATG
>NZ_JAGXJV010000200.1:0-341 GCF_019091145.1 Lysinibacillus sp. GbtcB16
CTACCAGTCGTGAAAAAAGCTGCACAAGCAACGACCAAAGCAGTGAAAAATGCTGTAAAACCTAAAAATCTGTTGAATACGCTACAAGTAGGATTAGATATAGTCGGGATGGTCCCAGTTGTAGGAGAAGTAGCGGATGGCGTGAATGGTATTATTTATGCGGCAAGAGGTGACAAGGTCAATGCGGCCCTCTCCTTTGGCGCTATGATTCCAGTAGTCGGCAATGCGGCAACTGCTGGTAAATGGATCAATAAAGGTGCCAAGACAGCGAAGGGTATCAGTGAAAGTGCTCAAAAAGCGAATAAAGGTTTCATAGGCAATGTAAAGGACAAAGTCAACAA
>NZ_JAGXJV010000201.1:0-341 GCF_019091145.1 Lysinibacillus sp. GbtcB16
AGGAACGGCACGAAGTAATATACGTTCTCCTCGTGTCATAACAATTAGTGCTAGGCTTAGGAAATAACAACCGCTATAAAAAAAGCCATCATCTTTTTTACGTAACAAAAAGATAGTGAGATGAAAAATACTAAAAACTAATAAGATGGAAACGGCTGTCCATTCGATATTTGTATCTTCAGCTACGTCTTCTTGCATTGCTTTAGCATCACCGAAATCGATTGGAAAAATAATACCTCCGCGTACATTGTAGAAATTTGAAACGTGAATTGTTAGGAGCAATTCTTTTGCTTTTGGCTTTAAATAAATTTCATATGATGGATTTTCAGGTTTTGTAGCTT
>NZ_JAGXJV010000202.1:0-341 GCF_019091145.1 Lysinibacillus sp. GbtcB16
GTATCCGGTCTCCGAGAGGAGAACCGGCGCGCCCGTGCGCTCCTGGAACCACCCGGCCATCCCGTAGTGGTCGGGATGGTGGTGTGTGAGCACAATCTGCTCGATGTGCTCGAAGTCAATGCCGCGCTGCTGCAGCACCTCCAGCTAGCGTGCTTCCGCATCCGGGGTATGCAGCCCCGGATCAATCACGGTGTAACCTTGGCTGCCGCGTACCAGGTAAGCGTTCACCCAGCGCAGCGGGAAAGGCGGCGGCACCTTTACTTGCGTTATTTCATCCGTATGCACGGCCACGATGTTCATTTGCCAGTCATCCTTCCTTACGCCCCACGAAAATCATCCGG
>NZ_JAGXJV010000203.1:0-340 GCF_019091145.1 Lysinibacillus sp. GbtcB16
CTCTTTCGATTTTCACTGGTTCCAACTTTTCATGTGGTTTTCTTTCTTTAATTGCACTAGATG
Organism: Lysinibacillus sp. GbtcB16; assembly: GCF_019091145.1. Classification (NCBI taxonomy): domain Bacteria; kingdom Bacillati; phylum Bacillota; class Bacilli; order Caryophanales; family Bacillaceae; genus Lysinibacillus; species Lysinibacillus sp. GbtcB16. Next base: position 64 of record NZ_JAGXJV010000203.1, read on the forward strand.
AACAACCCAAAATTAATGTACTTAAAATGATTCTCCATAAAAATTGTCCAATTCCCATTGTCCTCCACCTCATAAGCTTAGACGGAATTAAGTTGAAGAATGTTCCAATTTTTAGGTGACTTTATGGATATTATACTGTGCTAACCTCCCGTTACTTCAACGAAGCTGCCGATTCATGTCGGCAGCCTCGTCTTGGTTCCTTATTGAAACAAACGTTCACCGTTTGGTCAATAAAGGGGTCCCACCAACATTTTAACGAAAGTATACGCTAAGCCCT
>NZ_JAGXJV010000204.1:0-339 GCF_019091145.1 Lysinibacillus sp. GbtcB16
GGAAACCAAATAATTATTACATTGTTAGGTTTTGTTTCAAGAACGGTATTCATAAATAGTTTAGGTATTACGTATTTAGGAATAAATGGACTGATCACAAATATATTGTCTATGCTAACATTGGCGGAGGCAGGAATAGGGGCTAGTATTATGTATAGCCTTTATAAGCCAGTAGCCGATAACGATCAAACAAAAGTCAAGATGTTGATGAATTTTTATCGAAAAGCCTATATGATAATAGCTTTAATTGTATTGTTATTGGGATTATCTATCATGCCATTTCTTCAATATTTTATTAAAGATTCGAACGTGAAAGATATTTATTTGATATATGGGATT
>NZ_JAGXJV010000205.1:0-338 GCF_019091145.1 Lysinibacillus sp. GbtcB16
GCAAATCAGGCCCAAAACAGGCAAATACCCGCGCTGGTGTCCGTTACATTTTTTAATGGGCCTTTTTGCGGCGAATAGGCGCCTCTGTGTCCGTTAGCGCCGATCGCCCCTTGCGACTGCCTCGAACTCATTGCACCGTAGGAGGATAGCGGCGGGCATGCCTTTCTAACGGACATAGCGGCCACTAATCCTCCGAAAAACGTCCCTTTGCGCGGCTAACGGACACCAGTGCTCTTATTTGCCGTTTTCGGAGGCAAATCAGGCCCAAAACAGGCAAATAACCGCGCTGGTGTCCGTTACATTTTTTAAGGGGCCTTTTTGCGGCGAATAGGCGCCTC
>NZ_JAGXJV010000206.1:0-335 GCF_019091145.1 Lysinibacillus sp. GbtcB16
GGTATGGTTGGCGGCCTGGTGATCGGGCAATCCGCCGTTCAGGCGGGAATCGTCAGTCCGATCATGATCATTGTCGTTGCGGTTACAGCGATTTCCTCCTATACGGTTCCTATTTACTCGGCTGGAACAGCCATCCGAATGCTGCGGTTTTTCATGATGCTTGCCGCCTCTGTCTTAGGCTTGTACGGCGTTATTATGGCTACGCTGCTCCTGCTTTCCCACGTGATGAAGCTGAAAAGCTTCGGCACCAATTACGCAGGCTTCTTCGTTCATTACCAGCCATCGGACTGGAAAGATTCAATCGTGAAATTTCCGCTGAAATGGGTCCATTCCCG
>NZ_JAGXJV010000207.1:0-334 GCF_019091145.1 Lysinibacillus sp. GbtcB16
TTTAGAATCGTACATCCGTGTATATAATACCAACCGTTGTCTACCTTATCTGGTATTGTAATTTTTTTGATAATATTTAAATCAGCGATATCCATGATATAAACATCACTATTAAACATAAACACTACTTTATCTTGATTTTCATTTGTTGCGAATGATATTTTCCCACCGTAACCACTTGTTGTATCTGATAACCCTGCAATCACCTTTTTCAAAAGAACAGCTCCTGTTTTTCTACTGATTTTCACAATGCCTTTTGGATATGTTGCAAAAATGTAATCTTTTGTTAAGATAGCTTCCGAAGACATAGGGTCCGCATCAGTACATTCCCATA
>NZ_JAGXJV010000208.1:0-333 GCF_019091145.1 Lysinibacillus sp. GbtcB16
GCACACACAGCATGTTGCGTGTCGGATACTCGACCCGCTTGGCGACCTTCGATGACCACCGCTCATCCTGCGCCGCATCGTCGATTTTGACGGATTGGCCGGTTTGGGCCACCCAGCCGGCGATGCCTTCGCCGATTTTGAGCCGAATCTCGCGAACTTCGTCGCCTTTCTCGCCGAGCGCGAGATCGAAGAACAGCTCGCCCTTGGCTTCGTCAACCAAAATAACAGAGGAAGCCTCCGCATTCATGATGCGGGAAGAAGTCTCCATGATTTTGGCCAGCAAATCCTGCTTCTGAATCGTTGAATTGACTTCCAAGCTTACATCGAATAACT
>NZ_JAGXJV010000209.1:0-333 GCF_019091145.1 Lysinibacillus sp. GbtcB16
GATGTTTCATCCATATGAGTACCTAATGTAGGAGCAATCTTAGAAAATGGCATAGATTTAAGAAAACGAGCCCATCCTAAATACATATACGCTTCTATAAATAAAAACATTGTTTTCATATCTAACGAGAAAAACTTTCTTATCTTTCGCACAATATTCATATATTCCCCTACTTCTTATACAGGATAAAATACCAGTCTACTTGTTTCACCCTTCTACAATCTCAACCAAATTTTCTTCTAACAAAAGTTCTAAAAAAGAAATAACTTGCTCCTCACATATAGATTTCTCTACTTCATATTCTGACATTAATGCAGCAACTAATTGAGTAAC
>NZ_JAGXJV010000021.1:0-9076 GCF_019091145.1 Lysinibacillus sp. GbtcB16
GAAGGCAGGACTCGAACCTGCGACAACCTGATTAACAGTCAGGTGCTACTACCAACTGAGCTACTTCGGAATAATGAATGTTATGTTGTCGTCGTTATCTTGTCGACTTTTACTATTATAGGGATAACTCAACAATACGTCAATCTTTTTTTTATATTTTTTTACTCTAATAATTTAAGCCTGCCCAAACACTTGCTACAACAGTACTTTTCAACATTCATTTTAATTTTTCTTACATATAATTGCTGGCAATTAGTACATGTATAGGTGTAGCGTCGTTGTTTTTTTATAGATGATTTAGAAGTATGTAACGCTGAACAGAAACGAGGTGCCTTTACTTTATTTAATAGTTCCCTGAATTCTTTATCCCGATGCTGATACCCCTTACCTTCAATATGTAAATGGTAGTGACACAGTTCATGAAGTATAATGCCTTGAATTTCCTTAATACCATATAATTCAAAAGCTTTTGGATTGATCTCAATATTGTGCGTTTGTAAAAGATATCGTCCGCCTGTTGAACGTAATCTTCCATTAAAATAAGCTTGGTGTATAAATGGTTTTTGAAAACTTTCCAAAGAAATTCGACATACAAGCTGTTGTAGTTCCTCATTGTCCAACTTGATCACCTCCAACAACAAGAATACCACACTGTGTAGTATGCACAGCGTGGTAAAAATTTATTACTTAATCTATTAATTGATTTTTAGGAGGGAGCATTGTTAAAGAAATCCGCCCTTTACTAACATCAATCTGTTCTACCCAAACGGTTACAATATCTCCTAACGCCACAACTTCTAATGGATGTTTAATGCGTTTATTTTGAAGTTTTGAAATGTGCACAAGTCCATCTTGCTTCACACCAATATCAACAAAAGCTCCAAAGTCTACTACATTTCGCACAGTTCCCTGTAGCTCCATACCAACTTTTAAATCTTCCATTTTCAATACATCTGTTTTCAGCAATGGCTGTGGGAACGCATCACGTGGATCACGGCTTGGCTTCATCAAAGTATCTACAATATCTTGAATCGTTACAACACCAATCTCTAGTACTCCACTTAATTGTTGAATATCCAAAGCAGCAATAGCTTCTTCCGCCTTTTTCGTTCCAAGTTCTTTTTTATCGATCTTTGCCTCTGCTAAAATCTGTTCTGCAAGATGATAGCTTTCAGGGTGGATGCCCGTAGCATCAAATGGATTTTTCGCCTCAGAGATACGTAAGAAACCAATGGCTTGTTCATAAGTTTTCGCACCCAATCTTGGAATTTTCTTTAACTGTACACGGGTAGTGAATTGACCATTCTCTTCTCGAACCTTCACGATATTTTCTGCAACTGTTTTAGATAACCCAGAAACGTATTGTAAAAGTGATGAAGAGGCCGTGTTTACATCAACTCCCACTTGGTTAACTGCTGTTTCTACTATAAATGTTAATGATTCATTTAATTTCTTTTGAGAAACATCATGCTGATACTGCCCCACTCCAACTGCTTTTGGTTCAATCTTCACTAGCTCTGATAAAGGATCTTGTAAGCGTCGGGCAATAGACACGGCACTTCGTTGCTCAACCTGTAAATCAGGGAATTCAGCCCGAGCAATATCCGATGCTGAGTACACAGATGCTCCCGCTTCATTAACAATAACGTAGGCTACGTCCGTAGTTAACTCGTTTAATACATCAACAATGAATTGTTCAGTTTCACGGGAGGCTGTCCCATTACCAATAGCAATTATACTTATTGGGTATTTTGCTAAGATTGCTTTTACAACAGCTTTCGATTTTGCCACATCTGGTTTAGGTGGATGTGGATAGATAGCTGTAACCTCTAGCATTTTCCCTGTTTCATCGACAACTGCTAATTTACAGCCGGTACGATAAGCTGGGTCAACGCCCAAGACATATTTGCCTTTCATAGGTGGTTGTAATAGTAGATTACGTAAGTTTGCAGAGAAAATATGAATAGCCTGTGTTTCTGCTTTTTCAGTAAGCTCATTACGTATTTCTCTTTCTATAGAAGGTTGAATTAAACGCTTGTACGAATCTTCGATAGCAAGCTTCACTTCAGCAATAGCAGGAGATGTTCCCGTTGCTGGTATCCATTCTTTCCACATGATCATCAATACGCGATCCACTGGAACATGTATCGAAACTTTTAATACATCTTCTTTTTCCCCACGATTTATCGCTAAAATACGATGCGGAACAATTCGATTTACAGGCTCCTCATACTCGTAGTACATTTCAAATACATTTTTCTCATCTATTTCTGCATTTTTCACACTCGTTACAAGTACGCCATCTTTCAATGAATACGTACGAATTTTCTCACGAATAGCAGCATCATCAGCAAAGCGTTCTGCTAAAATATCTCTCGCTCCTGCTAGCGCGTCTTCAGCATTAGCTACTTGATCATTATCGACGAATTTAATAGCTAGTTGCTCCAGTGGATCATGACTAAAAGCTACTAAAAGATCTGCCAGTGGTTCTAAGCCCTTTTCTTTTGCAATAGTGGCCTTAGTACGACGCTTTTGCTTGTAAGGTCTATATAAATCCTCTACACGCTGAAGTACTGTTGCTGAAAGAATCGATTTTTCTAATTCTGGTGTAAGCTTATCTTGCTCATGGATTAATCGAATAACTTCTTCTTTCCGTTGTTCGAGCTGCTGTATGTAATGATAACGATCCTCTACAGCTTTAATTTGCACCTCATCCAGAGATCCCGTTACTTCTTTTCGATAACGCGCAATAAACGGAACTGTATTTCCTTCTTCTAATAATTTAATAACAGCATCAACTTGCCCTGGTTTAACCGCTACATCTTTTGCAATGAGCTGTAACATTTGCTTTTGTTCCACACCATCACTACCTTTTTCTTTTCATTTTACCATTACACATTACTAAAAATGCAAAAAAATAGTCTACTCAAACGAATATGAGTAGACTATTTTTTTGCATTTAAAGGGTGTTTAGTATGATTCACAGCACACCCATTGATGGATTAGAGCGACACACTGCCACTTGCTAGAATAGCCTCTTGTAATTTCTTGATTGCTTTTCTTTGTATTCTAGATACATGCATTTGAGAAATCCCTAATTGTTCTCCAGCTTCTTTTTGACTTAGTTGCTCTAAATATGTAAGCTGAATGATTTGTTTTTCTCTTTCATTCAAAACAACCATTGCCTCGGAAACAATCATTCGTTTATCAGTCATTTCATAGCCGTCGTCTTCCCTACCCAAAATATCGAATAGTGTTACAGTACTACCATCTGAATCTGACTCTATTGAATGATCCATAGAAAGAGCTTGATAACTACGGCTCATTTCCATAGCCTCTAATACTTCTTCCTCCTCTACCTCTAAACGCTCGGCAATTTCTTGAATGGATGGAGAACGCTGCAATTCAATAGTCAGCGCCTCCACCGTTGATTTGATTCTCGGCCCAATTTCTTTTATGCGTCTAGGCACATGAACATCCCATGTTTTATCACGTAAAAAGCGCTTGATTTCCCCAACAATTGTCGGTACAGCAAATGCCTCGAAACTACGGCCAACATTTGGATCAAAACGTCTTATTGCACCTAATAAACCCAGCATCCCTACTTGAACAATATCATCATAATAAGATTTACCATTCGAATACTTACGTGCTATTGACTCAACTAGATATCGATAATGAATCACTAGATTCGTTTGCGCTTCATCATCCTCCGTTGATTGGTACAATTCAATCCACTTTAATACATCTTCCTTGGATGAAGATTTATGTAGTGATTCTTTCGACATTTTTTTCCACCTGCTCCCTAGTGACATACTTTGTCATAAAGACAGTTACGCCACCATCGTTATTGATCATCACCTCATCCATCAAAGTTTCCATTAAATAAAGCCCTAATCCACCTTCTCTTAGCCCTGCAATATTTTCCTCAGGATGGTACGGTCCAATCTTAGTTTTAATCTCCTCGAAATTAAAACTATTGCCGTAGTCAGCAATCATCAATTCCATTTTATTGTCGTATAACGCACAGCCGATAACGATTTCGCCTTCTTCATCTTCTTTATAAGCGTGATGCACGACATTAGTGACAGCCTCACTTGCAGCAATTTTCAAATCTTCGATATCATCATAATTAAAGCCAATCCTGCTTGCTAAGCCAGAGACAGTTAACCGAATAACACTGACAAATTGCGGTTTAGCAGGAACTCTAATTTCAATATAGTCAAATTCCTTCATTATCTTAATTCCACCTTTTTATCAGTTTCGATATCCATCAAATCACTCAGTCCTGTAATTTCAAATAATCTTTGTAATCTAGTCGATAAACCAACGAGCTTCACCTTGCCGTTTTCACGTAATGTTCTTTTATAAAAGGCAACAAAAATCCCGAGTCCTGTACTATCCATGTAATTTACTTTTGATAAATCGAGTTCAATTTCCAATCCTTCTGTAATCTTTACAGCTTCCAATTCTTCACGTAATCCTGATGCCGTAAACGTATCAATTTCACCTTCAACATAGCCAAATAATTTATGATCAATTTCTTTAAAATGTATTGTAACGTCCATATAGCACACCTCCACCATATTTGTTAGACTATTTTCTGTTCCCTGTTTCATTAAAACGTAAACCTATTTTTTTAAAATAACTACAGTAAAATCATCTGTCAGTTTAAAATCCTGTATTTTCTCTATCTCTCTATATAGAAGCAAACACAATTGTTGAGCTGATAAGTCCTTATTTTCTTTTATGAGTGCTGAAATAATTTCTCTTGAATTTAAGTCATCCTGCCCTCTAAATTCTGTTACTCCATCGGTCATCATGATGATCAAATCATCTTCCTCTAAAACAATTTCATGAAAGGTATATTTGGTGTCAGATAACACACCTAGTAATAAACCTTTAGCTTCTAAAGGAATAAATTCATCTTGCTTGGCTCTATAATGCAAAGCCGGCTCATGTCCTGCAGATGCATAGGAAAATATGTTTTGGCGAATATCTAAGCATCCATAGAACATAGAAACAAACATACTATCATCAACACCTTTTTCTATTACCCTATTAATGACTTCTAAAACATACGAAGGATCTTTATAGGCATAACCCAATGTCTCAAGTCCGTATTTTACCATAGACATACATAAGGCAGCAGGTACTCCCTTTCCTACAACATCTGTTACTGCCACACTTAAATATTCCTCTCCATCATGAAAAAAATGAACATAATCACCATTCATTTTACGAATAGGAATAGAAATCATTCCTATATCAATACTCTGTAGCTCAGGCACATATGATTTTAATAAGGTCTTTTGAATGTTAGTTGCAATCCTCATTTCCAATTCATACTCAGCCTGTTTTTGTAGTAAACTTTGATGCTCTCGATGTGCCATACCATAATGCACCATAACTTCAATAAGAAAATCATATGCTGGCTGCGATTCACCCATTCGATTAGGAAATATTGCTTCTACAGCATTTTTATGAATACTAACAACATCCTCAGGGGCTATACTTTTTTGAATTAATTGACGTGTGAAATTTTGAGCAATATATAAATTTTTTTCTGTTTGATTCAACATATAATCTGACAATATTTTTTTATACTGAGCTTCTAATTTTTTCAATTTCTTCACGTCCTAACGCAGCCATTTTTCGGTCCTTATTGTTGTACCCTCTCCAATGACAGATTGGATGTGTAAGCTGTCCATCAATCGCTTAACCCCCGGAAGGCCAGCACCTAGCCCCCCCGATGTAGAATAACCATCCTCTGTTACTTTGCGAATATCCTTAATTCCAGGTCCTTGATCAGTTGCAACAACTACTATTTTCTTTTCAGTTTCTGTCTCAATTCTTTCAATTTCAATTATACCTATACTGGCATATAAATAAATATTTCTTGCTAATTCACTAATAGCTGTGGTTATACGAGCTTGATCAACAGTGCCAAATCCAAGTGCCTTTGCCTCATTACGCCCCAGTTGTCTTGCTGTAATAATATCCCACTCTGTAATAATTTCAACCGAAGACTTACTTGTCACTGCTGTCCCTCCATTTCCTTACGGAGTAATAACCTATTACTTTTATTCGACATATTACACACAAACTATATAGTTTTTATAAATGGAATATTCTATGTATATTTTCATATACCTTTAAGAATTTTTTCAATAATCTATTTTTATTAAAAATCTTGTGTATATCTTAAATCTTTTTTTATTATTTATCAAATACGTCATAGCATAATAACGAAGAGATTTTTTGCTACCATCAAACATTTCAACATTCCTCCTAAGTTCTAATGACATAAGAATTCCAAAGTATACGAAATAAATGAAGGAATAGAAAAGACAAAAAAGCATCGAGATATCAATTATCTCGATGCTTTCTATACACATATGTATATCAAAATTTAACTAGACCTAAACTGATCATCAACGCACCATCAACTTTTTCCATCACAGCATGATCAAGTTGTGTAATACGATCTGTCAATCTTGACTTATCAATTGTCCGCACTTGTTCTAGCAAAATAACCGAATCACGTTCAAAACCATACTTTTCAGCATTGATTTCAACGTGTGTCGGTAACTTTGCCTTTTGAATCTGTGCAGTGATAGCCGCGATGATGACAGTCGGACTAAATCGATTGCCAATATCATTTTGAATTATCAGCACCGGCCTAGTGCCCCCTTGTTCAGAGCCTACTACCGGTGATAAATCTGCAAAAAAAACGTCACCACGTTTTACATTCAAAGTGTCATCCCCCGCTTACGAGACGCTCCACCATATGTTGTGCTTCATATTCTGCATGCAAGCATTCACTCGCGATCATTAAATTAATATGAGACATTTCAACATATCCTTTAATCATAGCTTCCCGTATTTGATTTGGTTGCTCCTGCATTAAATTTTTGCGCGCTAAAGAACGCACAAAAGATTCACCTTCAATTACTTCCTTTGTTTGTAGAAATAGTCTGTCTTGAACAGCAATTGTAGCTTCTCTTAACTTTTTTTCGTACACAGCAAGCACCTCCAACGGAACCATACACTTTTCATTACTTCCCATTCTATCATTGAAAGATATTGTTGAAAAGACATGAAATGACAAAATATCTGACAATTTGAAGTACAAATTGTAAAAATATGTTGGCTGTCGAAGGTATATGACGAATAATTATTATTGCAACTTATTACCAATTATGATTCATTTGGAAAAGAAATAGGATCTCCAGTGCTTATTAATTGACCAAATTCTTCATACTGGCATAAGTTGAAAGCTAAAATATATTGGCATAAGTGTGTTCATTAAAAGTATATTCTAGGAACTCTTGCTGTGATCATGCATGGTATTTCATAGTTAATCGTTTCAAGCTTAGTTGCCCATTCATCGATGGAAATCCTATTCTGTCCTTGTTGGCCAATAAGTGTTACCTTCTCACCTATAGCATATGCTTTTGGTAGGGCAACCATACATTGGTCCATACAAATTCGTCCAACAATCGGCATTCTCTGTCCATCAATTAAAACCTCTTGTCCACCTAACTTACGAATAACACCATCTGCGTAACCTATTGGAAGTGTTCCAATCCACATTTCTGTTGGCGCAACATATGTAGCTCCATAGCCTACAGATTCACCTTTTTTTATTTCCTTCACATGAACAAGTTCACTTTCTAGTGAAAATGCAGGTTGTAAGGCAAAGGGTAGGATACTCTCTACATAGGAGGACGGTGATAAACCATACATTGAAATCCCATATCTAACAGCATCATACTGTAAGTTAGAATCCTTTACTAATGAAGCAGCTGTATTAGATGCATGAACAAGTGGCGGCTTTATCGGCAATACTGCTAAACAGCTTTCAAAAAATTGTACTTGCTGATCAAAATAAGTTGTATCTTTCTCATCCGCTGTTGCAAAGTGCGTAAATATTCCGTTCAACTCTACATTATCAGTGGACTCAATTGTTTGATACAATGCTAACAAATCCTGCTCAGAGCGAATGCCGATTCTACCCATACCACTATCTACTTTCATATGTAGCTGTAAAGGAAGCGCTTCATTGGCTATAAGTGTTGCTGCTTGCTGTACCCACTCACTTCCATACACAGTGAGCATAATGCGCTGTTGAGCTGCGAAAGGAGCAAAGGAAACTGGAGATGCACCTAATATTAGTATGTCTGGGTCTTCAAAATGTGCTCGAATATGTAATGCTTCATCAGGCGTTGCCACTGCAAGTATTGTGGCACCAGCCTCAAGAGCTGCCTGTGCTACGGCTACATCTCCATGACCATATGCATTCGCCTTTACTACAGCAATTATTTGAACATTAGGTCGTATAAATTTTTTTAAATTTTTGACGTTTTGTTGGATTGCTTGTAAATTTATCATTGCTTTCGTTGGTCGAAAATATTGCTGTGTCTTCATAAGAATACCCTCTTTATTTTTAATTAAAACATTATGTACTACATACATATTTTTTATTTAGCTTGTACAATTATACGTTTATTAGTCCTGAAACGTTTACTTTATAGACAATCACTTAACATTTTCTAAACCACAAATTTTTATATTGTCAATAAGCTACAGCTTTCATGAACTAGAAAGCTGTAGCTAGAAAAGTTACTTCATACTACCTATCGTCATAGATGTAGCAACTTCAATCATTTCTTCACGCGTTAGTTTACTGGAAGCTACAAAGAATTCAACACCATCTTTTTCCCAACTAACTGAAGTATCTGTAATCGCACCTATTGTAAATCCTAAATCAACTGGATCACCAGGCGAAGATACTGGTAACATAGAGTTTTCCTTTATCACTGGCTGTTGCATAACAGTAAAGGCTTTTTCTCCTTCAAACGATAAGATAACGCGTTCCATACCACTTTCTTGAACAACTTTTTCATTCGCCAATTGTGCCCAATTTAATACTGGGTAGCTAGTTTGGAACTCTTGATATTCTACTTCTGCACCAACTGCTTCTTTATCTTCTTTGTCTTCGTTACCATCTTTCTCTGCTGGCGTAGCTTGTTCACCTTTAGTGTTATCTTTATCTGTAAATTGCTCAACTGCA
>NZ_JAGXJV010000210.1:0-332 GCF_019091145.1 Lysinibacillus sp. GbtcB16
TATGAACAGAAGGGTATTTTTCCTTTATATGATATGCTTTGGCGGGCGTTCGATTAATGATTGTAAGGCACGAAGGTTTGACAGCACGGGTTTCTAAAAATGCGTCGATTAGTATATTCCCCATGTTTCCTGTCACTATAATTCCTATGTTCAAAGTTTCATCCCTCCTTCGTAACAGCTTTCTCCTAAACAATATGAATGATGTTATAAATTTATGATTAGAGGTGTAAAATGATGTGGGATTTTCCGCAAAAGTGGTGAGGGTTAGTAGCTATTATTGGAACTTTACTTTTTCTTGTTTTTTGGAAAACGAATCAGAGTGTAGAACGAAA
>NZ_JAGXJV010000211.1:0-331 GCF_019091145.1 Lysinibacillus sp. GbtcB16
TTTATAAATTTCATGTCTAAAATTTCCGTAATTTAGTATATGTACTATTCAAACTTAATAAGAGTGATAAAAAATGAAGAATTTATCTATAAAGAAATCAAATCTATTTCATCCCTTATTACATAAGATATATAAAAGTAATAAAGGGGTGTAAATTGAAAATGTCTATAAGAGTGAATCTTGATGATCTTGATGATTTAGATTTGACAACCAAGTTTCCTACTCATAATGATGTGTTAGTTTATGATAGTACAACATTGAAGTGGATTCCCAAGGCACTTTCATTTCCAATGACAGAAAGCGTTTCAAACTCCTACGTATTGGAATTAGA
>NZ_JAGXJV010000212.1:0-331 GCF_019091145.1 Lysinibacillus sp. GbtcB16
AAATGCTCAAAACAGGCCGCGGCATGCCAAATTACATGTATGAAATACAGGATCTAAAATAAGGGATCACTCTGCGGGATTACTTCCTGCATAACGTACAGTAAATCTAGCAGATTATCCTCTTTAATGATCATTACCTGCAATTCATACAGGGAATTTCACCCTTTTTCGGAGAAATCAATGATTTCCCCAAATTTACATGTACCTTTTACATGAAAATGCTCAAAACAGGCCGCGGCATGCCAAATTACATGTATGAAATACAGGATCTGAAATGAAGGATCTGAAAGAAAATGATCACTCTGTGGGAATAGAATAGCCTACTGCCTCT
>NZ_JAGXJV010000213.1:0-329 GCF_019091145.1 Lysinibacillus sp. GbtcB16
ACTGGAGCTACTGGCTCTACTGGCGTTACCGGAGCTACTGGTGTTACTGGTGTGACTGGGGCTACCGGTTCTACTGGAACTACTGGTGTGACTGGGGCTACCGGTTCTACTGGCTCTACTGGCTCTACTGGCTCTACTGGCTCTACTGGCGTTACCGGAGCTACGGGTGTTACTGGAACTACTGGTGTAACTGGGGCTACTGGAACTACTGGTGTAACTGGGGCTACTGGAACTATTGGTGTGACTGGTGTTACTGGAACTACTGGTGTGACTGGGGCTACTGGTGATATCGGAGCTACTGGCTCTACTGGCGTTACCGGAGCTACTGG
>NZ_JAGXJV010000214.1:0-329 GCF_019091145.1 Lysinibacillus sp. GbtcB16
TTTTGTTCCAATTGGATGCCTCGAGGTTCGGGTGGGTTACAATAACTAAAATTTTCATTTGGATTAGCTCCTATTCATAGTAGATTTATTTATTTTCGAAAAATGGGACATCTTTCATAAATATACTTTCTTGTTTCTTAACTAGGGGGCCATCAAGTTCTGATAGTCGTCTTACTTCGATCCACTCAGGGTCGCTGCGGAATCTTTCATAGTTCAGGTTGCGTTCCTCCATGGAAGCATGTTCAACAATATAATAAAGGCGGTTGCTGGATTCATCTAAATCTTCCCAAAAAAGCGTTATTTTCATATGATGCTTGTTAAACAATTGA
>NZ_JAGXJV010000215.1:0-328 GCF_019091145.1 Lysinibacillus sp. GbtcB16
TATAGAGCAACAGAGATGACCACCTACTTAGGCATTATGGCTACGGTGATTTTAAGTGTAGCATTGATTATTAATTTAATTGCTATATATATGAAAGGAAAGGGTGATTAATATGGATAATGTAAGTGAGGAAGATAAGCGTAAGATAGCACAAGAAGTTGTGTTAACAGCTCCTGAAACTGCAAATGTTTTAGGTGTTACAACTCAGCGATTACACACGCTTGTAAAACAAGGTCGTATAACACCTTTGAAAGTATCAAATCGAATTGCAGTTTATTTTCGTCCTGATGTAGAAAAGTTAGCGGAAGAGTTAGCGCCATTAAGAGAA
>NZ_JAGXJV010000216.1:0-327 GCF_019091145.1 Lysinibacillus sp. GbtcB16
TAATAATGTATATATAGGAAAGGAGTCTAGTTTTAATAGTGGGGATTGTTTGTGTATGAGTAATTATTTTATTTACTATGCTGTATGTTACATTAAATCTACTAAAATAGATTAGATTTTCGGATAAAATAAGAAAAGAGTATTCTAGTTAACTATATAAAATATAATTTGAATAAAGTTTATTTTAACTGTGTTATAAAATATTATAAATTCATATAAATTGATAATTGATTTTGTTGTGGTGTTGATGTGGGGGATAGTATATGAGAAAAGTAGAAGTTAAATATTTAAGTTTATTTGATGATAATAAAAGGGAAGAAAAACATG
>NZ_JAGXJV010000217.1:0-327 GCF_019091145.1 Lysinibacillus sp. GbtcB16
TTGCTGAAATTTCCAAAGGTCTGGGTACCCCTATGAAGGGAATCGAAATTTCCAAGCTGCAAGCTTCCGAGCGTATGCAGGAGCGCGGCTGGTAATGAAGAGAATTGGGGTTCTCGCGCTGCAAGGCGCGGTGGCAGAACACATCCGCGGCATCGAGCTGGCTGGCGCTGAAGGCGTCGTTGTGAAGCGCACAGAGCAGCTTGCCGATCTGGATGGCATCATTCTGCCTGGCGGAGAAAGCACGACAATCGGTAAATTGATGCGCACCTATGGATTCATCGAGGCGCTTAGAGATTTCTCTGCGGCAGGCAAGCCGATTTTCGGTAC
>NZ_JAGXJV010000218.1:0-326 GCF_019091145.1 Lysinibacillus sp. GbtcB16
TTGTAATAATTTCATATTGTCATTCGTTTGTTCAACTATTTGTTTAATGGCCGCGGAAACCATATGACTACGCTTAATTCCTTCTTGCGCACGTTCCTTTAGATTTTCCGCCATCTCTTGCAATTCATGTGTTACCTTTGCCGTGCCATCTTCACGTGCAGTAATATCTGTAGCGACTTTAATAACCGCTTGAATCTCTCCATTCTTATCTATAACGGGGGTATACGTCGCTTCTAGCCATATCGTTTTCCCTTGTTTCGTAATTCTCTGTATTTTCCTTTGAAATGAGACTCCATTCCGAAAATTCCTCCAAAAGATATCATATT
>NZ_JAGXJV010000219.1:0-326 GCF_019091145.1 Lysinibacillus sp. GbtcB16
ACCATGGATTCATGCTTGATGATTTGTTTTATGAAATTTACCTTTCCATCTTAAATGTTAACACTTGTTTTATTAAAGGTAAAGGCATGCTTATAAGAAGCAAATCGCATGAATAGAAATTTATAAAAACGAAATGAGATCCTCTATCTTATCGACTTTTCAATAAATCTATGCTTGTCATGTATGAATTTATTGAATGTGACTTTGAGGATGATTTCGGATTTTACAAATGCTTGATTCATACTTATGTCATGAGACACATTTTAAGTATGCATCATGTTCAATGCTTTAATAATGTTACATCTCCTTAATTCATTTTGTTCTCC
>NZ_JAGXJV010000022.1:0-8923 GCF_019091145.1 Lysinibacillus sp. GbtcB16
CTCCATAAAAGAAATTTGATTAGCTCAAATTGTTTTGCTGGCATCAATTTTGATGTCCAAAATTTTGTTTCGTTCACCAGCTAAGCTAGCTATTAAAAACTTTATTGATTACGTTTTGCTTGTTCAGTTTTCAAAGTTCATTATTATCTCAGTCGTTTTCAGCGACTTCATTATGATAACTCGTTTATAACAAGAAGTCAACAACTTTTTTGTTTTTTATTTCTAAAGTGTTTCGTCTTGTTAAGGACAAGTAATAATATATAATATAGCATTTTAAAAATCAAGTATTTTTTTAAAAAAAGTTAAAAATCTTTTTTTATATCAATAACAAACAATAGAGCACTCTCTTCTAAAACAATAAATAGTAATACTAACAAGTTTCAGCCATAGTCAAAAAAACAAGTAAACAAAGTATGGCCAAATAAATTAAGTACTAACACTATTAATAAAAACCTACCCCATCCCTTATAAGGTCACCTTGATCTTCTTTAAAATTATGGATCAATTAATTGATGGTACTCTCTACATCATCAGCGATTATCGCAGACGTATATTGAGTCCTATTATATAATAAGATGTAACAAGTGCACAGGTAACAAGTGCATCCCATTTTTCTCAACACTTATTCTGTTGTCGAAACTTCAAATGAACATGTTAATTGAAAGAATATTCTATTATTATCTTCAATCGGGATTTGGGAATATCTATATATAGAAAGCATACGTCCAATGTTATCCAAAGTGCTTCTCGCATGCTTTGTATCCTATAGACATTTAGAATTGTACTTATTTCCAATTAATTTGAGTAATTTAACAATGCATGTTATAATTTTTCATGAAGATGGATATAAAAAAAGGACCACTTGGTGTGTCACCACCAAATGGTCATGTAACAGACGAATCGCTTCAAAGGCGATTTGCATAATGAAGGAGTAAACCACTCACATGCTTGGAGGGCAGGGGCGGTTTACTTTTTTTTCTGAGAAAAAGTAAATGACAAAACGATTACCGAAACAATCAATCCACTAAAACTGATCATTAAGGACATTGCCTCGTAAGTTGTCATTAGCAACACCTCCTTCCCCTCCAGAAACCTGAACAACGGGTGAAGAATGTATGCTTACCGCCCATGAAACCTCTATCTAGTTACCTCTTTATTATACCATTTTATGTGAATGAAATATAGTTTTTGGAAATTTAATTAGGATATAAATCTGGTCAACCTCTCGTCAATTTTTGTTACAAGCTCGCCGTTTGCTTCATCTCCCCTTAACATTTTTAGTATGATCTAGGCCTGGTGCCACCATTAGGTTCCCCGAATCCGATCAGCATTCTTTATTGAAAATGCGATTAAAAGCTTTCCTTATCATTAATCTTTTATTTCTCCCTATTAGTAGAGATGAGCTCTAGTCTCATTCCCTAATATTAATAACCCTTTGTCCATTCCCCTAAAAACAGAGTCGCCATCATTAAATTAGAAAAGAGCACACTGGAAAATACTATGCTATTCGCTTACGTAGATGCTTGTTTTACATAAATAACCTACCTAGAACCAAAGTGATATTAATTACGAAATGGATGTATAGATGAATTTTAGATCCCTATAAAATAAAACACATATATTTCCTTACTTCCATGTTGTACAATACAAAAAAGTAATACACATATAATAATGACTGGTTGCATATCTCTTAGCAATGCGAAATATCTATGGAGGGTCGTGTATGGGAACATTATTGGAAAATATGATTACATATGAAGTTGGCATAAAATTAGTTTTAGCAGCCACATTAAGTTTAGTAATCGGAATTGAAAGGGAATTAAAGAAGAAACCAGTTGGATTAAAGACAAGTTTGGTCATAGCAACATTCAGCTGTTTGCTAACCATTATTTCCATTGAAACAGCTTACTCCACACCTTCTAGAGAAGATATAAATATTACAATGGATCCCCTTCGCTTAGCAGCCCAAATTGTCAGTGGGATTGGATTTCTAGGAGCAGGCGTAATTTTAAGACGCGGCAATGATAGCATCTCTGGTTTAACGACTGCAGCCATGATATGGGGAGCTGCCGGCATCGGAATCGCTGTAGGTGCTGGTTTTTATATGGATGCAACATTAGCTGTCATTATCATCGTTTTCGGAATTGAAATCCTCTCTCCTTTCCTAATGAAAATTGGACCAAAACGTATTCGCATGAGAGAGATTTTACTAAAGGTTCAAATAGATGATGACAAACATACGGAATCCTTTCTATTATTCCTTAAGAACAACAATATCATCATCGAAAATATCCGTATTAAAGATGTACCTTTAAAAAATGATAATGTTTTACATGAGTTGGATTTACGTTTGTCCTTAATTGTTTCTGATAATTTACTATCGTTTTACCGTTCATTAAGAACATTATCATATATTGAAAAAATCGAAATGGAAATTTTAAACTAGTTGGAGGATTTTTATGGCAGAATTATTTAAACTACTAAAGGATGGTAACAAACCTTCCCTGATGGCGGCTTGTGTCAATGCCTTTTTAGGTATTATTAAAGGCATTGCCTTTTTCTTAACAGGTAATGTGGCTATGTTCGCAGAAATGATGCATTCACTTGGAGATGCAGCTAACCAATTGTTCGTGTATATAGGCTCCGCTCTATCGAAAAAAGCACCTACAAAGAAATTCCCTAGCGGTTTCGGTCGTATTGTCAATTTAGTATGCTTATTTGCAGTTATTATCGTAGCAATTCTTTCTTATGAAACAATTAAAGAAGGATGGCATCATTTTATCCACCCTACTGGTGAATCAAGTGGGGTACTCATCGCACTCGGAGTTTTATTTATAGGTATTGTTTTAGAGGGTACAGTACTGGCTAAAGCAGCAGTAGAAGTATTACATGAAGCTGGGCAGGAAAAAGCAGGTATGACATCCATCCCAAAAGCTTTCAATTATTTAAACCGTGCCAAGCCTGCGACTAAATTAGTGTTTATGGAAGATTTAGTCGCTACAAGCGGAAATATTTTAGCTTTCATTGCTATTGTTATCGCTCATTTTACAGGGTGGACTAGAATAGAAGGTCTTGTTTCCATGATTATTGGGGCAATGATGTTTTATGTTGTTGGTAAAGTATTCTTAGACAATGCTCGAGGTGTAATCGGTGAGACAGATGAAGAAATGTTAAATCATATCGCCCATCTTGTGATGGATGACCCAAATATTAAAGATATTGTACGTCTTGAAGTCATTAAAGAAGGGGAATTTTTACATGTTGAGTTAGTGGCAGAAGCTGACCCTAAACTATCCTTAGCTTTTTTAGATGATGTTCGGGATCATTTGACAGAAGTTATTTTAAGTCAGAAAGGTGTGTCGAAGGTCGCCATTTTATTTGATGAAGATGACGGAAAGGCTAGCTGGATACATCTTGGCGACAGACCTAATCATGAATTGTAGAAGCTAAAAAGCCAATTACCTTGTTTGAACGGCCCGTAAAAGTTAGATTGATGTCTAACTTTTTTTGGGTCAGATCAGTTTCAGGCAGTTGGCTTTTTGTTAAACTGATATTAATTGATCCCGATCAAAATTTGTTTCCCTTAGATTATCAGGGATGGACTCGTAGCTTACAAAGACTTGATTGGTTATCATAAATGTTAGGAATTGATTACTAACAACGGTCTTTTTAGTACCATTTTGTTGAATGACTATTTCTGAAAACATTAAAGTAGCTTGTCGATTGGCTAAAGCATATTCTTGGGCATTTAGAATATCCCTACCATCCACATGACAGCCTAAAACAAAATGACCAGCATAAGAATCTTTTAATACGTTAGGATGCATGGATCGGTAATGCACTTCAGAAATTGAATCTTCACGATTCATGAATTGATGGGCTACCAAATAATGCTTTAAAGCACCTTTTAAATCAATTGCGATAATTGTATCTGCTAATATTGTTCGAAAATAAACCGGAACAATTTCAGCATCTCCTAAATAAGGTTTTACCTCTACCACAATTTCCCCAGAAGGACGGACAAATAAATGTCCACTTGCCTTATTTACACCATTCGAAAAAGTAATGTTCGTTTGCCCAAAACGTAAACTCTTAAAGAAAATACTTTGATCAACCATGTAACCCGTAACAATGTTATCATTTTCAATTTGTAACGACTTTGTTTCAATCCCCAAAACTTCTACACAATTTTGTATTTTGTAAACATGCTGCTGAAAATGGTATCTCTTTACAACTTAATGTAACCACACGATCCTTAAGCAATTGCTTCAACATTTGATCCCTCTCCTCTTTGTTTAAGTCATTATTTTAATAAAGGTGGATAAACAGTTTCTGAACAACCCTACATTAATGGAGCTAGTGCGACAAATACCATCACTCTCTAGCAATCACAAAGTCTAATATGTATTAAAATATCCAATTTAAGTTAAATATTCTGATTAAAATCATGACTTTTTTCACTTCTCTTAATAAAAATAACCATTATACCCCTTTGAATATCTAACTATTTCATTATATTGTAGGTCTTAAGAAACTTCTACGACAAAATTCAACAAGATTCGTTAATTTTTCTTAACCTTCAATAAAAAAAAGTGTGAGGCTAACTGCATAGCCTCACACTTTTTTATTATTTTAAAGAGAATTTTGTAAGATAGTACGTACATCTTTTTCTTGTAACTGATGGAAGTTTCCAAATGGACCATTATGCATTGCATGCTCTACAATCTGCTGGAATTTCGAATCATCAATATTATAATCGGCTAAACGATTTGGTGCCCCTAATGATGACCAAAATGCTGATAAGCGATCGATCCCTTCATAAGCAACCTCTTCTACCGTTTTGTCTGTTGCATCCACCCCGAATACTCGTGTTGCTATACCTGCAAAGCGCTCAGGATTCACCGGCACACTTAAACGCATCCAATGAGGCTGAAGAATAGCTAAACCACCTGCATGCGGAATATCATATACTGCCGATACAGCATGCTCAATATTATGAGATGCCCAATCTCCACGAGATCCGATTGATAAGAATCCATTTAATCCAATCGTTCCTGCTAATAGAATTGTTTCACGTAACTGTGTATTCTCTAGATCCTCTAATAATTGAGGTGCTGTCGTAATAACCGTACGTAATACACCTTCACACATTTCATCAGTGATTGGTGTATTCGTTGTATTATGGAAATACTGTTCGAATACATGTGACATCATATCAACGATTCCATAAACGGTATGATTTTTAGGTACAGACACCGTATACGCAGGATTTAAGATTGAGAATTTCGGGAATGCCGCAGGGCTACCCCAGCCTAATTTTTCTTCTGTAGCGGCATTAGTAATAACTGACCCAGAGTTCATTTCAGAGCCTGTAGCGGCCAAGGTTAAGACAGTTCCTAGTGGTAAAGCTTGTTCTACAAATACCTTGCGTTTAACGATATCCCAAGCATCCCCATCATATTTTGCACCAGCAACAATTAGTTTGGAGCAATCAATAACAGAACCGCCACCAACTGCAAGAACTAAGTCAATTCCCTCTGTTTTACAAATTTCAATACCACGTCTAGCTGTTTCCACACGCGGATTTGGTTCTACACCACTTAATTCAAAAATTGTTTTATCTGCTTGCTGTAATTTGTCAATAACAGCGTCGTAAACACCATTCGTCTTGATGCTACCGCCACCATATACAACCAATACTTTTTTGCCATACTGCTCTAATTCCTTCGGTAACTTTTCCAGTGCATCTTCACCAAAATGAAGTTTCACTGGGTTAAAAAATGTAAATGAATCCATTTAATTCGCCCCTTTCTAGTTGGATTTTCTCATATTTCTGTTCAAGAAAGCAAAGATAAACGTTCGGCATAACTGTTTAAATGATTCCGTTTGGACGATTAATTAAAGGGTTTTGTAAGGGAGATTCATTCAAACATTTCTTCAAATTAGTAAAGAGACGAAAAAAACGAGTCCTCCCATAAAAATAGGAGAAACTCGTTGTAAATTGAACTTATTCTTAAACCCATCCGCGGAAGCGTGAAGCTTCTGCAGTGCGGCGAACACCAACCATATAAGCTGCTAAGCGCATGTTAATGTTACGTGTTGTAGCTGTTGTATAAACATTATCAAATGCTTCAACCATTTTTTTGTATAGACGTTCTTCAACTTCTTCTTCTGTCCAATAATAACCTTGGTTATTTTGTACCCATTCAAAGTAAGAAACTGTAACTCCACCAGCAGATGCTAATACGTCTGGTACAAGTAAAATGCCACGTTCTGTCAAAATTTTAGTTGCTTCAGCAGTTGTTGGACCATTTGCTGCTTCTACTACGATATTAGCTTTAATATTGTGTGCATTGTCAGCAGTAATTTGGTTCTCAATCGCAGCAGGTACTAAAATATCACAATCAAGTTCTAATAATTCTTTATTTGAAATCGTGTTTTCAAATAAAGTTGTTACAGTACCAAAGCTATCACGACGATCTAATAAGTAGTCGATATCTAAACCTTCTGGATCATGAAGTGCACCATAAGCATCCGAAATACCGATTACCTTTGCACCTAAATCATGCATAAATTTCGCAAGGAAGCTACCTGCGTTACCAAATCCTTGAATAACAACGCGCGCACCTTTAATATCAATACCGCGTTTTTTCGCTGCTTCTTCGATTACAATTGTAACACCTTGTGCAGTCGCACGGTCGCGACCTTGTGAACCACCAAGAACTAGTGGCTTACCTGTGATAAAGCCTGGAGAGTTGAATTCATCCATACGGCTATATTCATCCATCATCCATGCCATAATTTGTGCATTTGTAAATACGTCTGGCGCAGGAATATCTTTTGTTGGTCCTACGATTTGACTTACAGCACGGACATAACCACGGCTTAAGCGCTCGATTTCGCCCATAGACATTTGACGAGGATCACAGATGACACCGCCTTTACCACCACCATATGGTAGATCGACAATACCACATTTCAATGTCATCCACATTGAAAGCGCTTTAACTTCCTCTTCAGACACTTGTGGGTGGAAACGAACCCCACCTTTAGTTGGTCCTACAGCATCGTTATGTTGTGCACGGTAACCAGTAAATACTTTTGTTGTACCATCATCCATTTTCACTGGGATACGTACTTGTAGCATGCGAAGCGGTTCTTTTAGTAATTCATACATTGCTTCATCATAGCCAAGTTTGTTTAGAGCATCTTGAATGACATCTTGTGTTGATGTGAAAAGATTTAAGTTTTCAGACATTATTAAATCGCCTCTTTGTTTTATTTAATGATAGTATATCGGCATCATTGTAACATACTTCCGAATTAAAATGTGAACATTTTGTTAAAGATTAAATACTTTTTCAATTTGTTCGATTGACCAATCTAAATCCTCTTGTGAAATAACAAGTGGTGGCGCAAAACGAATAACTGTATCATGTGTTTCTTTACATAATAAACCTAATTCTTTTAGTTTTTCACAGTATGGACGAGCTGCCTCTGTTAATTCCATACCAATAAATAAACCACGACCACGTACTTCTTTAATAACTGGGTTATTAATTTCTCTTAACTTACCTTTGAAGTATTCACCAAGTTCATGTGAACGTTCAGCTAATTTTTCATCTAATAATACTTTAATAGATGCAATTGAAACTGCACAAGCTAAAGGATTTCCGCCGAAAGTTGATCCGTGTGAACCAGGGTTGAATACACCTAGAATATTACGGTTTGCAGCTACACAAGAAATTGGGAATACACCGCCACCTAATGCTTTACCTAAGATGTACATATCTGGTTCTACTTCTTCCCAATCACAAGCAAACATTTTACCAGTACGTGCTAAACCTGCTTGGATTTCGTCAGCAATGAATAATACGTTGTTTTCACGGCAAAGTTCGCGAGCTGCTTTTAAGAAGCCCTCTGTTGGGATAACAATACCAGCTTCACCTTGAATTGGTTCAATTAAGAATGCTGCTGTGTTTGGTGTAATAGCTGCTTTTAATGCTTCAAGATTACCGTAGTCTACTAATTTAACGTTTGGTAACATTGGACCGAATCCACGACGGTATTCCTCATCAGAAGAAAGAGATACAGCAAGCATTGTACGACCATGGAAGTTACCATTACATGCAATCACTTCTGCCTTGCCTTCTTCTACGCCTTTTACATCATATGCCCAACGACGAGCTGCTTTAAACGCAGTCTCTACTGCTTCAGCACCTGTATTCATTGGTAATACCATTTCTTTATTTGTTAACTTTCCTACTAGCTCATACCATTCACCAAGGTTTTCGCTGTAGAATGCACGTGAAGTTAATGTTACTTTATCAGCTTGCTCTTTTAAAGCAGCGATAATTTTTGGGTGACGATGTCCTTGGTTTACAGCTGAATAAGCTGATAACATATCTAAATATTTGTTACCTTCTGGATCTTTAACCCAAGCACCCTCAGCCTCTGAAATTACGATTGGCAGTGGATGATAGTTTGCTGCACCATAATTTTGTGTTTGTTCAATAACTTGTTGAGTTTTTGTCATATTCTATTCTCTCCTTACTAAATGATGATAAAAAATCGATGCAAGAAAGGACTATGTATTTCTGTAAGTAGAATAATTAAGAATTTAGCAACAACAATCGATCAATTTGCAAACTCTCCCCAAGTAAACTACATAAGTGGCTACGGTATTAGCCAACGGTTGTATTACTTGGAGAAGTTCCACAAATTCTGTCACAATGCTTCATTTACTACTTATTAAAATAGCCCTAACGTCAATGTAAAATTAAAGCATTTCTGAAGTTGTTTTTGCTTGCATGTGAAGTTGTAGGTAGTCTGGGCCACCAGCTTTCGAGTCTGTACCTGACATGTTGAAACCACCGAATGGTTGGTAGCCAACAATCGCCCCTGTACAGCCACGGTTGAAGTA
>NZ_JAGXJV010000220.1:0-325 GCF_019091145.1 Lysinibacillus sp. GbtcB16
CCAAGTCAAAAATTATAACTAAGAAGTTTTTTATGATTCTTAGGATTCTATTGAAAAAGACGATAATCAGTGACATTACAACAAACAAAAACTCTTGTAGAATTAGGCCTATTCGGATAGTTGTTGGTGCATTGGTTAAAAGGTCTGAAGAAAAAATATGAGCATCCGCATCATAAGTGTGAATTCGTACTATACTATCTTTAATTGTATATTCGTTTATATCATTTATATTTGAAAATCTATTTAAAAACTCTTGACCTGAAATTTCTACTTCGTAAATAGGAGATTTTATTATTGCTAAAGAATACACTTCAAACAAATTGGG
>NZ_JAGXJV010000221.1:0-325 GCF_019091145.1 Lysinibacillus sp. GbtcB16
GCTTGTGTGGTTGGCGCCATTGTCCGCCTACAAGTAAATGTATAAGAGGGGCGTTGGGAGGTGATCCCTCGCTCCTTTTTGTTTTGTCATGCGCGCTCAACCAAACCTTTACATTCCGCTAATTCGCCCTTGACAATCCTTTCGTACAATGAGGTTATCATTGAATGAAACGGAAGCGGAGGCTGCGATCCCATGAAGATGATGAAAATAGCTTGGTTAGGCGTCGCCTTGTTTTTCGTTATGGCCATCGGCGTGAGCGCTAACGAATTACTCTCCCCGGATCAGCCCCTCCAGCCGACGGAAACGAATCCGGTCGTTCTGCCTT
>NZ_JAGXJV010000222.1:0-325 GCF_019091145.1 Lysinibacillus sp. GbtcB16
TATTCTGAAACTCACCCCCTTCCTTAAACTATCTATTTCCACTAGCATTCTTTTCACTATCAGAATCACCCACTACCCCGAAAGCCCATTCGAATTCCAACTGCCATTCCTGTCTTTTAGCCTACTTACTGCTTATACCTTGGAGTCTTTGGCTACCCTCTCTAGTTCTGTATCCACTGATTTGGATTCCTTTAAATAGTGATCGGACCCCCTACGGAACTAGTCTGCTCTTCCTGACTTTTCTTCTTAAAGCTAGCCTCCCGAACTGATACTTCTAATTCCGATTTCTAATTGTCATTGAAAACCTCTGCCATGCGCTAGAGCA
>NZ_JAGXJV010000223.1:0-323 GCF_019091145.1 Lysinibacillus sp. GbtcB16
ATGTGTATTTATTACTGAAGCGTTTAAAGGCGGCAAAAAGTATACGCTGCTAGAATGGCATTTAGTTGAGAATGGCACATACATCATCAAGAATGAGCTGTATAAAAGCGATAATAAGCATGAATTAGGTGTAAAGGTTCCATTAGCAGAGTTATATCCTAATTTAGAAGAAGCAGTATATATAGAGAACCTATCACGGCCTACTTTTAAATACTTTAAGCCTAATACTGCTAATAACTTAGATATTGGCTCACCTTTGGGAATTTCTATTTATGCCAATGCACTAGATACACTTAAATCGATTGATATTGCATTTGACAGCT
>NZ_JAGXJV010000224.1:0-323 GCF_019091145.1 Lysinibacillus sp. GbtcB16
AGTATTGAACAACCGTAATCCAGTATCCACAAGAAAGACCCTAGCGATTTTTTAATCAATGGCTTAATGGAGTTATTAGACCAATATCAACGTTTAGAAATCTCTTTAAAGCTAGGGAGAGGGCGAAACAAGAAAGCCCAACAGGGCGGCTATGCAGGAGGAAATGTTGCATTAGGCTATAAAGTGAAGAAAGGTCAGAAAAGACTAGTTGTTGATGTGGGACAAGCACTGTCCGTTCAAAGAGTGTTTGACTTAATGGAACAGTATCCTTCATGGTCTTTAACTCAACTAGCAGAACAACTGAATGATGACGGACATCGAAC
>NZ_JAGXJV010000225.1:0-323 GCF_019091145.1 Lysinibacillus sp. GbtcB16
GAAGGTAAAACATGCTTATTATCATGAAAATTTTTGTATTCAAGCACATAATTTCCAACATGTAATCATTGCAAGTAATTGTGTAAAATTATTATCGCAATCAAGTGATTTGATCATTCAATCAAAAAAGTCCAAAAAATAATTTTAACACGTTTAATCATTCGGACATATTTTTGCCAAATTTTTTCAAATGAAGATAAGGCATGTTCATCATCATGGTAGTACGATGGCAAGTTTACAATTTTAAGATAAGCAAGCTAGTAATTTTGAGATGTTCAAGAAAGAAATTCTGGCTTCTTGAAATATAAGTTTTGCTAGATGTG
>NZ_JAGXJV010000226.1:0-322 GCF_019091145.1 Lysinibacillus sp. GbtcB16
TACAAATAAAGAACGTAGTACTGCAAAACGTGGAGCGCCAAAAGGGAACAAAAATGCAGTAGGTAATAAAGGTGGTCCACCTGCTGGAAATAAAAATGCTGTTGGTCATGGTGCACCAGTAGGTAATGATAATGCTGTTACGCATGGCTTATTTAGAAAGTACCTTCCTGCAGAAGTATTTGAACTTAAGACAGAATTGGCCCGAGCTTTTCAGAATGATCCAGTATCCATGATTTGGGAGAGTATTTTACTGCACTATTCCAATATCATTTACTCTCAGAATATCATGTTTGTACAAGACAAGGATGATACTACACGAGAG
>NZ_JAGXJV010000227.1:0-321 GCF_019091145.1 Lysinibacillus sp. GbtcB16
AGCAGCAAAACAGTGAATTCTGAGATATCAACAAAATTGAAAAAATCTGGATTAGCTGAGAAGCCTGCAGTTCGAATTGTTCGGATGGACTGAAACTAAATAGCCAAGCTTTACCAACAGCGTCACACTTCTCAGCAGTAAAAATAGTTATATTTTGGAAATCTTGTTGATGAGCGGGTGGAAACGGCGAAAAACCTGTACGTTCTGCAGGTTTCTGAAATATTGGAGGGAGTTTATGCAGGCACGTCTGCTGATCCATGGGCTTTAATGAAGTGGGCATCACTTTGTAGATGTAACAGAGTTTTTAGATGAGGGTTGAGT
>NZ_JAGXJV010000228.1:0-320 GCF_019091145.1 Lysinibacillus sp. GbtcB16
GGATACATTGTGATAGGAATCTATTCGATATCATCAATTGTATCTACTTGTTTAAAAATAGGAATACTGCATTTTACAAAAAATTATATTTTATATTTGGTAATAGACAGTATCATAACAATTATCACCTCTATTTTCTTATCTACTCTAGTGAACAAAATGTATCCATATTTGAAGAATAAAGCATCAAGTAAATTAGATAGTGAGACAAAAAGAAACATTGTTCAAAATGTAAAAGCTATTGTATTGCAAAATATAGGGAATTATCTGATATTTGGGACTGATAATATTATGATATCTTCATTTGTAAGTGTTGCAGC
>NZ_JAGXJV010000229.1:0-320 GCF_019091145.1 Lysinibacillus sp. GbtcB16
CAATTGAAAAACGATAGTACAAATTCGACATATTGAATAGAAAGAATCGAAATAACGTATTAAAAAAAGATGAAATCGGTGATTTCATCTTTTTTAAACATATACTATCAATGGCCGCATCCTGCATTACACTAGGATTTTAGTGAGTGATGTTTGAGTGTTTAAATGACACAATAGTTGTAACTAACTGTTGTGTTATTTGTTCATTTTTCTTTCTTTTGTGTATATGAAGAAAAAACAAATCGTCTAAAAAAAGAATGAGGCTATGAGTAAAACACTACCGTCAAGAAGTGTCTTGGGTATATTTTATTCTCTGAATT
>NZ_JAGXJV010000023.1:0-8820 GCF_019091145.1 Lysinibacillus sp. GbtcB16
CAGGGCTGCGACCGAATACAATTAGTCATCTTTGTTCACACAATGTGGACAGGGTTTATCTATCAACATTAGAAACAGTATGCAAAGTGTTAGACATCGACATTCAGGTGTTAATCGAGGTGGAGTAGCCTCTTGTACTAGCAATCGTTCTATGTACGTCAAAGTTGCGAAAAATTTAAAGGCAGGGAGAAAGCGAAGGTATGGCTTTGGAGAATAGAAATGGTGGTAACTGATGATATTATGGTTATTTGCTTAACAAAATAAAGAGTAGATAGGACATACTTTTTAAAGGTATTGTACGTACTATATAATTCGTAAAAACTTAATATGGGGCTTACAGGAGTTACTCATATTCTCTGCATAACAATTGAACTATTCGTCACTGGGTATCCCCACCAACAAAAAAGAAACCTTGATAGGCTCATTAGCCAAATCAAGGTTCTTTTATTATTCTTTTTCAATTAGTATAGTATTACAAACAACTTCTACATTTAAAGGCGGCATAAAAATATTACATTTTATTATATCTTCTCCATCAATCTGTACATCTGTAATCTCATCATCCTGAATAAAATAAGGAATTTGAGTTTTCGTTATCTCTTTTAAGGGTTTCAATCTATCATCAACACTTGTTACAAATGAGAATTTCGAACATCCAGTAAAAAGTAAGATTACATTAAAATCTGTGTCTTCAAATACAATTCTAAGTTCATCTCCAAAAAAACTGGACTCCATTTGCAGTACTCTAGCATCCCAATAATGCAGTTCTTCAATTTCATTTAGTATTTTCTGTGCATTCAAGTTACTCCACCTCTACTTTTTATATGGAATATGAGCATCCGGGCTTTTTCTATCCACAACGTTTAGGTTTACATCAAGCGGATTACCACTTTCATCAAAAATATGAACATGGTCATACTTTGTAACTTTGTCAGGAGGGTCAATTTTCATCCGGACATTTCCATTAGCATCTCTAATATGAACAAAACCGTTATTCTCAGTGTATTTCCAGTTACTTGGTAACCCCTCTAATATATCATTTTTAGTCATGTTAGGAATATTATCGGCATTAATTTTTCCTACAAAATTACCTACACCATTACCTGTACCCTTATCCTCGGTAGGCTTTTTATTCGAGCCATTTTGTGATGGTTGGGTATTAGACGGCTTCGGACTTGGAGTTGGTGTGTTTCTTCCAACTGTTCCTGTATCCTCTATCTTTATACCTGCAAATGAAAATTCATGCTGCTGTGATTGTAGCATCTGACGCAGTTGCTGTTTGACTTCGGCTACTTTGGATTGTATCTGGGTTTTCACGTTCACTACTTGCTTTTTGACTTGGTCTACTACACTTCCTACTGGACCTTTCAGCGCTTTTTGAACACCTTCAGTGACACTCTTAACTACCCCGGCACCTTTTTTCACAAATTTTCCACCTGTCGCCGCCCAGCCCACAAACGGAATCATCGCGCCAAAGGAAAGGGCCGCATTGACTTTGTCACCTCTGGCCAGATAAATAATGCCATTCACGCCATCCGCTATTTCACCGACACCTGGGATTAACCCTACAAGATCTAATCCTACTTGTAGCGTATTCAACAGATTTTTAGGTTTTACAGCATTTTTCACTGCCTTGGTCGTTGCTTGTGCAGCTTTTTTCACGACTGGTAGTACCTTTTCCTTCACTACCTGCTTCGTTTGTTTGACAGCGGCCTTTACCTGTTGCTTGGCTTTTGTCAGGAAAGGTGATCGTACTATGTACCGGGATATACTGTCTATTATATATTATGATTTTGACCCTAGAATCTTATTATTTTAACCATAATAAAAACCTTGAAAGGTGATTAGCCAATCAAGGTTTGTTTGGTATTCAAAATAAATCTCTCTTGATATAAGATATCATTATTTGTTTCTTCGAAAGAAATAATTAGTTTAAATTAAATATTTTTTCGCATCAACTTTTAGTTTCAAAAACTTCGATACCCTAAATTTAATCCATGTGTTTCTCAGTAATCTGTATACTTGGGTATCTTTGATCTAAGCAATATAGTAATTCAGTATACTTTTTTCTTTGCAAATTAGATGCCACTTCTTCAAAAACATCACTTAAAAATGAAAGTTCTGTTTTTATACAAACCTGCAAAAAATTCAGAGTCAAATTTGCATCTCCGCTTAATAATATAATTAACTCTTCCCATCTTTGTTCAATTCTTGGATCATTATTATCTAGTAATGCTCTTGCACCTAAGATTGCTCTGACTTTGTCTTCAAACATTTTTTATACCTCCCTTTATAATTGAGGAGGGATTTAACATTATACATGAACTCACTATTACCATTAGTTCAATTATTCATGTTATTAACTATTCTTATCACAATTTCTTTGTCCCACTCATCAAGATTAGTCATTAATTCTTCATATTTCAATTTCGATTCAGGTGTATTTATAGCCCCAAGTGCCGCAATGCTATAATGACCTATTGTATCAATACCGAAAAGTTTATTTACTTTAGGGTCTCTAAATTCACTAATCTCTACTAACCTTGATATGATTTTCTCATTACATAATTTTCTATTGACAATCTGATCTATAGCACTAAACAATACTTGATTATGATGAATATCCAAACATTTAATAATCTCTAGGTCGTTTAGTTTTCCCTCTCTAATTTCCCTTGATAAACTTAAAGGTTTCATTTCTCATCGCCTCCCTTTATTCATTTATAGGACCAAATGCATCTATCAAATACTGTCTTTCTGCCCTATAGTTGTTCCACAGTTGTTCAGCAAGAGCCTTGTTACCAATCCTTTCAGCCTCTTTGATTTCAACCATATACGCTCTTAGCTCCATAATAATTCTATTCTTGAACTCATAAGTAACTTCCAATTTTGGATACCCTTTTGACATATCATCTAAAAAATGTTGATACTCATGTCTCAAAGCACTTATTGATGCATTTTCATAAATATTTAATTGCCCCGGACCATTTCCTTTTGGTGCATACGCCATGATATCACGATCTAATATTCTTACTTCTGCCCCCGCTTCCTTTGTTTTCTTAATAATACTTTCCCATTCTTCAGGATGTGAGAGACGTCCTGGACCATATATATCTCTAAATGGGTCAGCATCATTTTTCCCTAACATATGATCAGGTAACCTACTATTACCTGTACCCTTACTAGTACTCGAACTGGTAGTAGACTTAACACTTGTTACTCCAGTCGAAGTCTTCCCTACTTTTGTTAGTGAGCCAACACCTTTTGTCCCAACGACAGCTGTAGCTGTATTTAGGGTTACTTTTGTTCCCCAGTATGCTCGTGAATAGTTATTACCATGAATAACATCTTTTTCAATAGAGTCTTCTATTGAACCAGCTATTGTTTTCACAGCTAGCAGTGGATCTGAAGCAAAATTTTTCAAACTGTCTGTTGTTTCTTTCACTACGCCTATCGGATCAGTTACTAATTTTTTCACATCATTGTAGGTGTTTTTAGCTACATCTACGGTTGCATCGAACTTTCCTTTAGATTTTTGGGCTTGTTGGAGGCCCATGTTAAATCCTGTCCGTAAGAATTTTTCTTTTTTAGACATATCCTTACTTATTTTGAGTGGCTCCATTTTATCCAAGGACTTATAGACTTTGACAGCTTCTTTTGCGGCAGCTTTTACTTCCTTTACCACTTGCTTTGTCTGGTTATAAACTGCTTTAGTTTTGTTTACTACTTGTTTATAGGTTTTCTTACCCGCTAGTACAGCGCTTTTTACTACTTTCTTAAATTGCTTCGCTATTTTACTTTTACTTACTTTATTATAGAGCTTCCGGGCCTTGGTAAAGAATTTTCCCCACTTTTTCTTCTTCTTTTTTTTCTTCTTTTTCTTCTTTTTACTCGATTTCTTTTGTTTTTTCTTTGTGGAGCTTTTCTTTTTGGAGGATTTTTTTGAGCTCTTCCCTTTCGATCCTCCGCTCTTGCCTTTTTTCGCTCCACTTGGGGAGCCTACTTTCGGAATCATCCCCAGTAAGCTTCCTGCTAATCCTAATAGACCCATTAGGCATCACCCCCACCAACAGGGATCATTCCCATCATGTCTAGGGCGGAATCGAGGTCTGCTTCTTCTTCCTGTGAAGCGACTGACACATCTCTTTAAAATGTCAGTAATGCTCTGGTCTTATTTCAATCTTTAGGGTATGTAAGTGTCCTTCCGTTTCTCTTAAAATATATATGAATGTATACATCGTCACTTTTCCGCATGTGTAATTTATAGCTATATGTTTCACTATAAATCTTCATTTTCACTTGATATTTCTGCTACAACCATATAAACTCGTAAAAATGCTGAATGTGGTACATCCTTATAATCTATAACAAATTTATCTATCGAAACCTCTATTTCCATCGTATTTTCTTTCCCCTTGTATGCTAGTACTTGTATAAAATTTAACACTTAGTACACTAATTAAATAATCGTAATCTTTTCAATTTACGTATTTAAACATGAAAAAGCACTTGTCGCCTGTTATAGACAATCAAGTGCTTTAAGTTTATAAATTTTCTAAGTTTATTAATATATTTGAAAGTTTTATAAGTTATTTTTATATCGACAGTATGACATCTTTTATACTACTTGGCAAGTGTAACGTTTAAACACTTTAGCTTGTTTAATCTCGTGTGTTTCGTCCCTATGACATCCATAAGTGGTCCCTTGTAAGTAAAATGTCATCTCGCCTATTCTCGCTCTTATTACATTAGCGTTAAAATAGCACTTCTTGATGGCCTAGCCTTCATGAGTTATTAATTCAAATTCAAGGATATCTTTAACTGTACACAATTAAAAAACTATTTATATCCTTGTTTATCGCCACGAGCTTTGTTATTATCGTTTATTTAGTCACTATTTCATACAACACTATCTCCTGCATGTAAAATGTCATCTCTCCTAATTCTCACACTTTTCTTCCTAGACCAATGTTTACATAGAACTACTTGATGGCCCAGCCTTCATGAGTTTTCGAATCAAATATCAGATTACTTTTTAACCACAAACTTCTTTGAGGTAAGAAAAAACCTTGAAAGGCATATAGTCGCCAGTCAAGGTATGATAACAATCACATTATATCCTTCTGATTTATCGATGAGAATATCATAATTGTTCTATATATTCTTTCTAATACAATAAGGATATATTAAAGTAACTCCACTCCAACTTGTTTATAAAATTTAACTTTTAGTCTCTCTTCTTCCCCTACATTCATTACCAAAGCTTTGTCATCTTTTTTAAACTTGTTACATTATTAAAGTCACCTGTAAATACTATAGAATCATTAAATGTAATACTTAGACTACTCGTTTGTTTATAAACATCTAAAGTTAAACTCACCTTAAAATTATGCTCATCTTTGTAAGTATAAATTAATTCTCCATCATCTATATTGCCTGTTATACTCACCGGCTCATTTTGAAAAAGTTCTAATAGATCATATTCATCATACTTTATCTTCACAATACACTTGCAATCTATCAACTTTCAAATAGACATATCGCCCCACTAAATATCGGTAATCTTCAAATAAATCACTCGTAATAAAAAAGCCTACATCTATAATATTATCCTCTAGCATTTTCCCCCAAAGAGCATAACTATAATTATTAATGTGTTCAATTTTTTTCAAATATTGATTCTTTTGTTCCTCTATCTCTAAAACATCATTTACAAATATATCTATTTCAGCCTCATATATTTTGCCTATTTCTTGTTGGTGGGGGGACACATTAAACGCTATAATTTTTTGATTGTTAACCAAAAAATATATTTCTTCCTCAATAAGAGAGTCAAATTTACATATTTCTATTTTATTATTCATAATTTCTCCTTTATTCAACAGGGTTAATAACAGGAATATTCTCTCCATTATTCATCAATTTCCAAAAAGTTTTACCACTTTCAACATGATATGTTGTAATATCTCCCAAATTATTTGTTCCTACAAATTCAAACTTAGCATAACTTTTTATAGGAACACCATTAGCATTAGTTAAGCCACTATTTTTCATAAATTTAACATAACCTGTCCTTAGTTCCCCCTTATAATTGTATTGAACTTTTATTCCGGTTTCTATTAGATTATTGGCTCCTGCTAGGTACTCATTAGCATTAGAATATGCCCCTCCAAATTCACCACCATGTTTTGAAAAATGCCCTTCTAATAATTCAGTATTTCCAAAATTCATTCCGCTAACATTCTTACTATTATTAACCGTACCCTTATCATGCTTCTTCACATACTCGCCTAGTTGATCGATTTCTTTTTGGGTTGTCTTTGCATCCTTTGCTTTTTTGCTATTATTGGCAAGACCGTAGGTTTCTTCTATTACCTTTTCCAAATTTCGTACGTTTTCTAATACTTCTTCGCCCTTTTTCACTTTCCTAACAGGGTTAATTAATGAGACCGCTGCTTCAAAATTTTCTTTAATTGGCGCATTTGCATCAGACACTTTGAGATAATCCTCAATAAACAGTGCATATGACATTTTGGAGCCTAGCATCACATATGGATATAGGCCGTCTGGAGTGGCAGTTGATTCAGCACTTAATACCTTTCGCTTATCCATAAGCGTTGTGATCGGCTCACCATCACTGCCGATAACTCTTGTTTTTCTGTGCTCATCTAATAGGGCTTTTAGTTCGGCTTCACTTGTTATCCTGTTTTTATCCACTGACGCAGTTTTTGCCTTTGTACTTGAACTATTCGTTGGTTTCTTGGTTGCTTGTGCAGCTTTTTTCACAACCTTTTTCTTGGTCAGGACCGCTTTTTTAATGGCCTTCTTCGCCCGTTTCACCAATTTACTCTTGGATAAACTATTTTTTAGCTTCCGGGCTTTCGAAAAGTTTAAACTGTTATTTTTCCTAATTTCAATTAATAAAAGCCCTAAACCGTACGGTTTAAGGGCTAGAGTTTACCAATAATAACAATTTTATGAGTTTAACCTAGTTAAAATGAGATTTATTCGTTCAGATAACTCGTCTTGTTTTCTTCTATAAGTTGTTCATAAGGAATATCTAAAATACCTAATTTTCATGTTTTATCTCATTAATATCAAGTTAATAAAATCTCTATGAATATTCATATGTTCATAGATTGCTTTTTCTCTTGTTCTTTTAACTTCTTCTTTCTCTGCCTTTAGAATCAAGTCTAATACACTTGTATATAAACTTTGAATTATTTAAACTGGTTAATTTTTATATATTATAGTTAAAGCATATATCCATAAAAATATTTTTGTCCTTTTTCCCAGTTTCCACTTGAAAGTCTATCAATATAGCCAATAAAATCTTTATAATTACTCGCATTTATGACAGTATTGTAGTCCCCAGGTACTTTTTCACCGGACCAAATTGATAATAAAGAGGGTATTAATTCCATTTTTAATGGCTCCTCATTATTCGCAGCAATCAAAACACGCTGTATCAACTTTTTAGCTAAGTCGCCAGGAAAGACTAAATTTTGTTGGAAATAATAACTCTCTGTATCCATTTCCTCAGAATAATTAAAATAGAAATTCCCTATTTCATCTATAGTTGCATCTTCACCAATTTGTTCCTCAAAGTTAATAAAAGAATCAATAGAATCCCTTATAATAATAGCTGTATCACTGATTTCATCCCATTCTTCAAGTAAAGCCAATAAATATGGAATTATATCAAGAGAAAGTGATGTTATGGCTGCTGATGCAAAAGTGTTTACTGTTTCTTCGTTTACCTCACTAAGAAAACGTAGATTATTCGAATCCCTTAAATCATCATGTGTTGCAACAGCTAAGAACATTCTAATACATAGATTCAAAACTGATTCATTTCTAGTTTGATTCATTAATTGGAACAATAATGGTTTTTGAGTAAAATCACCTGTTTTAAATAATTCAATTAAATTAAATAAAACTTCCTTTTCCGTTACAGAATTCAAAATTTTTGCTTTAATTTCTGATTTGTCTAAAGTTGTTTTTTCTCCATACCATATACTATTCATAAGATTTCCCGTTTCTCCCATAGATGCACCTACTTTCATTGAATTATCTTTTGCCATTTTCTTTTTGCCATTTCAAAACTTTATTTTGAAAAACAGTAACTTCTGTATGTTGAGGATTATTACCAAATACAATAATCCCCTTCTCATTCTCATGTATTTTTAGTATTTTAGCATTTTCTTTACCATAACCCATTTCATGATAAAAATCCAAATCTAATTCATCAATTTCTTTTTGACGAATAGTCGACTCTCCTGTCTTTTTAATATTTGAACTTACATTCTCTCCACCAAAAGATAAACCTTGCTTATGATGACCTTTTTCAAGTTCCCCTCTTCTAACCAACGTTTGATAATCTACTCTTGCTTCTTTTAGTTCTTTTCCCTTTACTATTTTAGATTCATCAGGGTTAGGATACCAATCAGGCTTAGTTTCATGTAACTTTTTCGCCTCACCATAATAAGGTCCATAAACATCCTTACCTGAAGAATTATTACCCTTATCCTCAGCAGGCTTTTTATTCGAGCCATTTTGTGATGGTTGGGAATTAGACGGCTTTGGACTTGGAGTTGTTGTGTTTCTTCCAACTGTTCCTGTATCCTTTATTCGTCCAACGTTCACACCAGCTAACTCCAGCTGTGGTGATCCCAGCTGACGCAGTTGCTGCTTGATTTCGTCTACTTTGGATTGGATTTGCGTTTTCACGTTTGAGACTTGTTTGTTGACTTTGTCCTTTACATTGCCTATGAAACCTTTATTCGCTTTTTGAGCACTTTCACTGATACCCTTCGCTGT
>NZ_JAGXJV010000230.1:0-320 GCF_019091145.1 Lysinibacillus sp. GbtcB16
CCTGATGTATAAGCGAAAATAACTTTTTTAAAGAATGGCGTAAGAACAAGACCTGTGTACACAGGTTATCGTCCTAACCATCTGGTTACTGACAATTACCTAACTTCTGGAGCACACCATTATTATGAAAGAGACGAAGTTGAAATGGGGGAGACTGTGCTGGGTACGATAACCTTCATATCTCCAGAAGCTTATCCGAATACTTTGTGGATTGGCAAAATAATAAATATTCAAGAAGGACCTAGAATTGTAGGCCATGCCGAAATTACAAAGGTTTTCAATTTACAATTGTTAAAAAATTGACAGCCATAAAACCGGAT
>NZ_JAGXJV010000231.1:0-319 GCF_019091145.1 Lysinibacillus sp. GbtcB16
ACCTGTAAAAGAGAAAAAAAGACAACTGAATAGTCTTTCAGATTCTTACAACCTATTACCATTTAAGCATAGGGTAGGTGCTGTTTTATTAAAGATAGGTTTGTATGAAGTTTTATTTAAACGTTTAAGGAGTTCATAAAATGTTTGCATATATTTTTATGCTAATACTATCGTTATTAACCTTATTGAAGGGGAGATATGCTCAAGTATTCTATTGGTTGGCTAGTACGTACGTTCTTTTATTAGCCGGATTTAGATATGGAGTAGGGACAGATTATTATTCTTATGAAAGAATGTATACTGAGGGAAGAGTTTGGTT
>NZ_JAGXJV010000232.1:0-319 GCF_019091145.1 Lysinibacillus sp. GbtcB16
CACATAATTGGGTTGGAATTGGGCCAACTTAGTTATGGGTCAATTGGGTCCAAGTTTGAGTTTTATTGGGCCAAGTGGAAGGCCCAAACAATTGTTGGGAAATCTTGGGGCGACATCACATGCACAGCGGAAGATAAAACAAAAAAAACAAAATCCCCAATTTCCCAAAAGGATGTTCATCGTCGTGCGAAGATTGGTGTGCAAAAAATCTGCGAAACAAACTGCATATAGAATAGATTGTGTTACCTAGGGAGATCATATATCCCTATTTCCTTGCAGATCTCTAGGAGAGGATGAAGGAGGTCCAGCGTCCTCCTCT
>NZ_JAGXJV010000233.1:0-318 GCF_019091145.1 Lysinibacillus sp. GbtcB16
TAGACCGAAACCATAGAACGAGTTGAGTTAATCGAACAAGCGACGAGCTGCGAACCGAACGGAACGAGCGTTAATCAATACGGTCGAAATAAAAAAAGCTATCCCCCCATCCGGGCGGATAGCTTTTCTGCATTACCCTGTTACAACGCGCAAATTCATCTCAGCCTCTTTAATGCGCTCCAGGTTTTTGCGATTGTTAACGAGCAGCGATTGCAAGGTAGCCGATAGCTCCTCCAACGTCGCGGAAGCTTCCTCGGAGATAGCGGCCAAGTTATTCGTAGAATCGCTAATCGTAACCGACGAGGAACTGATCCGGTC
>NZ_JAGXJV010000234.1:0-318 GCF_019091145.1 Lysinibacillus sp. GbtcB16
TAAGGGGTTTTTCTGTTTATACGTCAATAAAAAACGTATTTCTTTCTTATTATATGTTACACCTCACACCTGTTAGCTATCTTTTATTTTTGGATCTTCAATTGTAAGAAAATAATGACTCCTTCCATTCTAGCAATATGGATTGTTTCTACTGTTTGCAGTCTTTTACTTTGTTACTATTTTAAATATAAAAATTCAAATAAAATTAATTGGTAGTTCCTTATTATGAATCGTTACTTATTTATTATCTTCCAGGTATTGTCCTCGTTTATCATTTTACCACTTAAATATACAGTCTTTTATTATATAAAAAAGAGT
>NZ_JAGXJV010000235.1:0-317 GCF_019091145.1 Lysinibacillus sp. GbtcB16
GGCAAAAAAAGAACTACATGCTGCAGAATTACTAGATGAAGAGCCTGTAAAAGATGAACCCAACCGCTTATACGTATTAGAACCTGAACTTACAACAGATAACTGGACTTATATGTCTGAGCTGGAAGAGTTAAGAAAACAAAAAAGAGAAAAGAAAGCAGCACGTATCAAGAAACAAAAAGACAAGCAAGCCGCTGAAAAAGCTGAAAAACAACAAGAAGAAACTCCAGTACCAGTTGGTGACTTAAATAACTTTAGCCACCAGGAAAATAAGGGTTCTTCAAAAATTGGTGACTTAAATAACTTTAGTCACGTGA
>NZ_JAGXJV010000236.1:0-317 GCF_019091145.1 Lysinibacillus sp. GbtcB16
ACAAACATAATACATGTTTGATGAACAGCTAAAATAAGTAATGAATTTCTACCAATATATTTAATAAAGTTTATATTCGATAAGAATTTCGAGAATATTATCCAGCAAAAAATCCCCAATAAACTTCCTAAATAAAAATAGGCATAATTTCCATATTCATTAAGATTCATGTCAACTCTTCCATTTAACTTACAAATTAACAATTCTAATATACTTAATAAGAACACTAAAACAATAATTAAGCTAACTTTAAATATACTGTTAATTTCAAGAGGTTTAATATTTTTTTTGACAATATAACCAATCCCAAAAAAGAC
>NZ_JAGXJV010000237.1:0-317 GCF_019091145.1 Lysinibacillus sp. GbtcB16
GCTGTGAAGGTGCTGCGCTCGCAGTACGTGCATGACGAAGAGTTCATTCGTCGTTTCCGCAGAGAAGCTCAAGCAGCCGCTTCACTTTCTCATCCTAATGTCGTCAGCATTTATGACGTGGGACAAGAAGAAGACGTGCACTATATCGTAATGGAATACATAGAAGGCACTACGTTGAATGATTTGATCAAGGAGAGAGCGCCCCTGCAGGTGGAAGATGCCGTGCATTACGCCAGCCAAATTGCAGATGCCCTTGACCATGCTCACCACAATGAGATCATTCATCGGGATATTAAGCCGCACAACATTTTGATTGG
>NZ_JAGXJV010000238.1:0-317 GCF_019091145.1 Lysinibacillus sp. GbtcB16
TGGTTTCTGGATAAAGGCTGGAGCCGCCAAAAAGGTTTCAGCTGGATGTACAATTTTATGATTCATGCTGTGGATCTGGCTGCTTGGTATTTGCCGCGCATTGAGGAAGTATTCGGCTACGCCCATTCCAGCTTGACCAATCAGGAATACGGATTAACGGTTCCCGACACGATGAGATTCCTCTTGAAGGATAACGAAGGACGCATCGCCCAAGTGAGCGGATCCTACACGAAACCGACGCTGAGCAGCGTCGATCCGCAAATCAGCTGTACGTTGCGGGGAACGAAAGGAACAAGCCGTGCCGTCTATTCCAATCT
>NZ_JAGXJV010000239.1:0-317 GCF_019091145.1 Lysinibacillus sp. GbtcB16
ATCGTGCAGGAATGGAGCAAGGTGCGGATTAAGAACCATGTGCAGTTGGTGTTGGAGGCGGTAGTGGCGCTTGGGTGAGCGGAGCAGTTGTCTGCTTAGCGTATCCTGAGCAGTTTACCTGTAAAAAGTGCAGTAAAATTAGCCAATTCGGGCTGTTCTGGGCAATGACCTGCATTCTCTACAGGTAAAACTAGCGATATCGGCCGAATCTGGCGATTTAGCTGAGATTACCTGTATGTTATACAGGAAAGCAGCGTGATTGAGGCCGTACTCCCTCAAATACCTGTATGTTATACAGGAAAGTAGCATGATCGATG
>NZ_JAGXJV010000024.1:0-8188 GCF_019091145.1 Lysinibacillus sp. GbtcB16
CATGTAGAGAGCCATCCATAATAGTGAACCACCTGCTACTACGCCACCTAAAAATGTAGGTAATATTATTTTCCATGAAATACCTGCTACAATAATAAGGGCAGCGGTAATGGCAAAGAATACAAGTGCTGAACCAAGGTCTGGTTGTTTCAAAATAATCGCTAATGGAACGATAAGAGTTAAACCAATTTTTCCTAATAATAAGAAGTCTGTTTTTAATGATTTTAATGAATAGACTTCATGGTGCTTACTAATTAATCGTGCCAGTGCTAAGATGTAGAATGTTTTCATAAACTCTGAAGGTTGAATGTTTCCAAGGGGTGTATGGTACCAGCTTTTTGCGCCATTGACCGGTGCACCAATTTGACCTTCTCCTTCAGGCATAAAAATAAGCAGTACCAATAAGGCAATCCCTGCTCCATACATATACCATGACATTTTTTTATATTGATCTGGCTCAAAAAACATCACTATGCCAATAATTACTGCACCAATTACATACCATTGCATTTGTTTTGGAACGTAGTTAATGCCATATTGACCGGATGTTTGGGCAGATGCAATAGCTAACAAACTAATGACTAGAAAAGTGAAAAGAATAAAAGCAAGGGTCCAGTCAAAACGATTTGCGAAATTTCGTTTATTTTCCATAAAATCCACCTAAATTAAAATAGTATCTCAATATGAGTAAATATAATGCGTTTCTTCCATTTTGGTTTATAATGTTGAAAGAATAGTGCAAATTCAAAATCAGAAAGAATGAATGTCTACTGATAAGATTGCAATTTGCTTTGAACGTTGTCAATGGAACTTTTAAGCAAATATTTTAACTCAATGAGTAATCGAAAACCTGTATGCAAATGCATGTTTAACATTCCTATTATAACGCAAAAAACACTTTTATGCCTGCGTATATAGTTGTGACGACAATTAACATAAAATGTTTCAAAAAAATCGAGTTTAGTCTTATAATGTAGTGAAGAATGGGGTGATGGTTGTGGCTAAAAAATTAAAGTCAGCTGATGATTTTATGTATCATATTTATGTTCATATGAATGATGTAGATAAATTTGTCATTTTTAGCGGGTTGAAATTCTCGCAATTTGCGGCTTCGCTTGAACCACTGCATCACTTACTTTTACTAAAACATTCCTATGAAGACGGTTCTTTTAATATGCATACACAATTTGAATATGTATTGGATGAAGAGGTACCCCATTTTGTAAAAAAATCGGCTGAGTCCAAGGAATTATGTTGGGTCGATTTTATGGATGAGAAGAGGCTAGACCATCTAACACCGATGGAACAAGGGGAATTGCTTTACATAAGTCATAAAAAAGAACCAATTACATCTGCATTTTTTAACAAATTGCAAAATAGATTCGTCTATTACTCTTCAGATTTAGAAAAAATGACAAAAATTTATTTCCGACATTTAAGTGATTCGGATTTATTGGTGGCAAATGTTTTTAATAGTTTAATTCGCGAAAAGGAACGTAGCACGGGATTTTGGCGTCGAAAAGTAAAATCAAGTATCCCTACCATTTCACCTGAATTCTTACGTTCTTATCGATCCTTTGCTAAAGACGGTGCATTATTATCGTTGTACCGTATTGAAAAACCAAAAGCGGCATATGGGATAGAAGTACGCAACTTGTCAGAATATTCTTTTCCTGATGAAGTATGGGACGATTTAAATACCATTTTGAAAACTGAGCACGATGAATTGATTTATATTATTTAACGAAATATACACTCAAATCTCACCGTCGAAAATTACGGTGGGATTTTTATGTCATTTGTCAAGACGTTTCGTGATAAACTAATAGTACTCAAGAAGTATGTGGAGGGCACAAAAATGAAAAAAAGAATCGGTTTATTATACGGCGGAAAGTCAGCAGAGCATGAGGTATCCTTATCAACAGCTCGTGCAGTCACTGGTGCTTTGAATTTCGAGGAGTATGAAGTATATCCGATTTTCATAACATCTGAAGGAGAATGGCGACGCGGAGATCGTTTAGAAAAGCCTGTAAGTACTATCGAAGAACTACAGTTTGGTGATAATACTACAATTTTAGAAAATAATATTACTGATTTTTTAATCGACAAACATGGCAAATCAGTACAGTTCGATGTTATTTTTCCATTGTTACATGGAACAAATGGTGAGGATGGAACCGTGCAAGGTTTACTAGAGGTTCTAAATCTTCCCTATGTAGGAAATGGGGTTTTAGCATCTTCTGCTGGAATGGATAAAGTGGTTATGAAGCAATTATTCGAGATTGCTGGTTTACCACAAGTGCCCTATACGTACTTTATTCGCAGTGAGTGGAAAAATGAACAACAGGCTATTATTGAACGCTGTGAAGAAAGATTGACTTGGCCAATGTTTGTGAAACCTGCAAATTTAGGATCTAGTGTGGGGATTAGCAAAGCAACAAACCGTGATGAATTAATAAAAGCAATCGAGGTTGCTTTACAATACGATCGTAAAATTGTTGTCGAGCAAGGTATTATCGCTCGAGAAATTGAACTTGCCGTCTTAGGAAATGATTATCCAGAAGTTTCAGTACCAGGTGAAATTAAACCTGTTACAGAATTTTATGATTATGATTCTAAGTACAAGGACGGCTCCACAGCACTGATTATTCCAGCTGAGCTACCAGAGGAAACAGAATCAAGCTTAAAAGATCTGGCAAAACGGGCTTTTAAAGCGATTGATGGTAGTGGTTTAGTTCGTGCCGACTTTTTTGTAACAGCTGATCATAGCGTTTACATTAATGAAGTCAATACATTGCCTGGTTTCACGCCAGTAAGTATGTATCCACTACTGTGGCAACATACAAATGTAAGCTATCCAGAGCTGATCAATCGTTTGATTACGTTAGCCATTGAACGTTTTGAAGAAAAACAACAGCTTCACTATAAAAAAGACTGAGTGGGATTATTGTGAAAAAAACATTAAAACAATTAGCTGCATGGTTAAATGAGGATATGTCGGCTTACGATGATACGGTTGTATCAGGAATTTCCATTGATACAAGAACAATTCAACAGGGGGATTTATTTGTACCATTTCGTGGTGAGCAAACAAATGGACACCGGTTCGTTGCTCAGGCGTTTGAAAAAGGTGCAGGTGCTGCTCTCTGGCAAAAGGATGAACCTAATCCGCCCGAAGGTATACCTTTATTGTTTGTGGATGATCCAGAAATAGCTTTACAGGAAATGGCTCGAGCTTATCGGAATGAACATAAAGCAAAATTTATTGGTATTACTGGCTCTAACGGTAAAACATCAACAAAAGATATTTTAGCGGGTACACTTGCTCCGTTCTTTAAAGTACAAAAAACAATTGGGAATTTTAATAATCAACTAGGTTTACCGATTACCATATTACAGCTTGATGAAGATACAGAGGTAGCTGTCCTTGAAATGGGAATGAGTGGATTCGGCGAACTTGAATTTTTAACAAAGCTAGCTCAGCCACATATGACAGTTATTACAAATATCGGTGAGGCCCATATGCAGGACTTAGGGTCCCGTGCAGGTATCGCACAGGCAAAGTTTGAGATTATTCAAGGAATGCAGCCGGATGGCCTATTATTCTATGATGGAGATGAACCATTGCTACAGGAATTAGTGGCTAAGGAACAGCATTTAAATGCCGTAGCGTTTGGATTAGAGCCAAATAACCTTTTATTTGCCGATCATATTCATGCCAATGCTAATGGTAGTAGCTTTACAACCCACGGTATGATAGAGGGTGACTTCTTTATTTCTGTACTTGGAAAGCATCAAGTGAAAAATACATTAGTTGCCATGTTAATTTCTCATCAACTAGGTTTAAAAAATGAGCAAATTCGTACATCCTTAGAGCATGTAGTATTAACAGATATGAGGATGCAACAAG
Organism: Lysinibacillus sp. GbtcB16; assembly: GCF_019091145.1. Taxonomy (NCBI): domain Bacteria; kingdom Bacillati; phylum Bacillota; class Bacilli; order Caryophanales; family Bacillaceae; genus Lysinibacillus; species Lysinibacillus sp. GbtcB16. The sequence goes on from NZ_JAGXJV010000024.1 coordinate 3,911, forward strand.
TACAAGGTACAAATGGTGCATTATTTATTAATGATGCTTATAATGCTGCACCTACCTCTGTAAAAGCGGCTATTCAATTTATCGCTACTTCAACTATTCGACCTGAAAAATGGCTTGTATTAGGGGATATGCTAGAGCTTGGGCCGGATGAACAGCGTTTCCATGAAGGGTTAGCGGAGGATATAGATGTGCAAGAAATCGATTACGTTTGTCTATTTGGGCCTCGAATGACTCATCTTTATGAAGTATTAAAAGAGCGCTTTGGAGCAGAGCGATTGTTGTATGCCGAAGATGATTATACGCCTATTATTGAAAAACTAAAACTTGCTAATGAATCATCTATTGTTTTACTAAAGGGTTCCCGTGGGATGAAATTAGAGACAATTTTACAAGCTTTTACGTCATAGTTTTCATTGAATCGGTGGGATAAATTGCTCACCGATTCATTTTTTTTAGAGGTTTCTTTGTTAAATGAGGTGAGGGATTTGACAATAGGTGTACTATGCATTCATGGGTTTTCAGGTGGTCCCTATGAAATGGAGCCGTTTACAACATACTTACGGACGCATACAGATTGGCTCATTGTAGAACCAACATTATCGGGGCATGGTGAAGCCTTGCATATGGATGGATTTACTGCAAAGCACTGGTTAATGGACGCAGAGCTAGCCATACGGTCATTAGCTAAAAAAGTAGATGAGATTATCGTTGTTGGATTTTCAATGGGGGGCATTATAGCTTTATATTTGGCGAAACGTTATAAGGTAAAAAAGCTAGTATTATTGAGTGCTGCTGCAAAATATATTAGTCCTAAGCAACTGGTCATTGATTTCAAATTGCTTGCGACAGATGCATATCATCATAATTTAACGAATAATGAGCTATTTTTACGTTATCGACATAAGTTTAATAATGTGCCATTAGCTTCAACAATTGAATTTATGAAATTGGTCCGAAGCGTGGAACCGTATTATCGGCATATCGAAATTCCTGTCTTTATTGTACAAGGGAAACAGGATGGAATTGTGCCATTTAACACAGCACAATTTCTTTATGATGAATTGGCTTCCGTTAATAAAATTTTGTATTTTTCTGATAATGGAAGGCATCATATATGTCTTGAGGAAGATTGCTCCGATTGGTTTCCGCGGGTTTTGCTGTTTTTAAAGGATACTTGAAGTAGTCAGATTATTACGACTCATGCGTTATCGTTGCATACGTATTAAAGCCATGTTAGACTAGTGTAAGCAATGGATACATTTTGTGCGAAGACTCTTCATATTTGGTTGAAGAGTACTTTTTTTTGAACACAACGGTTTTATTCTAAAGTGAATAATTACGACAGAATCGAACCGCTCGGTAAAGACCGGGCTTTCCTTTTCATATAAGAGAGCTCTTCATGAATGATCATGTAGAGAGAATTTTTAAGTAACGGAAACGTTCCACTACACAGGCTCGAATTTGCCGACAACTTCATCTGAAAATGTAACCATTTGTCAACTTAAAAGGAAAAAAAGGAGATTGAGAAGTTTGACAAATTTTTCAGAATTAAATATTAGCGAATCTACATTACGCTCTGTAAAGCGTATGGGATTTGAAGAAGCAACACCAATCCAAGAAGGTACTATTCGTTTTGCTATTGAAGGCCGTGATGTATTAGGTCAAGCACAAACGGGTACTGGTAAAACTGCCGCTTTCGGGATTCCACTAATTGAAAAAATTGACCCAAAAAACCCAAATATCCAAGCATTGGTTATTGCTCCAACTCGTGAATTAGCTATTCAAGTATCTGAAGAGCTTTACAAGATTGGCTATGATAAACGTGTGAAATTATTATCAGTTTACGGTGGGCAAGAAATTGGCCGTCAAATCCGTGCACTGAAAAATAGACCTCAAATCATTGTTGGTACGCCAGGACGTATTATTGACCATATCAATCGTCGTACGTTGAAATTAGAAGATGTGCAAACATTAGTACTGGATGAAGCTGATGAAATGTTAAACATGGGCTTTATCGATGATATTAATGCCATCTTAGAAAACGTTCCTACTGATCGTCAAACATTACTGTTCTCAGCAACAATGCCACCAGCAATTCGTAAAATTGCGGAAACATTTATGCGTGATCCAGAAATCGTAAAAATTAAAGCAAAAGAATTAACTGTTGATAATATTGATCAATATTTCGTGAAATCAGCTGAACGTGAAAAATTCGATGTTTTATCTCGTTTATTAAATGTTCACCAACCAGAGCTTGCTATTATCTTTGGTCGTACAAAACGTCGTGTAGATGAGCTAGCACAAGCTTTATCAATTCGTGGCTACCTTGCTGAAGGTATTCATGGTGATTTAAGCCAAGCTAAGCGAATTTCTGTATTGCGTCAATTTAAAGAAAATAAAATTGATATCCTTGTTGCGACGGATGTGGCGGCACGTGGTCTGGATATTTCTGGTGTCACACACGTATACAACTTCGATATTCCACAAGACCCTGAATCTTATGTTCACCGTATTGGTCGTACAGGTCGTGCAGGTAAATCTGGTCTTGCTGTTACGTTTGTAACGCCACGTGAAATGGGTTACTTACGTATTGTAGAAGAAACTACGAAAAAACGTATGACTCCACTTCGTCCGCCAACATCAGATGAAGCATTAGTAGGACAACAACGATTAGCTCTTGATACTCTTGAAGGTCTTATTGCTAATAACAACTTAGGTGATTACCGTACACTTGCTTCAGAAATACTTGATAATCATGAGGCGATTGATGTTGTAGCAGCTGCTCTTCGCTCATTAACGAAAGAGCCAGATGATACACCGGTAACAATTTCAGAAGAACGTCCATTACCAATGCGTCGTGAACGCTCTAGCAATAATCGTGGCGGTGGTGATCGTGGTCGCGGTGGTAATAATCGTAACTACGGTGGACGCCGTGACTCTCGTGGTGGAGATCGCCGTAATAGTAATAGTAGCAGTCGTCGTGAAGGTGGTCGCCGTGAAGGAGGCCGTCGTGAAGGTGGACAAGGTCGTTCTCGTTCTCCTCGACGCCACGAAGATTAATTTTCATAAGTGGATATTTAAACCTTGCAGTCATACTGGCTGTAAGGTTTTTTTTCGTATATAGTTGAAACAAAATGGTCATGAATTCCGTATAAACTAATATAGAAAAGAGGGGGAACGACAATGAGAGCTCAACCAGTGCATCAAATTTCCCGTAAAGGGTTAACTGTATGGCGGTTATATGGTGTCATACAAACAGTGGTGCTATTAATTGCAGCAGGAATCGTAAGCTATGGTACTTATTATTTTGAGTGGCCAACGTTTATTTACTACATAGCTGGGGCAATTGTAGGATTAAGTGCCATTTTATCAGTTTTTATTTTTCCTAAAATTAGATGGGAACGATGGCGCTATGAAGTGCGAGAACATGAAATTGAAGTTCAACATGGCTTATTTGTAGTAAAACGTACGCTCATACCAATGGTTCGTGTCCAACATGTTGATACGACACAGGGACCGATTTTAAAGAAATATGATTTAGGTAATATCTCCATATCAACGGCAGCAACCGTACATACAATTCCCGCACTTATCATGGACGAAGCAGATTCACTTCGTGCTCGTATCTCTGAATTAGCAAGGGTGGCGGAAGATGATGTCTAAGGAGATTAATCGTTTACATCCTATATCAGCAGTAATTACGAGCGTCAAAGCATTAAAAAGTATGATATTACCTATTGCGATCATTATCATAACGAATGGCTTTAACTTTTCACTAAATTTCCGTAGTGATCATTTTTTAAATACCATTTTACTCTTCGGTGTCTGGGGAGTAGCCGCACTCCTTGCATTAATTGGGGGAATTATAAAATGGCGGACATTTGTTTATTGGTTTGAGGATGGAGAACTCCGTATCAAATATGGATTGTTTGTTAAAAAGAAGCGTTATATTCCGTTTGAACGTATTCAAAGTTTGAACTATAATGAAGGAATTTTCCACCGTATGTTTGGATTAGTCAAAGTTCAGGTGGAAACAGCAGGGAGTAAAGGTGGCAAACCCGAAGTAGAACTTACTGCAATTCGTAAAGAAGCGGCAGATGTGATTGAACTAGAAATGCGCCGTGTCAAAAATGAAGGTGTAACCCAACAATATGCAGAACAGACGGAGGTCGCAGACAATTCAATTTCAATTTCCGCGCCGACTATTTACCATATGTCCATGCGGGACTTACTAGTGTTAGCCACAACTTCTGGTGGGATTGGTGTTGTGGTATCTGG
>NZ_JAGXJV010000240.1:0-316 GCF_019091145.1 Lysinibacillus sp. GbtcB16
TCAATGACATGCATTTTGTACTCTCTACGAAAGAAAACAGGTGATTTATTTTACACCTGCAGCACTTGTTACTTCTTATGAATTTAAAGTTGTACTTTCTCTCATTTCCATATATCGTTCCAATTTCCTCTTTACTCTTTGTAAAGCGTTATCAATAGATTTCACATGCCTGTTTAACTGTTCTGAAATCTCTTGATAAGAACGACCATCTAAATATAAAGATAGCACTTTTCTTTCTAAATCGCTTAATAATTCAGATATTTTTGATTCTATGTCTGTATTTTCTTCCTGGCTAATGAGCATCTCTTCAGGATCA
>NZ_JAGXJV010000241.1:0-312 GCF_019091145.1 Lysinibacillus sp. GbtcB16
TGCGCCATTTAAAAATTCATCAACTTTAGGATTCATTCTGCTATTTGTCAATATGAAACGCCCCTCTATCTTTTCAAATCATTTAAAACTTTGTATACTAGCTTTTTCAACATATATGTAATAAGGCAATTCTCTTTTTCAGCTGAAATTCACATATCCAAGTGTAAAAGAACATATAAAGCTCGTCAACTAATAGTATGGAAACTATTTAGCGATTTCACATAACAACTATTTATTCCTTATCCCACATACAGGACTTACTATAGAGTTTTCTGTAGTAAAGCGCTAATTAACATTTTGATTTTAACGATA
>NZ_JAGXJV010000242.1:0-312 GCF_019091145.1 Lysinibacillus sp. GbtcB16
CGTGAGTAATTCCTATGTAATGTCTTGCCCTATAATGGGATGAAGAGGTTCGTTATTCTTTTAGAAATTTAATGCGGTGTCATTCAGTCAGCAACCATCAACCATTTTAAAATTAAAAATAATTAAAAATGGGGTGCTGATACATGTTTAAGTGTTTCTTTAAGAGAGATAAAGATTCAAATACAACAGAATTCTATTTTCATGTTAATTTTGATGTTGTTATCTCTGCTGTCATCATTGAGTTGATTAAACGATCTTTGAACATATAGAAATTTGAAAAAGGGAATGTGGAGATAATCCATGTTCCCTTTT
>NZ_JAGXJV010000243.1:0-312 GCF_019091145.1 Lysinibacillus sp. GbtcB16
TAAAACTGGTATCGGCATTGTTATTGAAAACGGAAAGGTTATAATCACACCAAAAGATAGTAACACCCCTACCCTTATTAGTGGACTTACAAAATACGGACAAATGGTGTCAGGAGATTTTTCTGCTAATCAACTGTTAAATAAAAATGTCGTTTCCGCTGCTGGTTTTATGCCTCAGCTAATTGTAAATGGTGAAAAAATGATAAAAAATGACGGTGGATGGGGCTATGGTCCTCGAAGTATTATGGCACAGAAAAAAGATGGATCTATTATGTTTTTCATTATTGACGGAAGACAATCTCATAGTATCGG
>NZ_JAGXJV010000244.1:0-310 GCF_019091145.1 Lysinibacillus sp. GbtcB16
ACGAGGCTTTAACATATCCTAAAAATATATAGATTTTATCAATCAACAAAATATTTTTCAATTTTTAAAATCACCCACAAATATAATATTAAAAAAGAATCACATATTATAATAGTGATTCTTTTTCGACAAGAGAACAAATACCTCGTTTTAACAATAATATGAGATATGTAAATTCAAAATGTGTTTCTTATATATAGTTTTTACTCATATAAAAATTTATAGATTTACAGATTCGAATCTTAATATTCAGGAATATGCGTGGTTATTTTTGTCCTTGTAGTTGCTCTACTATAGTTTTTGCCTGTGT
>NZ_JAGXJV010000245.1:0-310 GCF_019091145.1 Lysinibacillus sp. GbtcB16
TGCAGATGATCCGGAGAAAGATATTAGCATTTATATAAATTCTCCTGGGGGATCTATTACAGCTGGGATGGCGATATTTGATACGATGCAACTTATAAAAGCTGATGTTAGTACATTATGCGTTGGAATGGCAGCTTCTATGGGAGCATTTTTACTCGCTGGAGGAGAAAAGGGGAAACGTTTTGCTTTGCCGAATGCGGTAGTGATGATTCATCAACCTCTTCGCGGAGCATGAGGGCAAGCGACTGATTTTGAAAGTAGTGCAAAACCAATTTTGCTTATGAGAGTTCCTCTGAATCAAATATTATCA
>NZ_JAGXJV010000246.1:0-310 GCF_019091145.1 Lysinibacillus sp. GbtcB16
GACCTTGACGGTCGGCATCGGAACGGTGATGCAGGATGTCGCCAAGATCAGCTACTCGTATGAAGACGCCGTACTGGCGCTGGATTATAGGCTGATCCTGGGCAACAACCGGATCATATCGATCGATGATGTGGAGAAGCGCAGCATTGAGAAGATCCGGTTTGACGATGTGAAGGAGCACGTGTTGTTGCGCTGCATTAAGGTCGGCACGCATGCGGAAATTCGCGAGACGATCGACGAGCTGTTTCAAGGCATCGAAGGCGCCGGCACGGTGAAGGATTATCAGATTTATTTACTCGAAATTCTTACT
>NZ_JAGXJV010000247.1:0-309 GCF_019091145.1 Lysinibacillus sp. GbtcB16
AATGCCAACCAATACAGGTGGTAGAGAATTTTATAAAGGAGTTAACGCTGATATGTTCAAGGAATTTTATGCACAAATGCCTTTTCATAATCCCTCTTTTAAAGAATTAATGTCGACTATACAAGACCCTGATAATTTAGGGCTAGTCCATCATTGCGCAGTTGGAAAAGACCGAGCAGGAATTGGCGGAGCTCTTATTTTATTGGCTTTAGACGTACCTGAAGAGACCATTATGGATGATTATTTAAATACGAATATTCATTTGCGTCCCATGGTAGAAAGAATGGCTCAAACGATCCAGCACCAGTA
>NZ_JAGXJV010000248.1:0-308 GCF_019091145.1 Lysinibacillus sp. GbtcB16
TCCATTGATAATCCCACATACCTTCTACAAATAAATCCCAAGTATCATCTTTCGGCATTTGTCCCCACACCATATCCCCCTGTCCACTGCCTCGCCTTGCTTGACGAAACTCGCTTTGAAGGATAGATATGGCTTTATTTGTTCCAACCATTACAACAGGTATACCAATTGTATTAACAAGTGTGACAAAGAAATTTAACATCTTGTCCGACCCACCACTTTTGCTTAAATTTAAGTGTTGTATTTCGTCAATAATTAATATTCCGATAGCATGTAAACTTGCTAAATGGGTCATGTGTTGTAGCATT
>NZ_JAGXJV010000025.1:0-7842 GCF_019091145.1 Lysinibacillus sp. GbtcB16
TTTCATTTGGCTATATGCTTTTATTTTTATTTCACAAAAAGGAAAATTTTACTTGCATATTTGTATCTATGTGTATATATTGTATATAAAGTATATATACAATATTTTAAAAGAGGTATTTGCATGCAAATTATTATTTCGAACAGTTCTAAAGAGCCTATTTATGAGCAGATACATGCACAAATTAAAAAGCTAATTTTAACAGGGCAATTACAAGAGGGGCAGCCATTGCCTTCCATGCGCCAACTTGCCAAAGATTTAGAGATTAGTGTCATTACAACGAAAAGGGCATATGAAGAGCTTGAAAAAAATGGATTTATTTATTCTATTGTTGGGAAAGGATCATTTATCTCTGAACAAAATTCAGAAATGATGAAGGAAAGAAAAATGAAGGCCATTGAGGAAAAATTGTTGGTGGCGATTCAAAATGCGAAGGAAATGGATATTAGTTTAGCAGAGTTAAAGGCTATGCTTACTTTATTGTATACGGAGGATGAATAAATGGAAAATGTTATTGAATTACAGCATATACAAAAGTCCTTTAATGGTTTTCAAATAAAGGATTTTTCAATCCATGTTAAAAAAGGGTTTGTCACAGGGTTTATTGGAGGGAATGGTGCAGGAAAATCAACGACCATTAAAATGATTATGAATTTATTGCAGCAGGATAGTGGGACTATTTCTATTTTCGGTAAAAGTTATAAGAAACATGAAAAAGAAATAAAAGAACGTATCGGTTTTGTTTATGATGAGAATATCTTTTATGAAAATATCACACTCAAGGATATGAAAAAGATTATTAAACCTGCCTATAGAAGATGGGATGACAAGGCATTTCAGCATTATGTGGAACAGTTTGAGCTGCCCTTGAACAAAAATATGAAGACCTTTTCGAAAGGGATGAAGATGAAAGCATCCTTAGCCATCGCGTTAGCACATCACGCTGAATTAATCATCATGGATGAACCAACGTCAGGGCTCGACCCTATTTTTCGCAGAGAATTACTCAATATTTTACATGAGTTAATGCAGGATGGAGACAAAACTATATTTTTCTCCACACATATTACGACAGATTTAGATCGCATCGCAGATTATATAACGTTTATTCATAATGGCGAGCATATATTCACAAAGGAGTTTTATAAAATTCAAGAGGAATACGCTATTGTTAAAGGAACCTTGGATTTATTAGATCGTGAAACGGAGCAGGAATTCGTCGCCCTTCGTAAAACAAACAGAGGCTTTGAAGCATTAACAGCCAATAAACATCGAGCAGCTACTATATTTGGCGATACAGTGGTGGTTGAAAAGCCTACGCTTGAAGACATTATGTATTATACAAAGAAAGGGTGGTAAGGATATGTTGAACCTTATTTTAAAAGATATTTTAATTCAAAAAAACATCCTAATATTCTACATAGCAACTATTATTCTTTATTTAATGGTCAATGTTCCGTCGGTATATATAGTATTTATATATAGTATCGTATTTGTTTTAAGTGCTTTTTCGAACGATGAAAAAGATAATGCAAATATTTTACTTAATTCATTACCGTATACAAGAAAAGAAATTGTTAGTTCAAAATATATTGGAGCTTTAATTTTTACAGGGTTCTTTATGCTCCTTACGTATTTGTTCGACTTTCTTTTAAATGGGAATCAGGTAGCTGTATTATGGAAGGAAATAGTACTGATTATGGGCCTCGTTATGATTGTCATTTCGTTTATTTTACCGATGTCCTATAAATTCAAAACAAAGTATTTAACTATTGCTATCATGGGATTATTTGGAGTTTATATGGTAATCATCAATTATTTTGTCCCTAACTTAAATAAACAAATAAGAACCGTTGTACAAAATTTCATGACTATACAGGAACTACAACTATACTTTATTATCTCATTACTAATCGTTGGACTCTATATAGGCTCATGGATGCTCTCAGTAAGGATTTATAAGCGCAAGGCGTTTTAAAAGAAAACGGCCGGTCCCATATAAGGTGGGACTCGAGCCGTTTTTGTCATTTGAAAGCTAACTTCCAAACAAGCATGTTGATAAAAAAAAGCACTATAAAATAAATAGTAGGTCCGAATGCTATTTGACTGGCAATTAAATAGTGTAGACCTGCCAAAATAGCTATAGGGATAAACAATAAAAAAGTTTTCCAGCCTTGAGCATCTCCAACCTCATCATATGGTTTGGTAAAAGGTATTTTATTGCTCATCGTTACGAAACAAAACAGTGTATATATCCAGCTTGTCACTAAAACTACTAGTAAGTCTGGAATAATTCGAATACCGTATATATGGCTAAAGACCAAACTTAGCACTAAAAACAATGGGACATATAATTTGATTAAAAATGCCTTTAAACTGCCTTTTTGTAAATTCGTATAATCTTTTAATGGAAGTATCTTGTAAATCCACGCCGCTTTAAATTTAGCCGAATGACCAAGTAAAAGGACAGCAGCTGGAATAATCATCATACTAAAATAAATATTTAAGTAGCTCATACTAGTAGCGTAATCAATTTTTTCGGATCCGCTAAAGGTAAATATAAAAATAAATGGGATAATAAATGAAAAACCTAAAGAAGGGTAAACTTTGAGCTTAAACTCGCGTTCTTGCTTCATCATAAGAGAGGCGAAACGAAAAAATGCTCTTTCTTCATGTGTTCTACATAGCAGCGTTAATAAAAGTACCTTCAGTCGATTGTTCTTCTCTTTTTTTGATTTACTTGTACTTAATAGTTTTTGAAGGTTACGTTCAAAGGTTGGGATGAGTTTAATATATAACCCAATCGAAAGTATCGGTATGATTACAGCAAAGAGGCTGTATAGTACTGTTAATAACGAAGTATCGCCATTTAGTAATAAGTTAAAGGGTGCAGCGAACCACATCGGTATTAGGAAGAGACTCCACCAATGAAATGACACCGTCATATCCAAATTAACGAATTCAAAGGACCGAATCAGAACCTGGTAGCCGATCATGAGCATTAACGACAAGGCAATTTGTACATAGTTAATCATATCCTTCAGCTTTTCACCATCGAAGAAGCGTAAAATGGCAATATATAAAATGGCAGTGATCGCTACAATAAATAAATTAATGAATATAATCTCTAGAACGGTTAAAAGGAAAAATACAATTCCTTGCGTAAAAAGGCTGACGAGTAAAGGGATGCCTGTTAAGGCAATTGTTAAATAGAATAAGTAAATGAAAATATGCATAAATTTTGCTGCGTTAATGGTTCTTGCGGAAATAGGCTTAGTTGATAGTATGCTTTTGTCTCGTACATCTAAGAGTACTGAGGAAAAGTCAGAAATCAATGAAGTCATAATTAAAAAAATGATCATGGCAAACGCAATACTCATTTGAAATAAAAAGTTTTGACCAAATCCCATGAGTGGGATTAGTATAAGGCCGAATAAAACATAAATCCATAGCGATTTAATATAGCCATATTTTTGATCATTCTTCTTTTTGTTCTGATTAAATAGTGTGGGTACTTTACGTTCATCCATTGTTAATTTGATATGAAGGATTTTTCTCATTAGGTCATAATCAATACCCAATCTTACAAAGAGCCAGCGGAATAAATCAAGCAATTGGAGTGTTTTAAAATCTGTCATGATTGTACTCCTCGAACGATGGATACAAATTTCTCACCAATTTCCTGATGCTCATGAAATCCTGTTAACTGATTAAAGATCCTTTCTAGCGTTCCTTCAGTGTTACCAGCTTGTAATTGGGCAAAAGTTCCGTCCGCTGCTATGTTGCCGTCATATAGCAGGATGATGCGACTACTGATCTTTTCAACGACATCCATAATATGAGATGAGTAAAATATTGTTTTTCCATTGGCTGCGAGCTGCGTTAAAATCTCTTTAAAAATCATTACACTGTTTGCATCTAAGCCATTGATCGGCTCATCTAAAAATAATAGGTCTGGGTTATGTATAAGACTAGCAATGATTAATAGTTTTTGTCGCATGCCCTTTGAGTACGAGGAAATTCTAGAATGGTACGCCTCACCCACTCCAAACAACTCCATGAGCGATTTCGATTTGTCAGCTGCCTCCTCTAGCTCTAGCCCATATAACTGACCGATAAAGGTTAAATATTCATAACCTGTTAAGTTGTCATAAACATCAGCGATTTCTGGAACGTAACCAATTCTACGCTTATAGTCTATTTGATCTTGCCCAATGCTTTCACCAAAGAGCTTAATCTCGCCACCATAATCACCTTCAAGCCCCAAAATAATTTTAACAGTCGTGCTTTTACCAGCACCATTTGGACCAATATATCCGATAATTTCTCCTCTAGTTGCATGGAGGTTTATTCCTTTTAATATTTCCTTGTTTCCATAGCTTTTCGTTAAATTTGTAATCGTTAAAATGTCTTCCATTTCAGTGCACCTCCATAATTATAGAAAAAATATCCATTAATACACTATAACATATAAAAAGAAAATATATTCCTTTTGGTAAAATGAAACGAGTTCAATTTCATGTGGTTGGGGAAGGGTTATTAAATTAAGAAATTATATATTATAACGCCAATTTTTATTCTTTTGCTGTCACAAAACGGTAGTGAATTTAGTTATACAGATAGAGAGGAGGGAAGCTTGTGACTATATCAAATAAAACAGAGGAAACGTTATTAATAAAAGAGGTAGTTAAACAAGTTCAGGCAGGGGATACTCATGCCTACACAGAAATCATACGGTGCTTCCAAAAACAAATCTATCTTTACTGTTACTACCTATTAGGAAACAAAGAAGAAGCTGAAGATGCCTCACAGGATGTTTTTATAAAAGGTTTAGAGAATATTCGCCAATTCTCTTACTCAGTGTCATTTTCAGCGTGGCTCTATAAAATTGCTCATCATCATTGTATCGACCTACTGAAGAAGAAAAATAAGGGCTTTAGATTTTGGACAGGGTTTAAAAAGGAGCAAATGGTCGAGCAGGCATATGATTCCCATCATTACGAGGATTCGATTCATCAGTTATTAGAGAAATTAAATGTGGATGAAAAAAGAATTTTATTACTTCGATCTATTGACGAGTATAGCTTTGATGAAATTGCCTCTATCATGGATTTGAAACCAACTACTGTACGCAAAAAATATGAACGATTACGAAAAAAATTGTTGAAAGAAAAAAAGCAAGGGAGGGGATATTATGAGCGTTCGATCAAAACTGAAGGATGATGAATTGAACATGCTAAAGAAGCACATCCGAGAAACACCCGTAGAAATTGATTTAGTTGACCGTGTTATGAATAAATATGACCATGATTCTAAAAAATTGATTACTCATAAAAAGAAGCCTCATAATGTGTTGGTAGTGAAGGCTATTGCTACCGTAATCGTATGCTTGCTACTAATCACGCCCTTCATTTCACCTACAATGGCAGCAACCATAAAACAAGTTCCTGTATTATCCTCTATTTTCAGTCTAGCTGGTGACCTTGGACTGAAACCGGCTGATGAAAAGGGGCTTTCAACGAAACCTAATGCAAGCGTCAGTCACGATGGATTTACATTAAGTGTATCGGAGGTAGCATATGATGGTACACGTGTCTCGATTGGGGTAGAGCGACCTCGAACAGCTAGTGAAACGGAGACATTAATGGAGCGCCTCGGCAATATTGAATTGTTTATTAATGGAGCACCTATAGATGATTTTGCTCCTAGTGAGTCGAATCATATTGGTATCTTTCTACATCCAGGAAAAGATAAGGATTCTACAATAATTGAGTTTTCGGATAAGAGCAATCAGGGAGGACAACCTTTCCCGGAGCAATTCGATTTAACAGTATATGCTACTATTACGGGCATACAGGCTCCTTTAAAGATTGATATTCCTGTGAAAAATAAAATTGCAGACTATGTGACTTTACAGCCAAATGTAAATCGACATTATAATAATATTCATTTTACAGTTGAACAGATTAAGATTACCCCTATTACAACCAATATAACGACGAGAACCATATTGACAGACAACTCCACTTTTATTGAGCCATGGTTAACAATGGGGATAGATATTTTTGATGAGCAAGGGCGTAAACTTGGACTAATTAATGGGAATGGTTGGCATGAGACCAATGGAAGTGAAAAAATTATGGATCATCGCTATACTCCTTTTGAATCTGTACCTGCATCCATAACGATCAAGCCTTATATCCATCTTTTTAAGGAGCATCCAAAAGGAAGCTTTCAAATGGATGAGAATAATAAACCGATCATTCAATATATTCCTGAGCTAGAAGTGACAATACCAGTAAAGTAATAAAATATTATAAGTGAGAAGCGTTTTTATGGTTTATATTGGTTATTTTGAAACTGGCTGAGTATGTATTCGCTCCTATATAATTAAGCTTTAATAAGAATAAATCGAGGTGTGGAATGCTAATTAAATCCAATGAAGATTTGCTTATTTTACTAGATCATTTACTACGGGAGCCCCAACATTTTTGGAATAATTTTTATGATGATACATGTCGAAAGGTTCCTTTCTTTGTTAATAAGCCTGATGAAAATCTAGTACACTATTTTGAAAAGGAAATGATTTTTCCGAGTAAAGTTTTAGAATTAGGGTGTGGTGCAGGGCGTAATGCTATCTATTTAGCTAAAAAGGGATGTTCAGTGGTTGGAGTGGATCTATCAGAAAATGCACTGGAGTGGGCAAAAAAGAGAATATCTGAAGAAGATGTGAATGTAGAATTAGTATGTGCTAATATTTTTGATTTAGATTTTCAACAGGAAAGCTTTGATTTTATTTATGATTCGGGATGCTTTCATCATATAGCACCACACCGTCGTGTTAGTTATATAGAGATCATTAATAGGTTATTAAAGCAGGATGGATACTTTGCTTTATGTTCATTTGAGGAGAATGGTACATACGGTGGCTCTGCCCTGACAGATGAGGAAGTATATTTAAAGCGCAGTTTAGAGGGTGGGCTTGGTTATACCAAAAGTCAACTACAGGAAATTTTTAATTTTTTGGAAGAAATTGAAATACGTAAAATGTTACCAATGTCTACAGTAGATCCGCATTTTGGATTAGAAGGTTTTATAGTAGGGTTATTCCAAAAAAATGATATTAAAAAGCCATTCTAAAAATGAACTGCCCCGTAAAAGTTAAATTGATATCTAACTTTTCGGGGCAGTTCACTTCTATTATAGTGAACTATTTAGAGAGCTCGACGACAGAATCATAAAAAATAGTAGTGGCTATAATGATATCCTCATCGGAGCTAAATTCTAAGGGATTGTGGCTAATGCCGTCTTTTGAGCGGACAAACAACATCCCGATTGGAGCGATTTCAGCAATATTCATGGCATCGTGTCCTGCACCACTTATAAGAGAATAGGGACGTATCCCTTGCTTTTCAATACTTATGGCAAGTTGTTGCTGTAGCTTCTCATCCGCTTTTGCAGGTTTAATGCGCTGTAATATTTTCGAAGCCAATGTAACATTTCTTCGGTCTGCAATTTGTTGTAGTTGCTGCAAAATCGTAGTCTCTAGTGATCTCACTTTTTGTTCGTCTATATCTCGTAGATCAATTGAGAAAGTAACTTTGCCTGGAATCACATTTGTTCCATTCGGGGACACAGTAAGCTTGCCGACCGTTGCAACCGCATCTGTAGTGTCATTTAATAGCCGTTCAATCGCTAAAATCATCTCGCTTGCCGCAGTTAGAGCATCCTGCCGAATGGGCATAGGTGTTGCACCAGCATGTTCACTGACGCCAGTGACAGTAATTTCTAACCATACAGGAGCGGCTATACCTGTTACAACACCTACAGGTAAATCTTCAT
>NZ_JAGXJV010000249.1:0-305 GCF_019091145.1 Lysinibacillus sp. GbtcB16
TCGGAAATCTTCGGATCAAAGCGTACTTACAGCTCCCCGAAACATATCGGCGTTAGTCCCGACCTTCATCGACTCCTAGAGTCAAGGCATCCACCGTGCGCCCTTTCTAACTTAACCAAACTAAAAATTAAAAAATATGAGCTACACTGTTATCTAGTTTTCAAAGAACATACATTTATATATGAGAGATAGTTCTCTCAAAACTGAACAAAACGAAACACGGAAACTTTATTGATGTACAGCGTTCATCAATTCTCCATAGAAAGGAGGTGATCCTGCCGCACCTTCCGAGACGGCTACCTTGT
>NZ_JAGXJV010000250.1:0-305 GCF_019091145.1 Lysinibacillus sp. GbtcB16
CTCACGATTTTTGATCGCTCGTGAATCATAATTTATATCATCCTTTCAACTTCACATTACCATGTGTTTCTTCACATTTACATTATTTTGTAGTGTACATATTTTCGATACGTGATTTATGATATCATAATCCTTTTAAAATCAATACTTTAAAGATTTTTTTGTGAATGTTTTTGTCCTCTTTTTTGGGGGTCTAATTGTTTTCCTAGTGGGTAAACTATACGGAAATGAAAGTAGTTCAAGGATACCATTACTTGACACTACATGTATCTATTAAAAAAATCTAATTTCACAAGAACAACACC
>NZ_JAGXJV010000251.1:0-304 GCF_019091145.1 Lysinibacillus sp. GbtcB16
TGAAGAGACTTCAAAGCTTCCTCGCCTGAAGTGAGCGGAATTTCCTTATGCTTTACGCAGTGTATAAAATGTTCCAGTTCAAGCGCATAAGGGCTTTTCGCTAGCGGGCTTTCCGGCACGCCGGCTGCAGCTTTACTGGCGCTGAACTGAACGACGGAATTTGATTTGTCTTTATCGTATTGAACCATGCCTTTGGTGCCCGCGATCTCGAGTGAAGTTTGGAAAGGCGCGCCCTGCGGGTAAGCCCAGCTTGCTTCTACGTGCGCCATGACGCCGCTCTCGAAGCGAATCACTGTAAGCGAAT
>NZ_JAGXJV010000252.1:0-304 GCF_019091145.1 Lysinibacillus sp. GbtcB16
TGTCAGGGATTAAAGGATAGATAGAAGGGATTTCCACCATGGCGAAACGACCTGCAAAGATCAACAAAAGGATACTTATATGGACAAGCAGCATACGTTATAAATGGATGCTGCTTTTATTTCTGTTCTCACTCACACCTCTGCTTGCTATGGGGTTTATTTCATTTTCCATCTCTAAATCGACGATTAACAAGAAAGTCACGGAATACTCCGAGCAGCTGCTCAAGCAAACTGCCGATAATATCGATACGCGACTTGGCATTTATAAAGACATGATGATGCAAGTCGTGAACAATAATGAAAT
>NZ_JAGXJV010000253.1:0-304 GCF_019091145.1 Lysinibacillus sp. GbtcB16
GTCTGCCAGCCGCCTGCCGCTTGGCCATATACACAGGATCTTGCGGCGGGAACGGCAGCGCCCACACAATAACGTTGGACAGGGATGGACCCGGCACATCAAGTCCCTCCCATAAACTAACGGCCGCCAGCACGCTGTGCTCGTCCCCTTGGAACGACGCGATAAGATGGCTGATTTCCTGATCACCTTCGAACAGAAACCGCAGATGCGCGCAATCGTTCCTATCCGCAATTTCCGCCTTAAACCGCCGGAGCTCCTCGTAGGTCGGGAATAAGATCAGTGCGCGGCCTTCCGTCCGGTTGAG
>NZ_JAGXJV010000254.1:0-304 GCF_019091145.1 Lysinibacillus sp. GbtcB16
GAGCAAGGTGAAGAGGCAAAGGGCTCCGTTTGGAAGCAAATGTCTGAATCTCGCCAACAATAGTTATGTAAGATAAAACCAGCAGGCGCTGGTTTTTTTATTTTGTGGTGAGAGTTTTATTCTAAGGAAATGAAGTCACTCAATATCCTCGATAATCATACATACTTCCTCTTCGAATTAACAAAAATTAGTGTAAAGTAGAAAAAAATGTTGTTTTTTAGCGATTTATTGCTTAACAAAAAGTTAAGGACATTCTATGAATCATTAACATATTGTCTAGTTTCATAGAGAAGGGTCAATGTTA
>NZ_JAGXJV010000255.1:0-303 GCF_019091145.1 Lysinibacillus sp. GbtcB16
AGATATATAGGAAGAACATCGGATGTAACAGCTCGTAAGTCAGCCCATAAAAGAGGAAAACATGGAGATTTACAGATGACTGTTGTTGCGAAAGATTTATCTTATGGTCAAGCAAGAGGTTTGGAACATAGATTATATTTAAAAAATGGTGGAAAAAAGAAGTTAAGAAATGAAATAAGACCCATAGGTATGAAAAATAAAAAAATAAAAGATTATATGAAAGAGTCAAGAAATGCATATAATAAACTTAAAAAGAAATAATTTAGTATAAGGAGAGAGTTTAGTTGTCGTTTTATGAGAAAG
>NZ_JAGXJV010000256.1:0-303 GCF_019091145.1 Lysinibacillus sp. GbtcB16
ACAGCCTTCGTCCTCCTACACAAAACCCTCCTTTCGCCTGCAAATTAGCACAAACACCGAGGATGTTTGTGCATATCATAGTGGGGAGTAAGCGTTATCCTCTTTATATAGAAGAAAGTCAAAACGGAAAATTTCACGAATCTGTGAATATCACGAAAAAAAATTCATTTATACCTTAACTATTTCATACGAAATCCGTATAATAAATCTAACAGTACGAATATTGACCATATTTCTCAGTAAATTGCGCGAAATTTTTAAATTGTATTGACGTAGGAATCGATAATTTGTACACTGTGTACA
>NZ_JAGXJV010000257.1:0-303 GCF_019091145.1 Lysinibacillus sp. GbtcB16
AGTTTGCTCGATTTTTTGCAGAAGGTAGTCAAATTGTTTTGCAAGATTTTCTTGATGTGTCACAAGGATTTCATCTAAAGTTAAATGCTGTTCCTCTAAATACGATGCAAGCTCACTGTACTTTTCTGCTACCAACTGCTCCATAGCCTGAATTTGACGTTTAGCCTCACTATCCTGCACATCATCAATAAAACGCTCTTTCATTTCTCAAGCTTTGCCATTCCTAACATCCGTAACAATCAATTGATGTTCACACAATAATTGCTCTACATGACGTGTCACAATCGTCATATGAAGGCGAGG
>NZ_JAGXJV010000258.1:0-303 GCF_019091145.1 Lysinibacillus sp. GbtcB16
GAGCCGTTATTGCGAAAGCACGACGTGGAGGACGTGGATATTCTCGCTTTCCTAAACCTGCCAGCCCAGCCCCGGAACTTTCTGAAAAAGGTGAGCCAGGACAAGAATTAAATGTTAAATTAGAGTTCAAAATTTTAGCAGATGTAGGGTTAGTTGGTTTCCCAAGTGTTGGTAAATCAACACTTTTATCGGTTGTTTTTGCTGCTAAGCCAAAAATTGGTGCATATCATTTCACGACAATTGTACCGATTTTAGGCATGATTGAAACAGATGATCACCGAAGCTTTGCAATGGCAGATTTAC
>NZ_JAGXJV010000026.1:0-5866 GCF_019091145.1 Lysinibacillus sp. GbtcB16
TCCGAAGTAGCTCAGTTGGTAGTAGCACCTGACTGTTAATCAGGTTGTCGCAGGTTCGAGTCCTGCCTTCGGAGCCATTTTTTTTGTGTGGGGAAGTACTCAAGAGGCTGAAGAGGCGCCCCTGCTAAGGGTGTAGGTCGGGTAACCGGCGCGAGGGTTCAAATCCCTCCTTCTCCGCCATTGGCCCGTTGGTCAAGTGGTTAAGACACCGCCCTTTCACGGCGGTAACACGGGTTCGAATCCCGTACGGGTCATACAAAAAACAGTAGATGCGTTTGCGTCTACTGTTTTTTTATAGAAAACTAATGTAAGATAAACGATTTACTCTTGATTCATTGCATGCTCATCCATATAAACTACTTCCCAAATATGCCCATCTAAATCTTGAAAACCCCAGCCATACATAAATCCATGATCCTGTGGATCACTATAAGGTTTACCCCCGGAGGCAAGTGCCTTATTTACTAGCTGATCTACTTGCTCGCGATTTTCTGCAGATAGACATAAAATTGCTTGAGCAGAAACAGTAGTATCCGGTATTTCCTTGTTACTAAATCCTTTGAAGCGATCTTCGACCATTAGTAAAGCAAAAATATTTTCACTAATAATCATTGAGGAAGTTGTTTCATCACTGAATTGTTGATTGAACTCAAAACCTAACTCCTTAAAAAATGACGTGGATTTGTTTACATTTTTTACTGGTAAATTAATGAAAATATTTTTCGATTGAAAAGACATTTCTTATCACCTCCAAATCGACATTATCATAAAAAATAAATGGGTGTCAATTTCAGGAGGTAACCCAGATACTTAATTTTTTGAGCAAATAAAAAGCAGAAATATTGTTTTTTACAACATCTCTGCTTTAAAATCGTAATTTATCTTCTTGCTAACATTCTTTCCAGAGAACTAAGAGCTTCAGTGCTAGTATGGCTATCAACTTGAATACGGTTATGTGGTTGACCTTGTTCAATGCTTTCTAAGCACCATAGTAAATGGGGGAGATCAATGCGATTCATCGTTAGGCAAGGACAAAAGTTTTCATTTAAAGAGATGATCTGTTTATCTGGATGCTGCTTTATAATACGATTGACTAGATTCATTTCTGTCCCTATTGCCCATGCAGATCCACTAGGTGCTTGACTAATTGTATCGATAATGTACTTAGTTGAACCAGCATCATCAGCCACATCTACAACTTCACGACTACATTCAGGGTGAACAATAATTTTCATGGCTGGATATTCCTTACGAACAGTCTCTGTATGTTGAACTGTAAATCCTTCATGTACAGAGCAATGACCCTTCCACAGAATAACTTGGATGTTCTCAAGAGGCTGTTTAGTTTCAAGTATATTTTTATGCGGATTCCAAACGGCCATATTCTCGAGTGGAACACCTAAGTCATAAGCAGTATTTCTGCCTAAATGTTGGTCGGGTAAAAAGAAGATACGCTGTTTTTGTGTAAATGCCCACTGAACAAGCTCTTTCGCATTAGAGGATGTTACACATGCACCACCATGTCTTCCTGTAAAAGCTTTAATAGCGGCTGTTGAATTAACATAGGTAAGTGGAATGATCGTATCACCAAAGAGCTGCTGTAAAATGGGCCATGCTTGTTCAGTTTGATAAATATCAGCCATGTCAGCCATCGAGCAACCAGCACGCATATCTGGTAAATATACATGTTGTTGTTTTGATGTTAGCATATCAGCAGTTTCAGCCATAAAATGTACCCCACAAAATACGATGTGCTCCGCCTCTTTGTTTGCTGCAGATAATTGAGCCAGCTGTAAGGAATCTCCCGTTGCATCAGCAAATTGGATAACTTCATCTTTTTGATAGTGATGTCCCGGAATAAAAAGCTTAGATCCTAATTTTTTTTTGATTGATAAAATACGAGATTCCATTTCCGATATGGATAATGCCCGATAATGCTCAGGAAGTAACGTCGTCTGCTGTAATAAACTAGTGATGGACAATGGAGTAGCCTCCTTTCATTTGTACAAGGGCGCTAATGTCAAAGGCTTTGACAGAGTGGGTTAGAGAACCAAGTGAAATCCACTGTATACCTGTTTGAGCATAAGCTCTTATATTTTCAAGAGTAATGCCTCCTGACGCTTCAGTCGTGATAGAAGAAGGAACAGCTGGCAGCCATGCACGTATTTCTTCAGGACTTCGATTATCAAACATTATAATATCTGCACCAGCTAAAATGGCTTCATCTAGCTGTTTTTTTGTTTCTATTTCCACTTCAATTTTAACGGTATGACCAACTTTTTCTCTAGCAGCCTGAATGGCGTTTGTTAGACTACCAGCAAAAGCAATATGATTATCCTTTAGCATGATTGCATCATATAGGCCGTTGCGATGGTTAAAAGCACCACCGATTCGAACAGCATATTTATCAAGCATACGCAAGCCAGGAATCGTTTTACGGGTATCGCAAATTTTTGTGTGCGTTCCTGCAATTTCCTGTACTGCTAGGTGAGCCGCCGTAGCTATTGCAGACATCCGTTGTATAAGATTTAAAATTACGCGTTCTCCCATTAATAATTTTTGTAAGGGCCCATCTATAATGGCAATGACGTCGCCAGCCTCTACGGCTTCCCCATCTTTTTTAGGAAGGTTGACTTTTATAGACCGATCTAATACGTGAAAGCCATGCTCAATAATAGGTGCGCCACAAAAAATGCCACTTTCTTTGGCATAAAATGAAAAAGTTCCTTGCTCTTTAGGAGAAAAAATATATTCACTCGATAAATCCCCATCACCTATATCCTCATTAAAAAATTGTTTGAGCATTTCCTCGAGTTTGATGATATTCATACAATGAATTCCTCACTTTCATTTGTCCTTGAGAAAAAATAATCCATCGGTTTGCCCACTTTGCTTCCATCGCGGGTTTATCGCTACGAATGTGGGCTCCACGTGTTTCAGTTCTTGTAATGGCCGCATGGGTTATTAATGTGGCGACAACATGCATCATATATAGTTCCAGCTCAGTCTGTTGCAAACCCTTTAAATTTGCATGGAGAAGTGCTTGTATAGAGGGTAATTGCTGGAGGGAATATTGCAAATCGTCACCGTTTCTAACGATACCTAAGTACTTCATCATATGTTGCTGTAATTGTTGTTTGCTGAATAATGAAGGCATTGAATCGACACTTTTATCGCTAGCAAGTAAGAAATCTTTTTGGCTACAGCCTTGTTGAATAATGAAATATGCCATTCTGTGCCCAAAAGTAATTCCTTCTAATAGGGAGTTACTAGCTAAACGATTAGCTCCGTGGACCCCTGTACAGGCCACTTCGCCGATAGCATACAAGTTGGCTATAGTGGTTCTGCCTTTATCATCAGCAATAATACCGCCCATTAAAAAATGACTACCTGGTGAAACAGGAACTAGGCCATCTTGTAAGTCAATATGGTTGTTACGGCAAAGCTGTGTGATTGATGGAAATTTTACATCAAAATTTTGGATGGAGGATATATCAAGGAATGTTTCCTCACCAGCCGCCCGTTTGTTAAATAATACGAGTGCTGTAATATGTCTTGGCGCTAAGTCAAGTTGTGCATGGATGCCCTTCATAATTGGACGACGTTGGGCATCGACAAAAATACCACCAGCTCCTCGTACCGCTTCAGAAATCAATCCTTTTGCCTCGTTTTCACACCAAAGCAAACTTGGATGAAACTGCATAAATTCCATATCACTGATGGCAGCTCCTGCCCGAAATGCTAAAGCAATACCATCACCAGTATTTGTTGGGTCATTAGATGTACTTGAATAAAGTGCTCCTGCACCACCTGTCGCTAAAATAACATGATGGGCAAAGTAGCGTTTAGTGCCTTCGCATCCTTTTGTAAGTACACCTACACAGTCACCATTTGTATTTAGTAAAAGTTCATAGGCCATTTCATAGCAATTTACCTTTGTATTAGGTGAAAGTTTATGAAGCAAGTAATCTATGAAAATTTGACCAGTACGATCACCACCTGCATGAAGAATACGATGATGGCTATGTGCTCCCTCCAGACCTAGAGCAGGGGCTCCATTGCTATGCCGATCAATGGGGAATCCAGCTTGAAGGTAGTTACGCATTATTTTTGTGCCTTCTTCTATGAGCATTTGAACATGGCTACTTTCATGATGAAATTCTCCGGCCTTCAATGTATCCGCAATATGGTAATCAATATGATCCTCCTCACTTGTCACGGCGGCAATGCCACCCTGTGCACGATAGGAGCTGCTCGTATGGACGGAAGATTTTGTAACTATTTGTATTTTAAAATGTTCTTCGAGCAGTAGAGCTGCCTGAAGTGCTGCAATACCACTACCAATTATAAGGACGTCTGTCTTTACATCCATAGTTATACCTTCTTTACAGTTGTCTTTACACCTATCTTTACATAAAATAAAAAAGAAAACAAGACCTGTTGAACGAGAGAGGATGAATACGATGATCTACATGGATTACGCAGCAACAACACCAATGACGAAGAAGGCGCTTGAAGCATATGTAGAGGTAGCACAGCGTTATTATGGAAATAGCTCAAGTCTCCATGATTTAGGGGGACAAGCGCATTATTTTATCCAGCAGTCAAGAGAGATTATAGCTAATGAACTTGGCGTCAATAGTGATGGCGTAATCTTTACTGGAAGCGGAACGGAAGGAAATATTATGGCCATTTTGTCATTAGCATTAGCCTCTAAAAAAGGAAAACATATTATTTCATCACAAGCTGAACATACGTCTGTACATGCAGCTTTAAATACATTGGAGAAAATGGGTTTTGAGGTGACAAAATTACCGTTGCAAAAGGATGGTTGTATTGACTCAAAACAACTACTACTTGCTATTCGAAAAGATACAGCATTAATTTCCATTCAACATGTAAATTCAGAAATTGGTTCTATTCAACCTGTGGAAAAAATAATCGAAGCAGCAAAAGAATCCGCTGTTTACTGTCATATAGATTGTGTACAATCCTTTGGAAAATTAACTATACCAAGAGGGGGAGACGCTATGACAATTTCCGCACATAAAATAGGAGGACCTAAAGGCTGCGGCGCTGTTTATATAAACCCTGCAATTCGTGTTCCAGCACTAACACCAGGCGTAACTCATGAAAGAGGATTAAGAGGGGGAACTTTAGATACACCTTCCATTGTTTCCTTTGCGGCAGCGGTTGAAAATAATAGTTATGAAAGACAGCATTACGAGGAATTAAGAAGATATTTTAAAAGTCGTCTACCAAAAGCAGGTCGCCTAATAGAGTGTAAGCAGCAATTGCCGAATATTTGTGGTGTCATGATGAGTAAAGTGGAGGGGCAATATGTATTATTAAAATTAAACGAGGCAGGGATCAGTATATCAACAGGAAGTGCGTGTGATATTCATAGCGAATCCGGAACAAAAGCCATTTTATCTATGAATTATTCAATGGAAGCGGCACGCCAATTCTTTAGAATATCATTCGGAGATTCAACAACATTTAAAGAAATTGATAGATTGACTATGGAACTTGCTACTATTTAGTAGCAAGTTTTAAGCAAGATCATAAGCTGAAAATATATAGATGAAAAATAATTGTTTTCTTTTGAAACAACTATTGCTATAATATTTTGCAGGGCAATATTTTCTCTTTCTTAACAAAAATATCTTTTAAAAGTAATAATTTCTTTTTTTTATAAAAAAGTATTGCACAATATGAGAAAACGTTATACAATAATTCTTGTCTTGAAGGACAGGTAAACAACTTCAAAACAAGATACATAATAAAGCAGTCTAGTGATGATGGCAAAGAGGTCACACCCGTTCCCATACCGAACACGGAAGTTAAGCTCTTTAGCGCCGATGGT
>NZ_JAGXJV010000259.1:0-302 GCF_019091145.1 Lysinibacillus sp. GbtcB16
GATCCGCCCTGCTGGCGGCTCGTCGGAGATTCATCGCGTTCATAGACGACGCAGGATATTTGGTGCTGCTGCAAAATGCGAGCAAGTGTCAGTCCACCAGGGCCGGCCCCGATGATTGCAATGCGTGGCTGTTCGTTCAGTGGAGTAATTCTCATGTTCAGCACCTCGAATGTAGGATATTTATCAGCTGCTGGTATCATACGACGGTTGTGTAAACTGAACATAAATCGGGTGTCCGGCTAACGGACACAGATGCACTTATTCGGCCGAAATTGGCCGAATGGAAATTCTAACGGACTCCA
>NZ_JAGXJV010000260.1:0-301 GCF_019091145.1 Lysinibacillus sp. GbtcB16
TGTTGGCAAAAATTTGAAATTGGAGGATGAAAATTAATGTTTAAAAAAGCAATACTCATTTCTACTACAGTTTTAGGTTTTATGCATTTTATACCGGGGGCTGATGCTTTCGCTAAAGAATCAGCTTCAACACAAAATTTAAAGGTTTCAAGCACACAATCTACTTTGGATAAACAAACGTTGACATCTATCAATGAAGTTTTAGAAGAACAAAACATCAATTGGGAAGAAATAGAAAAAATCCATGCTATCGCTAACAAATCCCTTACATTGGTAGGTGGGAATAAGTATCTCTCTGATT
>NZ_JAGXJV010000261.1:0-301 GCF_019091145.1 Lysinibacillus sp. GbtcB16
TAGATAAATTACCTAGATAATATATGCAGCATTCTGACGCTGGTGCATTATGCGATAGCATCTATTCGCTATCAATCTAAGGTTTGGAAGTCCCTCCTAAACGAAAATTTTCTTCCTCTACAGGTAGTTACTTTGAGTAAGTTAACTCATTTTTTGTTTTGAGGAAATTCAATTTCTTAACTTTATCTTGATAGTAATATGTGCATTATCGCGTATAGAACGGTACCTTTTATAAATCTTCTATCGTAATATTAGCTCCATATTCTTTATAAAAATTTAAAATTGCAGATGAATTCACCCC
>NZ_JAGXJV010000262.1:0-296 GCF_019091145.1 Lysinibacillus sp. GbtcB16
CGTCTTCACCATTAAGTGACACTCAAATTGAGCAAATTAATGCGAAGGTTGATAATCAGAATTGGACTCATGAGTGGGGACATGGGGTACAAATAAACGGTTCACACAACATTGTAATAAATAATGTAGAAATAAGTAATTGTACAGGTGATGCTATTATTACAGCTTGGTTAGAGTATAAGCTTAATTCGTCTGATTATATCCAAGAGGACATGGGATCGTATATTTATATTCATAGTTGTAATCTTCACCACTGTAGGAGACAAGGGATTTCTCTTACTGGCTCAAATGATATT
>NZ_JAGXJV010000263.1:0-296 GCF_019091145.1 Lysinibacillus sp. GbtcB16
ATGGCAGCTGCTGGTATTAATGCCCAAGGAATCAATGTTCCGCCACCAACCCAAATGGCAGTAATTTGCCCGAAGGCCGTTAAAGAAGCAGTCCCTCCGCCTAGTGCATTGCCGAATAAGCTTCCGACAGAGCCCGCTAAGGAAATTCCTGAGAAGCCCGAGCCATGTAATCCAGTAATGGCACCAACTACTGCCAAAGTGATTACTGCAATTTCCTTCGTTGAAGGGACTATTGCTGCAAGTCCCACACCGAGATCATTGACAATATCGTGCGAGGTAGCGGGTAAATGATCTCC
>NZ_JAGXJV010000264.1:0-296 GCF_019091145.1 Lysinibacillus sp. GbtcB16
ACTACTACACCCGTGCTTGCTCTACTCGATTTTAATAAGATATTTGTGATTGAATTTGATGCTTCCGGTGCTGGAATAAGGGCTATATTAATGCAGGAAGGTCGGTCTATCGCTTATGCTAGTAAGGCTCTTTCCCCTTCCCATTTGAGTTTATCTATTTATGACAAGGAGATGCTAGCCATAATACATGCAGTCACAAAATGGAGACCCTACCTAATTGGTCGACGGTTTCAAATACGCACTGATCACAAAAGCCTCAAATATTTTCTAAAGCAAAAGATTTCTTCTTCAGAGCA
>NZ_JAGXJV010000265.1:0-295 GCF_019091145.1 Lysinibacillus sp. GbtcB16
TGGAAAGTTAGAAGATTTTGGGCAGATCTTTATTAGCATATTTGTATTTGTTGTATAAGCCACTCTGCATCTAATGAAATGTTGACGATGAATCTAAACTTGTGGATTTTGTGTAAGTTAAAGGATCCCTCATGTTTAGGATTTTGGAATGTTAAGATAAATTCATGTAATGATATGAACTTATGGTAAATCGATGATTGTGGTGACTGCATAGAATTCCCTGTTAGGATCGAGAGCACTAAGAAGGGGGGGGGGGGTGAATAAGTGTAGCGGAAATCTTACAGCAGTTAAAACA
>NZ_JAGXJV010000266.1:0-295 GCF_019091145.1 Lysinibacillus sp. GbtcB16
ATCTTGAGGCTCTGGCTGTTTATAAGGTGGGGGTCGGGAAATTCAATGAAAAAGCTGAACGTTCAGGGCTTGCTGCCGCGGCGTCATGCCGGAAGCTCTTCGCCCGAGGGCTCTAGCTGTCCAACACGACGAACCTAGCACGCTAGTTCAATTCTGCCTGCTTACAGCAGGCTTTTCTCGCATCTTTACCTGAAATTGGCTCCCTAATCAGGCGAAATCGAACTGCCGTGCTTTTTCTGCTTACATTCCTCTCTGTAAGTCGGCATTTCCGGACTACAGACAGCATGTAGGTTGC
>NZ_JAGXJV010000267.1:0-294 GCF_019091145.1 Lysinibacillus sp. GbtcB16
ACCCACCAGCTACCTATCTTTGACCTGTCACTGCCCATCATCACATGGGGTCGCCCCCTTTTTGACCTTTGGCGATGACCATACCTGCCCCTCAACCCGTCTAGCAAATCTAACGGACACAGCGGCCGTTAATGTTGCGAAAATCGTCCCGTTCTGCGGCTAACGGACACCAGGGACCTTATTTGTCGTTTTTCAGGCCATTTCACGCCGTTTTGACTAAATAAGCGCGCTGGTGTCCGTTACATTTTCAAATTGGCCATTTAAGGCCGAATAAGCGCCGCAGTGCTGCTAGAA
>NZ_JAGXJV010000027.1:0-5651 GCF_019091145.1 Lysinibacillus sp. GbtcB16
TAATCGCCAATACAGAAGGCTATTTCGTTGAACCAGGCTCTGCCGCATCATTAGCAGGTGTTATTAAATCAGTCGAGAACGGAAAAATTCCAAAGGGTTCAAAAGTAGTTACAATCTTCACAGGTAATGGACTAAAAGATCCCGATACAGCCATGGATGTATCCACAGTCGAAGTTGTATCCCTTAAAAATGACGAAAATGAAATTAGAGAATATATCGAGGGAGTACTATGAGTAAAGCATGGCAAATCTCAGTTCCAGGAAGCACCGCCAATCTAGGGCCAGGCTTTGATTCCATAGGACTCGGCTTGTCTCTATACTTACAATTAACAGTTACTTTACAAGATACATGGGATATTATCCATCTTGATGATAACGGTCCTAAAGAATTTGATCTTGACAAACATTTACTATACGTCATTGCCAAAAAAGTTGCTGCTCAATATGGTCAACAATTACCTGCATGTCGTGTCGAGATGGCTAGCGAGCTACCATTAGCACGTGGGCTTGGAAGCAGTGCTGCTGTGATAGTTGCAGGTATTGAACTAGCCAATCAAGTATGTGGGCTTAACTTAACGATACAAGATAAACTCAACCTATCATCTCAAATTGAGGGACACCCAGATAACGCAACCGCTTCTGTTTTAGGAGGCTTAACCATTTCTTCTATGGATAAACAAGGTAATGTTGATACTTTTCATATCAATGAAATTGATGCTTCCTTTGTAGTATATGTACCAAATGTCGAGTTAAAAACGAGCGAATCTCGATCTGTATTGCCAGAGCAATTTGACAGAGCCTATGCTGTTCATGCTTCGGCAAATGCTAATATGTTAGCAGCTTCATTGATGGCACGTGATTTCCAGCGTGCTGGGCGTTATATGGAAGAAGATCTATTCCATGAACCTTTTCGTGCAAAGCTAATACCGGAGTATACAGAAATTCGTACAGCAGCAAAGATGAATGGTGCGTATGGTACAGCTTTAAGTGGAGCTGGCCCTACATTGATTTCTATCATTCCTTCTACCATTGCATATGACTTCGTTCAAACTATGAAAAATCAATTTCCTGAACATCAAGTGATTCTAACAAAAGCTGATGAGCAAGGTATACAAGTACATGAATATATGAAACGTCTACTATAATAGTAGGCGTTTTTTCTTGAAAGCAAGTGTGGATAAATCTAATATTATAGAAGTATAGGAATTGCCTTGAAACACCTATTATTAACTACTACGATGTGCGCTTTTCTAAGGAGGAACTATCTTGAAGCCAATTATATTCTGTGATTTCGATGGCACAATAACAGAAACTGATAATATCTTTTCTCTGATGACGGAATTTGTTCCACAAGAATCTGAGAAAATTGCAAAAGCTATGATGGAGCAAACCATTTCGTTTAAAGATGGGCTCTCTGCCATGTTTCATTTACTTTCTACTCAACAGAAAGATGAAGTCATTCAATATCTTATGGAAACAGCTATCATTCGTGAAGGCTTTGGAGATTTTGTTCGATATGCTCAAAATCATGCCATACCATTTTACATTGTAAGTGGAGGGGTCGATTTTTTTATTGAGCCTTTAGTAGAAAAATACGGTCCTTTCTCTGGTATTTACTGCAATACAGCTGACTTTTCTGGTGAGCAAATTAAACTAATTTATTCAAATAGCTGTGATGAGGATTGCGCAAAATATAGCATACAAGGGTGTGGTTGCTGCAAGCCTAGCGTTATGCGGAAGGTGGCAAAAGAAGATCATTTTAAAATCGTTATTGGTGATTCTCTTTCAGATTTTGAAGCTGCTAAACAAGCTGATATTGTTCTGGCTAGAGATCATCTCATTCAACACTGTGAAGAGCTTCATGTTCCATATAAACCATTTATCACATTCCACGACTGTTTAAAAGTTGTACAAGAACTTATAGAAACCAAACATACTATACCAGCAACTTAATATACGACTATTAAAAAAGGGAACCACATGAATGGCTCCCTTTTTGATAGACTTATACTAATAACACAAGGCTGATGGCCATGACAGCCATTCCCGCTACCAAACCATACATAGATAAATGAGTTTCATCATACCTCTGCGCTGCTGGTAATAATTCATCCAATGAAATAAAGACCATTATGCCTGCCACTCCAGCAAAAATGATGCCAAACATTACGTCTGTTAAAAATGGCATAAGGAGCAAAAATGCTACTAATGCACCGACGGGCTCTGCTAACCCCGATAAAAATGATAATTTAAAAGCCTTTCGACGATTACCCGTTGCAAAGAAAATTGGTACAGACACTGCTATCCCCTCTGGAATATTATGAATTGCTACTGCTATCGCAATGGCAATCCCTACATTTGGGTCATTAATAGCTGACATAAATGTAGCTATCCCCTCCGGAAAGTTATGAATTCCAATAGCTAGAGCTGTAAAAATACCCATCTTCATCAAATGATCTTCATTGACCTGTGGCTTTATTGCATTCACATCTTCCACTAGTTTTACTTCATGAGGATTTGTAGATTTTGGAATGAATTTATCGATTAAAGCAATGAATAACATGCCACCGAAGAATCCGGCGATTGTCATCCAATAACCATTCGTAGTACCTAATGCATTCGTTAAAGCATCTTTAGCCTTAACGAAAATCTCAACAAGTGAGACATAAATCATAACGCCTGCAGAAAAACCCAATGCTAGCGATAAAAATTTTGTATTTGTTCGTGATGTAAAAAACGCTATTAAACTACCTACCCCAGTTGCAAGCCCTGCAAATAGAGTCAGACCAAATGCTAGTAAAACGTTCCCGTCCATACCCTTCTTCCTTTTCCCTTTTTTTTATTGTACTCATCTTAACGCAGAAGTTTCCTAAGAGCAATTCTTTTTTACAAGGTAAATATCGCTCATGCCCTTCCTTGATCCTTTTGCACAGAAAAAAGCAGTATCAAATCCGATGAATTTGATACTGCCCTCACAACCTATTTATGATTCGATTGGAATGTTCTTTTGCGACGTTCATACCAGATGACACAAATGATAAACCAAGTATAGCCCATACTCCAGCCTGCAAGTACATCCGTAGCAAAGTGTCTAGCACCAGCTATACGAGATAATCCTATAAGCACCATCAGAATCGTAGCCCCAACCCATAATAGGATTTTACGACTTTTACTGTTATTTTCAGCTAATATATAAGCAGTTGCAAACAAATACAGAATACCCGTCATAGCATGTCCAGATGGAAAACTATACGATGTTAATTGATCTTCAATTTCAGGTCGCGCTCGTTGGATCCACTTTTTTAATACTTGATTTAACACATTCCCTGCTGCAAATGTTAAAACAACAAATAGCATGCCTCGATAATTTTTTGTCTTCCACGCTAAATACACAATCAAAAGTACTGCTACAATGACAACAAATATAGGTTCTCCTATATAATGAAAGACTTCAATAAATTGATTGCCAAAAAAGACATCTGCCATTTTCGCATCAAATTTATTCATCCAATCACTTCGAAAAGTAAATTTCAGAAAAATAAAAATAATTAGTGTAATAATTGCCAAAGGATAGGCCCATTTTTTCATACGTTCACCTCAAAAACATACTGCTATGATCTTCACATCATAACATAACTATGTCCGAACTAGAGGGAGAGAAGCATTAATTTTTATAAATACATTTTACATTCTTCAGTGACAATCATGGCCTGTTCATTAGGCTTGTTAAAATAATTAGAGACGACCAATGCAACAATGAATAAAATGGCCACAATAGGTAGAATTTTCCTAAATATCATCAACACACCTCTGTTCCACATCTATATTATTTGATGAGTACTGGATCAAACAGCCAATCCTTTGGACCAAAGTTTCGATCTTTTTCTCCTCTTACTTCACGAGAGATTCCATGTTTTATAATCACTTCTCTAAATCTTTTACTAAATAAAGTTTTTTTATAAAGATATCTTCCATCATGACTCCATTCAGTTGAGTAAAAGACATCGCCTTTTAACGCAGCTAAATCTTCATGATGATAAATATCTGGCCCCTTGATAACACCATTTAAACCACAGCTACATGGAGGTTGTTCAGTTGCAAAGTATAATTTCACTCTATCTTGACTACAAGACGGTAGCATTTGTGTTGGAATAATTTGATAAGCTGGCTGTTTACCTTGCTCAGGCCCCTGATGGATTACCTCTAAAAATTCAAAGCCTTCTAGTTTTTCATTTTTCAATAGTGCTACCAGTTCCTCTGAAGCTACCCAATATCCACTTACATGAACTAAATGACGTCCTTTCATGTGTGAAGTATCAATAACTATAGGAGATAATTGCTCTTTATCCATAAGTCCGCAATTTTTACAATGAGTACTTAAAGAAAATAAAGTTCCTTTATCCTCTAGAAACATCTCGGGTGAATTTCCTGTTGAATTTAAAGTAAATAATGGTGCCCGTTCATATTCCAAATCAGAAAATTCAAAGTAGAAACGCTCTCCTATTGAGACAATGCCAAATTCACGCTCTAATGACTCGTATACGGCAGCTACTTTCTCATATGTTACATCTTCATTTAATGTAAAAATAGGATTAAATTTTGTTTTTAAATTTCTCTTTCTAATTTCAGGCGCACCAATAGCAATACCATGACGATTATAAACGTTAATCACTTGATCTTGACTAGATTCATCTATAGAAAACAAATTTTCGAGTTCTACTTTCACAATACACGCCTACCTTTATAAAGTTTTATGGTGAAGTATATTGACTGCTAGTTACCATTCTATAATCTACCTTTTACATAGATAGTCAGGTTCCTTTATTTTGAAGAAAATCATTTGTATTATTACTCACTATAGCAAATCTACTTAACCACGGTAATTTAAGCGTACCAGTACTTATACCGATATTTCAACTTCGGGTTTACGCCATTTTTTTGGCGTGATTCATACAGAAATATGGCGTGATTTGGCGGACATAAAAATACACCGCCACTTTTTTGGCGGTGTTAGAAAATTTCATAGTAAATCCAGCATAACAATGAGGTATATTTTCCCATAAAATTATATGAGAAGAATTTTTGTTATAAAGTACCTTTTAATAGAAAAATACACCAACAGTATAGCATGGAATTTCTTTAGAGTAAATTCATTCTTTCAGCAAGATTCACAGCCTCTGTTCTTGAATCTACATTTAGCAAAGAAAAGAGCTGTGTTAAATATCTCTCAGTAGTTCGCTGAGGAATATTTAATTCAATAGCAATGGCTTTATTTGTATGACCTTCTGCAATCAGTCTTAAAATTTTCTTTTCTTTTTCATTTAAATGAATATCTTTAGCACTTTGCAATTTAAATTTATCATCCAGAAAATCTAAGAAATTTTTTGGTAGAACAAATTCACCATTTGCAATCGCTCTAACTGTCCGTATGATTTGCTCCTTAGAGGCCGTTTTCGCTAAAATGCCTTCTATTTTTCTCTCTAAAATAAGGGGATAATAATCCGTTATATCGTCTCCTGTATAAAGGATAACGGAAGCATCCGACTGAATAGATTTAATATGACGGGCTAAATTAATACCATTTTCCAATGGCATGTTAATATCAATCAGGTAAATAGCATATGGTTTATTTTTTATTCTTTGTATAACACA
>NZ_JAGXJV010000268.1:0-293 GCF_019091145.1 Lysinibacillus sp. GbtcB16
CCGTAAACTTGCTGCGCAAACACCATGTCAGCCGCTACGTCGTTATTGAAGGCCGTTGAAAAAGCCGAATGACTGACAAGCGATATGGCCGGAAGCGCTCCCTGCAAATGATCAGCCAAATAGCCTCCCTGCTCATCCCCGTGGATCAGCAGCATATCCCTCTTCGCCTTCGGAAGCTTACGCGGAGACATGAAGCCTTTCATGAGTTCGCCCACGACATGCTCGCAATCTGCAGCGCTGCCTCCGTTACCGGCCAGTAGCATTTTGCCCCCTTGCTCATAAGAGCGCTTCAT
>NZ_JAGXJV010000269.1:0-291 GCF_019091145.1 Lysinibacillus sp. GbtcB16
GGGTTAATAGGGAAATTCCAATTAATGAGGCGTGAAAATACGAATGGATTAGGAGTGACTGTGTTGGAGCTAAGTCTCTATGAAAATACTGCACTTATTATATGCTTTGTGTTGTACGTTGGTAGTGTTATTGTTTATATTTCAAGGAAATTTTCGCAAGAAAGAGAGCTTGAAAAGTCAGAGATAACAGCTGAACTAGAAATGTTAGCTGATGAAAGTTATAAAAAACAAAAAATAAAAGAAGACCATGAAGCATCCCATCATTTAAACGCAAATAAGTTTTAAAGATGT
>NZ_JAGXJV010000270.1:0-291 GCF_019091145.1 Lysinibacillus sp. GbtcB16
CATGATTAATCAAGGCCGAATCTTTGCTGCCGTTTTCTTTAAGCTTTTTCAGCTCCGCAATTGAAGAAAGTACGAGGTCATATTCCGTTTGCCCTTAGCTGCCTATTTCTGTTCCGGCAGGAACAGGTGCCTGCTCCAGTTTATCTTCAGCAACCTTGATTGCCGTAGCTAATTTCTTTTCATAAATGCTGTCAGGGTTTTGCAGCTCTCTTTCTGAGACAACCCAACCTTCTTCACTCGGAGGATTCTCCGTTGATTTCGTCAGATAAATACGATCTACCGCAATACCAT
>NZ_JAGXJV010000271.1:0-290 GCF_019091145.1 Lysinibacillus sp. GbtcB16
GTTCCTCCAACACGCTGAGTAGGAGAATCGGGAAAAATAAGTGATGGATAGGCCTCATCTAAGGCAATCAATTCATGCAATAATTGATCATAAACACTGTCAGCAACGTCCGGTTTATCTAGTACATAATAGGCATAACCATATTCATGTAATAATTTATGTAACTCCGCTATTCGTTGTTCTATTTCGTTCATTTACGTTCCTCCGCTTACGCTTTTTCAATCGGTGCAAATTGTTCCAGTAATCGCTTAATACCGATTGGTTGTGGAAAAGCAATATCAAGCTCAGTA
>NZ_JAGXJV010000272.1:0-290 GCF_019091145.1 Lysinibacillus sp. GbtcB16
TTATCTTCAATACTATATAATTGTGCTATAATCAATCTTATTTTTAGATTAATAGTGGTGAAATGTTAGTGGAGTTACGTCAATTACGCTATTTTGTGGAGGGTGCTGAACGCGAGCATATTTCAGAAGCCGCTGAGCATCTTCACGTAGCCCAATCAGCCGTTAGTCGGCAAATCGCAAATCTTGAAGATGAATTAGGTACTCCGTTATTTGATCGAGTAGGTCGTAATGTGAAATTAACCCCTATTGGGAAGACATTTCTTGAACATACCATTACAGCATTGAAGGCC
>NZ_JAGXJV010000273.1:0-287 GCF_019091145.1 Lysinibacillus sp. GbtcB16
ATAAGTGGTTCAGCGAATAAGCGTTTTATTTATGTTGGTGAACAAGAACAACGTTTTGGTTGGTCTGGACAAGTGACAGGGATGATTCATGATATTCCTACTGTTGAGGAATTAATCAATCGAATGGTTGCAGTAGCGGAAAGTATCCGGTTAAAATGGGGGCAATAATGTAAAGGTGGTTTTGACGAATGGAATATTCTTATCCGTTTTCAACAGATTGGTCTACAGAGGAGCTTGTGGATGTTGTTCAATTTTTTGAAGGAATTGAACAAGCTCATGAAAAGGGC
>NZ_JAGXJV010000274.1:0-287 GCF_019091145.1 Lysinibacillus sp. GbtcB16
GTCCGCCGCTCGCGGCTCGCTCGCGCAGCCAAAAATGGCCAGTTTTGGCCCGTTTTGGCCAGTTTTTGGCCTGTTTTTGCGTTGCGCGGTGACCATCTGCAGCGGAGCAAAATGTCAGACATCTCAGCACCCTGGAACCCCCCGGGTGGCACAGGGCTGGATGGGGCTTGCGTATAGCTGGGACGGTGCTGCCTCTCGCTTCGCACGCTGTCCGCCGCTCGCGGCTCGCTCGCGCAGCCAAAAATGGCCAGTTTTGGCCCGTTTCTGGGCCGTTTTGGCCGGTTTTT
>NZ_JAGXJV010000275.1:0-286 GCF_019091145.1 Lysinibacillus sp. GbtcB16
CAGTAGCTCCGGTAACGCCAGTAGAGCCAGTAGCTCCGATATCACCAGTAGCCCCAGTCACACCAGTAGTTCCAGTAGCCCCAGTCACACCAGTAGTTCCAGTCGCGCCAGCAGCTCCTGTAATACCTGTAGCCCCAGTCACACCAGTAGTTCCAGTCGCGCCAGCAGCTCCTGTAATACCTGTAGCGCCAGTCACACCAGTAGTTCCAGTAGCCCCAGTCACACCAGTAGTTCCAGTCGCGCCAGTAGCTCCTGTAATACCTGTAGCGCCAGTTATACCCGTAGC
>NZ_JAGXJV010000276.1:0-285 GCF_019091145.1 Lysinibacillus sp. GbtcB16
CAGCATATCGAGTGTCAGGTCTTTTATTTATTTCACTTGCTAATTCTTTATAGTGTTCTTCGCCTCTTAATAAATAATCAACTGAAACCTCAAAGAAGATTCCAATCTTAAGTAAAGGGACATAATCTGGTTGGCGATGACCTCTTTCATTGTTTGCATAAGTACCTCTATGAATACCGATTTTTTCCGCCATTTGTTCTTGTGTTAATTTTTTGTTTTTTCTTAGTTGTATCAAGCGGTCCTTAAACATACTAACACCTCATTTCAAAATCATTATAACGTGTC
>NZ_JAGXJV010000277.1:0-284 GCF_019091145.1 Lysinibacillus sp. GbtcB16
GGTAACTTTTAAAATTTTCCAAATTAAAGTTGATACGAAGTTAATTACCCCCTCAGAAAAAGTGATTGTATCTCAGAATGACTTAAACTCAGCGAAATTACTTGTAGAGGTTACCCAAGATAATGAACCATTAATCCTTTCAAATGTGAAAGTGATGGCTGCCTTTAAAAAACCAGATAATAAGTTGGTCTTTCAGAATCAGAAAGTTACGGTGGAAGATGAAAAAAAAGGTCTAGTGTCTATTGTTCTTACAACTCAAACTGTCGCGGCGGCCGGTGAAGTTT
>NZ_JAGXJV010000028.1:0-4822 GCF_019091145.1 Lysinibacillus sp. GbtcB16
GAATGATTCTATAAATTCTGTTTCAAAATAAACACCCCGTTCCTGTAAATCCTTTGAGACTTTCCTTGCTATATTATTTTCATCCATATTATCTAACCTCTTTCCTACACTATCCAAGTATTCATATTCTTTTTTTAGAACATCAGCCATTTTTATATTCTCAGATAAATATTCATTTAATACTTCTCTTTCTTTATATGCCTTCATAGCAATTGGGTCTTTTTTGAAGTTTAATAAATTACAAATCTTATAATATTGGTGCCAACTATTGATTTTAAAGCTTCCATTTTCACATTCAATTAAAGGACTTAGCTTATAATATGCCTGTACATAATTAAATAATCCTTGCATCGATCCTCTTGGTTTTTCAATATAACAATTACTATAATCTACTGCTTTTTTTCTATTTAATATAATTCTTGATACACTTTCTGATACTTCTAAAACACTATTATTTCTGATTTTCGTTACTATTAAAGCAAATTCATCTGAAGTAATATATGCTTCTTCAAAAGGATTTTCTCCTTTCATCAGAGCAGATTCAAAAAGCAACTTTAAATGTTCTATAACTAATATAATAGGATGGACAGCTTGTTCATTTTTATAATATTGACTATGTTTTTTACCATAAGGATATTGAAAAAAGAAGGTCCAGAATAAATAAAAGCCTTTTATGTCTCCATGATGAGTACTAATGTACTCATTAATTTTATTATTCCTTAAAATCCCCTTTGAATCTTGATAACCTATACCAAATATATTACTTATGACAACCCAATGTTGTGTCCAAAACTCTGGATTAGCTACTAATCCATCAACTAAGTTTGCTTTATTATCACTTGCTTTCAAACCATTACAAGCTATAATATTCCTATTCAAGGTAATTAGTTCTTCGGTAGAGCAATTCCGCTTAAGTAAATTCCAAAAATCATCTGGTTTGTAGTTAATATCCACAGTTTTAATTTCTCTCAAAGTATCCCACTCCATATAAAATGATAAAAGGATGTACTATTGTACATCCTTTTATTGTAATCCATATATTAAATTTTTTTAAGTACTCCTACACCATCTAATTTTATTTTATTAGCAGTAGAATTTCTTGTTAACTTAAGTGCGTTTTTTATTATCTCATAATAGAAGGAAAAATCGTATTCCATTCCTAACTCTTCTAACATTTTAACCATTATTCCAAATGTATCAATAGGAACTTGTCTAATTGTATTAGTTCCTGCTACTACTACATATCTGCCACCCGGCTTTAAAACTCTATATGTTGAAGAGAAAGTGTTATACATATTCAAAAAGAATTCGTATGTTATATAACTTCTTTTAGGTTCACTTTCATATATTTTCGCTAATAATTTATTCAGTTCATCACACCACTTATATTTTAATTTAAATTGATGTAATTCTCTATATTGCTCAGCATAAACTCTCTCCGTACCAAAATACTTTGTCTGATGGTGTATGTTATCTTCTACTTCAACCAATCGTAATAAAAGGTTTTCATACCTGCTAGTCATTGGATAATTCATAGCGTTAATATATGGCGGTGAAGTTACAATTAAATCCACAGTATTTTCACTTAAAATATTAGGATAAGCCTTATCTGCGCTCATATTAAAAACTCTTGGTTCGGCTTGATTTGAATAAATTAAGGAGTTAAATTCTTTCAATCTATTTACATTTTTCATTAATGTAGAAAGAATAATTTCTCTAGGTGATTTTGTGCCTTGAAGTACTTTTTTAGCATCCCTTTTAACTTTAAGTTGTGCTTCATCCAAATAACTAAATTTTTTAATCGCCATCGAAATAACACTCAAATAAAAATCTCTTAATTCAAAAGGAATTTCTTCAACAATAAACTTCCTAATTGTTTCAAATTCACTTAAATGATTAACATTAAACCAAAAATCATCTTTATCAAAAATTAATCTATCTGTGGATTTAAAATTTGCTGCTTCTTTTAAAAATGTTTCAAACATTCTATATGATTCATCTATTATTTTTGTATCTACTCTAGTAGTCTTTGCTCTCGTTAATAAAGCAGCGTATGGAGAAATATCTGTTCCTATTACATTTCTCCCCAATTGCATTGATTCTACTGCAGTAGTACCAGACCCCATAAAAGGATCCAAAATTAAGTCCCCTTCTTTTGAAAATTTCTTAATAGCCCAATGTGGAATGTCTGGAATAAATTTAGAAGGATATTTACCAATTGAATGCACATGTCGTGCATTATCATTTGATTTAATTGAAATAACATCTTTATCTTCAATATGCGAAAACAAATCAACTTCTTTTTCCGTAGCAATAGCACTTGCTTCTACTCTACCTATTTTATTCTCTTTAGTAACTTCCGGCTCAAATATTAACACCCATTGTTTTTTATCCTGTTTATTCCTATTAGTTGTAAACTTCTTCTCTTGGAAATATCGAGAAACCCTCTCCATAGAATATGAGGTACCGTCTACAAACCTTAATCCAGTTAAATTTCCTAATTCAATGAATACATCTTTCATATTTATGTATTCTCCGGAAATGATAGAGTCACCTATGAAAAAATAAGCTAATTTATTTGGTTTCAATACCCTAGCAACATTCTTCATAACTGGAATCATCTTATCAATATAGGTCTGAACCGACTTTTTCCTGCTTGAGTGTTCATTCCTTGAACCAATCTCTGCTTCTTTTACCTCAACAAAATCATAGCCAAGCCACGTCATTCTTAATTTATGATATAAATAATAATCATAGCTATTTGCATAAGGTGGTGAAGTTACGACTAAGTCAACACTATTATCGGGAATATCCTCAGATGTAACCTCCCTTGAATCCATATTCAATATTCTTGGCGAATTCTTTTTTACATTTTCAATTTTAGACAGTTCTTCAATAGATTTAATCGAAGAACTTAATTTAGAAATAAATCTTTTAAACGCATATCCATCCGGTAAATTCTTCTGCTTTGCAGCATATCTAGTATCACTTTCTTGATTACTAACCGAGACAATTATGCTACTAAAAATCACTTTAAGAAAATCTTGAACTTTTACTGATTTTTCTTGAGATATAAAATCTTTTAACCAAGCCAATTCCTTAATCATATTTTGTTGAAACCAATGATCTATATTAGGGACATTGGGTACTTCTTTTTCTTCAACTTTCTCAATACTTTTCAGTTTCTGACTAATTTCTTTTATCCTTTGTAATTCATCAACACTTAAAGCAGTAGTTTTCACTCTAGACACTAAAGCTGCAATTGGATTAGAATCAATACCAATACTTTTTCTACCATGAATGCTAGCTTCCAATACAGTTGTACCACTCCCACAAAATGGATCTAAAACCGTATTTCTTTCATTAGTATGTTCTAGAATAACAGCTTCTGGTAACTGCGGTATATATTTAGCTGGATATGAATGTAATCCGTGTGTTAAATATGTTGTATCTAGTTCTTCTGGGTTTGTAAAACTTTTTAATCTTTCCAGTAAAGAACCCATGTTATTAACGTCCAATTTAGAACACCTCTTAAATATCAATATTAGAGATACAATTTTATCATACATCCCAAATAAACACCAGTCTCTTTGAATACTTTCTGCAATTAATTTCATTTTATACAAACATAATTTATATCTTCAAAAACTATAATTAAATCGGAGATTCGAATTTTTAAATTATATATTATTACTTTGAATAAATCTAAATACTTATAGGTATTTGGATTTATTCAAATTTATTTAAGGGAGTGAGTTTTATTCGAAAATCCTTATGTGCAAAACATATGAATGTTGCCCCAGTCAAACTATTATGCAAGAAGTAGCCTACTTGTATTCACTCTGTTCACATTAGCATTCTAAATACTAGCTAGCAATGTTCATCCATGTGAAGTGCCGCTTCTATAATTGTTGTCTATAATCATCCATCTGAAAATCCGGCACCAAGCTCAAAATACATTGATGTAACTAACCGATTAGAAAAATCTTGCACTATTCTAGGAATCAACTTACTAAATCCTATCATTACATGTACAAACAATTTTTGCTCACTGAAAGAAAAAGGAGATATCAAATAAATTTAGAAAGGAGATAAAAATGTGGTTAATAAAAAAATTATAATTCCCATTGTTATAATTATCTTAGAAGAACTTTTGAAGAAAAAAAAATAAGTTTTCGGCTAGGAATAAAAATCCTAGCCGAGCTTATTCTTTATTGTATTCATAAATTGTCGAATATACACTATGGTAGACATCAAAAAACATTATTTCTTTTTTTGAGCCATTTTCTTTTAACGCTATCAGTTTTGCAGGGGTTATTTTTTTTATAAATTTCTCGTAGAATTCTATTTTAGCTAATTT
The DNA here is from genome assembly GCF_019091145.1 of Lysinibacillus sp. GbtcB16. Taxonomy (NCBI): domain Bacteria; kingdom Bacillati; phylum Bacillota; class Bacilli; order Caryophanales; family Bacillaceae; genus Lysinibacillus; species Lysinibacillus sp. GbtcB16. Next base: position 4,361 of record NZ_JAGXJV010000028.1, read on the forward strand.
TTTATAGATAAAATAGTCATCTTCAATGTCTTTAGGTAACTCAAAATCAGCCTGAAGTTTATTCTGTTTAAGAATGTAAGCCTTTAATCCATTACAAAGAAAGCTCAAAAAGCTATTCATTTTCTTTATACTTTCATCTTCTATTTCTTTCAAATTATTTGCACCTTTTTGTAGGTCACTACTAAATATATTCCATTGCATACCTTGCATGAAGTCTTCACTATGTGAATAATATGATAAACTTAAATTTTTTATTCTATCAAACTTTTTCGAGTTGGAAAGTATTTTATAATATTCTTTATCATAGGACTTATTGAGCTGTACTAACTTATCTTTTTTCAATATTTGTTTAGTGTACAATTCCAGATCATATAGATTGGTCATCCTATTAAAATAACTAAGATTTAAAGATTTATTGACTTCTTCTATGCCACTTTCATCTAAAATATAGTAAAAATCCTC
>NZ_JAGXJV010000278.1:0-284 GCF_019091145.1 Lysinibacillus sp. GbtcB16
CTACCATAAACTCTTATACAATTGTATACACTAAGTTGTGCACCTATTCCTTCTGCCAAAGGAACCGCAATACGTCAAACACACCAAGCATTGTTCAACAAAATCATCATTTCTAGTCATGAGAGAAAAATCTCATGACAGAAAAGGGAGGTTCTCGAATGCATCTTCTGGGACATCTGGTCAGGTTTATTGTATCTGCTTTGGTATTAATGTTTGTCAGCTGGTTGGTACCCGGGTTTCAAGTCGGTGGATTCTGGAGTGCGTTTTTCCTTGCATTGGTCATT
>NZ_JAGXJV010000279.1:0-283 GCF_019091145.1 Lysinibacillus sp. GbtcB16
TTTTTAAATATAGAGATACACACCAATATGGATTCGATAAAATTTAAACATCCTACACTAGTGTTGACGATTGTTACAGAAGGTCCCCAAGCTCCAATCGAAAAATTATTAAGCCCAGCCACTATATTAAATAGCAACAGTACAATAAAAATACGATTCATTGACTTTATATAGCTAATTTTAGAGGTAGTATCTGAGAATAATACAAATGGTCCTTCTTCCTTTAGTTTTCGATACTACGCCCAAACACCGAATTTGTGCACACACCCTATATTCATCGCCT
>NZ_JAGXJV010000280.1:0-282 GCF_019091145.1 Lysinibacillus sp. GbtcB16
CGGAGCTACTGGCTCTACTGGCGTTACCGGAGCTACTGGTGTGACTGGGGCTACTGGAACTACTGGTGTGACTGGAACTACTGGTGCTACAGGTTCTACTGGCGCTACGGGTATAACTGGCGCTACAGGTATTACAGGAGCTGCTGGCGCGACTGGAACTACTGGTGTAACTGGGGCTACTGGAACTACTGGTGTAACTGGTGTGACTGGGGCTACTGGTGATATCGGAGCTACTGGCTCTACTGGCGTTACCGGAGCTACTGGTGTGACTGGGGCTACTGG
>NZ_JAGXJV010000281.1:0-282 GCF_019091145.1 Lysinibacillus sp. GbtcB16
CATCACCTTTGTACATCCAACGCCAATACTCAATATCCGTTTCCTTGTACTTTTCAATCTTTCGAATAAGCTGCTTAGATAAGAAACCTTTTTCATCTTCTAAATACGTGCTGTGATGTATAAAGAAATCTTCATCGTTCGCTTTATTATCCTTGAATTCATTTACCCAAGCATAAGGGTTACGCGGTGGATTGTAAGAGTAATAGACTTTCACCTCTTTATCTCCTAAATCCTGACGAATAAATGTATCCTCTACAATATCAATATCCTCTATACCTGCAA
>NZ_JAGXJV010000282.1:0-282 GCF_019091145.1 Lysinibacillus sp. GbtcB16
TGCGGATCCTTTTGTTATCGAAAAAAATAAAAGAAATTACATTTTTTTCGAAGATTATATATACAGCGAGGGTAAGGGGAATATTGCGTTTGTCGAAGTGGATATTGAATCAAATAGTGTTTCACAACCTACTACTGTTTTAGATAAACCGTATCACTTATCATATCCTTTCTTAATAGAAGATGGTGGAGAGATTTATATGATACCTGAGACATCAAGTAATCAAACAATAGAACTATATAGAGCAACAAATTTTCCGTATGAGTGGGAAATTGAAAAAGT
>NZ_JAGXJV010000283.1:0-282 GCF_019091145.1 Lysinibacillus sp. GbtcB16
AGCAGCTGCTGAAGCAGGCTGGGCAGCTAACCGAAGAGGTGCACATGCAGGTGCTGGCGTTAGAGCCGGGCATCCAATCCATCGAGAGGGCAGGAGCAGCTATAGGGGATGTCGCTTCTGTCCTCCGCAAGGGAGCACGAATGATGAACGACTCGCTTCATGGTGCGGAAAAGGTTGTACATACCCACCAAAAGCGCATACAGGACGTCATGGAGTGGGCAACAACAGGATATGAGCTGTGGCAGCGATGGCAGGCTAGCCGTAATGCCAAATCAGACGATT
>NZ_JAGXJV010000284.1:0-282 GCF_019091145.1 Lysinibacillus sp. GbtcB16
TTGAGTTACGGAATATTCTAGAAAAACAAACCGAACTACACTCTATTATTGATATTGAAATGCATGGAAAAAGAATAAAGTGGAGTGATTTTTACTAAGAACCTGAACGTTATATACAATCGTGCAAGTACGTCATACAACTAAAATGGGAAAACAGACATCCCATTTGTATAGAAGGCATTGTAGACAGCGTGCGATATATAGAAATGTCAGGGAAATACGCTATAAACCTTCGTTGGGGAAAAAAAGGAATTAGTAGTAATGGTATAGAGCAAATTCCTT
>NZ_JAGXJV010000285.1:0-281 GCF_019091145.1 Lysinibacillus sp. GbtcB16
TGAATATTTGCCCCTACTTGCTTAAATCCACCATCCACTACAGCTGGCAGTTCTGTTATTGGCGAAATACGGGAAGAACCGAAATCATATCCTACTACCCCTGTTATATCTCCAGTAAAAGTATCTCCTACTTTTGCTACATAATTGCGAGGTACTTTTACAGAAAGGCGCTCTGGGTTTAATTGATTTTCATCTAATAGAGGTGTGCCATATTGTGTTACTATTTTATCTCCACTATTTTTTACTGTTACATATAAATTTCCGTTTTTCTGAGGTGTAAT
>NZ_JAGXJV010000286.1:0-280 GCF_019091145.1 Lysinibacillus sp. GbtcB16
AGCATTCAGCGGCACAGATGATGGTTCCTCCCTCTTTCACAATCTTATGGGCCGCACTCATCCCTTTAACCGCCTGATACAAATTCTGGGCCAACGGATATCCTGAATTGGAAGTGATGACGACATCGAACCGATTCTCAACCGGGATCATCGCATGCTGTTTGGTGAAGGCACACCCTTGATCATGGGCTTCAAACAACTCACCGGCAAAAATCCGCGTGATTTCCTTCGATTTATTTAATGTCACATTAAGCATAAAATGGGGCTTGCACATGCGATT
>NZ_JAGXJV010000287.1:0-279 GCF_019091145.1 Lysinibacillus sp. GbtcB16
CGGATGAACCATATCATCAAGTCGATCCGCCATGAGCTTCAGAAGTCCGGCAAAATCCTGGCCCGGCAGGAGTGGGAAGATTACTAGATTGCTAGATGGAATAGTCAGTTACGAGTGACTTTTCCCCTGTTTGTTCCGGTTCAAGTCAATGAATGCTAAAATTTCGATTAAATAAAGTAAACCCTATAGTCATCCTAGCGTTTTGCAATTATAATAGAAAAAGGTACACAATGTGACATATTATCTATTGTTTCAACACATTACATAGGTATTTTGAGG
>NZ_JAGXJV010000029.1:0-4648 GCF_019091145.1 Lysinibacillus sp. GbtcB16
ATATCAACTCCTGCATCTACAAGAGGGCGTAAAAATTCGTCAAGCAATTCAGGTGTTGAAGCTAATTTAGCGGTAAAATCTTGTGTTTTCCACTGTGATAAACGGAAAATAATTGGGAAATCTGGTCCCACAGCCTGACGACATGCCTCAACAATTTCAGCAGCAAATCGCGTACGAGCAACCATATCCCCACCATAGCCATCCTCACGCTGATTGGTTCCCTCCCATAAGAATTGGTCTATTAAGTAACCGTGCGCTCCATGAAGTTCAATTCCATCAAAGCCTAGACGCTGAGCATCAGCAGCCCCTTGTGCAAAAGCTTTAATTACTGCTTTAATATCTTTCTCAGTCATTGGATCAGTTACTTTTACACCTGGTTTTTCTAGACCAGAAGGACCAATTGGTTTAGCTTCAGGGTTTGGTGAATCACCAACTTTACGGTCCATTCCCACATGCCACAATTGTGGAATAATACGTCCGCCTGCAGCATGGACTTCTCGAACTACCTCTTTCCATCCCTCTAATGCATCTTCACCATAAAAGCGTGGAACATTAGGGTCACTTGCAGCTACTGGGTGATTAATAACTGTACCTTCTGTAATAATTAAACCCACACCGTTCTCAGCTCGGCGTTTATAATATGCTGCAACATCAGGTCCGGGAACTCCATTTGGAGAACATTTACGGGTCATTGGAGCCATAACAACTCGATTTGATAAAGTTAAATTCCCAAGATTAAATGATTCAAACAAAGGCGTAACAGATTTGGATAATAAAGTTTTATTATTATTCATGAAAATACCTCCAATTTTTTTATGAAAATTTTTGATATGTTTACCTAGTTTTTTAATATTACATATTAGCGGCTTCAATTTCGATTTGCATTTTTTTGACTTCTTCATTCGCTAATGCAATAGCTTTATCAATTTCCATTACAGGCTTTAAATTATATATTTTCATTATTTTTTCTAATCTTTCTTGAATACTTCCCGATACTATATGATATTTAATCTCAAGTTCATCGAGTGTTCTAAGTAATAATTCATCCGATAATTGTCTAAACCTTTCTGATACAGGTCGGTGTCCATCTGCCACTAATGGAAATTCTACTGGTAAATGAATAAACTCATCATAATTACGTTTAGCATGCTGTTTCATAACAGCTCCCATATTATCAATGACTTCTTCAAAAAACACCATACTAGCATCTTTTTCTATGTCTTTATTCATTCCCACTGTATCATTTGGGTTAATTCCAACTCTAATTCTTATTTTTCCATACACCCATTCATGGAGTGAGGAACCATCAGATATAAACCCATTTGGCAAATGACTTTCATGTACTGCACGTTCGACCAAACGACGCATACCTAACTGGAAAAGTTCTGCTGGAGTACAATCTTCTAGTCTTTTTCCTGGCAATGCATCAGGTAAAATTTCACGCATAGTTTTTGCATGTGTTCGTGGAATCCCTGTTAAATAAGCTAATGCCAATGTAGTTGTTGTTTTACCTGAAGAATAAGTACCTGAAATCGCTAAGTTCATATTCTATTCACCTCATTCTATCATTTAACTATGTAATGTATTTACCAAACTAACTTTTTCTTGTAAAAAAAGTGTTTAATGCTATTTCAATCAACAGATGGTAATTCGTGAGCAAGGTAATAATGTAAACTATAATTTTTATATTCTCCAAACATTTCAGTTGTTCTCCACATACTACCTTTTAATTTCAATAAATTACTTTTTGAAATATATGTTGATGCAACAAAGGGCTCATATGGCTGATAAGGGTTTTTATTTTCAATAATAACTTTTCTCATCCAAAGGGTATTACTATTGCTACGATCAATATCATCAACTTTATATATTAGCGCTTGAGCCATTTGGGCAACAGTTATCATACAGTCGATAATTGAGAAAGATGGGTAATAGGCAGCCTCCATCCCCTCCACCTTAAAAGGACTTTCATTTATATGTGTCACATTAACTAACGATGTAACTTTTTGATTTTGAAAATCAAATTGCACATCTTCCATGATTTGTTGTGGATTTTTATACATATCTCCGTAATATCTTTTGCTATGTAATCCTAAAATTTGATCTATGCTATCAAATTTAGCTCCTTCATTGCATTCTTTTTCTATATCGTGTTCTATTTCACACCGAATTTGCATAGAGCCAATCTGAGATTCAAATATAGATACGTTTGTACCTAAAGAGTCAGAAACATTTTTTGTTTTAATATGTTGAGTGCTAATTATAAGTTTATTTAAATCTTCTTGAGGTGTTGTTCCTGCTTTCAAAACAATACGCTTCAGCCATATTTTTCTTCTTTGAGCTTCTGTAATCCCAAACTTTTGCATAATGTAAACTTCATTTAGTTGTAAACTCAATACTGTAGCATCAATAGTACTAAGATGAGGTTTTAAATCTGTATCTTCTGACTTTTTAGACCAGTCAGTAGGATAGCTAATATCAGCTGTTGCTACAACACATTTTTCACTAACCTCTATATCATATATTTGATGATTTACTTTTTTAAATCCCGAGCCAAAAAAACGTTGTTCTCTAGATCCCAAGATATCATCAATGTCTTTATATCTAAGATCAGTAGCTAGCATACTAGTCAACTCCTTCTTATTTTCGATATAAATTTTTTTAACTCTATAAACAAAAATATTGATTTTATTTCTGAAAACAAATTGTTCCTTCTTTACAACTAACTTTACTTGTTATGAATCACCTCCTTATCCTTTTGTTATATTCGATAAATAAATTCCCTTCTTAAGATTCCTTATATTCAAATAACTTTCTTTTACATTTGTTATTATAAACCTATTAGTAAAAAAATTCCAAAGTTATTTTTCTACATTTTTTGACATTTAATTACATTAAATTACTTTTAATTACATAAAATTACACAAATATCCTTATATTTATAAAATAAAAATCTCTTTTCTAGAGATTTATATTTTATATAAACTCCAGAAAAGAGATTTTTATTAAAGTATTTTAAAATTATATTTCAGTACGTACAAATCGCCAAGTTAAGAAAGAAGCCACAAGATAAGCAATACTCATTACCAAGAAAGCAATAGTTGCTCCATTGTACCAACTATGTGCTTCATGAAGTACTACCCCCATTATAGCGACACCTACTAACGCCCCAACTTGACGATTAGCATTTAATGTAGCTCCTGCTATATTTGCATGTTCCTTACCTGCTGCCTGCATTACAGTAGCAGTCATTGCCGGGACCGCAACGCCTACTCCTAAATTAGCAATCGCATAAATAACAGCCAATATCCAATAGGGTGCACTAGAAACACTAAACATTAAAAGTAGTGAACCTATTCCCGCTATTGTAATCGATACTAACATTGGAATTTTAACTCCTAAACGTGTTGTTAATCGTGCAAATAATAGATTTCCTATTACAAATACCGCCATAATTGGTAATAATTCCACGCCAGCTATAAAAGGGCTTGCTCCTTTTGCTTTTTGAAGAAATAAACCAAACATGAAAATTCCTCCAAATAATGCAAAATTAATTAAAAATCCAACTAAATTGGCTGATGAAAAACTTGAATTATTGAATAATTTCATAGGGATAATTGGATCTTTTACTCTACGTTCTATAGATATAAAAAGAGTTGCAGTAACAATCGTTACAATAAGTGCAATTATTATTGAAGAAGATGACCATCCCAATGATGGGCCTTCAATAAGAGTGAAAGAAAGTCCAGCTAAGGTAATGATACCTAGAATATGATTAAAAATATTCAGATTACCTTTTTTCCCAGGGGAAGATGTCACAATAAAATAGGCCATTAACAGTCCGATAATACCTATTGGGATATTAATTAAAAAAATGCTTCGCCAACCAAATGTATTAACCAATACTCCACCAACAAAAGGACCTAAACCTGAAGAGATGGAAACAATAGCAGACCATATCCCAAACATTTTTGCACGTTTGTTCGCATCTGGATAAGAAATTGCCAATAAACTTAAGGAACTCGGCATAAATAATGCTGCTCCAACTCCCTGAATAGAACGAGCTACTATAAGTATAGTTCCAGTAGGTGCTAAGGCACATAATACAGATGCAATCACGAAAATTGTTAGTCCAATCAAATAAATATTTTTAGCTCCATATCTATTTGCTAATGAACCACCCGCTAAAAGTAAAGAAGCAAAAAATAACATATAGCCATCAACAATCCATGTTGTACTTGAAAGACTAATTTGTAGTTTTTCTTGAATATCAGCAACTGCTACATTTACTACAGTAACATCAAGTGTCGCCATGATAAATCCCATTGCTAAAGATACTAAAATCCAAATATCAGAAATAGTGCGGGTATGCGTCTTAAGTAACTCTGCTCTATTATTGTCTGTCTCTTGTATTGTCATTTTTATCCCTTACCCTTCCCTTTAATCTACATATATTGATAGTGATTTTATAGTTTGTTATGAATTTACTATTCATAAACTATTGGTGATCTTAAAATTACATATCTTCTCGTACTATTCATATTATCACCTCCTTTAAACTAATAACCCTTGTGTATTCCGGGAAAATAATTGATGATTAAATTTATTATTTACCATTAGTTCTTTATAAAATATAATAAATGAAGTG
>NZ_JAGXJV010000288.1:0-279 GCF_019091145.1 Lysinibacillus sp. GbtcB16
CTTCTTTTTCACTAGAAAAGTGGTAGGGGAATACTAGTGCTTGGGGGCTAGCTGGAAAGATGGATTTGGCTTAGATTCCTCGGACTTATGGTCAAGAAATGGGTGTGGTTCAATTGATTGAGATAGATAGGTTTTTCTCATACTATGGATATTTGGATAGGTTCTAAATGAAATAGTGTGTTTTACCAAAGGGGGGACAGGGTTCTAAGGTGCTTAACAGAAAATAAGTAAAGAGGATTGAATCATACCGCTTGCTTTAAGACTGGAAACTCTCGGCCT
>NZ_JAGXJV010000289.1:0-279 GCF_019091145.1 Lysinibacillus sp. GbtcB16
AGCTTCTCTCGTAGTTTTTCTGTTGCTCTTATTCGCGATCGCGCCAGGATGGTTTGCCAAGTATTCGCCAACGGATATGCAGGCGGATCAGCTGCTGCTTCCACCCGGTGCCGCTCATTGGCTGGGAACCGACTATTTTGGCCGGGATGTGCTTAGTCTTGTCGTCGATGGCGCTCGGGAATCGCTGTTCATCGGGTTCGCGTCCGTCTTGGTCGGAGGCTCCATCGGTGCTGCAATCGGTATGATCGCAGGGTATTACGGCGGGTGGGTAGATAACGT
>NZ_JAGXJV010000290.1:0-279 GCF_019091145.1 Lysinibacillus sp. GbtcB16
TCCTTTTTGCCGTTGCCATCAGGATCTTGCTCAGCAAATGCTTTCAGCACCTGGTAAAGCTCATCCGTCGTTGCGGGCGGCTTAAGTCCGAGCTTATCCAGCCAATCCTTCCGTAAAATGAGGAATGAAACGTCATTGGCGTCACGCCCTCTGGGAATACCGTAAATTTTCCCGTCCTCCAGCTTGGTCAGTTCCCAAGCCACATCAGGAACCCCTTTCGCCAAATTCGGATAATCCTTCAGATAAGGCGTCAGATCCCAGATAGCACCTTGTCTCGCC
>NZ_JAGXJV010000291.1:0-279 GCF_019091145.1 Lysinibacillus sp. GbtcB16
GGACAGGATGACGACTGCGCTTCGGTATAAGGAGCAAACCTCATTGATGGCGGTCTTGCAAAGGCAGGATGCTATGGAGAAGGGGACTCGGGTCGTCCATTCGCAGCTGCGGCAAGTTGTGAGGCTGCATGTACCGAGAAAGTGGTGGGTACCCCTTACGGCTTTCGCAGCTGCACTTCTAATTCTGTTCGTGCTGCCGAATCCGCAAGACGAAGTTTTGCTTCGGGCGGACCGGGATCAGGCTTGGGTGGAGCAGCAAAAAGAGCAAGTGAAAGAGGT
>NZ_JAGXJV010000292.1:0-279 GCF_019091145.1 Lysinibacillus sp. GbtcB16
TGGTTTAATAAATACGCGATAATCTGCTACATTTACTGTTCCAACCCAAGAATCGAAAATTTGAACTGCTTTTGCTCCTGCGTTTATTTGCGCTTTTAAATATGTAATAGCCATATCTGCTAGTTTATCCATTAAAGCGAACCAAGCTTTTGGCTCTGCATACATGAACGCTTTCGTATTATGGTAGTTACGAGATGGACCGCCTTCAATCATATAGCTCGCTAATGTAAATGGAGCTCCTGAAAAACCGATTAACGGTACGTCTAACATTTCTGTCGT
>NZ_JAGXJV010000293.1:0-279 GCF_019091145.1 Lysinibacillus sp. GbtcB16
TACTGTAAACAATATTGCATGTACCTTGACTGGTGTTGCTCATGATGGCACCGATGGATGGTTAGAAAATAGAGGATTGTTTCTAAATGCAAATGATTATGTTACCATACCTTCAAATACTGGGGTTATTCACAACTCTATTGATTTCAACAAAACCGGAGCAACCTTCCAATATGTAGCTTATAATCCTGGTGGAGTTCTATTTAGAACCGATCCAGCTAACCTTAGATCGTATATCAATAGTGATTTAGCAGTTACTAATACAACAATTAAATACAC
>NZ_JAGXJV010000294.1:0-279 GCF_019091145.1 Lysinibacillus sp. GbtcB16
CTCATTAAAGTTTTACTTTATCATATTGTATGAATGAAAAGGAGGTAAGACGGTGAAAGCAATCCCGACTGATGTCCTGAGTAAAGAATTGATGGAAAGAGAAGGAGTTATATCTATTACAGTGAAGGAATTTGAAAAAATAGAAGTAGCTGGAGTAGTGGTCGCTGGTCCAGCGGTTATTTTGATTAATCAAGATTAAGTACATATTTTTGAAATAAAAAGCATCCGTCTAGGATGCTTTTTATTTGTATGTAAGGATAAATATGATGGATAATTGTG
>NZ_JAGXJV010000295.1:0-279 GCF_019091145.1 Lysinibacillus sp. GbtcB16
CGCCGGCCTGGTGTCGGCCCCCATGGTCATGGTCGTCGCCATTACCGGGATTGCCTCATTCATGATGCCGCAATACACCACGGGGATCGCCTTGCGACTGCTTCGCTTCCCCATCATGTTCCTGTCAGGCCTGCTTGGCTTGCTCGGACTCATGCTCGGATTCATCGCAATTGTCATTCATCTCTCCTCGCTGCGTTCGCTCGGCGTGCCGTACCTGCAGCCGCTTGCCCCGCTGAAAGGGACAGAGATGAAAGATGTGCTCGCTCGCGCCCCGATCTG
>NZ_JAGXJV010000296.1:0-279 GCF_019091145.1 Lysinibacillus sp. GbtcB16
TGATTGTTGTGCATTTCCATTCACATAATCTCGAAACATACTCGTATCTGGCATGTAGCAAATCGGGTTTGACATCTACTCTTGATCTCCCCCTGCTGCATCTGGTGCCTTGTCATTCAAAATTTCTAATGCCAGGTTTGCCACCCTTTCGGAACGTTTAAATGCATGTTCTTTTTCATTCAAGAACTTGCTCCAATTCGGATGCTTCAAGAATTGGTCTGAGTAGATATGCCAAGTTGAGTTTTCACCCGTATTTTGAAATCCTTTAATTTTCTCATT
>NZ_JAGXJV010000297.1:0-279 GCF_019091145.1 Lysinibacillus sp. GbtcB16
CATTGACCTTCGATGATGAGCAAGACCCGATTCACGTGAAGCTAAAGGCCTTTAATCCGTTCATTCCGCTGAATGATAAAGACTCCTCGATTCCGTGCGCCATTCTGGAGTATGAGGTGACGAACCGCTCGGAGGATGAATTGGATCTTAGCGTAGTCGGCAATTTGACCAACCCGTTCCGTAAGGGGGCATACAACGAGGCGGTTCAGGTGGACGGCCGTCAGGCGATCCGCTTATCGTCGGTTCATTATGGGGAGGACGAGGCGGAATTCGGCGATT
>NZ_JAGXJV010000003.1:0-225310 GCF_019091145.1 Lysinibacillus sp. GbtcB16
TTCCAGTCACACCAGTAGTTCCAGTAGCCCCAGTCACACCAGTAGCTCCGGTAACGCCAGTAGAGCCAGTAGCTCCGATATCACCAGTAGCCCCAGTTACACCAGTAGTTCCAGTCACACCAGTCACACCAGTAGCCCCAGTTACACCAGTAGTTCCAGTAGCCCCAGTCACACCAGTAGTTCCAGTAGCTCCTGTAATACCTGTAGCGCCAGTTATACCCGTAGCGCCAGTAGAACCAGTAGCACCAGTAGTTCCAGTAACACCAGTCACACCAATAGTTCCAGTAGCCCCAGTTACACCAGTAGTTCCAGTAACACCCGTAGCTCCGGTAACGCCAGTAGAGCCAGTAGAACCGGTAGCCCCAGTTACACCAGTAGTTCCAGTAACACCCGTAGCTCCGGTAACGCCAGTAGAGCCAGTAGAGCCAGTAGAACCGGTAGCCCCAGTTACACCAGTAGTTCCAGTCACACCAGTAGCTCCGGTAACGCCAGTAGAGCCAGTAGCTCCGATATCACCAGTAGCGCCAGTCACACCAGTAGTTCCAGTAGCACCCGTAGCGCCAGTAGAACCGGTAGCCCCAGTAGAACCTGTGGTTCCAGTTACACCAGTAACACCCGTAGCCCCAGTAACACCCGTAGCGCCAGTAGAACCTGTGGTTCCAGTTACCCCCGTAGCGCCAGTAGAACCAGTAGTTCCAGTAACACCAGTAGCGCCAGTAGAACCAGTAGTTCCAGTAACACCAGTAGCGCCGATAGCCCCAGTAGTTCCAGTAGCACCAGTAGCTCCGGTAACGCCAGTAGAGCCAGTAGAGCCAGTAGCGCCGATGGCCCCAGTAACACCCGTAGCTCCAGTAGAGCCAGTAGCGCCGATGGCCCCAGTAACACCCGTAGCGCCAGTAGAACCAGTAGTTCCAGTAACACCCGTAGCCCCAGTAGAACCTGTGGTTCCAGTTACACCAGAAACACCCGTAGCGCCAGTAGCACCCGCAGTTCCAGTAGCCCCAGTAGAACCGGTAGCCCCAGAAACACCCGTAGCCCCAGTAGCACCAGTAGAACCAGTAGTTCCAGTAGCACCCGTAGCGCCAGTAGAACCTGTGGTTCCAGTTACACCAGAAACACCCGTAGCGCCAGTAGAACCGGTAGCCCCAGTAGAACCGGTAGCCCCAGAAACACCCGTAGCGCCAGTAGAACCAGTAGTTCCAGTAACACCCGTAGCTCCGGTAACACCAGTAGCGCCAGTAGCGCCAGTAGTGCCAGTAGCCCCAGTAACGCCTGTAGCGCCAGTAGAACCGGTAGTCCCAGTAACCCCCGTAGCGCCAGTAGCCCCAGTAATACCACCAGTAGTTCCGGTAGGTTTTACAGGCCAAACTGGACAACTTGGAATAGGCCCAGTTCTACAACAACAAGGAAAAGAATTACATTTACTACATACTCGTTTTAGATAATTTCCAAAATGCAAAGTCTCACCTCCTCTCTCAAATATCGTATTCCGAGAATTGATAGAGGAGGTAGACACATAACTATTTACTAATAGTAAATAGTAGGTTTGTTAATAAAGCTTGAAGATTCATAATGTCCTGCTAAATACTAATGGGTAATTTTTTGTCCTATTTATTCTAGCGATAGAATTACTGGCAATCAGTCTGATTAGACTTTAAGGTTTGCTCGAAATACTTTTTATTGTGTAAAACCTTTGCGTCGTTTGGGATAAAGGAGCCGGCTAATTCATTGTGTGCGTTTGCGAGTTCGTATTGTTGAAGACGGTCAAATAGAACACAAAGCTGTAGGTGAGGAAGCCAAGTTGAGAAGCTTTTATTTTGAAAAGGAGCGTTAGGATTTTGTTTAATGATAAGTGCTTGTTCGTACCAGAAAATAGCTTCATAATTCTTATATTGCTCCATGAAATGATAACCTAGTCGACAACAGGCCTCAGGGCGGGGTACATCATATTCAAAGCTTCTTAATATAGCACTAAAATTGTTTTCTGGATCATTTAAATTTGAATAGCAATCCGCTAATTTAAAGCAAGCACGAATATTATCTTCCACCCAGCCTAGCTTTGACGTTAAAAATAATTCGTAATAGTAAATGGCTTCTTCAAATTGACTATGATCTAGTAACTCATTGGCAAAATAAAATGTATCTCGTGGTGATAATGTTTCACCAGATTCAACTAATGTCTTATAAATCGTAATATTACGTGAATGGTCATGACTTAATGGTAAGTGACTAACCGCTATATCGCTATCGATTAATTCGCCACCTACTTCCAAATATTCGTGGACAGCACCAATCCATTGGAAGCTTTTTTCTTTCTTTACTAGTCGGTTTCTTCTTATTAAAGCATCTACATTTCCTTCACTATCGAAGCTAAGATTGTAATTCATTGAAACGGCATCAATAGTAGGGGAAAGAGAATTCTTTAACGCCTTAAATTTTTCTTGATCTTCTTCTAAAAAAACATCGTCTGCATCTAACCAAAGAATGTAATCCATCGTTGCTTGCTGAAAGGCATAGTTTCTGGCAGCGGCAAAATGATGGATCCATTCAAAATCAAAAATTCTATCTGTAAATTGAGCAACAATTTGTTTTGTTCGATCTGTTGAACCAGTATCTACAATATTGATTTCATCTACTAAACCTTTAACAGATTCAAGACATCTTCCGATGACATCTTCTTCATTTTTCACAATCATACATAAGCTGATGGAAACCACATTTTATTCCTCCTTACCATTATCCTTGTAATATATGTATAGAAGGAAGTATTGGCTGGATGAATACAATTGAATTGTGAAATGTATTTTTATGGTTTGTCATAAATTTACCTTTCAAGTTTCACCCGAATTTCACAATTGTGAAGTATAGTAAAGGGGCAGAGGTGATAACGTTGAAAAAATGGGCATTCTTCATTTTTTCTTTACTACAAATAGTTTGGTTAGCGGGTTGTACTGAAAAATCGTATGAATCGATTGAGCGTGATCGAAATTTTATAGCTTCATTAAATATTCAAGAGCCATCATTGGACTTTATTGATGAAAATGGGCATGTATTAGCGAAGTGGTTATTTGATAGAGCTTACTCAGGAGCAACATTGCTAGGGGATGATCAAGTTCTCTTATACGGACACCAATTAAATACCATCGACGTCTATACACTATCTACTGGAGAAAAGCTCTATTCTCAAAAAGTAGAGGTTGGTACAACGAATGTGTATTATGATGATAATATCAAGCAATTTTTTATAACGAATAGTAAAACTAATACAGTGACAAGCTTTGATCATGAAGGAAACGTGCTGGCCTCCAAGCGGGTAGGTAATTATCCTATGTCAATGGCATCGTATAAGGATAAGCTGTATGTGATAAATTTCAAAGATACAAAATTATCTGTTTTAAATATGAAGGATTTACAAATTGAACAGGAGTGGCCGATACAAAAATCTTCACATGGAATAGCCATTGTAGACGAGACTCATGAACTTTGGATAGGTGGCCATGGAGAAGGAAGTAAGCCAAATAGTTCGGTTAAAAAATATGATTTGAGCAGTGGTCAATTGCATGGTGAAATAAACATGCCATTGATGCCAGTAGGGTTAAAAAAAACAAAGGATGCTGTACTTGTTGTCAGTCATGGTCATAATGAGTTATATGTTGCTGACTTTGATGGTCATATAAAATGGCAACAGGAAGTAGGGGCAAACCCTTTTGTGGTCAATCAATTTAAAGACTATATTGTTGTCGCCGGCTATGACGATCACAAATTGCACTTTATAAAAGATGGCCAGAAGGAAAAAACAGTTGATGTCGGGAAAGGTGCTTTTCAGCTGTTAGTAAGGGAGGAAAAACAATGACAACTGTATTAATAGTTGATGATGAGCAAGATATGCGGAACCTAATAGAAATGATGCTCAATAACTCTGATATTGAAACATTTACTGCTGCGAGTGGTACTGAGGCATACGATATAATTGTACGTGAGAAAATTGATTTAGTGCTGCTTGATGTAATGATGCCGCATGAGGATGGCTTTGTTGTGTGTCAAAGTATACGGGCTATGTCCAATGTTCCGATTATATTCCTGACAGCACGTGACGCCAATGATGACAAAGTGAAGGGTCTTACACTTGGTGGTGATGATTATATTGTTAAACCATTTACACATGATGAACTAGTCGCTAGAATTTACGCAGTATTAAGAAGAAGTGGTGCAAATATTGCAGAGCTACAGCAAAAATATGTTGTATTTGGCCCCATTAAAATAGATGAAATAGCACGTAAAGTATCGGTCGATGGAAAAAGTATCCCCCTTACTTTAAAAGAATTTGAACTACTCCATTTATTTATGAAAAATCCGGGAAATGCCTATACACGTGAGCAATTATTAGAACGCATTTGGGATATTGATTATGTAGGTGGGACTCGAACTGTCGACACTCATATAAAAACCTTACGCATCAAGCTTGGAAAGGAAGCGGCTGCACATATTCAAACGGTCTGGGGAGTCGGCTACCGCTTTGATCCTGGCGAATGAAAAAGATAGCCACACGTATTTGGTTGTTAATTTTTGCATTTTTAATTATTACTGTTGTTTTTATGTATGTCCTCACGAATTTTTTATACCAACGCTTATATGTACAAGATACCGAAGATACAATGGTTGAGGTTGGCCTAAAGCTACAGACAATGTATAACAATGGAAAGGTAACGGATGAATTTATTGCAGACATTGAACGTTTTAACGATTATTCAAATTTAAATATATTTGCGGTAAGAAATCCACGTGAATTAAGTGCCTGTGTTCCATTTGATATAGATTATGAAACATTAATTGGACCTGAAGAAAGACAGAAATTACTTTCTGGTAGTTATGTGCAAAAAATAGGCTATGAACCTCGTTTCGATCGACAGCTAATTTCTGTCGTCTTGCCCCTTGTCGATCAAAATAGATTAGAAGGAATCATTTACATTTATTTCCCTCTAGCCAAAATTAGTGAATTAGCTAATAGTGGGGTGATTCTGTTATTTATTAGTGCTTTCATTTTTTTAGTGGTTGTAAGCTATTTAATTTATAAAGGTATTCGGCATATTATGCGACCATTAAACGATTTGCAACTTGCGGTGGAACAGATGTCCTACGGGAATTATGAGACACGTGTACCTGTAAATTCGCGAGATGAAATCGGTAAATTATCAAGCACCTTTAATAAAATGGCAGAGGCAATCCAGCAAGAGGATGAAGCACAAAAAACATTTTTAGCGACTGTTTCTCATGAGTTACGAACACCAATTAGCTATGTAAAGGGCTATAGTGAAGCAATGCAAAATGGCATCATCACAGAAAATCAAAAAGAGGAAACGATTCAGCTTATTGTTCGTGAGGCTAATCGAATGGAGAGGTTGACGAACGAATTACTTCAACTTGCCAGAACTGAAAATGAACAAACAGACATTGTAGTGTATCCAATTCCTCTGGGAGAGACTTTACGAGAGGTTCAAAAAATCTTAACACATCAAGCTGATAAAAAGAACATAACATTACATTTAGATGTGGACGATGCTTTAATTATTCAAGCAGATGAGGTAAAGCTTAAACAAATTTTCATAAATATTATTGAAAATGCTATTAATTACTCGTATGAAAATTCGAAGGTTGAAATGGTTGCTCTTGAAAAGAATGGAAGTGCACAAATCACCATCAAAGATTATGGAATCGGCATCCCACAAGAGGATATATCACACGTAACAGAGCGATTCTACCGTGTTAACAAGGCGCGGAGTCGAGCAGATGGCGGTAGTGGACTAGGTTTATCGATTGTAGAGCAATTATTAAAACAGCTACAGGGAAGATTGGAAATAAAAAGTATTATTGAAAAAGGCACAATCGTTAAAATTACATTGCCATTAATGGAGGATTAAAAAATGAAAAAATGGTTATTTGCACTAATTGCGGTTCCTGCCTTATTGGTAGGCTGTGGAGAAAAAAAAGAAGAGGCTTTACCGGAGCCAGAAGTTCCACAAATACCGGAAGTTGAAATTTTAACACCAAAAGAAGTACCACTTAATGAAACAATTGAGCTAGCGGCCCATGTTGAGCAGGGTGGTAAAAATGTTGATGACGCTGTAGTAGAGTTTGAGGTGTGGGAATCAGGGAAACGTGATGAAGGACAAATGATTGATGGAAAATTAGACAAAGATGGCGTATATAAAGCGACAACTACATTTGATCATGATGGGGTTTATTATATGTATGCGCATACAACAGCAAATGGTGTTCATAACATGCCTAAGCAAGAAATTCTTGCAGGAAGTCCCGATATGACACAAGTTTTGCCAGAAGATGAAAAGAGCAATAACAGTATGGATAATAACATGATGAACCATGATAATGGCACTTCTGACGATACTGATCAGACTGAAGAAAAAAAAGATGAAGAAAATCATCATTAAACACTTGCAATTTTTTTAAAATAGGAATATGATAATGACCAGATGACCGGAATGGTTTTCTGGTCATTTTTATGAAAGTGTACTTTTGATGTACATAACCTAACAAGAAAGGGTGTTACTAATGGATCGTAGGCAGGAAATTCTTGAAGCAGCTGCAAAATCTTTCACATTGTTTGGCTACAAAGCAACAACAATGGAGCAAGTGGCAAAGATAGCTAATGTCGGTAAAGGTACGATTTATACATTCTTTGCAAATAAAGAGATTTTATTTCAGGAAATCGCTATGTCACTAGTTCGAGAGATGAAGGGTGAAGCGGATGCAGTGTTGGATGCATCAGCAAGCTTTATGGATAATGCACATAATGCTTTAATGAAAATGCTACAGTTCCGTGAAAAACATCTTTTATTTGCGAAGTTAATAGAGGAAGAAAAAGAACTACGTACACCAGCTGTTAAACAGGTGCTCCTACGCATCGAGACAGAAATTTTATCGTATGTTGCAGAGTTAATTCAGCGACGTATTAATAAAGGTGAAATTAGAGATTGTGATGCAGAGCTGGTTAGTTACTTACTATTAAAGGCCTATCTTGCATTTGTTGTCGATTGGCATGAGTTACACGGTGATGTGATCCCTGAAGAGAAGATTCTTAATCTTTTCAAGGAGACAATCTTTCGAGGTTTAATTCTAACTTGATTCGATTTCGATATTCACTAAAGTGTCGAATCAAGTGTTCTTTTTGCAAAGGTTGAAGGGTTTATATTTTTTTTGAACAAAAATGACTGAATGACGTTTTCGGTCAAATAGTTTAGGAGTGAGGATATTATATGATTAAAGCTGAGTGGCTGAAGATCTTTAAAACAAGAAAAATGCTTGTTTCCATCATTGCTGTATTATTTATTCCAGTAATGTATGCGGGTATGTTTTTATGGGCGTTTTGGGATCCTTATGCAGGGCTTCCTAATCTTCCAGTAGCTGTTGTTAATGAGGATACTGGTGCTGAGATGGATGACGTAAAATTAGACTTAGGGGATACCTTAGTTGATAAGTTGATAGATAGCGAGCAGTTTAACTTTATAGAGGTCTCAAAAGAAGAAGCCGAAAAAGGTTTAAATAGCCGTGATTATTATATGATTCTAGAAATTCCAACAAATTTCTCTGAGCATGCTACAACATTATTAGATGACAAACCATCAAAATTGGTTATGAATTACATTCCAAACGAAGGGCTTAACTTCCTTGGTGCACAAATTGGTGAGACTGCAATGGATCGTGTCCGTGCAGAAGTGAATTCACAAGTTTCAGCAACTTACGCTGAAAAATTATTTGATTCTATCGCAACACTTGGTGATGGCTTTACAGAAGCCGCTGATGGCTCTAATAAGCTTGATGAAGGTGCCCAAAAAGTTGCGAACGGTGCAAAAGATTTAAAAGGTTATCTTGAACAGCTAGCATCAAGTACAGTTGAACTATCAAATGGTACAGATAAATTAACAAAAGGTGCTGGAGATGCTGCAAAAGGTGCGAATGATTTATCTAGTGGTTTAGTTAAACTTCAAGATGGTACAGTACAATTACAACAAGGTGCTCAGCAAGCTGCCAATGGTGCAACTAGCCTTGAGCAAGGATTATCACAATATACACAAGGTGTTGCTAAAGTTGGCGCAGGTTTAAACACTTTAAATGATAAACAGCAACAAATTAGTGCAGGTGCAGCTTCTATTGCTGAAAATGCAGGTGCATTAAATGGTGCAGCCAACCAATTAACCGCTGGTTCTGCTAAGGTAGAAGCAGGTATTACAGCGTTATCCAACCAGTTACAAACAATGATGGCTTCAATGCCAGAGGAACAAGCAGCGGCATTAAAGCAAACATTAGCAGAGCTACAAGCAGGTAGTGCTAGTGTGCACAACGGTTTAACATCATTATCTACAGGTACAGAAAAATTACAAGCTGGTGCTAATCAAGTAAGCTCAGGTGCAGGTCAAATTGCAGCAGGGCAAGCTGAGGTGCTAGCAGGTGCTAATGCTCTAACAGCAAAAAGTAATGCTTTAGTGGAAGGTGCCAAAGGTCTACAAGCAGGTAATGCAACATTAGCTGCAAAATTAGGGGAACTAAATGCGGGTGTGAATACAGCTGTAACAGGCTCTAAAACATTGGCATCTGGTTTAAATGAGTTAGCGAATGGTACAACGACATTAAATCAAGGTACATCTACCCTTGCTTCAAAATCTGGTGAGCTAGCACAAGGTTCTGCAACACTTGCAGATGGTTCTACAGAACTTGCTGACGGTACGTCTACATTATCAGGCAAATTAGGTGAGGCAAGTGAAAAAGCAAATGAAGTAAAAGCTAATCAAGACACTTACGACATGGTAGGTAGTCCAGTTGAAGTTGAAAAAGAATCAGTCAACCATGTTCCTAACTATGGTACAGGTTTTGCACCATACTTTATTTCTCTAGGTTTATTCGTAGGTGCATTATTAATTTCAATTGTGTTCCCACTTGTTGAACCAGCTATTCGACCAAAAAATGGTGCATCTTGGTTCACAAGTAAAGTGACTGTTTTAGCAGTCGTAGGTTTAGTGCAAACAGTACTAACAGTAGTTATTGTTAAATGGGGTCTAGGACTTGAAGTCAATAACATGGGCTACTTTATCTTAACAGCATTATTAACAAGCTATGTATTTTTAGCATTAATCCAAATGCTTGTTTCGATCTTTGGTGATCCAGGACGTTTCATGGCAATTGTTGTATTGATTTTACAATTAACAACAAGTGCAGGTACTTTCCCACTTGAATTAATTCCATCACCATTACAAGTATTTAACAAACTATTACCGATGACTTATACGGTTCAAGCATTTAAATCAAGCATTTCTACTGGCGATACGTCATTCTTAATGCAAAACTATGGAGTTTTAGCTGGCTTCTTAGTAGCATTCTTAGCCATCACATTCGGTTATTTCATGCTACTGCATAACAAACGTTACTCTAAAATAGCTGAGGAAAACTAAAATAGTTGAAGCACTCACCAACTGAGGTGGGTGCTTTATTTGATTTTAAACGCCAAAAAACAACAGCTGATATGAGCGTATCAGCTGTTGTTTTGTAAGTGTAAGAGATTTAATTAAAGGTTCATCATAATATGATGAAGTTGTCATTATGACTACGTGTGGGGCACGTAAATGACAATTACAGAATAGGCAAATGCTTATAGGTGGTTACATTTTTCACAAGTGTTGCAGTAGCATTCACTTTGTTCTTCAATTTTTTCACCGCACTCTGTACATTGCTTAGCAGGTAAATTCTTGAAAAATTCAACTACGTTTTCTAACATTGTGGACTCCTCCTTTAAGTTCATCTGTACTATTACTGTTCTGATATTTTCTAGTGTATTATAACAGATGCTTTTCGTCAACACAAAATGCCTAATTTGCGTTAAAATAAATATGGATATTTTGTGAAGGAGGAAACGTAAACTATGATTTTCGTTGATAATAAAGGGATCCATGATCCGCGTGTTAACCTTGCTATTGAGGAGTATTTACTTAAAACAATGGATGTTGAAAAGGAGCCAGTGCTACTTTTCTATATTAACCAGCCGTCCATCATTATTGGTAAAAATCAAAATACCATTGAAGAAATTAATACGGATTATGTAGAGGATAATGACATTATTGTTGTTCGCCGTTTGTCTGGTGGTGGAGCCGTGTACCATGATTTAGGAAATCTTAATTTCAGTTTTATTACAAACGATGATGGCGATAGCTTTATGAATTATAAAAAATTCACGCAGCCAGTAGTAGATGCTTTGGCAAAAATGGGTGTGAATGCAGAGCTTTCAGGACGTAATGATATTCTTGCAGAGGGGCGTAAAGTTTCTGGAAATGCCCAGTTTTCTACACGAGGCCGTATGTTCAGCCATGGTACGTTGATGTTTGATACTGAAATAGATGCCGTTGTGTCAGCCTTGAAAGTCAAAAAGGATAAGATTGAATCTAAAGGAATTAAATCCATTCGTTCTCGAGTTGCAAACATTTCGGAGTTTTTAAAAGAGAAGATGTCGATTGAAGAATTTCGTCTTGAAATTTTAAAATCCATTTTCGGTGGCGAAGCAAACATTCGTTATTATGAACTGACGGATCAAGATTGGGAAAATATTCATAAGCTTTCAGCAGAACGCTATCAAACATGGGAATGGAATTATGGTAAATCACCGCGCTTTAATATTCAAAAGACGCACCGTTTCCCAACAGGAGGCATTGATATTCGCCTTGAAGTTAATCATGGTGTCATTGAAGAGGCACATATTTTTGGTGATTTCTTTGGTGTAGGGGATATGACTGATATAGAACAACGCTTAGTTGGGACAAACCATGATAGAACGGCTATAGCAGAAGCATTAGCAGATATTGATATTCCTACATATTTTGGTGGAATTTCAACAGAAGACTTTTTACAATTAATTTATTAAGAAAAATTCGATTTCATGTAATGATTTAGCCTAAAGGTTCGCTGACAATTATGTCGTCGAACCTTTTTTTGATACAATATAGTTAGAAAGGAGTGTTGATATGGAAAAGCATCGAATATTCATAGTTGAAGATGATGTGAAGATTGCATCATTACTAGCGGAAACGCTTAGAAAATATCAATACGAAGTTGAAACCATTCAAGAATTTGATCATCTTATAGAAGAATTTACAGCATTTAATCCACATATGGTGCTGCTTGATATAAATTTACCTTCATATGATGGCTACTATTGGTGCCGTCAGCTACGTCAACATACAACGTGTCCGATTATTTTTATTTCTGCTCGCTCAGGGGAAATGGACCAAATTTTTGCACTTGAAAATGGGGGCGATGATTTTATTACAAAGCCCTTTAATTATGAAATTGTCTTGGCTAAAATTCGTAGTCATTTGCGTCGTACATATGGTGAGTATGCTACAAGGCAAGAGGAGCGGACAATTAAGCAAGGGCAGCTTATTCTTCATTTAGAGAGGATGGAGCTGCATAAAAATGATTTAGAAATCCCACTCCAGAAAAAAGAGTGCATTATTTTAGAATTGCTTATGGGGAATGCCCCGAAAGTAGTAACACGGGAGCAACTATTAGAGGAACTTTGGGATGATCAAGCATTTGTCGATGAAAATACGTTGAATGTGAATATGACTCGCGTCCGTAAAAAATTAGCGGATTATCAAATTGCATCAACTATTGAAACTGTGCGTGGCGCAGGCTATCGATTCATATTGAGTGCAGGTGAATTATAGTGGGCTGGAAATTATTTTTACGTGATTATGCATCATTTATTGTATTTCAGCTCTTATTAGTTGGCTTCATCATGGTCTTATATGGACTAGATGGATTCAGAAATATCGATACAGCTATATATTCCTTTTGTATCAGTCTTGTGCTGCTCTGTTCATTTTTACTTGTTCGCTATTTAATGCGGCAACGTTATTTGTTGAAAATATCCCAGCTACCAACAGCCATGGAGGATGTGTTACAAAAAAACGCCAAAACGCCAGAAGCAATGCAATCAGAGAAATATATGCATGAGCTATATCGACTCTATCAACATGAGCTGCATTCATTATACGCTAGTCAAAAACGTCATGATCAATTTATGAATCAGTGGGTGCATCAGATGAAAACACCCATATCTGTTATAGAGTTACTGCTGCAGGATGATCGTCCTCTTGATAAGAAAAATGTACAGGAGGAAATTGATCGTTTACGTAGAGGCTTAGACATGGTGCTTGTAAATGCACGATTAGAAAACTTCGAAGATGATATGCAAGTAGAACAGGTTGCATTAAAGTCCATAGTGACTGCAACTGTTAATGAGAATAAACGTTTATTTATTACGAAAAGAGTATTCCCTGAAATTCATATTGAAGATGATCTTATTGTGGCGAGTGATTCGAAATGGCTTCGCTTCATTCTCGGTCAGTTTGTAACCAATGCAGTGAAATACACATTTGAAGCCAATAAAAAAATAGTCATTTCTGCTATTAAAAAGGATGATTATGTACAGCTAGCCATTTGCGATGAGGGAATTGGTATTCCAGCTTCTGACCTTTCACGTGTTACGAAGGCCTTTTTTACTGGTGAAAATGGGCGGAAAACAGGAGAGTCTACTGGGATGGGCCTTTATTTAGCCAAGGAAATTTGCGAGAAGCTTGGACATGAATTGGCTATTTCATCAGAGGTAGGAAAAGGGACGATTGTTACAGTGACTTTTACAAATTAGGGGGAGCTAGGATGACAGAAGTAAGCATTGAAGGCTGGCTATTAAATATCGATAAAGAGAAAACAAAGTCTCTTTTTATGACACATTTGCAAGAGGGCGATCAAGTATCTTATCAAAATTTCGTCATGGCAAATGAAGTGCTAAATGAAGATCTACTGCATTTTTCAAATATCCTTGGGTTAAACTTACAACAACCAACATTATTAAATGCGTTTCCTGTTGATGGTCAACAGATTATGTATAGTGGACATTACACTGTATATGGTGACATTCTCGAGGGAGAAATGGATGCCTGGGATGTCATTATAGGAGAGTATTGTTTTAGTTTGGTAGCGGAAGAGTCCGTTTTAGGATTAACAGAGCCCCATTTTCAAATCGGCTTTGAAGTTGTATTACAGTGGCTTTTACCGCAATCATTAGAATTAATGAAGAAATAAGGTGAATTTAGCATGCCTATATTACAAATTAAAGATGTGACAAAAGTTTATGAAGGCAAGGTCACACATCGTGCCTTAAATCAATTGAGCTTTGAGGTGGAAGAAGGCGAATTTTTAGCAGTTATGGGCCCTTCCGGAAGTGGTAAAACAACATTATTGAATATTATTTCTACTATTGATGAACCAACGAGTGGAGAGATAATTTTAGATGGCATGAATCCTCATAAGCTTAATGCAACGGAGCTAGCCTACTTTAGAAGAAGGCAGCTAGGCTTTGTCTTTCAGGACTTCAATCTTCTGCATATGCTAACAGTTGAGGAGAATATTGTGTTGCCGTTAACATTGGACCAGCAACCATTAGAGGTAATGGAGGAACGGCTGGCTAATATTGTCGATAAGTTAGATTTGACACCCTTCTTGCACAAGCGTCCAAATGAAATTTCGGGTGGACAAGCACAGAGAACAGCCATAGGTCGAGCACTTATTCATAACCCAAGTCTCATTTTAGCAGATGAGCCAACAGGGAATTTAGATTCGAATTCTTCACGAGATGTACTTGAACTTTTAACGAAAGTAAATAAAGATAAACGCACGACGATTGTGATGGTCACGCATGATCCAATTGCAGCAAGTTACTGTGATCGAGTGCTATTCATAAAAGATGGCGAATTTTTCAATGAAATTTATCGAGATGACCGTCGTCAAATGTTTTTCCAACGTATATTAAATGTTTTGAGCTTACTAGGAGGAGGGCAAGTAGGTGACCTTTCGACAATTCGCTTACCGTAATGTCGTACGGAACAGCCGGATATATGGTGCCTTTTTCATGGCGAGCTTTTTTTCTGTGGCTGTATTTTTTATCTATTCAATGCTGATGTTTCATCCTGATATTGAACGCGGAATATTAGGAGAAGTATCACTTATTGGCATGGTGGGTGCTGAAATTGTACTCGTCCTTTTTACGTTATTCTTTTTATACTATTCTATGAGTGCCTTTTTAGAGGCTAGATCACATGAATTTGCGATGTTATTGCATCTAGGAATGGAAAAGCGTCAGATGAATAAACTTGTCTTTCTTGAGACAATGATTATTGGGGCAGGCTCCATTATTGTAGGAATTGTTTTTGGCTTTTCTTTTTCAAAATTCTTTTTCATGATTGTACGGGAAATTTTACATTTGGATGAGTTACCATTGTATGTTTCTTGGCAGCCATTCCTACTGACAATAGGCGTATTCACAAGTGCCTTTGTCGTCATTTCTTTTATTAGTGTATATTTTACACGAGAGAGGAAATTACGAGATCTAATTAAAGGTAGCGATTATTTAAATAGTTTAACAACCTATTCCAAAATTCGGGCTATATACGGTATTACTTTAATTTTAGGGACGTATATTCTCGCGTTTGTTGTAGGACATACGTCTTTAATAGGACTCACGCTATTAATACCATTTTCAGCAACATTTGGTACTTATTATTTTTTCAGCGATTCCGTTCCGTGTTTTTTAGACTTAGCACGAGGTAAACGTAAATTTCATTGGCAACGCTATCGTCTGCTCTCACTAGCTGAGCAAACTCATATTATGATGGATAATGTGAAAATGTTTTTTGTTGTTACTATGGTTTCCACACTCGCATTTTTATCTGTAGGTGTATTAGCGACAATGTCTTCTTACACAACCCAATATGATCGTTTAAATCCATTGGGTTTAGTTTATAAGGGCGATATTGATAATCCTTTTGAGCGAGAGCATATAAATTCTTTGCGTCTGCAATTAGAAGAGAAGGGGTTATCCTATCAGCTGTCCCGCTTTGTTGTTGTTAAGCAAACATCTTCTTTCACGCAAAATGAAGTAGAGGTTTTTCGTGAGTCTGATATGAATGTCTTGCTATCTTCCTATAGCTATCCACTTCTAAATCTTGATTCCGGTGAAGCGGTATTTATTCCTTATTCAGAGGATTCACTAAAAAAATTAAAAAATAGAGTTGTGCATACAGTGCTTGAAGAAAATTCGATACCAATTACGATTGATAGTGTTTATCCTAAGATTGTATTTCCTGGTTCAATTGTAAGCGTCAACTCGATCGTTATTAGTGATGAAGATTTTGCAAAGCTTATTCTTCCTATTTCTGAGAAAAACATTATTCAACCAAGCTATCATTTATTTACATTTGTTATTCCACAGTGGATGGAAACGAAGGAAGTCGGTAAGGACATCGATTATTTAGAATCCAATTTATATTTTCTTAAAAAGGATAAATTCAGTCCATTTTACTTTGAAAATGCCGGTTTAAATTATTCTTATATATTAGCTACCTACTCATTATTTACATTAGTGGGAGTTCTAGTGGCTACCGTATTCTTACTGGCTGCAGGAAGCTTTATCTATTTTAAATTGCATACATCACTAGAGAGAGAAAAGCGTAAATTTGATGTTTTAATGCGTATGGGTTTAACGGATATAGAGTTAAAGAAGCTTGTTAACCGCCATTTATTTCCTCAATTTTTCTTACCATGGGGCGTTGCTATGATGCACAGTGCCTTTGCGTTTCTAATGGTACAGGGCATTTTGAAAGATATCGCGAATATTTCTATTGTAAAAGAAGTATTCTTTGCTTTTGGCTTTTTTGTATTAATTCAAGTAGTGTATTTTTATTTAATTCGTTGGCGATACATTTCTCATATTCGTTCGTAATGTATTTGTTTAAAAGAGAAAAAAATGAATTATTTAACGTAATTTATGACATGAAATAAAAAGACTGATTGTTTTTTACATATATTTCTTATATAATATTACTGAATAACGATTCATTTTATACGATAAGGGGATGGTGTAATTGAATTTAGTTTCACGTGTTCGTCAACAGGCAACAGAACAGCCGGAAAAAGTTGCGTATCATTTTATGGGGAAAGATACGACATACGGAGAATTCGAGCAAACAGTGGGTCGTTTCGCAAAGGGATTACAAGATTTAGGTGTTGAAAAAGGGGATCATGTGGCGTTTTTACTCGGCAATACACCACATTATTTAATTGCTTTGTATGCAACAATGCGTTTAGGGGCAACGGCAATCCCTGTTAACCCAATCTATACACCAGATGAAATTTCTTATATTTTGCATAATGGCGATGTAAAAGCAGTTATTGCGCTGGATCTTTTACTACCATTGGTGGAGAAAGGTGTACAAGCATTTCCGCAGGTAAAAGCATTTGTAGTTTGTGAAACAACGGCAGATATAGCGGAAAAAATAGCTACTTTATCACCAAGTGCGCAAGAAAAAACTCATTTATTTACACAAATTGTCGCGAATACTTCTCAATCTTTACAACCTGTAGAAGTGGCAGATGATGACAATGCTATTATTTTATATACTTCGGGTACTACTGGCACGCCAAAAGGAGCGATGCTTACGCATGAAAATGTCTATTCAAATGCGCGTGATGTTGCCCATTATTTAGGTATCCAAGAAAAGGATCGTGTCATTGCCACATTACCTGTATTCCATGTCTTTGCTTTAACAGTTGTTGTAAACGCGCCATTATTAAGTGGAGCAACAGTTTTACTAGCACCTAGATTTAGCCCTACAGAAATTTTTGCTTTAGCGCGAGAGCAAAAAGCAACAGTCTTTGCTGGGGTACCAACTATGTATAATTTCTTATACCAATTACCTGAGGGCAATCCTGAAGATTTCTCGACAATTCGTTTAGCTATTTCAGGAGGAGCATCTTTACCAGTTGCACTATTACATAATTTCGAGCAGAAATTTAATGTGCGTGTGTCAGAAGGATATGGCTTATCAGAGGCATCACCTGTGACGTGCTTTAATCCTTTGGATCGTGACCGTAAAGCTGGATCTATTGGTACATCGATTAGCAATGTGGAAAATAGAGTTGTCGATGTAAACGGTCAGGAAGTACCTGTTGGCGAGGTTGGGGAGTTAATAGTACGTGGCCCTAACGTAATGAAGGGATATTATAAAATGCCGGAGGAAACGGCTATGACAATCCGGGATGGCTGGCTCTATACAGGCGATTTAGCAAGAGTGGATGACGAAGGCTATTTTTATATTGTCGATCGTAAAAAGGATATGATCATTGTAGGAGGCTTTAATGTCTATCCTAGAGAGGTCGAGGAAGTATTGTTTGCCCATAATAACATTGTAGAGGCAGCGGTAGTTGGATTCCCTGATCCTAACTTAGGAGAGGCAGTTCACGCATATGTTGTATTAAAAGAGGTGGCGGCCACTACGACGGAAGAACTTCTATCGTATTGTGGTAAGCATATGGTGAAATATAAGGTGCCTAAGGTCATTGAAATTATGGATGAATTGCCTAAAAATACGACTGGAAAAATACTTCGCCGTTCCTTAAAAGAAAAAGTATAAAACGAAAAAAGCTACTATTGAAAAATGGTAGCTCTTTTTTTGTGTACATTATTCGTATAATAGTAAAATCAGTTGAGGTAAGTTATCTGGAAGTGATAAAATCAAACTTGTGAAATCTTCTACATACTTTTCAATAGCTTGTCATATAGTGAGGAAGTAATGTAAAAAGACGTACAAAACTGGAACCCTTTGATGTAAGGCTACGTCAAAGCTTTTAGGTAAAAATACTATTGAAAGAGAGCATACAAAAACATGATAGAACTCATTCAGGAGTTAATAAGCTTTATTGTGCATATCGATGTGCATTTAGAAGAAATCATTCGTGATTTTGGCAATTGGAGTTATCTTATTTTATTTGCCATTGTTTTTGTAGAAACAGGCGTCGTTATTTTCCCATTCTTACCAGGTGATTCATTACTATTTGCAAGTGGTACATTGGCTGCTGCAATGGGAGCCTTTGATATGTGGATATTAATACCAGTATTTTTAGCAGCGGCCATTTTAGGTGATACAATGAATTATCATATTGGTCATAAAGTTGGAACGTCGATTCCTCCAAAGAGCCTTCTCGGAAGAGTTGTGAAAAAAGAACGTATGGAAGCAGCTGAAAAATTCTTCAATACACATGGTGGAAAAACAATAGTAATAGCTCGTTTTATGCCGTTTATTCGTACATTTATCCCATTCGTAGCGGGAGCAAGTAAAATGAATTATAGCTACTTCTTACTTTATAATATTTTAGGTGCTATTTTATGGGTATTTAGCTGTACATTACTTGGTTATTTCTTTGGTAATATTCCTATTATTAAAGATAACTTCTCAGTTGTACTTATATTGATTATTTTTATCTCTGTCGTTCCTGCTGTGATTGGTGCGATAAAAGCCAAAGTTAGCAAATAATTTAGACAGTCCTAACGTGATGCCACATCACTGGGACTGTCTATTTTTAGGTAGAAAAAAGCACTAGTAAATCTATAATGGTGATGATAAATTATATGGAAGTATAAG
This sequence comes from Lysinibacillus sp. GbtcB16, assembly GCF_019091145.1. NCBI lineage: Bacteria > Bacillati > Bacillota > Bacilli > Caryophanales > Bacillaceae > Lysinibacillus > Lysinibacillus sp. GbtcB16. The sequence goes on from NZ_JAGXJV010000003.1 coordinate 18,543, forward strand.
CATCAGGTCGTAAAAAATGCTATACTATTAATTACTAGAATGTGGAGAAATGGGGGCAACGAAATGGAAGTATTTATTGGCAGGCAGCCTATTTTTAATCTTCACGAACAGGTCGTTGCGTATGAATTATTATATCGTGGCAAAAATGTTAATGCCTTTCCAATGGTTGATTCAGATGCAGCAACTATTGATGTACTGGTGAACTCATTTCTTTCAATTGGTTTTGAAGAAGTCACAAAAGGTAAGCCAGGTTTTGTTAATTTTACTGATAATTTATTAATGAGCTCCATTCATGAATTTTTAAATCCTTCACAAGTTGTCATTGAAATTTTAGAGGATGTTCCACTGACATCACAATTAGTGAAACGCGTGGTGGAGCTAAAAAAATATGGATTTCAAATTGCATTAGATGATTTTATTATGGATGAACATGTTGAAATCTATGATGAATTATTTGAACAAGTTGATTATATAAAAGTAGATTTTCTAGCAACATCGATGGTTAAAAGAATGGAGATTGAAAATAAAGTAAAGGGAAATTATCCACATATTCAATTGCTCGCTGAAAAAGTAGAGACTCGGCATCAATTTGAAGTGGCTAAATCTTCTGGATACGTCTTATTTCAAGGCTATTTCTTTGAACAACCTCAAATTATAAAAGCAACAGATATACCTGCAAATACGATTCAGTATATTCATATCATTTCATTGCTAAAAGAAGAAGAACCTAATATTCAATTATTAGCAGAAAATATCGAACGAGATATTTCTTTGACGTATAAATTATTACAAATGATCAATAATTCTTCTAAGCGTTCAAAATCTAAAGTACGCTCCATTAAACAAGCAATTGTGTTATTAGGTATATCCAATTTGCGAAAATGGATTTATCTATTAGCGATGCGAGAAATTGATATTGATGCGGATTCAGATCTTTTCAAAGAAGTGATGTGTATGTCCTTGTTTCGAGCAAAAGTTTGTGAGAAGTTAGCGAAGCTCTCTTACAAAAAGAATTTTTCGGAATATTTCCTTGTAGGTATGTTTTCACTCATTGATACATTACTGCAAAGACCTATGAGTAGCATATTGTATCAGCTACCGTTTTCAGAAGATATTACAAATACAATTTTAGGCCACGAAACAGAGATGACGCCATTTCTAGAATTTAGTATCGCTCTAGGTAAATTAGATTGGGAGCGTTTAGAGGAGCTAGGTGCTCAATTAAATATACCGCTCAATGATATGGATCTTCTATATTATGAGGCAATGGAATGGGCAGAAAAATCATTTTAAGTAAGTGCCAATATTTCGAACAAAAAGCTATCTTACATTCGTATAAGATAGCTTATTTTTATCCTCCACAATCGCTAATCTCTTCATCAAGATGAAGTTCTCAATGTGTAAAGTATTTGCTATAATCATCTCGTCTTAAAAAAATTCTGATAGTTGAAGTGGGCGTGGGGAAATGAAACATGATGTTAGGGAAAACATTGTGGACTATGTGTATGTTATTGTAGGAGCAGCAGTGATTGCTATTGGTTTTAATGTATTTTTATTACCAAATCAAGTTGCCTCCGGAGGGGTAAGTGGAATTAGTACGATTTTGCATGGGTTATTTGGCTGGAATCCAGGTATTGTACAGTATGCTTTTAATATTCCACTATTTATTGCTGGTGTTTTATTACTCGGCAAAAAATTTGGCATAAAATCATTTATTGGTACGATTACATTACCGTTTATTGTCTTGCTAACAAATAGCTGGGAGCCATGGACGGACAATCCTTTGCTTGGAGCTCTTTTTGGCGGAATTGTAGTGGGATTAGGAATAGGACTGGTCTTTAAAGGGAATGCTTCTACTGGTGGCACTGATTTACTAGCGCAAATCATTACGAAGTATACTGGATTAACGCTTGGTACAAGTGTACTGTTAATAGATGGAATCATAGCGATTAGTGCAGCAGTTGTTTTCGATTTAGAGAAAGGTTTGTATGCCCTAATTGGACTTTATGTAACAACCAAAACGATTGATATTATTCAGCTAGGTTTTAGCCAATCCAAAATGGTCTATATTATTACGTTGAAACAAGACGAAGTACGTGAAGCCATTTATGCAGAAGTCAATCGGGGTGTAACGAAGTTACAAGCATTTGGGGGCTATACAGGAGAGGCACGACCAGTTCTTATGGTTGTTGTTTATCAGACAGAATTCACAAAGCTGAAACAACTCATTAAAAGCGTTGACCCATCAGCGTTTGTCATCGTTTCGGATGCTTATGAGGTATTAGGAGAAGGTTTCAAACGTGCATAATTTTGGTATAATGGCGGCGTAAGGTATTATCGATTATGAGGAGGGGTACTAATGAAAAAAGCAATGTTAACATTAGTGTTCGGTTCAGCAATTTTCTTAGCAGCTTGTGGAGGCGGAGATAAAGAGGCAACTAACAATGAAGGTGCCACTGCTCCAGATGGAGAAGCTATCGCAATGAAATCATGTGTGACATGTCATGGTGGCGAGCTACAAGGTGCCAATGGACCAGCATTAAACGATGTAGGTTCTCGTTTATCGGAATCGGAAATTTTAGATATTATTAATAATGGTAAAGGTGGCATGCCTGGAGGAATTGTAAAAGGCGCAGATGCTGAAGCAGTTGCTAAATGGTTAGCTACTAAAAAATAATACTTCAAAAACTAGCGGACTGGAGAGCCGCTAGTTTTTTTGTGAAGAGTAAATACATTTCTTTTATACATAGACATGCTAAAATAAGGAGAACCTTATCCATTGATTGGAGGCTTTTTCATTGGTCGTAGTATTAACGAGAGATGTTATGGAGAAATTTAAGTTAGAGTTATTAGCAGGTGAGGAAGGAATCGGCAGAACGATCGTGACAAGTGATATTTCAAGACCAGGACTTGAAATGGCAGGGTATTTTACACATTATCCAGCCAATCGAGTACAATTGCTTGGCAAAACAGAGCTGTCATTTTTTGAAATGTTACCAACAGATATCAAGCTTGAGCGGATGCGCTTACTTTGTTCCCAGGATACACCTGCCATTATTATTTCTCGGGATTTAGAAGTACCTGAGGAGCTGATTCAAGCTTCCAACGAAAAGCATGTTCCAGTTTTTAAAACACATATGACAACAACCAAGTTTTCAAGTAGATTGACGAACTATTTAGAGGGGCGTTTAGCACCAATGACAGCTGCACATGGTGTCCTTGTTGATGTGTATGGCATTGGTATACTGATTATTGGTAAAAGTGGCGTAGGTAAAAGTGAAACAGCTCTTGAGCTTGTCAAAAAAGGTCACCGTTTAGTAGCCGACGATTGTGTCGAGATTCGACAAGAATCAGAAAATTTATTAATTGGTAGTCCACCTCCTCTTTTAGAGCATTTACTGGAAATACGAGGCATCGGCATTATTGATATTATGACACTATTTGGTGCAAGTGCAGTCCGCCCGTATAAACGTATTACACTTATTATTGAGCTGGAAATTTGGGACCCTCAAAAAGTGTATGATCGATTAGGCTTAGAAGAAGAAAAGATGAAAATCATTGATACGGAATTGACGAAACTAACAATTCCTGTAAGGCCAGGACGAAATGTATCTGTAATTATCGAAGTGGCAGCGATGAATTATCGATTGAAGAAAATGGGCGTAAATGCGGCTGAAGAATTTTCAAGACGTTTAGATGAAGTTATTTCGTCAAACGATGTATTAGATGATTAAAAGTTAACCGTTCTTTGGTAATAGATAGTTGGAGAGGAGCAAAAGATGGATTTATTACTTTTACAAATTAACCCGATTGCCTTTCACTTAGGGCCAATTCCAGTTCGTTGGTATGGATTGCTTATCGTATCGGGTATTATTTTAGCGTATGTGGTGGGCCAACGAGAGGCCGTAAAACGAGGACTGCCTGAAGATTTTTTGGCAGACTTATTATTGTGGGCGGTTCCGATTTCCATCATTTGTGCGCGCATTTATTATGTGTCAATGCGCTGGGATTACTATAGTGAAAATCCAGGTAAAATCATTGAGATATGGAATGGCGGTATTGCTATACACGGTGCGTTAATTGGCGCATTTGTGACGGCTTACATATTTACTCGTATTAAAAATGTAAGCTTTTTACGAGTAGCGGATATTGCAGCGCCTAGTATTTTAATTGGACAAATTATCGGTCGCTGGGGCAACTTTATGAATCAAGAGGCTTATGGTGGTCCTGTATCAAAGGAATTTTTAGAAAATTTAATGTTACCAGATTGGATTATCAATCAAATGTACATTGAAGAATTAGGTACTTATGTACATCCTACGTTTTTGTATGAATCCGTGTGGAATCTAATTGGGCTCATTATCTTACTAGTATTACGGAAGGTAAATTTAAATCGTGGGGAAATTTTCTTCAGTTATTTAATATGGTATTCTATTGGTCGTTTCTTCATTGAAGGAATGCGTACAGATAGTCTTTACCTAGTTGGCGATTTACGCTCAGCGCAGATTGTATCTATTATAAGTATTGTAGTAGGTCTTGGGGCCATTATTTATCGTCGAATAAAGGTTAAACCAGCCATGAAATACTTAGATAATAAATAAGGGGATGTAACATATGGCTGTAAAGGCACTACTATTTGATTTTGATGGAACTTTACTGAATACAAATGAACTAATCATTCAAACATTTATGCATGTTTTAAATGAGAGATTTCCCGGGCAATTTTCGCCAAAAGATTGCTTGAAATTCATTGGTCCATCCCTTAAGCAGACATTTAATGACATTGCACCAGGTGAAGAGGAAGCTTTAATAGCCAAATATCGAGCTTGGAATTTAGAGCATCATGATGAACTTGTTAGTCAATACCCTGATGTTGTTTCGACATTAGAGCAATTAAAAGCGCAAGGAATATTATTGGCGATTGTTTCGACAAAACGGAATGATACAATTGATCGTGGGCTATCTATCCTTGGAGCAACACACCTATTTGATGTCCGTATTGGAACAGATAATGTGAAAAATGTGAAACCCGATCCTGAACCAGTATTACTTGCATTGGAACGTTTAGGTGTCAGCAAAGATGATGCCATTATGATTGGGGATAATTCGCATGATATAGAAGCCGGGCATCGTGCAGGAGTCAGAGCAGCTGGTGTCGCTTGGGCGATTAAAGGAGAGGCGTACTTACAGCAGTATCAACCGGAATATATTTTGCATCATATGACGGATTTATTGGATATTGTGAAAGAGGGGTAAGTTAGATGGCGCGTAAAACAGAACGTTACCGTGTCGAAGGGGCGAATTCTCTTTGGAAAATCTACGATACGGTGTCCTTTTGGAAGGTGATGAAGTGTTTCATTATCATTCAAATTGGACGCTTCACACCATTTTTACGTGTGAAAAACTGGCTTTATCGAACATTTTTAAGAATGACCATTGGTGAAAAAACATCACTAGCCTTAATGGTTATGCCAGACACTATGTATCCTGAACGTATTTTTATTGGAGATAATACAGTGATTGGCTTTAATACGACCATTTTAGCCCATGAATATTTAATAGAGGAATATCGTTTAGGGGATGTCCATATTGGTCATGAAGTAATGGTTGGTGCGAATTCTACCATTTTACCTGGTGTGACAATTGGAGATGGCGCCATTGTTTCGGCCGCTACTCTTGTACATAAGGATGTGCCGGCTGGCTGCCTAGCAGGAGGAAATCCAATGCAAATTATTTATACAGCAGAGCAAATGGCAGAGCGTAAGCGTCATGAAATTGTGCAATGGTGTACACCTAAAAAATAATAAACGTTCAAAAAGTTTAAAAAGCTACTCCCAACAATTTTTGGGAGTAGCTTTTGTTTTTGGTATTATGAAGCCGATTTATGCGTGTACAGCATCATATTCTGATTTGAATTCACAATTACTATGATCGCCTAAGCAAGTTGATTCAACGAAAGTTGATTTAATTGCAGTACCATCAATGTCTTCGGTTGTATGTAATGTAATTTTATCACCAGGATAAAAATCTCCCTTACAAATACTAACGATCATTTGCTCACTAAGTTGTACGAATGGACATGCCATCATAAATCCCTCCAATGTGTATTATAACTGTTGTTTTATTTATTAATGCTATTCTATATTAAGGATTTTGAATTGTAAAAGTAAAAGTAGAATGAGAGTAATAATCATCGTAAATACTGATAGTATAATATTTTTGTTGATAATGAGATTGAGAATCATTTTAATTACACCTGGCAATTAAATTATACTAATATAATCTTATGATAGACCGTATTGAGAATAGCTGATGGAATGGTCTATACTTCCGTCCACTCGAGAATCATTATCAATTTTTTACAGACATGTTAACAGTGACTATGATTTACTTGTCACATTTTAGACACATTCTCATTCTCAATCTTTAAGTTTTGTAGATTTTCTTCAACTTGCACTTGCCTCTCTATATTATTCAAATGAAAAGTAAATTAAAGATTTAGATAATTAAGGGAAATTACGTTGACTGTTGAAAAGAAATAAGTTAGAATTCTTTCATAATCTAATTCTCTAATACTCTAGTGAATTAAAGTGAATGTGAGGAAGTGTTCATATGTCGTCAATAAAAATGTTTGAAAAACCACTTGGAATGCGTGATACATTTCCGCAGATCTTTGAAAAAGTTGAAGCAGTAAGACAGTCTGGCAAAGATTTCTTATGTAAAAGAGGATATGAGTTTATCAAAACACCAGCTGTTGAATATTTTGATACAGTCGGAAAAGCCTCCGCGATTGCTGATACTCATTTATTTAAACTTGTGGATAGTCAAGGAAATACATTAGTGCTACGACCGGATATGACGACCCCCATTGCTCGGGTGGCCACTTCAAAATTATTGAAAGAAATGATTCCTCAACGTTTAGCGTACTTCGCAAGTGTTTTTCGTGCACAAGAAGCAGAGGGTGGGAGACCAGCAGAATTCGATCAAATGGGCATTGAATTAATAGGCGACCAATCCGTATTTGCTGATGCAGAAGTCATAGTGACAGCTATGGAACTTTTGAGACACTTACAATTAGAAGCGTTTAAAGTGACGATTGGGCATGCAGGAATTCTAAACTGCATTTTACAAGATTACACAGAGAGTATTGAACAGCAAGCTACACTTAGAACTTTACTTGTCCAGCGAAATTATGTTGGATTTGAAGAAGCGGTAGAGTCATTTAATTTACCGAAAGCTAAAGCGGATGCTCTTCTCCAGTTTATTGAAGAAGCAATGGATGTGAAGGACATTCGTGATATTGAACAATATGTTCGCAAAAATGATGCATTAGAATATATGCAACAGCTTGCTCAGCTATTGGAGATGGCTGACTTAGCTGATTATGTTACGTTTGATTTTACACTTTCGAGTCATATGAGTTACTACACAGGTATGCTTTTTGAAATATTTGCCTTAGGTAGTGGTTTTCCATTAGGGAATGGTGGTCGTTACGATGGATTGTTAGAGGTGTTTGGATCAAAAGCTGGTGCGACAGGCTTTAGCATTCGTGTCGATCGTTTATTGGAAACATTAAGTGGGCAATCAGAGGGGCAGCAAGAAGCAACTGTTGTGCTGTTTGAGGAAGAACAATTTGAGGCAGCTTTATTACAGGTAAACACATTACGAGGAGCGGGGAAATTTGCTACCTTACAGTTGCGTAGTAGCCTAGTCGATGAAGAAGCCTTTTTAGCACACTTTACTGAAGTAGTTGTAGTTGGACAGGAGGAAGTTGGCAGTGAATGAATTAACAATTGCAATGCCAAAGGGGCGAATCTTTGAAGAAGCCTACCAAATGCTATTAGAGGCAGGATTTAATTTACCAGAAGAGGTCGAAATGTCGCGTAAATTAATGATTGAAATACCAGAAGAGAAAATTCGCTTTATCTTATCAAAGCCAATGGATGTGCCTGTTTACGTTGAACATGGTGTAGCGGATATCGGTATTGCAGGAAAGGATGTTTTGTTAGAGCAGCAGAGAGAGGTACATGAATTACTGGATTTGAAAATTAGTAATTGCTATATCGCATCAGCGGGTTTACCCCATACAGAGATGAATGAGATTGCTCCTAGGATTGCTACGAAATATCCGAATATTGCGATGAAATATTATAAAGGCATTGGGGAGCAAGTTGAAATCATTGAGCTTAATGGATCTATTGAATTAGCCCCTATGATTGGCTTAGCTGATCGAATTGTCGATATTGTTTCTACAGGACGCACATTAAAAGAGAACGGCTTAGTGGAATATGAATTTATTTCAGCTGTCTCATCTCGGTTAATTGCCAATCCAGTCAGTTATCGCATGAAGGGTGAGCGCATTATTGACCTTGTAAGACGACTAAAGAAGTGTGTGAATGAACAATAAAGTAATCATATAGCGCTACATATGAGTAACTGAAGGGGTTTAATTGTATGAAAATAACAAAACTAGCAAAGGGTATTTCCTTAAAAAGACCACTAGAAGGAGGAAATGAGGAACAGTTAACAGTTGTAAGACAGGTGCTAGCGGATGTCAAGACACAGGGAGACGTAGCGTTACGTGCCTATACAGAACGGTGGGACGGATATATGCCTGTAAGCTTGCGGGTCACAAAGAAAGAGATACAAGAGGCCATAAATGCTCTTGACCAACAACTCTATCAGGATTTGGCGGAAGCGGCCAATAATATTCGACTTTATCATGAACAACAGTCACGACATGGCTATCGCATAGAGCTTGGAGACGGTTCTTGGCTAGGACAACGTGTAACAGCTCTAGATGCAGTAGGGTTATATGTTCCTGGCGGTACTGCAGCATACCCATCATCCGTGCTAATGAATGTGATTCCAGCACAGGTAGCTGGTGTTAATCGAATCGTGATTGCTTCACCGGCAGGCCGTGATGGAAAAATACCTGCAGGTGTCCTAGTGGCGGCTCATCTTTTAGGGATTGATGAAATCTATAAAATTGGTGGGGCACAAGCAATTGCTGCTCTTGCATATGGCACAGAGACCATCGCCCCAGTCGATAAAATTACAGGCCCAGGAAATATTTTTGTAGCCCTTGCTAAACGGGAGGTATTTGGAGAGGTTGCAATTGATATGATTGCGGGACCAAGCGAAATTGCAGTACTAGCTGATGACACTGCATTTCCGGACGAAATTGCTGCAGATCTATTATCACAAGCAGAGCATGACCCTTTAGCATGTGCTATTCTCGTCACGACCTCAGAGCAATTGGCCAAAAATGTAGCTGAAGAAGTTGAAAAGCAATTGGAGATTTTACCACGTCAAGAAGTAGCGCGTGCTTCAATCGAAAATTTTGGGGTCATTTATGTAGCTGAAACGGTATCAGATGCAGTAGAAGCGATTAATTCATTAGCACCGGAGCATTTAGAAATTATGACAAATAATGCTGAGGTGATCGCTGAACAAATAAAGCATGCAGGTGGTATTTTTATTGGTCGTTATAGTTCAGAGCCTGTTGGTGATTATTTTGCGGGGACCAATCATGTATTACCAACCAATAGCACAGCTCGTTTTGCTAGTGGCTTAAACGTAGATGATTTTGTGAAAAAATCAAGTATTGTTTATTACAGTGAAAAAACTTGGCAAGACAATGCACCAAAAATTGCCCGTCTCGCACGTATGGAAGGTTTAGAGGGGCATGCACGTGCGGTGGAATCTCGTGGATGGAAGAAGGAATAATACAATGACGGAAAAGAAACGATTTGCACAAGTAGAGCGAACAACTAATGAAACGCAAATTTCAGTAGCTATCAATTTAGATGGAGAAGGGAAGGCAAACATTAAAACAGGCGTAGGTTTTATGGACCATATGCTGGATTTATTTATCAAGCATGGTCTTTTTGACGGGACCATCCATGCGAATGGGGATACCTATATCGATGATCACCATACTACGGAGGATCTTGGTATTGTGTTAGGGCAAGCAATTCGAGAAGCACTTGGCGATAAGAAGGGCATTAAACGCTATGGAACGGCATTTGTGCCAATGGATGATGCACTTGCGCAGGTGGTGGTTGATTGCTCGAATCGTCCACACTTAGAATACCGTGTGCCCGCTTTAAAAGAAAAGGTGGGAACTTTTGATACAGAATTAGTGCATGAGTTTTTGTGGAAATTTACCTTGGAGGCAAGAATGAATGTACATGTGATTGTACCCTATGGACATAATACGCACCATATCATCGAGGCGATTTTTAAAGCATTAGCTAGAGCGATTGATGCTGCCGTAGAAATTGATCCACGTGTTAAAGGAGTACCATCGACTAAGGGGCTGTTAACGTGAAAATAGGTGTGATTGATTATGGTATGGGGAATTTATTTAGCGTGGTACAAGCATTAAATCGACTGGGCTGTGAGGTGGTTGTGACAGCTGATGAACAGACGCTAGATGCTACAGATGCATTACTATTACCAGGAGTTGGGGCATTCCCGGATGCTAGAAAGCGTTTAGCTGAGACTAAATTAGATCGTTATCTAATAAAAGCCCAAAGCCAAAATCGCCCTCTTTTAGGCATTTGTTTAGGGATGCAATTATTATTTGAACAAAGTGATGAGGTCACATCAACAAATGGCTTAGGTTTCTTTAAAGGACAAATTAAGCGATTTAGTGGAACAAATGAGGGGCGGGCATATCGAGTGCCCCATATGGGCTGGAACGAATTGGTGATGGCGAATCGTCCTGCTTGGTTAGAAAATAGTGCCCCTGCAAAGCATGTCTATTTCGTTCATTCGTTTTATGCCACTCATATTGAGGAGTCTGAACTTGTTGCTTATGCAGACTATTGTGGCATACGAGTTCCCGGTATTGTAACGAAAGGTTCCGTGACAGGTATGCAATTTCACCCTGAAAAATCAGGTGAGCTGGGCGTATATTTATTGGAGCAATGGCTGAAAGGTGTGAAAGCATGCTAACGAAACGAATTATTCCCTGTCTAGATGTCAAGGAGGGACGTGTTGTAAAAGGGATACAATTTGTATCCATTCGTGATGCTGGTGACCCAGTGGAACTAGCAAAATTCTATGATGAACAAGGCGCAGATGAGCTCGTATTTTTAGATATATCTGCTTCACATGAAGGTCGAGAAACAATGATAGATGTAGTTCGACAAAGTGCTGCCACATTAGCGATTCCTTTTACAGTTGGTGGAGGTATTCGGACGTTGGATGATATGAAGCGTATTTTACGCGCTGGTGCGGATAAAGTTTCTGTTAATACTTCCGCTTTAGAGCGTCCTGCCCTAATTCAAGAAGGCTCCGATTTCTTTGGTGCCCAATGCATCGTCGTGGCCATCGATGCTCGCTATAGTGAAGAGGACGGTACATGGATGGTTTATACCCATGGCGGGCGCAACAAAACTACTTGGTCAGCTATGGACTGGGCAAGGGAAGCGGTGCGCTTAGGAGCAGGTGAGATTTTATTAACTAGTATGAATCAAGATGGAGAAAAATCTGGCTTTGATTTGGGATTAACAAAAGCAGTACGAGAGGCTGTGACAGTCCCTGTAATTGCAAGTGGTGGAGCAGGAAATGCCGAACATTTTTACGAAGTATTAGCAGAGGAAGTTGATGCAGATGCAGCACTTGCAGCTTCCATCTTCCATTATAAAGAAACAAGCGTAGCCCAAGTGAAAGAATACTTACGTGAAAAAGGAGTGGCAGTACGATGATAGAACGTATTCGATTTGATGAGAAAGGTCTTGTACCGGCAGTTGTACAGGATGCCCATACGAAAGAAGTACTAACAGTGGCTTATATGAATAAAGAGTCATTAGTGAAAACGATAGAGTCAGGTGAAACTTGGTTTTATTCTCGTTCACGTCAAGAGCTTTGGCATAAGGGCGCGACAAGTGGTCATACACAAAAGGTTGTCGCCATTAAAACAGACTGCGATCAAGATGCATTAGTTGTGGAGGTTTTACCAGATGGCCCAGCTTGTCATAATGGTACGACTACTTGCTTTACGGAGGTGGTACAGCAAAATGCTGAAGTCGGCTCTGTAGAAATGATTGCAAAACTTGTAAGTGTTATTGAAAAGAGAGAACAGGAAATGCCTGTGGGAGCTTATACTACATATCTATTTGACAAGGGTATCGATAAAATCTGTAAAAAGGTTGGTGAGGAAGCGACAGAGGTTGTTATTGGGGCCAAAAATCGGGATGCAGAAGAAGTAAAGTGGGAGGCTGCTGATTTAATTTATCACCTACTAGTATTACTGCAAGAACAAAAGGTAAGTATATATGATGTTCTTCATGTGTTGAAAAAACGTCACGAGGAGAAATAACAGCATATTATTAATTGTATGGTATAATAGGGTTTACTGTGTAAAGGAACGTTTAATACGTTCCTTATTTCTTGTTTCGGAGGAAATGTATTGGAAAAGAAACGTCAAAATAAGAACCAATCAAATATAGTGTCGTTCATTCCAACAGGCGACTATTATTATAAAAAATCAATTCAAGCTATGAACAGTGGACAAATGAATAAAGCCTATAAATATTTGCAGCGTGCAGTTGATCTTAGCCCAGATGATCCTATGATAATCTTGCAGCTTGCTATTGTAGAGTTAGAGGGTCAACGTTTTGAAGAAGCGTATGATCTGCTTCGTCGTGCCTATCAAATTGACCCCGATAATCCGGAAATTATTTTTTACATGGCGGAAGTGTCAGGTTGTGTAGGAATCATGCAGGATGCAAAACGCTTTGCTGAAGAGTATTTGCAGCTAGAGCCTGAAGGTGCATATGCAGATGAAGCAGCAGAAATTTTAGAATTTGTCGCATTCGAGCAGGATGAATTTGAGGAGCTTGAAGGATCTGGTGAGGATTTATATCGTCAGGAACAGGCTCGCCGTCATATGGAGAAGGGCGACTTTCCTGAAGCTATTACTATTTTAGAAGATTTAATTGAAGATCGACCAGCCTTTTGGTCGGCCTATAATAATCTTGCACTTGCTTATTTTTATGTTGGAGAAGAGGAACAGGCGAAGGCTCTCTTACATACAGTACTACGTGAAAATAAGGGAAACTTACATGCACTTTGTAACTTAACGGTGATTGCGTATTATGAAAAGAATGAAGAAGATTTGCAAGAGCTATTAAATATCCTTGTTAAAATTCAGCCATATACATGGGAGCATCGTTATAAACTAGGTGCTACATTAGCTTTAATAGGGCAATATGAATTAGCCTATAAATGGTTGCGCAGTATGCAAAAAAGAGGCTATGTAGGCGACGCAGGTTTTTATTTCTGGCTATCCCATGCTGCTTATTTTTCAGGGCATGAAGAGGTTTCGAAAAGTGCTTGGGGTCAACTGCTAGAGGTAGACCCAGATAAAGAGGGCTTTGAACCTTGGCGCCAACATGACAATGAATTTGCACTGGACGCGTTGGAACATGATCGAAATTTTATCGTTGAAAAATTAGAAAGTAGCTATTCAAGTGAGCGTATCTTTGGATTGTTTTTATTGAAGGATACGGCTCATAAGCAAGAAATAATCGCCCATCCTAAATGGGTCAATATCGAGCAATTCGGTGCGTTTGAGAAATTATTTTTAGCCTATGCACTTGGTCATGAATTTGATAAGAAAAACAAAGTAGAGGCCAGCTTTTTACGTGCTGTAAATGTGCCGGAAATTTTATTAGAGCAGTATGGCAAATTATCATCATTGATTGTACCTATGTTTCAAATGTGGTTTGTCTTATGTGAACAAGCTTTAATTCAAAATTATCGTTTTACAAATCCTGTAGCGATTGCAGGAGCAAATGATTATTTATTTAGATCTTCTCAAATGCTTAAGGTGACAAAAAAAGAAATAGCTCAACAATATGGAGTATCTGTTGCCACTTTATCGAAGTATATTGAAGAAATTTTAGCTTTTTTACCAGACAGTCATAATTAGTGTGTGAGCAACATAGTTGAATAACTTTATACTTTCACATACGATGAACATACTAACGTTATCAAGAATTTGCCCTGGCAACATTGCGTTTGAGTGTTACTCCTTGCTAGTTGCCAATGGTTTATCTTCATCCCCTCTATTGTAAGTTGGGATCATATGTAGGTGACGTTACACTTTCACTACTATTTGTTGAATGAAGATAAAAAGTATTCTGTTTAGGGGGAAGTATTTATGTCGGAAGAAAAAATTTATGATGTGGTCATTATTGGTGCAGGTCCTGCTGGGATGACTGCTGCTGTTTATACATCACGTGCTAATTTGGCAACGCTTATGATTGAACGAGGAATCCCTGGTGGACAAATGGCCAACACTGAAGAAGTAGAAAACTATCCTGGTTTCGATACAATTTTAGGACCTGAGCTCTCTACAAAAATGTTTGACCATGCTAAAAAATTCGGTGCTGAATATGCCTATGGCGATGTAACAGAAATCATCGACGGGGAAGAATTTAAAACCATTAAATCAGGTACAAAAGAATATAAAACACGTGCCATTATTATTACAACTGGTGCAGAGTATAAAAAAATGGGTGTGCCTGGTGAAAAAGAACTTGGCGGCCGTGGTGTCAGCTACTGTGCAGTTTGTGATGGCGCGTTCTTTAAACAAAAAAATCTTGTAGTTGTTGGCGGAGGAGATTCAGCTGTAGAAGAGGGCGTATATTTAACACGCTTTGCTGATAAAGTAACAATTGTCCACCGTCGTGATAAATTACGTGCACAAAAAATCCTCCAAGATCGTGCATTTGCAAATGACAAAATTGATTTCATTTGGAATGCTACAGTAAAAGAAATTAATGAAGCTAATGGTAAAGTGGGTAGTGTTACACTACAATCAACTGTGGATGGAACTGAATCAGAGTTTACAACAGATGGTGTGTTTGTGTATATCGGTATGCTACCTTTAACAAAGCCATTTGAATCTTTAGGTATTTTAAATGATGCTGGTTATATTTTGACAAATGATAATATGGAAACAACAATTCCAGGTATCTTTGCAGCTGGAGATGTACGTGAAAAATCACTACGTCAAATTGTTACAGCAACTGGTGATGGCAGTATTGCAGCTCAAGCTGTACAGCATTATGTAGAAGAGCTATTAGAGAAAATTAATGCATAACTTGGCTATTTTAAGGAAAAAAATACAATTTTAATGTGGTTTTAATATTGTTGTAACTTGAATGACATATAAAAGGTGTATGATTAAAAGTGTAATTAGCAATCCCCCTTTTATTTTGTTTAGTAGGTTGTTTCCGCCTCAATTAGGTGGGAACAACCTACTTTTTTATTTGTATAGATCATGAAAAGAGCATAAGCTTTTTTTAATAAATTCTTCGATAAAACTAAATTGTTAAATGTCTACGTATGAGAGTTGTAAATGAGGACAAATCTTGCTGTGTCTTGCTATAATGGAGAGTAGAATGCAAAAGTGATTAGAGGTGTGCCTATGCAAAGAATTGCAAATTTAATTGCCGTAAAAGACGGTAAAGTATTATTACTTCAAAAACCAAGACGAGGTTGGTACGTTGCTCCGGGTGGAAAAATGGAAAGCGGTGAGTCCATCTTTGAGGCTGCTGTTCGTGAATTTCAGGAAGAGACAAATGTTATACCTTTACATGTACACCTAAAGGGTGTTTATACGATGGTCATTAAAGAAAATGATGAAGTCGTAGATGAATGGATGCTTTATACATTTGTTGCCAAGGATGTAGACGGTGTACCGTTTGTAGAAACTAGAGAAGGTAAACTTGCATGGCACCCAGTAGAGGATTTAGCACATTTGCCAATGGCTGAAGGAGATCGCACTAATTTACAATTTGCTATTTCGCAATCAGGTATTCAGTATGGCACGTTTGACTATACAACGAATTTTGAATTACTTCATCAGAAAATACAAATATCAAAAGAACAATAAAGGAGTTGCATGACAGTGGTGGTTGAAGGCCAACAAAGTACACATGAATTGGTTATTATTACAGGAATGTCTGGAGCTGGGAAGACCGTAGCTATTCAAAGCTTTGAAGATTTAGGGTATTACTGTATTGATAATTTACCACCTGCGTTACTTACAACTTTTTTAACTCTGCTAAGAGATTCTGGCAAGAATAGTACACGTATTGCGGCAGTGATGGATATGCGTGGAGGTAACTTTTTTGATGCGCTTATTGGGGCGTTAGACCATATACTAAAAGAAGGCGACATTGTAGCTCGTATTTTATTTTTAGATGCAGATGATGCCACATTAGTAAGACGCTATAAAGAAACAAGAAGAGCCCATCCATTGGCAGTAAGTGGCTTACCTTTAGATGGTATAAAGCAAGAGCGAGCGCTTTTATCGGAAGTAAAAGGCCGTGCTAATTTTGTTTATAACACATCTAACATGAAACCAAAGCAATTACGTGAAAAGATCGTTAAAGAATTTGCCAGTGAAGCAGATACTATTTTTACCGTAAACATCATGTCTTTTGGCTTCAAGCATGGTATGCCAATTGATGCAGACTTAGTGTTCGATGTTCGTTTTCTTAAAAATCCGTATTATGTAGAAGAGCTACGCCCAAAGACGGGACTTCAAACAGAAGTATCCTCCTATGTTTTAGCCTTGGAAGATACGCAAATACTTATACAAAAACTAACGGATTTGTTCGACTTTATGATTCCTCTTTATCGACAAGAAGGTAAATCACAACTCGTTATCGCTTTTGGTTGTACGGGTGGTCAGCATCGTTCAGTAACTTTAGCAGAGTTTTTTGGGGCTTATTTAGCCAGCAAAGAGAATACGGTTATTACGCATCGTGATATTAATCGTAGAAAGGAATGAGTGAATGGGGAAAAAGCAAACAAAGCTTGTGGTAATTGGTGGTGGAACAGGACTATCTACATTACTTCGTGGGCTCAAGCACCATCCATTTGATATTACTGCTATTGTGACGGTAGCAGACGATGGCGGCTCTTCAGGACGTTTACGAGATGATTATGATATTCCACCACCAGGTGATGTTCGTAATGTCATTGCGGCATTATCAGATATTGAACCGCTAGTGGAGCAAATGTTTCAATACCGTTTTTCAGCGTCAGAGGATTTACGTGGACATTCCTTAGGGAACTTAATGCTAACAGCACTTACTGATATTACTGGTGATTTTAACCATGCTATAAGTGAGATGGGGAAGGTATTAAAAGTACATGGCCGTGTAATACCAGCAGCCAATAAAAAAATTAACTTACATGCTGTGTTAGAGGATGGTTCAATCATTGAAGGTGAATCAAAAGTCCCGACAGCGACAAAACGCATTGATCGCGTTTTTTTAGTACCCGAAAACGTGCAACCGTTACCAGAAGCTATTCGGGCAATTCAGCGTGCAGACTATATATTAATTGGCCCAGGAAGCTTATACACAAGTATTATTCCAAATCTCCTTGTCAAAGAGATAGGGGAAGCTGTTGTGAAAGCAAAAGGAAGAAAAATATATGTTTGTAATTTAATGACACAAAAAGGTGAAACCATTTCTTATACAGCAGGTGATCATGTATCGGCCATACATAAGCATGTTGGCGCATCCTTTATTGATTCGATTTTAGTTAATGATGAAGAATTGCCGAATCCTGTAAAAGAATTGTATAAAGAAGAAAGAGCAGAGCCAGTGACATTTGATGTGGCAAAGCTTGAAAGTATGGGATTAGAGGTTATAAGGCGCGATATTGCTACAATTCGATCAGATGGTACGGTTCGACATAATGCTACGAATGTTGCAGAGTGGCTGGTAGATTATGCCGGTATTTATGATCGGTAAGAGAACCGATAATAGAAACATAAAGTGTTTATTGTATATGGTAAGATGAACATATACATAGAAATTATGATTGAAAGGGGGGCGTGATATGTCTTTTGCTTCTGAAACGAAAAAGGAGTTAACCCAAATAGAAGCGGACAATCATTGTATGAAAGCAGAAGTTTCTGCCCTAATTCGTATGAATGGTTCATTATCCTTTGCGAATAAACAACTAAGCTTGGACGTGCAAACTGAAAACGCTGCAATTGCAAGAAGACTATATACGATTATGAAAAAATTGTATCCGTACAATGTGGAATTACTAGTTCGTAAGAAAATGCGATTGAAAAAAAATAACGTATATATTTGCCGTGTAAGAGAAGGAGCGCGCGAGCTGTTAATTGATTTAGAAATCATCTCAGACGACTTTCAATTTAATCATACGATCTCAAGAAAGCTCATTAAAAAAAATGGTCAAAAAAGAGCCTATTTAAGAGGTGCATTTTTAGCAGGAGGCTCTGTCAATAACCCAGAAACGTCCGCCTACCATTTAGAAATTTATTCTTTATATAAAGAACATGGTGAGGCATTGATGGATTTAATGAATGAATTTGAACTCAATGCCAAAACAATTGAACGTAAAAAAGGCTTTGTTACTTATTTAAAGGAAGCCGAAAAAATTTCTGATTTCCTTAATATTGTAGGCGCCCATCAGGCAATGATGAAATTTGAGGACGTTCGGATATTGCGAGACATGCGCAATAGTGTCAATCGTATTGTGAACTGTGAAACAGCCAACCTAAACAAAACAATTGGAGCAGCATTACGGCAGGTAGAGAATATTCGATTTATTGAAAATTCTATTGGTCTTGACCAGCTACCAGAAAAGCTTCGTGAAATTGCACGATTACGAGTAGAGTATCAAGATGTTACGTTAAAAGAACTTGGTGAAATGGTATCCAGTGGTACCGTCAGCAAATCAGGTGTCAACCATCGTTTAAGAAAAATAGACGAAATAGCAGATGCATTAAGACGCGGTGAAAAAATAGGTGGTTAAGTTTTCATACTTTTCAGGTATGAATGTCATGCGTAATCGCTTATTGTTCTTTTGCTAGTAAGTAAGGTAAGATAAAACTAATAGATGAACGGTAGTGAAGGGGAGTTTTGAGAATGATCGAGAGAAGAGTCCAGGTTAAATTAAAATTAGGACTACAAGCTAGACAAGCAGCACTATTTGTGCAAGAGGCCAATCGTTTCAGTGCGGATATCTTTCTAGAAAAAGATGAAAAAAAAGTGAATGCCAAATCGATAATGGGTGTCATGAGCTTAGCGGTGGCGAAAGGTACCGAAGTAACGTTAAGTAGTGAAGGCAATGATGCTGAGCAAGCGGTTACAGCATTAGCTACAATTATTGAAAATGAAGATTAACAAACAAATAAAAATGCCTCTCAGAGTAATTTTCTGGGAGGCTTTTTTGTATTATTTATTATCCGTACTACGGTGCATAATGTGATCGATTAAACCATATTCTTTTGCACGTTCAGCTGTCATGAAGTTATCACGATCTGTGTCTCTTGCAATGACTTCAAGTGGTTGACCAGTGCGCTCAGATAAAATGCCGTTTAATTTTTCACGTAAGAATAAAATACGTTTAGCAGCAATTTCAATTTCTGTCGCTTGACCTTGTGCGCCACCTAGTGGTTGGTGAATCATTACTTCCGCATTTGGTAATGCAAAACGTTTACCAGGTTCACCCGCAGCAAGTAAGAAAGCTCCCATTGATGCAGCCATACCAATACAAATCGTTTGAACTTTTGGCTTAATAATTTGCATTGTGTCATAAATAGCCATACCAGCCGTAATTGATCCACCTGGCGAATTAATGTAAAGAGAAATGTCTTTGTCTGGATCTTCTGCTTGTAGGAAAAGTAGCTGTGCGACAATTGAGTTCGCCACATTGTCATCAATAGCACTTCCTAAAAGGATAATGCGGTCTTTAAGTAGACGTGAATAAATGTCATATGCACGCTCACCACGGCTTGTTTGTTCAATAACTGTAGGAATTAAATTCATGTTAAATCCTCCTTCAAAAAACTAAATTCGATTACCTTTGCTGAAATCTACATTGTTTATTTCAGCTGTAACCTTATCATACACATTATAGTCAGGGAAGGTCAAATATTAACCCTGCTAAAGTGAAATTAATTAAAATAAAAAAAATAAATTCTTTTTGCATTCTATGGTTGAAATATATGTGATACGTTTGTATAATAGGTAAGGTTATAAGTTTGAAAGTACAGGACACTATTTTGCAGGTATGCTTCAAATGAGGATTATCTACATCATGCTTTTCGTAAGCCTAGGGTGAGTACTTTTTTTTTGTGTTTTTTGCCCTCGTGGTGTAATGGATAACACGTAAGATTCCGGTTCTTGCACTGGGGGTTCGATTCCCTCCGAGGGCGCCATTTTACTGAATATTGATATACTGTAATAGCTCAATCTCCTAATAAGTAGTTTAGCAGCCTGCTTAGTGGAGATAGAGAGGAAAAGTAATGGGAATACTGTCCTAGTTGGCATTATTCCCCTATTTATGCCTTTCAAACCTTCAAGAAAGCAACAACTCCAAATTATTTTTTAGTGAACATACTGTCCGTGAAGGCTAGTAATAGCCGAAAAAAAGAATCCTTTCTGAGGGGATTCTTTTTTTTTTGTTTAAATTTATCGAAATTTGGCATTGCTTCTATTGTATATATATTAGTTTTAGTTTCGTTTTCTTGTTATTAATGCTTATTTTTTCTATTTAATTGGGTTTTCCATTAATTAATATGAAAAAATATTTAGTTTTATGCGAAAAGTTGTTGTGCAAATACTATAATGTTAATATAATTGACCTAATAGTCTAACATTTCCGAATTGCGAAAAATAATACGCAGGATGGAAAATTATCGAAATAGGGGGAAATGCAATGAAAAAAACAGCTTGGATGTTACTTATGGTTATAGCAGCGCTAACTTTAGCACTTGCAGGATGTGGCACAAAGGACAATGCCTCTTCTGGTAGCACACCTTCAGAAGGTGCGGATGGCAAGAAAGTATATAAAGTAGGTACAGAAGCAACTTTTGCACCGTTTGAATCTGTTGACGATAAAGGGAAAATTGTGGGGATTGATGTCGATATTTTAAAAGCAATTGCTGATGAAATGGATTTCGAAGTAGAGTGGAATAATATTGGTTGGGAACCCGTTTTCCAAACAATTAAAAACGGTGAAACACATATTGGTGCTTCAGGGATTACAATTACAGATGAGCGCAAAGAATCATTTGATTTTACTGAGCCATACTATGAATCTCAATTATTAATTGTTGTGAAAGAAGATTCAAAGATTAAATCATTAGATGAATTAAAAGATAAAAAGGTGTCCGTACAAATTAATGCTACTGGCCATATGGCAGCTAAAAAGCTACAAGGTGAAGCAAGTACAAATATTATGGCTTTTGAAAGTCAGCCAATCGCAATTCAAGAAATGCTAAATGGTAATGTTGACGCAGCTATTGGAGACAATGCGGTAGTATACGAATATATTAAAGCGCATCCAGATCAAAAAATTAAAGTCATTCAAGATGACGCATTCGAAAAAGAATATTATGGCTTTATGGTTCAAAAGGGGAATAAAGAGCTATTAGATAAATTAAATGAAGGTCTGAAAAAGATTAAAGAAAACGGTAAATTAAAAGAAATTACAGGTACTGATTTCGAATAATAGGGTAATGCCACTCGCCAAGCAGTATGCTAGCGACTCATTTAATTGATGTGACTTTAAAGGGGAAATGGGGTTTTCGGATGGACATCTTTGACCTACGCTGGGACATTGTCTGGAACTACCGAGATATGTTTATACGAGGTATTGGCGTAACACTTATTTTGACACTTAGTGGTTATTTTGGCGGTATTCTTTTAGGACTATTTTTAGGACTAGGGAAATTATCAAGTAAAAAATGGATATATTGGCCATCAAAATTATATGTGGATTTATTCCGCGGAACACCAATGCTTGTTCAAATTTTATTAATACACTTAGCCGTTATTCCAACCATTTTTGGACATTCTTTAGGGTATATGGTTTCAGGGATTACAGCGCTTATTTTAAACTGTGCTGCCTACAACGCAGAAATTTTCCGTGCAGGTATCCAGAGTATTGCAAAGGGGCAAATGGAGGCTGCTCGTTCACTTGGACTTACACATAACCAAGCGATGCGTAAGGTTATTTTACCGCAGGCCTTTAGACGCATGATCCCGCCATTAGGGAATGAATTCATAGCATTATTAAAGGATTCCTCACTAGTAACAGTCATTGCTGCACCAGATATTTTATATGCTAGTAAAGTTGTTGCAGGTGCAAGCTTCCGTTTCTGGGAACCGTATATTGTTGCTGCATTACTATATTTAATATTAACGTATGGTGTAACGAAGATTGTTGCATTTATTGAGAAACGATTTAGCAATAGTTATGTCCCTCGTAAGGCAGAAGGGCGGGAAGCAAGATGATAAGAATTGAGAACCTACACAAATATTTTGGTAAGCTAGAAGTATTAAAAGGGATTGATTATGAAATCCAAGAAAAACAAGTTGTTTGTGTCATTGGGCCTTCTGGTTCAGGAAAAAGTACTTTTTTACGTTGCATTAATATGCTAGAGGAAGTAACGGACGGTGCTATTTATATTGAAGATGTGAAGATCAATGATCCGAAAACGAATATCAATGAAATTCGAGCAGAGGTGGGGATGGTGTTTCAACAATTTAACTTATTCCCTCATATGAACGTCATCGATAATGTCACGATGGCACCCATGCAAATTCGTAAAATGAGTCGTCCAGAAGCTGAAGAGCTTGGGCATGAGCTGTTAAAAAAGGTCGGTCTCGACAGTAAAGCCTATAATTATCCTGAACAGCTATCAGGTGGACAACAGCAACGTGTAGCTATTGCACGTGCGTTAGCAATGAAGCCAAAGGCCATTCTATTTGATGAGCCTACTTCAGCTCTTGATCCTGAAATGGTAAAAGAGGTGTTAGATGTTATGAAAAATCTAGCGGCTGAAGGGATGACAATGATTGTAGTCACACATGAAATGGGCTTTGCTCGGGAGGTTGGTGATCGAGTAGTCTTTATGGATGGTGGCTATATTGTGGAAGAGGGGTTGCCTGAGGAATTATTCGGAAACCCACAAAGTGAACGTACAAAAGCATTTTTAGGAAAAGTACTATAATGAGAAAAGGCAGTCCATGATGAGAATTCATCACTATGGACTGCCTTTTGATTTTTAATGAAGGGGATTAGAGGTTGTATCGTATGCATTAAGCATCGTTTGCATATCTTGTTGAGAGTACTGAGGCACTTGATAATAGCCATGTTTATTTTGGTAAATGGATAATTCATAGGCCATTTCTATGCAGTTGGGAATACTATCAGCAACAACACGACGAACAACAGGGTTTGTCGTTTCTGTTGCAGCAGCCGTCATACATTTTGCTGCTCCCTTTTGAGCGCCTAATAAGAAACCAGAAATGGCTTCATCATTAATTTCATTAGCGTTTTGCATTGGTTTTTTGGGTTGGCCTGGAGTTAAGCCATATTTAAAGTCATTGCCTGTTTCCATTTGGTAACGTCCCGTAGGAACAGATGGATCATGACCTGTTTTAAAGGACTCAACAATCGTATTATACATACCCAATGTAAAATTATATTGGCGATCCAAAATGCTGAGTAATTCTTGATCCTTTACTTGTGGACGTAAAATGATCGCTTGGTTCATACCAGCGATAATTTCACCAATTGCTTCATGCATGTCCATCATTTCGTGTCCACCATGATTTAGACTATGTTGTTGATTGAAATTGGTTTGATTGGATGATGATTCATTGTAAAACGATTGTGACAAAAAAAACGCCTCCTCATATAATTTTTGATGCAGTATTTAGTATGTCAAGCCAAATGAATTTCATACGGTATAAATGCAAAGGCAAAAATGTAGACTAACAAAAGGAAATGCAAGTCAAGGAGGTTTTAGAAAATGAAGAAATGGTTTGGACCAATTGGGATAATTGTTATCATTCTTATCGTGCTAGCCTTAGTATTGATTCCTAAATATAACAGTTTAGTAACAGCTGAGGAAAATGTAGATTCCAAATGGGCGCAAGTTGAAAACCAGCTCCAACGCCGCTATGATTTAATTCCCAATTTGGTTGAATCTGTGAAAGGGTATGCGAATCACGAGCAACAGATCATTGCGGATATTACTAACGCACGTGCTCAAATGAGCAATGCTAATACTCCCGCGCAGCAAGCTGTTGCGAATGATGCTTTAACGGGTGCACTTAGTCGTTTACTAGTAGTCGTGGAAAACTACCCGAACTTAAAGGCAGACGCAAATTTTCGTCAGTTAATGGATGAGCTTGCTGGCACAGAAAATCGCTTGGCAGTTGCGCGCGAGGATTATAATAATGAAGTACAACAATTTAATAAACATGTTAAACGCTTTCCTGGCAATTTAATGGCAGGAATGTTTGGATTTGAACAAAAAGAATACTTTAAAGCCGCAGCGGGTGCCGAACAAGCACCGTCTATTGATTTTAGTCAATCAGGTACACAGTGATGAAGCGTTGTATTATACAGCTGATTATCGTTTGCTCAGTGCTTCTTTTTAGCATGACTATGACGAAAGCAGCAATGCCTTCACCAATGAAAAATACGTATATTCATGATTTTGCGAATGTTTTATCTTTGGATGTAAAACAAGAGCTAAACCATTATTCAGAGCAATTAGATAAGGGAACAGGTGCTGAAATCATGGTCGTAACCGTTGATAGCCTTCATGGGCAGGAGGCGAAAATGTATGCGACAAAGATGATTCGTTCCTGGGGTATTGGGGACAAAGAGAAAAATAATGGTGTCCTTATACTTGCTACATTTGGACAGGGCAAAGGCCAAAATGATGTAGTGATAGCTGTCGGTCAAGGCTTAGAGGGACCATTACCAGATGGTAAATTAGGGCGTATTTTAGATAATGCATTTTATCCCTTTGCAAGTGAAGGTGATAATGATCAAGCCTTTCTAGCTACATATGCTGAGGTCTTTCGTGCTGTAGCTGAAGAGTATAATTGGAATGGTGAATTACCTGCAGGTGCAAATGAAGAGGAAGGAATGCCCATCTGGCTCATTATTGTCATCGTTATTATAGTCCTCATTTTTTCTTCTTTTTCAAAAGGCGGAAGAGGCGGACCTCGTGGGAGAGGCTACGGCGGTTACCCTGGTGGCTTTGGTGGCGGACGTTCAGGTGGTGGCGATTTTGGAGGGTTTGGTGGCGGATCTTCAGCAGGTGGAGGGGCAAGCCGAAAATTTTAATACTAACCGAAAGCGAGCTAATTATTTAGTTCGCTTTTATTATGAAAATATTGACAAAAATACAAATAATGGTATAATTTGTATATATCGACTATCGATATAACGTAAACTGATATAGGGAGGAATCATTTTGAAAAAAAGATTTTTAACTGCATCATTAGCAATTATTTTAACAACTGCTACGGTTATCCCTGCAACATTGCAAGAAGTACGTGCTGCCAATGAAACAAATGTTGTATTAGCACAAGAGGAACATCTTTCAGCACAGGAATTTCTAGATTTAGCAGTAACAGCTTTAACATTCCAGCATGGCTCCGATTCAATGCGTCAACAAATTAAGGATCAATGGGTAAAGGCTGGAGAGATTTCAGACTTAAGCGCTACTATTAAACGTGATCAAGCAGCTAGGATTTTAGTTAGAGCTGCCAATAAAGAAGGAAAAGAAAAGTCACTAGCAGAGTATTTAAAAAAGGCCAATAAGCTTGGTTTCTTTAAGGGAGTATCTTCAAGTACAGATTTTATTACGAAACAAGATGCTGGTAAACTCCTTAACAATGTTAAACATATAAAAAATGGTTCCAACAATAAAGGAGTAAAAGAAATTTCTGTGGAAGATTTTATGAAAAATCCAGGGAATTTTGGCTACGAACTGTCCCCTGATGGTAATTACATTACATTTGCCTCTGCATGGGAGAACCGCTCGAATGTATTCGTGAAAAAAATGAATGATAATAGTGAGCCTGTTCGTGTATCAAGCTCAAAGGATCGAGATATTGCAGGTTTTTTCTGGAAGGATGATGCTTTACTTTATTTAAAAGATAAAGGTGGAGATGAAAACTTTCATATTTATTCTACAACATTTAACGGTTCTGTGGAAAAAGATTTAACGCCATATCCTAACGTGACTGTAGGGATATTGGATAGCTTACAGGGTGTAAAAGACGAAATTCTTATTATGATGAACAAAGAGGATGCTACCGTTTTTGATGTGTACAAGCTAAATGTAAAGACGGGTAAAACGACTCACGTCGCTAAAAATCCTGGCAATATTACGAACTGGTTAGCAGATCGTAACGGCAATGTACGTATAGCTGTGGCTACTGATGGGGTGGAAGGTGCTGTCCTTTATCGAGATTCAGAAAAGGATGAATTCAGACCATTTATTAAAATCGGTGCTGGGGATGAAGTGATGCCGCTAGCTTTCTCGAAGGACAATAAGTTTATTTATGCTACATCCAATAAAGGCCGGGATAAAGTAGAAGTGGTAAAGTATGACTTACAAGGTAAAGAAGAAGTAATCATGTCCAATGATGAAGTGGATGTTTCGGGTGTATTGTATAATGCTGAAAAAGATAAATTATTGTATGGTGCGTATGCTACGGATAAAATCCATTATCAATTCTTTGATAAAGACTTTGAAAAGTTATTCCGTAAAATTCAAAACAAGCTTGGTGTTCAAGAAAGCCAATTGGGCATAAACGATTACAATAAAGAGATGACAAAATTTATTGTAAGTGTATCGAGTGACACCATCTATGGAAAGTATTATTACTATGATTCAACAAAAGATGAATTAACAGAATTAGCAACATTGAGCCCATGGCTGAAATCTTCAGAACTTGCAGAAATGCATCCTATCTCTTATAAGAGTCGTGATGGATTAATTATCAATGGTTATTTAACGTTGCCGAAAAATAAAAATGCTAAAGATCTACCTCTTATTGTAAACCCACATGGTGGACCGTGGGCTCGTGATATGTGGGGATTCAATCCAGAAGTACAGCTATTAGCAAATCGTGGCTATGCAGTGCTACAAGTAAACTTCCGTTCCTCGACTGGATATGGCAAGGAATTCCTTCAAGCTGGTAATAAGCAATGGGGCTTGAAAATTCAAGATGATATAACGGATGGCGTTCAATGGGCGATTGACCAAGGTATTGCAGATCCTAAACGTATCGGTATTTACGGTGCTTCATTTGGTGGTTATGCTACATTAGCTGGCATTACGTATACACCAGATTTATATGCGGCAGCAGTTGATTATGTTGGTGTATCTAATATTTTCACACTATTAGATACAATTCCACCATACTGGGAAACGATGCGAGACATGTTTTATGAACGAGTAGGTCATCCAGAGAAAGATAAAGAATTATTAACAGCGGTTTCTCCGGTCTTCCATGCAGATAAAATTAAAACACCTTTATTTGTTGCACAAGGCGCAAATGATCCACGTGTCAACAAAGCGGAATCCGACCAAATTGTAGAAGCTTTACGTGCTAGAGGTGTGGATGTAGAGTATATGTTAAAGGATAATGAAGGCCATGGCTTCTCGAATGAAGAAAATAGAATCGAATTCTATAATGCCATGTTGAAATTCCTTGATCATCATTTAAAATAACATAATAGCCAAAAGGCATTGAAGTGCTTGTTATTCGCACTCAATGCCTTTCATTTTTCTAGTAAGCTTTTGAATGAATCCACTACATAGTTTACAATCGTTGTAGCTAACATTGTCATCGTTCAACGATGAAGAAATAATAGAAACAGGAGGTGCCATCCATGATTATTCAATTTTTTAGTCGAGCTAATTGTCCATTATGTGTAGAGGGCTTACATACATTAAAGCTTGTACAGGAAGATGTAGTGTTCGATATTGAAATAGTTAATATTGAAGATGATGATCTCATACACGAAAAATATATGTTAATGATACCTGTAGTAGAAAAGGATGGGGTCGTTATCCAATACGGCAATCTGGATTATGCCACATTGATGGAGTACTTGGGCAGTTAAGTACTATGTCTTTAAAAAGATAATAACGGCGTAAATCGCTCTATTGTTAGTTGGCATTCATACAATTCACAAATTGTTCAATGAAAGCGGTTTGAATTTGAACAGTTTGTGAAGACCTTCACATTAGTCTTTTATTTTATAAAAATCGGAGTAGAATAGGTATCAAGTAAGACGTTGTTATAAAACAGATAATAAAAAGTATCACAAATTTTAGTGGTTGTTATATTACAAAAGCGATGTGAAGGGAGATTGTACAATGTGGGTTATTACAGTATTTGAAAAAAAGGACGTTCGTATTTTTGAATTTACAAATAAAAATGAAGCAACAAAAGCTTTAGAAGGATTTAAGAAAAACGCAATTTTATCTTTCACAAAATAAGCAAACCCAAGTCTCGTAGCTAATGACAAAGCTATGGGGCTTTTTTTTAATCCAAAACTATACAATTACTTGCACTTTCCAAATATGCGTATTATAATAAAATCATAAGTGGGACACAAAATAATATAGTGGGACTGAATTAATCCCACCTCTATTAACAAGGGAGTAGATAAATATGTTCACTATTCCAGAGGCACAGCAAAGGCTACTTCCTGAAATGTATCCGCTTCTGCAATCTAGATATCGTATTTTGCAAGCCGTTCAACTCATGCAACCTATCGGGCGTCGAACACTCGCAGATTCATTGAAAATGACAGAGAGAGAAATTCGTAAAGAAACTGACATTTTACGTGAACAAGGGTTATTAGATTCACAAAAGTCGGGTATGGTATGTACAGATGATGGTGAAGAAGTCATTGAAAAACTGAGAGCCATCGTTTATGAATGGTCTGGTTTAACCCAGCTTGCAAAATTGCTTGAAAATCATTTTGGTATACAACATGTTGTTGTTGTACCAGGTGACTATAGTGAAGACAATACAATCCTAACCTTGCTTGGCAAGGAAGCAGCATTGCAATTTATGTCTACTGCTTTTGATGAACAAGTTGTAGCGGTCACTGGTGGAAAATCAGTTGCCTCTCTAGCTCAATTTTTACATCCATTAGAGGGACAAAAAGATATTACCTTTGTTGCCGCACGCGGAGGAATAGGTCATGAAATGCAAATGCAGGCGAATACGCTTGTTGCAACATTTGCCATGCAGATGGAGGAACAATACCGTACATTATTTTTACCTGAGCATTTAAGTGAGCAAGCTTATCAAGCAATGTTAACAGAGCCGATGGTAACTGAAATGATGGCGTATTATGATCGAGCAGATTGCGTGATCCATGGCATTGGATCGGCAGAGGAAATGGCGATTCGACGTAATTCATCTTCTGAGGATTTGCGAATTCTTGAGGAGAAGGGCGCGGTAAGTGAGGCATTTGGCTATTACTTTAATGCCGATGGTGAAATCGTACATCGTATCCGCACGATTGGTATTCAGCTTGAACAGGTAAAAAATAGCCAGCAAGTTATTGCTGTGGCAGCAGGAAAACAAAAGGTCAATGCGATGCTTTCATATTTTAAAGTAGCGCCAAAGCAAACGATTTTTATTACAGATGAAGCAGCCGCAAAAGCAATTGCCGCTACTTTATCTTCTGACAGCCATTTTGATTGATGGGTGTGAGCATTACCATGTCACTCGATCTCAAAAAGTGTTGAAGCACTTTTTGAATGAGCATAAAAGCAATTTAACGTCTCTATTTCAATAGAGGCAGACATTACACATTATTGGAGGAATTAACAATGGCATTAAAATTAGCAATTAATGGATTTGGACGTATTGGACGTTTAGTATTTCGTGAGGCAATGAAGCAAAATGAATTTGAAGTAGTAGCTGTAAACGACTTAACAGACGCAGGTCAGCTTGCACACTTATTGAAATATGATTCAGTCCACGGTATCTATGATGCTGAAGTCAATGCAGATGAAGATTCTTTCGTAGTGAATGGTCAACGTATAAAAGTATATGCTGAAAAAGATCCTTCACAATTACCATGGGGTGAATTAGGTGTAGACGTAGTTCTTGAATGTACTGGTCATTTCCGTTCAGTGGAAGAAGTAGGGAAGCATATTGAAGCAGGAGCTAAAAAAGCTATCCTTTCTGCACCAGCAAAAGGAGCAATGCCTACATTTGTGATGGGTGTTAACCATACAGACTATAACCCAGCAACAGATGATGTTATCTCAAATGCTTCATGTACAACAAACTGTCTTGCGCCAGTAGCGAAAGTACTTGATGAGAAATTTGGCATTGAACGCGGTATGATGACAACAATCCACTCTTATACAAACGATCAACGAATCTTAGACTTCCCACACTCTGATCCACGTCGTGCGCGTGCAGGAGCGGTATCTATGATTCCAACAACAACGGGGGCAGCGGTAGCCGTTTCTAAAGTATTACCACAATTAAAAGGTAAATTAGATGGCTTCTCTATGCGTGTACCAACACCTAACGTATCATGTGTAGACTTAGTTGTAGAATTAAAAGCAGATGTAACGAAAGAAGCAATTAATGCGGTATTAAAAGAAGCATCTGAAAATGAATTAAAAGGCATTTTAGACTACAATGAACTACCATTAGTTTCTATTGATTATAACGGTAACCACCATTCTTCTACTGTTGATGGTCTTTCAACAATGGTATTAGAAAACAAAATGGTGAAGGTTCTAGCTTGGTACGATAACGAAATTGGTTACTCTACTCGCTTAATGGACTTAGCTTTATACATTGCTGAACAAGGGTTAAACAATAAATAAGTATCATATTTCAACATTTTGAGTAAAAAGTGTGACATAATACTGCTTTTTATGCACAAAAAGTATAGCCTTTATAATATCGAATAGATATAATATACAAGGGTAATGGGAGTAAGGGATAACCCTTACTCCCTTTTTGTCTAAATTCAGCAGGAAATACCCACCTCTATAGGTAATGAGATGAATACACAAATGACTCTCTTTAATGGAGTGGGAGTGGGTGTCCAAACACCACCAACTACATCAAGATAATAGCCCGGTGGATGTCACAGATTTTGTTAGGGCTCCAACACAGGCGTAATTGATACATGGTGTTTGCAAGACATAAAAGGGTATTTTTGCTACTATAAAAACAAGTATTAGGGTTCATTATCAAAAGTTGGAGAATCATATGCATACTAGATGGTGACCCCGAAAAAGTACCAAGATGACTTTTCAATTTAGGAAGCATGGTGTGGAGCCAAGATGGGTAAAACACAAGGATGTAAGACTAAAACAACTTTGAAGGGAGTTTCTTCATGTTAAATAAGAAGACAATGAAAGATATTGATGTAAAAGGTAAACGCGTTTTTGTACGTGTTGATTTTAATGTTCCAATGGCGGATGGGGCCATTACAGATGAAACACGTATTCGAGCAGCTATTCCAACAATTGAATATTTAGTAGAGCAAGGTGCAAAAGTCATTTTAGCTTCTCATTTAGGTCGTCCAAAAGGTGAAGTAAAAGAGGACATGCGTCTAACAGCAGTTGGTATCCGCTTAGCGGAGCTAATGAGCAAACCAGTTACGAAGCTAGATGAATCCATTGGGCAAGCAGTGGAAGAAGCTGTTGCAAGCATGCAGAATGGAGACATTTTACTTCTTGAAAACGTTCGTTTCCATGCAGGCGAAGAAAAAAATGAGCCAGCTTTAGCACAGCAATTTGCTCAGCTAGCAGATATTTATGTCAATGATGCTTTCGGTGCAGCTCACCGTGCACATGCTTCTACAGAAGGAATCGCCAAGCACATTCCTGCAGTATCAGGTTTCCTGATGCAAACGGAATTAGATGTACTTGGTAAAGCGCTATCGAATCCTGAACATCCATTTACAGCGATTATCGGTGGTGCCAAAGTTAAAGATAAAATTGGTGTAATTGAAAGTTTATTAGAAAAAGTAGACCACTTAATTATTGGTGGTGGATTATCATTCACGTTCATTAAGGCACAAGGCTACGATATTGGGAAATCTTTATTAGAAGAAGATAAAATTGAGCTAGCAAAATCATTTATTGAAAAGGCGAAAGCAAAAGGCGTGCAATTACATATGCCAATTGATGCGGTAGTGGCTAATGAATTTTCACAAGATGCGGAAACAAAAGTTGTGGATGTGGATGCTATACCTGCCGATTGGATGGGGCTAGACATTGGGCCAAAAACAGCTGCTCACTATGCAGAGGTCATTAAGAATTCTAAATTGATTATTTGGAACGGACCAATGGGTGTCTTTGAAATGGATAAATTTGCGAATGGCACAAAAACAGTGGCTGACGCAATGGCAACTACATCCGGTTATACTGTAATCGGTGGTGGTGACTCTGCAGCGGCAGTTGAAAAGTTTGAAGTAGCTACTAAAATGGATCACATTTCTACAGGTGGCGGTGCTTCACTAGAGCTAATGGAAGGTAAAGAGCTTCCAGGAATCGTTGCACTAAACGATAAATAAGCCAAATAAAAAATCGGAGGCAAGACGATGCGTAAACCAATTATTGCAGGTAACTGGAAGATGTTTAAGACATTTGAAGAAGCTATACAATTTGTAGATGCCCTACAGGATAAACTTCCTTCTAATGAGAAAGTAGACGCTGTAATTTGCGCACCAGCACTTTACCTACCTACTCTTGTGCAAGTTGCTAGTGAATCAGAGCTAGCTATTGGTGCCCAAACGATGCACTATGAAAATGAAGGTGCCTTTACTGGTGAAATTAGTCCTGCACAGCTAGCAAGTGTGGACGTGGACTATGTTATATTAGGACACTCAGAACGTCGCGAGTACTACAATGAAACAGATGAGGCTATTAATAAAAAAGTAGCAGCAGCACTTGCACATAATATTGTACCGATTATTTGCTGTGGTGAAACGCTAGAGGAACGAGAAGCGGGAACGACAGAGCAAAAGGTTGCGGGCCAAATTAAAGCGGCACTTGCTGGATTTGAAGCGCAGCAAGTAGAGCATATGGTCATTGCCTATGAACCAATTTGGGCAATCGGTACAGGTAAAACGGCTACAGCCGATGATGCCAATCAAGTTTGCGGAGCGATTCGTTCGGTCGTTGAAGAATTATTTGATGCTGAAACGGCCAATGCAGTTCGCATCCAATACGGTGGCAGCGTTAAGCCTGACAACGTTCATGAGCTTTTATCAAAAGAGCATATTGATGGAGCATTAGTAGGTGGAGCAAGCTTACAACCAGAATCTTATTTAACATTATTGGAGGCGGCAGCAAATGCCTAAAAAGCCAGTAGCTTTAATTATTTTAGATGGCTTTGCATTTCGTGATGAAACATTCGGAAATGCAGTAGCACAGGCTAAAAAGCCAAATTTTGATCGATATTGGAGCCAATTCCCACACGCTACATTAACAGCATCTGGAGAAGCCGTAGGGCTACCAGAAGGCCAAATGGGTAATTCCGAGGTGGGTCACTTAAACATTGGTGCTGGTCGTATTGTTTATCAAAGCTTAACACGCTTAAATAAATCGATACGTGAAGGAGACTTCTTTACAAATCAAGCATTTTTAGATGCGGTGGCACATGTGAAAGCCCATAATTCTAAACTGCATATTATGGGGTTGTTATCAGATGGTGGTGTTCATAGTCATTATGAGCATATGTTTGCTCTATTAAAGCTTGCAAAGCAGCAAGATGTAACGGACGTTTTCGTTCATGGCTTCTTAGATGGTCGAGATGTTGGACCTACAACAGCTTTAGACTATATTGAAGAAGCCGAAAAACAAATGACTGAAATGGGAGTAGGTCAATTTGCATCTATCCACGGTCGTTACTATGCAATGGACCGCGATAAACGATGGGATCGTGTTGCGCTTACTTATAATGTACTGGTAGATGGCGTTGGTCAAACAGCGGAAAGTGCAAAAGGTGGTGTAGCAGCATCCTATGAGCGTGAAGTGACAGATGAATTTGTCATTCCATTTAGCATTCAAGAGCATGGAGAGCCAGTGGCAACAATTGGTGATAACGATGCAGTCATTTTCTTTAACTTCCGTCCGGACCGTGCTATACAGTTGTCAAAAGTATTCACAAATGAAGGCTTTGATGGTTTTGCAGTATCTGCCAAGCATCCAAAAAATTTAAAATTTGTGTCCTTTACTCATTATAGTGATGAAGTTAATGCACAGGTTGCTTATGAAAATGACAACCTGAAAAATACAATCGGTGAAGTGTTAGCGATGAATGGTAAAACACAGCTACGCATTGCTGAAACCGAAAAATATCCACATGTTACTTTCTTTATGAGCGGTGGACGTGAGGAAAAATTCTTAGGTGAAGAACGTTTATTAATCGCATCTCCAAAGGTTGCCACATACGATTTAAAACCTGAAATGTCTGCTTATGAGGTTACAGAAGCCTTACTTGCAGAAATTGAGGCTGAAAAATTCGATGGTATTCTACTTAACTTTGCCAACCCTGATATGGTAGGTCATAGTGGAATGCTTGAACCAACAATTAAAGCCATTGAAGTAGTGGATGAATGCTTAGGGAAAGTAGTAGATGCGCTTCTTGCAAAAGGTGGTGCAGCTATTATTACAGCTGACCATGGGAACTCAGATGAAGTGGTAACACTAGCAGGGGAGCCTATGACAGCTCATACAACAAATCCTGTTCCAGTAATTGTGACAAAACCAAATGTTGTTTTACGAAATGGTGGTATTTTAGCCGATTTGGCTCCAACCATGTTAGAATTATTACAGGTGTCACAGCCTACTGAAATGACAGGTCAATCATTAATTGAAAAAGAGGAGAATTAATTATGCCATTTATTACACAAGTTTATGCTCGCGAAGTTTTAGATTCACGTGGGAACCCAACAGTAGAGGTTGAAGTATTTACAGAATCAGGCGCTTTCGGACGCTCAATCGTACCATCAGGTGCATCAACAGGTGAATACGAAGCTGTAGAATTACGCGATGGTGACAACTCTCGTTACCTAGGCAAAGGTGTATTAAAAGCAGTTGAAAATGTTAACACAATTATTGCGCAAGAATTAGAAGGTAACTATTCTGTTCTTGACCAAGTTGTCATTGACAAAGCTTTAATAGAGCTTGATGGCACAGAAAATAAAGGCAAGCTAGGTGCTAACGCAATTCTAGGTGTATCCATGGCAGTTGCACATGCTGCGGCAGATTATTTAGATGTACCTCTTTATCAATATCTTGGTGGGTTTAATTCTAAACAATTACCAGTACCAATGATGAACATTTTAAATGGTGGAGCACACGCAGATAACAATGTAGACATTCAAGAGTTTATGGTTATGCCTGTTGGTGCAGAATCTTTCCGTCATGCACTACGTATGGGTGCTGAAATTTTCCACCACTTAAAGGCCGTATTAAAAGCTAAAGGCTATAATACAGCAGTAGGTGACGAGGGTGGTTTCGCACCAAACCTTGGCTCTAACGAAGAAGCAATTACTGTCATTTTAGAAGCGATTGAAAAAGCAGGCTACAAATCAGGTGAAGAAGTGAAGCTTGCAATGGATGTAGCTTCATCAGAGCTTTTCAATAAAGAAGATGGTAAATACCACTTAGATGGTGAAGGTGTTGTTAAAACTTCAGAAGAAATGGTTGATTGGTACGAAGAATTAACAAACAAATACCCAATCATTTCAATTGAAGACGGCTTAGATGAAAATGACTGGGCTGGACACAAGCTATTAACTGAACGTATTGGTAGTCGTGTTCAATTAGTAGGTGATGATTTATTTGTAACAAATACAAAAAAATTATCTGCAGGTATTGAGCAAGGAGTAGGAAATTCAATCCTTATCAAAGTGAACCAAATCGGTACATTAACAGAAACATTTGAAGCGATTGAAATGGCGAAACGTGCAGGCTACACAGCAGTTATCTCTCACCGCTCTGGTGAATCAGAGGATGCAACAATTGCTGATATCGCCGTAGCAACAAATGCAGGCCAAATTAAAACCGGTGCGCCATCACGTACAGACCGCGTAGCTAAATACAACCAACTTCTTCGCATCGAAGATCAACTTGGTTCAACAGCTGAGTACCTTGGTTTAAAATCATTCTATAATTTAAAATAAGCGACTAATACGTATATCGTCCCAAAAGTTAAACATACTTTTGGGGCGATTTTTTTATGGATGATGTCATGAAAAATGAACAAAGCATCCATTGTTTAAAATGATTATAATAATATATAAGGAAAAAAAGTTACGAAAGGGAAAATATTATGGAGAAAAATATGGAAGTATTTGCTGGAACAGATCGTCTTCTATTAAGAAAATTTCAGACAGATGATATTGAAAGTTTTTATACATATCGGGCTGATCCTGAAATTGCTAAATATCAATCGTGGCAGAATTATCAATATCACGAAGCAAAAACGTTCGTTCATCACCAAATAAACCATGTTCCTCATCAGCCAGGGACATGGTACCAATTCGCCATTGCTTTGAAGGAAACGAATGAGCTTATTGGAGATTGCGCACTTCACACGCCTTTAAGTGAACCACGCATTGTAGAAATTGGATTTACTCTTTCTCCGGAACATCAAGGGAAGGGATATGCAAAGGAAGCGGTTTGCGCGTTAATAAATTATCTTTTCCATTCATTCAAGAAACATAAAGTCATTGCCTTTACGGATGTGAGAAATAACAATTCTATTGCCGTACTTGAACGTGTAGGGATGAGACGCGAAGGTCATTTTTTACAAAACTATATGTCCAAGGGACAATGGGTGGATGAATATCAATATTCTATTTTAGCGTCTGAATGGGAGAGCAGTAAATTTGACTGTAAGCTTCAGACGAAAGGAGAGCAGCGTGACAATGAACATTCTTGAAACAGAACGACTAATATTGCGCTTACAAACAACGGATGATGCGCCATTTATTCTTGAGCTAGTGAATGATCCCTCGTGGATACAATTTATCGGTGACCGCGGTGTGAAGACCGTAGAGGAGGCGGCTCGTTATATAGAAAATGGTGCAATACGGATGTATGAGCAATTCGGATTTTGCCTATATGTAGTGGAAAAAACGGAAGATCAAACCCCGATAGGAATATGCGGTTTCGTCAAAAGAGATAATTTAGAGGATGTAGATATTGGTTTCGCGTTTCTCCCTGATTATTGGGGAAAGGGATACGCCTATGAAGCAGCATCAGCCGTTTTAGCCTATGGTCTAGATACACTAGGATTTAATCGAATTGTGGCTATTACTACCCAAAATAATCACGCGTCAGCTAAGTTACTCGAAAGAATAGGCTTGCAGTTTGAAAAGGTCATCCAATTTTCCAATGATTCTGAGGAACTTAGACTGTTCTCATTAGATGATGAAAGTTCATGAACATAAAAAAGGTCAGTCTGAAGTGTTAGCTCACTACAGACTGACTCTCCATTTGCTATTACATTACTGCTGTGCCCAGTATTTATCCATACTCTGGTCTAAATAAACCCAGCCCTTCCAGCCAATATGAATCGTATCCATTATAAAATAAGGGTCGTACTCATGGTCTGTAAAATCAACATAGTCGACATTGGCATCCTTTAATAGTTGTGCCATCTTCTCATAATATTGTTGACGTCGTTCTTTAGGATAGCCATTATAATCATACCAATAGCCGTTAACGGGAATAGAGACGAATAATGGCTTAGCACCAGCATCCTTTAACACATCCATAACTAACTGAAAATCCTTGTACTCAGGAGATTTCGTATAATCTTCATGCTTTCGCATATTCTTAAACTTTGAAAAATTAGCGTTAACCAGTCGTTTGTAAGCTCTATTTTCAATCATATATTCATTGGAGACACGTTTCTCCCCATAGGCTTCAGCATGCTGTATTTGCTGTTCAAAGCTTTGGTCCGCAACGAGCTTATCATTATTTTTTAATGAATGCCCCTTGCGAGGGAATAGCGAATAGTAGAGATCCTTTTTTTCTAGTAATTCCTTGTGAAAGCGGCCCGCTACCATTGCCATACGTCCTGTAACAGGATGTTTTTTGCCATTAGACATTTGATATTGATACATCGTTTTTAAGAGACGATCTCGCTCAACGGTATCAAATTCTAACAGGCGCTCCATAGCCTGTTTACGGAGATTAGCATCCATGTCACGATTAAACGCTAAGTCATAGGCATGTAACATAGAATAATTCGGTGAAAAATGGAATTCACCCATGCCTTTTTCCGTAAACCATTGAGGTGAAATAATAAAAACTAATTTTTTGCCCTCTAAATTTTTCTCTTGTGCAGCAAAATTTAAGAAATGCGTAATGGACTGCATCCCACCACGACCAATCATAAATGTCGTATACGGGGCATCTGTTGCTCTTGCATAATTATAAGGGTGAAACGGGTCAAATCGATTTAATTCAGAGGAACCATATAAAGGCATGGAAGTAGGTTCCTGTAACATTCGTTCCTGTAAATACGTGCCTTGAAAGACGAGTGGAGACATATTTGTTTTGGCCTGCTC
This sequence comes from Lysinibacillus sp. GbtcB16, assembly GCF_019091145.1. Taxonomy (NCBI): domain Bacteria; kingdom Bacillati; phylum Bacillota; class Bacilli; order Caryophanales; family Bacillaceae; genus Lysinibacillus; species Lysinibacillus sp. GbtcB16. Next base: position 56,973 of record NZ_JAGXJV010000003.1, read on the forward strand.
CACATCATCTTCTGATATCCATGCTTTGATCCAAGAATTTGGAAAGAAGACAAAGCCGGAGAACAGGGCTAAGGCAATAAATACTGATAGAAAGCCTTTTTTTATCATTGTCTTTCAGCTAATTTCCCTGCAATACGATTCGGCGTGTTCCATTCTTCACGATTAAAATCAGTAATAGGTACAGAAATATTAAAAAGGTTCTCAATTTCTACCAATAAATTAATGGTACCAAAAGAATCGAGAAGACCTTCCTCGAATAGATCGATATCTGGGTTTTCTACAATAATTTCATCTTCACATAACTCCACTAGCATTTCTAAAACTTGTTGTTTATCCATTAATAATTCTCCTTTATTGAACAGGCTTTATTTGTAGAAAGCCTTTAGTTAAAATAATTTCCCTGAAAAGATATAGAAGCCAAAACATACGGCATTGAACGTGATAAATATGCCAATGGCATGCGTCCATTTATTTTTTGGCCAAAGCTTATGCTTTTTATTCCAGCGTTCGAATTTATCGAAGCTAATGATTAATAAGGCATGATAGAGACCGTAAACGACAAAATGCCATTCGAGGCCATGCCAAATGCCCATTAAAAAGAATAGTAAAAAGAACCCAATATATGAAATGGCGAATTTATTTTTCAGCCATTTTTTCTTCGTCATCCAAAGAACAAAGCGCATATACACATAATCTCTGAACCAGAAGGAAAGACTCATATGCCAACGATTCCAAAAGTCTTTAATATTGCGACTGGCAAATGGGCGGTTAAAGTTAATAGGTGTTTGAATGCCCATTATTCGGCTTACACCTACTGCGAATGCACTATAGCCTGCAAAATCAAAAAATAAGTAGAAGCTATACATATACATATACGCTAATTGTCCTTGGAAAGGTGTCAAATAGTTATACGTATGATTTGGCAAATAAATAAGTGTGTAGTTGTAGATTAAATAAGCCAATATAAATTTATATAAAAAGCCCACAAAGATATAGTTAATGCCACTTAGTAACAGCTTTTGATAGTCTTCCGAAGAGGGAACCGAATGAAAATCCTTCGTAAAACGGCGCCAACGATCGATAGGCCCCGATGATACTGTAGGAAAGAACAGTAAAAAATAGGCCAGTTCGACGATAGAGACTTTTTCCTTCATTAAGCCGTCGCGTGTTTCTAAAATCATTTGCACAGCTTTAAACGTAATGTAGGATACACCAAGGAAGCCGAATAAATGATGCAGACCAAGGATAGGCAAAATCTTCACTAGCACAAGCGGTAAAATCGACAGGAGCACAGCCATGACAAAAACAGCTCCATTATTTTGCTGCAGTCGATAGCGTTGATAAGCCGTAATAAGCACTATTTGAAAGACCGTAAACAATATTAACGAAATTGATCCGTTCAAAGAGTGTCCAAAGATAAGGGCTAAAACAATCAACGAAACCAATAAATTATAATGCTTCGCAGACTTGCCACGTAAACCTAATAAAATGGTAGGTAGCAATAATAGTCCAATGATGAGAAAGAATGCTATATTTCCATAAGGCGTCATACTGTTTCCATAACCGCCAATCCTTTACGATCGACTTTACCATTTAAATTTAGCGGTAAAGCATCCATATATTTAAATGTTCTAGGTATCATATAGGCTGGTAAATACTCCGATAATAGGGTCTTCAACTGCTTTGTCATTTTAAAAGCAGAGTCCGCTAAAGGCTCACGCAAAACGATATGAGCAGTGAGAGAAACAATTTCATTATCTTTATGGACAGGAACAACTACACAGCTTGAAACAGGTGGCAGGTTACTAATTTGTTTCTCAATCTCCTCGATCTCTAAGCGATAACCATGTAATTTTACTTGGAAATCCTTGCGACCTAAAAAGAACAAATACCCATCTTGCTCATAGCCCATATCTCCAGTTTGATAGATGCGATGACCAGTTACAGTTGGAAAGGCTTTAGCTGTTAACTCGGGTGCTCCTAAATAACCTGCACTGACAGTTGGCCCCGAAATAACAATTTCTCCATCATCTAATAAAGAAACGTTTGGCTCAGAAATAGGAGCAATCGGTAATTGCTCAAATTGTTCTATTAATGCTTCAGTTACCTTTACATAGGATACAGCGACAGTTGTTTCCGTAGGTCCGTATAAATTATAAATAGTGGCCTGTGGAAAACGTTGCATGAGCTCTTTAATGACAGGTATTGGTAAAACCTCACCGCAGAATAAAAAAGTATCTAATGCTGGCATGAGCCTTTGCTCCCATTCCTTGTTCATTAAGCACATCTTGGCAAAGGAAGGGGTAGACGTCCAAACACGAGTGTTGGACAACGCTAATGAGTCAAATAAAGCTCGCGGGTTGGCGATTTCTTGTTGTGTAATTGCGTAAAGCGTATGCCCTCCTACAAGAGCTGGATAGAGATCCATGACGGATAAGTCAAAAGAATAGGGAGCTTGATTTAAAAATACGCCTGATTCCAGTATGGGAAAATTCTCCTGCATCCAAGTAACGAAATGAGCTAAATTATTGGCAGTTATTTGGACGCCCTTTGGCTGCCCAGTTGAGCCAGAAGTGTAAATGATATAATGAATGTCCTCCTGCTGCACCCAGCTTGTTGATGCTGGACTGTCTTGGAGGGAGGATGAGTCTAACACTTCACTCACTGCTACTACAGGTATGTTTGTTAGCATCTGTAATGGTTCTGTCGTGAATACTAGACAAGCTTTCGATGCCTCTAAAATTAACTGTAATCTTTCAGACGGTGTTGACGAGTCAACGGGTACATATGGGTGTCCCGCCTTTACTGCACCCAAAAAGGCAGCAATCTGTAAAGGGGACATATGTCCATAAACGACAATGGGCTGCTGTCTCTGCAAATGATGTGCCATGATATAATCGGCTATACAATCCGAATAATGCCAAAGCTCACCATATGTTAAGGAGGCATTGTGGGTTTGATAAGCAGTTTTTTGTGGCTGTTGGATGGCCACACGTTCAATAGCTGCTAAAATACTTAACATCAGTAAAACTCCTTTATTTAAAATTCCGTATATATAAATGGTCCAGCGTTCATATCATGAAAGCCATGTATAAGAAACAACAGCACCAAAACGATCAAATAAAATAACGTGAATCCGATAAAGCGTAGATACTCATTATTTTTGATGGATTCCATTTGTCCACCTCCAATGAAAAAAAGTATAGGATTAAACTTTCAAAAAATACTAATTTACTAGTTAAAAATCCTTACCTTATGTTTTTAACACTGATTTGACGGAATGTGGAGAAAAATGTTGCTGGATTAAGGTGAATTCATTAAATCATAAGATTAATTTAAGGTAAATTTAAGGTTCTGGGGGAATGTACAAGAGTTACAAATTGTTGGATGGCTATTTTTATGTAAAAAGGGCACGAACATAAGGGAATAATCTCAACTTATGTTCGTGCCCTTATTTTTATTTCACGGCCTCTATAACTTTTTTAGAAACATAAAATTCAGAGCCATTGTAAACATTAATGGTATTGAATGTGTGGGTTTTTGTTGTATTTTTTGCAGCTTGTTCATAAATCATTGTGTTTTTATTAACAGGAATTTTCACCGTCACATCCGCCTTTTGAGCAACGAAAGTTGGGTTTTCTTTATCGGATAGATCTATTTTTGTTGTAAAGCCCTTCTCTGTAAATGCTTTTGTCGCTGGTACATACAAATCATCTGTTAAAGACTTTAGGTCGAAGCCCATAAATTGCGCCATTGAATGAGCTAAATCCGTGTTTTCAACGAGTCCAGTTAATTTAGAAGGACCAAATGAATAAAGAAAGACATCTTCACCTGTATGACCACCCGTCGTATAACCAATGTTCGCGCGACTTGCAAGCATTTTTACCATTTCGCTACCGACATCTTTCGCTGATTTTAATGTAGAAAGCTCGTCCTTCGTTAATGGATCTAATCCATACAGAGCAGCTACCTCCACAATATTGGAACGGTCTTCTTTTAGTTGGCTTAAAGCCCCTTCAACGGTCATGGAAGCTTTTTTTAATGGATTAATATAAGCTGAAACAGGAATGCTCGAATAGGTACTAGTAGTATTGGCGTTCCCCATCGTAATTCCGCTATTTCCATGGTCTGTAACTGCGATGACTAATGTATTCCCATCTTCCTTCGCGAAATCGATGGCTTCTTTTACGGCATCATCAAACGACAAAATATCGCTTATTATACCGATGGTGTCATTGGCATGTGCAGCCCAGTCTACCTTACTACCTTCAACAAAAAGGAAGAAGCCATCCTTATCCTTTTTAAGCGTGTTAATTGCTTTATTCGTCATTTCAGCAAGTGTAGGCTCAGATTTCCTAGTTTTGGCACGATCTAAATCATACGCCAAGGCACTTGGTGCAAAGCTTCCCCAAATTTTTGAAGATGGACTATTGAATAACTCATCACGAGTATGCACTAAATCATATTGATTATCTTTCAATACCTTAATTAAATCCTCGCCGTCCTTGCGGGCATTTTTAGACGTACCTGGTGTAAGCGATTCTAAACCTCCACCTAAGACAACGTCAATATTTTGATAAACCTGTTGTTCCGCGATATCTCCATATTGACTCCTATTGTTCGCATGTGCTGAGAAACCGGCAGGCGTCGCATGTTGAATTTCTGAGGTAGAAATCAAGCCAGTCGCTTTCCCCTGCTGTTTAGCACCTTCTAATACATTGGCTACGGGTCTAAAGGCATCCTTCTTATCTATTTGCGCTAATCCAGGTGAATTAATCTCCGATGGGAGCACCCCTATATATTTATCATTCGATTTATGTCCCGTTGCTAATGCAGTAGCGGCAGGGGCAGAGTCTGTAATGGCTGATTCAGCAGAGTAAGTGCGCATCGCACCCGATAAAATTTCATCCATTGCTAAGCTTTCACCTTTATACCAACGGGAAAGTGTTACAGCATTATTACTGCTTCCATCCATCACCAGCATGATGACATTTGTCGGTTTTTTTACTTTAGCTGCTTGTACATCTTGCTGTGGAATACTAACTGCGGATAAAGTCACTGCACTTGCTAAAAATAATGAAGCCCATTTTTTTGCGTTTTTCATGATTTTCCTCCTTTAGATGAATGATCAACTGTAAGTGTAAAGGAAGGGTGTAAAGCTACCGTTAAAAACTTGTTAATAAAATATGGTAATACTGTAAATGTGAAGTGAAAGCGGTGTGGTTGGCCAACTGAAGCAGAGGGGGATAGAATCTGTGTGAAATCTGCACACAGATTCTATGTAGGGTTACAAATTTTGTTGATGCTTGGTGCCGTCAAGCGTTTCGTAATACAAGATACCATCTTGGATGTTCAAGTTCAGTACCTCGTCTTCGAATAATACCTCCTCGGAACCGTCCTGGACATTTATTTTTGTTAAATAGCCAGCATTATCATAGTCACTACAATAAATAGATTGTTGGTCAGTCACTAAATAATAGCAGGCAGTTGCAGAAATTTGTTTATTTTCATTTGTCGTTAAGTCATAGGAATAAACGGTACTATCGCTCATGCTGTTATAATAAATCACATTATCTACTGTATTGGCATACCACATATCATGCATAAAATCATAAGCATTACTAGTAGCGGCAAAATAGTTTTCATTGGCCCATAAATGATCTTGGCTTAGTTTTTCATCATTGACCAAAAAGTATTCGTAGGAAATTGTAAAAGGCTCGGTAGGTGCAACGTCATTCCAAGTTGTATCAAGATGATACCAATTGCCATTAACCTGGACTAGATTCCAGGCATGTAACTGATCTTCACTATAGCCATAGACGTACTTCGCATCGAGATCAGATGCTACTAATAGACGGTAAGTAAGTAAAGCATAAGCCTGACATACTGCAGTTTCTTCATTAATTAATTCGAAAACGGATTGACCTTCAGTAGAGCCCTGTTCCGTATAAGTGGCTAGCTGTACAACATAATCATTAATGACTTTCGCACGATCAAAGTCTGTCATGTCTTTGGTAATATATTGATTCGCGAACGCCTCCACATATTGGTCTACCTTTTTTTCCTTCTTGTCATCGGTTAAATATTGTATGGACAATTCTACTGAATAACCATTATCGGTTTCCCAAGCGCTCCATTCATAATATAAAAAATAACCAGCTGTATAAGGGTCAACAAAGGTAATCAGGTTATTTAAATCATTAAGCTGTACTTCAAAATCCTCAAAATCCAGCTTCCCTGTATAAGAAACCTCAAAATGCTCTTCAAATTGAGCAACCTGCTTCTCCACTTTTTTCGCAAATTGTAGTAAAGCCGGATCATCCTTAAATAAAGTGGTTGAAAATAAATCGGTAGGTGAAAATGAGGCGGATAATGCTTTGCTTTCTGGTATTTTTATATCAGTATTTGTTTCATTTGGTTCTTCTGTTAAAGTTGTTGTCATTGTGACATCCTCTTCATCTTGTAGTAGGATGTCGATTGCCTTTGAGCATGCTGTAAAAAAGGGAATGGTGCAGCATAATAAAAGCAGTGCTATTTTTTTGTTCAATACATAAATCCTCCAATAAAATATCATTTTTTCCATTATAATCTAAAATTAGAGGAGGTGTTATCCACAAATAGTCGTATAATCCGACAAATAGATGTACGTGAAGAGGAAAAATTCCTACTAAACAGAAAGCTAAGTTTGTCATGGCAACCTTTTTTTGTTATAATGTAGTCTGTTGTGATGTTTCAAAGTTCGGGAGGTGCAGTGAATGCATACAGTAGTATTAGTTTCATTAGTTATCGTATCATTAGCGTTGATCGTGGTGGTATTACTTCAATCTAGTAAAAGTGCAGGCTTATCAGGTGCCATCTCGGGTGGAGCTGAGCAACTATTTGGAAAGCAAAAAGCGCGTGGTATGGATTTAATCCTTCACCGTGCAACAATTGTGTTAGCTATACTATTCTTTATTTTAGCAATCGCTATTACAAAAATCTAATAGTTGAAGATCTATCGCCTAACCACATTGGTTGGGCGTTTTCTTTTATCATAACCAAATGGAAAATTTTCTCGATGGAGTAAAAATTGAAATGTAATGTTATAGCCAAATGTTATGCTCGAGGCATCATCGAGAGGGCTATAATGGGTATAGTATATATGAGCGTTTTAGGATGAAGGAGTGCTGACCATGAATAAATCATTATCACAGCCATTTTTCTTTCAAGCAGGACCACGTGCCGTTTTATTACTACATGGCTTTACAGGTAGCTCGGCAGACGTCCGCATGCTTGGTAGATTTTTAGAGAAAAAAGGGTATACTACTTTAGCACCTCACTATAAAGGTCACGGTGTGGAACCTGAGGAACTTATCACAACAGGTCCAGCAGACTGGTGGCAAGATGTTGTGGCCGCCTATAAACAGTTACAGGATGCGGGCTATGAAGAAATAGCTGTTGCCGGCCTTTCATTAGGCGGTGTCATGGCATTAAACGTTGCCTTAAACAACCCTGTTAAAGGAATTGTTACGATGTGTGCACCTATGACTATGCGTACGACAGACGTCATGTTTGAGGGTGTTTTGAAATATGCTAAAGACTATAAAAAGTTCCAAGGTAAACAGGAGGAACAAATCGAAACAGAAGTAGCACGCATTGCTGAAAAAGGCATGCCGTCTCTCCAAGAGCTACGTGAATTTATTACGCGTACTCGTCAAGAAATCGACATGATTTATGCCCCTATTTTTGTCGTTCAGGCTACAAATGATGAGGTAATAGAGACAGAATCTGCCAACATTATATATAATCAAACTGAGTCACTTGATAAGCATATGAAGTGGTATGAAAACTCAAAACATGTTATTACGTTAGATCAAGAAAAAGATCAATTACATGAAGATATTTATCGCTTTTTAGAAAGCCTAAATTGGGCACAATAAAATTATAAATAGGATTTTCTCATGAAGGAGGGAATATGTATGAAAGACCAAAAAGATACACTACAAAGTCGGTTACTCGTTTTTTTCGGCCAAGATGATTACAAACCATTAACTGTCGGTGAAATCGAGGATGAATTCGGCTTTGAGGATGCGGAAGAATTTAAGGAGCTTGTCAAAACATTAGTCCGTATGGAAGGACAGGGCTTAGTTGTTCGTTCTCGCTCCAATCGTTATGGCCTACCAGAACGTATGAATTTATTAAGAGGTAAATTTATCGGTCACGCGAAGGGCTTCGGCTTTGTAGCACCTGATGTTGAGGGCATGGATGATGTGTTCATTCCACCGCATGAAATTAATGGCGCTATAAATGGAGATATCGTTCTTATTCGTGTGTTAAAAGAATCATTTGGTGACCGCCGTGAAGGGACTGTAACTAAGGTCGTTGAACGTGGTCAAACAAGTTTTGTCGGTACATTCCAAGCTAATCGTGGCTTTGGCTTTGTGGTCCTAGACGATAAAAAGCTGCCAATGGATATCTTTATCGCAAAAGGGGATACTTTAGGCGCTGTTGATGGACATAAGGTTGTAGTAGAAGTAGCTACATGGCCTGAGGATTTAAAATCTGCTACAGGCTATATTACAAAAATTTTAGGGCATAAAAATGATCCAGGCGTGGATATTTTATCGATTTTATATAAGCACGATATTCCACCTGAATTCCCAGACGAAGTCATCGCTGCTGCACAACGTGTGCCAGATGATATTACAGAGGCTGATTTAGTAGGTCGTCGTGATTTACGTCATGAAACGATTGTAACCATCGATGGGGCAGACGCAAAGGACTTGGATGACGCAGTAACTGTTATAAAAAATGTAGATGGTACTTATAAGCTTGGCGTACATATTGCAGACGTTAGTTATTATGTAACGCAAGGCTCTGTCATCGATCTTGAAGCCTATGACCGTGCAACAAGTGTTTATTTAACAGACCGTGTTATCCCAATGATTCCGCATCGACTTTCAAACGGCATTTGTTCATTAAATCCACAGGTTGACCGTTTAACACTCTCCTGTGAAATGATTATTGATGCGAATGGGAATGTTATTGCACATGAAATATTCCAAAGTGTGATTAAAACAACTGAACGTATGACGTACAAGGATGTCTACAAAATTTTAGAGGAGCAAGATGAAGCGTTAATCAAACGTTATGAGCCACTTGTTCCGATGTTTAAAAATATGGCAGAGCTATCTGGCATTTTACGTCGTAAACGTGAATCTCGAGGTGCCATTGACTTTGACTTTAAAGAATCTAAAGTCATCGTGAATGAGGAAGGTTGGCCAGTTGATATTGAGTTACGTGAACGTACAGTAGCAGAGAAGCTAATTGAAGATTTTATGCTAGCTGCCAATGAAACGGTAGCGGAGCACTTCCACTGGATGAATGTACCGTTTATATACCGTATTCACGAAGATCCGAAGCCAGAAAAGCTTCAACGCTTCTTTGAATTTGTTACGAACTTCGGGATTTTAATTAAAGGTACAGGCAATACCGTGCATCCTAAAGCATTACAGGATGTTCTGAAAGCCATTGAAGGTATGCCAGAGGAGCCTGTTATTTCAACGATGCTGCTACGCTCGATGCAACAGGCAAAATATTACCCAGAAAGCCTAGGTCACTTTGGCCTATCAACTGATTTCTATACACACTTCACATCACCAATTCGCCGTTATCCGGACTTAATCGTACACCGTTTAATCCGTACGTATTTAATTAATAAGGATACTTCTCGAGAAACGGTTGCACAGTGGGGAATGGCAATGGATGAAATTGCTGACCACACATCTGAGCGTGAACGCCGTGCGGTAGATGCAGAACGTGATACAGATGCTTTGAAAAAGGCACAATATATGTCTGATAAAATTGGCGAGGAATTCGAAGGAATCGTATCATCCATTACCAACTTTGGTATTTTCGTGGAGCTGCCAAACACGATTGAAGGACTTGTCCATATTAGCAATATGACAGATGATTACTACCGTTTCGATGATCGTCAAATGATCATGATCGGTGAACGTACAAATCGTCAATTCCGTATTGGTGATGAAGTAACAGTCCGTGTTGCCAATGTCATTATTGAGGAGTCATCCATTGACTTTGAAATCGTTGGAATGGTAACTTCATATGGACGAACACGCAAAGCCGCACCTACTGTTATTCACGCACGTAAAAATTATAACGACAATAAAGGTGAACGCAGTCGCAGAAGCACACGTAGCGATGACGAAAAAGGCGGGCGTGGTGGCAGCCGTAGAAGCAGTCGCCAAGAAGAAGAAAACGGAAGTCGTGGTACTAAACGCGGTGAACGCCGTGAGGGTGACCGTGATCCACGTGGACGTCGCAAAGATGACTCAAGCAGCCCAGGTCCTAAAAAACGCGTGAAACAAAAGCAAAAATTCTATGAGGGCATTGCAAAGAAAAACAAAAAGAAAAAATCAAAACGTAAATAAGCATGCGCGAAAGTTTCCTAAGTAAGGGTACTTTCGCTCAAGCTCAACCTTTAAGTAGAGGGTGAATCAAATGGCAAAAGGTTCAGGAAAAGTATTAGCACAAAACAAAAAAGCTGGACATGATTACTTTATAGAAGACACAATCGAAGCAGGCATGGTCCTAACCGGCACAGAAATCAAATCCATTCGTGCAGGCAAGGCCCAACTAAAAGACTCCTACGTCCGCATTACCAATGGCGAAGCATGGATTAGTAATATGCATGTCAGCCCCTTCGATCAAGGGAACCGTTTCAATCACGACCCACTACGTGCCCGCAAATTGCTTCTCCATAAAAAGCAAATCGGCGAGCTAGTCGGTGCCGTCAAACGTGACGGCTACACAATCGTCCCATTGAAAATGTACATCAAGGACGGCTATGCCAAGCTCTTAATCGGCGTCGGCAAAGGGAAAAAAGACTACGATAAACGCAACGACATGCGCAAAAAAGAAGCCAAACGCGAAATGGAACGCACCTTCAAATCCAATAACCAATATTAATAGATTATCAGAAAGCTCACCTAGTTGTTGGTGAGCTTTTTGTTTTGGTTGGGGAGTTGCAGGCGGCGGGGTGAGCGGGAGTGGTGGGACGGGTAGGATTGGGGGTGTGGTGGATAGAGCAGAGAAAGTGATGGAGAGAAGTTAAAGTGTGGGAGTAAGACAGAGTGACGGATAGAACGGAGAAAGCGATGGATAGCCTCTAAGTCCAAACCCATGTTTCCTACTAAAGCGGGACACTTGAACTATCGCTCATTATGTTTTATAATATGAATTACTGATTGCCAGATTTCATGGAAGCGTACTTTTAAGCTCCCACCGTACTAGAAGCAATTCTAGCTCTTTGTTTGAACGAGGCCTAACCGCTTTGATTCATATATCAAGGGGACGTTACGGATTCGACAGGGATGGTTCAAGCTTTAGTCGCGCGTCGGAGGGCTCGGCTCCGTCATCAACGACAGTTATATAATAACTGGCAAACAACAAAACTTAGCTTTCGCAGCGTAAGCTCGTAAGCGCTCTGCCTCTCTATCGCCCATGTAGAGAACGTGGGGCCCAACTTTAGTGGGATACGGTTGATGGTGCCACCTGAGTCATCGGCAAGAGATTTCCAGGTTAGCGTGCAGGACGCCTGTTTGTCGGCATAATGTTACGCGAATCGTAAATAGGCAAACTACACGCGTAGAAGCTGAAGTATTGGAGTCTTTGGACGCGGGTTCGACTCCCGCCGTCTCCATACAAAAAGTGGCTACAAACGTAGTCATATCAACGATTTAACAGACTAGGGATATTGAACGGGAGTTGAACTCTTTGACAATATCCCTTTTCTTATCCCAATGGATAAATGACATATTTGAACTTATTCGTAGACCTTCTAATCATAATGATTGGGAGGTTTTTTGTTTGTCTAACAGAAAACGAAAGCATGGTATTTTTGCTGTGAACGGTGATTTAGTTGCCTTGTCTAGTAACAAAGAGGAGGTGCAAAAAGGTTGTATGCCAATAGGCGCGGCACTTGATATGATATTCAATCAAATGCGTATAGGTGGGAATAGACCGAGCACTATTGAGAGCTACGAATACATTATTAAACAATTTGTAGATGTTTGTCAGATTAACTACGTAGAGGATATTGGCCTCGAAAAGCTATATCACTACCTTGATGTTCTAAATGTAAAGCCTGCTACTAAGCTAATTCGCATGAAATCAATTAAGGCTGTTCTAAGCAAGTTTTATAACAATGGGTGGATAAAAGACCGTTTTTGGAGCAACATTCAAATCAAGATTGATAAAGAAGTGAAGAAGGGAGCGAAGGAATCTGATATATATAAGCTCCTCCAATTGATAGACCAAACAACGTTCATCGGCTTTAGAGACGCAGTTGCCATAAAGTTGATGTACAAGACAGGTATTCGTATTCGCACGTTAGGAGAGCTTAGAGAACGTCATATCGACTTTGAGAAACTGTGTATGAACCTTGATGGCTCAACGCTTAAGAATCTTAAGTTCTTAAAGCTACCGATAGATGAAGAATTAGCTGAAATGCTGAAAATGTTGATTAATCTGAATGATGGAATCCGCGCCCATTATGGGATGGACAATAAGAACGTCTTTATAACTCAGAATGGATTGGCGATGAATACGAGTAAGTCTTCTAACTGTGCTATCTCAAAGCAATTGAACAAGTATTCTAAGCGTTTTGGACTAGAAAATATTAATGCTCATGCTATTAGGAGAGCGTATGCCAAGAGATTGCACGATAAGGGAGCGAGCATAGCTATCATTTCAAAAGCCTTAGGTCATTCAGATTTAGCTGTTACAACGCAATACTTGGATTTAGATGTTGAAGAAGTTGCGAAGGATTTAAGGGAGTTTCTATAAATGTTGATGGCTGTCTATGTCTTAGAGTGAGTTTATTTCAAAGACCTAGACAGTCATTTTATGCTAGGGTAATTAAATGTTATATATTATTCGTCTTTAAGTAAAGAGTTCATATCCTTAGAATATTTATTCTCTAAATTTTCCTTATATTTTTCATGTTCTAATAAAGTGGCATAGCGATAAAAAATTTCTTCTTCTTTTGAAAGAGTGTTGTCTGTACCTATGTATTGCGCAATAGATAATAAAATTAAAACAGCACTTAAAACTATTTGAGACGTATGAAGAAACGCTAGGATTATATTTTGATAAGCATCGTATGAAATGTTAAACAGACCTAAAGATGAACTAAATAATAACATTTCAAATAAAGTAGGTGCTACTTCACAAGTCTTTAAATCAGTGAATATATTGGGGATAGAGATAATAACATTGAAAAATAAATAATAAATGAAAGCAAATAAAAAAATAAACTCTACAAGGGAATGGAGAGCTAAAAGAAGCGGTCAATTTCTTTACGTGATATATGCTTAATCCCTTCAATCTCACATACTTGTAAGCCGTACTGACGATACTTTATTAGCATGTTATACGATACACCAGCGTATTTAGCTCCTTCCTTTAATGAAAGCCACCCACTATCAACAAATTCATGCTGTGCGGCTTGTAATGCCTTTTGTACGGCTTTTATAACTATTTCTTCAATCTCAGTAGTTGTTAAATTTACATTCATTTTTACATACTCCTCTTTCATTTAATCCCCGCAATTTAATTGCTGTTATAGATTTATACGAGGTGAAAAGGGCATTGTTAATTACAATTTGATGCTTGTTCTTAAATCATAGTCTATAAGAATATCCCTTTTTTTTACTTTTAACTAAGTAAGCTTTTAAAAATAGAGGATAGAATATGTTAAAATTATCTAAACGACACACACTTGAAATTAGACAAGAAGTGCTCGCTGTATTTCAACCTACATAAAAGAGTATTTTCGATGAGATGTAAAGACAGTATTTTTACTATCTAGGAGGTTTTTAATTTGCATACTCACGGTGAAGTACAAAATGAAACAGTACGTGAATGTATCGTAATGAATTCAGATTACGACAAATCAGCAAAAGTTATCGAGTTTTCAAGAATAGAAAACTATGTTGTAAAAAAATTTACTGCGCTAAATGTGAAGAATGGCAAGAAACAGATAGTCGATATTTTATAACTGATATATTCTGCCCTACTTGTTGTACAAATTGGGAATGATATTAACACGCCATTTAAATCAAAAAGCACTCAATAGGAGGAGGGGTTATAATGGCTATGCATGGTGAAGTCCGTAATACCTATGAACATGAGTATCTCGTGAAGAATGAAACGCCTGAGAAAACAGCAAAGGTGATTGAACTATCAAGATTAGAAACATACATAGTGAAGGAGGTTTACTGTGGTAAATGTGAAGATTGGATGGAAACAGATAGTCGTGACATCGTAACTGATTACCTATGTCCTAATTGCTGCACTAATTGGGAATGATATTACCCCCCCACTTTAAATCAAAAAGCGCTCAAAATGATAATACATATGCACGCCATTATAAAATGACAACAGCTCAAAGCAGTTACTAGAACATTTGTATGTTTTAGTAACTGCTTTTAGTTTTGTGCTGAAATAGATGAATTGAAAAAACTTTTAAAAATGATTTAACTCTGCTAAACAGTCCTCGTATAAGTTTATGTGGGCGGTTTAGACAGTTTTATTAGTTAGTAATTCTATAAGTAATTTAACTTTGCTCGTATAAGCCATACGTGAGCGATATAACGACTTTATATAGTGAATTTACAAAACGATTTAACTATGTAATTTAGCTTGCGTATAAGGAAATGAAGGAGATGAAGCAGCAAGGAAGTTTACAACTAGAAAAGTATTCGACTAAAAGAGCGTAACCTTTCAATGGAAACGAATTGTTATAGCTTGTCAAATCAAATTCAATCACTGAACGAATAAAAAGTAACGTTTTAATAGGAATCTTCTAAATCCCCCCGGTGCCTACTAAATCAAGTATTAGAGTGGGATTTGGCGGGAGCTATGTGATACCTATGAAAAATTTTTTGTGAAGGTTGATGCGGATTTGAAAAACAATTTAACTCTGCTAAATACATTGCGTATAAGGCAAATAAGGGTGAATAACCCTATAAAAACTTTTATGAGGAGAATTAACATTATGGACATTAAACAAAAAAACTTACTAAAAGATTGGAGTAAAATGAATGTCTAATTTATGAGCATGATAATTGCTACTACGAATATCAAAATCGATTATCCAATTTCATCTTTGTACCTGAGCAGCGGGTACATGCAAATAAAGATGAATACTTAAAGGGGAATATTGTTTTAAGTAATGGAGAAACATTAAGCAATATTGTATTAACACCTAAAGCTTTTATTAGCAAAAAGGGTTTCATTGAGGAAATCAACAGTACAAAAATCAGTTGGTTGGGCGGAGATAAACATTTACAGTATTTGAAAGAGCTTTTTATGACAAAAGAAATTGTAGATAGATATGCGGTTAATAAGATTGGCCTCCATAACAATTTATTCATTATTCCTAATAAAGTTATTAATAGTGAAGGTATTGTTGAAAACAGTCAATATATTTATATGCCAAAACTTGCGGAAGGTCAGATGGATTTTGATTTATCAATGGATACACTTTCATTTGATGATTGGAAGGAGCTAGCTAAAGAAGTATTACCATTATTAGTTCAAATCAATGAAGAAGCTGTTATTAATACCATTATTGGTTGGCATTTTCTTGTACCTGTAGTGCCTTTATTACGTAAATATACGGATAATGCTTTCCCGCAGCTAATGATTTGGGGTACACAAAGTGCTGGTAAAACAAGTACAGCACAACTATTCGGTAAGTTGTTTGGTAATCCAGAAGTACGTTCCTGTACCCGCCCCGCATTTTCTATCACAAGGGAAGTCGATTTATTGAATGGAGTTCCATTATATTTAGATGAGTTTAGACCGCATAATATGTCGGTATCTAATTGGAAAGGTTTAAATAACTTAGCTTTAAACGCATATAAAGCTGCACTTGATGGCCGAGGCAATAAAAATCAAGGAACGGTTACGTATAGACTAACAGCACCGATTGTATGGTTGGGGGAAACAAGTTTTGAGGAATCTAATATGTTGGAACGATTAATTATTGCACAACTTACACCAAATACATTAAGTAAAAGCGATAGTTATAAAAAGGCATTTAAAAAGCTGAACTCCTTAAACGTATCTGGTTTTATGATGGGGTATGTACAATGGTAACTACATAGAATTGAACGTGACGATATTCGTTTAAGTACATTATATGAGCATCATAAAGAAGTAGTGGATAGTAAGTATGATTTACATGAGCGCCCATTATCGAACATTGCTATGGTTTTAATTGGGGTGGGTTTATTTAATGAACTTGCTAATGAGTTGCAGGTTAATTGTACGATTGATCAACATATTGTTATTGAAGAACAAGTAAATCATTTCAATAGTAACAAGGTTCATACGATGTTACAAAATCTGTTTAAGCATACAGTAGCAATTGTTCAAAGTAATAATTATGAATTTAAAGAAGGCATTCATTATACGTATAATGCATCTCAGCATAAATTAACTATCGCTAAGGATATATGGTTCCCAACAGTAAGAAGATATATGAAGGATCATGACTATGTAAATGAGCGTTTTTCTGATAAGCAAATTAAGAATTTATTGAAAGAAAATAAAGATCAAATAGGCTTTATTTTAGATGATTCCGCATCAAGAACGGTGGGGGAGAAATCTACAAGATGCTATGTAATTGATACACATCGCTTAGAAGAAGAACTAGATATCTCTAAGGATATGTGGGAACATCGTTTTAACTTTTAAACGAAATAAGCTGGATTTCATTTAAATATGGATTTCAGCTTTTTGATGTCTATACAAACACATTAACTACAATATGTATAAGTAATAGAGTACTATTTGTTGTATTTATAATATGCTGACAATAGTATATATAACAATTGTAGTTACTGTATTTCTAATAGAAGGTTATAAGCAAGTTAGAGTAAGTTCGTAGAAACCTACTATATTTATAAACACTACATCCAAATTCAATAAAATTGTAATAAGTATTCTTAGGTTCGCTTTCTATAAATGAAGAAAATGCGGTTATGTGGTGCGTAATTAAAATATTGAATAGGCAACAAAATGCAACAAATTGTAATTATTGGTGTTTTGTAGTTTGAGTTTTAATAGTATAATTATACTAATTAAGGAGGGCAGTATTGTTAGATGGATACAGTTACATCTAATTAAGGTGAAGGGGCAAAGGTATTTCTATTTCATATTTACGGAGTAGAAATTCTTTTAATACATTAATTCTACAAATTTTGAAGGAGTTGTAGAATATGACAAGGTATAATGATTCATTCACAAAATCTGTAGTTCAACAATATATTAACGGGAAAAGTAAAACGGAAATTCTTAGAGAACATGGAATGTCAAAGCAAACATTGAATGAATGGATTAACAAGTTTTTACCACAATTAGTTTCTGAGTATAAATTGAGTAACGAACAAATTAAAAAATATGAAGATGAAAATGATTTTTTAAAAAAGGAAAACATATTCCTTAAAGAGACACTTATTAAAGTTTTAGAAATGAAAAAATAAAAGTAGTAATTACTGTATTATGAGGGCATAGAAATCCCGTTATCTATGCCTCTCATAGCCCCAATCTAACAATACTGTAAACTGATAGTTTACAAATACTGCCCATAATTGGTGTTATGGGCAGTAAGTTAGTTATAAATAGGAATGTAAAGCTATGATGTTATAAAAATTTTTCCTAGTCAATATCCATCATCGTTGGGAGTGTGCGACAATCCGAGTGATGACTGATTGAATCATACATAATTAGTTTATGTGGTGCGCCATTCAGTGATTTTTTATAATAATTGGGAAATTGGTCGGACGTTGAATTGTTGGATGTCAAAAATGTTCATAATGATAGCAAGGTTCTAAAGAACTACTTAATAAATAGGAGGGTAAGTTAATGTCTTCATTAGTGTTTATAGCAACACATTGGGGAACCGATGAAGGTGGAATAAATTCATTTAACTATGATTTTGTGAAAGCAATAGCTAATTCGTACAAAGATAAATGTAAAATTGTTTGTGTGGTTAAAGAAGCCAACAATAAAGATATAGAAAATGCTAAAAAATTGGGTATTGAAATTATACTAATAGAAGGTAGATTTAATAGCAGTGTAATATTTGATGAAGTCAAAAAAAATGGGCATAATCAAGTGATTTGTTGGATAGGCCATGATATAATCACAGGTTTTAAAGCTATTGAATGTGTAAAATTAGACAAATACTTGGGGAATAATTCTAAAAGTGCAGTTATTCATCATATGAATTACTTAAAATACTATGCATCAAAGTCTGGAAGTGGAGAGGAAGCAAATCAGAGAGATAAATTGCAAAAAAGGGTTTTAGAACAAGCAGATTTGGTATTTGCTGTAGGTCCTTATTTAGTTGAATCTGCAATAAATAAAATAAGGTCAAGAGATATCCAAAATCCAAAAGTATATGAATTAATTCCTGGAATAGCGGATTTAGAGAGTTTAGAACCTCATGGAGATTTTAGTGGGATTGTGTATGGTCGACTTGGTGGTGGTGATGAAATTGTTAAGCAAGGTAAATTGGCTATAGCCTCTTTTTTTAAAGCATGTGCAGAAGATAAATTTAATAATAGTGTTTTAACAGTAGTAGGATTAGACGATAAAGAATTAATAGAAAAGCAAAAAGAACTACAAAATCTCGGATTTGAACATAGTAATAAACTGGTTAGTGTATTAGGGTTAGGTTATAAAGATAGAGAAGAGTTGTATGATATTGTTAGAGTCCAAGATATTTCTATGATGCTATCTACACATGAAGGTTTCGGTTTGGTAGGGTGGGAAGCTATTTCTGCAGAAATACCACTAATTTTATCCGTAGATACAGGGCTCTATAAATTTCTAGATAATCTTGGTGGAAGCTTTACAGGATGTATTTATGGTGTGAAAATTACAGGTGATTTTAATACAGATTTAGAAGTTGTATCTTCTCGTATTAAAGTAGTTAAAAATGATATACAAAAATCTAGAAGAAATGCGAAAAATTTGAAAAAACAATTAGAAGAATTTTCTTGGGGAAAAACAGCGGAAGATTTTTTCTCTAATATCGATATAGAAAGTATACTGGATAATTATGGTGATATGAAATTTAAAAAAAGCGATAAAATAGATATAAATAAAAGTCAAAAAGAATGTTTACCTATTACAACGCCTTTTTTATTTTCAACTACTACACATTTAGCATACATTATTTCAAAAAATTTTTTTAATGGTATCCATTATGCTTGGTGTGCTCCTAAATTTGATGCTAAAGAAACAAATCCAGCCTCTGCTAACCCACTGGAAATATATAAAAAATTATCTTGGGAAATAGAGAGTGGTCAGGAAGGTGTCGCTATTGCAAAACATAAAGTAGGTCTTTATAGGGCTCTTAGTGAAAAAAAACAACAGGGTGTTATATCTGAAACACAAGAACATCAGATAAGCGAAATTATACGTGCTGCACAAATAGGTAATTTTAGACCCGTTATTTATGCTATCGCCACTCATAAAGTAAGTGATATAGTAGAAGCAGCTCCGCATAATAAAAAAGATGGTGTTTTTTCACAAGAGTTTTTGATCAAGAAATTGCCAGGAGCGTTAATAGAATTGATAGATATTGATATTTAAGGAGGTATTTTATGTTTGAGTTAATTCGAAGTCATGAAAAAGAAGATGCGATTGAAATAATACATTATATAGTGAGTGTGTTGACTAAAAGTAAAAATGAACCTGATTACGAAATTGAAATAGAAAATTCAAATAGAATTTTACAAAATAAGGACATGATGGAAGTTTGTAATGCTATTTTAGAAGAATTAGATTATGAATCACTTAAAGATGAAGAGTTAGACACATACATTATCGAACTATATAATTTACTACAAGAACTACTTACTTCAAATGTTTCCTTTGATTTGGATAGAGGTAGAGAATTATTGAAATCTTTAAACGAAAATGAGAAAAGCTAGAATTAGAATTTAATCAAAATTTATTGCATTTGCTTCGAAAAAACATTAGTATTACCGTAGTCAAAAACGTAGTCAAAAAATCAATTACCCCCGCAGCTCTTGATATATCAATACTTTAAGACGGTTGGTTCGACTCCCGCCGTCTCCATAATACGATTTCATTGGATTTCAATGAACGTCAAAACCCTTGTATATCAAGGGTTTTTTATTTTGTCTATGCCATTGAGGGGCATTTAATTTCAATAGATGGCATTTAAAGTGGCATTTTTTAAGCGTTAAAAATCCATATACTTTGCAAACTTTTCGGCTGCAACTTCTTTCGCTTTTTCTGTTACGTGAGTATAAATGTTCATAGTAGTTTGAACATCAGTATGTCCTAAGCGGTCTTGTACTTCTTTTATTGTTGCACCAGCTTCAAATAACAATGAATAATGGGTATGTCGTAATCCATGTGTAGTGATTTTTTCTAAATTATATTTTTCTTGAAGTTGCACAATCCATTTCCGTGTTTTGGTTGGCTAGAGATATTCCTTACGTTCATTACTGAAAACAAGTTGGTTAGGTTTTAATGTATTGATCCCTAACTTTAAATAATCTTGCTTCTAAGTCGGTAACGGTGCAACAACTGGAGAAGAATAAGAAAAGAGCAATGAAGCAATTAAATAAATTGTTTACATAGACACTACCTATTTAATTGTATTTAGTTTTTTTATTATTTGTTAAAAAGTTACAATTTTTTTGTAATAAAACTTATTTCAAATGAGTTTTAAATATTATTATATAAATATTTGGTAAATATGGTATATTAATAGCTAGTTATGTTGAATTACAAACTTATAATCCAATACATTTTAGGGGGGCACAATGTCTTATACAAAAAAATTATACGAAGAAAATATAGTTAAAAATGTTCAAGAAATCATGTCAAAAACAATAGGAAATAATGATATTACACCAATTCTAGAATTAATAGATAGTACTCTAGATATATTAGAAGGGATTGACCAGGTCGATCCAGAAGTTGGACAATTATGGAACGAGATAACTTCAGATATTCTTGCAAGTGTTAACTCTGCAACATCTGGATTCTATAGACAAGGAATCCTTACACTTAGAAGTGTACTTGAATTAGGGTGTATGTCATTTTTCTATCTTGATCATAAAGTAGAATTCCATTTATTTAAAGAACATGATGCTAAAGCAGATAAGTATGTTAGCAAATTAATAAGAGAATACAATTTCTATAAAACAGACTATATCAGTAGTTTTTATACCAATATAGAAGAAGTTCAAACTAAAAGAGATTCTATTAGTGAATATCTAGATAAAACTTATAAAGATTTAAGTGACGTAGTACATGGGAGATACAAAACACTTAAAAAGCAGGATATATTAAAGATTGAATACAGTATATCGGATTTCAATAATTTTAAAAAATTTTTAACGTCAGTAGTAAGTATACTTGCAACAATGTATGTTTTAAAATTTGAAAATAAGAATTCTGAATTAATAAAATTGGCAAATGTAACAAGGACGGTGGTCTTATGAGAGCTTTAGAAATGTCATTAGGTGATTATATAGCTGATAGAACCGAGAGTTTAGATGATGAGTTTATAAGAGAATACTTTGTTGAGTATAGTAAAGAAAAAATTCAGAGATTAACTGATTCTGAACAGTATCTTTTTGAAGGCAGTAGAGGAATTGGAAAGACAATGTTAATGAAGTACGCTGCTTTACAGGTAAATGCTTCATTTGAAAAAGATAGTGTATTAGGAGTATGGGTTAGCTTCGAAGAATCGATTCGGCTTGAAAGAATAAAAATGATTAAAAATGGAATCGATCCTTTTTTACAATGGACAATGGGAAAGATTTTGTTGGAGGTATTAATTAAGATAAAAAGTTTAAAACCTGATAATATCGATAAACTAAATAGTAGACTTTCAAATATCTTTGGAAATGAAGAATCTAAAAATAATTATGATTTTTATTTCGAATTGTTATCTGAATATATTCATGTTTTAGAGACAGGTGATATCGAAGATAATATGGCTTTAAAAGATCAAGCGCCATCTACACATTTAAGTAATATATTAGATAATCCAAATAGTTTTAAAACTTTTTTGAAAAAATTAATTGAAGATTTTAATCTTAAAAGAATAGTCTTATTATTTGATGAAGCAGCACATGTATTTTCCTTTACTCAACAGGAAAAATTTTTCTCATTCTTTAAAGGATTGAGAGACCCACAAATAGCTTGTAAAGCAGCTGTGTATCCAGGCATAACGAATTACGGAAAGTATTTCGAAAGAGGGCAAGATGCTAAAGAGCTGAGTTTAAGTTGGTTTCCAAATAACAAGGATAATCTAAATTATATTAAACAAATACTAAAAAAGAGAATTCAAGATTATGATGATAAATATTGGCAAATGCTATCTGTAAAGCCTGAAATAATAGATACCATTTGTACATGTAGTAATGGGAATCCACGTTTTGTTTTTCATATAATAGATGAATTAGAAAGTACTGGTGAGTTTAAGAACAAAAGTATACGAATGCAAAAGGTAATAAATAGTATAAGAGTCGTACTTGAAACGAAATGGAAAGAGTTCAGCACATTAAAGAAAAGACTAATAAAGTATAATGAATATATAAATCAAGCAGAAGATTTGGTAAAGAAATTTCTTATACCGAACTTAAAGGAATGGAATATTAAAAGAAGAGATAAGGCAAGTAAATTATCAATAGGTTTTTATGTCTCGACAACCTTATATGAGAAAATTCCTCAAGTTTTTGAAGTCTTAGCTTATTCGAATCTATTATCAATTGATCATACGAAAAAAAGTATAGGTCAGGGACACTTTGGATACTTTATGTCATTTAATCCTAGTATATTAATTTCAGATGGAATATTAAAGGATGTTAGTGAATTTAAAAACATCTCAATAGCTATCGAAAATAATCAAGCATATTATCCTACAACGCCTAAAATGGATCAGTTAATGGAAACTTTAAAATTTGAAAATGAATATCACTGCAGTAATTTTAAATGTGATTTCAAAACAAGTGAGGAAGATTTTGCTTTTTGTCCTAAATGTAGAAATGAAATGGAAGTTCCTGAAATAGAACACGAATCACTATATAAGATTTTAAGAAGCCATAATATAGATAATCTAAAATTGTCACACAAAATAATTAGTAGATTGAGTGAAAAATTTACTAATATAGGGGAAATTTATGATGCTTCAATTGATGAAATAAGAATGAAATATATTCAAGATGTTCGCGCAGAAAGAATTAAAAATGCAGCCATTGAATACATGGCTGGTTAACCAAGAAATTTATTTAAGTGATATTAATTTTTAATTTATTGATATTTAATGTTTAAGCTCAATAAAAAATGCACTAAATTTTGTTAGAATTGACTAACAAAATTTAGTGCATTTTTAAAGTGCTTAATTGTAATTTGATGGTAGCAGGAACACCATTATTTTGTTGGAGGGGTTGTAGAATAAATTTATCTTCAAAAAAATTTACCCACCTATGAGAACAGTTTAAGTTAAATATTATGCGTAGTTTGGAAGGTGAACAGATTGGAAAAGAAAATTCAACAACATTATGTATGGGAATCTTATTTAAAAGCTTGGCGTTTTAATGATAAGCAAGTATTTTGTCACCGAGTACAGGATAAAAAAACTTTCCCTGTTAATCAAGAAAAAACAGCTAAAGAACGCGAATTCTATAGATTAAAAGAATTCACTGAAAATGATGAGTCCGTTATCTACGGTGCATTTATTAAAGGAACTTATAATGAAGCAGTAAACATGGGATGGGTTAGAAAGTTCAAAAAAGTATTTGATATGATAAATGATCTAAAATCCAAAGGAATATACAATGAAGAAATTGAGAAAGAATTTGAAATTTTAATTGTTAATGCGGAAGAAGAACTTCACACAAATATAGAAAAAAATGCGTTACCAATTTTAGAATCTTTAAAAAAATGGATGTTAGCCCATTTTATAATGAAGATACAAGGATAGACTTTTCTATATTTTTATGTACGCAATACTATAGAACTAAAAAGATGAAAAACTCTGTTATAAGAAATACAAAAGATATTGCTAATAAAATGGATGCCGATATCGAGCGAATGTGGAATGTAATTTCTCATATTTTAGCTACAAATTTATCTCATTCTTTAATTATGAAAAAAGATTCTAAGTGGACTCTATTAACTAATAGTAAATCCACATTTATTACATCTGATCAACCGATTGTAAATATTAAAGGTAAATATTCTAATGATGTAGAAACAGAAGAATTAGAGTTATATTATCCTATTTCACCGAGTAAAGCACTCTTAATTTCTGATATAAATAATTCTCCAAAGCCTGATATTTTTGAAATAAATGAAGAAGAAATAAAAAAATATAATTCTATTATTTTAAATACTTGTGAGGAACAAATCTATCTTAATAACATAGACATATTAAAAGATTTAATGTAAATCTAAACAACTGAACTCCCTTTTTTTATGGACCATGCAAAAATTTTGGTGCATTTGATGGGTGTATAATAGTTATTATTATATTAATGTCCCACCGCAATGTCCTACCGTTGAAATGGTGAAACATCATGTGGGAGTAAATCTTAAACGTTGAATTATGAATCTTAATCATTTATTCTTTTAATCTTTTAAAACATGCTCTTAATAATTAATATAATAATCAAGCAGCTGCAGAAATGTAGTTGCTTTTTATATTGGCAATAAAAAAACAGCTCTCGTAACGACATTTGATTCAATAACAGATATGGACCAGCGGTAGAAAATCACATGGTAGCACATTTCTATGGCCTAACAGAAAGTGAACGTGCCATCATTTTCAAACTTGTTAGTCACGCTTTGGAACATCCAGGGGCTTGTCATTTAAAAGCTTCCACAATTGCTACATCGTTGGAGATAAGCACAAAGACGGTTTATCGTGCTATTTCAAAATTGGAATTACTAGGAATCATAAAGAAACAGTCAACTACGAAGGAAAAGGGTGGAAATGGTGCAAACATATATATTATTTTGCCGTACCAAACTGAAATATGCGAAAGCCATATCAAGCCTTTCGAGGAATTTGAGGTAGTTACATTACAAGAAACTTATAAAGTGGCAAAAGCTGAAAAAGAGGCTCATAAGGAATACATGAATAAATCTCAGCAAATGCTTTATGATTTTATGCTCTCATTACCTCTTCCAGATAACTTTAAGGATGACTGCATAAAGTGGTACTAGCATCCAATGTAAGTAATATTCAGGAATTCATATTGGCCAAGAACGTTATTTTTAAAATGATCAAAGATATTAAAGAGGGTGTACTGACAGTCACTAAAACAATACGTGCCATATTCGTAGGGGCCCATAAGAAGGCAATACAACGTAGGGATAGGCATAATATCAACGAAAGTTCAAGAGCGCGCAAATGTGCGTCCAGTACCTTTATACAACTGGCTAACTAATGTAGATGGACCAACAGAAGTATTTTAATATGAAGGAAGTGAGGATACATGAAAGTTACGGCCAAAGAATGGTGTGTTATGTCAGACCACAATAAACAATTACTACTAAAATCAGTAGCAAACAAATAACGTATATAATAGAAGGGAAATGATGAACATGCAGCAACAAAGACAGCACTTATTAGAAAAAGTAGTACTCGAAAATAGTAACGATGCTTCAGGATTATCAGTACAAATGATTGATTTACGAGTTGTACTGCAGGCGGTAGCTAATTTGATGAAAAGAATTGATGAAATCACTGAAAATCGTTGGCATGAGGATCGTGGCATGGCATATATGTCCATTCAAGAAATTCAAGATACAGTACGTTTAATTGATATGGCTTTCTATCCATTATTTAAAAGTATGGAAGATGAAGTAAAAACCATTAACATTCACGCTCAAGAATTATATGATACAGTAATTAAATATGAATCTGAGCTTTGTACATAAAAAAGCTGGGAATCCATCATTGTACAATTAAACTGATATTTTGAGTTTTTAGATAAGGTAATAGTAAAATATATATATAGTAACATTTTAATATATTAAAGTGGGTGGTCTGTTATGTGGTATGATTCCCAAGCTGATTTTGCTAGTGTAATTAGATTTGAAAATGAAGGATTTAATACAAAGCCATACAATTCTTCCCGAAAGAAATACGGTTCAATTGCTTATTGTCACTGCTTTTCTTTTATATTTATAGAAGTAACGGATATTGATACTAGTTCCTGTATTTTACCTGTTGGTATAAAACGAGTAGAGCCTCAAATTGACGATACTTTGTGGTCAGGGTGTTTTGTTTTTTTAGAACATTATGATCCTAAAGCACTTGAAAATAGTTTGTTCATTAAAGCTAATCATAAAAAAAATGTCGCTTTAATAGACCGCCAAGAGAAAGTATGGGTACGAAATATTAACTATAAGGGCAATAGAATTTTTGAATATGTAGATAATGAGCGTGGATATTATTTATTGGAGACATGTGATGAACAAGATTGGGTAATAATGAGTGTAGAAAATGCATTAAAAAGGACCCAAAAATCGAAAGAGCATTTTGGTTATTATAGAGAAGAGATTACAGAGATTTACTTAATGGAAGAACAGCTAAAGCGTTTAATAATGTCACCTGTAAGTTGTCCTTTGATGAGTATGAAGGAGTTAATAAGTTGCTTAATAAAGGTTAGAGGTGTGTAAATTAAAAAGTAACGGATAGAGTACTAACTATAAACGTTACTTTTTGTGTTTTACTTGCCACCTGTTAATCACCAAATAAAAAAGATTGAAGCCATTAGCCTCAATCTTACTTATTTATTATAAAAACTTGCCCCCGACAACGCTGTTTTTGATAAATGGCATTTAATATGGCATTTTATTAGTTATGAAATTAGCGGAAAACCCTTATAATCACTGATATATCAACACTTTTATAAGATTGGTGGTAGAAGACCAGCCGTCTCCATAATACGAAATCATTGGATTTCAAACAGTGTCAAAACCCTTGTATATCAAGGTTTTTTTATTTTGCACTATTTCATATAGATTCAATGAATATCAATCGAACGTAGTCAATAATGTAGTCAAAGGAGGCGCCTAACTACATTTCAATGTAGCTGGCGAACTTCATAATCGCTTCTTCTTTTGCTTCTTTCGTAACGTGAGCGTAAATGTTCATAGTAGTTGTATGTCCTAAAAGATCCTGTACTTCCTTAAAACTAGTACCCGCTTCTTACACAATGAACAATGCGTATGACGTAAACCGTGTGTTGTAATTGTACCTAGCCCATATTTGTTCTGAACATGTACAATCCATTTACTGGTCTTTGTAGGCTGTAGGTATTCATTAAGTTCATTACTAAACACAAGCTGCTTAGTTTGCATTGTATTGAAGGCTAGTATTAAATACTCCTGCTTTTGTTTTTTCTTCCACTCTTTTAATATTACCATTGTGTTAGGATCCATTTAATAGTATAAGCAACACCTGTTTTTGTAGACTTATCTTATAGCTGATTATCTTTACCTCGTGAAAGTGCCTTATTAATACGTAGCTCATTTGTTGTGGGGTTTAAGTCATTCCACGTTAGAGCCAACGCTTCACCTTTACGCTGTAGGCAAGTAGATGGAATAGGACATATGCTTTGTGTTTACTTTCTTGCTCAAGGCATTTATAGGAACTGAATTAACTATTCACGAGTGTAGAAGTTTTCTGCTTCTTCTGCATCCCCTACGATAGCCTTTTTTGAATGTACCTTTGTTGATTTCAATTTTAAGCTTAGCAAGTGCTAATTCAGCTTCTTTTTTTGTCTCGAAACCACGTCGAGTACTATGTTTTTATTTTTCAGTAAGAATGACTACACCGACATATAATTGAACCATATATCATTTACACAAATAAGGGCTGGTTAAAGATCACGTACTATTGAGAGCTATGGATAGTTTTGTTCAGTTTGTATGTTTTTGTAGTTTTTTTAAGAATTTACAGTGCCAAAAACAGACAGGTAACATTATAAAGGGTATAATGTTCGAAAGTGCGTACAAATAAATTTAGAGAGATTTTACATAAATATAACAGCGCTGATATTACGAATGACTAAAGCCACAAAAAACTAGGCACTGGGTAGGGTGTGAAAATTTTGAGAGTGGCAAGTCGAGTAATTCTATTCATATGTATACTCTGAGCTTCTATTTTTATATAAGAAGGAGAGACAAAGTGAGGAAAGATATTGAAAATGCAAATATTTCCAATGAGGAAGTTATAAAGTTATATGAACCTAGTGAAAAAGAAATAAGTACTCTTGAACATTCACTTAGAGTTTTAAATAAGTTTCAGATAAAGAACATAGTAGAACTAAATCAAATAATCCTCCCTGCAAGTGTAAAAACTGGGAAAGATACTAATGAATATTTATTATATCAATTTACTAATGGGCAACTTACACGAGAAATTTTTCAACAATTCAAAAAAGCAGCTTTTAATCCTGAGTTAGATGCAACTGATGGTTTTTACCTCGCCTTTAAAGAAGACTTGAAAGTTCAAGAAAATGATTTGATAGAATACATCGAAGCGTGGAATAAAGAAGAGCTAAAAACCTCGTATATAGAGATGGTAGATTATTCTAATGGTAAAGCTAGTTTCTTGGTAAAGAAGAAAATTGAAAAATTCTTTTATAATAGAGATACAGAACTTAGTACAAAATATTATGAAGAACATCAATTAATGGTAGATATTTATCTTAAAAAGAAAATAATTTATTTTCAGACTAGAAATACTGTGAAATTTTCTTCTGTGAAAACAGTTATCAGGGATTTCATTAAATATATTTTAAATATTGAAAAGTTTGCTCTTCACCCACCAAAACTAAACCAAAAGTTAAACTTTAAATTGAAAGAGGATGGATGGACTGCTGAGTCATACGATTATATTAGTCCGAACACTATTAAACTATTAGATTTATTTTTAGAGCTAGATAATGATAAATCGAGTTTTAGTGATTTCGAATGCATTGATATAACATTTGATCATGAATATTCAAATCAAAAGGATGTGAAGGAGAGAATTAATTCACAGAATTATGATGGTGGGGATTTATTAAGTAAAGATGAAGTAAAACAATTAATATTAAAAAAACGTATTATTTTAAAGATAAAATTTAATATATATTACAAACAAATAATTGATGCTGCAAATGAAAGATTTATATACCATTCTATCCTGGTTGGAATAGAAAATACTAAAAACTCCTTTAGACTTTACATTTATAATACAGATGCAACTTTAAAGGAAATAATTAGTCAAGCTTATGAAGATTTAAAGCAAGTATTTATTGAACACTATTCAGAAGGAACACTACTTAATGAAGATAAAATAAAGTCACTACTAGGGTTATAGATATGAATACAACTGAAATTCCATTTAATTGTGGAGTTATTTACAAATATCTTGATCACAAGTCTTTTTATAAAAATTTGTTTGGTCTCTTGGATCAAGAGACTTTGGAGAAATATGAGACATCAGTATTAGTTTTACTGTTAGGAGTTAACACACATCTTTCAGAGTTCTATCTAACTGATTTTAATGGAGATTATCAGTCTCTTTTTGATCAAGGGAAATATGAATATAATCCTCCTGATGCAAAAAATAAATTTTATTTAATAATTACTGAACAGGTTTTATGGATCTTTTTTCAGAAAAGTGGTGAATTTTCACATCTCAAAAAAAATATTGAAATGGTATTTGAAAATTCAATCTCTCCTATAAAAGTAACTAACAAGCGATTTATCAATTTTCTTTTTAAAGAAAAGTATAGTGAAAATTTAATGGATGTGACAATTGAAGGTCTAGATTTTTTAGATAACCTAGAATCAGAGTTATATAGCGGATCCTTTATAAACGATAGTGATATATATGATGAAATTATGAATTTAAATCATTTAGAGATTATACATGCTAAATTCCAACCATCAAATTTTAATGCAATGGTTACTTTCAGATATCCAAATATAATTGAATTTAGTAAGCATATTAAATCAAATGTACAAACCGAATTGATTATTTCTTTATCAAATCAAATAAGAAAATATGCAAAACAGCGGAGAGAATAAATGAAGACATTACATATATCTAAGGAAGTAAATGAAATTTTAATTGAATTTCATAATGATGATCATCAGCCTTGGAAAAAGGATGAAGGTATAATCATTAATTTTACCGTACCTATTTATCATAGCAATCAAAAAGTTTTATTCCAAAAAATGGGTGAATACAAAAGGGATTTTGAATGGATAATTATAGAAGGAAACTATTATTATATAAATCTTGGTTTATTAAAGGAGTCACATTCAGAGTTTAATGATACTAGTTGGTTGAAAGGTATTATAAAAGTAGCTCCTCTCTTTGATACCGATATAAAAACAGGATTTCCTACAATAAGTTTTCACATATTAAAGGAGGATATTATTTTGAACTTTCCACAAAAGATTTTTTTGAGTCACAAGGGCATAGATAAACCAGTTGTACGTGAATATTATAGTTTATTAAAAGAACTTGGTTTTGATCCATGGCTGGACGAAGATGCAATGGCTGCGGGTGAAGCGCTTCATAGAGCATTGTTAAAGGGGATGCAAGACTCTTGTGCAGCAGTATTCTTTGTTACCCCTAATTATGTTGATGATGGTTTTTTGGAGCAAGAGATCGATTATGCGATAACAGAGAAAATGAAAAAAAGAGAGAAATTTTCAATTATTACACTAGCACTTCCTGAAAAAGAGGGGGAAAGAGGAGAGATACCAGAAATGTTAAAGAGGTATGTTTGGAAGACTCCTGAAAGTCATTTAGAAGCTTTTAGAGAAATAATTAGGGCATTACCTATAACTAGTGGTGTAAAAACATGGAGAAATGATATTTAAATTATAAGGAGTGGTTAGATTACCCCATAATTTAAGAGGTAGTCGCACTTCTGTTAAAAACACTCCACACATTCAGAGTGTTTTTAACAAATGGTCAAATTGGTAACACAAATATAAATACTTGCCCTCACAAAATTAATTTTAAGATTCGTAGTCAAAAATGTAGTCAAACATTTTTAACAATAGCTAAAAAACTCGCAAGCTGTTGTTTGTCCGGAATGTTGAAACTGAATACAGTGTTGAAATTGGTAGCATTAAATATGAAGACATATTTAAATTAAGAAATGAAATGAACATCAAAAGGGGATACGTTAATGTTTTATCGGAAGTGTAAAGCCATCAAAGAATTTATTACAGTTAATGAAGGGTGAATAAAAATAAGTAAATTTAAAATACTGAAAAACTATTAAATCAGTGTTTCAGTATTTTAAATTAGGTTACATTATTCTGCCTCTTTCTAAAAAACCGCCAAATATGTTATCTCGATGATATTCGAGGTTTGGTGGTGAAGGTCGGAAAAAATCTGTTTCTGGAATGAAAATTTGACGACCGTTAAAAGAATGAAGATACTCACTTTCCACCTCAGGATGAACTTGGATCGTATAATCTTCATTAATTGTGAAGCATCCAACATCGAAAGCCCAATGCATATCGCGGTTCATTAAAATACCATTGTTCGGCGTGTATAAACCATTATGACTACGAGGGTGTATATGAGCAGCTTGTAGGTTATGGAAGTTTCCAGAACGAATTACTTGATTAGTTATTGCACAGCGACCTCGATATGCTACTTGAACAAAATTTCGGAACATTGTTTGGTTATTAAATAAATCTTCTATAGAACGCCCACTGTTATTTGAACGTGTAGTAATTCTTGAAGAAACATCTATGGCTGTATTTTCGTTAAATTCCTCCATATTTTGATCTCGGTTATCAGCTGTTGGGTGTAGGATATTATGTATTGCTCGTTCGACTTCTTCTATTTCATCTTCTAGAACACCGTAACCACCACGTATTGGATAGTTAGTTATACATTCGTCGAGATATTGATACAATCTACTTGAACGATTCTTTTCTAAATATGAAAAGTAAACTGTTTCAGATTCTTCAACACCATCGACATTTGTAATAAGTACATGTGGCTTTAAAACTAAAATGTCATTTGCTTCAAAATAATATGTATCTCCTTCTAAAGCGCGATTTAAGTAAATGCGATATTCATCACGAGGCTGTCCACCATTACCACCACCGTGGTATTTATCATTATTGTAGACAAAAGTACAATAATTTCGTTCAAAACGGTCTTTATATAAAGGAATAATTGTTAGGATTCGATAATCATTTAAAACTGTTTGTGAAAGGTGTGGAAGGCTACTTAAAAATTCATTGCTTTTAGGCATCATTAAATAGCGTCCTCTTGAAGGTCTTGGACTTTCGGTTGTAATACTGCCTAGTTCTTGGTGTCCTAATCGTTTTAACAGGTATGTCATTTAAACACGTCCTTTCTAGTTATAATTAAATAATATTATAAAAGTCTCTATAATTCCAATTTATTGGTATTATAGAGACTATGAAATAATTTTAGGTTAAAATATTAAGTAATGCGCTAGCTAATTTAGCTGAAAATTTCGGTGGTACAGCGTTGCCAATCATTTTGTAATTATCCCCCGTACTTGAAATAAATTCGTAATTGTCTGGGAATGTTTGAAGTCGTGCAGCTTCACGAACAGTGATTGATCGTGCTTGAGTAGAATCTGGGTGTATATGACGTAGTCCATCTTTATATAAATGTGCTGGAATAGTATTACTGGCCTCATTCCATCGTAAAACATGATACTTATGCACATTAGATTGGCGTCCGGTCATTTCTGTATATAATTGTCGTAATGCCTCGGTATTAGTATACTCATTACGCCCGGTTTCGATATCCTCAGCTAAAATACGGAAAATTTGAATATCCCGTTCACTATGGAAACGAGGGAAATGGTTTGGTACATCAAAATTATACGTGTGTGAAGTATTTTTTCCGTTTACTCTTTGTACTGTTCCAGTAGGAATGAAATGTGGCAGGTCGCCAATAGCATCTCTTACAGTACGTAATTCTTCACGATATTGAGGCATGATATTCTGATAAAAACTATGCAAGATATCTTGATATCCTTCATATAAATCCCGGCGTAATCCGATGATAATTACACGTTTACGATTTTGGGGAACTCCGTACTGTGTAAGATCAAATTGTGCCGCATGTAAATCATCTATTATTTCATATCCTGAATTTTGAATTTCTTCACGGATCAAATCAGTGACAAGTGCACCGTTACCAGGGCGAGCGCTCAAAATACCAGGTACATTTTCAAAAACAAATAGTTGAGGTTGATAATGACGTACAAGACGCATATAACTTTCGAATAGAAAATTCCTATAATCATCACGCATACCATTATTGTCTCGAATACGACCAGCAATAGAATAAGCTTGGCATGGTGGTCCTCCAATGATTAAATCTACATTATCACCGTTCACTAAATTATCTAAACCTTGATGTGAACCATATTCAGGGTCTTCTTCCCAACCATTAATTAATTCTTCAGTGCGTTGGACATCAAAACGAATTACTCTTTCGTCAGCATCTTCCATTCCGTAATTATTCCTAAGATGGTTTCGTAAATTAATTACTTGAGGTTTTTCCCATTCAACTGAAGCTAACATATTATATTCAGGATTTTGCTCAAAACCTTCAGAAAGCCCTCCGCAACCTGCAAAAATATCAATAAAATTCATTATATATAAGCTCCTTATTTCAAGTAATCTTTTAGTTTTTTCCCGAGTTCATATCCAAGCAAAGGTGGTACAGCATTTCCTACTTGGCGATATTGTTGAGTCTTATTACCATAAAACCTAAAATCATCTGGGAATGACTGTAGTCGAGCGTTTTCCCTAACACTTGGAACGCGATTGAATTCATAATGGAAGTGATTACGGTGCCCGGTATCAATAGTTTTTGAAGGTCTGTCTCTATGATAGCGTGTCCAAGCTTCATTAAATTTACGACTATCACCAACACCTGGCGGAAGATCTTTGTGATTTCCACCTTCGGGTACTTGCGATATTACTTCAATAACATGGTCTGTATGTTTGGTACCTACATGATTGTATAGAAATTTAGATTTTTTTCTCATCATTTTTTGATATTTAGATTTAGGCTCACTATGATACTCGCTGACTTCTTCTCCCATATCAACGGGGGTAAAGTCATGAAGGTCGCTTATTGCCTCACCAGTTGTTACATATTTATCTGGGGTAAGTATTGGCTCGGGGAATTCAAATTCCTGGCCATCTAAAAGTCCGATAAAAAACAAACGTTTACGGATTTGTGGCACACCATAATCAGGTGCATATAGTATTTGATCTCTCACTGTATAGCCTAATTTTGAAAATTCTTCGATAATAGCTTGGCGTGCGTTGCCATCGTATAATGTCGCTAATCCAGGCACATTTTCTAATAGAAAAGCTTTAGGTTGGAAAAATTCTACTGCATGGACCATAGCATTGAATAAACGGTTTCGTTCATCATTTTCGATCCGACTACCTGTTAATGAAAACCCTTGGCATGGTGGTCCACCAATAATTAAATCTACTTCTCTATTATTTATAGCGCTAGCCATTTCTAAAATAGTAGAACCTTTAAATAAGTCACCATTCATACTTACTGCACCATCATGGTTAGCTTTAAAACTTTTTAGAGCATCATCATTATTATCTATACCTAATAATACTTCATATCCTGCGTCCATGAAGCCTCTAGATAAACCTCCACAGCCACAGAACATGTCAATAACTGTAGGTTTTTTTTTCTTCATATATTATTTCAACTCCAAAACTTCTAATTTAACATATAATTGTTGATTGGCACTGTTTTTATTAACAACTTCAACAATAGACTGTAGTTGTCCATTTTTAACTTCGTTTAAAAAAAGTGACCCTAATGTTCTTCTTTCACCAATTCCTAATCTATTCCATTGGTAACCTTTAAATAGGTCCTTAACAAGAAATTCTTCTCCAACATGTAGTTGTGAAATTTCAAAAATGGCCTGTTTCAAACAATCCATAAAACCCCTCTTTTCCATAAACATAAGCTTATGCATATGGTACAGTTATTTTACAATAAAGTAAATAGGTTATAGGAATATACGTTCTTGTTTGTTTATGAAATAGGTTTTAATCTCTCTAAGGTGTAAGCCTTAAAGGGCCTGTTTGCATTTTAATTATTCATAAAATTCAAGATTTTTTCTAGAAGGTCATTTCGGCTATTACTTGAAACGTGAGCATAGATATTGATTGTAGTTTGAATATCGTTGCGTCCAAGTCGATCTTGAACCTCTTTTAATGTACGACCTGCTTCAAATAATAAGCTACAGTGCGTATGACGTAGTCCATGCGTGGTGATTTGTTTTAGGTTGTATTTTTTTGAATAGCTTTTATCCAGACAATAGATTTTGTTGGATTGATAGGAATTTACACGATTATTAAATACTATTTGTTTTTTACCTCGGTGGGTTAATCCAACAATTTTAATTCATTTTTTTGTTTTAGATTGTTTTAGATATAAGCCGTTTTTTCTCGAGAAATAGCTTTATTAATTGTAATTAAATTTTGTCGAAATCAATATCCTCTCAATTTAATGCAACAGTTTCTCCTTTTCGAATTCCGGTAAATGAAAGTAAATTAAAAAAAGTGATTTTCATGTAATTGCTCTCTAAATCTAGGGGTTTTAAGAATTTTTTTAATACTTCTTGTGTGTAGTAGTTTTCATGGTCATTTTGTTCAGACATATTTACTTGTTTCCGAGGAATCTTAACAGGTTTCATTGGATTATCTAAGATTATAAATTTAAAGTCACCGCAAAATCTAAAACTAAGCTTGTATAAGACTTGATTTGAGATGTTTTCGAAATTTTTGAAGTAATATCAAAAATGAATTCTTGGCACAAAAGGGTATTGATTTTATCGATTTTGTATTTACCTAGTGCAGGGAGTATATGATTTTTAAAAAGTTGTGAAGTTTTAAGGAATGTACTTTGCTCAACTTGTGTTTCATAAACCTTAACCCATAAGTGAAAAATATCTTCAAATGTTTCAGTTTGTCTCCTTATTCTTTCACCCTTTTCGAATTCTTGTAGAATCCGTCTATATTCTTTTTTCGCTTCGGCTATAGAATGAAAACCTTGACGGGTAGTCTTCACCTTTTTGCCAGTCAAAGTATTTAACTCCTAAATAAGCTTGGAATTTAAATAGAGTCTTACCGTTTTTTTGATAAGGTACTATTTTAGGAGCTTTTCTCATATCAGTTCTTCTCCCACTAAGAGTAGCTACTTTTTATAGCGCTATTAATTCTAAATTAACATATTGTGTCGCAGTACATTTCTGAAAAAATGACAAAATGTTATTTAGAAATTGATTTGTTAGTGAAAGTAAAGTGAGTAGTAGGGAGTAAATAAATTGTTTCATGAAAGGTGCAAAAATTATGTTCTATGATGAATTTCAGAAGCAGTTAGAAAAAGAAATTGATGGCATACTGCTAGAACGATTAGATGTGTTAGTTAGTGAGTGGTTATCCAATAATCCATTAGTTTTGTCGACTGAAAAAGAATGGATGAATAAAAAGGAAGCTGCTAAGTATGTTGGAGTTGCTAATGAAACATTCACAAGATTTATTGAAGATGATTTAAGGGTTGTTCGGATAAATGGTGTGATGAGGATTTCAAAAGCAGATATTGATAAGTATTTAGAATCGAAAAAATAAAAAGCAAATTATTTACTCTCTAATAATTAGAATCTAGTTGCTTCTATATAATAACCATAGGCTTTTGTAATTTTAGGTGGTTCAAAGTATTGATAATACTAGATTCTTCTCATAATTAGGTGATAAGAATGATAGTTATTCCAATTAATTTAATTAATCTTAATGATAGAAGAATTTTTACAACAGAAAATGGTATAGTGATGGGCTATAAAAAAGTTGTATCCCTTGATACAGTGCATAATAATATAAAATTCCCTAAGGCGTTAATCTTATATTTAATTGAAAAGTACAAGCCTCTTTGGAAAATGCAACATATTGGGAATGGTTATTATAATTATTACTTACACATCTGTTTAAAAATCTATCCGTACAACATACATATTACTAATTGTCAAATACAATTACAGCAACAACTATTAAGACCATTAGCAATTAATGACTTAACTAATCTTAAACAATCTTTTAAACTTTCCCCCTCCTAGGATGAGGGAGAAACTAACTTTAATGGTGAGACTACTAGCGAAGAAACCAATCATGGAAGGTCTTTAGCTCGTTCTAGTGACAACGTTTTTAATCTATTGCATTTGCCTTTATCAGAAGAGGAAAGGACTAGCAGTAACGGAGATACATACATCGAAGGAGCCACCTTAGGTAACGGTGTTTTGGAATTTATCGATGAAGACTATTTGGCACTATATAAATCTAATGAAAATATTCAAATTGTAACAGATATGTTTAAGTTTATATTTAAGTGCGCTCCAAGTAATTATTTTATTCGAAGAGTAGATATCGCATTTGATTATTTAATGCCTTACAGTAAATCAATATTTATGAATACAAATCTAAACCAGAAAAGAGAAGTCTTTGAATCTACTTACTCTATAGGGAGTTCGAAGAATTCCAAAAGAAAGGAACTATCGAGTCACTATGATCGTTCTTTTAAGGTTAGGGATACGGTATATTCCAATCGGGCAGAAGTTGAATATTTTTTTAATAAAGATGATTCAATGCAATTTTATGAATTCCATCATTCCGAGATAAATAAACGATTAAATAATTGTTTTCTTAAAGGAATCAATCAGAAGAAACTATGATTAATTGTACTGAATTAATCAAATTTCAAAAGTATGTAATGGACATTAACAAATATGAGTATGCACGTTATGGTTGAAACGGCTGAAAGAATAAGTATCTCTTGTGCTTGCCAGTGTGGATCTGAAACGTTAGCATGCTACTTTCCTACAATACCGCTACTGCGTTACCATACTTTTTCACAGTAAACGGGGGGATTCTCCGTCCTCCCATCCTAGCAAATAATCTTTAGAATTACTCTCTCCATGTCCTACAGAATCATTGACAATTCTCCCACTTCTGTTTATTTCCGTAGAAGTTATCGAGATCATCAAACGAAGCTTTGAAGATATTTAAATTATAGTCATTCACCTCCACCGTACCCTGAATGAATCCGAGCATGTCATCTGAGACGTTAGAAGCATCCTCAGCCCATTCGTTTACCACTTTGTATACTTCTTTGTCATAAGCCGTCGTATGGGCCATAAGGATCGATGTAGCTAAGTTCTGTGTGATGCCGTTGTAAGCGCTAATTGCATTATCGAAATTTAGTAATCCATCTTCATTAAGCGCTACACGTTTAAAAGCTAGGTAATTCGAATACATTTCGTCTAAAGCTATTGCGTTTTCAGGTGATAGACAGGATTTATCAGTATCGGGCTTGTGTATCACCTCAACTGCTTCTACCTCTTCGGTTTCTACAATCTCTGCATTTTCACCTTCAGCGCTCAAACTTTTTTGTTTGGTCTTTGTAAGATAACTATCGTTTGATACGAGATAATTTATAACTATAATACCCATCACTATAATAGATGTTAAAATTGCAATTATTACTTTGTAAACGTTATTCTTTTCCATTGTCAATAACCTCCGAATTATGCGTTAAAATATAACCAAGATTTGTTTCTCCTTCAGCACACATCGTCGCTGGCATTATAAGTGCAACTGACAATTCTATAATGCATTGCTTATAGAAGCATAGTGAGAGAAATACCTTCCATGATTATCATATTATGTAAATAGTTTGGAGGCAAATTAGATTTTGTTGATAAGTAAATAGATTTAAACTACAACCATTTGGAATGTTATACATGATAAAGATTAAGTCCTAATCAACTTAATGGAATCTACTTTTGTATATTCGAGAGATGATATATTTGAAGTAATTAATAAAGGGAGAGGGTACTTTGAAAGGCTATGGATGGAAATTGCGAATACATAATTAGCGGAACTGATTAAGTATGATACAAGATGATGTTGAAATATTAGAGGGATGATAAAAGAGTATGAAAATGCGTTAGTGTAAATTGCTAACAGTGTAAAATTCACATCCTGAATGCCGCTTTCTATCGTGAAATAGATGCTTGAGAAATATCTGATTTTTGATCAAGATCGCTCATACTTAAATCTTTTTCTTTGCTTAAAGAATGTACTAACTATCCTATTTGAGAGTTATTCATATATGGTATTTCTGTATTTCAACTCCAAATTAAATATCCTCATGCCCTAGAGGGAAAGACGTTAAGTGTCTTTCTCTCTTTTTTTAGAAAATCAATACTAATCATCAAGGGCAATAGTGCAAATGCTTGCTAGCTTTTATATTGTATATCGCTCCATTAAAGAATTTAATTCACGATTTAATTCCGTTAGTTTTTCAGCAGCATGAGCTACATCAGTAATTGCTTTAATGTGTTCATCGATGGAAGAAGCAATTTCCTGTACGGAAGCGGCCGTCTGTTCTGATACGCTGGACGCACTTTCGATTCCTTCACTCATCAACTTATTATAGGAGGTCATCACGTCCATTTCTTTATTAACGGCTAATATGGATTCTACAATTTGTTTAACAGAATCAGACATCTGATTGAATTTACTTTGTGTTAGGACTACATCATCATTTAACTTTTTAGCAGTTTCCATTGTTCCTTCTACAGTTTCAACTGTTTTAGTCGTTTCTGAAACAATGGATGAAACCACTCCTTGTACTTGGTGGGTGGCCATTTTCGATTGTTCGGCTAGTTTTCTTATTTCATCGGCAACCACTGAGAATCCCCTACCATATTCACCTGCTCTTGCAGCTTCAATACTCGCATTTAAAGCTAGTAAATTGGTTTGCTCTGCGATTGTTTCAATTGTTTCCATTACCTGTGTGATTTGATTTATTTGATCATTTAATTTTTTAATTTCATCACTGACTTCTTGTGAGGCTGCTAGTGAAATAGTATTGGACTGTTGTAATTGTTGTACTATTTCAATTCCCTCGGATGATATTTTTTCTGCATGTTTTGTAATGTCGTACATAACTTTACTTTGTTTTTCCGTGGTTTCTATAGAATTTGATAATAGCTCTACTGTTTGGTTTATGTTGTCCAAATCATTGGCTTGTTCCTGTGTACCCGTAGCAATTTCAGTAATGGCTCTACCAACTTCGTCACTACTAGCAGATGTTTCTTCTGAAACGGCTGATAAGTTAGTTGCTGAATCCAATAAATGTTCACTTGTATTTTTAGTCTTTTCGACGAGCGTGCGTAATTGCTGTGACATTTTATTAAAAGCGGTCGCAAGTTGTCCAATTTCGTCATTTGATTCAGGTAGATGGGTAACCATTATATGACCATTAGAAATTTTTGTTGCGGCTTCAGCTACTTCTTGTAAAGTATTTAATTTCTTCCGAATACCTAAATAAAACACCAGTGAGCTTAAAATAATAAGTACGACTGTTGCACCAAAAATAATATATTGTAAAATGTTTAACCCTTCATAAAATTCATCTTGAAAGACAGCAATTCCAATAGTCCAACCCCAGGGCTCAAAATATTCAGTATAGGCTGTTTTATCTTTAAAAGAACCATCTGGCTGTTTATCAGAGTAAACGACATAGCGATCTGATTCATTTTTGGACTTGCCGCCTGCAATGATTTTTTCGCGATTACTTCTGTTAAGGTCATCGGCAGGAGCTCCACCGATTTTAGAAGGATGGAGTTGTAACACTAAATCCTCGTCAAAAGCTAATATATAGCCATTCTCTTTGTAAGTAAAATTGGATTTTTGATAATCATACTCTCCCATCTCATTGACGGGTCCATTTAGAAGAATTCTCGCTTGTTCTTTTCCTTCTTCTAGCGTTATTTTTCCACTTTCCACTTCTTCATTAATCAACTCTATTGAAGTATAGGCCCCTTTGACAATGCTTTGGAGTTCTCGTTGACCTGATTCTAAGAGCTGATCTTTGGCAACAAAATAGCTTGTTGAGCCGATAATCACAACTGTTACAAGTATAATAATTGTGATTAGTAGCATTAACTTCCCTGAGATGCTTCGTAACCGTAAATTTTTCTTCATCATTTGCTTCCTCCCACAACTATATATAGGTATATTTCGACAGTAATCTTCATAATTCAATGGTATCGAAATTATTTTTTATATGAGGCTAATTGTCTTGCAAATGTCTATTCATTCATTCATTCATCAATCTTTTATAGATTGACATATTAATATACTGTTGAAATGCCGTTTTCTAATTCAAACTAGAGTATTGTTAAGCGTTCGATACTATATAGAAGATTCTCACTGGTTAGTTTTATCTTTAAGGAAAATAGGCTGTAGCGGGAATACATTTGCTATTGCGAATGAAGGTTATATATGTAAGGTTAGGCGGCACACCAATACAGTAAAAATGTATACATCAGCAAAATAAGGTATATTATATTAGTTGAATAGATTTTCTTTAAGACAGGAAAAGTAGGTGAACCAAAGTGGGAAAATATCAATTGGATACTAAGGGTAAGGCGGCTGTGACGAAGTATCATGAGAAACACAAGCCTGCCCAATTTGATAAAAAGCAGCAACTTGAGAAAATACGTGCAGAGTATTTGAAAAAGAAGCAAGAACAAACTGATCAATAATATGTATGGAAACATAGGGAGGTTAAAATCTCCTTATGTTTTTTTTCAATTGTTCGTAGAGTTTATTTTTCGGTTATCTATTCCTCGTTAA
Organism: Lysinibacillus sp. GbtcB16; assembly: GCF_019091145.1. Taxonomy (NCBI): domain Bacteria; kingdom Bacillati; phylum Bacillota; class Bacilli; order Caryophanales; family Bacillaceae; genus Lysinibacillus; species Lysinibacillus sp. GbtcB16. The sequence goes on from NZ_JAGXJV010000003.1 coordinate 98,808, forward strand.
TTGATTACACACGCCCCAGCATTTCTAATTTGTTCATACTCCGTTCATATTGTTGTCATAGGGAGGACATCTTCATTTTGTAAGCTATCCTAAACGGTTTGCGGAAGTGGCCGGATAAGATGTTAATGATGAAATGGAGGAGTGGCACGAGCTATTAAGGCGGTCTGCACTGGCAGTTTTATAATCTCGTGCAAATAGAATGAAAAAAACGATAACTATTATAGGTAAAATCATAGCGGGTTTAGTGATAGCGCTAGTACTCTTTTTATTGATTGTGTTCGTAGTTAATATTGTCTGCAACAAAATGGAGCAAGGAAAAATAGAATCATATGGTCAGTCTGTAACAGTAGATGGGAAAAATTTGAATGTTTTCATTCAGGGCGAGGGCGAGGAAACGGTCGTGCTTTTACCTGGTTATGGAACGGCGGCACCAGGACTTGATTTTCAACCTTTAGTAGATGAACTATCTCCATTTTACAAGGTTGTTGTTGTGGAGCCCTTTGGTTATGGATTAAGTGATTCAACTGACAAGGAACGGAGTACCAAAAATATAGTTAGTGAAGTACATGAAGCATTACAGCAGCTTCAGATTGAACAGTATATTTTAATGGGTCACTCAATTTCGGGTCTTTATGGACTGGATTATGTGAATACCTATTCAAATGAAGTGAGTGCATTTGTTGGGCTCGATAGCAGTGTTCCGTCAATTAGCGAGAAAAAGATTGGTTCTTCTATTATTAGAACTATAAAGTTTCTTAAACAATCAGGTTTAGCTCGATTGCAGGTGAAGCTAGGTGATGACCCATATGCTGACCTATCGTATGATGAAAAAACAAAGGGACAATTGAGAATGCTTAAGCATAAGAACATGTATAATTCTACTCAGTTAAATGAGGCTGAAATGATGTATGAAAATTTTAAAGCAGCTGAAAGTTTGTCATTCCCCAAAAATCTACCTGTTATTTTCTTTATTCAAGCGGATCATCCAGTCACTGACAGGTGGGTACCCGAGCATCATAAGCAAATAAAAGATTCTGTCTATGGGCAAGTGGTGACATTTGATGGGGATCATTATTTATATCGTACTAAGGCAAACGAAATCGTTGAAGGCTTAAGAGAATTTATGAAAGAGGTCAGATAAATTGTGAGTTCATCTGAAAATGAGACGAGTCAGCTAAGTGATGAAAAACCGCCCATTTGGACGGTTTTTTCACTTTTTAACTAAAAATTTTTACAGCCGAGCTAGTGCCTATTCTTGAGGCTCCTGCATCTATCATTAATTGAATATCTTCCAAGTTACTTACACCGCCTGATGCTTTTACGCCAACATTTGGTCCGACTGCTTTTCTCATGATAGCAACGTCTTTAGCAGTTGCGCCGTGCAGTGAAAAGCCTGTGGAGGTTTTAAGGTAGTCGGCGCCAGCTTTTACGGATAATTCGCATGCACGAATTTTTTCTTCATCCGTTAATAGACAGGCTTCTATAATCACTTTGACTAGCGCTTTCCCTTTTGCAGCGTTTACCACCATTGCAATCTCTTTTTCCACAAGCATATTGTTTTTGTTATTTTTCAATTCTGCAATATTTAATACTACATCAATTTCTGTAGCCCCGTTACCAATGGCATTTAAAGTCTCAAAAACCTTTACTTCCGTCGTGTTTGCACCTAATGGAAATCCTATTACTGTGCATATATTCACATCCGAATCACGTAATAGTTCTGCAGATAAGCTTACCCATGTAGGATTCACGCATACAGATGCGAAGCCATATTGTCTTGCTTCTTGGCATAATTGAATGATTTCTTTTTCTGTCGTATTAGGTGAAAGTAAGGTGTGGTCTATTAATTTTGCATAGTCCATAAATATATCATCTCCGGCATCAAAATATGTTTCCCTACTAAAAAGCTCTGTGGGGATGTTCAGCTACCCACATGACTTATATTAAAGGGTTTCATATTTTTTAGACCATCCAGTTTAGTAGATTTTTCGCCATCCATTATAATTCAACATATGGTTTAGGACTTTGGGTGTTTTCGAGTTCAAATTCTCGACATTAAACATGGTCCATATAGTTCAAACATTTAGCTAGTAGCTGGGTGCGATTCGTTACTTGAAATTTTCGATAGAGGTTTTGAAGATGTTTTTTAATTGTATTTTCACTGACGATTAATTGCTGGGCTATTTCTACATTTTTCAGACCCTTGGAAACAAAATTCAGCACTTCTCTTTCTCGTGCTGTCATTTCAAACCTGTGAAAGTAAATGTAAGGCGTACATATTTTCTATATTTCTTTTTAAATACACTAACATTAAAACATCTTTTTCATTAAATAATTTCTCGCCAATTTTTCTTAAAAAACCGATAACAGCAACATGTCTATTGTCTACTTTTAAGTACAATGCCATTTCATCTTCATAACAATTTTCTCTTAAAAATACTTCTTTATAATGTGATTGTTTTTGAAGACACATGGCTTTATTGTTATTGAGCAACTGAATGGCATGCTGTGTATCTATATTTTGAGGGTGTAGTGGATCAAAGTTTTTATATAGATGTAAATATTCATTTATCGTATGAACCTCGATGTTAAAAAGTATAGGTGTCTTTAATTCATTATTTGACAGTTCCCAAAATAACAAATGATGATAACCGAGATGTTGGTTTAATGTATGTAACAATTCATGTTTAAAGCTCTCATTACTTTGTTTCACATTCATATTGGAAATATGATAACTCGCCTTAAGAATTTTTTCTACATCACCTTCATAAAACATGAAAACACCTCATTTCTCTATTAAGCACTTATATTCTATTTTGAGAACAATTATCCTTTTGGGTAATATAAATATTTTAGAATATTCAGTACATTGTGGTTGTAAGAATAATTCTACATGAGGTGATGATATGAATTTACAGGAGTATGCTTCATATGACGGAATAGGCTTAGCAGAACTAGTAAAATCAAAAGAGGTAACACCACAAGAGCTCAAAAATCTTGCGTTAGAGGGAATCAAAAAAGTAAATCCATCTATTAATGCAGTAGTCAGTGTGTTAGAGGAGCAAGCGGACAAAGCCATTGAAAAGGTGGATAAAAATGCCCCATTTGCAGGTGTTCCGTTTTTAATTAAAGAGCTTGTCTTACATGCGGAGGGCGTCCCACATAGTATGGGGAGCCGTATAGGAGAAAATACAGTAATACCTGTAGATAGTGAGTTAATGGTGCGTTTTAGAAAAGCCGGTTTAATTTTAGCGGGGACTACGACAACGCCTGAGTTTGGTTATAATGCAGCGACTGAAGCAGTTATTTATGGTGCTACACGAAATCCATGGAATTTAGATCATAGTCCTGGTGGTTCGAGTGGAGGGTCAGCAGCCGCTGTGGCAAGTGGTATTGTACCAATTGCTCATGCGAATGATGGTGGCGGTTCCATTCGTATTCCCGCATCCTGTAGTGGGCTAGTGGGATTAAAGCCGACGCGTGGACGAGTTCCTACTGGGCCCTTCAATAGTGAGCCTTTAAATGGGATTGCGATTGAATTTGCTGTGACCCGTACAATTCGTGATACGGCGGCTTTACTGGATCAAGTAGCTGGCCCAGATTTAGGGAGCTATTCAAAATTAGAAGTAACCCATGCTCCGTACGGACAATTAATTCATGAAAATGTTCGCCCTTTAAAAATTGCATGGACAACTGAAACAAATTCTGGCGCATTTGTAGATCCAGAATGTATAGAAGCTGTTCATAAAACCATTCAAGTTTTAAAGGACTTAGGGCATGAAGTAGTGGAAGCACGTCCGAAATATGAACAAGCGACATTTACAAAGGCTACGGTCGATATTTGGACAGCCAATATTTATAAAATGATTAAGGGTGCGGCAGAGGGGACAGGTAAAGCAGTTTCTCCGGATAATATTGAAGCGGCTATTTGGAAATGCTATGAATATGGTAGTAATTTAAAAGCATCCGAATTATTAGATGCCATTAATATCAATGCACTTGTTTCACGTCAAGTAGCAGGCTTTTTTGAAGACTACGATATTTTATTGAGCCCAACAATTGGCACACTGCCTGCTAAGATTGGCGAATTAAATGCGAATAATCCTAACATTTCAGCAGTTGAATGGACGGAGCAAATTTTTACCTATGCGCCATTTACCAATTTATTTAATGCTACTGGGCAGCCTTCAGTATCATTGCCTTTGGCAGAAAGTCAATCAGGTTTACCAATTGGTCTACAAATGACAGGTAAATTTGCCGATGAATTAACATTATTACAGCTCGGTAGACAATTAGAAGAAGCCATGCCTTGGAAAGATCGTAAACCTGCTGTACATGTAAGTACAACACAGCCTCAGCCAGCAGTATAGATGAGCATGAACGCACCCAGTCATGACAAAGTGTAGACGGGTGCGTTTTCTGTATTCTTTAAATCATACGTATACACTACGACAAGAAACAGGTCTTTCCCTCATCGACCAATTCATATACATAAAGTAAAAACTAATAGGAGTAGTGATTATTGGACAAACAACATCACAGGTATAGATGGGTTGTGTTTGTTGCTGTATTGTTTACGTATTTGTTAATGGCCAGTCAACGAACTGCTCCGGGGTTAATTACTGACCAATTGATGAGGGATTTTGGGGTGACGGCATCGACGATTGGGCTATTGACGAGTATCCAGTTTTTTGTGTATACGAGTTTACAAATTCCGATGGGGGTTTTAGCTGATCGATTTGGGCCAAACTTTTTTCTTATTATGGGTGCTACCCTAACAGGGCTAGGTACGATTCTTTATAGTTTAGGGACACATGAATTCGTCCTATTTTTTTCTAGAATACTTACTGGTGTAGGGGATGCAACCATTTGGGTGAATATGGTGCTTATTTTGGCACAATGGTTTCAGAAGCAGGAATTTGTGCGTTTAATTGGCTTTGCAGGGATGACTGGGAGTCTAGGTTTCTTATTGGCGACGGTTCCCTTTGCTACTTTGATTTTTTTATTTGGTTGGAGAATTTCATTTTTTTCAACGGGACTCTTATTATGTGTATGTGGTGTTCTTCTTTATTTTGTACTTGTTAAAAATACGAAACGTATCTTTTCGGCAAAAGCGAAAGTTGAAGCTGAGGTAGTGCAACGTGAAAAAACATCTGTTTTATTATGGAGAATATTTTCAAATCGACAAGCTTGGGCTTTATTCTTTTGCCATTTCGGGGTTGTTGGGGGATATGTAGGCTTTATTAGTTCGTGGGCTGTCCCCTACGGAATCAATATGTATGAGATGACTCGTTCAGAGGCGAGTCAGCTAATTATGATTGGTCTTATTGGAGCACTTATCGGGGCTCCCTTAACGAGTTGGCTAGCTGGCCGGTTAGAAACGATTAAGAAGCCTTATATAGGTGTTCAAATGGCTGTTTTATTGAGCTGGTTATCCTTTCTCTTATGGAAGGGGCATCCGTCCCTAATTCTTCTTATTATACTATTCTTCATCATCGGCTTTGGATATGGAGCAAGTGCCTTAACGTTCGCGGCTGTTCGTCAAACTTTTCCTATCACTGAATCTGGTATCGTTTCTGGTTTTGCGAATACAGGAGGCTTTTTAAGCGCTGCATTACTACCGATTATTTTTGGCTATGTGTTGGATTATTTTCAATCGACTTCAGGTTATTTAGGAGATGGGTACTATTATGGATTTATCACCCCAGTTGTATTTTCAACCATTGGCTTGATAGGAGTATTGTTATTGAAAGAAAAGTTTGTGAGAACAGGTAATTAAAACAATATCATTACTGAACTATGGCATACGAATTTGAGGGAAGACCTGTAATCTAGGTCATTCCCTTTTTTTTATACTTTGTAAATCGTGCTTGGGCTATTTTAATAGTACTGGTATAATTTAACTGAATTATTGATTCGACATATATGGGGATTTGTAACGTATTTAATATTTCGGATTTTGAAATAATTAGACATTGTACTTATTAGTAGTAGGGATATTTTTTACTCATTTTATACAAATGAGTTTTAAGTAAATGAATTATACATATTGAGTACAGCGAAAAGGAGTTATTAACAGTGATAAAAGTTAAACATTTTACTATCGGAATTGGATTGCTATTAATTTTATCAGCATGTAGTGGTGAAAAAACTGTAAAAGAAGATAATGAAAGCAAAATGGAGGCAGAAATTTTAACATTAGAAACACTTCTGAAAGAAAAAAAGTATGAGGACCTTTTAATTAAAATGGAAACAATCGATTTATCAGAATCAGAAACTGATAAGGTAAGAGCAGTGGGCACTAAATTTGTAGACCAATTAATCCAAGAAAAAAATTTCAAATTCTTGGATTCGAAATATAACAGAATGAGAATCAACTTAAATCGTGATGATTGGACTAAAGTTGTAAAGTTTGTAGAACAAGAAAAAGAGATACGATTAGATGAAATGGAACAAGCAGTTAGAAATAATGACTTTCAAAAAGTACAAGAATTATATGATCGCACAAAAGGGCTAGAAGATAATGCCGATTTTTCAGCGATGTATAATTATGCTCAATATTTACAAACTGATCAGAATTCCTATGAGGCATCGGGAGCTTTAGCACTAGCTGTTGACCCTGAATATCATGGGAGAATGAGAGAGGAAATAGTAGCAGGAATTACAAATACCTCATATGCCAGTCCATTAACCTTTGGACCAATATCTCTAGACGATTGGAATTGGATAGAAAGAGAATACCGAAATAATTTATTTAATATGGAAAGAATATCTAATGCAGAAAAAGAAAGAAAAGAAAAAATTGAAAGCGCTAGAGGGAGTAATCCTTCGCTTGGAATGACCTACGAGGAAGTATTAGCATCACTTTGGGGCGAACCTTATGATGTGAATAGAACTGTAACAGAATATGGAACTTATGAACAATGGGTGTATGGAAATGGACAATACCTTTATTTTGAAGATGGAATATTAACAAGCTTCCAAGATTAACTAATTATTTTTTTAGTGTCACTACTCCATATTATCTGTAAATGTATGAGGGAACATCTGGACCTAGATGTTCCCTTTTTTTCTTTTCCTGCAGTATCGTACAGTGACATAATCTTGCTAGTAGTTAGTCGAGTGGTTATTAAATTAAAAAACGCTATGCCAACTAATTGAATTTACGAGCTACCCCATATAAACACTTTCACAGGTATCTGGTGCAGGTTCATAGAAGCAATGGTTTTTAAATTGACCTGTGAATGGTTGACCGTACCATGTTGGGGGACATGGGGCATATGGGTTGAAGTACCAAAGGGCGTATTTGGCTGGGTGCTGACGCCAGAAGTCTAAGTTCTGTTTGGCTAATCTTTTTTCTGTTTCTCTTGCACGTTGGTAAAACATATTGCCCTTTTGGACGGCTTCGAACGAATAGTTTCCTCCTTGTACTTGATAAATGACTTGCTCGATAGTTCTCACGTCGTTGAAGTCCAAGCAAGATGCGACAGCTCGATTGACAATCACATTGCCCACGTATAACATGCCTTGCTGTCCTTCACCTTCAGCTTCAGCTCGCATCATCCTTGCCATTAAAGCAACGTCTGCATCGCGGTATTTTACTCTTGGCATTTTTACCACCTCCACCATATAGTATGAAAATGATCGAGGCGAATGTCACTTTATCTTGAAAATCACCTGTTTTTCTATGTAGAAGCAAAGAAAACACGCCATCCGTGCTGCAAAAAAAGGAGCAGGATGACGTGTTTTTATTAAAAATTCCTTTTGAAATAAGGTGTTTTTTTCAGTACGACACATACGGGAATAGCGATAATTAGCCCAACTACGTTTTGAATAATATCACCAGGAATGGATGCTAACGGTGCAATCCAGCTATTGAACATAATTGCTTGCCCGATATAATAAACGGCAATCATTACGGGCATGGATACTACAGCCCCTAAAATGTTTAAACCAATATGGTCGCCTTTATATCCCTTTGACCAGGCAATTTTACCAACGATAAAGCCTTGTAGTGCGCGTGAAATAATAGTAGTGGGTGCCCAAATTAACCAGCCGCCTACGATATCGAATAAGCCCATTCCGATGGCTCCCGCAAGTGCTCCCTTTTTAGGTCCAAATAAAATGGCTGAGATGAATAGCATGGACGTCCCTAAGTGAATCAGTCCACCTTGACCAAATGGTAGTTTAAGATTAATAAACATGGTAGCAACGAAAACAAGTGCCGCTAAAATGGCTGTAATGACTAAATCAAATGTTTTCGTGCGTGGTCTTATATAGGATGATCTTTGTATATTTTGCATCTTTATCTTCCTCACTATGATGAATATTTTGATGATTTTTACTTTAGCAAAGGACTGACTATTATGAAAGTGTCAATTTTATAAAATAGTTAGAGGTCAGTTGGAGGATATTTTCGCATCTTTCTAATTGTGATACGATGAGGTGAGTATAAACAGGATGAGTTAGGTGGAATGTATGATGAAAAAAGTGGCTGTAATTCAGGATATGTCATCCTTTGGGAAGTGCTCGCTAACGGCTGCCATCCCTGTATTATCTGTGATGGGCGTGCAGGCTGTGCCATTGCCAACTGCCATTCTAACGGCACAAACAGGGTATTCGAGCTTTTATTGTGAGGATTTAACCTCAAAAATGGACTACTTTGTGGATGAATGGAGCAAACTTGGGGCTAGCTTTGACGGTATTCACACGGGCTTTGTCACAGGTAAAGAGCAAATCGATAATATTTTCCGTTTTTTAGGCGTGTTTCACTCAACGGATACGACCTTGCTAGTTGATCCTGTCATGGGTGATCACGGTGAGGTATATAAAATGTTTACGGGTGACTTACTGGAACGTATGAAGGAGCTAGTAAAGTGTGCAGATATTATTACGCCTAATGTGACGGAATGTTGTTTGCTCACAGGCTTGTCGTTTGAGAGGTTGCAAAGCTATCAGCATGAAAGAGATTATATTCAGACACTAGAGGAGGCGGGGCAGCAGCTTCAGCAGGCCACAGGGGCACATGTCATTATTACTGGCTTAAATCCACCTGTAGTGGAGAGCAAGCGTTATGTCGGGAATATGTTTATCGATGCGAACCGTTCTTTCCATAGCATTCGTGACTATAATGGTGAAAGCTACTCGGGCACGGGTGATTTATTTGCATCTGTTATTATGGGCGGTATGATGCGTGGGCAGGATTTAGTGGAGTCCATGAAGCTAGCAGAGTCGTTTTTAGCGGCTGCTATTGAGGCGACATCCAAGGAGCAAGTGCCTCGTGAGGCAGGCGTTCATTTTGAACAGTTTTTACGGCTGTTAGTTTAGAAAGTTTTTACCGTTTTCAAACATTGTTCGTTAATTAGTAAAAAGGGGAGGAGAAGATATATGGAAATTAGGTTAGTAACAGCACAAGATGCTGAGGCATATCGTCAGTTAAGATTAGAGGGATTACAAACAAATCCTGAGGCATTTGGTTCAAGCTTTGAAGAGGAAAAAGATATGGCGCTTGAGTTGTTTGCAAGTAGACTGGAAGCACAAGGTTCTTTTACTTTCGGAGCATTTGATCAGGATGAATTGTTTGGGGTTGCTACATTGGTGCAGGAAAGCAAAATGAAGCTAAAGCATAAGGCGAGTATTTTTGCCGTGTATGTGTCTCCAAAAAAGCGAGGGCTTAGCTTAGGTAAACGTTTAATGCAAGCAATAATCCAGCAAGGGAAACAATTAGCAGATGTAGAGCAAATTAATTTAACCGTAGTATCTTCTAATGAATCGGCAAAAGGACTGTACACATCATTAGGTTTTCAAATATTTGGGACAGAGAAAAGAGCTTTAAAAATAGACCAGCAATGCTTTGATGAAGATTATATGGTTCTATATGTAAAGCCTTTGAAGTAATCAAACTTCAAAGGCTTTTAAGCGAATTTCAATATAACAATAAAATAAATATAGTAATGACCGCTAAAGAAAATGCCAATAAAGAGCTAACCATGGTTACTTTCTTTGTCAGTAACCAAATGCTTAGCGCAACAATAATAATTGATAATGGGAGTATCAGCCAAAATACAAGATTGCCCAAGTATTCAATTTGAATGGGGAATGAATCATAAAAGTAATTATAAGTAATGCCTAGCATGAAAAAAATGGTCATGGCTATATCGGCTGATACCATTGTATTGTGAGTAATCATAATCCCCTCCCATCTCAGAAATATTTATTTTTACATATATTGTATGCACGAGCAGTGCGAAATCACACGGCAGCATTCATTAAAAGAATGCTGCCGTGTTTTTTTTACTATTCCTCGTTTTTATTTAACCTTCTTATAATGACAGCTTCTAGATTTTCCATTTTCTTTTCAAATCGCACAAAGAGATAGATGGTGATGGCAATTGGGAATCCTGAATTACCAATTAGGTTTATCCACATTTGAATATTTTCGGGTGTTAGCATGACATCTTCCTCCTTCACCAATATTGTGTCTTACATATGTAAAAGTGATTTTAAGTGACATAAAATCAATATGATTTTGATTTTTAAGAACATTTGTTCTTATTTTGGTTTATAATAGATAGATGATAGTCACTTTATTTAGCAAGAAGGCGGATAGATAGGAGTGATGATGATGAAAAACGATAACTACAAGATCGAAGAGTTTTTTTACAGGAATATGGAACAGATAAAAAATCCGATTATCAAAAGTTTTTTGGCTAATGCTAAAAATCTTTATTTAGTTGAAAAAGCGATTTTATATCCAACCGATTGTAATATGAAAAGGGTTGATGAGACGTTTCAATTACATTATATAAATGTTCAAAAAATAAAATATGTCAGTAATTTAATTTATTTCTATAGCTTGGATTTTGATAAAAAAAGGAGAAGATTGCACGACCGTTTTTTATTAATTGTAGACGATGGACTATTTGAGACTGGGATGATGAGAAAGGACGAAATCATTCAAGAAGGCTTATTGGACGCTGTTGAAAATGAAGAGCTTTTTCAATCCTTGAAAGGCTTAACGGATAAGCAGCTTCAAATTTTAGAAATGATTTATGTGAAAGATTATTCGGTAAAGGCGATTGCTGAAACATTACAAACAACACCCCAAAATATATCGAATCTTCATCGCAAGGCATTACAAAAACTACAACAAAAGCTTCGTAAAGAGGAGGGATAACGGATGGACAGGGAAAATCACTATAATGAGGAGTCACTTCTATTCATCGAAAATTTTTCACCTAAAATTAAACAATGTCTCCATCAGACAAGCTATCAGGAAAGAGAAGACTTGGAACAGGAGATTAAATTAAAGATTATTGAAAAACTTGCGACAAAGGAATTTATCAATACTCCTAGCTTTTGGGATTTCTTCATTTAAGCCAAAAAAGAGCAATTATCCTTGTTCTCGGACAATTGCTCTTTCTTCATTAACCTTTTAAGAAATCCGGTTTAGCAAAGCTTGGGTTTGGATATGTGTAGAATCCTTCACCTGTTGCACGACCGAGCTTACCTTTTTCGATATACTCTGTTTTCAGTAGGTTGGCTAGCTTTTTCATGTTTTCATCACCAGTAACCGTTGCTTTTGCTTCAACAATATTATAAGCAGTGTTGATACCTACGATGTCTAAGATGGCAAATGGCCCAAGTGGTGCGCCTGTGCCAATCATCCATGTTTTATCGATTGTTTCTGGATCTGCCACTTCTTTTACTAATAAAGATTCAGCCGCATCTAAAAATGGTACGAGCAATGAGTTTAAAATATAGCCAGGTTGCTCTTTATATAATGGTAGTGGAACCATGCCGATTGCACGTGCAAATGCAACAACTTCATCGAATACTTTCATATCTGTGCCTGGGTGTTTCATAATTTCCGCTGTGTTGTTTTTCCAAATAGTATTGGCAAAGTGTAGCGCTAAAAACTTCTCAGGACGGCCCGTTGCTTCTGCAAATTGGCTAGGTAATAAAGTAGATGAGTTAGTAGCAAAAATTGTTTTTGCAGGTGCTACTTTGCCAAGGTTCGTATAAAATTCTGTTTTAATTTGGACAACTTCAGGGATTGCTTCAATTACAAGATCAGCATTGGCAACAGCTTGTGCTAAGTCGCTTTTAAATGTTAGTCGAGCATAGGCAGCATCTACTTCTTCTTGTGTAGCACCTAAGTCTTGTTGATAAAGTGGTTTCAATTTTGTAATACGATCCTGTGCATTTTTCAACGCCTCGTCGTTAATATCGTAAATGGTTACTTGAAAACCTTTAAAAGCAGATTGATAAGCAATTTGACTTCCTAACACACCGCTACCTGCGACCGTAATGTTTTGATAATTCATCGAAATTCCTCCTTTGAAATTGTTACATTAATATAATAGTGTGGATATGTAAAAAATCCTTCGTTACAACTACATACTACTTCTTTAGATAATGAAAAATCAAATGATAGCCTCTATTATTATAATGATATAAAGTTTGCGGGATGGCTCCTTTTCAAGTATGTACCCAAAATCGACTAAACATAACTGTAGAAATAAAAAAGAACAGCAACTAAGCTGTCCATGTCTTAACCATAATTCACTGTTGTAAACATCCCCCCAACACCAGGAGCCCCATTATTGGTAACGTGATGGGGCATATGACAATGGAGAGGCCAAATACCAGGATTATTGGCGAGAAATTCTATATCCCACGTTTCGCCAGATGCCACAAGGATAGTGTTTTTGGCAATTTGTGTATGACGAGCAATCGGAAAGCCATCTGCGCCAACAACATGAAATTGATGTCCGTGTAAATGGATAGGATGGTGATGCATTTGAATATTGCCAAAACGAATTTTAACGGTATCACCGAAATTTACGGGGAAGGATTTGGTGGATGGATAGCATTTCCCATTCATTGTAAAAAAATTAAATTCAGGTTTCTTAAAATTTAAAGGATACGTGCCCTTTGTAAGAGTTCCCCAAGGCAATTGATCAACTGCCCATTCCTGTAATAAACATAAATAATCTTTATGCTGTGAGAGGTTCTGTTTGCGCGGATCTTCAACAATAAGCCCTCCTAATAGCCCAGCATTATCTTGCACAGCTACATTGACATGTGAATGATACATATACGTCCCAGGTGGATTTTTTATCGTAAAGTGATAATCAAAATAATGCCCTGGTTCAATAAAAGGTGATGGTTCAATAGGTGGTACACCATCCATAGCATTCGGCACGATTAAGCCATGCCAATGTACACTTGTTTTTTCAGGTAACCGATTAATAACTCGAATACAAATACGATCCCCAGGAAAAACGCGAATGGTCGGACCAGGCGTAGAACCATTGTAGCCCCATGCCTGAATAAATAGCCCATCTACGAGCTCCCACGTTATTTCTTCTGCAATCAAGGTGAAAAACTTTGTTCCATCCACTTGAACCCTATAAGGCAAATCTGAAATACCAGGGGTAATAACCATTTAGCACCCTCCTGAAAGCTTGATTGCTACTATTGTATGTGGATGGTGATGATATATAGGACCAGTTACTTTATACCTAATTATTCATATTTATTACATTAGTAGCATATATAGGAGAGCCATGTTTTGTAAATGACCCATCATATGCTTAAATCCATAAAAATTTATCTTGTTTCCTCTTTGATCTTAGTTGTAAGTAAAAAAAAGAGTAGTTCTAATATAATAGGACAAAAATAGGTCTTTTATATAATTATTGTAGAATTTACATTTTTTTATAGAAATGCTAACTATTGATTTAGTACACTGAACTTATACATCGAAGGAGGAAATAGTAATGAAAAAAATTATGTTAGCGGGAGCACTAAGTATTGTATGTTTTACAGGAGGACTAGGCGGACAGGCATATGCACAGGAAGCAGTAGGTGTTGCAAATAGTATTCATCAAAAGCAAGCTGTTGCAGCTACTGATCAATTACAGGCGATGTCCTATCAGGATATCTATAAAATATTATTGCTATCTAAAGTAGGCTTTGAAAATAATGAGGTCACAATCGTTACAACGAAAACAAATATAACAGTGAAAATTTCACTAGATGCGATTCTTCAATCCTATAAAGATGGTACAAACCTTTATCCAGAAGGAGAAACAGAGTTTAAGGAAAACTTTGAAGAAATTAAGAAGGCATTCGGTAATGCAATTCAAATTAAAATTACGCAAACTGGAAATGGCTTTAAGAGTGAAATCTATACAGCAAATAAATGGGAAGTAATTAGTGCGGCAGATTTAAATGAAATGTTGCTAGTATTTGCTCGTGCAGATGTGGAGTTAAAGCCAGGTGGATACTTCAAGGATGCAATTGGACATTGGGCGGAGAGTTATATTCAATTGCTCTATCAAGCAGATATTATTAATGGTTCATCTGCCACAACATTTAATCCAAATGGGCAAGTGACTCGTGGAGAATTGGCAGCAATTATTTTCAGAGCATCAGGCTTAAATGTTAATGAAGATTATGAAGGACCAGCTACTTATACGGACCTTAATGGTTTTTGGGGTGCGAAAGAAGTAGCCATTTTAGAAGAGTATGGCTTAATTGATATTTACGATGGTAGTCAATTCGAGCCAAAAAAACCTGTTACACGTGAGGAAATGGCATATGTGACAGCAAGATATTTACAAGCGATGGAAGTGGATCTTTCTCAAGTAAGCAGCAACAATACATTTACAGATAAAAATCAAATGCGCAAGGAAACAGTAGAGGCTATTGGCTTATTGCAGCAATTAGGCATTTTAAATGGTACGAATGGTAAGTTTAATCCGAAAGGAAATCTTACTCGTGCAGAGGTTTCAAAAATTCTTACACTTACTTTAATGAAATTAAGTGACGAGGAATAAAAAGAACAAGCAATCCACTTTATGCTGGTGGATTGCTTGTTCTTTGTCTTTTTTCTCTTACAACTCGTAGCCTATTCAACCAGTGTATGGAAAATATAGCTTAGCATATAGCCTAAAATGAGATACATAAAAAAAGCTTTGAACGAGACATACTTAAGTTGATGTAAAATGAATTCAGAAATGCTGGCTGTGGCAATCAAACCTATAGAAATGCCCATTAAGATACCCTGTGCCTTTTCGGGTAAGGCCCAATATTGCCCAAACCAAATAAAAATACTGAAGAAAATAGAAAAGATAAAGAAATAAATAAAAAGTCTCCATAGTCTTTCACCTTGAGCAATGAGTGCGGTTGACAGAGCAAACCCTTCAGGAACATGGTGAAGAATAATGGAGGCTGTGAGAGAAATACTTAGTGCTGCATTGCCAAGTAAATTACCGACAGTAAGACTAATCGGTATAGTATGAATAATCATGGCAAGGGTTAGTAGAGAGACAGAGGGATTTTGCGCATGAGAAGCATGAAATAAAGTATCTAATAGTTGGAAAATGAAATAGCCAATAAAAATCCCAAGTATAATTCCGAATGATTGATAGATTTGAAATGAAGAAGGAATAATATCTAGAACGAGTAAGCCTACTAAAAAACCTCCGCATAATAATGACAGCCCTTGAGTTGTATGTTGAAATAGCTTAGAGAAAATCCAGGCAATTGCGCCACCTATGCTAACACTGAAAAATAGAAATCCACCAAGTATCATTGCACTCACCTGTAAAATCCCCCGCCTCATCATAAACTTAAAGTCGTTTTTCCAAATATATGCTATGTAAAGTTGAATATGCTTGTAGCAAACTTTCTTGACATGGAATGCCAGCTTTATGTAGGAAAATGGCGAACATATTAAATTGACTGAAAATTAGTTTAATTCTATACTTTTTAATAGGAAGATTATATTCATCGATTTAGCTCATAGGGGAGGAATGGTTGAATGAAGTGGGATGCAAGTTTTGATGTAGTTGTAGTAGGCTCTGGAGCAGCGGGATTGACAGCAGGTTTAACAGCAAAATTACAAGGAATGAAATCAGTAGTGATTGAAAAAACAGATCGTTACGGTGGTGCTTCTGCAATTTCTGGTGGCGCCTTATGGATTCCCAATAATCATGTTATTAAAGGTGAAGGTGTCCCAGATTCACATGAACTTGCACGCCAATATTTAGATTCCACAATAGGTGATCGTGTGCCTGAAGCATTAAAGGAAGCTTATATTACAAGAGGGCCAGAAATGCTGCGATTTTTATACAATAAAACGAATCATATGCGCTTTCGATATGCCAAAGGCTATTCCGATTATTATCCTGAAAAATTGGGCGGTTTGTCGCAGGGACGCTCCATTGAACCTCTTATTTTCGATTTAACAAAAATGGGCTCACTGGCCGATCAAATGCGTCGAGCAACTTTATCCACCAAAGGCTTTACGATGAATAGTTACGAGTTTCATAAGGTCAATATGATGACGCGAACATTCAAAGGGAAAACGACTGCGTTGAAATTAGGAGTGCGTTTAGTGAAAGCCAAGGTGACAAAGAGCGAGCCTGTAGCTCTAGGTGAAGCATTAGTAGCACGTCTTCGATTATCACTTGCTGAAGCAAATGGAGAGCTTTGGTTATCAACGGCCTTTAAAGATTTCATCACGAATAATGGAAGAGTTGTTGGGGTGATAGTTGAACGTAATGGACAAGAGCAGCGGATAGAGGCAAAGCGAGGCGTTGTCTTGTCATCAGGTGGCTTTTCACATAATCAGGCACTGCGTGAAAAATATTTGCCTGCTCCTACTAATGCTGCGTGGACTTCTTCGCCTATGGGGCAAACAGGGGATATCATTGAGCCTAGTGTGAAAATTGGAGCTACTCTCGATTTAATGGATAAGGTATGGGGAGCACCTTCTGTTATTGAGCCACAAGGACAACCATTCTTCCTTGTGGCTGATCGGGGCGTTCCAAATATGATGGTTGTAGATAGTGCAGGGCAACGTTTTGTCAATGAAGCAGCACCCTATCATGAGTTTGTAGATACAATGTACAAGCATCAGGAGGAGACGAAACAGGCTGTACCTTCCTGGATTCTTATTGATGCTGCTGCTAAAAGTCGTTATATTTTTACAGGACTGTTTCCAGGACAAGCATTCCCAAAAAGCTGGTATGACCATGGGATCGTGAAAAGTGCCGAAACGATTGACGATCTTGCGAGGCAAATGGATGTGCCAGTAGAAAGCTTAGTAGAAACGGTAGATCGTTTTAACACCTTTGCACAGAATGGTCATGATGATGACTTTTATCGGGGCGATAGTGCTTACGATAATTACTACGGAGACCCGACATTACCGAACCCTAATTTAGCAGAGTTCAAGAAAGCTCCATTTTATGCCTTGCGTCTGTATCCGGGAGATATTGGTACAAAGGGTGGATTGGTAGTGGATGAATTTGCTCGTGTTGTGAAAAAGGATGGCCAACCAATAGAAGGTTTGTATGCATCAGGTAATTGCTCGGCGTCTATTATGGGAGAAACCTATCCCGGACCAGGCGCAACGATTGGACCTGGCATGACACTTAGCTATGTAGCGACAACTCATATGGCCCATGCCGTCAACAAAATAGAGGAACCACTTTTAAAGGTATAGTGTGGACGAAGCCAAAACCCTTCCTATTCAATTGAATGGGGAGGGTTTCATGTTGATGGACTGTTCTAATACTTTCTCGCTAGGAATATAGTGGCTACTAAATAAGGGATGATGATAACGGAAAAGGGAGCGATTCAGTGCGTTGCTAGATTATAAAATAATCACTTCAATGGAAACGTTAGAGCCCTATCGAAGGACTTGGTCAGGTATACTCGAACGAGAAAAAAATAATAATCCTTTTATTGAATACGAATGGGTGACAACATGGTGGGCAACGCTTGGTATACACGACAACGTAGAAATAGTTATAGTCGAACATCAAGGTAAAGCAGTGGCATTTTTTCCGTTAGTTCATTCTGTGGGGTTTGGTAAAATTCATCACTTTGGTTTTTTAGGACAAGGGTATGCGACTTATATGGAAGTGATAGCAGAGAAGCAATGGCTGGAGCGGGCTATTCATTATATATTTAAGGTGTTCACGCAAAAATATAAGCGTTATTTGCTCGTGTTGCATGGTCTAATTGAAAGTAAAGATACTTCCCAAGAGCTTGAGAAATATGCGATAGAATACCAGATGCCTTATTCTATATTTCGAACCGTCACGTCATTTATAGATTTTCAATCGATGACACTGGATGATTTTTTGAAAAAGCATCGAAAGACGTTTAAAAGTATTAAGCGTTATGAAAAGAAATTAAAACTACTTGGGCACGTCGACTTTCAGGATGTTGGTGTCAGTCATTTTCATGAAATGTTTACGCTATTTACACGAAGATGGCGTAAGAAATTGGACAAAAGCAGATTTACCGAAGCACTGACTCGATTGTTTTATGAACGTTTGGCCGATGTCTCTAATGAAGCATTTAGAGTCGAGGTTGATAGCTTGCAATTTGAAGGGCATTGGATTGGCTTTACAATTGATTTATGCTGTAGAGATCGTAATTTTTGTCAGGCGATGGGCCATGAGCCAGATTTCAATAGGTTTGGCCCCGGCAGTTTAATAGAAAAGGAAAATATGCTTAAGGCACGAGATTTAGGCTTCCGTTACTATGATTTTGGTAGTGGCTATGAGCCCTATAAGTTTCAATGGTATACCGATATTGATTTTACACGAAAATTTATTATGAGTACGAAAGGCAAAATGGAGCGCTTTATTCGGTCATCGATGGTATTACGAGATCGGGTAAAAGGGAAATTAACAGGCAATCACCAGCTTGTGAAATGGAAGAGAGACAGGTTAGGGGAATTATTGTATTTTCTAAAGCATGCTCGAATAAGACAATGGTTCCGAGTAATAAAAGGAGCCCTTCAGCGATTCATAGCTATTCATCTAGTAGACATCTATATCGCGGAGCAAATACACGATCAAGGATATAGGCCCTTTCAAGAGCTACAAATGAAGGATATTATGACGATGAATGAGCGGCCTGCTTATATAGCTCATTTTTATAGGGGAAATCAATTTTTTGGTGATGGAGATCAAATCGTCTATAGAAGGCACGATCAAATAGCACGCGAAGAAGAGAGTGGCTATACGTACGAGCTATCTGCCAATATGTCTTTCATTCGAGAATATGACACTCAGCTATTAGAGGCAATAGTTGTGGAAGTGCAGCGTGAAGGGCGATCCGTCTGTACGTTAGTTCCATGGTATGAGCGGCGTAGACGACGAAAGTTAAAGCATGTAGGATTTCATAAAGTGGCTCAAATTAACATCGTGAAGTTGTTCAATTGGCGAAAAGAATTTCATTTATAAACAGTAAACCCTCAGTGTTTTCAACTGAGGGTTGTTGTTTAGACATTTTAGTGAATGAGATTAAAAATGGATACCAGGTTTATCGATTAGCTTACAACCTGTCCCGTATTTTGCTTTTAAAGCACCTTTGAATTGAGTTTGCTCTAACTCAGGGAATGTTTGTTTCCACAGCTCAAAGACATTATGACTGGAAGCTTTCCCATCCTTTGTAAGTCGTGCAATATGGAAGCCGTATTCATCATTACAACGAGCTAAAGGACGATTTTCACGTACCGTAATAATGCGACCACTTACTGTCATTTTATATAGATCTTCATAGCCTGCAATCGCACGGCTCTCTTCTGTTTCATCAACGACTACTGCTATTTTTTCTGTGTCGTCAACGACTCCTTCTTTTACCTCTGATGCTACAGCTTTCTCTTCTACTGACACTTCGTTTTCAGATGCTTGCGTTTCGGCAACGTTATTTTGAGTTGGAAGCTGTTCTACAATGACAAAATCCTTATTCGATGCCTTATCACTCATAGTTGCCATAACGTTCATAATAGAACCAACATAACGTAATGGCTTCTCTTTTCCTTCTTCAAAAACAAAAATATTATAATCGGTTTTATTCATCTTTTTCATAATAATATTACCTGTTGTAATAGTAAAACCGATAAACTTGTTCTTTTTAAGTGCCTGTATTGCTTCTTGCTTTGTTAAAATCATTTTAAAATCTCCTAAAGAATTATTTATTCTATTCTACCATAAAATTTGTCACATTGTTTTTTGTAAAATAATAGTTAGTTTTTGTTTGGTAAAGTAAAATATTCCTATTTTAAAATGGCACGCATATTCGAGCATACTCTTTAGAATGTGGTAGAGTTAGAGACAGTCATATCGAAAGTGGATGCGCTATTAACGTTCAAGCGTCTTGCTTATCTTTATTGATGGATAACTGCTCGTCTTCTTTGAAGAATGGGCATTTTTCTTCATGGTCATATGTACGTAAAGGAGGATATAAAATGGTTCAGCATAAATTTACAATGGACTTAACTTGGTCGGATGGAAGAAATGGTACGGGAACAATCAATGCTAGCAATCTGAAAACGCAAATTTCTATTCCTCAGGAGATGGATGGTCCAGGCATTGGTACTAATCCGGATGAAATGTTATTAGGGGCTTCAGCGACTTGTTATTTAATTACATTAGCTGCTCTTCTCGAAAGATCAGAAGTGGCTGTTCACGATTTATCCCTGCAGTCTGAAGGGTATGTCAGTGTAGTAAATGGTGTGTTTACGTATGAAAAAATTGTTCATAAGCCTACAATAGTAGCGGCCAATTTAACAGAACAACTTGAAACAAAAATTACTCGCTTCGCACAAAAAGCGGAACAAACTTGTATGATTAGCAAGGCATTAAAAGGCAATGTAGTAATCGAATGTGATGCCCAAATTTTAGGAGTTTGCATATAATAAGAAAAAAGGAGTTATTCAGCAAGTGCCGCTGTTATAACTCCTTTTTTTCATCTAGAAGCACTTTTCTTAAAATAGTTCTAGAAATGTTCAAAATGAATATATAGTGTTAAGTAGTAAAAAAATGCAAAGGATGGTGAAGTGCACGTTCCGACAACTAAGAATCTCACATTCTATGGTCAGTATGGCAAAAGAATATTTGATATTATCGGGGCATTATTATTACTTTTTATGACAATTCCTCTAATGCTAGCTGTATTCCTCATTTTACTCATCTCAACGGGTCGCCCCATTTTTTTTAAACAAATACGAACTGGCCTCGATCATCACCGCTTTGTTATTTGGAAGCTACGCACAATGTGTATACAGGCAGTTCCAGTCAATATGCCAGCTATATGTACCAATGGTATTCCAGACGACTATTTTTTTAAAGTAGAACAGGATACACGGATTACCAAAGTAGGTGCTGTCCTTCGAAAGCTAAGTATTGATGAAATTCCTCAGTTGTTAAATGTATTAAAAGGAGAAATGAGCATTGTGGGGCCTCGTCCGGAGGTTCCAACCATAACAAATGCCTATAACAATTTACAGGCCAGGAGACTAGAGGTAAAACCAGGTTTAACAGGTCTTGCCCAGATTAACGGCCGTTCTAATATTTCCCATGGACAAAAAATTTCATATGACATTGAATATGTGGATCATTACTCCTTTTGGATGGATGTCCAAATTGTTTTGAAAACTCTTTATGTAGTAGTAGCAAGAACGGGTGCCTATTAAATGATGGGGAGTGGCCGTACTGAAAATTGTTCAGCTCATTACACGAATGGATAAAATCGGTGGAGCACAAAAGCATGTGGAGGCTTTAGCGATCCAGCTCAAGCAAGATGGTCATGAAGTGACTGTCGTGACAGGCTCCTATCAGCCATCCCTTTGGCGCTTACAAGAGGAAAAAATTACAGTTATTCCTATTCCAGCTATGCAACGTGCTATTCATCTAACAATGGATTTCCAAGCATTTTTACAATTAAGAGCCGTCTTCAAAAGCATACAACCTGATGTGGTTGCCACACATTCCTCCAAGGCAGGTGTGATAGGTCGTATAGTGGGAAGTTTACTGCGTATCCCAACTGTTTTTACCGCACATAGTTGGAGCTTTACAGAAGGTGTTCCTCAAAAGAAACAGGTGCTTTATTATCGAATGGAAAAATCAGTTCAACGATTCACCACAAAAATTATAACGGTATCTGATTATGATCGGGAGCTAGCCCTCATGAAAAAGGTTGCTCCAGCTCATAAACTGCTAACTATTCATAATGGTATTGCCCCAATAGACAGTCATTCATCAACAGAAAAGACCTTTACGGAGCAGCCAGTCATAGTGATGGTTGCTCGTTTTGAAGTGCCAAAAAGACAGGATCTATTGCTGGAGGTATTAACAGAACTGACAGATGTTCCATGGCAGCTTCAATTGATTGGAGATGGTTCTCTACGACCAGCTTTAGAAGAATTTGTTGCACAGCATAATTTAACAGATCGCATAACATTTTTGGGTGATCAATTAGACGTACACAGCTATTTGGAGAAAAGTGATGTGTTTGTTTTGTTGTCAGATTGGGAGGGTTTGCCCATCTCTATTATTGAAGCGATGCGTATAGGTCTCCCTATAGTTGCTACAAATGTGGGTGGTGTTAAAGAGTTAGTGGTGGATCATGACAATGGTTTTTTAGTGGAGCGTGAGGATAAAGAATTATTGAAGCTGAGGCTCCACCATTTATTAATGGATGCTGCCTTAAGTAAAAAAATGGGTAATGCGAGCGAACGACGTTACTTACAGCATTTTACGTTTACTCCAATGTATCAAAAAACATTAATGGTCTATCAGCAAGCTGTTTCAGAACTCGTAAAGAAAGGGGATTGAATTGCAATTAATACGTATTAGAACAGATGATGAGCTCATGTGGTACAAGGAAATTTGGGATGGCATTTTAGAGGAAGAGGACAATGATAATCCGTTTATTGAATTTGCTTGGTTTTATAATTGGTGGCAAATAGTAGGGCGTAAAGACCGAGTAGAGCTCTTCGCTGTGGAACATGAAGGAATCATTTTGGCCTTTTTCCCCTTTACGGTGACTAGTCGATGGGGGATTAGGGTGTATACCTTCGCAGGTGAAAGTATTGCCAATTATACAGGCGTTGTTGCCAAAAAAGAATGGTTAATGGACACAACGACCTTTGTGTTCGATGAGCTTCTTAAAAAACATCGGCACGTCATTTTTTCACTGCATGGCTTATTGGAAAGTAAAGAGTCTACTAAAGTCATCGAACAATATTTCGTGGAAAGACAGTTACGAATAAGTATGTTCCGTGTGGTCACTCCATATCTCGCTTTTTCCGAGGTAGACTTTCCTCAACATTTCCAGCAACGCCGAAAAATGCATGGTGTTGATCGGCGGGAAAGAAAGCTCCGGAAGCTAGGCACTTTAACAAGGAGAGTCCCTACACAGGACGAGCTATGGCAAATGTTTCGATTATTTGATCGACGATGGGCAAAAAAACTGGATACGAGTGACTTTACAAAAGGGAAGAAAAGAGACTTTTTTGAGCGCTTAACAATGCTTCATGGGGAGGCGCTACAAGTAGAGGTCGATGCACTTGTCTTTGAAAATCAGTGGATTGCTTTCACATATGGACTTTATTGTCGTGGACGCTATGTAACCTATGCGCTTGCTCACGAACCGACATTTAATGTATTTGGTCCGGGACGTATCGTCAATCAGGAATCTATTCAGCGAACTTTCGCTGCTAATTATCGCCTATTTGATATGAGTATTGGCTATGAGCCTTATAAATTTGATTGGCGTACGAATATCGATTTTACTAGACGTATGCTTGCCAGTAGCGGTACGAGACGTGCGAGGCTAGTGACAGGTTCATTGCTACTAAAGGAGCGGCTTAAGGAATATGTAAAAAGTAATCAGCGATTTGTAGATTGGAAGCGAAACAAACTTGGACGATTCCGCTATTTAGTAAAGTATGGAAAGCTTAAAGATTGGCTAGAATATGGACAACAATTCGTAGATAGGTTTATTCGTTTGAAGCAAGTGGAGCTCTATGAATTATCTCCAGCAGAGGATGTGTCACCACAGCAACCTGTGGGCAACTTATTTGAGGAAATGACTATTCAGGAAGCGATGCAGCTTGATCAGGAAGAAGTCATTGCTCTCTATTATAAAGGATACACCGTTTATAAGGATTCCTTTGCGGAAACAAATAAACCAGCATTCGCGTTACACGCTACGAATTGGCGTGTCGATTCATTGCAAATAGTTGAAGCATTACCGAAGCAAACTTATTTTTTAGACTATGTTATGTTCAAGCAAATCGATATTATCACGGCCTATTTCAGAAAAATCAAACCTGGACAAACACTGTGGGTAACGGCAAGCTTTTGGCAATGGCGAAAACGGAAGCGCTTAGCACAGCTAGGCTATAAACCTATTATTCGAATGAAACATTATAAAGTAGCTCGTTTTGAGCGACAACATGTACAAAAAAATACGGAGAGTGGGGGCGATGTTCATTCTGTCCATTAAAAGTAAGCGGTGGAATATTGCGATGCAGCATTTTTATTTTCTAGAAAAGCCAGCCAATGTTCGAAAATCCATGAAAGTAATAGGCTATACAAATTCTCTTGTCCCAAGTCGAAAGCTTGTTAAAAGTGAAACGATTCATATCGATCTTCAAGGGCATGAGCTGTCTTTGTACTTAGCACTTTCTGAAGGAAACCGTAAAATATTACGACGCGCACATAAAGAATATTATCAAGTTATTTTATATAAAGAGCCGTCCGTCGAAAACTTACGAGCTTTTCAGCAATTTTATAATCATCTTGCTAAAAGAAAAAAGCTTGAGGGTATTGGTAAAACTCAAATGGATACGATCATGCTTCTCAACAAACAGGGAGCATTATTATTATCTGAAATTCAAAGTATTTGTGGACAAACATTATGCTATCGACTGGATATTGTACATGAGAATAAAGCAATGTCTTATTATGAAGCAACTTGTGCGGCATCAGCTATATCTCCACATTTAAAGAGACCACACCGCTATGCCAATCGTTTTTTAATCTGGCATAATCTTCTTCATTTTAAGGAGCAAGGTTTTGTTTTATATGATATGGGTGAATTAACCGATAGTCGGAATGTACGTGCATTCAAACTAAGCTTTGGTGGACAGGTTGTCAATGTTTACTCAGGCTATATTACCCAATCAAAAATACGCGCACTGCTACTAGGCGTGCAAAAATGGAGGAAGTAGCAACATGAATGGTGGGGGTCTCGTTATTTCATTAGATTTTGAGCTGAAGTGGGGCGTCCATGATGTATTTCGATATGGACAATACAATAAAAACCTATATGGTGTACGGAAAGCCTTGCCAAGCATACTTGCGTTATTTGAGCAATATGACATTCATGCAACATGGGCGACAGTTGGACTCCTGTTTGCAGAATCAAAGGCTGAAATGGCTCATTATTTACGAGGTATCCCTGTTAAGTATGACAATATGCGCTATGCAGCACATAGCCAGCTAGCTAAAGTAGGCGAAAACGAACAAGAGGACCTCTTACATTTTGGTAAATCTTTAATAGAGGAGATTAAACGTACACCACATCAGGAAATAGGTAGCCATACCTTTTCTCATTATTATTGCTTGGAAAAAGGTCAAACAGAAACTGCCTTTTATGCAGATTTAGACGCGACAAAGACCATAAGCGAGGGGTATATTTCGCCAATGAAGTCCATGGTTTTTCCAAGAAATCAAGTGAATAAGGACTATTTTAAAGCATGTGTAGAAGCGGGCTATGTTTGTTACAGAGGAACTGAAAATCATCCATTGTATGATGCTCAAAAGTTTACGAAAAAAGGTAGACTTTTGGGAGCTAAAAAATGGCTTGATAGCTATATCAATCTTACTGGCCATCATATGGCAACCTTGGAGGAAATGCGGGGCGAGCAACTGATTAATATTCGTTCAAGTGCCTTTTTAAGACCCTATTTTCGTCCATTTCACGTATTCGAGGGCTCAAAGGTAAAACGCATAAAGGAAAGTATGCTCGAGGCTGCAAAGGCCCAAGCTTTTTATCATTTATGGTGGCATCCTCATAATTTTGGGAAGAATACAGCTAAAAATTTAGCCATGCTAGAGGAGCTATTACTTTATTTTCAAGAATTACGTAGTCAATACAATTTTCAAAGCTATTCCATGTATGAGGTAGCCGAACTTTGTGAAAATCACTTCAAACAACAAAAGTAGCATCGCCAACTCATAGTGAAATTTGAAGCAAACTGATTTCTAGTTTGCTTTTTTGTGTTTCCCATAGAAAAGTTAAAAGAAAAGAGGAAAAGTGAAAAACAATGACGAAGATGAATGTACGAATGGTACTATTAGATAGAGAGAAGATTAGGTAGGACATTTGAGGGACATGTGAAAAAATATAGGTTAATTTAACTTCAATAGAAAAGATATAAAGGTGGTAGATGTATATGTTTATAGAACCGGAATGCCAATGGAAGCAAGAGAATGGATCGGCCATGCATCAATGGATTAAGCAGCAAACAAACCCAAACCCAAATGATGTGGATATAGTTGTATATGGAGCTCTGCTATCGTATGCAGGAGAAGCATCTGCAAAAGCGCAATATCCAACTGCGTTTCGTAAAGTATGGCCTAGCTTCCAATCATATAATTTAGATGAGCAAATAAATTTACGTGCACTATCAGTTGTTGATATTGGCGATGTGGCGATTAAAGAACAAGATAGAATGCTTTCTGAATCTGCCATCGAGGCGGCAGCAGAAAATTTAAGTATAGCTTTTCAAAAAAGCTTTACTTGCTTGATTGGAGGAGACCATGCCATTACCGCATGTTCATTAAAAGGAATAAAAAATGCCTTTCCGCAGGACCGTATTGGCATCATTCAAATTGACACACACTTAGATGCAAGAAACCAAGAGGAAATTGGGCTGGCTCAAGATTCTCCAATCCATCAATTGATTGCCTCAGGGATTGTGGAAGGGAGACATATTTATAATGTCGGATTGCATGGTTTTTTCAATTCCCCGGAAATGATTCATTATGCAAGAGAACAGGGCATTCATATGATTACATTAAAGCAAATGCGACGTGATGGTATTCAGCTCACAATACGTGAAATGTTACGTCAGCTTATGTATGAGGTTGATCGAATTTATGTTTCAGTGGATTTAGATGCACTTGATATTATGTTTGCACGAGATGTCCCCGCTGCCACACCAGGTGGTCTAACAGCCTATGAATTATTTGATATCCTCAAACTTATAGGTGAAAATGAAGGGGTTCGCCATATTGATTTTGTCTATGCAGATCCTAAGGAAGGAACGCTGCGTCCAGAAACCGTTAAAATTGGTGTAACGGCATTTTTACAATGGCTAACAGGTATTCAGCTGGATCATCGCAATCGCATCACAAAAAAAGGAAAAGTGACGTTGTAAGTAAGCATATTGCCGTGTATTGACAATGCTCATTGTTAAAAGTTTGCTATACTATTCAATAGGTATCAAAAATTTATACAAACTTGTACGGTTATAGAGAGGAAATTTATAATGACAACAAAACCAAAACTACTGATTGTTGACGGTATGGCATTGTTATTCCGTTCATTTTTCGCTTCGGCTGCCATGGGTCACTTTATTCGCTTGGCGGATGGGACACCAACGAATGGAGCACAAGGCTTTGTACGACATGTACTAACTGCGCAATCTTTAATGAAGCCAACACATATGGCAGTTTGCTGGGATATGGGGGCGCATACATTCCGCAATGATTTATTTGATGGCTATAAAGCAAATCGCCCAGCGCCACCGGAGGAAATGTTGCCTCAATTTGATATGGCAAAAAGTTTATCCCTACAAATGGGCTGGCAGAATTTTGGTGTGAAGGGCATGGAGGCTGATGATTTAATTGGCTCTATGATTACCAAATGGCAGGACGAGGCTGAAATTACTGTAATTAGTGGAGATAAAGATTTACTTCAACTTTTGAGACCCTCTACAGAGATTGCTTTTATGAAAAAGGGCTACACAGAATATGATATTTATACACATGGACGTTTTAAAGATGAGTATAGTATTGAGCCCGCGCAGTTTGCACAAGTAAAGGCTTTTATGGGAGATACAAGTGATGGTTATCCAGGCGTTAAAGGTATTGGTCCTAAGCAAGCACTCACATTAATTCAAACATATGGCTCGATTGATAGTGTACTAGCGTCGCTAGGTGAATTAAAGCCAGGTCAACGAACTAAAATCCAAGACAATATAGATATGCTGAAATTATCGCATGAGCTCGCAACGATTCAAACCGATGTGCCAATTGAAGCAGACCTTTCAAGCCTCATATTACCAAACTATGAGCCGCACATATTTAAAGAGATCGAAGAGAGTGGCTACACGCTTATTGCCAAGCATGCCCGTTCTTTGTATTCACTTATTTAATCAATCATCGCAGAGTATAGTCATATGCTCTGCTTTTTTTATTGTAAGGAGAAGAATAGAGAGCAAATAGTAGGCGATTCGATATTTGCTCTAGCGAGGGGCCACTTTTACAAAGGACAATACTTTTTCGTTGTGTTGATAGAGTGCCTGACGAATGATGCTATCACGATTAGCTGTACCGTTATCATTAAAAATTAACCATAGCTGATCATCTCTAATGTCATAGCCAATTAGCGGTACCCAATGATAGGCGAAAGTAGAGGTTTGATCTCGCCAACGAAAACTAAAATAACGATCAAAGCGCATAGCAACAGGACGCCCTGCATCAATTTCCTGTAAAGCTTCTTTTAATGAACAAGTACGAACATCCCATGATGGATATAATCGGCGTAAATTGCGAATCAAACGCCATTTGAACAAACCAATTTTGGTACTACCAAGCTGTTTATAAAGCTCATTAATCGAAGGAGCAGATCCATTCAAATAATTTAACATAACGTGTATTGTAGTAGGGCCACAAGCAGAATTACGATAGTTAGCTGCAATCGAAGCATCATATTGTGATTTTCCGAGTAGCCCCAATTGTTGGCGCATAATGGTATCTCCTTTCAAAAAGAGCTGCATTTCATGAAGAAATGCAGCTCTCATTATTATTATTGAGCAGATAAAAATTCAGTTACCTGTTGAGGTGTTTTTGCATTGGCACTGTGTAAGTGAGCAAGCTTTTCACCGTTTTGGAAAATTAATAAACTTGGGATGCCCATTACATCATATTTGTCTGCAATTTCTGGAAGCTCGTCGCGGTTTAGCTCATACCAATCAAATTGGTTATACTCTTCAATGATTGGATCGATGAACATGTTCATACGTGTACAATCTGGGCACCAGCCAGCGTAAAATTTCACTAGTACTTTTTGGTTGCCATTGATTAATTCATTAAATTGTTCTGCAGTAGTAATTGTTTTCATTAAGTATTCACTCTCCTTGCTTACCATTCTACACATTTTTCGCGTATCCTGAAAGTTTTCTGTTTGGCTATAGTCATCGCTACTTATTGTCTTCATTTAGCTCGTAAACGACAAAAAAAGATGTATATTGCAAAAATAATTCTTGAAAAAAGATTGCTAAATTAGACAAAATAATCTACACTAAAAACAGAAAAGTAGTTTTATCTTCATTCATTAGCAATGTTTTGAAATGGAGATAAACCTTAGTTGTGCTTATTGAATTTAGTAAATATTCATTCAGCAGAGGGACAAAAATCCACTAAGGTACACTTGATATTTTTTTGACTAAAAAATGAATGGCTATTCATTCAATGGAAGAATAAGGGGGAATTGCTTGTGACTTATAACATTAAAAAAGCTGCTGTTCTAGGTTCTGGGGTGATGGGCTCTGGAATTGCAGCGCATTTAGCTAATATCGGTATACCAACATTACTATTAGATATTGCACCGAAGGAACTAACGCAGGAGGAAGAGGCAAAAGGTCTTTCCTTAGAGCACCCAGCTGTAAGAAATCGTCTTGTAAACGGAGCTTTGCAAAAGTTATTAAAGCAAAAGCCAGCACCACTTACTTCTAAGAAAAATTTATCACTACTAACGGTCGGCAATTTTGAAGATGATTTAGGGAAACTAAAAGATGTAGATTGGATTATTGAAGTTGTTGTAGAAAACTTACCTATAAAACAAAGTCTGTATGAAAAAATCGATGCTGTTCGTACACCTGGAACAATTATTAGCTCAAACACCTCTGGCATTAGTATTAATGCAATGGCAGAAGGGCGTTCAGATGATTTTAAAAAGCATTTTCTTGGCACACACTTTTTCAATCCGCCTCGCTATTTAAAACTATTAGAGGTGATTCCAGCTGATACAACTGCACCTGAAGTAGTAAGCTTCATGAAAACATTTGGTGAAGATGTGCTTGGTAAGGGCGTTGTGCTTGCAAAGGATACACCTAACTTTATTGCTAACCGCATCGGCACTTATGGGTTACTCATCACGTTACAGGAAATGCTAAAAGGTGGTTACTCAGTTGGGGAAGTAGATTCCGTGACAGGTCCGCTTATTGGCCGTCCTAAATCGGCAACGTTCCGTACGCTCGATGTTGTTGGATTAGATACATTTATTCATGTAGCTAAAAATGTCTACGATCAAACAACAGATGAGGAACAACAGGTATTTGCTGTCCCAGAATTTTTGCAAAAAATGGTCACGAACGGTTGGCTCGGTGCCAAATCAGGCCAAGGCTTCTTCATAAAGCAAGGAAAAGAGATTCATGAAATTGACCCAACGACTTTGGCCTATAGTCCAGCGAAAAAATTAAAGACACCTTCCATTGAAATGGCGAAACAAACTCGTGGATTGGCTAATAAAGTGAAGGCTTTAACATATGCAAAAGATCGTACGGGTGAATTATTATGGGGAATATTTGCTCCTACATTAATTTATTCTGCTCAGCTATACGGTGAAATTGCAGATGATATTGTTGCTATTGATAATGCGATGAAATGGGGCTTCGGCTGGCAACAAGGACCATTTGAAATTTGGGATGCTATTGGCGTGAAAGAAGCTGTAGCAAAAATGGAGGCAGAAGGTCGAGAAGTACCTGCCTTTGTAAAAGAGATGTTAGTAAATGGATTTGAAACTTTCTATTCAGATATAGATGGTGACTTGGCATACTATAATGGTTCGGAGTATGTCAAAGTGCCCGTTAATGAAAAGGAAATTGATTTAAAACGCTATAAGAAAAAACATGGTGTAATTAAATCTAATACAGGTGCTAGTTTAATAGACTTGGGTGATGGAGTTGCATTATTAGAATTTCATTCGCAGTCGAATGCTATTGGTTTAGATATTATTCAAATGATAAATTTTGCAATCGACGAGGTAGAAGCTAATTATAAGGGCTTAGTTATTGGAAACCAGGGGAAAAACTTCTGTGTTGGAGCAAATCTAGGAATGATTTTAGTAGAAGCACAGGATGATAATATCTTTGAACTAGATTTTGTCATTAAGGCATTCCAAGATGCGATGCAAAAAATTAAATATTCACGGAAGCCAGTTGTAGCGGCACCGTTTGCGATGACATTAGGTGGCGGCGCAGAGGTTTGCTTACCTGCTGCACATATCCAGGCAACGATGGAAACATATATGGGCTTAGTGGAAGTAGGCGTTGGGTTGATTCCGGGCGGCGGAGGTAATAAAGCGCTTTATCAAAAATTCCTAAAGGGTCTACCAAATGGTGTTGAGATAGACTATCAACATATTGCAAATAAAGTATTTGAAACAGTTGCGATGGCGAAGGTTTCAACATCTGGTGAGGAAGCACGTGAAAATAACTTCTTAAACTTCGCAGATGGGATTTCAGTTAATCAAGATCATCAATTATATGATGCGAAGCAAGCAGCTATAGCGCTTTACGAAGCAGGCTATCAACCACCTGTGCCAACAAAAGTTCCTGTGGTGGGTGCATCAGGCTACGGTACATTACTCATTGGTGCGCAAGGTATGTATGAGTCAGGCTTTATCAGTAAGCATGATTTGAAAATTGCTAAAAAGCTAGCATATGTTATTGCAGGTGGTAAGGTTCCATATGGCACATTAGTCGATGAACAGTATCTATTAAATTTAGAGCGTGAGGCATTCCTTAGCCTTGTTGCAGATCCACTTTCACAGCAAAGAATGCAACATATGCTGCTAAAAGGGAAACCACTTCGTAACTAATGGACGAAATAGACAAAACTTGCACATGAAACAAAGGGGGATTATACGATGCGTGAAGCCGTTATTGTAGCAGGAGCACGAACTCCAATTGGAAAAGCAAAAAAAGGTTCTTTAGCAACAGTAAGACCAGATGACTTTGGTGCTGCCGTTGTCAAAGAAACATTAAAAAGAGCAGGCTATGAGGGACCGATAGATGATTTAATTTTAGGCTGTGCTATGCCAGAAGCAGAACAAGGGATGAATGTAGCTCGTAGTATCGGTGCACTTGCAGGATTACCAGATACAACTCCGGCTCTAACAATAAATAGATTTTGTTCTTCAGGTCTGCAGGCGATTGCCTATGCAGCTGAACGAATTATGCTAGGACATTCAAAGGCTATTCTTGCTGGTGGTGTCGAGTCAATGAGTATGGTGCCAATGGTGGGGAACACACCCCGCTTAAATCCAACTTTAGCAGAAACAGCTCCACAATATTATATGGGAATGGGGCATACAGCTGAGGAGGTAGCTCGACAGTACAATGTAAGTCGAGAAGATCAAGATGCTTTTGCAGTTCGTTCACATGAACTTGCTGAAAAGGCGATCAAAGAAGGTAAATTTAATGATGAGATTATACCTATAGAAGTGGAACAACATTATGTTGACGAAAATAATAAGCCACAGGTGAAAAAATTCACTTTCAGTATGGATGAAGGTGTACGTCCTGGTACATCGGTTGAAGGCTTAGCGAAGCTTCGTCCAGCTTTCCATGTGAAGGGGAGTGTGACGGCAGGGAACGCTTCTCAAACTTCCGATGGTGCAGCAGCTGTATTGGTAATGGATCGCGAAGAGGCTGTCAAGCAAGGTTTAACACCAATGGCAAAATTCCTAGGCTTTGCAGTAGGTGGTGTACCACCTGAAGTGATGGGAATTGGTCCAATTGTGGCGGTACCGAAAGCGTTAGAAATTGCAGGTTTATCAGTAGATGCTATTGATTTATGGGAAATCAATGAGGCATTTGCATCCCAATCCTTACAGGTTGTTCGTCATTTAGGCATTGACCAAGAAAAGGTCAATGTAAATGGTGGAGCTATTGCATTAGGACATCCACTTGGTGCAACGGGTGCTATTTTAACGCTAAAACTTATTCATGAATTAAAGCGTCAAGGCAAGAAATATGGTGTAGTAACTATGTGCATTGGTGGCGGCATGGGGGCTGCTGGAGTATTTGAAATTCTATAATTTTCATTAGATCAGCTTGAGGTGTACTGTTTCCGGTTGCCTCCGAGCATGTATATGTCAAGCTTTTCTATATATGTTTGTCTTCACTCAGTAAAAGGTTTGTAGCGTCAGAAACCTTCTCTAATATGACTGGAGAAGATGCTGAATACAGATTAAGCCTCTAGCAAATATCACAGATTTGAAGAGGCGTCATTCAATAGGGGATTAGACTATCAAAATAGATATATTGGGAGGAATTTATATGACTGAAAAAACAACGGATTTCATTAAAGGCGGCGGATTTTTAATTGAAGATGTGGAATTAGATCGTGTGTTTACACCAGAAGATTTCACTGATGAGCATAAAATGATTGCTAAAACAACAGAAGAATATGTAGCAAATGAAGTTTTACCTGTAGTTGAAAATTTAGAGCACCACGAATTTGAGCATTCAGTACGTCTCCTTAAAAGTGCTGGTGAATTAGGCTTGCTTGGTGCAGATGTTCCAGAAGAATACGAAGGACTAGGCTTAGATAAAGTTTCTTCAGCATTAATTGCAGAAAAAATGTCTGTAGCGGGTGGCTTCTCCATCACTCATGGTGCACACGTTGGAATTGGCTCATTACCAATCGTGCTATTCGGTGACGAAGATCAAAAGAAAAAATATTTACCGAAGCTTGCTTCAGGTGAATTAATTGCTGCTTATGCATTAACAGAGCCAGGATCAGGCTCAGATGCTTTAGGGGCAAAAACAACTGCGAAACTAAACGATGCAGGCACACATTATATTTTAAATGGTGAAAAGCAATGGATTACAAATGCGGGCTTTGCAGATGTGTTTGTTGTTTACGCTAAAATTGATGGCGACAAGTTCACTGCCTTTATTGTGGAACGTGCATTCAATGGTGTTTCTGTGGGTCCTGAAGAGAAGAAAATGGGGATTAAATCTTCATCTACTCGTACACTAGTGTTAGAAGATGCAGAAGTGCCAGTAGAAAATTTATTAGGT
Source organism: Lysinibacillus sp. GbtcB16 (assembly GCF_019091145.1). Lineage (NCBI taxonomy): Bacteria > Bacillati > Bacillota > Bacilli > Caryophanales > Bacillaceae > Lysinibacillus > Lysinibacillus sp. GbtcB16. Next base: position 133,012 of record NZ_JAGXJV010000003.1, read on the forward strand.
GAAATCGGTCGTGGGCACGTCATTGCCTTCAATATTTTAAATATCGGTCGCTATAAACTTGGGGTTGGAACAATTGGTGGATCGAAACGTGCATTTGAGTTAGCAGTACAATATACAAACCAACGTCAGCAATTTAAAACTAAGCTTTCTGACTTCAACCTTACAAAAGAAAAATTATCAACGATGGCTTCTCAATTGTATGCATCAGAGTCCTTAAACTACCGTACTGTTGGTTTATTTGAAGATCGTTTAAGCCAGCTAAGTCCAGAGGAGCAAAAGGAAGGAAAAGTGATTGCAGGTGCTATCGCTGAGTATGCGATTGAATGCTCAATTGCTAAAGTATTTGGATCAGAAACATTAGATTATATTGCAGATGAAGCGGTACAGTTACATGGCGGTTATGGCTTCATGGCTGAATATGAGGTAGAGCGTATTTACCGTGATTCTCGTATTAATCGAATTTTTGAAGGTACAAATGAAATTAATCGCATGATTGTACCAGGTACATTTATGAAAAAGGCACTAAAAGGTGAGCTGCCATTATTACAAGTTGCGCAAAATCTTCAGCAAGAGCTTTTGATGTTAATGCCGGAGGATATCGGTACAGAGCCACTAGCTCAGGAAAAATACTTAGTGAAAAATGCCAAGAAGATTGCTGTATTAGCGGCAGGCTTAGCAGCACAACGCTTTGGTGCGAAGTTAGATCAAGAGCAAGAAGTTTTAGTAAATATTGCTAATATCGCTAATCAATTATTTGCAATGGAATCAGCTGTATTACGTACAGAAAAAGCGGTTGCACGTGATGGCGTTGAAAAAGCACATCAAAAATTGCTATACACTCAAATTTTCTGCCAAGAAGCATTTGCTGAAATCGAAAAAGAAGCAAAAGATACAATTCTTGCATCCGCAGATGGTGATGCAGCACGTATGACTTTATCTGCATTACGTAAATTAACACGTAACAATCCATACAACCTAATTACGAAGAAACGTGAAGCATCTGTGAAATTAATTGAAGCAGAAAAATATATCGTTTAATCGTATGAAAAACGCTAGCTATCCGTAAATGGGTAGCTAGTTTTTTTGTTCCAGATAAATTCGTGAAAGTAACGGATAAAAATACAGAACCAATGGATAGACTTACGAAAATGAGCGAAGTTCCACCATTCTAAATGATTATGATGGTATACTACAGAAAAAGACAGCAGAGGAGCATTTTTATGACGATTCAATTTTTCCATTATCCAAAATGTACAACATGTAAAAAAGCACAAAAGTGGTTAAATGATCATGACGTTTCCTATGAAGAGGTACATATCGTAGAGCAGCCACCAACAAAGGATGAAATAACAGCTTTATGGCAAGCAAGTGAACTACCTTTGAAGAAGTTTTTTAATACTTCTGGTATGAAGTATCGTGACCTTGGTTTGAAGGACAAGCTAGCTGATATGACTGAGGAAGAACAGCTTGAGCTACTTGCTACGGATGGTATGTTAATAAAACGTCCCATCGTAACAGATGGAAAAAAAGTAACTTTAGGGTTTAAAGAATCCGATTTTGAGCAAGCTTGGTTATAACCGTTTTTATCCTTGTTTTTATAGGAGAAGTATGGCACACTGAAAGTGAATATATTACATAATTATGGAGGGGTTTTTTGCATGAGCACACCGAAAGACTTACGTTACTCTGAAGAGCATGAATGGGTAAAAGTAGAAGATGGAAAAGTACGTATTGGTATTACGCACTTCGCACAATCTGAATTAGGAGATATCGTTTTCGTTGAACTTCCACAAGTTGGCGATGAAATCAAAACAGATGATCCATTCGGTAGCGTAGAATCAGTAAAAACTGTTTCTGAATTATATGCACCAATCTCAGGTACTGTAGTGGAAGTAAATGCAGATTTAGAAGATAGCCCAGAATTCGTAAATGAATCACCATATGAAAAAGCATGGATGATCGTCGTAGAGCCTGCTGATGCATCAGAAGTTGATAAACTTATGACAGCAGAACAATACGAAGAGATGACTGCAGAATAAGACAAGCCATAATCAAAAAACGTCGGAAACTACCGGCGTTTTTTATTATATAATAATGTATAAGTGGGTATGTCTAAATGGAGGTGGCGTAATGTTCGATGGGAAATGCTTGATAGTAGAAGGACGCTCAGATAAGCTACAAATTGAGCCAATTTTGAACGAGAATGTTACAATACTATGTACGAATGGAACAATTGGAGTGCATCAATTAGAAGAGCTACTCGATCCTTATGAGGGCTGTGAGCTATTCACTTTTTTTGATGCCGATACTTCAGGCGATAAGCTACGTGCATTAATGGACAGACATTATCCTGAAGCAGAGCATTTACGTACAATGCCAACCTATAAGGAAGTAGAAACGACACCACGAAAAGTGTTAGCGACAATTTTACTGCGTGCACATTTTTCAATCCATAATGAATATATTTTGTAAGGTTGCGTGAGATGAATGGAAGAATGGTCAAAAGAGCAGTGGGAAACGACATTACAGTCGGGAGAAAAAGCTGCGTTTTATTTATATACACCGATGTGTGGTACTTGTGCAGTGGCATCGAAAATGATGTCAATTGTAGAACAACTATTACCTCACTTAAAATTAGGGAAAGCAAATATTAATTTTTTGGAGCAAATTGCTATTGAACATCAAATTGAAAGCGTTCCTTGTTTACTTGTTTGTGATGGCGGCAAAGTGATAGAAAAGATTTATGCTTTTCAATCCGTACCATTTTTGTACGAATTGTTAAAAAAATCAATTGACTGAACTTTATTAGCGTGGTAAAGTAACAAATATATTACTAAAACATTAAATATATCGAACTCTTATGAAGAGCGGCGGAGGGAAGTGCCCTATGAAGCCCGGCAACCATCACATAGTGAAAAGGTGCCAAATCACCCAAAGATTTTTCTTTGAAAGATGAGAGAACGGTTCAACGTATAATACGTGACCCCTTCTACTTGTCTATAAGTAGAGGGGTTTTTTTATATAAGAAAAGGAGTATTCGCTATGATACAGCTTCAAAATATAACGAAGAAATACAAAACAGCAAATGGCGAATTAACGGCAGTCAAAGATGTTAACCTTACTATTAATAAGGGTGAAATTTTTGGCATTATCGGCTATAGTGGCGCTGGTAAAAGTACGATGATTCGTTTACTTAATGGTTTAGAGAAACCAACAGCAGGAACAGTAACGGTGAACAATCAAGAATTTTCTTCGATTAAGGGTCAAAAACTTAGAGCAGCTAGACAAAAGGTTAGTATGATTTTTCAACATTTTAACCTACTTTGGTCACGAACAGTTGCAGAAAATATTGCCTTCCCATTAGAAATTGCAGGTGTATCAAAAGCTCAACGGGAGGCGCGGGTGAAGGAATTGATAGCACTTGTTGGCTTAGAAGGTCGCGATCAAGCATATCCATCGCAACTGTCTGGTGGACAAAAGCAACGTGTAGGGATTGCACGTGCATTAGCAAATAACCCAGAGGTTTTACTATGTGATGAGGCAACATCTGCACTAGACCCTGAAACAACAGATGCCATTCTTGATTTACTGGTAGATATTAATGAACGTTTAGGGTTAACGATTGTCCTCATTACGCATGAAATGCATGTCATTCGCAAGATTTGTCATCGTGTAGCCGTGATGGAGGCAGGCGAAATTGTAGAGCGTGGGGAAGTATTGCAGGTTTTCCAGGCACCTCAGGCGGCCATTACTAAGAAATTTGTAGCCCAAATTACAAATACAAAGGAAACACAAGATACAGTAGAACAAATCAAAGCAAATTACCCAACGGGACAACTGGTCAAACTGATTTTTGTTGGTGAAAAAACCGAACAGCCTGTTATTTCACATCTTGTAAAGCAATTCGATGTGGAAGTAAGCATTGTACACGGGAATATTTCACAAACGAAAAATGGAGCATATGGTACGCTCATCGTGCAAATTGATGGGTCGAAAGCAAATGTGACTGAAGCCCTAAGCTATTTAAATACAGTGGAAGTACAAACGGAGGTGATTGCAGATGCTAACTAATCTCTTTCCGAATGTAGACTGGGATAGCATGTGGCAGGCTACGTATGAAACATTATATATGACAGCCATTTCTACAGTTATTACATTTATTCTAGGGTTAGCCATTGGGATTGTCCTATTTTTAACAAGTCCCAATCAGTTATGGGCTAATAAAATTGTTAGCTTTTTAACAGGGTCACTCGTTAACATTTTCCGCTCTATCCCATTTATCGTGTTAATTATTTTATTAATTCCATTCACTAAGTTTTTACTAGGTACAATCCGTGGAGCTAATGCTGCTTTACCTGCTTTAATTATCGGTGCGGCTCCATTCTATGCACGTATGGTATTAATTGCGTTACGTGAGATTGATAAAGGTGTCATTGAAGCAGCTCGTTCAATGGGGGCAAAAACATCCACAATTATCTGGAAAGTTCTAATCCCTGAATCATTACCAGCATTAATTTCTGGTATTACGGTTACGGCTGTAGCACTTGTTGGTTATACAGCAATGGCAGGGATAATCGGTGCAGGAGGTCTTGGAAATTTAGCCTTCCTAGACGGGTTCCAACGAAATCGCCAAGATGTGACATTAATGGCAACTATTTTGATCTTAGTAGTAGTCTTTATTATCCAATGGATTGGTGATTTCATTACAGAAAAAATTGATAAACGTTAATAAAACTGAGGTTATTCCGGTTCTTGCCGCTAACATATTTTCATCAAAATAAAGGGAGTGTCATAAATGAAAAAGTTATTAACAGGATTATTTTTATCAATACTTGTACTAGCTTTAGCAGCTTGCGGTACTGATAAAAAAGAGGATGCAAATTCAGCATCTGGTGATAAAACAGATAGTAAAGAAAACGTTACATTAAAAGTGGGAGCTTCTAATACACCACATGCCGTAATTTTGGATAAAGCAAAACCGATCTTAGCTGAGAAAGGTATTGACCTTGAAATAGAAACATATACAGACTATGTGCTACCAAACCAAGATTTAGAATCAAAAGAGTTGGATGCAAATTACTTCCAACATATTCCGTATTTAGAGTTACAAATTAAAGACAATGGCTATGACTTCGTCAATGCTGGTGGTGTTCATATTGAGCCAATCGGTATTTACTCTAAAAAATATAAATCTTTAGAAGAACTTCCTGAAGGTGCAACAATCTTACTTTCTAATTCGGTATCAGATCACGGTCGTATGCTGTCATTATTAGAAGCTAAGGGCTTAATTAAATTAAAAGAGGGTATTGATAAAACAGCAGCAGAAATTAAAGATATAGATGAAAATCTTAAAAACTTTAAATTCGATGCGAATACAGCACCAGAAATGCTTGTACAAATGTACGAAAACGACGAAGGGGACGCAGTACTGATCAACTCTAACTTTGCTATTGATAATGGCTTAAACCCAATCGAAGATGCGATTTCTCTTGAAGATAAAGAGTCACCATACGTAAACATCATCGCAGTACGTGCGGGGGATGAATCAAGACCAGAAATTAAAACATTATTAGAAGTATTAACGTCTAAAGAAATCCAAGACTTTATTTTAGAAGAATGGAAAGGTGCAGTAGTACCTGTTCAATAATTTAAATAAAAGAGTACGTAAGTAGTGAATTACTTACGTACTCTTTTTCTTTTGAAGCTGTGTTTAAGTGAATTTTGACAGCTTTCGAATAGTGACTATCTACAAGTTGTCGATTTCCGAGGAAATAAAAATGGCTATAAAAATAGTTACAACAGCTCATGTAATGTCTATTCTACGTGTTTCAAAGGATGATCCCTCCAGTATCGGTGAAAACCAATTCTGGAGGGATTTTTTAGAGTTCAAAAAAGGAAAAAATGTTAATTTTTTATTTATTAACATTCTTCAGTGTCGCTTAGCAACTTTTTCATCTACACTAATAAAGCGACTCTGAATATATTTACTAAATATCTGAATAAATAATGAACTTTTTTGTTCTAAATACTAATAAAGTAGGCGTTTTATCGTGAATGAAGGATTTATTTAGAAATTGTTTAGTTGCAAGTAGTACTATATAATTGTTAGAAAAGTTTTTTTGTGAATTTAGATTTTATTCATCTATTTTGACTAAAAAAATCATACTTAAGTATGTGGAGATGAAAGGGGTTTGGTGAAAATGGCAATGAGAAATGGCCTATTACGTTGCAGAATACTCGGCATATATAAGTAGATGAATAGATAACGAAAAAATGGCGATAAAAATTACATGAAAGTTTAGCCAAAGGAGTTATTGTTATGACGATAAACACGAAATCAATGAGCTCAGCTTTATTAAATAAAATTCAAACAAAAAAAGCGACAATTGGGGTAATTGGCCTCGGCTATGTAGGTCTACCATTTGCCATTGAAATTGTTCAAAAAGGTTTTCATGTTTTAGGCTTTGATAAAAATCAAGAAAAAATCGCCCTGTTGCAAAACGGTGAAAGCTATATAGCTGATATCCCGAAAGAAAATATACAGTTACTATTGAAGGAACGTCAATTTGAAGCAACCAATGATTTTTCCAAACTTGCTTCTGTTGATGTTGTCATCATTTGTGTGCCAACCCCTACAATGGAGGATGGTACTCCTGATATTTCCTATATAGAAGAAGCAGCTCACGATATAGGGTGCCATATTAATGCAAATGCACTAGTCATTCTTGAAAGCACGACCTATCCTGGGACAACAGAGGAAGTTGTTCAGCCTATCTTGCAAAAACATGGCTTTGCGGTTGGTCAAGATTTATTTTTAGCCTATTCACCAGAACGAGTGGATCCTGGTAATAGTAATTTTTCAGTTGCTAATACACCCAAAGTTGTTGGCGGTGTTACTTCCACATGCTTGGAAGTTTCAAAGGTTTTTTATGAAACAGTCATTCATACTAGTGTATATACGGTAACAAGTCCGAAAGTTGCCGAAATGGAGAAATTGCTGGAAAATACGTTTCGCCAAATCAATATCGCTCTTGTCAATGAACTAAGTCAAATTTGCTATAAAATGAATATTGATATTTGGGAAGTTATCGATGCTGCCTCAACAAAGCCTTATGGATTCATGCCATTTAAACCTGGCCCAGGAGTCGGTGGACATTGTATCCCTGTGGACCCTAAATATTTATTGTGGGCGGGTCAACAGCATGGTGTCTCAGCAACATTAATAGAAGCAGCAGATAAAATTAATGATTCGATGCCTAGCTTTGTTGTAGAGAGACTGAAGCAGTACTTACGTATTCAAAATACGGAGCTACGCCAAGCAAAAATTGTTATTATTGGTGTCACGTATAAGCCGGAAATAAATGATTCACGCGAATCTCCCGCACTACATGTCATTCAACAATTACTAGATAATCAGTGCTCAATACAAATTATCGACCCTTTTATTCAAACATTCCCGGTAGAACAATCCCTATTCCATACAGTTCCTTTAACAGAGCAAATTATTAAAGATGCAGATGCGGTATTGATTTTAACCAACCATTCCAACATTGATTATTCATTAATTGATCAACAAGCATCATTAATTTTTGATACACGTAATACCCATTTTTTATTTAAGAATAAAAATTATTACAAGTTATAAGGAGAGTTCATGGGACATGAAACAGCTAAAAATATGTGGGCTTCTACTCCTGATGTTCTTAGCAGGATGTCAATCCACTCCTCAAAAAACGATTCAACCAATTGATTCTACTATAGAGATTAAGGAATCGGATGGTACGATGAGTGATTCAATCAGCCATGCCGATATTATTAAGCCAAAAGTGGCTCTAACGTTTAATGGCTTTGCGGATAATCAAACAATGGAGTTACTACTGAAAAAATTAGATGAATCTAATATGAAAGCTACCTTCTTTTTAGAGGGGCTACGTGTGGCACAGGAGCCAGAGCTTGTTCGAGACATTTTAAAAAGAGGTCATGAAGTGCAAAACGGTACATTGTCATTTCCAGATGTCACAGCTTTAGACTATGATCAAACGTATGAGGAGATTTATTTAACGAATCAAATATTTGAAGAGCATTTAGGATATAAGCCGAAATATGTTCGAAGCCGTTCCGGTGATATTACAGATAATATGCGCTTAGCGGCTGCTGCTTTGGACATGAATGCAGTGATAGGATTATCTATTAATCCACTGGATCGAAAAATGCAAAGTGCCCAAGAATTGGTCGATTATATAGGCAAATATATTGATAGAGGCTCTATTATTCACCTCAATACGTATATTAATCCTGCCATTATAGATACCATCCCTTTACTAGCACAATTAGCTGAAGAGCATGATTATACAATTACTACGTTAAGTGATGTGTTAGATAACCGTTATTTAACAAAGTCATTAGAAGAAATAGCAGGTTATGATGCCATCAAACCTAATTTAAATTATGAAAATATCGAACCACATTTATATTATCGAAAAGAGACCTCTAAAAAAGAAATGGCCATTACCTTTGATGACTGGGCACATGAACAGCAAGTGAAGGATGTTTTAGAAGTTTTAAAAAAATATAACATTAAAAGTACATTTTTCTTAATCGGTAGTGGAGTGGAGAAAAATCCTCAATTGGCAAAGTTAATACTAGAGGAAGGTCATGAAGTAGCAAGTCACTCTTATTACCATCTAGATGTAACTAAAATGACGCCAGAGGAAATACAGGATGATTTAGTGAAGGCCCATAAAGCTCTCACTTATGCGCTACAGGAACCCCCAATACTTTATTTTAGACCAGCACAGGGAATTATGGATGAGCGTACTGCCAAAGTGATTACCGCTGCTGGAATTAAAACCATTGCCATGTATGATATTGCATCCTTTGACTGGAATTTAGATTACAGTGCTCAGGATATTTACGATCGGGTTATATCTAGAGCAGCACCAGGTAAGGTCATTGTCATGCACATCTTAGATGGGACAAAAACAGTCGAAGCACTTCCATTAATTATTGAAAAGTTGCAGCAGGATGGTTATAGCTTTAGTAAAATGTCAACTTGGATTGAAGAAGATGCAAATGGGGATGTGAATAAATGATAAAAACGAAAAAAGAGGTTTTAACAGTACCGCGCTCGGATCGTCGGATTCTATCAAATATTCCTGATCCCGAAAATGTCCGGAACCTTGTCAATCGTCGAGGTGCATCTTATCAGAAAGAAGAAATTGATGCGACAGATGTCAATGAAATATATCGTCTCCAACAGCTTAGCTTACGCTATGAAACTCATTTTGAAGTAATGGTGAGAAGAGCAAGACGTAAAACCAGTTCAGACAAATACTATGCGGAAGATATTTCAGTTACGGGAATCCTTGTATATTCTCAACAGCCTCACCAATTATTAATAGATGAAATTTTAGAAATGAATTTTACAATTCCAGGGGGCGCAATGCCCGAGGGTTATGAGGCTAAAGTAAAGTTAAAGGCAAAGGTGGTCCGACATTTTACCAAAGAGGTGGATGGTCAAACGCTGTATTACTTTGCTTGTGAATTTCTCCAACCTCTAAATGAATATATGGTAAAAAAGCGATGGGGCATTTCAGTTTTTATGGCGAGTTTATTTTTATTGGTCGTCACTCTTATTGTCATGCTGATGAGAGCAGAAAGTGTTATTTATTTTAGGTTTAATAAATTTTTATATCTTTATAGTATTATTGCGGCAACGTTTCTATTAAGTAGATACCTATTTGGTATTTTCTATAAAAACGTACCAATCAATCCGCATTATGAGCCCGGTGTATCCATAATTATCCCTGTGTTTAACGAGGAAGAATGGATACATCGAACGATTTCAAGCTGTATTAATCAGTACTATCCTGTCGATAAGTTAGAAGTGATTGTCGTGGATGATTGCTCTACGGATGGGACAGAGGAAAAAGCTAAGGAAATGATTGATCTTATTCATTTTGAGGGTGGGCGTTTTAAAACGACTGATCGCTTAAAGTTTTCTAAGCTCCCTCAAAATGGTGGAAAACGTGAAGCACTAGTAGCCGGTGTTCATCAAGCAAAACATGATTTAGTGGTTTTTGTAGACTCAGATAGTTTTTTGGAGCCACATGCAATCCGCAATTTAGTACAGCCTTTCCAAGATCCTAAAATGGGTGGAGTAGCTGGTCGGACAGAGGTAGAAAATAAATTTACAAATGCTCTGACAAAACTACAGACAGTGCGTTATTATATTGCCTTCCGTATTATGAAAGCGGCTGAATCTTGGTTTGATACGGTGACATGCTTATCAGGACCTTTAGCTTGTTATCGAAAAGAACTAATTTTAAAAAATGAAGCAGCCTGGCTCAATCAAAAATTTCTTGGGCAGCCTGCTACATTTGGTGATGATCGTAGTATGACAAACTATATTTTGAAAACTCATCGAACAGGTTATCAGGATAATGCAATTTGTTCGACGATCGTCCCCTCTGACACAAAGGTTTTTTTATCTCAGCAAATGAGATGGAAACGTTCTTGGTTAAGAGAATCTTTACGAGCATTTTTATTTATGTGGAAAAAAGAACCCTTCATGTTCCTTTTCTTCATCATAGGTTTAATTGTGCCAATTGCAGCACCCATTGTCGTCGTTTACAACTTAATCTATGTGCCGATTATGTATGGCGTTTTTCCAACTACCTTTTTATTAGGCTTACTTTTAATGGCCATGCTAATGAGTTTGGCTCATCTATTCTTTAGAAAAAGTAAATTATGGTTATTCGGGTTTATCTTCGTTCTTTATTATGAATTTATTTTACTCTGGCAAATGCCAGTTGCATGGGTAACATTTTGGAAATCAACATGGGGAACAAGGGAAACACCACAAGACGTTTTGGCAAAAGAAAAGAAAATAGAAAAGCAAAAATTACGAAAATCCCGATTTTCAATGTTGAAAATTAGAAAAATGGGTGAGAAGGAATGAAAGAGAAAAATGTAATTTTACAGCCAGCTAAAAAAAATCGAAGGAAAATTATACGCTCGATCCTACAATTAATCGTTGTTGTCTTTTTAGCAGTTGTGTTAATTAAAGCCGTTTTTCTGACAGACAAGAGATTTGCTGAGGCGGTACCATTAAACAATAAAGAAGGATTTATAGCACTTTCGTATTTTGGGGTGAGTAGAAATGACTCCCCTAAATATGTGTCAAAGAAGAATTTAGAAGAACAATTAACATTGCTTGAAAAACAAGGCTATCAAACGATTACACAACAGGATATATTGGATTTTTATCAAAAGAACAAACCATTACCTGAAAAAGCATTGTTTTTATCATTTGAGGATGGACGTACGGATTCTAGTATTTTCGCACAAAATATCATGGAGAAATTAAATTACAAGGCTACGATGTTTACGTATGCCAATAAAATGGATACCCGTGATCATAAATTTTTAAAGCCAAAAGATTTGAAGTTGATGGAGAAAAGCGGCTATTGGGAATTAGGCTCTAATGGGTACCGACTAACCTATATTAATATTTTTAATGATAAAGGGCAGTCCTTAGGAATGATTGACGAAAATAATATACCAAATAAAACAACAATCGAGTATTATAACCACTATTTAATGGATTTTATTCGTAATCAATATATGATTCCAAGTGAAACTCGACAAGAGATGGAAATTCGAATTAAGAAAGACTACAAGCTTATGCAAGATATCTATCAGCAAGAGTTTGGGAAAGTTCCAAAAGCCTATGCCATTATGCATGCTAATTCATTGTATAACAATATGGACCCACTGGTGCAGAGTGCCAATGACAAGGAAATTAAAGACAAGTTTCTTATGCACTTTAATCGAGAATTGAGTGCCTATAATGATAAAGATAGCGATCTATATAACTTGAATCGATTACAAGTTTCCCCTTATTGGTCAACCAATCATGTAATGATGAAGATCAGACAGGCTAGCAATCAAAATGTAGAGTTTAAAATAGGAGATCCTGCATTAGCCCAAAAATGGCATACCGTTAATGGGGCGGCAGAATTTGATCAGAATAAAGTCATATTAACATCAGCTCCCTCTAGTGAAGGTAGGATTCTTTTAAAGGAAACAATGCCGCAACAATACAATGCGAATTTTACATTTAAAGGGAATGTTGTTGGTGAACAAGCGTTCTACGTCAATTATGATGATAAAACAAATAGCTATTTACGCATTGCCTTAATCGATAATGAGCTTGTAGTAAGTGAAAAATTACCAGCTTCAGACATTGTGGAAAAGGCTCGTTTTCCATTGAATGAGATTAAGTGGAATGAAGAGGAGTATGCCTTTAATAAGGCGACCGTCTATACGTTTCAGGATACCCAAAAAGGATCGCGCATTGTTGAAGAAGAATACCCAAGAAACTTAACAAAAAATAGAGTATTTAACATTGCAGTAAATAAGGATAAAATAAACATAAATGTAGATCATGTATTATCTGAAACTATTCAAATAAATCCTAGCCTTCATGGATCACAAATAGGATTTGGGGCATTGTTTAGTCATAAAGATACGTCCCATGAACAATATGCAGATGATATATACGATACATTAATTGAAGATATTATAATTACAGATAGAAAAGATCAAACCATTTTTACAAACCAATATACGAATTTCGAGAAGGTTAAGTATAAAAGTACAACATTGTTTAATCATGTTGTGGATTTCTTTATTGAAACCTTCTAAGTTGGGGTGAAATTTAAAACAAGTGAAAAATTTTATAATATTTATCTGTATAGCCCTGATTTTTATCACTGCTTGTAGTAATAGTAAAGAACCACCGGCTATAGCAAAGGAAGAATTAAAAGATAAAGCAAAGCTCCGTTTATCTATGTGGTTACCTGAATGGCAAAATCAATTAGCCTTAGAAGATGTTCAAAATTCTCAACAAGGATTACAAGATATACGCGTTTTCGGTGCGTATTTTAATTATCAAGATGAATTGTTGCTAACGGATAATGCAGTCGATATGTTGCAACAGACACAGCAGCAATACAATGAATCACATCGTGTAATCCTAACGCTTATTAATGATTATGTGACAGATAATGCTTCATCTGTTCAAAAGGATAGTACACTTTTGCATAGGCTATTACAGGATTCTGCAGCAAGGAAAAAGCATATCCATAATATTTTGCAGGTAGTTGAACAATACCAACCGGATGGCATCGAAATTGATTATGAAAAGATAGCTAAAGAGGACCTATCAAAATATGTTCAATTTTTAAAGGAGCTTTACCGAGAGCTTGCCAAAAGGAATGTTACACTGCATGTCGTGCTAGAGCCTAGCTTTCCATTTGATATGAAGCTACCAAATGGGCCTAGCTATACGGTAATGGCCTATAATGTACATGGTTATCATAGTGGACCAGGTGCGAAGGCTACTTTTACCTTCCTCAATGATTTGATAAAAAAAATCAAGAAATCCAATCAAAAATTAGCCATCGCCTTTGCCACGGGTGGTTTCGATTGGGTAGCTCAAGGGAATACGGTTGCATTAACGGAGCTTGAGGCTGAAAAAGTGTTAGCTGAAACAAACGCTAACAAAAAACGCGATAAAGCAAGTGGAGCTGTTTATTTTACGTATACAGATTCTAGTAATATTAGTCATGAGGTTTGGTATGCTGATCAGGAAACGCTTGAAAAATGGGTCAAATATGTCCAAAGGAAAAGCTATCATGATGTAGTGTTGTGGCGTGCAGGTGGATTAGGTGTCAAAACATTACAGTGGATTAATGAGCAAGAAACTGGAGAGCGCTCGTCGCCCTAATAAAATCACCAATAATGAGAATTTCAACGAAAGCCATCGAGAGTATATCAAACATCTCGATGGCTTTTGTCTACAGTGAATCGCCCATTAAGGCGATTTTTTTATTGAAATTGGGACAGACGTGAAAAGAAATCTTTGACGAAATTTAGAAAAATGATTTCTGATGGTGCGATTTCTCGATTGACAGGAGAAATAATGCCGACTGTCCTTGGGATGGAGGGTGATTCGATGGGCACCTTTACAGTAAAGCGAGCAGCAGAATCATAAAGTGAGCTTTCTGGTAACAGACTAACACCTATTCCAGCTGCTACCAAGCCTTTAAGTGCATCCAAATCTTCACCCTCTGAAATAATATTAGGCAAAAATCCTGCAGCACGACAGGCATCCATAGCCACTTTATGTAATATATAGCCATCTGGGAATAACACAAATAGATCATTTCTCAATTCTGCAAGCTGGATACTCTCTCTTTTCGCTAATGGATGATTGGCAGGGAGAAGAGCTGCAATATTTTCTGTAAACAATATAGTCGACTCAATAGACTCATCTTTAGGAGGAAGCGGACCTAAAAAGGCAAGGTTTAACTCTCGATTTTTGACAGCATCAATTAAAAATCGGTAAGAACCTTGTCGTAGATGAAATTGTAAATTCGGATGCTCACGTTTAAAGGCTGAGATAACGGTTGGAAGTACATAGCTAGCCAAGCTTGTTGGAAAGCCAATCTTAATAGAGCCCTTAGCAGGATCAAGATATTCTTCTACTTGTTTGGCAGCAAAATCAATGGCCTTCAATGCTGTAATGGTATGTTCAAGAAATGTCTTCCCAATAGGGGTTAATTTCACATTACGACCTACTCGTTCAAATAACGGAGTACCTAATTCATCTTCAAGATTTGCGATTTGCCGACTAATGGCTGATTGGGCTACGTGAAGATGCTCAGCGGCTTCTGAAATATGCTCGCGTTCAGCAACCTCCACAAAATAGCGTAATTGACGTAACTCCACTAACATTTCACCTCTATTAATCTAAAAATAAGATTGATTATAGCTCAATTATATAGTATTGAAGATAAAAAGTGACTGTAAATGCAGAAAAAGTTTAAGTATTCTGTAATCTCGTACGATAGAATTTTATTGAGTGTAAAAGAGATTACGTTGAAAATATCTTCATTTTAATTGATTCCATTTTAATGAAATAGGTTATAGTATAGTTATGGTTGTTTATGCAAATTTGTCACAAAACCTCTACAATTAACCCTTTTCACGAGGTTTCCACTATGTAGCTAGATGAAATCAATTCTCAATTAGAGATAATTCATTGAAAATGAGGAAAGTCTATTCTCAATATCTATTCCAAATAGTAATAATCTGAAAATGCTTACAAAGCCTTTATTTTTCAAGATTTTATTTGAGGAGAAGGAAAGTAATTGAAATGGTTTGCATAGAGAACGATTTTCAGTTAAGATTAGAATGATGATAATTAAGGAATGGTCGACCCATTCACTGAACACTATGGAGGTATTTTCATGTCAACTTTAGTTATTAAAGATCTTCACGTTGCTATCGACGGGAAAGAGATTTTAAAAGGCGTAAATCTTACAATTAATACAAACGAAATTCACGCAATCATGGGACCAAACGGAACTGGTAAATCAACACTAGCTTCTGCTATTATGGGTCACCCTAAATATGAAGTTACTTCAGGTACTGTTGAGCTTGATGGCGAAGATGTACTTGAGATGGAAGTAGACGAGCGTGCTCAAGCTGGTTTATTCCTAGCTATGCAATATCCTTCTGAAATTGCTGGTGTTACAAATGCTGATTTCTTACGTTCAGCTATCAATGCTCGCCGTGAAGAGGGCGATGAAATTTCATTAATGAAATTTATCCGTGAATTAGATAAAAACATGGAATTCCTAGAAATGAACGAAGATATGGCACAACGTTATTTAAATGAAGGTTTCTCTGGCGGTGAGAAAAAACGTAATGAAATTCTTCAATTAATGATGATTAAACCAACGATCGCTATTTTAGACGAAATTGACTCTGGTCTTGATATTGATGCTCTTAAAGTAGTATCTAAAGGAATCAACGCAATGCGCGGTGAAGGCTTTGGCTGCTTAATGATTACGCACTATCAGCGTCTTCTTAACTACATTACACCAGACCATGTACACGTAATGATGCAAGGACGTGTTGTGAAATCAGGTGGTGCAGAGCTTGCACAACGCTTAGAAGCAGAAGGTTACGACTGGATCAAAAAAGAATTAGGTATTGAAGAAGAAACAGAGGAACAAGAAGCATAAGAGGGAGGACGAACTAGCATGACAGTGGAACTTAACTTGCCTGTAACAGTACAGGACGTGCGCTCGTTCTCAGAAGCAAATGGTGAACCAACTTGGTTTACTGAGCTTCGCGCGGCAGCACTAGACAAAGTAACTGGTTTAGATTTGCCAAAACCAGATAGAACTAATATTACGAAATGGGATTTCATGAACTTCCCAGCATTTACAGTTCATAGTGAGGCATTTCCATCATTGGATGCTTTACCTGAAGAAGCAAAAGGGTTAATTGACCTTGAAGCGCAAGAAAACCTTTATATTCAACGCAATAATACACCAGCTTACATTAAAACATCACAAGAGCTTGCTGATAAAGGTGTTATTTTTACAGATATTTTCACAGCAGTTCGTGAACATGGTGAGCTTGTTCAAAAATACTTTATGACTGAAGCTGTTAAAGTGGATGAGCATAAGTTAACAGCGCTTCATACAGCACTTGTTAACGGTGGCGTATTTGTTTACGTACCAAAAAATGTAGTCATAGAGCAACCACTTCAAGTTGTTTTCTTAAACGATAATGCTGATGCATCATTATACAACCATGTACTAGTAGTGGCAGAAGCAAATTCTGCTGTAACATACGTGGAAACATATATTTCAACGGTTGAAGAAGCAAAAGGCCAAGCAAATATTATTGCCGAAGTAGTTGTCCAAGATAATGCGCAAGTAACATATGGAGCAGTGGATGTGCTTGCAAAAGGCTTTACGACATATGTAAACCGTCGTGCACGCTTAGCGCGTGACGCAAAAGTAGATTGGGCTCTTGGTTTAATGAATGACTCAGATACAATCTCAGAAAATATTACTCATTTAATTGGTGACGGTTCTCATGCAGATACAAAAACAGTAGTTGTTGGTCGTGGAGAACAAAAACTTAACTTCACTACAGAGGTTCGTCACTGGGGTAAAAACTCAAACGGGCATATCTTAAAACATGGTGTCATGAAAGATGCAGCTCAATCTATCTTTAATGGTATTGGCTATATCGAACATGGTGCAACGAAAGCAGATGCACAACAAGAATCACGTGTATTAATGCTTTCTGAAAAAGCTCGTGGGGATGCAAACCCAATTTTATTAATTGATGAAGATGATGTAACAGCAGGACACGCAGCATCTGTTGGTCGAGTAGATCCATTACAGCTTTACTATTTAATGAGCCGTGGGATCTCGAAAGCAGAAGCAGAGCGCCTTGTTATCCATGGATTCCTTGCGCCAGTTGTTACGCAATTACCAATTGAGGGCGTTCAAAAGCAACTGACGGAGGTTATTGAAAGGAAAGTTCGCTAATGATGAATAAAGACATTAAAAGCTATTTCCCAATTTTAAATCAGGATGTAAATGGTCATAGACTTGCGTATCTTGATAGTGCAGCGACGTCTCAAAAACCTGTTCAAGTAATTGAAGCCATTAAAGCTTATTATGAATTCGATAATTCCAATGTTCACCGTGGTGTGCATACATTAGGAAACCGTGCTACAGATAAATATGAAGGTGCGCGTGAAAAGGTTCGTAAGTTTATTAATGCTCAATCAACACAAGAAATTATTTTTACTCGTGGAACAACGACAGCATTAAATACAGTAGCAGCCAGCTATGGACGTGCAAATGTTGCTGAGGGTGATGAAATTGTCATTACTCAAATGGAACATCACTCCAATATTATTCCTTGGCAGCAGTTAGCCAAAGAAAAAAAGGCGACATTGAAATACATTGAGCTAGAAGCTGATGGAACGATTAGTTTAGAAAAAGTACGTGCGACGATTACACCGCAAACAAAAATCGTGTCGGTGTCAATGGCATCTAACGTACTTGGAACTATTAATCCAATTAAAGAAATTGCGCAAATTGCACATGCTAATGGTGCTGTTATGGTGGCTGATGGAGCTCAAGCTGCTCCGCATATGAAAATCGATGTCCAAGATTTGGATGTAGATTTCTTAGGGTTCTCAGGGCATAAAATGTGCGGTCCTACAGGAATAGGTGTACTATATGGTAAAAAGGAACACCTTGAAAAAATGGAGCCAATTGAATTTGGTGGCGAAATGATCGATTTTGTTGGGTTATATGATTCAACGTGGAAGGAATTACCGTGGAAATTTGAAGGTGGAACGCCTATTATTGCAGGTGCAATAGGATTAGGTGCCGCTATTGATTTCTTAACTGAGATTGGGCTAGATAATATTGCAGAGCATGAGCATAAGCTTGTTGGCTATGCAATGGATCAGCTTGAAACAATTGACGGTTTAAAAATTTTCGGCCCACGTGACCCAATGAAACGTTGTGGACTTGTGACATTTAACTTAGATGATGTCCATCCACATGATGTGGCAACAGTGCTTGATATGAATGGTATTGCTATTCGTGCTGGTCATCACTGTGCACAACCACTAATGAAATGTCTTCAGCAAGTAGCGACAGCGCGTGCAAGCTTCTATCTGTACAATACAGAGGAGGATATTGACCGTCTTGTTGCAGGGTTACGTTCTGCGAAGGAGTATTTTGGCGATGTCTTTTAATAATTTAGATCAACTATATCGTTCAGTCATTATGGATCACTATAAAAATCCTCGTAATAAGGGTGCTTTAGAAGGTGAAGCTGTAACGATTGATATGAACAATCCGACATGTGGAGACCGTATTCACTTAACATTAAAAGTGACTGACGGTATTGTAGAGGATGCCAAATTTGATGGTGAAGGCTGTTCAATTTCTATGTCCTCTGCTTCCATGATGACTCAACTGATTAAAGGGAAAAAGGTAGATGAAGCTTTAGAGCTTGCTGATATTTTTTCTAAAATGATGATGGGTGAAGAGTATAGCGATAAATATGACCTAGAGGATGTTGAAGCACTGCAAGGTGTCTCACAATTCCCTGCTCGTATTAAATGTGCAACATTAGCTTGGAAAGCAATGGAAAAAGGTGTGAAATAAATCATACTGCCTTGTCGGCTGGGTGAAAGTGACATACTTTCACTCAAGGCAAGGGTCGAATACCTCGAAAAATATATCTCAATGAACGGAGGAGAAACGATGGCTAAAAAAATGCCTGATATCGGCGATTACAAATACGGTTTCCATGACAAGGACGTATCAATTTTCCGTTCAAAACGTGGTTTAACTGAAGAAATCGTCCGTGAAATTTCAAATATGAAACAAGAGCCAGAGTGGATGCTAGAGTACCGCTTAAAAGCACTTGAAACATTTTATGCAAAACCAATGCCACAATGGGGTGGCGATCTTGGTGATTTAGACTTTGATGAAATTACGTACTATGTAAAACCATCAGAAGCTACACAAAAATCATGGGATGAAGTACCTGACGAAATCAAAGCTACTTTTGATAAATTAGGGATTCCGGAAGCAGAACAAAAATATCTTGCGGGTGTTTCTGCACAATATGAGTCAGAGGTAGTTTATCACAACATGAAGCAAGACCTTGAAGATCTTGGTATTGTGTTTAAAGATACAGACTCAGCATTACGCGAAAACGAAGATATTTTCAAACAATATTGGGGTAAAGTAATCCCATACACAGATAATAAATTTGCGGCATTGAACTCAGCTGTATGGTCAGGTGGATCATTTATTTATGTACCACCAGGTGTTAAAGTTGAAACACCTTTACAAGCTTACTTCCGCATTAACTCTGAAAATATGGGTCAATTCGAACGTACGCTAATTATTGTGGATGAAGGCGCACATGTACACTATGTTGAAGGTTGTACAGCCCCTGTTTACACAACAAACTCTTTACACTCAGCTGTTGTAGAAATTGTTGTTCGTAAAGATGCATACTGCCGTTATACAACGATTCAAAACTGGGCAAACAACGTATACAATCTTGTAACGAAACGTACAGTTGTTGAAGAAAACGGTACAATGGAATGGATTGATGGTAACATTGGTTCTAAATTAACAATGAAATACCCAGCATGTATTTTAAAAGGTGAAGGTGCTCGTGGTATGACATTATCTATTGCATTAGCAGGTAAAGGTCAACATCAACATGCTGGAGCAAAAATGATTCATATGGCACCAAACACATCTTCTACAATCGTTTCTAAATCGATTGCTAAACAAGGTGGTAAGGTTACGTATATGGGACAAGTTCGTTTCGGTCCAAAAGCTAGCGGTGCTCGTGCCAACATTGAATGTGATACGCTGATTATGGATAACCAATCAACTTCTGATACAATTCCATACAACGAAATTCTAAATGATAACGTTTCTTTAGAGCATGAAGCTAAAGTTTCAAAAGTATCTGAAGAACAATTATTCTATTTAATGTCTCGTGGTATCTCTGAAGAAGAAGCGACAGAAATGATCGTAATGGGCTTCATCGAGCCATTCACAAAAGAATTACCAATGGAATACGCAGTAGAAATGAATCGTCTTATCAAGTTTGAGATGGAAGGTTCTATCGGGTAAAATTAAAATTCAAGGGGCAGATTCTAATATCTGCTCCTTTTCTACGTTTACTATGATGAAGCAGAGGATGCTTTTATAGCCTTCGATAAAATTCAAGGGGCACTTGAGAGTAATTGCTGAGAAAATGGAGAGAAGCCGAAGCCCTCACTTATCCCTTTAGAGAGGGCAATCGTTCAAAGCTTTATCAATCATCGGGTTTGGGACTTATTAAGCTCTGTAAGATAACTGGATTTATTGCATAAAGTATTAATTAACCCTTGTCACAACTATGTTTGTGGCAAGGGTTTTTGTTTTGTATGAAAAATAATTTTCTTAATATATTGAAATAATAGTGGATTTTTATAAGGAGACATACTACAATGATAATGAGAATCAATATCAATTAAGAAAGGGAGATTGAGTACATGAAAAACAAGTTTCTATTTATTAGTATGATAGCGGTATTTATGCTGATCCTCGCTGCATGCGGAGAGCAGAAAACAACAGATGAGGATACGTCCACAGATTCGAAGAAAGAGGAAGTGGCACAAACACAAGATGATTCTAGCGATGAAAATGGGACAAGAACCATTGATTATCTTGGAGAAAGCTATGAAGTGCCAGATAAGGTCGAAAGAATTGTTGTTACGGGTGCGATGGAGGCCATGGAAGATATGGTTGTACTTGATGTTCATCCGGTAGGAGCGATTGCGATCGGTGGTAAATTCCCTGAGTTGTACGCTGCTGTTACAGATAAGGCAGAGTCTATTGGGGAGAAGATTAAGCCAAACTTTGAAAAAATATTAGAATTAGATCCAGATGTGATTTTAGGCTCAACGAAATTTCCAGAGGAAGTACAAAGTAAATTAGAGAAAATTGCTCCAACCATTTTAGTTTCGCATATCTCTACGAATTGGGAATCTAATTTAAACTTATTAGCTGAATTAACGGGCAAGCAAGCAGAGGCAGAAAAAATATTATCTACATATAAGGCTGATAGTGAAGCGGCAAAATCTAGCCTAACAGAAAAGCTAGAAGGCAAAAAAGTTGCAGCCATTCGAATTCGTGGGGGACAAGCTTATGTCTATCCAAAAGAGGTGTTTTTAAACCCCGTTTTATATGGTGAGCTTGGTTTAGAAGTTCCTGCTGAAATCGCTAAGGCGAAATCACAAGAAGCGATTTCTGTTGAGCAACTAGCGGATATGAATCCAGATTATTTATTTGTGCAGTTTTCTACGGATGAAAATGCGGATGCTCCTAATGCGTTAGAAGATTTTAAAAAGAATCCCATTATCCAAAATATTAATGCCTTTAAAAATGAGCAAGTATTTGTGAATGTTGTGGACCCACTAATGGAAGGTGGCCCAGCGTTTAGTCGTATTGCTTTTTTAGAGGCAATCCAACAAAATCTTGATAAATAACTTGTTTGGCATGAGTTCAATTTGTATAAGGACTCATGCTTTTTCTTTGTGGAAAGCTAGATTTTTTACATGATGTTTAATTGTATGAGAAGACTGTATGCTATGATTATGTTGTAGATAGAGGAGGATGTCACATGATTGTAGTTGGATTAACTGGATGGGGCGATCACCCTTCACTTTATAGTGGAGTGACTACTTCAAAGGATAAATTATTTGATTATACAGGTCATTTTTTAGCAGTGGAAGTAGATACTTCCTTTTATGCCATACCATCCAAAGAGAATGTTCGTAAATGGTGTGAGAATACACCGGAGAATTTTCGTTTTATAGTGAAGGCCTATCAAGGCATGACGGGACATTTGCGGGGAGATATTCCTTTTGAATCCAAAAATGATATGTTCAATGCTTTTATTGAATGTGCCTATGAATTTAAACGTTTGGGGAAACTAGGAATGGTTTTAGCTCAGTTTCCACCGTGGTTTGATTGTCAGTCGAAAAATGTTCAATACTTATTGTATATTCGTCAACAACTAAAGGATTTCGAAGTGGCTATCGAATTTCGCAATCAAACATGGTATGCAGATAATGTAGTACAACAAACAATGGACTTTTTACGAGAGCATCAATTGATTCATACGATTTGTGATGAACCACAGGCTGGTGTTGGATCTGTACCCTTCCATCCTGTAGTGACTGCCGATAAGGCGCTGGTGCGTATCCATGGGCGAAATATACATGGTTGGCGCAACACGGGGAATGCAGAAAATTGGCGCAAAGTTCGCTTTTTATATGACTATAATAAAGAAGAATTGCAACAGCTTGGACAGCAAATCACGAAGCTTGAGACAAAGGTGCAGGAACTATTTATATTATTTAATAACAATTCGGGTAATCATGCAGCGAAAAACGCGAAGGAATTACAGGGTATTTTGAATATTAAAGATGTTGGGTTAGCGCCTAAACAATTAAACATGTTTGAAGGGGAATTATAATGGCGTTTATTTTATTAATAATTATTGCATTATTTTCAGGTCTCCTTGGCTCATTAGTTGGGCTAGGCGGTGGCGTGGTATTAGTGCCAGCAACTTTATATATCGGTTTAAACCTTGGAATGATTCCAGATATAACACCACAAAAAGTAGTTGGTTTATCTGTTGTAATGATGATTTTCACAGGACTAGCCTCCACATTAAGTTATATGAAATCAAAAACGGTGGATTATAAAACTGGCTATATATTTTTTATCGGCAGTATTCCAGGCTCTATTTTGGGCGCTTGGGTTAATAAAGGATTAGATTTACCATCCTTCAATTTATACTTTGGTATTTTGCTTATTATTTTATCGATTATTTTACTTGTACGCGACAAATTGAAGCCTGTAAAATGGTTTGTGAAAAATGGTCTGCAACAAGAATTTACGGATGCCGAAGGGAAAACCTTTGTCTACGGATATCCGATTTGGTTTGCGATTTTATTTACATTCGGAGTGGGCTTTGCCTCAGGACTATTTGGTATAGGTGGAGGCTCAATGATTGTACCGGCTATGATTATATTGTTCTTATTTCCCCCACATGTAGCAGTAGCAACTTCGATGTTTTTAGTGTTTTTAACGTCACTTGTTAATACGGCCAGCCATGTATATTTGGGGCATGTTCCATGGCTTTATACAATCCCCGTCATACCAGGAGCCTTTATTGGGGCGAAGCTTGGTGCAGCGTTAAATAAAAAAATTAAATCAGATACGCTTGTACTGGTTCTTCGAATTATTTTATTATTATTAGGAATTCGTTCCATCGTTGAAGGGATATTGGCGTAATCGGCTAGACTAGCTAATGAAAATGAGGTGGCTTTAATGCTTGAAAAAATCCATATTTTTCACACAAATGATTTGCATAGTCATTTTAAGTATTGGCCACGAATGCAAAGCTATGTGAAAGAGGAGCGCAACAATCTAGAGAGTATAGGGGAAACGAGTTATTTGTTTGATGTGGGAGATCATTTAGATCGCTCTAATATTTATACTGAAGCGACAATTGGTAAGGGGAATGTACAATTACTGAACGAGGCAGAATATGATGTAGTGACAATTGGGAACAATGAGGGCATTACATTGTCTCATGATGAGCTTTTTCATTTATATGATGATGCAAATTTTGATGTCGTCGTAGGTAATATTGATGCGGTTAATGGGAGAAATCCAGCCTGGCTGAAGCCCTATGTGGTGCTTACAACAAAGAAGGGAACGAAGCTAGGGATAATTGCAGCCACGGCTATGTTTGACGTGTATTATGAGGCGTTAAATTGGCAGTTGGTTGAAGCGCGTAGCACACTTCTTCGTTTAGCCCATCAACTACGTAAAGAAGTTGATATTATTTTATGCCTTTCACATTTAGGGATAACCGAAGACGAGCTATTAGCGGAGGAATGTCCAGAAATTGATGTCATATTCGGTTCTCATACACATCATGTCTTGCCAGAAGGGAAACTTGTCAATGGTGTTTTATTGACAGGTGGCGGGAAATTTGGACAATATACAGGACATCTTGTTATCGAATATGATAAAAAAATGAGGAAAATTGTTGAAAAAAAGGATACTTTAATTCATAATAAGGACTTGCCAAATATCCAAAACGAACAGCAAATTGTACAATCCCTAGAGGATGAAGGAATTAGAATACTGGATACACCCGTATTTACGACCGAAAAATCTTATAATAAGGAATGGTTCCACTACTCACAGTTATCTGATTTATTTGCACATGCTATTTTAGAAAAAAGTGGTGCTGACTGTGCCTTGTTTAATGCAGGGATTTTTTTAGATGGTCTACCAAAAGGAAATGTGACTGCATTAGATGTGCATCGTATTTTTCCACATCCTATTAATTTATGTACAATTGAATTATCCGTTACGGAAATAAAGGAAATCTATATGCAATCAAAAAATGAAGAATGGCCCTATATTGAATTAAAAGGATTAGGGTTTAGAGGTGTCATTTTTGGAAAAATGTTGACATATGGTTTTTCCATGAACGACAATCGTCAGTTATTAATGAATGGAAAGCTGGCAGATAATAATCAAATCTATAAACTTGTAACTTTAGATTTGTTTACTTTTGGGTATTTTTATCCAAGTTTCAAATATGCAAAGAAGCAATATATATTACCAGAATTTTTACGAAACATTATGATAGATTATGGTCAAAGTTTCTTTAAGTAATAGTGTTAGCTTAAAGAATAGATTGGGGAAGAAATCATGCGATTAATTTCAATCGATGTATTAAAAGAAGGAATGGTATTAGGCAGAACCATTTGGAATGAGGCGGGGCATCCGCTTTTAAAGAAGGATGTCATTATTAATGACCGCATTATTCAGCGACTTCAACAGTTAAATACACATTACCTATACATTGACGATGATATTTCGGAGGGCATTGAAGTAGAAGAAACTGTGCCACCTGCGATGCGAAATAAAGTCATTACAACAATTAAAGATTCATTTCAATCAATCGATGGTTTAAATTCAGTAAATGCCTCTTATATATTAGATCAACAATCAAAGACAATTGTCTCGATTGTCGATGAACTACTTTCTGCTGTTACTGGAAATGATGAAATATTAACGATATTAACAGATGCTTATTTATTTGATGAATATTTATATCAACACTCCTTCCAAGTGACACTTTACTCGATAGCCATCGCCAAAGAGCTCGGCTACTCTGCTGAGGATTTACGGTTAGTAGGGATTGGTGCATTACTACATGATGTAGGTAAACTAATGGTACCAAAAGATATCCTAACCAAACCAGGTCGTCTAACTAATGAAGAATTTGAAGCGATGAAAATGCACGCCCGCTATGGCTTTGATTTATTACGCAATTTGCATTCTATTTCATTGCTAGTGGCCCATTGCGCTTTTCAACATCATGAGCGTATTGATGGAAGTGGCTACCCACGAGGATTAGTTGATTTTGAAATTCACCCATTTGCCAAAATTATTGGTGTAGCCGATGTTTTTGACGCGGTTACAACGAATCGAGTATATCGTGAAAAAATGCTTCCTTCACAAGGACTAGCTATTGTAGAGGCAGGCTCCGGTACGCTATATGATGCTCGCATCGTAAAAGCGCTTAAAAGAGCTGTCGTTCATTATCCAAATGGCGTTATTTTAAAATTATCAGATGGTCGACGTGGCATTGTATCTAGACAAAACCCATTGGATGCAGCATTACCATGGATTCGTATTTTTGAGGAGCAAAATCAACTGCTCGCAGCTACATATGAGATTAATTTAGTGGACTATCCAAATGTTTTAATTGAAAATGTTGAGACAGATTATATGGTTCCTGCAAAGGTAGAATAAAATACTCCTCCTGTTCATACGTTATGGAACAGGAGGAGATTTTTTTGTTTTTCCCTCGAAAAAGGATGAAATTGCGCTCTTATAATAAACGGGGAATACGTCTTAATCGATTAACTATTTTAATTGTTAGTATGGTTGTTTGTCTTATATTATTTATTTATTATTTAAATGAACGGCTCATGCCCACCTATTTGCAATATGCAGAGGTACAAACTACAAAAATTGCTTCATATGTCGTAAGTAAAGCCATTAACTCACGAACCTCCAATGTATTAGATGTAAATGATATCATTGAAGATATTCCTCCAGGTAGTTCTGATATGATGACGACAAAGTTTAATACGGAAATTATTAATCGTGTTCGAGCGGAGACATTAGAGCTTGTAAAAATGTATTTAGAGCAGGCAGAACAGGGAGAGCTTTCACATTTGCCTGAATTAGATAATGTTGAATATGATATTAACAGAATTCAGGATGGCGATGGCATTGTCTTTTTTGTGCCACTTGGGCAAGCCGCCAATATACCTTTGCTCGGCAACTTAGGACCAAAAATCCCTATACGATTCCACGTGATCGGAAATGTCCATAGTAATGTGACCTCATCTATTCAAGAATTTGGTATTAATAGTGCGTATGTAGAAGTGGGCATTCATTTAGAGGTAAATGTCCAAATTATAGTTCCGTTTGCGAGTAAATCCTCAACCGTCGCACAGGATATTCCTGTAGCTATGGGGTTAACTAGAGGTCCAGTACCGAACATCTATACCAATAGTAGTGATGCGCCTCAACCATCCATTGAAATACCTGTGCCATTTAAATAGAAATGTTTACTGTGATAGTTGTTGGAGTTCATTTATTATGTTACATTGACAACAGTGAAGATAGTTAATATAAAAAATGCATATTTTTGATAGGGGCGATATCCGTATGACATCTTGTAAACCTACAAGTAAAGAAGAACATTTAAGAAAACCAGACTGGCTAAAAATAAAACTAAACACTAATGATGAATATAAAGGTCTTAAGAAGCTAATGCGTGAGAAAAATCTTCATACGGTTTGTGAAGAAGCTCGCTGTCCAAATATTCATGAATGCTGGGGAGAAAGACGTACAGCTACAATGATGATTCTTGGTTCGGTTTGTACACGTGCTTGTCGATTTTGTGCAGTAAAAACGGGCTTGCCGAATGAATTAGACTTGGCAGAGCCAGAACGTGTTGCAGATTCAGTAGCAATTATGAACCTAAAGCACGTTGTCATTACTATGGTAGCGCGTGACGATTTAAAAGATGGCGGAGCGGAAGTATTGGCAGAAACAGTCCGTGCTATTCGCCGTAAAAGTCCTTTCACATCTGTTGAAGTATTACCATCTGATTTAGGTGGTATGAGGGAAAATCTTCAAATGTTAATGGATGCGAAGCCAGATATTTTAAATCATAATATTGAAACAGTACGTCGTTTAACACCGAGAGTACGTGCTCGTGCAAAATACGAGCGTTCTTTGGAGTTCCTTCGTCTAGCTAAAGAAATGCAACCAGATATTCCGACGAAATCATCTTTAATGATCGGTTTAGGAGAAACTCATGAAGAAATTTTAGAGGTAATGGATGATTTACGAGCAAATAATGTGGATATCATGACGATTGGTCAATATTTACAGCCTACGAAAAAGCATTTAGCAGTTAAAAAATATTATTCACCAATAGAATTTGGGAAACTGCGAAAAATTGCTATGGAAAAAGGCTTTAAACATTGTGAAGCTGGCCCACTTGTACGTAGTAGTTACCATGCTGACGAACAAGTAAATGCTGCAACAAAAGAACGTCAGTTACAAGCAGAGCTCTAAGCGTCAAGGATGAACAAGAGGGTGGTGTCACTTTGATCATAGTTGAAGGATTGGAATATGAACTTTTAGAAGATTTTCGTGAAGCCTTTCAGGAAGAAGTTTTTCAAGAAAGGTATTCCGATATATTGGCTAGATATGATTATATAGTAGGTGATTGGGGCTATAACCAATTACGATTAAAGGGCTTTTTTGATGATAAAAATCAAAAGTCGACTTTTGATACGAAAATAAGTACGCTTCAAGATTATTTATACGAGTATTGCAATTTTGGCTGCGCCTATTTTGTCTTACGTAAAACAGGGAAAGTAATGAAACAGCCAGAGGTGTTGGATGTGAATGAAATAACAGCGCAACCAACTGACCAAGAACCATTAGCAGAATAACAAGAAGAAACTTGATGTGATGTGCATCAAGTTTTTTTCTTTGTTTTTTATTAGTTTTTGTATGATTGGGGAATAATAAAGCTCAAAACAGCTAATTAAAGGTGAGATACAAATGAAAAGAGCCGTCTTTTTAGACCGTGATGGTGTAATCAATGAAGTATTAACAAAACGCGTGAAATTTGTTAATAAGCCTAGAGATTTATACTTTTTACCACAAGTTCCAGAAGCCATTCGCAAATTAAATAAACACTTTGACTATATTTTTGTTGTGACAAATCAAGGGGGTGTTGGTTTAGGCTTTATGAGCGAAAGTGGCTTGCAAAAAATACATGAGCATATGGTCAAGGAGCTAAAGAAAAACGGTGCCATTATACATGAAGTAGTTTATTGTCCACATAAGCCTAAGTCAGGCTGTGCCTGTAGAAAACCTAATAGTAAACTAATTATTGATTTAGGAAAGAAATATAATATTGATTTGTCGAAATCCTATATGGTGGGTGATACGGATACAGATATTATAGCGGGAAAACAAGCAGGTACAAAGGGCGTGTTTTTAGGCGAGGATGACCCATTAGCAGATGCAATTTTGCCTGATTTGATGAGTGCTGCTCGGTGGATAATAAAGGATGCAACAGCTTGAGAAAAGAAGCTACAAGAAGTATAAAACGTTGAAAAAAGGATAATTTATGTGTGGAGGTGATGATGTTGACGAAGGATAAGCGCAATAAAAAGAACCTAGATCGTGAAGAATATGGATATGGTTTTGATATTAGTGTAGATGATTTAGGCGTGATTGGTCAAAACAACGAAGCGAAAAAGCAAAATGATAATGAAAATAAAGACAAGCCACATAATAAAGATAATCCATCCACACTCAATAAATAATCGACCTTTAAAGATTTCGCAAAAGCCAACTGGTGAGCGGAATTTTTTTATCTTGATTGATTCACAAAAAATGCCGTGTAATATAATGATGACCTATAAAAAAACACCCTGTAAAAAGGGTGTTAGTTCAATAGCTCACGTAAATATTCTCGAAGTTCCTCGGTTTCATCCTCTGTACGATTGTATACATGTTCTAAGTAGCCAGGCTCCTCTACATCATCAGGGCCAATAATCGCAAAGCGACCAAATTGTATATCCATGACAAGCACTTTCCCAAAGAAGCGGCCAGATTGTAATATCGCTAAATCATAGCGCAGTTTTTTTCCTGCAAAGCTAACAAAGCGAGTTTTTGTATCTTCTACATCATCATATAAAAAAAAACGTTCCATCTTTTAATCTCCTTCCAGTCCTATAGTTATGGTACTATAGAAGAGAAAAGACTATCAACTTTTAAAGATTTGAATGGGGGCTTTCCTTGTGTATTTTGTAGATCGTAATAAAATCACAAAAAATTTACAGTACTTAGATGGGCTATTAGCCATTTTGGAGACAGAGAATAACTGGTCTCAAAATGATATAAAGAAATTAGCTATCGAGCGAATTGGTCACAACATTATGGAGTCAATGATGGATGTAGGAAATTTAATGATTGACGGTTTCATAATGCGCGACCCAGGAAGCTACGAGGATATTATTGATATATTAGTCGATGAAAAAGTCGTAGTTGCTGAAATGGAGGCACCATATAAAGCTGTTGTTGGCTTGCGTAAAATGCTAGTACGCGAGTTTATAGAGGTAGATATCGATGAAGTTGTCCACGTACTTACAGCCAATTTATCGGCATTAAAGCAATTTTCGCCTGCAGTCCATAGTTATTTAACAAATGAGCTAGGTCCAGTTTCTGCCTTTTTACCAGAGGATCATCAATGAGAGATTATAAGGCCTATTGCTTTGATTTAGACGGCACTGTTTACCGTGGAAAAGAAGGGATTTCTTCTGCTGTTGCTTTTATTCATCGCTTACAGCAAGCAGGAATCGAGCCATTTTATGTTACAAATAACTCTTCTAAAACACGTGAACAACTACAAGATGCTTTAATGTCTATAGGGATTAGTGCGCCATTAGAACATATTTATTCAAGTGCGTCCGTCACAGCGAAGTATGTGGCACTCCATTATGCAGGTAAAAAAGTAGCTATGATGGGATCTGATGGTATTCGTCAGGCATTACTTAGTGAAAATATTGTGCCTGTTGAAGATGAGGCGGATGTATTTGTCATGGGAATTGATCGAACACTTGATTATATGGCACTTGCTAGAGCGACAATATTTGTTCAAAAAGGAGCAGTCTTTATTGCCACAAATCAGGACATTAAGTTCCCTACAGAATATGGTTTCTTACCAGGAAATGGTTCTTTTGCTCGTTTAGTAGGAGAGGTTGCGGGCGTTGATCCTATTTATATAGGGAAACCATCACCTGCTATCCTAGAAGTAATTGCGACAGAACATCATTTTTCTAAAGAAGACATGGTTATGATTGGTGATAATTATGATACGGACATCATGTGCGGAATTAATTTTGGCTGTGACACAATCCATGTAAATACAGGCGTTACACCCACAAAGGTTGTACAAGAGAAAGAACTTCAACCTACATATATAGTGGATGCGTTACAATAAATAAAAGGATGTTATGCAGATTTTTTAGCATAACATCCATTTTTTTGTTCAAATTTATTCATATAGGCGTTTTAGCAAACTACCATAAAGGATTTTCTTCAATAAACTGATAAATGGCTTTCGTTAACGCTTCTGGAGAATCAGCTTCTACTAATTCACCATTGACAATAGCATAAAAAGATTCTGAGCACTTTGTACAATAACTGAGGCAGCCATATTCCAAAACGTCGATATTCGGATCGCGTTCGAGTACTTCATAAGTTGCTTGAGAGCCATTTGCTAAATTGCTAATACAAAATTCAACCATTGGATTCATCCATGTCACCTCACCAAAGTAATGCTACTCGGTTTTACGAATTTCGTCAATTATTTAAATTGAAGGTAAAGAAGTGTTTTTATATAAAACTTTAAGGGAAAACCGTTATTAATTGCTTAAAAATCTATCGAAATGAACATCTTTTCATTTATTTTGTGAAATCCTTCACAAATTTTCATTCTGATATTGTGAAACTTCTCACAATCGGTTATACTCGTTTGTGGATACTTTGTGAACAATTATTAAAAGAGATATTAAAGGAGAATATTATGGGTAAATTAGTACTTTTAGGTGGCGGCTATGGCAATATGCGTGTCATGCTTCGTCTATTAAATAGTCTGCCATTAGACAGAGAGGTAGTCATAATAGATAGAGCCCCTTTCCATAGTTTAAAAACTGAGTTTTATGCGTTAGCTGCTGGAACTGCTACAGATAAAGAAATACGTGTAAGCTTCCCTGAGCATGAACGTTTAACGCCTGTATATGGAGAAATCACTGAAATAAATCGAGAGGAAAAAGTTGTTATCTTAGAAGATGGACAACGTATTGAATATGATGATTTAGTCGTTGGTCTTGGTTGCGAAGATAAATATCATGGTGTACCAGGTGCAGAGGAGTACACTTATAGCATTCAAACGATGGGACAATCACGTGCTACACTTCAAGCGTTATGTGGTTTACCAGCTGGGTCTACTGTCGGAATTGTAGGGGCTGGCTTAAGTGGTATCGAACTTGCAAGTGAGCTTCGTGAAAGTCGATCTGATTTAAAAATTAAGCTATTTGACCGAGGTCCACGTATTCTAAAGGATTTCCCTGAGAAACTAAGTAAATATGTAAAGGATTGGTTCGTGAAGCATAACGTTGATGTTATTGCCAATTCCAATATTACTAAAGTGGAACCAGGTAAAATTTTCAATCATGAAGATGAAATTTTACTCGACAAGGTCGTATGGACTGCTGGCGTACAGCCTGTCAAAATCGTACGTGATATGGATGTGGAGAAGGATAAACAGGGTCGTCCACTAGTAACACAGTACTTTAATGTACTTGACGATGAACATGTATATATTGTTGGAGATTGTGCTTCTTCAGATTTACCTCCAACTGCGCAGTTAGCAGAGGAACAAGCAGAGCTAATTGTTAAAGTACTTCGTATGCGCTGGAAGGGCGAACATTTACCTGAAAAAATGCCAGATATTAAATTAAAAGGTTTCATGGGTGCACTTGGTAAAAAACAAGGCTTTGTTTATTTGGCAGATACAACCGTTACAGGTCGTATCGCTCGTTTAATGAAATCAGGATTATTATGGTATTACAAACGTCAAAATGATTAGTTAGTAAAAGGGATTGTTTCTATTGGAAACAATCCCTTGGCTTTGATTAAACTGTTGTATCTGGAACAAATCCTAAACCTTCAAGTGCAGTGAATACCGGTTTCAACTGTACATAGCCTTCACCAACGACTTCATTATTAATGAGGACAAGAGGGTAGAAAAATTCATCTTCCTGAATACGTGTCGCATAGTCTTGATCACGTTCATTCTCAATTGGACCTTCGATATCGATATAACGAATATCATATGGTTGATCTGGATATTTTCGATCGATAGCTGCTTGTAACCACTCATATGTATCTTTGGAAGATGGAGCATTGACACAGCTAGCGCAAATTACAGCTGTTCCATAAATTTCAATCATAGGTTTAGTTGGTTGCATCGTATTTTCTCTCCTTGTGATTCAATATTGGATTTTTTCTGTTGCTAACATTATAATCATTATAAGGAAAGGAGTCGAGATAAAATGGCTGAAGCAACAATTAACGACCAAGTTCAAGAGGTATTAGATAAATTACGTCCGTTCTTACTACGTGACGGTGGAGACTGTGAATTAGTAGATGTTGAGGATGGCGTTGTAAAATTACGTTTATTAGGTGCTTGTGGCAGTTGCCCAAGTTCTACTATTACCTTGAAAGCTGGTATCGAACGCGCATTATTAGAAGAAGTACCAGGAATTGTGGAAGTAGAGCAAGTATTCTAAGACATTTAAAAAGTTCTAGCTGAATCTCAGACTAGAACTTTTTTTATTTATAGGTGGCGCGCATGCTCTTTTTCTTCGCGGATGACAGCCCATTGCTCTTTTGCCATATCCACAATTTTTGCCTCGCCACCGCTGCTTTGTTTTTCAATTACTCTAGAGAAGAAGCGTGTCGCATTTTCGATGTCTCCGATTCTTCTTGATAATTCGGCAATCATATACATAATACGTACAGCAGACATTTGTGTAGAACTGTAATCTTCTGTTGAATAGGATTCCATATAATGATCACGCGCGAGTTTCATAAAGCGCTCCTCTTGCCCACTATTTTTGAGCGAACGGTAGAGCCAAGCAAGACGCAAGGCTAAACCAGCAATAGCGACATGTTTTTCTTTTTTTATCGTGCCGCAGAGGAAAGCCAATTTATACGCTTGTATCGCCTGAAAAACAGTACGTTCTCCCTTAAAATCATGATGCACCCATTTTTTTGTAATTTGTGTATGAATCTCATCTTGAATACCTGGTGCAAAATATTTTGTAAAGTCCTCTGTAAATGAAAACCCACAATGCTCGCAAACGAAGACATTGTAATAAAGCGCATTCACATCATCCGTATAAATAGGGTGGAAATCAGTTTCGGTATGCTCTACTTTAATAAATTTGGAACGAACTTTTAACGTTGGAAAATCCTTTTTACAATTCAAACATTGAATTTGTTTTTCATAATACGGTGAAATATCCATATATATTACCCCCTACATAGAAGTCGTTGTAACTATTATACCAATGGTGCTAGTAGAAACATGAATAAAAATTCCTAAACATGTGAAAAATATGAGAACTCTCACTAAAATTTACCTTGAAGCTGAATGTTTGTCATACAATGGTCAAAATTGATATGATATTAGGTAAGAAGGAAGGTGATGGGGATGACAAGTACAAAGCAAGTTATTGAAATTACACAGGCTGCCGGTTTTCATATTAATGAAATGATGGAGCATAATGAAGAGCAAGGTTCTTTTTTACGTGTAGTAGTAAACGGTGGCGGCTGTAGTGGGCTATCCTATGGTATGCATTTTGATCAAGAGAAAAAAGAGGAAGACTTTGTAGATGTACAACATGGTTTAACAATTCTTGTTTCCCGTGAAGATGCGCCGATTTTGATGGGAACAAAAATTGACTATAAACAATCGCTAATGGGCGGTGGCTTCACAATTGATAATCCAAATGCCATTGCATCGTGTGGCTGCGGTACATCTTTCAAAACAGCAAAGCGTGAAGGTACACCTGAGATTTGTGATTAATCTAGTTGAACGGACAGTAGGACGTCATGCTTACGTATTTATACCGACTAGTTGTTAGTTGGTTTCTATCGGATATATGAATATTAACGCTAAATTGCGCTTTCTTACGTATTGAAAATCGATACGGAAGGGAGCGTTTTTTTTATGTCTGAAAATCGTTCAATTAAACGACGTAGAGCAAGAGTAGAGGCGCGTGAAAATGAATCGATTAGGGCCGTACATAAAATCGGTCTATCTGACGCTTGGAATTATTTTATTACAGCTAAGATTGGCGAAGGTATTCGGAGAAGGACGCAAGAGGATTATTCGAACACTTGGCGTTATTTTACCGAATGGTTATTCGAGGGTGATTATAAGGTTCGATATGTAAACGAAATTACATCGACAATGTGCCGTGATTACATTCGTTATTTAACAGAGGAAGCACCGCGCTTTAAAAATCACAAATACATGAACGGTGACTATGGCAAAGGTTTATCGTCTGCAACTATTAATATGCGTATTAGAGCTTTAAAGGTAGCCTTCAACTTTTGGAAGGCGGAGAACATGGTACGCGTAAGTCCGATGGATAATATCAGATGCCAAAAAGACGATATAGACAAAATTGAATCGTTTACAGATGAACAAATTGAAGCACTAATAAAAGCCTGCGATCAACGTACTTACGTAGGATTCCGCGATTATGTTTTTCAAATTTGTTTATTGGATACAGGGATGCGAATGAATGAATTGCTTTCGATTACTCCTGAATCAATCGATGTTAAGACTCGTTGTATTCATTTAGGCGCGGAGTTTAATAAAAATCGTCGATATCGAGTTGTGCCAATTTCGCAGGATACACTAAAACTTCTATTTGAGTTGGTAGACGAGAATAAGCAGCATTTCCCGGAAGCGAAACGTATTTTCTTATCTTGTTACGGTGAAGAAGTACGCGATACGCAGATGAATAAACGATTGAAATATTACGGAGATGTTACCGGAGTTGGTAAAGAAATTCGAAGTACCGCACATACATGGAGACATACGTTTGCACGCAATTTCATTTTAAATGGTGGGGATCCATATACGCTAATGCGAATTTTAGGTCATTCCAGTATTACGATGACTCGCAGATATGTGCAGATGACTGACGGTGATATACAGGTTAAACATTTTGAGTATTCACCTTTGCGAAAACTGAGAACAAAAATACGCAAATAAAAAAGAAAAAAGCCGCTAGTGCGACAACACTAACGACTTCTAACTTAATATCTACGCTAAAAATTGCCTGGCAGCAATAGCGTTTCTTAGGGTTCATTATATCGAAATTTTTTCGATGGTGCAACTTCTATTAAGTGCATCCTTTTTTAGCAGTAGCGACGAGGTTGCCCACTAATTCGTCGTTAAAATAACCTGGTCAGTGCCGTCCGTCACATCGCAAACTACGGAATATATCGCAGATACACGTTTCCCTGTTTACGTAGCGACGAATAGCGAGCACGGCTTTGCGGTGCGGTAGGTTTACTGGCTCTTTGCGGAGAGGGTAACTATGACCATGCGTTAATACGCGCATACAGGACAGTAATTGTATGAGGTCATAGCGGAAGAAATTCCGATACGGACAGGGCAACGAGTAACCTCAGACGTCACATGACGCTAGTTATTGCGTATTTACTTTATCTCGCTTACTACGTTTTATTCTGTGGTTTGCGATATAAGGTAACTACGTTTCAGCCGATTTCCTAGAGCGAGCGCCATTCTGCTAGTTATTGGGTGCGATTGTCAAGCGAAAATGCATTTAAATACCGAGTGAGTTTTTAATATGGTGCTGTTCAGTTTAAAATATAATGAGTCTACTTGTAGTATAATACAGAAAAACGGGTGGTGAATATATGAAGTCTATTATGTTTAATGTGAATTTAGACAAAGTTGAAGTTAAAAGTAATGATAATAGTGCTTATAATCCCTTTGTGTGGTGTATTGAAATACCAACATTAAGTGCTTACACTGTTGAGTATTTTAGTTTGAACATTAGTCCTTTAAGTTCATTCCATCAAGGAGATATCATAACTGGTAATACAATCGAATTTGAGACAGATTTCGTGAAAGAAGAAATAAATAGTCTTGAAGTGGTGATTTATTACCATGGAATCAAAGATTATCAAGCTTTATTCCCTTGGATAACAGATGAACCTGTCAGGAAGAGACTTGCGACGTATTATGAAGAGTTAGAAAAAACATTTGAGGTAAAAGCTTGGTTACCATTTGTTTTAATGTGTGCAGCAGTTATTGAGGGGATGTTGTACGAAAAACTGGGAAGACCCACTGTTACTTTGAACGAAATGATTGAACAAGCTACTGAAAATGGATTATTAAATTTAAATGATTCATCTATAATGCATAAGGCAAGAAAATCAAGAAACCTTGTACATATTAATCGAAGAGAGTTGCCTTATGTTAATCGTAAGGAAGCCCTTGAAATGCGAGTGACAATAGATAGATTAATAAAACACTTCTCATTTTAAGTTTTTCGTTTTTTTATATTCTATTATCTTATAATATACCTCAAGTGTTTGCGTTGTAGAATATTGTAGGATATTCCACATATATATTTATGGGTGGCGATAAAGGACGGTGAGTTTTCGATGTATAATCAGGAGAAATTAAAGAAATTTGCGGAGAGCGTTCGTAAGCAAACGGAGAAGTACGACCTCCCTACTGCTCCAAAAAAGAAGAAGAAAAAGAAAAGCAAATAAAAAGAAAGACGATTGCCACTATTCGGCGTCGTCTTTTTCTTCGTCTACTTCTACAAAATCTATTATCTCAGTTATATCATCAATTCCAAATGTTTCAGCAATTCTCTCGATATGCCCGAAGTTGATGTTTTTTCTCTTACCACTTTTCAATTCGCTTAGTGCTGCGTGTCTTATATCGCATTTCTCGGCTAACTTTCTTAATGAACCTACCTTGTACTCTTTAATCAAATAATCAATCTTAACCACTACTTGTTTAGCCATTTAAAATTCCTCCAAAAATATACTTGACGTTACGCAATAGCGTACCATATAATGATGGCAGAAGTGGTACTTAAAAGCGTACCAAAATAACACTATGGAAGGCGGAATGTGAAATGTTTACGACGTTAGACGAGGGCAAATGGTTAACAGACAATGAAGTTTGGTCAGTGGAGTATCAAATTGTATCGTTTGAAAAAGAAGGCGTATTCTCAACGTCTTATCAGGTGTTTGTGAAGCGACGTAACTGTAGGTGGGATTATACAGTTCCTACGACACCAGTTCCGTTATACGTACAGGAAATGATTGACGACACTATTCGTAAGTGCAAACGTTTAATAGCAGAGTATACGAAAAAAGTAGCCGACCAAGCAACGGAGATTGTTATCGCAGATAGTAGTGACTATTTAAATAACTACGAGGCTGTTTCCACAGAGAAAGGTGCTTGGCGAACTATTGTAATGCGTTTATCAAATAAAGCACTTAAAACAATTCCGATTTTCGATCATATGCATGTAGTTTGTTCAGATTTCTATCGCGCCTTGATAGTTGATGGTCAGGAGTTAGTAATTGGGGGGATTCCAGCATGAAACAAGGAGTTGCGCGTGAAGCGTCAGCGCAGTCGTTTGAGCGTGAATATAAGAAGGCATACATTAAGTTACTAACGAAAGCAGCCGCCAATACAGCAAAGCAAGTAGACGCATATTTTTTCGGTGAAGAAGGCGAAGAGGGAGAACTTAGAGTGTGGTACTACGGTACAACAGCGTTTTCTATCGCAATAGCTTTGTTTATATATGTAACGATTAATTTGTGAAAAGTTAAACGCTCAACTAGCGCCAACGAGTTGAACCGTCTGTTTTGCGCCAACATTACGGTCAATAAAAACGCTAGAGTCAGCGCCAAATGGCTTTAGCAAACAATACGAAGGATCATTGCGCCAACAATGGTCGTTGAAGGCTGGGTACGCCAACGCCTAGCTTTTCTTATAATTTTTCACCTGATTCTTTGCTGCATCCATAATGGCTGTCATTACTTCTTCCTTCGTTAAATTAAAGTCATTTCCGCCATAATGAAATCCATCTACCATGTCACTTATGATGAACCATTCTTTAAGGTCTTCTGGGTAATCAATATCTCGAATCACTGTATTTATATCATAGACTATTTCAAAAACGTTATTCTTATCTTGTAGTATTTTTTCAGATAAATGTAGAATGTAATATCTAGCACACTCTTCATATGATGGTTCTTGCAGTTCCATCTCACTTAGTGCTCTTCTAAAGTAATCTTCTACCTCAAAAATATTAAGTGGTTCTCTTAGAGAGGCTAAGATATTTAAAGAAAACGATGAACAATTATCTTCCAACATGGTGAAAGCCCAATTAATATAATCCACAGACTTAATATCCTTATGATT
Organism: Lysinibacillus sp. GbtcB16; assembly: GCF_019091145.1. Classification (NCBI taxonomy): domain Bacteria; kingdom Bacillati; phylum Bacillota; class Bacilli; order Caryophanales; family Bacillaceae; genus Lysinibacillus; species Lysinibacillus sp. GbtcB16. Next base: position 172,195 of record NZ_JAGXJV010000003.1, read on the forward strand.
TTGATATTTTTTATAAAATAATTGTAGAGTATTCATAGTACAACACCTCTAACATTTTTTATTTATTATACCAAACATAAACAGTTAAATAATAACAATTTTTGAATCGGTCTTACTGAAGGAGTGGGGACCTAGCGCCTTCATTTCGCCTTTATAAACGTGGCTAAAAACGGTTTTAAATCGCAAGTCAACGTATTTATCATAAGGATGTTAAAACGTCTAAAAAGAAAGGAGCGTGAACGGAATGAATGAAGTATCACCGAAAGTGTTCGATTATGCGGAACTTGACGTTACAACAGCGGAATTTCTCCGTAAGAAGGAATCAAATATGCGTGAGATTGTCGGAAAGGCTTATACCGATTTAGGACGCGAATTAAAAGAGGCGCAAGAAGCTCTCGCAAAGAATGGTTACGGCTGCTTCGGTGCGTGGCTCGGAAGTATTGGAGTAGCTAAGCGTACAGCGTATGAATGGATTGACCGTTACGAAATGTTCGTGCGGATTCCGCACAATCAACGTGAAGTATTCGAGGATTTACCAATAAGCCTCTCTAAAGCGATTTCCGCTAAGTCATCGGAGTCAACCGAAGCAAAGTCGCAAGCTAAGGTAGAAGTCCTAAACGGTGACATTGACACACTAAAAGCGTATCGCGAACGTATTGCCGAACTCGAATCGCAAGCTAAGCAAGCTACGGAAAAAGCGGAGCAAGCCGAATCCGACCGACAAATAGCCGAAGAAATAAATTTTTGCGAAAAGTTGTCCCTAAACGGAAAATTCAAGTGTGCATGTATAGTAGGAAGAAAATTATCAGATACATGTCCGGAACTGCGTTTTTGTTCGGGTATATGTAATAGAAGAAAAAAGTTTAAAAAAATGCAAAAAAGCACTTTACATTCCTCAAGTGCTGACGATATAATGGAGAGTGATACGTCTGTTTTTGTGCAGACTTCACTTATGATAACATTCTTTTATTTATATTGTCATTATACAGGAGGATGAACGGCAATGCAAGTGGTTTAACAAAATTAATTATGGGGGTTTTAAAATGAGCGATAAACAGATTTTGATTGTAAAAGATTTAGGTGTTTCCATCTCGTTAATGGAGCGAGGACATAACTTGATTGCTCAGATGATGAGCGAGCGATATGAAGGTTTGAAGCTATACGTTTTTCATAATACGGCCAGCTTGGAATCGGACATCTTAGACTACCCACCTAGCACCTACTACTCAACTGATTAGCTGCTTAACTTCATTCCTAGTTATATATTAGTTATTTGTACCGAAAAGGGACACTTTTAAGGGGGCTTACTATGTTAACGAAATGTATTTTATCTATGAGAGTTGCGCGTGACTTGCTTGCGAGGGGCTGTAAGATGATCGATGTCGACACGTCAACGGCACGGCCAGGCAACGTTGTATTCATTTTTGAGGTAAACGAACATTTTAACCAGGCGTTAGCAGAAATATCACAAAAGGGGCGATGAGGATTGAAACGACAGGAACTGAACGACACAATTACGAAAATTAGCGAGCTTTACATTAGTGCGCGTAAGCGTTACATCATCCAGACTCAGCAGAACTATATCACATTAGACGGTTATAAGAATCCAAGCGTGTGGACTTTGACTGATAGTTTAATAGAGCGCCATTTAAAAGGCGTGAATACTTACGGTGTATTTAATGGTAACAGTGTTAACAAATTTATAACGTTCGATGTAGACTACGCTGACGACCAGGTATTAGCGCGATGGTCTACGTTGAAACTGATTTACGCATTAGAGAACGATTTCAATATACCGTCAGCAGATATTCACGTTTCATTCAGCGGAAATAAAGGCTATCATGTCGATCTGTTCTTTGATGTGCCGATTTCGTCTGATGATGCAAAGTCTTTCTACAGACAAGTAATTAAGACTGCAGATTTGCCGAGCGAAAAGGTTGAATACCGTCCGACATACACGCAAGCGGTAAAGCTGCCACTCGGAATAAATCAAAAGACTGGCGCTAGATGTTGGTTCGTTGATCGTGAGACGCTAGAGCCTATCGAATCCTTCGATTATTTAAACGATGTGGAGCCGATGGATCATGCGCTCATACTCGACGCACTGATTGAATTAACGCCTGAACAAGAGGCGGAATTTAGAGAAGTTGTTGAGCGTACCAACGTCGATGTGACAGCCGTTAGTCACGAAAAGGCTCAGTCGAAGGTTATCGGCATACTAAAAGCCGGACAGCTACAATTCAGTAATACACGCCACGAGACGACGGTCCTACTTGCTGCGTTCTGTAATTCGCAAGGGTATGAAGAAGCCGAAGCAATCGATTTAATTATGTCGATTTTACTCGCTACGCCTAGCGAATATTTCAGTGAAGGCAGTACAGCGGAGTATTGGCAGAAGGAAACGGAACGGATCGTAAAATTGGCGTTCGAACGTGGCTACAAATTGGGTAACGAAGATGTCGCGGTGAAAGTCTATAAGTCGGAAATACTTGCGGTTTTGGGTGTCGGTACGTTCCGGCAGAAACAATTGGCTTATGCGATGTTGATTACGTCCAAAAGGTACGGCAAGACTTTCTATTTAACTACCAGAACCGCTATGAGAATGATAGAAACGAAGTCCCATGAAACGATACAATCGGCTATGAAAAAACTTGTCGCTGTCGGATTTATTGAATATGTGCGTAAAGGTGAGATTGATAGAGCGAAAAGTAGCCAAATAGGACATGCATTCTATAAACCGAATCGTTATCGGATTTTAATTGATAAGCCGCAAGCTGACGATGAAAGTGTAGATGTTATGCCTAATCAGTCGTTAATCGACGTTACGTACCAGTTATTTGATATTCGAGAGTTACGTAGAGTCATATCACGCAAGGAGCTAGGTAATCGTTGGGCTCGTTAACTACGGTATTAGTTATATATTAGTTATTTGTACCGAAAAGGGACATTTTTGAAGCACTATAAACCACAGAAAAGAGGAATTAGATGACGACACAAACTGTGCAGAAAAACCCGAGCGCGAAGCAATTAGAACGAGATATTAGAGCCTTTTGGTTCAAGCATTACCCAAAAAGAAAAAGCTACTCCGATGCACAAAGAAACCTGTTGGCGCAGGACTTTGTAAATGAGCAGCTTGAGTTATGGGGAGTAGACTTATACATGATTTCTGACATCAAGGTCTATCACCCAGCTTATTTAAAAACAACGAGTTTTCGTAAGGCTAATGTATATGATATTCTAGCTGACTTTATGACTGCCGTCAATAATGCAACTGCGGAGAAAGAGGAAGCATACCCGACGTATTCGGAAGAACAGGAGTATTATCGCGCACAAAAACGGACGCAGCATGAATTGGCTATTTTTGAAGTTGAAGAAGATAGCGATGTTCAACCGGCTTATACAGTATCTTCGGAGGACATGGAAAAACATCGAGTGGTGGAGATAGAAACGATGCACGTCGAGCGTGAGCATATCGAAGATTTTATTCGGAAACTAAAGACTAAGCCGACGCTGTATGCCCGTAGACTGCAAAGTGAGTATGGTGGCACAGCTAGAGAAATCGCTCGTAAAATATACAAGTTGGATCCGAAGAAAATTCAAAAGTGCAAAATCTGCAACGAGTGGTTTTATCCTAAACATGCTAAGACGGAGGTATGTGATTTATCGGTCATGTATAAGGCTATGAATATGGGTAATTACGTGAAATATGTAGCGACGAAACAAAGCACTTGCTGGCATGTGAGAAATGCTCGGAAAACCAGACAGGCCAAGGGTTCTTGTCCCATTTGACGATACCTTTTTTCCTACTAAATAGCCACTGGAAATACATAGTTTCGGTGGTCCTTTTATTTTAAAGTGAAAGTTTCAAAGTGTAACAAATCATAACAAAATAGAACAAAAAGGCGGTGGCGGAAGTGGAGAACAATTTAGTAAGAGATATGCGAGAGGCTCATGGATTAACGGTGCGTGATTTTGCTGCGAGAATCGGCGTCACGCCTGCAACAGTAATCAGCGCGGAGAAGTCTGAGTTTATCACGCAAAAAATGAAAGCTAATGTTATGAGGTTTTTTGATTTGGATGACGTGTTTTTTGAATACGTTGAAAAGAGAAGAAAGTTAATGATTTATGAAAATGGGTAGGCGATATATTTTTTAGCCAAAAACCTAAAATTATATAAATTTGTCCATGATTACACGTTATCACATTAAAAGTCAAAAGTAAAGCCTTTTGGAGGTGAGCGAGTGAATGAGCGATTACAGCTATTAATCAAATATCTTACAGCTTTAGCAGGAGTACAAGCATCTGGAATCAAGGTGCGTGACGAGATACTCCAAACTATAAAAACGATTGAGGGAGAGATTGAGGGAAATGAAAAAGAATAAGAGTGAAGTTAAAACAATTGAATGCCGTATCTGTGTTGAGACAAAAGCAATTGAGTTATTCCGCCGTGATGCGAAAAGTAAAACAGGACATCAAAATATTTGTAATGAGTGTAGGAAGCAACACAGAAGGAAGAACGGTGAATACGCTCGACAACGTGCTTACGCATATGCCGTTAAAGCCGGACAAACTAAACCGATGGTAAGTGCTGCGTATATCGAAACCATTTTGACGGAGGCGTGTGTATATTGTGGTTGTGACTTTGCTGATGACAATGTAGTAGCCACTTGTGACCATGTATACCCGCAATCAAGTAGTTACGGTGGAGTTAATATTGAAGCTAATGTCTTGCCTGCGTGTAGGTCTTGTAATAGTACAAAGCATGATTTATTTGCGATAGAAGCCTTCGATAAATATCCCGAGCGATTTAAACCGGAACTATTGCGTCCATTTGTGCGACGCTTTATAGGTGGATTGATTAAACGGGAGTTAACTGACATTGAGGTTGAACAAATGATAGGTCACTTACGAGACGAGGCGGTAGAAATTCGGAGAAATGAGGCGAAACAATGCAAAAAATCGAGCGAGGCGTCTACAGATATAACGCAGGAGATGTTAACAGCGGTTGGATAACACTTTATAAACTACGAGAAATGACGGCGGCACAGCGTGAAAAATACGACTTGTGTCGCTATTTTAATGACAAAAAAGAGGAGTTGGAACTGAATGGAGCATAAAAGGTATTCATCGAACTATCAGAGTGAAGGCAAGCGAGCAAAGCCGAAGCGTCGTAAAAAGCAGTATAACAAAAACGGTATCGAAATCATCGGGCAGCGATATCCGAAACCAAAAATTATAAACGGGACGGTGTTTTACTAATGCAGATTTACTACAGTAATGACAACGGAGAACATTGCGTTTACATCGATGAAGGCGAACGTCAGCATCGTATATTTTTACCACCGGAAGTTGCAACGCTAGATGCTCGATATTTTGTGCAATCAGAGGCAGCTAATTACGTAATTCAACAGCTTTTAAAAGGCGGTGATTAAATGCGCTTTGCCTTGCTATCAATCGTTAACTTGCGAGAGGTTCCGTTCCTGTCACTACTAATTTACGAAACTGACGAACGTGGTATATCCAATTTAATTGGCGAAATCTCAAAGCCTTATGACGAGTTAATCGACTTGCTAGACGATTTATATGCGTATGAAATAAACGAGCTGCAGACGGATAGCCAAGAATTGTATCGAGAATTAATGAGCGCTCAGTATCCAGTGATTTATCGGCGTGAAGTCGAAGGAACGCGCGAGCGGATTTCTCGTAACGAGGAAATGTTAGTCGAATTATTCGAGTTGGACAAGCAAGACGAGACTGTTATTCCGACATGGCGATTGTGGTGTATCGCTAAGTTAGAAAAGATTATTCAAATACTAAAAACAAAGGGGATAAAATCGGATGGCAATTAAAGAACACGAGTTTACATTATTACAAGATTACAAAATTGAAGGTGCTGAAAGAGCAGCAAAACTAGCGCAGTATCAAGCAGACTTAACAAGTGCTCGTGCACGTTTAAGTGAGTTGCAGACGCAATATGAATATACGTTTACTGAGAGCGTTAAGCATGGTACAGACGAAACTGCCCAACTCGCTAAAATTGACGATGACATTGCGCTACAAAAAGAGGTTGTCACACGTAGGGAGCGCGATGAGCGTTTAGCACGCGCTGCAATGCCGGAAGGGACGATTTCATCCGTAGACATAGTAAACGAGTATCAAAACGTGTTTGTACCTAAAGTTAGATCAGAGTATGAACCAATTGTCGATGCAAAATTAAAAATGGCGAGGGATTTGCTGATTAGCTGTATTATTGACCACCGCAATGGTGAAGATGCTTACGGATATTTACGTGAGGAAATGGTTGAAATTTCTAGAGCTAATCGTTCCCAAGGTAAAACGAGTGAGGTTACTTCAATAGCACATCCGACAGGTTCAGCGAAAGTGATGCGAAGTCTAGGAGTTACAAATGGGGTGCATGAAGTAATCAGCCAGGTTAGTCGATTCACATACGGGCATAAGCCGAATGATTTTGAATATATCGCAGAAGTACCAACAAAGACTAAAGGAGCGAAATAATTATGAGCAAATATAACGAACATGTAGAAGCTTTGTTAGCACAACAAGCGAAGGGAAAAGGTGTTAATTTCCGCGTGGTAGAATCTGGATTAAAACAGAAATTGCAAGAAGGCACAATCGAGCAGCAGGACGTAGCAATCGCAATGCAAGTCGCTAGAGCACTCGGTTCAATAGAATCGAAAGTTTTATACGCAAATGTTAAAAGAGCTTCCCAACAAGAACATGAAACACAGCAAACTGAATAACGCAATATTAACGCAAGGCATGACGTTTTAACCGACGTTGTGCCTTTTTAAATTCAAAAATGCAAGGAGGACATAGGGGATGAAACTAATCAAACATAAGCAGGAAATAACACAATTACTAGACGATAACGAAGTAATACTTGCTGCAGCTAAGTTTGTAGTAGAAGTGGAACGCCTTCACGGTAAAGTTCCGCAAATTAAGGTTAAACTGGCAACCGAATTAAAAGTACCATTACTAGCTATAGCAATGAGTGGCCGTATACAAGCCGACCATGCTCGTAAACGATTAGAGGCGTTGAATGGAGCCGTCGAATATGCCAACGGAGATAGAAGCGCACGCAAACGATACATTACAGCAAGCCAACAAGCTGATCGATTGGCTGACGTAGTAGCAAAGAGAGTTGAGCGAATCTAATGGCTATTAATCTAACGGCGGTTTTCAGAATGAGGGACCAGGGCTCGTCCCGTATGCGAAGATTAACGCAGTTGATGGACCAGATGAACCGCACAAGTAGAGCGACAGGGGAATCAGTAAGTCGCACACAAACAGCGGTAAATAGGTTTGGTGGTGCTATATCTTCAACATCCAATCGTATGAGCAGCTTTTCTACTCGTATGACAGGCTTACGTGCGGGAACTAACGGGCTTAGTGCAAGTTTTAGCGGTATGCAAAGTTCTTTAATTGGTCTAATGGGGGCATACGCTGGTGTGAATGGGGCGGCCAAGTTGTTTAACGCAACAATAGGCGCTGCAGCAAACTACGAACAAAATGCGATGGCTATTAGCGGAATGTTTGGTGATGATAAACAAGCTAAAAAGTATCTTCAAATGATTGAAAAGGCTGCTATTGATAGTCCAGTATTGAATAGTACAGATATGATGACAAACTCAAAAGCATTCATAGGAATCAGTAAGAACCTTAATGAGTTAAAACAAGTTTGGGGTTTAGTTGAACGTATACAGGCACTTTCTGGCGTAGACACTCAACAGGCAGCTTTCTCAACAAAAGAACTTATGCAAGGTGATTACGTTTCGATGTACGAAGCAGTTGGACTAGATAAAAAGGAATTGCAAAAAATCACTAAAATGGACGGCATGTCTGCTAAGATGGCTGGTTTAGATAAATTATTAACCAAAATGGGTGTAACTGATGAAATGGTTAATAAGATGGGGAATACGACAAAAGGATTGTGGTCGCAACTTGAAGAGAAGTCACAGACGTTCTTTAGAAACATGGGAATGGAGAGCAATACAAAACTAGGAGAATTCTTACGACGACTAAATAAAATGTTTGATGGTCTTGATACTACCACTCTCAGCGATAAATTGGGAGGTATACTTGCTAAAGCCACAGATAAAGCGATTGCTTTATACGATATATTCGTGAAATGGCGAACACAAATAGCATACGTAGCTGGAGCGATTGGCACGTTTGTAGCTGCATTAGCTGTAGTAGGAACAATTTCTGCGTTGGCAAATCCGATAGCACTAATAGCAATGGGAATAGCCGCAGCAGTAGTCGGATTCAAAGCGCTCTACGACAATAGCGAAATGTTCCGAGGAGCAATCGATGGCATAGTCGGCAAGGTTAAATCGTTATGGTCCGCATTTAAGACGGGCGGCACAGGCGGTTTAATCAACGCACTATTTCCGCCTGATATTGCGAATCAGATTAACTCGTTAGTTGGCGGAATTAAGGCGAAGATTTCCGGACTAATGACTGCATTTAAAACTGGCGGATTTAAAGGCGTACTGGAGATGTTAATTTCTCCCGAAGCTATTAGCGCAATGACATCTCGTTTTGCAACGATAAAGGAGCAAGTAATTAGCGTATTCACTAGCCTCGTTGAAGCCGTGTTGCCAGTACTTCAAACGCTATGGTCAACGGCACAGCCGATTCTTAGCGCTTTGTGGGACGCATTAAAAATCGTAGCTGACGTCGTAATGCTCGCATGGAATAACATTATCGCACCTACGATTACATTCGTTATGAAAACTTTCCGACTTATGTGGACGGTGATTGGCCCGATACTTGAGCTTCTAGGTGCAGCGATTGGCGCAGCCTTTAAGATATTGCGCTTAGTATGGGATACGATTGTAGGTCCGTTTGTAGCATTCCTAGCCGGAGGATTTACGCAGGCATTCGGAGCAGCTACAGAAATTGTTAAAGCGTTGACTCCCGCATTCAAAACTGTGGGCGGTTGGATTAGTACAGCGGCAGGATACTTAAAGGACTTCGCAGCAATTCTCGGAAACATTAAAATGCCAGACTGGATAGGTAAAATTGGTTCTGGTGCCGTAAGTTGGGCGAAGAAGTTGATACCGGGCAAAGACGGCGGAGCTGCTAAATCGCACTATAGCGGATTAGATTCCGTACCATATGACGGATATGCAGCGCGTCTCCATAAAGGTGAACGCGTTTTAACTGCGCGTGAAAATCGTGATTATTCGGAAGGTAACGGTGGAGGAGGAAATGGCACAAGCGGAGGAGTCGTTATCTCAGGCAATAACTTTACAGTACGTGAAGATGCGGACATACATCGTATAGCGTTTGAGCTAGCGAAATTAATCGAACAGGAGATGGTGCAAACTGGCTAAGAGTCCTATCGCGATATGAAGACAAAACGGGCGGGCATCGGCTTTATAGCGCTGCTTGCTCGTCTTTTTTATACCTAATTGCGTAAGAACTAAATAAAGGAGAGACATTATGTACGATCGATTAATCGTAGGGCAGCGCAATGTTAAGCCGTATCTTGTAAGTGATAAAGACATCGCCAGATTACGAGAAAAATTTAACGGAAAAGAAAAGAAGGTACGGGCGGTTGTCCTTCTAGCGCAGAATAGCGGTTATATAAAGATGGAAGAAGTGGCGTTCCTATGTAAAATTACGCGCATGACATTATATCGCTGGCGTACGCAGGATAAGACGTTTCAAAAGGAGTGCGATAGGTTGCTCGATAAGGCGTTTAAACATACGAGAAATGAGTACAATAGAATAACGCGACGTCGAGTGTTTTCATTAGCGGAATTATGCGGAGGATGGTACGGGTATCGTAACTTGGAGGATATAATCCACGATTTACCTCTATTATAAAATGTTACATTTTTACTCTTTTGAGAACGTTTTAGGGCGTGAAATATCGGGCAGAGGCCTTTTATGGACGCGCCCTTAAAACACTTTGGGAAGTCACATTACTTCGCTATATGACGCAGTTTTAACGCACATATAATAGAAGGAACGCGGATTTTGTGCGATTTACATAAGTAAGATAACGTAATGTTAACGCAGATACACCGGGCAGGCAGTCGGATTGGACGGGGCGGTCTGAAACTCGAGGGGTTCGAGTATGACGCTATATTAACGCAAAGATTATGGACGCTACCGTATTATCAAAACTTAACAGTATTGACAACGTTTTGCTGATGCGATAAGATAGCCTTATAAACGTTATCAAAACTTATTATCAAAAGTTAGGGGCGATATAATGGCTAAATACGGATATGCTCGAGTGTCAACAGTAGCGCAAGATTTAGAGTCGCAAATTCAGTCGTTAGAGTCAGAAGGTTGTACGCAAATCTATAAAGAGAAGTTTACGGGAACTAAGACGGATCGACCTGTATTTAATGAAGTTATGTCGTTGTTAACGGAAGGTGATACGTTAGTGGTAACGAAACTAGACCGATTAGCACGTAACACTAGAGAGGGTATCGATGTTGTCGAGGCGTTATTCGAGCGCGATGTGCGCGTGCATGTACTTAACGTAGGGCTATTAGAGAATACGACTATGGGGCGCTTCTTCCTCACTACGTTGTTGGCTGTAGCTGAAATGGAACGCAATTTAATCATTGAACGAACGCAAGAAGGCAAAGCAATCGCAAAGCAGCGCGATGATTTCCGAGAAGGTAGGCCGAAGAAGTTTGATAAGAAACGCTTAGACACTGCAATGCAGCTATTGGAATCGAATAGTTATAAAGAAGTCGAAGCAAAGACAGGAATTTCAGTCGCTACATTAGCGCGTGAGAAACGTAAACGGAAAGAACAAACGATTATAAACGATTGAGCAAACGTCGCTTGATCGTTCTTTTTTTTGCGTTGAACGTGCGTGACCCCCAAGGCCATCGATTCGGAACGGCGTCATCTGGTGTCCGAGAATTACATACAACTTTTTTTCATTTGGGGGTTACCGTTTAAAACCACCGCAGTCTCAAAAAAAATTTCTGTGCTCATAGGACCATTTCAACGCTACTCGACGCATAATCAACGCAGTTATTTATACGTATAGAATCGTTATTAGACGTAACGAATTACGACTAGTAATATAGTTTACCTCGAATCGACTGACTGACGTAAAACTGACGCAAAGTTGAATGCCGCTAAACGCCTAGAGTACCTTTTACTAAGAGGAGAATGAGCAATTTTTTAACGCTGAAATGACGCATGAACCTTAGAGCTGCAAGGGTTGCGTATTTTTGTTAGGTGATGTATAGTTCGAGTTGTTAACGAGAAATTACTGACTATAACGCGCGCGTGTTTCGGAAGAAAGGGACACTGTTCATGGATTCAAAACTAATTAATCAAACAGAACTGGCGAAAATGCTAGGCGTTAGTACCTCTGCAATTGGTAGATACAAAGCACCGTTTCATTTCTATCTCGGAACATTTTCGCAAACTATAGGAAAAAGTGTTTTATTTAATGAAATAGAAGTAGGAGCAATATCGTATGTTAAACAAAAGGCAGACGAAGGTGTTCGTATTATAGACGCAGCAAAAGAGGCTATAAAAAAGTTTTACGATATAGACGTTCAAGATGTGGGTTGTAAAAATTGTGCGATGTTAGAAAGCGAAATCACTTATAAAGATGAAGTGATAAGACAGCAACATGCGTTACTTTCAACATTAACTGCAAGGTCTATTAAATAGTTACTTGCGATTCTAGTACGCCTACATATATAATGTAAGAAAGTAATCTATCGTTTTAATAATACGTAGGTATTGCAAAATACGTCGTATTCAAATATCGATAAAAAAGTACGTACAGTAGGCGTTCATGCTTCCGAATAGTATACCGTTCAATTCACAATTGATAATCCAAATGCCATTGCATCGTGTGGCTGCGGTACATCTTTCAAAACAGCAAAGCGTGAAGGTACACCTGAGATTTGTGAATAATTAAACGTGATATAAATGTAGAAGACAATCCTGATAATAGGTAAACACAATCTGGATTAGGTTGTGAATACAAGCCTTTTTGATTTGTATGTTTTGAAAACAACAAATTAAAGAGGCTTTTACTGTGTTTTGAAGTCTAAAAGGAAAGCCTTGTTTAGATCATTAAACAAGGCACTTTAATAATTAAAATTTATAATACCAAAAAATTGCTAGTTCATTTGCTGTTGGGAAGTTTGAATATAGCATCGTATCCACTGCACCTATTACAAATTGATTTTTAGCATAAAAATGACAAGCTGAAACATTGATATCTTGTGTTTCAAGCATGAGACCACAGCAGTTCCTTTCTTTGGCCCACTCAATGGCTTTATTTAGTAAGGCAGTGCCAACGCCATTTTTTCTATAATCTTTTGCGACAGCGATGTCTTCAATAAGCGCATATCCGTTCCAGTTAGAGCACATCTTAATCTGCCCTACACAGCTGTTGTCTATATAATAAAAAAATACAGCTTTCTCGATATCATCTATGTAGCTAAGATCAATTTCATCCTCTTCATATTTTTTGAAGTAAGGCTCAGAACAGATTTCCTCTGTAAATGTCCAAACTTTATCTTTGAATGTCGGTATAATTTTTCCCGAGACTATAAAACCGTCGTTTGATTTATTAAAATCCTTCATAGTAGACGGAGTCATTTTAATGATCATTTTACTCTCCCTTTCTGTATTCAACTATGTGGTTGGGGGGATGGCTTTTATTTTATGAAAAAACCAATACCTTCTCTGACGATTGCTGGATTATTGAAACAAAGTGAAAATAAGAAAAGTGCTTCTTTCGCTGGTGATGAAAGAAGCCTTTTAGCATGGAGTTAATCAGACTTTTCACGCTCCATAAACTTTACGCCGTTTAAAACTGCTAGCTTATAGATAGCTCTCTTTTCATCAAGACCAAATTGTCCATTTTCCTCAATGATAAATTGTTCATTGCTTTTAGTTTGAAAGTAATAGGTTCCAAACGTACCTATTTCGTATTCATAGATAATCTCATTTAAATCTTGCCAATTATAAATAGTTTGATGGTGATACTGTTGAAAAACGATTTGATCCTTTTGTATGGCGCTATAGCTTAATAAAGAATAATAACCTAATACGATACTACTTAAGATGATGACGCATGCAAGTATGTAGATGCTTGGATTTCTTTTTAATCCGAGTACAATGAAAACTACGAATATCAAGCCTAAGGCTATTAATAGCATAATAAAGTTGCTAGGTGGTGTCATCAGGATGACATCCTGTCTATCAGTATAGAATGTCTGAGATATGGTTAGTGGCGTAAAAAAGGCTAAAAAAGGCGTGAGTATCGCTAATATAAGGGCTGCTATAAAGTACTTTGCTCGTACTGATAGTGCATGTAACATAAAATCTCCTTTCTTTTTAAAATGATGAGGTGCACTAAGTGTAACATATTTACAAATAAGGATTGTCTATGCATTTTATTGAATTAACAAGATTGGTCTTAAAATTCTGAATAAAAGCTTCATTCCACTGAAAGCAAGCAGGTATAATAGAAATATAGAGGTGAAGGTTATGAGAAAAGATCGAGGGAAAATATGGCTGGGCGTATCGGGTGTTACAGTGAATGAGCTTGGACAATGGCTAGTTGTGAAAAAAGCGTATAGCGGATTGAAAGGACGTTGGTCATTGCCGGCGGGATTTGTTAACGCAGGTGAAACCGTGGATGAGGCGGTCATCCGTGAAATAAAAGAAGAAACAGGAATAGATTGCAGTGTATCGGGCTTAATAGGATTTCGTACAGGCGTTATCCGTGACGATATCAGTGATAATATGGCGATTTTTTATTGTCGTATGCTAGATGAACAGCAGCAGGTATGCATTCAGGAAAAAGAAATACTGGAGGCCAAATGGTTGTATCCACAGGAGCTCGCACAAGATGAAACAACCTCCGTTATGTTAAAAGAAATGGCATCCAATCAATTCGAAAAACATCAGCTAGATGCAATAGAGGGGATTAATCCTGGCGATATATTTGGGTATACCTCGTATCGACTGTTCTTTAAAAAATGATATGACTTCGGGAGGGGGACCTATGATGGAGCTATTTTTATTTATGTTAGAGCGCGTTGGGCTGATCATTGTGTTTGCCTTTTTAATGTCAAGGTGGAGACTGTTTCGAGAGAAGCTGTTTCAGGAGCAAGGAACGAAGGAGAAAATATGGCTCATCATTATCTTTAGTAGCTTATGTATCGTTAGTAGCTATACAGGGATTAAAATTGAAAGCGGTACGATACACCCATTAAATCAGATGATACATAGTACGATTAATGCTGAGGAGGCTATTGCCAATACAAGATTAATTGGTGTAGCCATAGCAGGCATTTTCGGTGGACCACTTGTTGGTGTATGTGTAGGGATTATAGCAGGGATTCACCGTATGACACTAGGGGGCTTTACAGCGATCGCCTGTGGCATTTCGACGATTTTAGCAGGCTTTATGACCGGTGGATTAAGTAATCGTTTCAAAATACGTCAAACTTTTTCCTATAAGAAAGCTGTTATCATTGGAATTTGTGCAGAGACGATACAGATGTTGGTGATTTTAGTAGTTGCGAAGCCATTCGAGCAAGCTTTGCAGTTAGTAACATTAATTGCTATGCCAATGATTTTGATGAATGCCTTTGGAATCTTCTTATTTTTTATGATTATAAAGACTTTTATTGATGAAGAAGAACGAACAAAGGCATTGCAAACACATCAAGCATTTTCAATTGCTCAACAAACGATTGAGCATTTCCGAAAAGGCTTGAATGAGGAATCCTGTCAGACGGTGGCAGAAATTATTAAAAGAGAAATTAGTGTAGAGGCGGTCGCCATTACGGATAAAAACGGTGTATTAGCCCATGTTGGCGTTGGGGAAGACCATCATTTAATTCATCGGGAAATTATGACAGCTTTGACGAAACGAGTACTAGAGGAAGGGAAAATATTAATGGCTACTTCGGCGAAGGAAATTCAATGTCCACATGATGATTGTCCTTTAAGCGCTGCCATTGTATTGCCTTTAATGGTACAGCATCGCACGGTTGGGAGCCTAAAGCTGTATTTCACGAAGGCAGATTCATTAACAGGGGTGAAGAAGGAGCTTGCGGAGGGCTTAAGTAGACTTTTCTCTTCACAGCTGGAATATGCTGAAATTGAACAACAGAGAAAGTTATTAAAGGATGCTGAAATAAAAGCATTACAGGCACAGGTTCATCCTCATTTCTTCTTCAATAGCCTTAATACGATATCAAGCTTAATCCGTACAGATGCAGATGAGGCAAGAGCATTATTGATCAAGCTTAGTACATTTTTTAGAAGCAATTTACAAGGTGCACGGCAAATGCTTATTCCATTGAAAAATGAAATTGACCATGTTGAGGCTTATTTATCCATTGAGCAGACAAGATTTCCTAATCGTTACGAAGTAGAGTTTATTATGGATGAATCACTTTTCGATGTGCAGATTCCACCATTTACATTGCAGCCTCTTGTTGAAAATGCTATTTATCATGCATTTAAACATCGTAAGGAAGGCAAGATTTTTGTCAAAGTACAACGAGTGAACGATAAGCTAGTTTTGCTAACCGAAGATAACGGCTGTGGCATGAGAAAAGAGCAGGTAAAGCAGCTCGGTAAACGGATTATGCAATCGGAGCAAGGGACTGGAACGGCGTTGTGGAATATTTATCAGCGTATTCATGAAATTTATGGCTCAGACGCTGATTTTCATATAGTGAGTACATTGGATGTAGGAACAAAAATAATGATTCAACTGCCGTTAAAGGCGACTAGATGGGAGTAGAAGAGATTGAATGTATATATTGTGGATGATGAACCGTTGGCACGCGCTGAATTGCGCTATTTATTAGAGCAAACAGCGTTAGTAAATGTTTGTGGTGAGTCTGAAAGTCTTGAGGATTTTTACAACACGACACAGTATGAACAGGTTGATTGTGTATTTTTAGATATTGAGTTAGGCATGAATAATGGACTTGATTTAGCTAAACAATTACTGTTGCATACACAAAGACCCGAAATTATCTTTGCTACTGCCTTTGATGAATACGCATTACAGGCATTCGAGGTGAATGCCTTTGATTATATTCTGAAACCTTTTGAAGCACAACGAGTACAAGCTGCTGTAGAAAAGTTAGTAGCTAAAAAAAGAGCCACACAGGCGAAAACGATGGAAGAAATAAAGATTTCACAGCTGGACAAGCTTGATAAATTAACGGTTTATGTCAACGATCGAATTTTATTAATGAAAATACAGGATATTTTATATTGTACATCGGAGGACAGTAAAACAGTGGTTGTCACAGAGCAAGGGAGGTTTTTTGCTTCGGAGTCATTGGCAGCATTAGAAAAAAAGCTGACATTAAAGGGATTTGTGCGTGTCCATCGTGCGTTTATCGTAAATTTAGAGCATATTGTGGAGCTAGAGCCTTGGAGTAGTTCTAAATATAATTTAATTTTGCATAACAGACATTCCATTCCTGTCAGTAGGCTCTATATGAAGGATGTGCGGAAAATTTTTGACCTTTCGAGGTAGTTGCATTTCAGCGGTAGAAACCTACGTTTCAACTTTTGATTCTGACATTTCAGTTAATTTTATGAATATCGTGGACATTCCTTTGCTATGATGTGGAAAAAGTAAAAGGGGTGTTTGCATGAATGCGATTACAATTGTGATAGGCTCTATTTGTATTTTAGTGATTAGCTATCGTTTGTATGGCATATTTTTCACAAAAAAGGTACTAAAAATAAAGGATGATACGCCCACGCCCGCCCACGCTTTGGAAGATGGTAAAGACTATGTTCCGACGAATAAATGGGTAACCTTTGGGCATCACTTTGCAGCCATCGCTGCTGCGGGGCCATTAGTAGGACCGATTTTAGCTGCACAGTTTGGTTATTTACCTGGCCTTCTATGGTTATTAATAGGGGCTGTCATTGGGGGAGCTGTCCATGATGCAGTCGTGTTATTTGCTTCTATGCGCCATGGTGGTAAGTCTTTATCCGAAGTGATGAAGGAAGAGCTCGGTCCGATTGCTGGCTTCTGTACAGGCCTTGCTATGCTGTTTATTATTACAATTACAATGGCAGGTCTTTCTATGGTAGTTTTAGGAGCTTTAGAACGCAATCCATGGGGGACGTTTGCAGTAGGGATCACCATTCCAATTGCTATGCTTGTGGGTATTGCTTATCGTAAAACAGGCAATTTACTTGTTACGTCTGCGGTTGGGTTTGTTTTATTAATGATAGGCGTA
This sequence comes from Lysinibacillus sp. GbtcB16, assembly GCF_019091145.1. Classification (NCBI taxonomy): domain Bacteria; kingdom Bacillati; phylum Bacillota; class Bacilli; order Caryophanales; family Bacillaceae; genus Lysinibacillus; species Lysinibacillus sp. GbtcB16. The sequence goes on from NZ_JAGXJV010000003.1 coordinate 189,456, forward strand.
TTTATTGGGCCGCTTATTCAAGGAACTGCATTTGGTGATTTTTTAACATTTGACCGTGATACATTAGCAATTATTTTACCGATCTATGCATTTTTTGCAGCGGCATTACCTGTATGGCTATTATTAGCTCCACGTGATTATTTAAGTAGTTTCATGAAAATAGGAGTATTCATCGCTTTAATTATCGGTGTCTTTTTCGTTAACCCAGCTATTCAGTTCCCGCCATTTACAGAGTTTATTCATGGTGGAGGTCCGGTAATTGCAGGTCCTGTGTGGCCATTTGTATCCATTACGATTGCCTGTGGAGCTATTTCCGGCTTCCATGCCTTTGTAGGCTCAGGTACTACACCTAAAATGATTGATCGTTGGGAAGATATTCGAATCGTTGGCTTTGGAGCAATGTTAGTGGAGTCGTTAGTAGGTGTGATGGCGTTAATTGCAGCTACAGCCCTGCATCCAGCAGACTATTTTGCCATTAACTCAGCGCCAGCAGTTTTTGCTACATTAGGAATGGAGCCTGTTCATTTACAAGCATTATCTCAAAATATTGGAATGGACTTAGAGGGACGAACAGGAGGAGCCGTGACATTAGCTGTCGGAATGACGGATATTTTTACAGGTATTCCTTGGTTTGCGGAGTTATCTTCCTATTTCTATCAATTTGTCATTATGTTTGAGGCTGTCTTTATTCTAACAGCGATAGACGCTGGAACACGAGTGGCACGCTATTTAATTCAAGACTTTGGGGGCAATGTTTATAAGCCATTAAAGCGTACTAATTGGATACCAGGAACCATTTTCGCTAGTGCACTTGCTTGCTTTATGTGGGGGTATTTATTGTATTCAGGGGATATTAGCTCCATTTGGGTATTATTCGGTGTATCTAATCAGCTAATGGCGGCAATTGGTTTAGTATGTGGAGTGACGATGGTACTGAAGGTGGCAGATAAACGAATCTATGCACTAACTTGTTTTATCCCATTAACTTATTTATACATCACCGTGAATGTGGCTGGCTATTGGATGATTAAAAATGTTTATTGGAATCCAGCAGCTTCCGGCTTTAATATGTTAAACGGCATCTTATCCGTTATCATGCTGATGCTAGGGCTACTCATCGTTATTTCAGCGTTTAAGAAATGGGCACAGCTATGGAAATCTCCAAAGTTTGTATTAACTCAATCAACTTCATAATTAATAGAAGAAACTATTGGAGATAAGAAATGACCTTCAATAGTTTTTTTGTATTTTCTAGGATAAAATATCCATGGTCCATCACAATCAACGTAAATGATTTCCTAAATATGTCGAACAAGCGAAAACAAGGATATGTTCATTGAAAGCGTTGTCGTAATCATGTAAACTAATGAGAGGAAAACGGAGGTTATACATACATGGATGGTCCAGTTTCATTAGTACAGTTAATCATTTCTATTTTGTTATTTTTCGTCATGTTCTTTGGTATCGGATTCTTATTAAACATGCTGTTACGTATGACGTGGTTAATGGCGATTGTATATCCAATTGTTGTGATCTTTATCGTGGATGAAGTAAGCTTCTTAGATTATATTTTCAAGCCAGGTTCTGCATTTCCAGCGTTAATCGATAAATTACAAGCCCTTCAGTTTGTAGATATTGCTATTTTATCAGGCGGCTTTGCAGGCTCCATCGTGGCAGGCATTGTGATGATTTATTTACGAAAAAGTGGATATCGCATGTTCTAATTTACTTAGTACTCTTCTTTCTATTGAATGAAAGAAGAGTACTTTTTTTATTCGATAAAAAACACATCCTCCATCATAAAAGGATGTGTCTTAGCTATCATATGAAAAATTCGTAGGTTATGATGGCGATAAAAATACCTGTGAGCGCCCCAAAAAATACTTCACTTCGTTTGTGTCCTAATAACGTTTTTAATTCCTCCTTTTTCTCTTGCCCATCCATCTGAGGCCATTTTTTTAAATCATGAAGCAGTGTTTGGAAATCCTTACGCAATTGATTTAAAATCGCAGCATGTTGCCCTGCTTGGTAACGTACACCGCTTGCGTCGTACATAACAATAATGGAAAACATTGCGGCTACGGCAAAAATAGGGGATGCTAAACCCGTCTCATAAGCAATAGAGGTTGCCAGTCCAGTAACAGAAGCGGAGTGAGAGCTAGGCATTCCGCCTGTAGAAGTAAAGAGGCTCCATTTCACCTGTCTGGTCATTAGAAAATGGATGGGAATCTTGACAAACTGAGCAAAGATAACCGAAAAGAGGGCAATCAGTAAGGGGGTATTTTGAAGTAAACTCAAATTCATCACAACCTTCGCAAATAATTGCTTTTATTATAACATTCATTATTTTCTAAAAGAAGATATAGGCAAATATTACGCGCTTTTCAGAAACTTCGTTATAATAGTAGATGGAATGGAGGAATTTACATGAATATTGTAAAAGAAGCAAAGACATTTGAAACAATTTCTACTGAATTATTAGTGGTGGGTGTCACTAAACACCGTGAGCAAATGCAGGATTGGGCAAGCTTTTCATCTTTTTATGGTGAATCACTTGATATGTGGGTTAGCGCGGGAGACGTTTCAACTGAGCTTAAGAAGCTAACGAAGCTGCCATTTGTGAAGGATCATGCCAATTTAAAACGTATTTTATTTGTAGGGCTAGATGAGCGTAAAAACCTAACAGAAGGGGATATTCGAGCAGCCTTTGGTTTAGTTGGGAAAGAGCTAAGAGCCTTAAAAGTAAAAGAGTATTCCATCTGGCTTGAATCATTTACAACAGAAACAATCTCAGTGACTGATGTAGCCTTCTTAGCAGGTGAAGGAACTGGTCTAGGCTATTATTCTATTCCTCATTACAAAACAACTTCAAACGAAGTGGATAAACGTATTGATGCTGTTCATCTAGTGACGACAGCAGAGGATTTAGACGAAGTTGTAGCAGGCTTTGAGGTCGGCGTCATTTATGCGGATGCAGTGAATGAGGCACGTAGCCTAATTAATTTACCACCGAATTTACTAACGGCTACTGATTTAGCAAACTATGCGGAATCTTTGGCAAGTGAATATGACTTTGAAGTAGAGATTCTAGGTAAAGCGCAATTAGAAGAATTGGGGATGGGCGGCATTTTAAGTGTCAACCAAGGCTCTTACGAAGAACCTCGATTAATCACATTAAAATATAAAGCGTCTGATGATTTTGAAAATCCAATTGGTCTCGTTGGTAAAGGTGTAACATATGATACAGGTGGCTATTCCTTAAAACCAAAAGACTCGATGGTTGGGATGAAAGGCGATATGGGCGGTGCAGCAGCAGTGCTTGGTGCCATGAAAATTATCGGTGAATTACGTCCAAATAAAAATGTAGTGGCGGTTATCGGATCTACTGATAATATGGTATCTGACACAGCATTTAAACCAGATGATGTCATTACAACGTATAGTGGCAAAACAGTCGAAGTATTAAATACGGATGCAGAAGGACGTTTAGTTCTGGCAGATGCAACTACATATGCGAAGCAGCAGGGGGCTGCATCGCTAATTGATGTCGCTACTTTAACAGGAGGCGTCATTACTGCGCTAGGTATGGATAAAACAGGTGCTCTTACTAATGATGATGAATTTTTTGCAGCATTTATGGAAGCAGCAGAGGAAACGGATGAATTTGTTTGGCGTATGCCTTTGACAGAGAATGATAAAAAGAGAATTCGTAAATCTGATGTAGCAGATTTAAACAACTCACCTGGTCGTGATGGACATATGATTTTTGGTGGGGGCTTTGTCGGAGAATTTGTCGGTGAAACACCTTGGATTCACCTTGATATTGCCGGAACATCCGATGCAGTAGCTGTCCATGATCTAGGTCCTAAAGGTGGTACAGGTGTGATGGTACGTACACTTGCTAATTTTGTCCAACGTTTAGGAGAAGAAAAATAATAGAGCATTTTGATCAGCGGGATTGTCTTTCCGCTGATTTTTTTGCATTTTCAGCACTTATCCCGATAGATTAGGCAATGTACATATGATAGATGCATCTTCCTTCATACGATAGAATAAAAAGGGAGGTAGCATATGCGTAATTTCGGAGGTTACCCAGGAGGAGGATTTGGAGGAGGTATTTGGCCATTCGGTGCACCGTTTTTCGGTGGCTTTTTAGGAAGTTTCCTAGGGTCTCAATTTAATCAATATCCTTACAATCCATATTATCCAAACTATCGGCCATATCCGCCTGGTCCATTTTTCCGACCAGGACCACGGTATCGTAGACGCTGGTAAGAACATAAAATAAATAATCCAGTTGCCTAAAACGGCAACTGGTTTTTTGTTGTGTTGAGGAAGTATCAAATTTTGTGTTGACAGAATATACTAAATTATTTATTATTCTTATTATATTACTAAGAATTAAATAAGTAGCTGACTAGCAAACTAGAGGCTTTTATTGTTCATAGGCATTTTTGTGCCTAGGGATAATATTAGCCTTTTTTCTTTACCTTGATGACAGCAATCTTTTTCCTCTATAGGGAGAATCAAAAATTTGTTCAAACGCCACCATTGGAGACACAATCGCTTACGGATGTCAAAGGGCGTGACGGTTGCGACTCCGTCAACTAAAAACTGGACACCATGACGCGAAGGCGCAACGGATAGAAGGAGTGAAATGGAATGGGGAAAGTATATATCGTTGGTGCTGGTCCTGGGGATGTGGATCTTATTACGGTCAAAGGTTTACGTTGTATTGAATGTGCAGATGTCATTTTATATGACAGACTCATAAATAAAGAGCTATTAAACTATGCTCGACAAGACGCTCAATTAATATTTTGCGGAAAACTGCCACAACAACATGCCATGATTCAGGAGCATATTAACCAAACGCTTGTCAGTTATGCACAGCGAGGGTTAATCGTTACAAGATTAAAGGGAGGTGACCCATTTGTCTTCGGAAGAGGGGCAGAGGAGGCTGAAGTGCTAGCCAAACATCATATTCCATTTGAAATTGTACCGGGGATTACTTCAGGTATAGCAGCCCCAGCTTATGCAGGAATTCCTGTGACACATCGGAATCTAAGCTCAAGTTTTGCCATGGTTACGGGACATATGCAGGAAGGAAAAGATGATGCAATACGTTGGGAAAGTCTTGCGAAAGGAATCGATACGATTGCTATTTATATGGGGGTAGGTAATCTGCCGTACATCCGACAGCAACTTCTTAAATATGGACGTGAGGAAGAAACGCCTGTAGCCGTTATTCATTGGGGAACTTTTGCTGCTAAGCAAAAAACGGTTACTGGCACTTTAGCAACAATTGAAGAAATCGTTCAAACAGAAAATATTCAGAACCCGAGTATCATTTTAGTTGGAGAGGTTGTGGCATTAAGAGAAACGATACAATGGTTCGAGCATAACAGTCCACAACCAATCCAAGTTACGGGGTAAGGAAGTGACGTTATGCAGGCTATTTTATATATTGCTCATGGTAGTCGTGTTAAGGCAGGAACAGATCAAGCTATAGCTTTTCTACAAGGCGTTCAACAAGAGGTTCATGTATCTATTCAGGAAATATGCTTTTTGGAGCTTGCAACACCCACCATTGCAGAGGGGATTGTCAACTGTGTTAGACAAGGGGCAACTATGATTGCTGTTATGCCCATTCTATTGCTAGCTGCACAGCATGCGAAGCAAGATATTCCAAGAGAAATTGCCGAAGCTCAAAAGCTCTATCCGCATATCCAATTTTCCTATGGTGAACCATTAGGCATTCATGAACGAATCATTGACACGTTGCAGGCTAGGATTTTAGAAAAGCAGCAGCCTAACTGCGAAGCAAGTGTTTTACTAATAGGACGTGGCAGTAGTGATCCAACCGTAAAGAGAGATTTAGCTGAAATTGCAACAAGATTGCGAATGAAATACAACTATCAAACAGTAGATACTTGCTTCTTATATGGGATGGGTCCGAGTTTTGATGACTGGCTCCAGCAAGAAAAAGAGAGGCAGCATCAAGTTTTTATTGTGCCGTATCTCTTATTTACAGGTATTTTACGGCAAAGCATTACAAAGCGATTACAAGGACTATCCAACAACAACATGATGTTATGTGAAAGCTTAGGTTATGACGTCAATGTAAAAAAAGTGTTAGTGGAACGTATTGATGAATTACTACATTTCAAAGAGGAAGGTGTTTCATAATGGCAGATAAAAGGCTTGAAAATGTAAATCTAGCATTAGATAATGTCCGCCAAATGCTAAATACTGTGAACCATGGTTCGATTACATTGATTGTTCAAAACTCTTATGTGGTTCAAATCGAAAAGAAAGAAAAAATAAGACTTCGATAATTCTTTTTAGAGGATGAAATGATGACGATTCGCGAGGTGGCAAAGATTGAAACTGCAAGTTATAAACAGTCCATTTAATGAAGAGCAGGTAAAATTATTAAACGAACTTTTACCTCAATTAACATTGGAGCAAAAAATTTGGTTAAACGGTTATTTAAGTGCACCACAAGCTACTCAGGAGGCCGTAGTTGAGACGCTCCCAGTAGCAGACCCTATTACGAAAACCATAACGATTTTATATGGTTCCCAAACAGGTAATAGTCAAGGGCTAGCTGAAAAATATGCCTCTCTATTAAAGGCTCAAAACGTAGATGTTACTGTCTCATCATTAGGGAAATTTAAAGCAAGTAACTTAAAGAAAATCTCCAAACTATTACTTATTGTGAGTACACATGGTGAGGGTGATCCACCTGATCAGGCGATCCAGTTCTATGAATTTTTGCATAGTAAACGAGCACCAAAACTGGAGCATCTTCAATATTCGGTACTTGCATTAGGGGATAGCTCCTATGAATTTTTCTGTAAAACAGGTAAAGACTTGGATGAGCAATTTGCCAAACTAGGTGCAACAAGAATTGTTCCTCGTACTGATTGTGATGTGGATTATGATGACGCTGCTGCTCAATGGTTCTCAGCTGTTCAACAAGAATTTCTCAAACAAGCTACTACAATATCGGTTACTTCAACACAAAGCGATGAAATACAAGGAGCTACTACATATTCAAGAAAAAATCCATTCTACGCTGAAGTGTTAGAAAATATTAATCTAAATGGTCGCGGCTCCAACAAAGAGACACGTCATCTAGAGTTATCCATTGAAGGAGCTAATTTTCAATTTGAGCCAGGAGACAGTATTGGGATTCAACCGGAAAATAGTGAGCCATTAGTCGATGCATTACTGGGAGTACTACAATTTGATCCAGCTACTGAGGTGACTGTGTTGGATGAAACAGTATCCTTAAAGAATGCCTTACAAAAAAAATTGGAAATTACAGTGTTATCTAAGCCAGTTCTTGAAAAAATTAAAGCTTACACAGAACATCATGAGTTTTCATCGTTATTAGAAGAACCTAATGCATGGAAGGAGTATGCCAAGGGAAGGGATTTACTTGATGTAGTAGAGGATTTTGCTCCTTTCACATGGAGTGCGCAACAATTCGTGGACATTTTGCGAAAAATTCCATCACGACTGTACTCCATTGCAAGTAGCCAATTGGCGAATCATGATGAGGTGCATTTAACGATTAGCAAGGTAAGCTATGAGACGAACGGTCGACAACGTCTGGGAGTATGTTCAGGTAGTGTGGCAGAACTTCAAATTGGCGCTACATTACCCATCTATGTTCATAAAAATCCAAATTTCAGATTACCTGAGCAGAAGGAAACACCCATAATTATGATTGGCGCGGGCACAGGTATAGCACCTTATCGAGCTTTCCTAGAGGAAAGAGAAGAGTTAGGGGTAGAGGGGAAAGCTTGGCTCATTTTTGGCGATCAGCATTTTGTTACTGACTTCCTCTATCAAACAGATTGGCAACGGTGGCTAGCTTCTGGCACATTAAGCCAAATGCACATAGCCTTTTCACGTGATACCGATAAAAAAGTCTATGTTCAACACAAATTGGAAGAGAATGCAGCTAATTTTTATGAATGGCTTGAGCAAGGTGCTGTCATTTATGTATGTGGTGATGAGAAATCAATGGCAGCTGATGTGGATGCAACCATTCACCGTATTATAGAGCAGCAGGGGCAGAAAACGTCTGAGCAAGCAAAAGCCTTTGTGCAAGAACTAAAGCAACAAAAACGATACCAGCGGGATGTATATTAAGAAAAAACTCTTCCTCGTAGGAAGATGACTATTTGCTAGCAAGCAAAGCCTCTGGAGAGGTGTAATGGATTAAAGGAGCGATAAAGAATGACAGAGAAAATTGTTTTGCCTCCACAGTCAGGGAAACCAAGTGATGTAGAGCGTATTAAGACGGAAAGTAATTATCTTCGTGGGACACTCGAACGGACTATGAATGACCCATTAAGTTCTGGTATTCCTGAGGATGACAATCGTTTAATGAAATTCCATGGTAGTTACCTACAGGATGACCGAGACCTTCGCAATGAAAGACAACGACAAAAACTAGAGCCTGCCTATCAATTCATGGTACGCGTACGAACTCCTGGAGGAGCGGCTACGCCAGCACAATGGCTTGTAATGGATGTAATGGCTAGAAAGTATGGCAATGGCTCCTTAAAACTAACTACACGTCAAGCGTTTCAAGTGCACGGTATTTTAAAATGGAATGTCAAAAAATATATGCAAGAAATTAATGACGTGTTATTGGACTCTCTTGCCGCCTGTGGGGATGTAAACCGTAATGTTATGTGTAATGTAAACCCAAATCAATCAGCATTACATGAAGAAGTTTATAATTGGTCTGCTAAACTAAGTGAGCATTTACTACCTCGTACACGTGCATACCATGAATTATGGTTAGATGGAGAAAAGGTAGTAGACAGTCAGGATGAAGAAATTGAACCAATTTATGGAGAACAATATTTGCCGCGTAAATTTAAAATTGGCATTGCTATTCCGCCAAGTAATGACGTCGATGTGTTTTCACAAGATATCGGACTAATCGCGATCGTAGAAGATCAAAAGCTGATTGGCTTTAATGTAGCTGTTGGAGGAGGAATGGGGATGACGCATGGTGATCATGCTACCTATCCACAGCTTGCGCGTGAAATTGGCTTTATTACTCCGGATAAACTACTGGAAACAGCAGAAAAGATTATAACAATTCAGCGGGATTATGGGAATCGCTCAGTTCGTAAAAATGCACGTTTCAAATATACGATTGATGCAAGAGGACTAGAATGGTTTAACGAAGAATTAACGCGACGTTTGGGTTGGAGTATTCAAGAAGCGCGTCCTTATACATTTGAACGTACAGGAGATGAGTTCGGTTGGATTAAAGGGGCAGAGGGTAATTGGCATTATACGCTATTTATTCAAAACGGCCGCATTAAAGATTTTCAAGATTATGAGCTGTTAACAGGGTTACGTGAAATAGCTAAGGTGCATACAGGCGATTTCCGTTTAACTCCTAACCAAAATTTAATGATTAGTAATGTAACACCACAGAAAAAGAAAAAGATTGATGCTATTATAGAGCAATATAAGCTGACGGATGGTGCGCATTATTCCGCATTACGCCGTAATTCCATTGCCTGCGTCTCCTTACCAACCTGTGGTTTAGCCATGGCGGAGGCGGAACGTTATTTGCCATCTCTTATTACAAAAATAGAAACAATCATTGATGAAACAGGATTAAATGATACAGAGATTGTTATTCGGATGTCAGGCTGTCCAAATGGTTGCTCCCGTGCAGCGATGGCTGAAATAGGCTTTATCGGTAAAGGTCCTGGAAAATACAATTTATATCTTGGGGCAAGTTTTACTGGTAATCGATTGAATAAAATCTATCGTGAAAATATAGGTGAGGAAGAGATACTGGCGGAGCTACGACCAATTCTTGTACATTATGCGAAGGAACGTTTAGACGGTGAACATTTTGGTGATTTTGTTATTCGTGCTGGATATGTGACGGCTGTATACGATGGTAAAGAATTTCACATATAATAAATAAAAAACCATGTAGCAAATTGCTTTGCTACATGGTTTTTTAAATGGAGTAATCTTCGGGGATAAAAACCTTTAATTGCTTTGGCCTAACAAATACATGATCGCCTACTTCAAGCTGAAGGTGAAGGAACTGTTCTTTTGATAATTCTGCCTCTAAAAATTCATCTAAATCTTCTCGGCGTAGCTCAATTTGGACAATAGGCCCCAACAGATGGATATGATTGATTTTGACGGGGACCGTACCTGGAATACTTACCTTTTCTATTTGTATATCATGTGGGCGAACATAACCAATTACATTATCTTTTGTATGTGATTGTACATCAGGCACATCCAGTGCAACTTCTCCATGCATCAGCTTACCGTTATGTAAGCGTCCTTTAAAAAGATTAACGTTCCCTAAAAAATCATAGACAAATGGACTTTTGGGATGTGTATACACTTCATCTGGACTCCCAATTTGCTCGATTTTGCCATTGTTCATGACAACAATACGATCTGCCACATCCAATGCTTCCTCTTGATCATGCGTAACAAAAATACTTGTAATATGAAATTCATCATGTAACTTTCGTAGCCAGCGACGCAACTCCTTGCGCACTTTTGCATCAAGTGCCCCAAATGGCTCATCTAGCAGAAGAACTTTCGGCTCTACTGCAAGTGCTCTTGCAAGTGCCACACGCTGTCTTTGACCACCTGAAAGCTGTGTAGGATAGCGGTCAGAGAAATTTTCGAGTTTAACTAATTGTAGCAATTCCATCACTTTGTCTCGTATTTCTTGCTTAGTAGGTCTAGTTTTCCGAGGGCGAACCTTTAGGCCATAGGCGACATTTTCAAAGACTGTCATATGACGAAATAGGGCATAATGCTGAAACACAAAGCCTACATTACGTTCCTTTGGATGCCGATCCGTCATGGAATGTCCATCAAAAAAAATATCACCCGTATCGGCGGTCTCCAGCCCTGCAATGACACGTAATAGAGAGGTTTTTCCTGATCCAGAGGGGCCAAGCAATGCAACAAGCTCCCCTGACTGAATATGAATAGAAATATCCTCTAGTGCTTGAAAAGATCCGTATATTTTCGAGACATTTTGAATTTGAATACTCATGCTGATCATCTCCTATTAACTAGATTTGGACTTCCATGCAATGATGTCTTTTAAAATTAATGTAAAGATAGCTATAACACTCATTAAGGATGCAACAGCAAAGGCGGCTGAAAATTGATATTCATTATAAAGAATTTCAATATGAAGGGGCATTGTATTCGTCATGCCTCGTATATGGCCAGATACAACTGAAACTGCACCAAATTCTCCTATTGCTCGTGCATTACACAAGATTAGACCATAAAATAAACCCCATTTAATATTGGGTAAGGTGACATACCAAAATGTCTTAAAGCCACTTGCACCAAGCGAAATCGACGCCTCTTCCTCAGACGTACCCTGTGCTTGCATTAGAGGTATTAGCTCACGAGCAACAAAGGGCAGTGTGACAAATATAGTCGCAAGGACAATGCCAGGTAGGGCAAAGACAATTTTAATATCATTGGTGAATAACCAATCACCAAATAATCCCTGCGATCCAAATAGTAAAATAAATACCAAACCTGCGATAACAGGGGAGACCGCAAAAGGTAAATCAACAATGGTTAGTAAAAGATTTTTCCCCTTAAAATTAAATTTTGTAAGGGTCCATGCAGCCATTACGCCAAAGATTGCATTTAGAGGTACAGCAATCGCTACAACTGTTAAAGTGAGTTTAATAGCAGCTAATGCATCTGGATGTGTGATAGCTGCCAAGTAAACATCCACACCTTTTTGAAAGGCTGTAATAAAAATTGAAGCTAATGGTAGGACGATAAAAAAAGCTAAAAAGGCTAATGCAATAAATGTAAGCGTATAGCGAATAACACGAGGCTCCTGTAAGGCGGCAGACTTAGACACCTTATTTTTTTCAGTACTAGCCTGTTGAATAAATGTTGATTGTTCCATATAGTTCCTCCTAATGTACAAACCGACGATTGGCTAGCCATTGTATGACGTTAATGGTTAATAATAAAATAAATGAAGTAACAAGCATTACTACTGCAATTGCAGTGGCACCAGCATAATCGTATTGCTCAAGTTTAGTCATAATAATTAAAGGGGTAATTTCGGTTTTCATCGGCATATTTCCAGCGATGAAAACAACCGAGCCATACTCTCCAAGAGCACGGGCAAAGGCTAATGAAAAGCCTGTTAAAATGGCTGGTAGCAACTCTGGTAAAATCACTTTACGAAAGGTTTGTAAACGATTGGCTCCAAGGCTAGCTGAAGCCTCCTCGATTTCAGCACTAATATTTTGCAATACTGGCTGTACTGTCCGGACAACGAAAGGGAGACCAATAAAAGTTAAGGCAATTATAATACCAAGGGGCGTAAAGGCAATTTTAAAATCAAAAAATTGGCCAATCCAACCATTGGGGGCATAGAGTGATGTTAAAGCAATCCCCGCTACAGCAGTAGGTAAAGCAAAGGGTAAATCTACTAACCCATCAATTATTCTTTTAAAAGGAAACTGGTAGCGAACCAGAACCCAAGCGATAATTGTACCGAAAAGTACATTTAATAGACCTGCAATAAGGGCTGTGCTGAAGCTCACTTTATAGGAAGCAACAGCACGAGGATCAGTGATAATATCGAAAAACGCAGTCCAGCTTAAGGACATCGTATGGAAAAAGATCATAGAAAGTGGTAATAACACTAGTAAACTAACATATAACATCGTATATCCAAGAGATAGGTAAAAGCCTGGAATAATACGACGTGATTTTTTCGTCAGGGTTACACTACTCATCAGAACACTCCTTATTGTGGCAAGTAGATTTCATCAAAGGTACCACCGTCTTTAAAGTGAGTTGCTTGTGCTTTTGTCCAGCCACCAAAATCATCGATAGAAACAAGTTCAAGCTGAGGGAATTGGTCTTTATATTTAGCTAGAACGGCTTCATTGCGAGGTCGGTAATAGTTTTTGGCAGCAATTTCTTGACCTGTATCGCTATATAAATGCTGTAAGTATGCCTCTGCCACTTCGCGTGTTCCTTTTTTATCGACGATTTTGTCAACAACCGCCACTGGTGGCTCCGCTAAAATACTTAATGATGGAGTAATAATCTCGAATTCATCCTTCCCTAATTCATGAAGTGATAAGTAAGCTTCATTTTCCCATGCAATTAAAACATCCCCAATTTTTCGTTCCACAAAAGTTGTGGTAGCACCTCGGGCACCAGAATCTAGTACTTCAACATTGCTGTATAGTGATTTCATAAATTCTTTTATCTTTGTTTCATCGTTGTTATATAACTTTCCAGCATATCCCCAAGCAGCTAGGTAGTTCCACCGTGCACCACCAGATGTTTTAGGGTTAGGGGTAATGACGGATACATCTTTTTTGATGAGATCATCCCAATCTTGTATATTTTTCGGATTGCCCTTGCGTACTAAAAAGACAATAGTGGATGTATAAGGAGTAGAGTTATGGTCAAATTCTGTTTGCCAATCTTTATTTAGCAGTTCACGAGTTTGGGCAATTTCATCAATATCATAGGCGAGAGCAAGCGTGACAACGTCTGCCTCGAGGCCATCAATCACTGCTCTACCTTGTTTTCCTGAGCCTCCATGAGATTGTTTAATCGTGACATCCTGCCCTGTTTCATCCTTCCATTTTTTTATAAAATCTTGATTGAACTCATCGTAAAGCTCGCGTGTTGGATCATAGGATACATTTAATAGCTCTACTGATTCTTGGCCACCTGTATCTTCATTTGAGTTAGCACTACTACATCCTGTTACAGATAAAGTTAATACAGCAAGCAGTGCCAAAGATTGAAAGACATTCTTCCTTTTCTTCATTCCATTTCGCTCCCTTTCTGGCTAAAGAATGCAAAAAGCCATCCCCCATAACGATAATTCGTCATTGGTAGATGGCCTTCAGATCCTCTGATCAGCATTTTAGTATTTGTAGATAATACATTAAACATATATTTCCTATTAGTCAACAAGGAATTATGGAATATTGAAAATAAAGGTGATTTACCTAGCTATCATTTATTTTATGCAACTAAGAGTGTCAAAAATGGGTTTATTGCATAAGATATTTCAAAAACCTAGTTGACTGCTTGGTGTACTTTAGTATATATTTGGTAATAAGAAAAAACGATTATAGAACGAGGTAGCAATTACTAGTGAAAAATCGTTGAATAATGAGCTGGCTAGTCAAACTAGAGGCGTTTTAGCAAAGACATGTTTTTAGGTGTCTTTTGTTAGAACGCCTTTTTTCGCTATGAGGGGGATTCAATGTTAACACATGCAAATTGGCAAGAACCAAACATTAATTTTCATGTTGATGAAACGTATAAGGGAGCATTAGAGGTTTTACAGTGGAGCTATCAAGAGTATGGGAATGAAATTGTCTATGCCTGTAGCTTTGGGATAGAGGGCATAGTTTTAATTGATCTCATTTCAAAGGTAAAGCCAGATGCAACCATTGTCTTTTTAGATACAGATGTCCATTTTAAAGAGACCTATGAAACGATCCAGCGAGTAAAGGAAAAATATCCACTATTAAACATTGTAATGAAAAAGCCTGCACTTACACTTGAACAACAAGCGGCCCAATATGGTGATGAACTATGGAAGTCAGATCCAAATCAATGCTGTGCTATACGCAAGATTAAGCCTTTACATGAAGCCCTTTCAGGTACAAAGGCTTGGATATCTGGTTTACGTCGTGAACAATCGCCATCACGTCAACAGACAAATTTTCTTAATCGTGATAATAAATTTAAGTCGATTAAAGTTTGCCCACTTATCCATTGGACATGGAAGGATGTTTGGCGATATGTCTCAAAACATAATTTGCCATACAATCCCTTGCACGATCAAGGCTATCCAAGTATTGGCTGTGAGCATTGTACGAAGCCGGCGTTTACGATGGATGATTTACGTTCTGGTAGATGGCAAGGCTCTGGCAAAACGGAATGTGGGTTACATGAATAAAGGAGTAATGCCATGCTAGAATATTTCGCCATAGCTATTAGTTTATTTTTTGCAATGAATATAGGTGCAAGTGGAGCAGCGGCTTCAATGGGAGTTGCATATGGGGCCGGTGCTATTAAAAAGGCTTGGCAAGCATTATTGTTATGTGCCATAGGCGTTTATAGTGGAGCGGTTTTAGGCGGAGGAGAAGTAGTCAAAACGATTAGCTCAGGCATTATGCCTCAGGAATATATTACGGTGAAAATTGTCATCATTATTTTAATTTCTGCAACGAGCAGTTTATTTTTTGCCAACCTTCTAGGCATCCCCTTATCTACGAGTGAGGTGACCGTCGGTGCAGTCGTTGGTGTGGGCATGGCTTATAAAGTGCTATTCGTTCAGTCTTTACTTGTCATCATGTCCTTTTGGGTTATTGTCCCACTTATAGCTTTTGTTATAGCCCTTATATGTGGCAAGCTGTTATATAAAGTACAGCATAGGGGGCTACTAAAAGATCATCCAATTTTAACCGTCCTACTCCTATTAGCAGGATTTTTTGAAGCCTTTTCGGCAGGTATGAATAATGTTGCGAATGCAGTTGGACCGCTAGTAGGTGCTGGCATGATGGATGTTACTATCGGCATTATGCTAGGGGGTGCATTTGTAGCTATAGGAGCCATCCTACTTGGAAAACGAGTTCTTGAAACAAACGGAAAAAAAATTATGCGATTTCAAAAGGCAGAGGGTATTTTAATTTCAAGTACGGGTGCACTCCTTGTCGGTATAAGCTCCATTTTTGGACTTCCAGTGCCCCTAACGCAAGTAACATCTTCCTCTATTATCGGAATGGGCATGGCGAAGAACGGAAAACAAATTCTCCATAAGCATATTGTGAAAAAGATTATTCGTATTTGGGTTGTATCGCCAATTTTTTCATTAGCCATTTCTTATTTTTTAGTGCAGTTGTTTTTAGAAAAAGATCTTTATGCGATTATTTTGAATGGCAGCATTATCGTTGGAACGCTTGGAGTTATTAGTTTAATGCGTACAATGCGAGAAGAAGAGCAATCCATATATGATGCAGGAGAGGGTATTTAATTTCACTAGTGTTACAACACATCATTGATGTTGATCTTTCATACATTTCAACTATTAAACTTAGTATTTAAATGGAATTAGGAGGAGATTATATGAGTTTACAACCACATGGAGGGTTTCTTGTGCAAGCTTTTCATCCCGAAAAGGAAATCACATCTATTCATAAGGAGATTGAGCTGGATGCCATTTCTTTGAGTGATTTAGAGTTAATTGCTATAGGTGGCTACAGCCCTATCGAAGGCTTTTTAACACAAGTAGATTATGAATTAGTAGTGGAAAAAAGTCGATTAGCATCAGGTATAGTATGGAGTATTCCAATTACCCTCCCTGTGACGAAAGAGAAGGCAGCAACATTACAGCCTGGCGAAGAGGTAAAATTAGTCTACCAAGGTGAAACTTATGGCGTTATTCAGGTGGCTGATATTTTTGAGCCGAATAAGCGAACAGAGGCATTACTTGTATATGGTACGGAGGATCTCGCACATCCTGGCGTCCACAAGCTACATGAACGTCCTGCCATATATGTCGGAGGGAAAATTACTTTAATCAAACGTCTGGCACAAAAGTTTCCTACGTATTCATTTGATCCGGTGGAAACCCGTCAACTATTTGCTTCAAAGGGTTGGCAAACCATTGTTGGCTTTCAAACGCGTAACCCGGTGCATCGAGCGCATGAATATATCCAAAAGGCAGCACTTGAAACGATTGATGGTTTATTTTTAAACCCTCTTGTTGGAGAAACAAAGTCGGATGATGTGTCTGCGGCTATCCGTATGGAGAGCTATGAGATTCTATTAAAAAATTACTATCCTGAAAATCGTGTGCAATTAGGAGTGTTTCCGGCTGCTATGCGTTACGCAGGACCAAGGGAGGCCATTTTCCATGCACTTGTAAGGAAAAATTATGGCTGTACACATTTTATCGTCGGTCGAGATCATGCAGGTGTAGGGGATTACTATGGCACGTACGATGCACAAAAAATCTTTGAACAGTTTACGGAAGATGAATTAGGGATTGTTCCATTAAAGTTCGAGCATAGTTTTTATTGTCAGCAATGTGAAGGAATGGCTACTACAAAAACTTGTCCGCACGATAGCTCTGCCCATATTATTTTATCAGGAACAAAAGTACGAGAGATGCTACGTAATGGGGAAGTACCACCAAGTACATTTAGCCGTAAAGAGGTAGTAGATGTATTAATAAAAGGCATGCAAAAGGAGGTAGTCAAATGAGTTCGAATATTGTTTGGCATGAATCCTCAGTTACAAAAGAGGAGCGTCGATCCCAAAATAAACATCAAAGCTTTATTTTATGGTTTACGGGCTTGTCTGCTTCAGGAAAATCATCTATAGCCAATGCGTTTGCCCGCCAATTATATGAAAGGGGCAACCAAGCCTTTGTGTTGGATGGCGATAATGTCCGTCACGGTCTAAACAAGGATTTAGGTTTTGATGAGGCAGGACGAAAAGAAAATATTCGTCGTATAGGGGAAGTTTCGAAGCTTTTTATAGAAAGTGGTCAAATTGTATTAACGGCATTTATTTCTCCTTATCGAGAAGATCGTCAGGTGGTCCGTGCGCTTGTTGAAGATGGTGAATTTATCGAGGTTTTTGTAAAGTGTTCAATAGAAATATGTGAAAAACGGGATCCCAAGGGTCTATATAAAAAAGCGAGAAAAGCAGAAATTGCTAATTTCACTGGTGTTAGCGCCCCTTATGAGGAACCAGAAAACCCTGAAATTATTTTAGATACTGAACATCATACGATAGAAGAATGTGTGAAACAGTTGACTAGTATTTTAACTTCCAAAGGATATATATAATAAACCAATAAAAAAATCTGCTCGTTCAGAACGATTGAGCAGATTTTTTATATGTCTTATTGTGCGTCTTGTTCTTTTTTCATTCTGTCAATTTCCGGACCTAATTCATCACGTACTGTCCCTTTCCAAGGCTTGACACCAGCAATATAAGAGGAGCGAGTCATAATATGTCCTCCAACAGGGCCAGTGATGAAGAGGAATAGTATTCCTAGTAATATACGTGGATTAAAATGATCTTCGATTAGCCAAAAATGAAAGAATACACCAATTAGAACACACATGACACCAAGTGTAGCACTTTTTGAGGCAGCATGTGCTCGTGTATATAAATCAGGTAGGCGGATAAGCCCAATAGCTGTGACGACAATAAAAAGTACTCCAACAGAAATGAAAAAGATAACTAAACTATTAGCGAGAATTGTCACGTTTAATGATATCTCCTTTCTCTATGAATTTAGAGAAAGCAACTGTACCGATAAATGATAAAATCGCTAGCAATAAAATAATCTCAAGGAAGAAGCTTGTTTCCACTAAAATCGAAAATAGTCCAATTAAGGAAATAAGAGAGACACCCAGTGAATCTAAAGCGACTACACGGTCAGATGCAGAAGGTCCTTTGATCATTCGATAAATGACCGCAATCATCGATAAGCAAATCACTACAATGACCGTTATAATAAATGTTGTCATGATTTACTCACCTCCAAAATCGCTTTCTCAAATGAATCTCGAATGGAAGCAACAGCCTCATCCACATCACTAATATCAATAGCATGTACATATAGTGTTTTAGCATCATCCGATACATGTACGACTACAGTTCCTGGCGTTAAAGTGATAAGACTGGATAATAATGTGATTTCCCAATCTTCCGTTAATACAGTAGGATAAGCAAAAAAGGCAGGCTGCATGTCCAATTTAGGCTTTAATACTACCTTCAGGACTTGCACATTCGCTAATACTAACTCTTTAAAGAACAGCAAAGTTAATTTTATAAGGGCCCATAGGCGGTAGACATAAAGACGAGATTTAAAAAATCTTCGCATTATTATGATTAAAATGATGCCCATTATGAACCCAATAATAAAGCCGGTTGCTGTGTAATTAGAGGATAGGAACATCCATACGAAGGCAAGTACAAAGTTTAAAATCATTTGAAATGCCACAGCGTTAATCCCCCTTCATCACAGCATCTATATAGATAGATGGATCATTTAAAAGTTTTGCTGCATCGTCCATAAATGGCGTCATCCATTCGGAACCAACACCATATGCGACAGAAATAAGTACTAAAAGGGCTGAAGGCATAAACAGCATTTTGTAGATAGATTTGTCAACGATGCCCTTCGTTTCTTTTTCCTCGCCCCAAAAGGCGTAGATGAAGATACGAATTACGGATAGTAGTACGAGCAGTGAGGACGCTAATATGAAAATACTACTCCACATATTACCCGCTTCAAAGCCACCTTGTACAATCAATAGTTTGCCAACAAATCCGCTAAGCGGTGGAATTCCGGCTAAGCCAAATGCTGCAATTAAATAACACCAACCAAGTGCCGGGTATTTTTTCATCAGACCACCCATCTTACGCAAATCAGATGTACCTGTAATGTAGATGATCATACCGATTAACATAAAGAGTGCTGCCTTTATGAGCATATCGTGTACTAAATAAAACATTGCTCCCTTTAAGGAAGCTTCATTCATTTGTGAGACACCAAATAAAATAACCCCTACGGCGATGACAATATTGTAGATAATAATAAGTTTGACATCAAAGTAAGCGAGTGCCCCGATGCATCCAGCCACAATTGTAGCAATGGCAAGTACCATCAATAGATCATGAGTGTAGGATAAATCGTGTACAAAGAATAATGTATAGGTACGTGTAATCGCATAGACACCTACCTTTGTGAGCAGTGCACCGAATAATGTTAGTACAGGTATAGGAGCCGCTGCATACGAAGTAGGAAGCCAAAAATACAATGGGAAAATGGCTGCTTTTAATCCAAATACCATTAAAAAGAGTACAGCTATAACGGTAATGATACCTGGTTGATTGATTTCAGCTATTTTAACGGCAATATCAGCCATATTCAATGTTCCTACAACCGAGTATAAAAAGGCTACAGTAATGACAAATAGGGCAGACGAAATAACATTAATTAAAATATATTTAATCGATCCTTTCAGTTGCCCTTTCTCGCCACCGAGGACGATCAGTAAATAAGATGCCATTAATAATACTTCGAAGAAAACGAATAAGTTAAAAATATCACCTGTAGTAAAGGCCCCATTAACCCCAGTTAAAATAAACATGATTCCAGGGTAATAAAAGAATCGTTCACGTTCCTTCGTAATAGAACCAAAGCCATACCAAACAACAAAAAAGGCAATTAACAATGTCGTTGTCACGAGCAATGCGGATACCATATCAGAAACCATTGTAATCCCGTAAGGAACTGGCCAATCTCCGAAAGTGACCTTTTGGATACCATCATGTTTCACTTTCATTAGAAGTGAAATGGCAGTGATCAAGGAAATCCCGATTCCAAGTAATGAAAATGTTCGTTGATACATTAAGTTTTTTTGCCCAAACATTAAAATCATACCGAAGAAAAACGGAATGATGATAGGCAGTAGTAGGAAGTTATTCATCCTCATCACTTCCTCTCATTAAGCTAATATCATCAGTTTGCAGCTCCTGATAGGAACGATATGCCAGCACTAGGAAAAACGCTGTGACACCAAAGCTAATGACAATAGCAGTTAAGATAAGTGCCTGAGGTAATGGATCTGCAAAAGTTTTGGCTCCTTCGTTTAACACGGGTGGAGCCTCACCACCAAGACCACCCATCGTTAATATAAGTAGATGAGCACCATGACTTAAAAGTCCTGTACCAATAATAATACGTAATAAACTTTTTGATAAAATTAAATAGACAGCTGCCATAAAGAGGAAGCCAATGACAAAGGCCATAATTATTTCCATTATTCATCCTCTCCAATCGTTTGAATAATGGTCATCGTAACACCGACAACAACCAGATAGACACCGCTATCAAAAAGCATAGCCGTGTGTAAAGACTGTTTGCCTAGAAGCGGTAAATCGAAATAATTAAAGAAATGAGTAAAAAAAGGTTCGCCCACAAACATAGGGAATGCCGCAGTAGCAAGGGCTAATAATAAACCAATAGCCGTTAAATACGTGTAATTAATAGGTAAAATATGGCGTACAGTACGGATATCAAACGCTAACACTAATAGCACAATGGCACTGGAGGTTAAAAGCCCTCCAACAAAGCCACCACCCGGCGTGTAATGACCTGCTAAAAAAATATGAATGGAGAAGAAGAAAATAATGAAGAATACAATTTTAGCCGTAAATTGTATTATCACATCATTTGTTTTCATGTGTTTTCTCCTTTCTATTCATACGCAATTTAATCATTGCAAAGATAGCCATTCCAGCAATAGCGAGTACTGTAATTTCAAACAATGTATCAAAGCCACGATAGTCTACTAAAATTACGTTGACAATATTTCCTCCGCCCGCTAAAGAGTAAACGGTTTCCTCATAGTACTTAGAAATAGTAGGAATGAGTTTTTGCGAATGAGCGGATAGTGCGACAAGTGTTACCATGACACCTACTGCAATGGATATAACAGCTCGATTTAATTGAAATCTCATACGCTCTTCTCGTTTACCAAGCTTTGGCAAATGGTAGAATGCCAATAAAAAGAGGGCGACAGATATAGTCTCAATAACAAGCTGTGTTAAGGCTAAATCTGGCGCATTAAAAATAACAAAGAATAATGCTACCGTATATCCAACAGAGCCAAGACCTATAATGGCCGTTAACCGCGATTTAGCTAGTATGGTGATAGCTGTTCCAATTAATAAAACCACGACTAAAATAATTTCATATGGTCTTATCGGAGCGGTCCCTTGGAATGAAAGACTAAAGGCATTTTTCACAAAAAGCGAACCAATGACGATAACAGCAATACCACTAAACATGTAGAGTAAATAATGACGCATTGAGCCCGTCATATAGAGTCGAGAGAGGCGATTTAAGCCAACATCTAATCCCTGCATAATTTTGTCATAGGTATTATTCAAAGTGAAAGCCTTTGGGAATCGCTGATACATTCCTTGCCATTTTGGTAGTGAAACAAATAGTAGTACTCCAATAATGATAATTCCTATCGTCATCAGAAGTTCAGGGTTGACCCCATGCCATGCTGCTACATGTATGTCAATATCTTGTGGTGTTTCGTATAGAAATGGCTGAATCGCTAGAACAGCCGGTTTGACAAATGTATCGCCAATAAAATTCGGGATAAAGAATATGAACACAACTAATCCCGCTAAAAGCATTGGAGAAACTAGCATTCCAATAGGTGCCTCATGTGGTTTATGAGGTAATTGCTCTGGTTTGTAGTTGCCATTAAATGTTCGGAAAACAAAATAAAAGCTATAAATAAATGTAAAAATACTAGCAATCCAAGCGATGATTGGGAAGAGCACTCCCCATGTATCAAAGCCAAAGAGCTCAAACTTTTGAAGGGAGAGCATGGCTGTTAGAAACATTTCTTTACTTAAGAAGCCATTAAATGGTGGAAGACCAGCCATTGATAAGCTTCCTATCGCCGCAACTGTAAAACTGATAGGCATAATACTCATTAACCCACCCAATTTTCGAATATCACGCGTTCCTGTTTCATGATCGATAATCCCAGCAATCATGAATAGGCTACCTTTAAATGTTGCGTGATTAATGAGATGGAAGATAGCAGCAAATGCCGCGAATTTAATAGTATCTACTGATTCATTCGCATGAAACGCCACTGCGCTTGCCCCAAGTAGTGACATAATAAGTCCAAGTTGACTAACTGTCGAGAAGGCTAGAATTCCTTTTAAGTCCGTTTGCTTGACTGCAAAGAAGGAACCCCAGAATAAAGTTAAAATACCTATACCTGTTACAAGCCATACCCAGAGCTCAGAGGCTGCAAATATTGGGGTAAAGCGTGCTACTAAATAAATACCTGCTTTGACCATCGTGGCAGAATGTAGGTATGCACTGACTGGTGTAGGTGCTTCCATTGCATCTGGTAGCCAAATGTAGAATGGGAATTGTGCAGATTTTGTAAATGCTCCTAGAAGTAATAAAACAAGCGACCATGTAAATAAAGGTTGATCAACTAAATTCGGTGCCATAATAATTAGCTCTCGAATGGAATAAGTTCCTCCCATTAAATAGAGAAGTACAAATCCGCCTAGCATCATTAAGCCGCCGCCGACTGTTATCATCATTGATTTCAGTGCGCCAAGGCGTGATGCATCACGGTTATACCAATAACCAATGAGCAGGAATGAGGAAATGGACGTTAATTCCCAAAAGAAATACAGTGTAATTAAATGATCTGACTGTACTACTCCAAGCATTGCAGACATAAATAACAGTAAGTAAACATAAAAATTATGTAATTTTTCTTTATGTTTATCTAAATAAAAAATGGAGTAGAGGACAACTAAAGATCCGATTCCAGTAATTAATAGCGAGAATAATAAGCTAAGGCCATCCAAATAGGAGACGAAGGAAATATCAAGCGATGGAATCCAAGGAAGTTTAGCAGTAAATACTCCACCTTTAGCCACTTGTGCAATATAGGATGCATAAATAACTACGAGCGTAGCTGGAACAGCGAGAACAAACCAGCCAGTATGAATATTTTTTATGCTTTTATATAAAAATGGTACGAAGATTGCAGCAAGCATTGGAATGAAAATATAAAGTACTTGTAACAAAAAAACCCTCCTTTATGCAGGTAAGTAAATCAATTATAACGTACTTTAATTGGGAATGCATACGTACTATTGGGATTTAGCTTGCGGTAGTGGAAGAATTTTCGTTATATTATAAATAGGAAGTTATCAAGAAAAATAGAGGAAAAAAATTTTTATGAAGAATCCATATATCTACGGTTATTTACCATTAATTACAATTTTATTGTTTAGTTTGACATTTGGTATGTATGCAGTTGGAGAATCTTTACAGATTTTTCGAGCGATCGGTGTATATTCAGGAATGCGAGAGTTTTTATCTGATGTTGAATTACGTGTATTCTTACTCATAGTGTTTGCTGTTGTTTTTTTTATGCTATTTTCAGCACTCAAACTAGTAGGAGAAACCATTCATGAGTTAGGAATGCTCTTTTTTTCAAAAGACAACGATGGTGCAACTGTTAGCCAAGCGCGAGGCGGCTATATCATTTTGTTTATTGGTGCTATGTGTTCAGCATTTGCAATCCAATTCATTTATGTGTTAATAGGAATTTTTGTCCTCACTGTTTTTACATATTTCATTTATCTTATTTACAAAATGAGTCATTTTATGTCAATGGGCGGCACAATCGGTCTATTAATCTTTGAACTTTTTATGTGGACAATTCTATTAACATTCATTGTGTATGTTGTATTGAAACTATATAATGGTATTTTAGCAAGTCTACCATTTGCCCAATAAATGCATACTGTAGGCAAAAACTATCGAGAGGCTCAATCTCGATGGTTTTTCTTATGTTCAAGTGACTATTTGGTGAATGACTACATGTTGTTCGAGCGTAGGTAACTTCTTATTTTTCCTGTCACGTCCAAGCTTTACATTAATGGGTGCAATGAAGTGCTTTTATGTAGAAGTTGGTGGGAATGAAGGGCCGTGACTTCTGAGGGGAATAGGGGAAAGGCGAGATTCTGGAGTGAGCAGATGTTTTCTGTGCGAAAGCGTAGGAAGCGGGGACCCCATCCGTAGTGGAAATCAAAGGCTTTCTTTTATTCGAATGGAAAAGGAAAAAGAAAAAAGGATTGTAGGCAAACTCTCCAATTTTTCGAGTTTGTCTACAGTCTGAAGGGAGCAGAAAATCTCTTTCTGCTCCCTTTTGTGATCATTACATCCAAACCACTTATCTTACTCAAGTAAAACATTAAATAATTGATGATGAATTTTGTATTCTTCTAATTTTAGCATGGATTGAGGCTTATCATATCCAATCCATACGGCAGCTGTATAGGTATCATTAAGTCCGGCAAGCCAATAGTCTCGATAGTCATTTGTTGTCCCTGTTTTGGCACCAACATAGCTGCTATTACTGTAGACTCCCTGTCCCGTACCGTTCATCACAACATCGGCAAGTAGCTCACGCATGTATTTTACTGTTTTAGGAGACCAAATTTGATCACGCTGTGTATCCCAACTATAGAGCTCTGTTCCATCTAAAGCTGTAACTTTACGAATGCTATGGGCTAGAACATAAGATCCATCAATAAAGCTTGTATAGGCATCTGCTAGTTCTAATGCTGTTACACCATAAGTAAGCCCGCCCAAGGAAGCGGCATAATTATGGTCCTTTTCTACAATGGAGCGGAAATGGAAGCGATCTAAATATTGAAATGCTGTATCAACGCCAACTGTCTGGAAGAGTCGCAGTGCCGATGTATTATAGCTATGTCGAAACGCAGTGCGTAGCGACACATCCCCATACTTGTATCCCCCATAGTTTTGAGGGCAGAAGGATCCGACACAATAACTACCACCATTTACAATTGAATCCGGTGTATGTGTGGTTGTTTCAAAGAAAGGAGCATAAACGGCCAGTGGCTTAAAGGCGGAACCTGGCTGACGTGTTCCTTGAAATGCGCGATGATAATCAAACTTTTCATAGTTTTTCCCTGCGTATAAGCTAACGATCTCTCTGGATTGGTTGTGAATAACAGCACCTGCTGCTTGCAATGAACCGGCACCCAAAGTAGCGGTCATTTGTTGCTCATCATGCTGCTGTTTTTGGGGATCCAATGCAGTGTTAATTATGAGTCCATTTTGAAATAATGTATCAAGTCGATTGTCTAATTGTGTCTTAATTTTTTTCTTTTCTTCCTCATTGTCTGTATTGTTAAGCCGATCCGCATAGCCTTCTTTTTCTGCAACTAACCATTTTAATTCTTGAAGAACGTAAGTGCCATACATAGGATAGCTTTGTATTTTATCCTTAATATGCAATGTAATAGGTTCTGCCTTATAAGTCGTCGCATCTTCCTTAGTAATGCTACCTTTCACGGCAAGTGTATCTAATAAACGTTCTTGACGTGCTTTAGTTTGATCAAAGTTTTTTAAAGGGTTATAAAGTGACGGGTTGTTAGGAATTGCTGCAATAAAAGCAATTTCAGCTATTGATAATTGCTGGAGTGGCTTTTGAAAATAATAAGTGGCTGCTCCACCAATTCCGTAAACTTGATTGCTAAAATAGGACTCGTTAAGATACATCGTTAAAATTGCTTCTTTATCGAATTCTTTTTCTAATTCATAAGCATAAAAAAGTTCGGTTAATTTTCGTTCATATGTTTTTTCATCAGATAAATAACGCATTCGAACAAGCTGCTGTGTAATCGTACTGCCACCCTGTGAGCTAGTACTCGTATTTGAATTGGCGACTACTGCACGCATAATAGCACTTAAATCAAAGCCGATGTGTTCGTAAAAGTCGGCATCCTCACTTGCAATGAATATTTCCTGGGCAATTTGTGGAATTTCTTGTAATGTTAGTGGCTGCCGCCATTCGACATATTCCTCACTAAATGTTTGCCCATTTTGGTCCTTAAGTGTTACAGGAAGCTGAGGTTGTACTTCCGGTAAATGAATAGCCTGTGTAATTTGTTCCTCATGTGCTTGTGCGGTATTGATTTCTGTTCGTATGTTTGTGCTAATCCACCATAGAACAGGTAAGGAAAGAAGTATAATAAAAAAACCAAAAGCCTTTTTCATGTGTGCCTCCACTCTTTCTATGAATCCTTCAACAGAATAACATATTTTGGATTGATTCCAAATACTCGGTCAGACCTATTTCCTTTGTTTTGAGAGAGGAAGTTAAAAGTGCATAAATCGTCAATACTTTGATGAAGAAAACCAATCGGAAGTATGTTAGACTAAAATGAGGTCAAGAAGGATGAATTGTCATCTTTTTCATTGAAACTGAAAATTATCATTAAAGGAGAGACTTCCATGTTTCCACAATTAACAACAGACGTACAAGCAGGCGAAGTGCTTGTAGAAATGAACACAACATTAGGGGCAGTTAAAATTAAATTGTTCCCAGAGTTTGCACCAAAAACTGTTGAAAACTTTTTGGGTCATGCTAAATCAGGTTATTATAACGGCATCATTTTCCACCGAGTTATTCAAGACTTTATGATTCAAGGTGGGGACCCAACTGGAACAGGTATGGGCGGTGAATCGATTTGGGGAGATTCTTTTGAAGATGAATTCTCAGATAAATTGTTTAACCTACGCGGTGCGCTATCAATGGCTAATGCTGGTCCAAACACAAATGGTTCTCAATTCTTTATCGTTCAAATGAAACATCTTCCAAGCGATATGCTTCGTCAATTACAAGGAGCAGGCTTCCCAGAGGAAATTATTGAAGCTTATGCAAAAAATGGCGGTACACCTTGGTTAGACCATAAACATACTGTATTCGGTCATGTTGTAGAAGGAATGGATATTGTGGATAAAATTGCGGATGTAGAAAAAGATCCCCGTGATAAACCATTAGAAGATGTGAAAATTGAGTCAATTACAGTCTTTGAATAATAATTATAAGGACGTGTAGAGCATGGAAAACTTAATGTATCAATTTTTATATTTCCCTGAAGATAAATCAGGATATATTCCAGCAGCATTTGAATTTTTAATCATGCTTATTTTGTGTGTAGTCGTGTTTACGCTTTTCCGTAAAATTTCTAAGAAACAGGAAATTAAATCAAAAGAAATTGAAGCACGTATACTAGCAGAAAAGAAAAGTACAAACAACCAACAAAATGTCTAATTAAAAAGAATCTGCCTCCAATGGAGACAGATTTTTTTATTTACATTTTTCTTTTAGAACGACGAACGATGTTTTGTAGTGTTTTAAAGGCATTGAAGCAAACGAGTACAATGGATAGGCCAATCCCGCTCATGGCGGTAATAAAGGCAACCCATTCGAACAGCGTATAGCTCCAAACACTATCTAAATCACTACTGTCCTTCCATTCTTCAATGACTAAATTCATTCCGTATATACCGGATATAACCGTAAATACAGTTAAAATAAATAGTAAATTATTACTTCGATTATCAGACTGATCTTCTTGTGTTCGATATAAACTGTTCAATGTCGCTTTTGTTTCTACATAATGTTCATTAATACGGAAATGCTTTCGTAGTATTTGAGAAATTTCCCGACCTTCAGTCCGAACAACGACTTCTTCGAAATAATAACGTGCAGAGAACTTTGTGATTAGTTCGATTAATTCATTGACAATTTGTTTATCTTTTCCCCACTTTATTTCACTGTATTCGTAGGATAGTTTTAAGAGCATCATTTTATAAAAATAATGAATGAACAAATTATAATAGTGAGTACCCATAAACTCCTGAATGCTATGTGAACAATGTTTAAATGGCTTATTTGTAAGTGTCATTTGTGCCTGTGCTGAAGAGATAATATAACTATTGGGTGCCCAGCGTGTATGGGCGTGTTCCTCTACATAGTTTGAAATATATTGAGAATTTGTGCTTGAAATAAAGGGTTTGCCATCAGGTGTTCTTCCATCTACTTGCCCTAATCGAAAAAGATGCTCAGGTAAAAGTTCTGCTTGTTCATCACATATTAAATAGGCTGAGGAAAACATTCGTTCATCTTCAAAAAAGGGCAATCCTTCATAGCTATGATCTTGCCGGTGCTGTAAAAAAGGCTTTAGGAAGGGAATAAAATAGTTAAATAATAGCTCACTCGTAGAATCACAATGACCGAACGAGAAATGGTGACTTGCGCCCTTTTCCTCTCGCAATTTTGCCTCCAGCACCCTAAAGTAATGAATGAAATTTAAAATATCGCTAATGTCATAAGGATTGTCTATGCTTGTTCGTACAGTGACGATGCCATTGCCGAAAGGGCATAGCGTTACATCGATGCTCATAAGCTCATAGTTTATACAATTTTCTTGATGGTGTAAGGCCCCTTGTGTATAAAATGCTTTTGAGAAACGAAGAAAGTCTGGGCTATCCATTTTGTTTGGGAATAATTTGTCTTCAAGAAAGGGATAAAAAAACTGGGCAAGCTCTTCATGTATGATTGTTATGTCTCCATAAAAGGCATTTTCAAGAGTCATATTGTTCAATTCAAAAAAAGAAAACCCTTCTTCTAAAAGGATATTACCAATCTTTTGCCGATCTTTTGTTTGGTAGGCGAAGGGAAACAAGAATGTCATATAGGCACGCTGAATTATTAAAGGAACTAAGTCCATTGAAAACACCCCTTTTTCCATCCGATTGTTAAGAAACTTTTCCACATAGGAAGGATTTTAAACATCTAAAAAGAAGGAATCCTAAATAATCGGGATTCCTTCTCTTACTTTTATTGTTCAAACGCTTTTTTAAAGCGCTCTACGCCGTCTCGTACTGTTTCAAATGAACAAGCTACATTCATACGTAAGAAGCCTTGACCCTCTTCACCGTATTTTGTCCCTGGCTCTAACGCCAGTTTACCAATTTCTAATAGTCGGTTCATAATATCTTTTTCTTCAAGGTTAAGCTCTCTATAATCAATCCATATTAAATAAGTGGATTGTGGTTTAATGATGCGAATGCCTGGAATCTGCTCTAACTCTGCTTTGACATAATCCATATTTGCTGAAACATACGGCAACAATTCATCTAGCCAAGGGGAGCCTTCCGTATACGCAGCCTGTAATGCTACAGAGGCGAAAGTATTTAATGAGCCTTGTCCACTTGCCATATTCACAGCTTCAAGCTGTAGACGTTTGTTCTTATCTGGCACAATCATATAGGAAACCTGAATACCTGCTAAATTAAATGTTTTAGTAGGAGCCATACACGTTACAATACGATTGATTTCATCGCCTGCTACTTTGGCAATAGGAATATGTTTTTCTCCATTTATCATTAAATCAGCATGAATTTCATCTGAAATAATAAGGACGTCGTATTGAGCACAGAGTCGTACAATTTCCTTTAAAGTAGCTTCATCCCATACATAACCGCCAGGATTGTGAGGATTGCATAATATGTAGGCTTTCACATTTTGAGCTAGTGCCTGTTCAAAAGCTTCAAAATCAACGATAAATTTGCCATCATTTTTTTCAACTAGTTGGCAGCTTACCACTTCGCGCCCATTGCTTTTTGGGATGTTAAAAAATGGTGGATAAACAGGTGTGGAAATAAGGACTTTATCTCCCGGATTAGTAAAGGCAACAATGCTATTTGCTAAGGCAGCCACAACACCATTACAGAATACGATGGAATCCTTATCAATTTGCCAATCATGACGAGTATTTTGCCAGTCCACGATTGACTGTATCGCTTCCTCACTAATAAAGCTATAACCAAAAATAGTGCGTTCAGCATGTTCCTGCAATGCTTTTGAAACGGCTGGTGGAGCAGCAAAATCCATATCAGCTACCCACATTGGCAAGATATCGGACGCATCGTTTAGTCCATAAACCATTTTCATTGCGTCCCATTTGACGGAGTTTGTACAACGACGTTTGATAGTTTGATCAAAAATAGACAAGCAAATCACTCTTTTCTTTTTTATTTACTATGGTATCATACGATTATGATCAAAGGATAATAGGTGAGTATTTTGGAAAATGTAAAAATGAATCAAGCAGCTGTCCATCTGCTAGAGGAGTGGGATCCATTCCACTTAGGTCCAGACCATTATGATACGGAAACAGCAGATGTTGTAGCGGCATTGCAAGGAATCGATGATCCATCTACGCTTGCAAAAGTAATTCAAGAAACATATGAGCATTCGTTTGAGCAATGGATTCCTTTTGAGGATTGTGTAGCCATCTCTTACAAACTGATTGCTATTAAATTTGAAGCAAAATGTATTATTTAAAATATTTTGCATATTTCCTATAAAAAAAGGGGTTGTCCTACGACAACCTCTTTTTGCATTGACATGATAGAGGCTCTAAATCCTTATTTAAATATTGGTAAAATACCTTGAATGAAAATAATTAATATAGCAATTGGGGACACATAGCGAATTAACATGTACCAAATTGTAAACATCCAATTAGATGCGGCTAGCTCTTTACGAGAAATATCTTTTGTATAATAATAACCTGCAAAAATTGAGATTAGCAGAGCGCCAATAGGCATTCCGATATTGTTGGTCATAAAATCAACAAAATCAAAAATAGAACGGTCTAACATCTTCACATCTGATAGTATACCAAATGACAGCGCACTAGGAATACCAACAATAAAGATAATGATGCCACCAATCCAGGCAATTTTTTTCGCTTTTCGGTTAGCCTCCTTGTACTAAAGTTTTATTTTACCGCAATATTTTCATAACACAAGCAAATTTCTGAATATTGATTGAGGGGATTTCTCCATTAAGAGCCAATTTATAGAGCGTGTGAGGGCGTTTTAGTAAGGTTCCTCCTTTTAGAGTAAATAACATCCTTAATATGTAACAATTAGGGAGGTTCTGTCGTTCCATAAACAAAAGGAGGGGATCGCCTTGGAGGAAGCTGAATTAATAGCGAGGGCACAGCAAGGAGACAAAGAAGCCTATATCGAACTTATTCAAATTCATCAACAAACAGTTGAAAAGTTTGCCTTTCAGTGTGGCGTACATAGCAATGATTTAGCAGATGTTTCACAGGAGGTATTTGTTAAACTGTATCGCTTTTTACATCAATTTAAACAGGATCGATTTACGACGTGGCTTTATAAAATTACATTGAATGCTACACGTGATTATTATCGTAAGGAACAGAGAGAGCTGGCAAAAGAGGACAAGCTTAATGCGCAAAGGCAAACCATTTTCCTCTCTGCTGAAGACGATGTTCTATTATTTGAAGAAGATAAACTCTTACACAATGCTATTCAAGCCTTAGATGAAAAATATCGGTACCCTATCGTACTGTATTATTTCCACGAGCTAAAATATGAAGAAATCGCAGAGGTTTTAAATATTTCATTATCAACGGTTAAGGTACGGTTATTACGTGCGAAAGAAAAGTTGAAGGCAGCATTAATGCAAGAGGGGAGTGTTGAAAATGGATGATCAACAATTTAATCAACGTATGGGACTACTGAAAAAATCCTATGAGCGAATGGAATCAAAGCTAGAACCACTGCATGTTCTTCAGCAAATTGAAAATGAGGATGCCAAAAGGCAATTTCAAGAAATTAATAAAACGGTTCCAAAGCCTTCAACAAAATGGCAAAAGCCTGCTGTTTGGATTGCTAGCATCGCCAGTGTGTTATTAGTTGGAATCTTAATGTCGTCATATATGTTCCATCCGTCAACATCTGTGCATTCAAATGAAGAAAAGATAGAGAGTAGCTATGAAGAATGGTTTTCAAGCTTACAAAAAAAGTATCAAGAAAAGCGCGAAAAAACACGCCAGGAGCTCCATATACCCGAACAAGACTTTAGGAAACTATCGTTTATTGAAATCGCTGATAATAAATACAATGATAAAGCTAGAAATAAAAATATAGTAGTTAATAGAATGATGGATAATCCAAAATATTTAGCGGAGTTGGAGCAAGAAATACTAGATAATTTGCAAACACCTCGGGAGTTAATAGAGCAAATCAACACATTTGAAAACTCTATGTCATATGAGGAATCTCGATATTTTTTTAGCAATTATTTTTATTCAACGAAAGATGTTTTACAATATTATACTAATCAACTTTCTCCCTATAAGAATGTACTATCACAAAAAGAGGGAAATTATCCTAAAGAACTAAAACAATTAATCGCTACGGCTAAAAAACAGTATTTTGAGTTGTCTAATGATGGGAAAAACTTTAGCTTTAGAGCAGATCCCATTTTTCAGCAAAATGCACCAGCATATACTGATCGTCTTCACTCTGACATATTAGGTCTGTTTAAATATTGGGCTACTGGCTCTTTATTGGAAGGTGAAAATTTACGGTTTTCTACAGAAGAAACTGCTCGAATTTTAAAATTATATGAAAGAACATTAGTCACAGACCTATCAGTAGGAGGACTTGATTTCCTATTACGGGATTTAAAGAAAGAATTCGAAAATACGTGGCTTTTACTTCTAAAAGGTATGGATGACATGAGTAGATATTCGCCCGAACATATCGAGTTTTTAAATGCCACTGCAAATGGAAAGTATGGAGAATCGATGCGCTTGACCGCACAATTTATAGTTGAAGAATATAACGCAAATAAACAATCAAAAACATTAGACATACTTACAACAAAGGATATCTGGTTGGAGTTGTTAAATTTACGAGACAAAGTCTATATAGAAACAGAAGATGGCTCAGCAGGTTTACGTATTGATTTCCGATGGATTTACCAAACGGAAGCCCTATACAATTCCTATACATCAAGCAAAGACGATACCATCCTAGATTCATTAAATCCAATGAACATCGTTAGCCTATTCTTATATGCACAAGGAAAAGGCGATCAAGAAACCATTAAACAGTTAGTTTCTCAAGATGTAGATATGAATAAAGTAGTTCAATTTGATGGTATGGAACATTTTACAGTTCTTTATGCAACTGATGCATCCCAAACAACGATTAAAGTAGACGTGAAATCAGAATCAATTCAATTGATCGGCCAACGCTTAACCTTCCAATTAGGTACAGAGACTATAGGAAAAGGTGAAAAACGTTGCATCATTACAGCCATTTCTGAGTAAGGAGATTTTTTGCCCCGATTTTACACGTATGTTATAATTTAACCGATATATACGTAGCAAACCAAAAGAAAGTGGGCAAAGGTTATGGTAAAAAAATATGAATTAGGAGACGTGTTGACCGGAAAAGTTACAGGTATTCAACCATACGGTGCATTTGTTGCATTAGATGACAATACGCAAGGCCTTGTGCATATTTCGGAAATAACATACGGCTTTGTGAAGGATGTTAGTGAATTTTTAGCTGTTGGGCAAGAAGTAGAGGTCAAGATACTTGAAATCGATGAAGAGGCCGAAAAAATTAGTTTATCGATGAGAGCACTACAGGAACGCCCGGCAACAGTTAGAAAAAAAGAAGCACCACCACGCAAATCATTGCAGGACCGTGTAGATGAATCGGATGCGAATGGTTTTAATTCCTTAAAAGACAAATTACAGGACTGGATTGAACAATCTGGACAATAAAAAACGAGGATACTTTCAACGTGAAGGTATCCTTGTTTTTATGTTATTGCTTTTTTATTTTTCGGATTCGGTATTGAAGGTTTTGTCTACTCATCCCAAGTGCATTCGCGGCTTTTGTAATATTGCCCTCATATAAATTCAAGACATTTTGCACATAATATGATTCGGCTTCGCGCAAATAAGCATCTAATGGCATGACATCATGATTTTGATGGAACATAAAGAATTCAGGTTCACGATTGTTGGTATCTTGTTGCTGTACCTTGAAGCGGAAATGCAACGGCAATAAATCTGAGGTTACCGTAGACTCTATCGTCATAAATGAAACAATTTCATCCAATAGTAACTCGAGTTCCTTTAAATTGCCAGGCCAATCATATTGTAAGAATAATTCCTGTACATCTGGTGCTAGCTCTGTAACCTGTGAAGCAAATCGTTCTCGATGTCGGCTAAAATAATCATCCACAAATGGGAGAATATCTTCTTTTCGATCAGTTAAATGGGGAATAGTAATAGCCATCGTTGCAAAGAAATAATAAAGTGATTTGGACAGCTTTTTTTCAGCAATTAATGTAATCGGGTCGCTACCTACACTGCCAATTAACATGTACTTGGACTGCGGTAGGGACTGGAGTATATCTAATAATTGCTCTTGAATGTCTAAGCTCAAAAAATCAATGCGCTCAAAGAAAAAGGTATAGTCTTTATCTTCTTCTAAAAGCTGATTTAATTTATCAAGCACTGATTGAGCAGAACGACGACTAACAAGTGTCATAAAGGCTTCAGGATCTGGTGAAGCCGCGTGGTGAATACCTTCAGCCACTAAATCCTTGCCTGTCCCAGATTCCCCAATTAATAATACTGGTAATTTTACAGCCGCTGCTTTTTTAGCATTTTCGATGACCTGCTTCATGGCTTCAGATTCAGCTTTTATCATGTCGAACGTCAAAGGCTCATCATATCGACGAAGGGGTTGATAAACAAGCTTTTCTAATGATGTAATATCACGCGCAAATTCTATTGCCCCAATCAGTTTTCCATCTACAATAAGTGGAAAAGTATCATTAATGGTTGTAATTTCATGCCCATTTTTATTCCAATAGGATTGTTTGACATTAATTTCTTTCTTTCCAGTTTGTAATACACGCATTAAGGTACTTTCGTGCTGACGGAAGGAAAACATTTCAATAATCGAACGATCCGCTAGCTCATCAAAATGGAATCCTTCAATTTCTTTCATTTTTGTATTATAAATAATCGTCTTGCCGGATAGGTCTACTGCATGAATACCAACGGATACATTTGTTGCAATAAACTCATAAAAAGGTAGTAAAGGTTCAGAATTTTTCATAAAAATGTGCACCTCAAAAATTTTTTACTTGAAATATGCAACGAAATTTTGCATTATAATAAGTGTAAGAATATTTTATACGCAAAGATATTTTGCGTCAATGTTTTTTGCATACCCAAATATATCTCACAAGGGAGGATTAAAGTATGATTCCATACAAACACGAACCATTCACAGATTTTTCACAAGAGGCAAACTACAATGCTTATGTAGAGGCTTTAAATAAAGTTGAAGGTTACTTAGGGCAAGACTACCCACTTATTATCGGTGGCGAGCGTATTACAACTGAAGATAAAATCGTTTCGTATAACCCTGCAAAGAAAACAGAAGTTATTGGCCGTGTGTCAAA